>JANSXY010000066.1 GCA_024742695.1 Paracoccaceae bacterium | reverse complement strand
GAAGGTGACGCCGTCGCGCAACGCGAAGGTCCAGACCGTGGCGTCCGCATTGGCCTCCCACGAGACGGCGAGATCCGGGCTGGGCTTGCCGTCCATGTCCGGGCGGACAAGGCGGCTCATCAACTTCTCCGTGATCTGGAACACCCGCCCGCTGGAAATCGGATCGAGGCTCGACTGCGCGCCGAAGCCGTATTCATGGGCCTGCCGGAAGGTGCCGGTGGGCTCGGCATAGGCTGCCGAACCCAGCAGGAGCGCCATGGCGGCGGCCAGGGCTGGGGTCTTTCTCATGGTTGTCCTCCCTGATGCATTCATCGTTTTTCGTTGTATTCCTTGTCGAGAAGGCTCCGCCTTGGGCGCGTTCCGGACAAGCGACAATTGGCAGCGGCATGGATAAAGGAGATTTGGTCCATAAGCCGCGCGGCACTGCGGAAGCTTCCCTTTTCCCGGTCCAGTCGCACAAATACAGTTATTTGGAGAATCCATCCGCCAGCCCTATGCGTGACGCCGCCCCTCCGCCCAATGTCCGGCCTCTAGTTCTGATCGCGATAGGCGGCGGCGGCGCAAGCCATGGCACCCACCCGGAAATTGACGCCTTTTGCCTGCGCCACCTGCCGCCAGCGCCGGTCCTCGGCTATGTCGGCACCGCCAGCGGCGACGATCCCGGGAAATCGGCGCGGGTGCGCGCGGCCTTCGCCCCGCACGAAATGCGCGAGCTGCCGATGTCGGCCGACGCCACGGCGGCAGCCCGTTGGGCCGAGGGGCTCGACATGATCCATGTCGGCGGCGGCGACCCTGTGCGTCTGCTGGACCATTTGCGCGCCACCGGCATCGACAGGGTGCTTGTGGGCGCCGCCCGGCGCGGCGTGGTCCTTGCGGGCGTCAGCGCCGGCGCGATGACGCCGCACGCCTCCACCGAGCCAGACCGCATCGCCGCGATGGCGGCCCATGTGGCGGCGGGCGATCTTCCCGCGGGCTGGGCGATCGACGACGGCGCGGCACTGGTGATGTCGGATGGCGCCCCCGCCGGCGTCTTTCCGGCGGATGGCCCGCCGCGCGTCCACCGCATCGCCCGCGATCACGCGGGCGGCGCGGCGGCCGCCGTTCTAACCCTCTGACGCCGCCTCGCGCTCCAGCCATCGGCAGATCTCGTCGATCTCCCGTTTCTTTCTCGCGCCCGGCCGGGTCAGGACGTGGAAGGCGCAGGTCGGCGCCAGGTCGATGTGGAAGGGCTTCACAAGCTGGCCCGTGTCGACGAACGGCTGCCAGAACGGAAAGATGCCCAGCGCCGCCCCCTGCCCGTCCAGCACTGCCTGCAACACGACGTTCGAATCGATGATCGTTGCGTGGTCCTTCAGCGGCAGGCCGGCGCAGCCGGCGTGGCGCAGCCAGTCCAGCCATTCGCTGCGGTCGTGCTGGTGGATGATCGGAAACCGCGCGACGTCGCGCGGCGCCTCGGGCGGACCCAGCCGCGCCGCAAGCGCCGGGCTGACGACCGGGGAATAGAGGATCCGCAGCAGCGGGAAGGCGTCAAGCCCCGACCAGTCGCCCACGCCCCAGTCCACCGCTATGTCTGCGGGCATCATGCTGGCGTCGGTGATCCGGGGCGAATGCCGAAGCTCCAGCGCGATATCGGGCAGGTCGGCGCGGAACCGGTCGAGCCGCGGGATCATCCAGCGCGCCCCGAAGCTGGGCCCCACCGCCAGCGACACGTGCTGCCGGCACGTGGTGGCGTGGCGTTCGACCTCGGCACGGATATCCTCCAGTGACCGGGTCAGCACCTTGGCCAGCGAACGGCCCGCGTCGGTCGGCACCACCGCGCGGGTCTTGCGCACGAAGAGCTGGCAGCCGAGATCGCGCTCCAGCCGGCGGATCTGGTTGCTGACGGTGGTGGCGCTGACGCAAAGCTCGTCTGCCGCCTCCTTGAAGCTCAGCCTGCGCGCCGCGGCCTCGAAGGTGCGCAGCGCGTTCAGGTGAAGATTGCGCAGGTGCATCGGGCGACAGCGTCCATGGATGAAGAGAACTTGCGCTATACTCGCCCGACAAGTCGTTTGTCCGCAAGCCGCAACCTGTCAGCATCGGCACGCGGCAAGGCAGGGGAAGATGACGATCACCCGCGACGTGACAGGGCGGACCGAACGGCGGCGGGGCGCGACCCGCGCGGCCCGCCCGGCATCGCCCACGCTGGAAACGCGGGGCGGCCGGCTGACGGTGCTGTCCGAGGAGGATTGCGCCCGCATCCACGAGGCATCGCTGGCGCTGCTGGCCGACCTCGGTCTGGCAGAGGCCCCGCCCGTTGTGGTCAAGATGGTCCGCGCCGCCGGTGGCCGGATGCACGACGGCCGGCTTCTCTTTCCGCCGGACCTTTGCGAGGCCGCACTGACGGGGCTGCGCCGTGACTTGACACTGGCCGCGCGCGACCCGGCGCATGACCTGCCGCTGACCGGGGGCGCGGTGCATCTGGGGTCGGGCGGGGCGGCCCCGCTGGTGCTCGACATGGACACCGGCCGCTACCGTCCCTCCACCCTCGCCGATCTCTACGACGCCGCGCGGCTGGTCGACCGGCTCGCG
>JANSXY010000019.1 GCA_024742695.1 Paracoccaceae bacterium | reverse complement strand
TCGAGCCGGCCGCGGCCGAGGCGCTGGAACCGGAACTGGTGGATCGCGCGTTGCCGGGTGGCGGTGCGGGCATCGCGCAGCCCAGTGACGATCGCGTGCGCGCCCGGATCGCCGACGCCGTTCGCGCGCGGCTGGGCGGCGCCGACCGCGCCGCCGCGGGCCTGCGCGCCGAGCCGCCGGTGACCGGCGGGCCGACCCTGCCGCCGCCGGGGCGCATGGCCGTGGATCTTCTCGCCGATGGCCCCGAGGACGACGAGGCGGAGGCCGAGGAACTGGCGCTGGTGCGCCTGCCCGGCGAGACGGCCGAGGAACCCCGCCAGATCGTTCAGCCGCCCATGCGTCGCGCGCCGGCACCCTCGAAACAGGCCCGCGACGAGGCGCAGCCGCGGCTGCGGTTCGACGAACCCGCCGGGCTGGGCTACGAACATCCGCCGCTGGCCCTGCTGGAAAGCCCCGAAACGATCACCCGCCACCAACTGTCGCACGAGGCGCTGGAGGCCAACGCCCGGATGCTGGAGGCGGTTCTGGACGACTACGGCGTGAAGGGCGAGATCGTCAGCGTCCGGCCCGGCCCGGTCGTCACGCTTTACGAACTGGAACCCGCGCCGGGGCTGAAGGCCAGCCGGGTGATCGGCCTGGCCGACGACATCGCGCGGTCGATGTCGGCGCTGTCGGCGCGGGTTTCCACCGTGCCGGGGCGGTCGGTCATCGGGATCGAACTGCCGAACGCGCATCGCGAGAAGGTGCTGTTGCGCGAGATCCTCGCCGCGCGCGACTTCGGCGATACCAACCAGCGCCTGCCGCTGGCGCTGGGCAAGGACATCGCCGGCGAGGCGATCGTGGCGAACCTCGCCAAGATGCCGCACCTGCTGATCGCGGGGACGACCGGATCGGGCAAGTCGGTGGCGATCAACACGATGATCCTGAGCCTGCTCTACAAGCTCTCGCCCGAGGAATGCCGGCTGATCATGATCGACCCGAAGATGCTGGAACTCAGCGTCTATGACGGCATCCCGCACCTGCTTTCCCCCGTCGTCACCGACCCGAAGAAGGCCGTCGTGGCCCTGAAATGGGTGGTGGGCGAGATGGAGGAACGCTATCGCAAGATGTCCAAGATGGGCGTGCGCAACATCGAGGGCTACAACGGCCGCGTGCGCGAGGCGCTGGCCAAGGGCGAGATGTTCAAGCGCACCGTCCAGACCGGGTTCGACGAGGAAACCGGCGATCCGGTCTTCGAGACCGAGGAATTCCAGCCCCGCGCGCTGCCCTACATCGTCGTCATCGTCGACGAGATGGCCGACCTGATGATGGTCGCCGGCAAGGAGATCGAGGCCTGCATCCAGCGCCTGGCGCAGATGGCGCGGGCCTCCGGCATCCACCTGATCATGGCCACGCAGCGGCCCTCCGTCGATGTCATCACCGGCACGATCAAGGCGAACTTCCCGACGCGGATCAGCTTCCAGGTCACCTCGAAGATCGACAGCCGGACGATCCTGGGCGAGATGGGGGCCGAACAGCTGCTGGGCATGGGCGACATGCTTTACATGGCCGGCGGATCCAAGATCACCCGGATCCACGGCCCCTTCGTTTCCGACGAGGAAGTGGAAGAGATCGTCACCCATCTGAAGAGCTTCGGCCCGCCCGAATATGTCGGCGGCGTCGTCGAGGGACCGGACGAGGACAAGGAGGCCGATATCGACATGGTGCTGGGCCTCGGCGGCAATACCGACGGCGAGGACGCGCTGTACGACCAGGCCGTGGCGGTGGTGCTGAAGGATCGCAAGGTTTCCACATCCTACATCCAGCGCAAGCTGGGCATCGGCTACAACAAGGCCGCGCGGCTGGTGGAGCAGATGGAGGAACAGGGCCTTGTCAGCCCCGCCAACCACGTCGGCAAGCGCGAGATCCTGGTGCCGGAGCAGTGATCCGCCGCCGCCCGGCGGCAATCCGCCCGTGCCGCGGATGTGATCGGCGCGGGGGGCTGCCACGGGGCGGGGCGACGCCTATCTAGGGGGTATGATGCAGACCCGACGCACCGCCCTGGCGCTTCTCGCCGCCGCCGCCGCCTTTCCCGCCCGCGGGCAGGCCGCGGCGGAACCGATCTCGCTTGCCCGGATCACCAACTACATCCGCTCGATCCGCACCGCCGAGACGACCTTCACCCAGCTCAACGCCGATGGCACGACCTCCAAGGGCCGGCTGTTCATCCACCGGCCGAACCGGGTGCGGTTCGAATACGACCCGCCGGAGGAAACGCTTGTGCTGGCCTCGGCCGGGCAGGTGGCGATCTTTGACGGCAAGTCCAGCGAGATGCCCGAGGAATACCCGCTGCGGCGCACCCCGCTGAACCTGATCCTGGGCACGAATGTCGATCTGCGCAGCGAGGCGATGGTGGTCGGCCATGTCAGCGACGGCGTGTCCACGACGGTCGTGGCGCAGGATCCCGACCATCCCGAATACGGCACGATCCGGCTGATCTTCACCGACGAACCGCTGACGCTCAGGCAATGGATCGTCACCGACGAGTACGGCAACCAGACGGCCGTGCTGCTGGGCGACCTGGTGCAGGGGCGGCAGTATCCGCCCTCGCTGTTCTCGATAGTGTCGGAGCGCAACGCGCGCCAGCGGCGCTAGCCTACATCCGGCCGCAGGAAATGAGCTGCGCGGCATAAAGATCGGCGCGCGCGGCCACCTGGTCGGACACCCGCACCAGCCAGGACTTGCGGTTGTAGCTGCCGCGGGCATAGCCGGTGTGGCCCTCGTGATAGGCAAGGTACTGGTTCCGCGCGTCGGACGTGGGGATGCCCAGCTTCGCCTCCGTCCGGGTCATGTACCAGCCCATGAAATCCACCGCGTCGTCGAACCGGTCGCGCTTGGCGCGCCAGCGGCCGGTATCCTTGCGGTAATCGTCCCAGGTGCCGTCCAGCGCCTGGGCGTAGCCATAGGCCGAGGATTGCCGCCCCATCGGGATCACCCCGATCGCGTAGCGCATCGGCGTGCGCGCGTCGCCGACGAACTTCGATTCCTGGTAGATCGTCGCCATCTGCACCGGAACCGGCACGCTCCAGCGCTCCTGGGTGCGTTCCATCGCCTTCAGGTATCGCGGCCGTTCCTCGACGAGGGCGCAGGCGTCGTCGAGATTGCGCGGCGGCCCGTAGCCGCCACAGGCCGTCAGCACGGCCAAAAGCGCGCCCGCCATCAGCGCGCGCCGGTATCTGCCCATTTCTGCCTCGATCTTGTTTTTCGGATATTCTAGCGGATTTCGCGCGAAGGTGGAATCACAAACCCGCGCCGGTCAGAGCAGAACCGCGAGGGTCAGCGGGATCGTCAGCACCGAAAGCAGGGTCGAGACCACGACAAGCCCGGCCACCGCCTCGGCGTCCGCGCCGAACTTCTCGGCCAACAGGTAGCTCGTCACCGGGGCCGGGGTCGCCACCTGCAGGATCAGCACCGACAGCGCGACGCCCGAAAGCCCGATCGCCGTGCCCACCGCCCAGCCGACGGCGGTGCAGGCCGCCACGCGCATCGCGGCCATTCCGAAGGGCCGCAGAAACCCCGCCGGGCGCAGCCGCGCGACCGCCACCCCAAGGGTCAGAAGCATCAGCGGAATCGCCATCTGCCCGATCAGGTCCATCGTGTTTGCGATCCACACGGGCACCTGCCAGCCCTGCGACAGGAACACCACGCCCAGAAGCGCGGCGGGCACCATCGGCTCGCGCAGCACCCGCGCCGGCGCGCCGCCGCCCGACACCAACCAGACCCCGACGGTGAAGGCCAGCACCGAGGTCACGGCGAAGATCACCACCGCCAGGCTCAGCCCGGCCTCGCCGAAGGCGAACAGCGCCAGCGGCAGGCCGATGTTGCCGGTGTTGCCGAAGACCATCGGCGCCAGCCAGGTCCGGATGTCCATTCCCGCCGCGCGCAGGCCCGTCCAGAACGCCAGCCCCAGCGCCGCATAGGCCGCAAGCGCCGCCGCCGATACGGTTGCCAGCGCGGCGGGCGCGATATCGGCCCGCACCAGCGTCATGAAGATCAGGCAGGGAACCGCCAGGGACGTCGCCAGCCGGGTGACGAACTCCACCCGGTATTCGAACCCCGCCCGGACCCAGGAAAACCCGATCGCCGCAAGCGCGAACACCGGCGCGACGATCTCCAGCACTGTCAGGACAAGGTTCACAGTCTGTTTCCGAAGCCCCCGGCGAGGGCTGTAGACATCCCCCCCGTCAACGGATTACTAACCAAGCCAAGGGGGTGCAATGCCATGCACAGAAGCCACGCGAAATACCATCTCGGCCAGATCGTCCGGCATCGCAAGCATCCGTTCCGCGGTGTCGTCTTCGACGTGGACCCGAGGTTTTCCAATACCGATGAATGGTATGACGCGATTCCCGAGGACAGCCGCCCCTCCAAGGACCAGCCGTTCTACCATCTCCTCGCCGAGAACGAGCACAGCTACTACGTGGCCTATGTCTCCGAACAGAACCTCGTGCCCGACTATTCCGGCGAACCGGTCGATCACCCGGACCTGCCCGATCTCTTCGGCGATTTCGAGGACGGCCGCTACCCGCTGCACTTCCAGCTGAACTGACCGCCGCGCGCCGCGGCCGTCAGTAGCCCAGCGCGCAGCCGTCCTTGCGCGGGTCCGACCCGCCGACCAGCACGCCGCCGGCATGATCGATGAAGATCGCCTGCGCGCCGCCCAGCGGCGTGTCGGGCACCACGACCCGGTGGCCCCGTGACTCGAGGTCGGCCGCGACCGATGCCGGATAGCCGCGTTCCAGCTTCAACTGCCCCGCCTCGGGGAAGCTGCGCGGCGCATCGATCGCCGCCTGCACATCCATGCCGTGGTGCACCAGGTTGGTCAGGAACCTGGCATGGCCGGCGGGCTGGTATGCCCCGCCCATCACCCCGAACGGCACGATCACCCGGCCCTCGCGGGCGATCATGCCGGGGATGATCGTGTGCATCGGCCGCTTGCCGCCCGCGGCCTCGTTCGGATGCCCCGCCGCCAGCGTGAACCCCGCGCCGCGGTTCTGCAGCAGGATGCCGAACTTCCCGGTGGCGAGGCCCGATCCGAAGCCCCAGTAGATCGAGTAGATCAGCGATACCGCCATCCCGTCCCGGTCCACCACCGTCAGGTAGACGGTGTCGCGATGAATCGCCTCCGCCTTGGGCGGAATGCCGGGCATCGCGCGTTTCGGATCGATCAGCGCGGCAAGCCGGCGGCCGGTTTCCGGCGCCAGCATGTGGTCGAGCCGGGTGGCGTGATCGGGATCCGCGATGAACCTGTCACGCGCGTCATAGGCCAGTTTCGCCGCCTCGGCCTCGATATGCACGCGGTCGGCCCCGAACGGATCGAGTTTGGCGAGGTCGAACTCGGCGAGGATGTTGAGCATCAGGATCGCCGTCGCGCCCTGCCCGTTCGGCGGATGTTCCAGCAGGCTGTGGCCGGCGTGATCGCCCGAGATCGGCGCGCCCCATGTCGCCCCGGTCGCGGCGAAATCCTCGGCGGTGTGGCAGCCGCCCGCCGCGGTCAGCGTCGCCACCATGTCCTCGGCCACCTCGCCTTCGTAGAAGCCGGCGCGCCCCTCGGCGGCGACCCGGCGCAGCACCTCCGCCTGCCCGGGCGCGCGGAACAGCTGGCCCGCCCGCGGCACGCCGCCACCCGGCAGGTAGTGCCGCCGCCCCTCCGGCGACAGCCGTTCGGCATCCCTGGCCCAGTCGAAGGCCACCCGCGGCGCGACCGGGATGCCCGCGTCAGCGTAGCGGATCGCGGGCGCGAGGCTCGCGGCCAGCCCGGCCCGTCCCCAGCGCTCCGACAGCCGGCAGAAAGCGTCGATCGCGCCGGGCACGGTGACGGACTCGGCGCTTTCGGTGCCGATGGCGGTCAGGCCCCGGTCGCGCAGCGCGGCGGCCGACAGGCCCGCGGGCGCGCGGCCGGACCCGTTCAGGGCGATCACCCGATCATCGCCCGCGGGCTTCAGCAGCACGAAGCAGTCGCCACCGATCCCGGTCATCTGCGGTTCGGCGATGCCCAGCACCAGGGCCGCCGCGATCGCGGCGTCCACGGCATTGCCGCCCGCGCGCAGCATCTCCACGGCGACAAGGCTCGCCAGCGGATGCGAGGTCGCGGCCATGCCATTGGCGGCGTAGACGGGCGAACGCCCGGGATGATGGAAATCGCGCATGCTGCCCCCCAGTCGACAGGCGGCAAGCTAGGCCGGGACCGGCCGCATGAAAAGGGCCGAAAGCGCGACGGCGGCGGTCAGGCCGCGATCGGCAGCCGGAACATCAGAAGGTTCTGCGACCCGTCGCGCACGTAGGACAGCTCGCGGGTCAGATCCCGGATCAGGAACCAGCCGAAGCCGCCCTCGGGCAGATCCTCGACCGCGACGGCGTTCGACGGCAGCCGCCCGGCCGGCAGGCGGCCCTCGGGCATCGGCGCCCCGTCGTCGACGATCCGGAACATCAGGCCAAGCTCGTCGCGGGCGATCGACAGCTCGATCCGGCCCGGCCCGCTGTCGGCGAAGGCATGTTCGACGATGTTGTTCAGCACCTCGGCGAGAACCAGTTCCATGGTTCCGGCCTCGTCGTCCGACATCTGCCGCACGAACCGGGCCAGCGCGGCCCGCAACGCGCTGCGCACGGCCGTCTGGTCGGCGGCGAAGACCGCGTGAAACCCGCCTGGCGGCGCCTGCGGCGTCACTTCGGCTTCCGGCTTCCGGTCGCTGGCGCGATCACACAGCATGCCGGATCTGCCCTTCCGGGGCGTCGGCGTGGATCGTGAAGACCGAATCCATCCGGGTCAGGCGGAACACCTTCTCCACCGTCGGGGTCAGCCCGGCCAGTTCCAGCTTGCGTGCCGGCGCGAGGAATTTCATCACCGACACGATGGCCCCGAGGCCGGAACTGTCGACGAAGGCCACCGACGACAGGTCCAGCACGACCCGCTCCGCCGGTTGCGCGGTGATCTCGCGCATCCGGTCCTTGAACTGGATGGCGATCGCGGCGTCCAGCCGCTCTTCGTCGAGCCTGACGACGAGAGCGCCGTCGAGCGCTTCTGCGATGATGTTCATACCGATTACCCCTTGGCGGCCTGGCTCCCGGGCAGGCTAGACGGCAATCCTTACCAAGCGGTATGCATCCCCCGAAGCCAGGGAGGAGCGACTATGCAGGATGTGGTGATCGCGGGCGCCGCCCGCACGGCGATGGGCGGCTTTCAGGGCGTGTTCGCGCCCCTCGCCGCGCCCGAGCTTGGCGGCGCGGCGATCCGCGCGGCGCTGGCGGCGGCGGGCGCGGCGCCCGACACGGTGGAAGAAGTGCTGATGGGCTGCGTTCTGCCCGCCGGCCAGGGCCAGGCCCCGGCGCGGCAGGCCGCGTTCGCGGCGGGCCTGCCGCAATCGGCGCCGGCGACGACGCTGAACAAGATGTGCGGATCGGGGATGAAGGCGGTGATGATCGCCGCCGATTCGGTGGCGCTGGGCCGGGCCGGACTGGTCGTGGCGGGCGGCATGGAAAGCATGACGAACGCCCCCTACCTGCTGCCGAAGATGCGCGGCGGCGCCCGTCTGGGCCATGCGGCCGCGATCGACCACATGTTCCTCGACGGGCTGGAGGATGCCTACGACAAGGGCCGCCTGATGGGCACCTTCGCCGAGGATTGCGCCGGGGCCTTCCAGTTCAGCCGCGCCCGGCAGGACGACTACGCGCTCGCCTCGCTGTCGCGCGCGCTGGAAGCCCAGGCCTCGGGCGCCTTCGAGGCCGAGATCGCGCCGGTCACCGTCAGCACCCGCAAGGGCGACACGGTGGTGGCGGCCGATGAACAGCCCGCCACCGCCAGGCCCGAGAAGATCCCCACGCTGAAACCCGCCTTCCGCAAGGACGGCACCGTGACGCCGGCCAATTCCTCGTCGATCTCCGACGGCGCGGCGGCGCTGGTGCTGGCCTCGGCCGAGGCGGCGGCGACGCGGGGCCTGCCGGTGCGCGCCCGGATTCTCGGCCACGCCAGCCACGCCCAGGCCCCTGCCGACTTTCCCACCGCGCCGGTGCCGGCGGCGCAAAAGCTGCTCGACCGGCTCGGCTGGTCGGTCGGCGATGTCGACCTGTGGGAAGTGAACGAGGCCTTCGCGGTGGTGCCGATGGCCTTCATGGCGATGACCGGCGCGCCGCACGACCGGGTCAATGTCAACGGCGGGGCCTGTGCGCTGGGCCACCCGATCGGCGCCTCCGGCGCGCGGATTCTCGTGACGCTCCTGAACGCGCTGGAAACCCGCGGCCTGAAGCGCGGTGTCGCCGCGATCTGCATCGGCGGCGGCGAGGGCACGGCGATCGCGATCGAGCGTCCCTGACCGGATTTTGGCCGCAAGTATCCTCGGGGGGAGTCGGCGCAGCCGACCGGGGGGCAGACAGCCCCCCGCGCCGTCGCCAGCCAGCCTGTCCGGCCCGTGAAAATTGTCTTGCGTTTTTCACCGGTCATCGCCAGCGTGAAAATCGGAGGCCGGATTTCACCGCGCCCGGGGAGGACAGGGGCCGATGTACGAGGGCCACGCCACATCCGCGACGCTGGGCGCCGACCTGCGCGCGCTGCGCCGCGCCCGCGGCCTGACGCTGGCGGGGCTGGCCGAAACGCTCGACCGCTCCGTCGGCTGGCTCAGCCAGGTCGAGCGCGATCTTTCCACTCCCTCGATCGCCGATTTGCGCCGCATCGCCGCGGTGCTTGGCGTGCCCAGTTCGCTGTTCTTCGGCCGGCCCGAGGCGCCCTTGGACGAGCAGGGCTACATCGTCCGCGCCGGTTCCCGCCGGCGGATCGGGTCCGGCGAGGCCGGTCTGGTGGAGGAGTTGCTGTCGCCCGACCTCACCGACGATTTCGAGATGGTGCAATCGACCTTCGCGCCGCGCAGCCGGCTGGGCGAGGTGGTGACGCGGCCGACGCAGGAAGTCGGCTACATCCTCTCCGGCCGGCTCGACCTGCTGATCGGCGGCCGGCGGTTTTCCGTGGGCCCCGGCGACAGTTTCCGGATCCGGGGCGAACCCTTCGAGTGGATCAACCCCCATGGCGAACCGGCCGTCGCGATCTGGGTGATCGCGCCGCCGGTCTACTAGGGGGCGACGATGGCTGCGGGGGGGTGCCTGTGCGGGGCGGTGCGGTTCGCGGTCTATGGACCGGTCGGCGCCGTCGCCGTGTGCCATTGTTCGCAGTGCCGCCGGTGGGGCGGCCATGTCTGGGGCGGGTCGCTCGTCGCCGCCGAAGACCTGCGCCTGACGCGGGACGCGGGCCTGCGCTGGTATCGCTCCAGCGCCACGGCAGCGCGGGGGTTCTGCGCCGACTGCGGCGCGAGCCTGTTCTGGAAGGCCGAGGGCGAGGGCCATGTCTCGGTCGCCGCCGGGGCCTTCGATCCGCCGACCGGGCTGACCACCGGCAAGCACATCTTCACCGCCGACGCCGGCGACTACTACGCGCCCGACGGGCCGCCGCCGCCGCCCGGCCCGGCGCCGGAGCGGCTGGATTGCCGCTGCCTGTGCGGCGCCGTCGCCTTCGCGCTGCCCGGCCCCGCGGGGCCGGTGACCGCCTGCCACTGCGGCCAGTGCCGCCGGCTTTCCGGCCACTATGCCGCCTCCTTCGATGCCGATGAATCGGCCCTGGCCTGGCAGAACCGCGACGGTCTGGCCGAGTACGGAACGCCCGCGGGCGGGCGACGCGGCTTCTGCGCCGGCTGCGGATCGTCACTCTACTTCCGGGCCGCGGACGGGGCGTTCTCGGTCGAGGCCGGGGCGGTGCGGGGGCCGACCGGCGGAACGCTTTCGGCGCATATCTTCGTGGCGGACAAGGGCGACTGGTACACGCTGAACGACGGGGTGCCGCAGGCCGCGGGGGCCGGCGATGGCTGAGCTTCTGCCCCCGCCCGAGGCGTTTTGGGCCTTCGTGCTGGCCGGGGTTCTGCTGAACCTCGCGCCGGGGCCGGACGTGATCTTCGCCACCGCCTCGGGGCTGGCCGGCGGGCCCTGGGCCGGGGTGGCGGCGGGCCTTGGCACGTCGGCCGGCGTGCTGGTGCATGTGGCGCTGGCCGGGGCGGGTCTTGCCGCGCTTCTGGCCGCGCTGCCCGGTGCGCTGGAGGTGCTGCGCTGGGCGGGTGCGGCCTGGCTCTTGTGGCTTGGCTGGAAGACCTGGCACGCCGCCGCTGTGGGCGGGGCCGGGCGCCACGGCGGGCCGGATGCCGCGCGGGCCTTCGGGCGCGCCTTCCTGACCAATCTCGCCAACCCCAAGACGATCCTCTTCGTGCTGGCCTTCCTGCCGCAGTTCGCCGACGCGGCGCGCGGACCCGTGGGGGTGCAGGTGCTGGTGCTGGGGGCGATCTTCGCCGCCACGGGCGCCGTCGTCACCTCGACCTATGGCGCGGCGGCGGGGATGATGGGCCGGGCCTTGCCCCTGCCGGCACGAACACTGAACCGGGCGGCCGCGGTCGCTTTCGCGGCACTTGCCGCACGCTTGATCTGGGAGTGAGACATGGCGGAATTTCCGACAACGGCGCGCGTGGTCATCATCGGCGGGGGGGCGGTGGGCGCCTCGGCGCTGTTCCACCTGGCAAAGGCGGGCTGGAGCGATTGCGTGCTGCTGGAGAAAAACGAGTTGACCGCGGGATCGACCTGGCACGCGGCGGGCAACGTGCCGACCTTCTCCTCCTCCTGGTCGATCATGAACATGCAGCGCTATTCGACCGAGCTTTACCGCGGTCTCGGCGCGGCGGTGGACTACCCGATGAACTACCATGTCACCGGCTCGATCCGGCTGGCGCATTCGAAGGAGCGGATGCAGGAATTCGCCCGCGCCGTCGGCATGGGCCGCTACCAGGGCATGGCGCTGGAACTGCTGGGGACGGACGAGATCAGGGCGAAATACCCGTTCCTTGAAACCCATGACCTCGCCGGCGCGCTCTACGATCCCGCCGACGGCGACATCGATCCCGCGCAGCTGACCCAGGCGCTGGCCAAGGGCGCGCGCGACATGGGCGCGAAGGTGCTGCGCTTCACCCCCGCCACCGGCATCCGCCGCGAGAACGGCGAATGGATCGTTCAGACGGAAAAGGGCGAAATCCGCTGCGAGATCGTCGTCAACGCCGCGGGTTACTACGCGCAGCGGGTCGGCGAGTGGTTCCGGCCCTATGGCGGGCGCCGGGTGCCGATGATGGTGATGAGCCACCAGTACCTCCTGTCGGAGGAAATCCCCGAGATCGAGGCCTGGACGAAGGCGGCGGGCCACAAGCTGCCGCTGCTGCGCGATGTCGACAGCTCCTACTACCTGCGGCAGGAGAAGCACGGCTTCAACCTTGGGCCCTACGAGCGCAACGGCCGCGCGCACTGGGCCACGCCGGACGATCCGATGCCCGAGGATTTCAGCTTCCAGCTCTATCCCGACGATCTCGACCGGCTGGAATGGTATGTCGAGGACGCGATGGCGCGCGTGCCGCTTCTGGGGCGGGCGGGAATCTCGAAGATCATCAACGGCCCGATCCCCTACGCGCCCGACGGCAATCCCCTGATCGGCCCGATGCCGGGCGTGCCCAACGCCTTCGAGGCCTGCGTCTTCACCTTCGGGATCGCGCAGGGCGGCGGCGCGGGCAAGGTGCTGGCCGAGTGGGTGACCGAGGGCGGCACGGAATGGGACATGTGGTCGTGCGACCCGCGGCGGTTCACCGGCTACGCCGATCACGACTATTGCGTCGCCAAGGGGCTGGAGGTTTACGGCCACGAATACGGCATGCATTTCCCGCATGCCCGCTGGCCCGCCGGGCCCGACAAGCGGCTGTCGAAGCTGCATTCGCGGCTCAAGGACGCCGGCGCGGTCTTCGGCGCCTACAACGGCTGGGAGCGTGCGAACTGGTTCGCCAAACCGGGCGACGACACCAGCTGGGAAGCCGCGCAGACCTGGGAGCGGGCAGGGCCGTGGGAAGACCGGATCGCCGAGGAATGCGCGGCGGTGCGCGACCATTGCGGGGTGCTGGCGATCACCGGCTTCACCCGGCTGGCCGTCGAAGGCGCGGGCGCGCGCGGTTTCGTCGAGGGGCTGACCTGTTCGAACCTGCCGCGCGTCGGACGCGTCGGGCTGGCCTATTTCCCCGACCATCGCGGCCGGATCGTGACCGAGATGAGCGTGATCCCGCGCTCGGACGACGAGATCTGGCTGATCACCGCGGGCACCGCGCAATGGCATGATGGCGAGTTGCTGTCGCGTCAGGCGCCGGAGGGGATCGGGGTGCACGACCGGTCCGACAAGTACGATTGTCTGCTGGTCACCGGCCCGAAGGCGCGCGAGGTTCTGGCGCCGATCGCCGATGCCGACCTGGCGCTGCCCTGGCTGACGATGCAGGAAGCGACCGTGGCGGGCTGCGAGGTGGTTCTGCTGCGTGTCTCCTTCGCCGGGGAACTGGGCTGGGAGGTGCATTGCCTGGTGGACGACGCGCCCGCGATCTGGGACGCGGTGACCGGCGCGGGGGCGCGGCCCTTCGGCATGTGGGCGCTGAATTCGCTCAGGATCGAAAAGGGCTACCGGGCGTGGAAGGGCGACCTGTCGACCGATTACTCGGTGCTGCAGGGCGGGCTGGAGCGGTTCGTGAACTGGGACAAGGAGTTTCCCGGCAAGGCGGCGATGCTGGCCGAGAAGCAGGCCGGCGTGGCCAAGCGTTTCGCGGTGCTGACGGTCGACGCGCCGATGGCCGATCCGCCCTACATGGCGAACCTGTGGCTGGGCGACACGATCGTGGGCGAAGTCACCTCGTCGGCCTGGGGGTACCGGGTGGGGGCCTGCGTGGCGCTGGCGATGCTGCGCTCCGACCTCGTGCAGCCGGGGCAGGCGCTGGAGGTGGAGATCTATGGCGAACGGCGACCCGCGGTGGTGCGGGGCGACGGCGCGCTTTGGGACGCGGGCAACGAGAGGATCCGGGCGTGACGAACCGGCCGGGCCTTGTGACCCGGGCTGCAGGTGGGTGCGCCTCTTCGCCCGCGCGCCAGCGCGGGCAGCGTCCGACCCGCCCCCCACGGGGCGGGCGCTTGCGCACCCACCCCGCCGTGCCGGGCGCCGCCCGCGTTCCACGGACGGCCGAGAAACGGGCCGCCGCTCGATGGAGTTGGAAATGACCGACATAACCCTTCTCGACGGCGGCATGGGGCAGGAACTCGTCGCCCGCTCGGGCACACCGCCGACCCCGCTGTGGGGCACGCAGGTGATGATCGACCATCCCGGCATGGTGCAGTCGGTCCACGCCGACTACTTCGCCGCCGGCGCGAGTGTCGCCACCGCCAATACCTATGCCATTCTCCGCGACCGGCTGGCGAAGGCCGGGATCGAGGACCGGTTCGAGGCGCTGCATGCCCAGGCCCTGGCCGAGGCGCTGGCGGCGCGCGACGCGCATGGTTCGGGCCGGGTCGCCGGGTCGATCGGGCCGCTGGTGGCGACCTACCGCCCCGAAACCCACCCGCCGCACGACGAGGCGGTGCCGAAATACGCCGAGATCGCGCGGCTCCTTGGCCCGCGGGTGGACCTGATCCTGTGCGAGACCGTGGCCTCCGTCCGCCATGCCCGCGCGGTGCTGGAGGGCGCGCAAGCCGGCGGCCGGCCGGTCTGGCTGGCGGTGACGGTCGATGACGAGGACGGATCGAGGCTGCGCTCCGGCGAGCCGGTGGCAGAGCTGGGCCCGGTGCTGGGCGGCGCGGCCGCGGTGCTGGCCAACTGCTCGGCCCCCGAGGCGATGGCGGCGGCGCTGGAAGCGATGCGCGGCTTCGGCCTGCCCTTCGGCGCCTATGCCAACGGGTTCCGGCAGATCACCAAGGAATTTCTCAAGGACAGCCCGACCGTCGACGCGCTCGAGGCCCGGCCCGAGATGACCCCCGCGCGCTACGCCGATTTCGCGATGCGCTGGGTCGCGACGGGCGCGACGATCGTCGGCGGCTGCTGCGAAACCACCCCGGCGCATATCGCCGAAATCGCCCGGCGGCTGCGCGCCGCCGGCCATAGCATCGTCTGAGGTAGACCATGACCCTTCCCACACAGGCCCGTGTCGTGATCATCGGCGGCGGCGTCGTCGGTGCGTCCGTCGCCTATCACCTGGCCAGGATCGGCTGGACCGATGTCGTGCTGCTGGAACGCAAGCAGCTGACCTCGGGCACGACCTGGCACGCCGCCGGGTTGATCGGGCAGCTGCGCGCCACGGCGAACCTGACCCGGCTCGCCCGCTACTCGGCGGAACTCTACGCGGGGCTGGAGGCGGAAACCGGCGTGGCCACCGGGTTCCGGCAGGTCGGTTCGATCTCGGCCGCCCTGACGGCGGATCGAAAGGAGGAGCTGTTCCGCTCCGCCGCGATGGCGCGGGCCTTCGGCGTACCCGTGGAAGAACTGTCGCCCGCCGAGGTCAGGGATCGCTACCCCAATCTCAACATCGATGGCGTGACCGGCGGCGTCTGGCTCCCGACCGACGGGCAGGGCGATCCCGCGAACATCGCGCTGGCGATGGCCAAGGGCGCGCGGATGCGCGGCGCGGTGATCGCCGAGGGCGTGAAGGTGACCGGGATCACCCGTGCGAACGGGCGCTGCACCGGCGTCACCTGGGCCGGCGCGGCGGGCGAAACCGGCTCTATCCGGGCCGAACACGTGGTCAACTGCGCCGGGATGTGGGGGGCCGAGGTGGGCCGCATGGCCGGCGTGACCGTGCCGCTTCAGGCCTGCGAGCACTTCTACATCGTGACCGAGGCGATCCCCGGTCTTGGCCCCCAGCCGGTGCTGCGGGTGCCGGACGAATGCACCTATTACAAGGAGGACGCGGGCAAGTACCTCGTCGGCGCCTTCGAGCCGAAGGCGAAGCCCTGGGGGTTGCAGGGCATCCCCGAGGAGTTCTGCTTCGACCAGCTGCCCGAGGATGTCGACCATTTCGAGCCGATCCTCGAATCCGCGATCAACCGCATCCCGCTGCTGGAAACCGCCGGCATCCACACCTTCTTCAACGGGCCGGAAAGCTTCACGCCGGACAATTCCTACCACCTTGGCCCGGCGCCGGAACTGCCGGGCTTCTGGGTCGCGGCGGGGTTCAATTCCATCGGCATCCAGTCGGCCGGCGGCGCGGGCATGGCTTTGGCGGACTGGATGGAGACGGGCGAGAAACCCTTCGACGTCGGCGGCATCGACATCGCGCGGGCCGAACCGTTCCAACGCAACCGCCGCTACCTGGCCGAACGGGCGACGGAATCGCTGGGCCTGCTTTACGCCGATCACTACCCCTACCGGCAGAAGGAAACCGCGCGCGGGGTGCGGCGCACGCCGTTCCACGGCCACCTGGCCGAGCGCGGCGCGGTGTTCGGCGAAATCGCCGGCTGGGAGCGGGCGAACTGGTACGCCGAGCCGGGCCAGGCGCGCGCGTACCGCTATTCCTGGGGGCCGCAGAACTGGTTCGCCAATACCCGCGCCGAATGCGCGGCGATCCGCACCGGCGCCGCGATGTACGACATGTCGAGCTTCGGCAAGCTGCGTGTCGAGGGGCCGGATGCCTGCGCGGCGCTCAACCGGATCTGCGGCAACGACGTGGACGTGGCGCCGGGGCGGATCGTCTACACCCAGTTCCTGAACGTCGCCGGCGGGATCGAGGCCGACGTGACGGTGACGCGGCTGTCCGAAACCGCCTTCCTCGTGGTCACCCCGGCGGCCACCCGGCGGGCCGACGAGGCCTGGATCCGCCGCCACCTGGGCGCGGCCAACGCGGTGGTCACCGACGTGACGGCGGGGGAGGGCGTGCTTGCGGTGATGGGGCCGGGCGCGCGGGCGCTGATCTCCGAGGTCAGCCCCGACGATTTCTCGAACGCCGCCTTCCCCTTCGGCACCGCGCGCGAGATCGAGATCGGGCTGGGGCTGGCGCGGGCGCACCGGGTGTCCTACGTCGGCGAACTGGGCTGGGAGATCTACGTTTCCGCCGACATGGCCGGCCATGTCTTCGAAACGCTCTGGCAGGCCGGGCAGGGCCACGGGCTGAAGCTGGCCGGGATGCACGCGATGGATTGCTGCCGGATCGAGAAGGCGTTCCGCCACTTCGGCCATGACATCACCGCCGAGGATCACGTGCTGGAGGCCGGGCTGGGCTTTGCCGTGAAGACCGCCAAGGCCGATTTCATCGGCCGCGACGCGGTGCTTCGGAAGAAGGAGGCGGGGCTGGAAAAGCGGATGCTGCAATTCCGCCTGACCGAACCGGAGGTGATGGTCTATCACAACGAACCGGTGATGCGGGACGGCGAGATCGTGGGCTACCTGAGTTCCGGCGCCTATGGCCACCACCTGGGCGGCGCGATCGGCATGGGCTACGTGCCGTGCAAGGGCGAGAGCGTGGACGATCTGCTGGCCGCGCGCTGGGAGGTCGACGTGGCCGGGCGCCGGGTGCAGGCCGTGGCCTCGGCCCGGCCGATGTATGATCCGCAGGGGGCGCGGGTGAAGGGATGACAGGCGCAGCGCTTCGATTCGCGCGTTCCCCCGCAACGGTTTGGAAGCACGGGCGGCGACCGCCCGAGGGGGGCGCGCAAGCGCTCGCCTGGGGGGCGGGCGGGCGCTGCCCGTGCTGGCGCACGGGCGAAGGGCGCACCCACCGGCGATGTCGCGGCGGCAATCCTCGGCCGATCGGGCGTGACAATCCCGCCGCTGCCGCCCATGACGCCGACCCCCATGACCTTCCCGCCCGCCCCTGCTATCAGGCGGCGATGGTCGAGTTCCGCTATACCCCGCCCGATGTGCCGATCACGGTGCTGCACGACGATCACGAGGTTCTCGTGGTCGACAAGCCAGCCGGCCTGCTGTCCGTCCCCGGCAAGGGCGCGGACCGGGCCGATTGCCTGATCGAACGGCTGCGCGCGGCGTTTCCGCAGGTGTTGCTGGTGCACCGTCTGGACCTTGACACCTCGGGCGTGATGGTCTTCGCGCTGACCCCGCATGCCCAGCGCCACCTCGGCCTGCAATTCGAGAAGCGGCAGGTGAAGAAGGCCTATGTCGCCCGCCTCTGGGGGCATCTGGAGCCGAAGGAGGGCCGGGTCGACCTGCCGCTGATCGTCGACTGGCCGAACCGGCCGAAGCAGATGGTCGATCATGACGCCGGCCGGTCGGCGCAGACCGACTGGCGCGTGATCAGGCACGACCCGGACGGCACGACGCGGGTGCGGCTGATGCCGCTGACCGGGCGCAGCCACCAGCTTCGGGTCCACATGGCCGAGATCGGCCACCCGATCCTTGGCGACCCGCTTTATGCCGAGGGACCGGCGCGGGGGTTTCCCCGGTTGATGCTGCATGCCGAAAGCCTGCGGTTCCGGCACCCGGATGGCGGCCGGGCGGAGACCTACTCGGCGAAATGCCCGTTCTAGGGCAGGGTCTGGTTTCCTGCCGGGACGCGTCGGTGCCCGCCCGGGGGAACAGCCGTGCAAACGGCCCCCCGGGCAGCGGCTGGCCGCCCCCCGGCCAGCCGCTTGGGTGACGTTTGCGTGCGGATGAAGGTCTCGGGGCCTTGCCGGGATAAAGCGACGACCTTTCAGGTCGGCGCGGCTGCCCGCGGCCATCCGCGGCCCTTCTCGCCTTGATCGGCACCGTTCCGCCGGCGCGCCCCGCTCACTCCCCGCGCGGGAACCGCTTGAATTCCTCCAGCACGTTCAGGTCCATGTGGTTGCGCATGTAGCGCTCTGACGCCTTCTGCAGCGGCTGGAAATCCCAGGGGTAGTAGGCGCCGTTGCGAAGCGCCTCGTAGACCACCCGGCGCCGCGCCTGGCTTTCGCGCACCTCGGCATCGTAGGCGGCCAGGTCCCAGCGCGCCTGCGACTTCGCGCGCAGCGCGGACAGCGTACCGGCATGGGCGGGATCGCCGGCAAGGTTCACCCGTTCGCCGGGATCGGCCCCGAGATCGAACAGCATGTCTGGATCGGCGGCGCAGCGGATGTATTTCCAGCGCCCGTCGCGCAGGCAGACCAGCGGCGCGATCGATCCCTCGGCGGCGTACTCGATCGCCACCGGTGCGGTGCGCTCTGCGCCCTGCGCGACTGCCACCAGGCTTTCGCCATCGGTCCAGGGCATGACCTCGTCGAGGCTGACGCCGGCGATCTCGGCCAGCGTCGGCAACACGTCGATGGTGGACACGGGCGTGTCCACCCGTCCCGGCGCCAGCCCCGGCGCGGCGATCATCAGCGGCACCCGCGCCGAACCCTCGAAGAAGCTCATCTTGAACCACAGCCCGCGCTCGCCCAGCATGTCGCCGTGGTCCGACAGGAACACCACCACCGCCTCCTGCCGCGTCGCCTCCAGCGCCGCGAGGATCTCGCCGATCCTGTCGTCGAGGTAGCTGATGTTCGCGAAGTACCCCTGCCGCGCCCGGCGCACGTGGTCGGGCGTGATGTCGAAGGCGCGGAAATCGCAGGCCTCCATCAGCCGGGCGGAATGCGCGTCCTGCGCCTCGAACGGGATCGCCGCGCCCGGCGGGTCGAGATGGGCGCAATCCGCGTAGAGATCCCAGTACCTGCGCCGCGCGACATAGGGATCGTGCGGATGGGTGAAGCTGACGGTCAGGCACCAGGGCCGGTCATCCGCCCCGCGCGCGAGATCGTAGACCTTGGCGACCGCGTGATGCGCCACCTCGTCGTCGTATTCGAGCTGGTTGCTGATCTCCGCCACGCCGGCGCCGGTGACCGAGCCGAGGTTGTGATACCACCAGTCGATCCGCTCGCCGGGCTTGCGGTAATCCGGTGTCCAGCCGAAATCGGCCGGGTAGATGTCGGTCGTCAGCCGCTCCTCGAACCCGTGCAACTGGTCGGGGCCGACGAAGTGCATCTTGCCGCTGAGGCAGGTGGCATAGCCCGCGCGGCGCAGGTGATGGGCGTAGGTCGGGATGTCGGAGGCGAATTCGGCGGCATTGTCGTAGACCCGCGTGCGGCGCGGCAACTGCCCGGACATGAAGCTCGCCCGCCCCGGTGCGCAGAGCGGGCTGCCGGTATAGGCATTGGCGAAGCGCACCGAACGGTCCGCCAGCCGGCGCAGGTTCGGTGCGTGCAGCCAGTCCGCCGGCCCGTCGGGCCAGAGCGTGCCGTTCAACTGGTCGACCATCAGGATCAGGATGTTCGGGCCGGGCATTCGGGGCTTCCCTGTTGCGCTGTGTGCCCCTGTCTGGCGCGCACGGGCCCGGTGCGCTTGTTCGAAAGCGGCATTCGGCGGGCCGGATGCCGCCCTCAGCCCTGCCCCATCAGATGCGCCAGCGCCAGAGCCTGCGGCCAGCGGTTCATCGTGTAGACATGCAACGCCGGCGCGCCGTAGGCGACCAGTCGGCGCGCCTGTTCCACCGTCGCTGCAGCGGCGAGATAGGGCATCAGCTCGGGCCGCTTCTCGGCCGGGGCGAACAGCCGGTCGAGCCAGGCGGGAACGCACGCGCCATTCGCGCGGGCGAAGCCGCGCAGCCGGGCCCAGCCCTCCAGCGGCATCAGGCCGGGGATGATCGGCACGTCGATCCCGTGCCGGCCGCAGGCGTCGAGGAACCGGCCATAGGCGGCCGGGTCCAGCACGAACTGGCAATAGGCGCGCCGCGCCCCGGCCTCCAGCTTCTGCCTGAGGTAGTCGATATCGGCCTCGGGCGTCCTGGCCGCGGGATGGGTTTCGGGATAGGCGGCCACCGACAGGTCGAACGGATGCCGCGCCGCCAGTGCCGCGACGAGGTCTGACGCATGGGCGAAGCCGGGCGGGACCGGCCCCTGCCTTGGCCGGTCGCCCTGAAGCGCGAGGATGCGGGTGATCCCCGCTTCCCACAGCCCTTCGGCGGCGGCCAGCGCCTCGGCCCGCGTCAGGCCCAGCGCGGTCAGATGCGCCATCACCGGCCGACCGCTCTGCGCCGCGACCGCGGTGCAGGTCTCGTGCGTGCCCTGACGCGTGGTGCCGCCCGCGCCCATCGTGACCGAGAACCCGGCCGTGGCGACAGGCGCGAGCGCCGCCACCGTCGCGTCGAGATCGCGGCGGCGGTCGGCGCCATGCGGCGGGAACAGCTCGAAGCTGAGCGGTATGCGGTGGCCCTCGGCCTGAAGCCTTTGCAGCAGCGCGTCCTGCGGCTGGCCCATCCGCGCCGCGCTGCGGCCGGGGTGGTTCGATGCTTGGGCACGGCGGGTCATCGCGCCGAACATGACCATCGCGCGGGCACCGGGCAAGACCGTGCGTCCCCGCGACGCCGGGTCACGCGGGGGCCGGGCCTTGCCGGCTTGCCACGCGACCCGGGCCGTGCCACCCATTCGGACAGGGGTGGCGCATCCTGCCCCGGCCCCGCCCTGCCCCGGCCCCGCGACGGCAGCCGGGCGCTGCGGAGCCAGCATTGGCCCTGTCCGGGAGGCCCGGAGCATGACTGACCGGGAACAGCAGGCTGTCATCGACTTCCTGTCGAACCCCGCCACGCACGGCGTGACCGCGCCGGTGGACGTGATGGAGACGCATATCTCCCTCGTCTTTCTCGCCGGCGATCGGGCGCTGAAGCTCAAGCGCGCCGTCCGGCTGCCCTACACCGATGCCTCGACGCCGGAAAAGCGGCTGGCCAACTGCCGCAAGGAATACGACCTGAACCGGGTCACCGCGCCGGACCTCTATCTGGGGGTGCGCCGGATCACGCGGGACGCGGCGGGCCGGCTGGCCTTCGACGGCGCGGGCGCACTGGCCGATGCCGTGGTCGAGATGCGGCGCTTCGAGCAGGGCGCGCTGTTCGACCGGATGGCCGGGCAGGGCGCGCTGACGCCGGCGCTGATGAACGATCTGGCCGGGGTGATCGCGCGCCACCATGCCGCCGCCCCGGCGGTGCATGCCGGGTCGGGCCGTGACAACATCGCCGCCGTGCTTGACATCAACCGCGCGGGCTTCGCCACCAGCGACGTCTTCGGCGCGGCGGCGGTCGAGCGGCTGGATGCCGCGTTCCGGCGCGGTCTGGACCGTCACGCGCCGATGCTGGATGCGCGCGAGGCGGCGGGCCGGGTGCGGCGCTGCCACGGCGACCTGCACCTGCGCAACATCTGCCTGTTCGAGGGCCGACCGACGCTGTTCGACTGCATAGAGTTCAGTGACCAGCTGGCCACGGTCGATGTGCTCTACGACCTCGCCTTCCTCCTGATGGACCTGTGGCATCGCGGCCTGCCCGGCCTCGGCAATCTTGTCGCCAATCGCTATTGCGACGCGGCCGGGGAGGACGAGGGCTTTGCCTTGCTGCCCTATTTCATGGCGCTGCGCGCGGCGGTGCGCGCGCATGTCACGGCGACCTTCGCGACCGGGGCCGGAGCGGACCGGGGCCGGCAGGCGTGCATCGCGCAAGGCTATTTCGACCTGGCCGAGGCCCTGTTGCACAGGGTGCCCGCCCGCGTGGCGGCGATCGGCGGACTGTCGGGCAGCGGCAAGACCACGCTGGCCGAGGCGCTGGCCCCCGGCCTCGGCGCGCCGCCGGGCGCCCGGCTTCTGGAAAGCGACCGGCTGCGCAAGGCGTTTTGCGGTGCCGCGCCCGACACCGCCTTGCCGCCTGCCGCCTATCGGCCGGAGATGTCGGACCGGGTCTATGCCGAGCTTGGGGCGCAGGCGCGGCGGCTGGCGGATGCCGGGGCCAGCGTGATCGTCCACGCGGTATTCGACAATGTGGCGCGGCGGCAGGCTCTGGAAGCGGCGGTGGCCGGGCATGGCTTTGCCGGGCTCTGGCTGACGGCCGATCCCGATGTCCTGCGCGCGCGGGTGCGCGACCGGGCGAAAGGCCCGTCCGACGCCACGCCCGAGGTGCTGGACGCGCAGCTGCGGCGCGATCCCGGCCCGCAGGGATGGCACCCGCTTCCGACCGAGGGCCGCGTGGAGGGCACCGTGGCGGCGGCGGCCGCGCTGGTCGGCATCGGCCCGGACGCGGTTTGAGCCGGGTCAAGGCGCCGGCCCGGCCCCGACCCGTACCTTGGGTTGCATCGGGGGGATGCGACGGGGCGAAAGGCCCGGTTCGCGAGATCGGGCGCAGCCCTTCGCCTCCGCTGCCGGGTCCGTGCGAAACGGGCGCGCCGGCCTGCGAGGCGCCGGTCGTCATCTGGAACGAGATCGAAACCGCCGCGCAAGGCGCATTGGGAGGACAGGACATGGCGATCACCAGCGACGAGGTGCGCAGGCACCTGGGCGAGATCGACGATCACATGGTCGTCGAGATCATCGAAAGCGGCGCGACGCTGGCCGAGTTGAACGAGGTCGCCGCGCACCTGGCGCAGGAGACCGACGTGATGGGAGAGATGGAGCGCCCGCTTACCGGGCGCGCGCTGCAGATCTACACCCTTGTGCGGCGTGCCGAGGACGACTGGAACGAGGAGCGCTGAAGCGCGCGGCGGCCGGGTTCGCCATTGCATCGCCGATTCGGGCCCGGCCGGCGGGCGGTGGTTCCCTTGCCGGGGTCCGCCCGGCTGCGGCGTCGCGCGGCCCGCCCCGGCGCCTGCAATGACGGACAAGGAGGCAATGAAAGGTTGTCTGCTTGCCGGGACGCAGGTTATTGATTGGGTAATCAAGTATAAGTCCACAGGGAGCACTCCGGATGAACGACGAACTGAAGTACCTTCTTGCGCGCACCGTCCAGGGCAAGCACAGCCGCCGCGCCTTCCTTGGCCGCGCCGGTGCGCTGGGCGTCACTGCCGCGATGGCGAACACGATGCTCGCCACGGCCGTCCGCGCCCAGGGCCCGAAGAAGGGCGGCACGCTGCGCATGGGCCTGCAGGGCGGGTCGACGACCGACAGCATGGACCCGGCGCTGGCCACCAACCAGGTGGCGCTGATGGTGATCCGGCTGTGGGGCGAGCCGCTTGTCGAACTGACCGATGACGGCGGGATCGAGGGCAAGGTCGCCGAAAGCTTCGAAAGCACGCCGGACGCCCAGGTCTGGACCTTCAAGGTCCGCAAGGGGATCACCTTCTCGAACGGTCAGCCGGTGACGGCGACGGACGTCGTGGAATCGCTCGACCGGCATTCCGGCGAAGACACCAAGTCGGGTGCGCTGGGCATCATGCGCGGCATCAAGGCGATGCGGACCGAGGGCGAGGACACGGTCGTCGTCGAACTCGACACCCCGAACGCCGACCTGCCCTACCTGCTGGCCGACTATCACCTGATCATCCAGCCCGGCGGCGGCAAGGACGCGCCGGACGCCGCCATCGGCACCGGCCCCTATGTCATGAAGGAAATCGACATGGGCGTGCGGTTCGTGGCCGAGAAGAACCCCAACTACTGGGGCGACCTCGGCAATGCCGACGTTCTGGAACTGGTCGTCATCAACGACAACACCGCCCGCGTCGCCGCGCTTCAGTCGGGGCAGGTCGACCTGATCGACCGGGTGCCGCCGCGCACCGCCGGCCTTGTCGCCCGCGCGCCGGGCGTCACCGTGCACCAGACCAGCGGTCCGGGGCACTATGTCTTCATCATGCATTGCAACACCGCGCCGTTCGACAACAACGACGTTCGGCTGGCGCTGAAATACGCGATCAACCGCGAGGAACTGGTCGAGAAGATCCTGTTCGGCTACGGCTCGGTCGGGAACGACACGCCGATCAACGCGGCCTACCCGCTGTTCACCGAGATGGAGCAGCGCACCTACGACCCGGACAAGGCCAAGTTCCACATGCAGCAGTCGGGCTACGACGGCGCGATCCTGCTGCGGACCTCGGAAAACTCCTTCCCCGGCGCGCCGGATGCCTCGGCGCTGTTCCAGCAGTCCTGCGCCGCGGCGGGGATCAACCTGGAGATCAAGCGCGAGCCGAACGACGGCTATTGGTCGGAAGTCTGGAACGTGCAGCCCTTCTGCACCAGCTACTGGGGCGGTCGCCCGACGCAGGATCAGATGTACACCACCGCCTACCTGTCGACGGCGGACTGGAACGACACGAAGTTCAACAACGAGCAGTTCGACCAGCTGTTGTTCGCGGCGCGGGCCGAACTGGACGCCGGCAAGCGCAAGCAGATGTACGCCGACATGGGCACCATCCTGCACAACGAAGGCGGCCTGATCTGCCCGATGTTCAACGACTTCATCGACGCGTCGAGCGATCGGATCGCCGGCTGGATCGACGACACCGCCGGCTTCGCGCTGATGAACAGCTACGCCCCGCACCGGATGTGGGTGGTCTGAGGCGTGTCGCCTGTCGTCAAACTCCTGGCCCAGCGCATCGCGCTGGGCCTCCTCCTGCTCTTCCTCGTCTCGATCCTGATCTTCGTCGGGACGATCATCCTGCCCGGCGATGTCGCGCAATCGATCCTCGGCCAGTCGGCCACGCCCGAGGCGCTGGCGAACCTGCGGCGTGACCTGGGCCTGAACGACCCGCCCGTGACGCGCTATTTCAACTGGCTGTTCGGGGTGCTTCAGGGCGACCTCGGCACCGCGCTGACCTCGGGCCAGGACATCGCCACGCAGATCGGCGCGCGGCTGGGCAATACGCTGTTCCTTGCCTTCTGGGCGGCCGTCATCTCGGTCCCGCTGGCGATCTTCCTGGGGCTTCTGGCGGTCCGCTACCGCGACCGCTGGCCCGACAAGCTGATATCCGGCGTCACGCTCGCTTCGATCTCGGTGCCCGAATTCGTCATCGCCTACGTGTTGATCTTCTTCGTGGCGGTGAAGCTGCGCTGGGGCGTGTCCGTGGCCACGATCAACGATTCGATGTCGCTGGGCGACAAGCTGTACGCCATCGCGCTGCCGGTCGCGGTGCTGACGCTGGTGGTGCTGGCGCACATGATGCGAATGACCCGCGCGGCGATCCTGAACGTCATGCAGTCGGCCTATATCGAGACCGCCGAGCTGAAGGGCCTGACGATGTTCACGATCATCCGGCGGCACGCGTTCCCGAACTCGATCGCGCCGATCGTCAACGTGGTGATGCTGAACCTTGCCTATCTGGTCGTCGGCGTCGTGGTGATCGAGGTGGTCTTCGTCTATCCCGGCATGGGGCAGTACCTTGTCGACCACGTGTCGAAACGCGACGTGCCGGTGGTGCAGGCCTGCGGGCTGATCTTCGCCGCGGTCTACATCGGGCTGAACCTTGTCGCCGATGTCGTCTCGATCCTGACGAACCCGCGCCTGCGGCATCCGAAATAGGGGGAGGGGAGATGCGCATACCGCTCGCCGCCCTGATCGGGCTGTTCTTCACCGCGCTGTTCTTCCTGACGGCGATCTTCGCGCCGTGGATCGCGCCCTATGGCATGGCCGAGGTCGTCAGCCGCGACATCTGGGCGCCATCCTCGGCCGAGTTCCTGCTGGGCACCGACAACCTTGGCCGCGACCTGCTGAGCCGGATGATCTACGGCGGCCGAACGACGATCTTCATCGCCACGGCCGCCACGATCCTGTCGTTCACCACCGGCTCGGTTCTGGGCTTTCTCGCCGCGGTGGTGGGGGGCTGGGTGGACCAGGTACTGTCGCGCTTCGTCGACCTGCTGATGTCGATCCCGTCGCTGATCTTCGCGCTTGTCGTGCTGTCGGTCATGCCGGTCACCGTGCCGGTGCTGATCGTCGTCATGGGGCTTCTGGACAGCACCCGCGTCTACCGCCTTGCCCGCGCCGTCGCGGTGGATATCAACGTGATGGACTATGTCGAGGCCGCGAAGCTCAGGGGCGAGGGCCGCGGCTGGATCATCTTCCGTGAAATCCTGCCCAACGCCCTGTCGCCACTGGTGGCCGAGATGGGGCTGCGGTTCATCTTCATGGTGCTGTTCGTCTCGACCCTGTCGTTCCTGGGGCTGGGGGTGCAGCCGCCGATGGCGGACTGGGGCGGGCTGGTGAAGGAAAACGCCGACGGCATCGTCTACGGCATCGGCGCGGCGCTGTACCCGGCGATCGCGATCGCGACGCTGGCGATCTCGGTCAACCTCGTGGCCGACTGGGTCTTGAACCGCACGACCAGCCTGAAGGGGGGCCGCGGTGGCTGACACGCTTCTGGAAATCCGCGATCTGAAGATCGAGGCGACGGTCTATCCGCCCGGCGAGAAGCCGCAGGACATCGTCATCGTCGACGGCGTCTCGCTGGCGCTGGAAAAGGGCAAGGTGCTGGGCCTGATCGGCGAATCCGGGGCCGGAAAATCCACCATCGGCCTGTCTGCCATGTCCTACGGGCGCGGCGGCGTGCGTCTGACCGGCGGCGACATCCTGCTCAACGGCCGCGAGATCCGGCGGGCACGGGGGTCGGCCCTGCGGGCGCTGCGCGGGCACGAGGTGACCTATGTCGCGCAATCCGCCGCCGCGGCGTTCAACCCGGCGAAGCGGCTGATGGAGCAGGTGATCGAAACCTCGCTGTGGCACGGCGTCGCCAGCCGGGCCGAGGCCGAGGCGCGGGCCGTGGCGCTGTTCGCCAAGCTTGGCCTGCCCGATCCCGAAACCTTCGGGCAACGCTATCCCCACCAGGTGTCCGGCGGGCAGTTGCAGCGCGCGATGACGGCGATGGCGCTGTGCCCCGAACCCGATCTGGTGATCTTCGACGAGCCGACCACCGCGCTGGACGTCACCACGCAGATCGACGTCCTCGCCGCGATCAAGGAGGCGATCCGCGACACCGGTGTCGCCGCGCTCTACATCACCCACGACCTTGCCGTGGTCGCGCAGGTGTCGGACGACATCATGGTGCTGCGAAACGGCAAGACCGTCGAATACGGCCCGGTGGACCAGATCATCAACCACCCGCAGGAAGACTACACGCGGGCGCTGGTCTCCGTCCGGTCGATGGAACATCCCGAGAAGACCGACGAGGCCGAGTCGGTCCTGACCGTCGATCATGTGACCGCGCGCTACCGCGGCACGCATTTCGACGTGCTCAAGGATGTCACCGTCTCGCTGCAGCCGGGCCACACGCTGGCGGTGGTCGGCGAAAGCGGGTCGGGCAAGTCGACGCTGGCGCGCGCGATCACCGGGCTTCTGCCGCCCACCAAGGGCGCGATCCACTTCGCCGGACGCACGCTGTCGCCCGCGCTGGCGCAGCGCACGAAGGACGATCTGCGCGAGTTGCAGATGATCTACCAGATGGCCGACGTGGCGATGAACCCGCGCCAGACCGTCGGCACGATCATCGGCCGGCCGCTGGAATTCTACTTTGGCCTCCGGGGCGAGGCGAAGCGCAAGCGGGTGCAGGAACTGCTCGATCAGATCGAGATGGGCGAGGGCTATATCGACCGCTACCCCGCCGAACTGTCGGGCGGACAGAAACAGCGCGTCTGCATCGCCCGCGCCCTGGCGGCCAAGCCGAAGCTGATCATCTGCGACGAGGTGACCAGCGCGCTTGACCCCCTGGTGGCGGATGGCATCCTCAAGCTGCTGCTGAACCTTCAGGAACAGCAGAACGTGGCCTACCTGTTCATCACCCACGATCTTGCCACGGTGCGGGCGATCGCCGATTCCATCGCGGTGATGTACCAGGGCGAGGTAGTGCGCTACGGGCCGAAGGCCTCTGTCCTGTCGCCGCCGTTCGACGACTACACCGATCTCCTGCTGTCCTCGGTGCCCGAGATGCGGATCGGCTGGCTCGAAGAGGTCATCGCCCATCGCAAGATGGAAAGCGCGGGCCACTGATGCGGCGCAAGCTTCTGCTGATCATCCTCGACGGCGTGCCGCTGCGAAACTGGCGGCGGCTGTTCGGCAACCTCGAGGGCTGGGTCGATGCCGGCGAGGCGCAAAGCTGGACGATGCGGGCGGTGCTGCCCTCGATCTCGGCCTCCTGCTATGCCTCGATCCACACCGGCGTCTCGCCGCAGGTGCATGGCTGCACCGGCAACGGCAACGTGTTCCGGATCGACATGCCGGACGTGTTCGGCCAGGTGCGCAAGGCCGGGGGGGTGACCGGGGCGGTCACCCATTCGTTCTGGTCGGAGTTCTTCAACCGTGCGCCCTTCGACCTCGTGCGCGACATCGAATACGACGAGCCGGACAGCGACACGATCAACCACGGCCGGTTTCACACGATGACGGGCTACGGCCTGGTGAACCAGATGACGCCCTCGGATGTCGACCTGTTCGCCACGCTGACGATGCTGTGTGGCCGGTTCGGGCTGGACTACGGTATCCTGCATACCTGCACGCTGGACAGCATGGGACACCGGTATTTCCACGATTGCCAGGAGATGGATCACGCCTGCGCCGTGATGGACGAGATGCTGGCCCCGTTCATCCCGCGCTGGCGGGCGATGGGCTACGAGGTGATCGTGACCGCCGATCACGGCCAGGACGAGCGCGGCCACCATGGCGGCCGGTCGGAGGGCCAGCAGGAATTCGCGCTGTACTACTTCGGTGACGGCAAGGGGCCGGCGCCGGATGTCACGCTCGACCAGTTGCAACTGGCGCCGACGATCCTGAAGCGGCTGGGCGCGCCGATCCCCGACACGATGCGGGCGGCGCCGTTTCTCGATTGAAGCGCGGCCCGACCGGGCCGGTCAGCGCAGCCCCGCGCCCCGGCCCAGCCGGTCGATCCCCGCCACGATCCGGTCGAAGCTGGCGCGCGCGCGGGCGACGCTGTGGCGCGCGCGCAGGTAGCCGTGCACCAGCCCCGGCTCCTCGATCCACAGCGCATTGCCGCCCGCCGCCACGATCCGGTCGCGGTAGTCGCGCCCGTCGTCGGACAGGGGATCGCATTCCGCGGTGACGATCAGCGCCGGCGGCAGGCCGGAAAAGTCGCTGTCGGCCAGCGGCGTCGCGGTCGGGTCCATACGCAGGTTCTGCCCTGGCCCGGCGCGGGCGGCGGCGTAGAAATCCATGTCCGCGACCGTCAGCATCGGCGCTTCGGCATGGGTGACCATGCTGCCGCGGCCCCGGTCGCCGCCGAGGCCCGGATAGATCAGCACCATGCCGACGATCGGCAGGCCGTCGCCACGCAGCGCCTGCGCCACCGCGGCCGCGAGGTTGCCGCCGGCGCTGTCGCCGGCCAGAACCACCGGCCCGCCCGCCGCGGCGACCGCGCGGGTCACCGCCATGCAATCGTCGAAGGCCGCGGGATGCCTGTGTTCCGGCGACAGCCGGTAATCGACCGCGGTCAGGCCGAAGCCGGTGCGGTCGGCGATCTCGGCGCAGACGTCGTCGTGGCTGTCCAGCCCGCCGACCACCCAGCCGCCGCCGTGGAAATAGACCACCTGCGCCGGCCCGCCCCCGCCGTAGACCCGGCAGGGCACCCCGGCCACGGCCCGGTCCGCCACCGCCAACCCGTCGGGCCGGCCGTGATGGAACGCGGTGCAGAGCGCATCGTAGACCTCGCGCTGCCGTTCGATGCTGAAACCTGCGGAGTCGGGCGGATACCAGCGGCCGGTCTCGGCGATGAAGGCCTGGGTTTCGGAGTCCAGCAGGACGTCGTAATCGGCCATGTCACACCGCCCGGATCGTGTCGCCGGGTTCGAGTGTCGGCGTCAGTTCCACCCGTTCGCCGCCGACAAGGCCGGTGGGGCTGCGCCCGGCCACTATGGCGGCGGCGCGGCGGCCGATCTCGCGCCGGCACGAATCCATCGTCGCCAGGCGGCGCGGCAGGCCTTCGAGCAGATCGACGCCGTTGAACCCGGCAAGCCCCATCCGGCCCGGCACGTCGATGCCGTTCTCAAGGCACCACAAGAGCCCGCCGGCGCCGATCATGTCGTTCGAGTAGTACAGGAAATCCAGCTTGGGGCTGCGGGTGAGCATCGTCTCGGTCATCTCCCGGCCCTTCTTCAGCGCCGAGCCGCCGGAATAGAATTCCCGGTCCTCCAGTTCCAGTCCGGCCTCGGCCAACCCGGCCTCGAACCCCTCCATCCGTTTCCGGGCGCGGTGATCCTCGGGCATCTTGGTGCCGAGAAAGCCGATCCGCCGATAGCCCGCGCGGACGATCGCGCGCGCCATCTCCAGCCCCGCGCGCTTGTGCGAGATGCCCACGCAACTGTCCACGCAGGGGCCGTCGACATCCATGATCTCGACCACCGGCACGCCGGCGTTTTCCAGCATCGCGGCCGCGGCGGGCGTGTGTTCGAGGCCCGCGATGATCACCCCCGACGGCCGCCAGGACAGCATCTCGTACAGCACCGCCTCCTCGCGCTCGGGCGAGTAGTTCGTCACGCCGACGACCGGTTGCAGCCCGGTATCTTCAAGTTCCTCGGAAATTCCCGACATCACCTCGGGGAACACGAGGTTCGACAGCGAGGGGATGATCACCCCGACAAGGTTGACGCGCTGGCTGGCCAGCGCCCCGGCGATCTTGTTGGGCACGTAGCCCAGGTGCCGCGCGGCCTCGAGCACCTTCTCGCGCGTGGCCTCCGACACGTCGCCGCGGTTTCTCAGCACGCGGCTGACCGTCATCTCCGACACGCCGGAGGCTTCGGATACGTCGCGCAGGGTGAGCGCGCCGCGTCGCGCCTCAGGGCCAGAACGGGACACGCGTTTTCCCCCCTCGTTGTGCCGGTTCGGAATTGTTACCGCCGAAGTTTCGCTTGTCCAAGCCGGAAAGCGCTCGTATGTTATCGCTAACATTGCCGGCGCAGGCGCGCGGGCGACGAAATCCGACACGCCCGGTCAGGTCTCTCTTCCCCGGGCGATGGCGGACAAAGGGGGGCGGTGGGCCAAAGCGCCCCCCTTTTTCCATCCGATGCCGACGCGAGGCTTGCAACGCGCGATGCGAGGGGCGAAAACCCCCGCGTCGGCCCCGTGGCTCAACTGGATAGAGCAGCCCCCTCCTAAGGGGCAGGTTGCAGGTTCGAATCCTGCCGGGGTCACCACAGGTCCGCCGCACCGCCGGGATCGCCGCGCCATGTCCGGTTGCCGTTCGGGGCCGCGCCGCTATGCTGCCGACCGGACGGGGCCGGGACTGGAACGGGCATGAGCGGTCTTCTTGCGCTTCTCGATGACGTGGCTGCGATCGCGAAGGTCGCGGCGGCCTCGGTCGACGATGTCGTCGGTCAGGCCGTGAAGGCCAGTTCCAAGGCCGCCGGCGCGGTGATCGACGATGCGGCGGTGACGCCGAAATACGTGCACGGCTTCACGGCGGACCGCGAGATTCCGATCGTCCTGAGCATCGCGAAGGGTTCGATCGTCAACAAGCTGGTGTTTCTCTTGCCGCTGGCGCTGCTCCTGTCGGCCTTCGCGCCCTGGGCCATCGCGCCGCTGCTGATGCTTGGCGGGGCGTATCTGTGCTTCGAGGGCGCCGAGAAGCTGAAACACGCGCTCGATCCCGGCGATCACACGCAGCAAGAGGTGTTGCAGGAAAAACTGGCCGACGCGCATCTGGAGGAGCAGAAGGTGCGCGGCGCGGTGAAGACCGACTTCATCCTGTCGGCCGAGATCATGACCATCACGCTTTCGGCCCTGCCCGAAACGCTGTCGATCCCGGTCGTGGCGGCGGCGCTCGCCGTGGCGGCGATCATCATCACCGTCGCCGTCTACGGCGCGGTCGCGGTGATCGTGAAGGCCGACGACGCCGGCCTTTACATGGCGGCGAACGGGCGGTGGGCGGTCACGCGCAGGCTTGGCACGGGGATCGTGCGCGGCATGCCCTACCTGATGGGTGCCCTCGTCGTCGTCGGCACCGCCGCGATGATCTGGGTCGGCGGGTCGATCATCGTTCATGGCCTGCACGAGCTTGGCCTCCATGCCCCCTACGATACCATCCACCGGATCGCCGTCGCCGCGGCCCAGGCGCTGCCCGGGGTCGCGGGCATCGTCGAATGGCTGGTGACGGCGGTTCTTGACGGGGCGATCGGCCTCGCGCTCGGGTTCGTGCTGGTCGCTCTCGCCGGGATCGTCGCGGCGATGCGCGCGAAGGCTTGACCTCGGGGCCGGGCTGGGGCCTCGTGGCCGACGGGCCGGGTGACGACCGCGGGGGTCGCGGCGCCGAAGGTCAGGACGAACAAGGCCGCGATGCTCGATTCAGAGGGAAACAGCAGGTTCGTCCGGGCGGTCGGCGTGCTGATCCTGTCGCTGATCTTCTTCGACCTGATGGCGGTGCAGGTGCGGATTCTGCTGGCCAGTCATTCCGCCCCCGAACTCTCCGCCTACCGCAACATCTTCGGCCTCCTGCCCTCGCTCGCGCTGCTGGTGTACCGGCGCGAGATCCGGATCGGCCGGCTGGGTCTGCGGCAATGGCGCCTGGCGCTGCTGCGCGGCGGTATCGTCGCGGTCGCGCAGCTGTGCCTTTACACGTCGCTGGGATATCTCGAACTCGCGACGGTCGCCGCGCTGGAACAGGTCAACGGCGTCTTCGTGGTGCTGTTGTCGATCGTGCTGCTGCGGGAACGGGTGGGGCCGTGGCGCTGGGCGGCAGTGGCGCTGGGGCTTCTGGGGGCGGTGTTGATCATCCGGCCGGGCGCCGACAGTTTCAGCCCCTTCGCGCTGCTGCCCGTCGCCGCGGCCCTTGGCTACGCGACCTCGATGGTGCTGATGCGGCTTTTTGACGACGCCGCCAGCAACGCGGTGATCTATCTCTGGGGCGCCTCGGCCTCGGCGCTGGCCTCCACGGCGCTGGCGGTGTCGACGTCGGGGTTCAGCCCGGTCGAAAGCTGGGCGGAGGCGGCGCTGATCCTGTCGATGGCGCTGTGCGGCGGCACCGCCGTGCTGTTGATGATGACGGCCTACCGGATGACCGCGCCCGCCTCGCTCGCGCCGTTCGGCTATTTCGCGATCCTGACCTCGTTCGGCTTCGGCTGGCTGTTCTTCGGCGAGGCCCCGGTCGACCGGCTGTTCCCCGGCGCGCTGCTGATCGTGCTGGCCGGTGCGATCGTGATCTGGCGGCAGACCCGCAGGCCGAAGCCGGCCGACGGGCCGCGATAGGCCCGGTCAGCCCGCGCCATCCAGCCGCGCGACCTCGACCAGCGCGGTATGGGCACTGCATCCCTGGCCCAGCCGCGAGGTGCCGCGGTCGCGGGTCAGGACGTTGGGGTTGCCGTCGGGGTCGAGGTTGCCGCCCGGATCGCCGAACCACGCCCCGGTGGGCAGCGCGACCACGCCGGGCAAGATTGCGTCCGAGACCAGCGCGCGGGCCCGGCAGGCGCCGCGGGCATTGAAGACGCGCAGGAGGTCGCCGCTGCCGATGCCGCGCGCCCCTGCATCGGCGGGGTTGATCACCAGCGTCTCGGGCCGCGCGCCCGGCATGTCGGCCAGCGCGCATTCCAACTGGCTGTGCAGCTTGTCGCCCGGCTGCGGCGAGACGAGGTGAAGGGGCGCCGCCGCCGTCGCCGCGCCCAGCCATTCGGAGGGTGGCAGCCAGACCGGGTGGCCGGGGCAATCGTCATAGCCGAAGCCGTCGATCACCTCCGAGAAGATCTCGATCTGGCCCGACGGGGTTGGCAGCGGGCAGGCGGCCGGATCGTCGCGAAACGGGGCGAAGAACGTGCGGTTCGGCCCCTCGGCCCGGATCGGCAGGCGCAGCCAGTTCGCCGCCCTCAGCCCCTCCAGATCGGGCACGTCGATCCCGGCCCCGGCGGCCAGTTCGCGGTACTCGGCGTAGAGATGCGCGATCCAGTCCTCCGCGCTGCGGCCTTCGGTGAAGATCTCACCCGCGTCCAACCGCCCGGCGAGGCCGGCGAAAATCGCGTAGTCGTCCCGCGCCTGGCCCACCGGCGGGATCAGGCGCGGCATGTGAAAGAGATAGTCGTCAAGGTTTGTGCGGCCGACATCCTCGCGCTCGTAGGGCGTGGTGGCGGGAAACACGATGTCGGCGCGCTTCGCCGTCGCCGTCCACCACGGTTCGTTGACGATGATCGTGTCCGGGCGCTGCCAGGCCTCGTGCAGCGCGTTCAGGTCCTGGTGGTGATGATAGGGGTTGCCGCCGGCCCAGTAGACCAGCCGGATGTCGGGATAGACCTTGCGGCGGCCGTTGAAGTCGTAGGGCTGGCCGGGATGGCGCAGCATGTCGGCGATCCGGGCGACCGGGATCGTTTCGTCCACCGGGTTGCGCAACTGCGGCAGCGTCATGCCCCGCAGCCCGATCAGCGACTTGCCGACCCCGCCGATCGCGCCATAGCCATAGCCGACGCCGCCGCCGGGCAGGCCGATCTGCCCCAGCATCGCGGCCAGGACCGCCGACATCCAGTAGGGCTGTTCGCCATGTTCGGCCCGTTGCAGCGACCAGGCGACGGTGATCAGCGTGCGCGTCGCGGCCATCCGCCGGGCAAGGTCGCGGATCGTCGCCGCCGCAACGCCGCAGATCGGCGCGGCCCAGTCGGGGTCTTTCGGCACACCGTCGGTCGCGCCCGTCAGGTAGGGGCGGAACCGGTCGTAGCCGCTGGTGCAGCGATCGAGGAACTCGCGGTCGGCCAGCCCCTCGGTTTCCAGCACATGCGCCAGCGCCAGCATCAGCGCGGTGTCCGATCCGGGGCGCAGCGGCAGCCACTCGCAGCCCTCCGGCGCGTCGCCGCGCTGCGGGCCGATGTTGATCCGGCGCATGCCCTTCGCGGCGAACCGGTCGAACCAGCCGGCGGTTTCATGTTCGGTGATCCCGCCCATGCTGACCTGCGCGTTCTTGGGATTGATGCCCCCGAACATCACCAGCGTCTCGGTATGGTCGTGGATCGTCTGCCAGCCGTCCTGGTGTTCGTAGAGCAGGGTCAGGAAATCCACGCCGAAGACATGCGGCATGATCGCCTGCGCGCAGCCGGTGGAATAGCTGCCGAACGAGGCGACATAGCCGCCGATGCTGTTGAGGAACCGGTGCACCTGGCTTTGCGCGTGATGGAACCGCCCGGCCGAGCCCCAGCCGTAGGAGCCGCCGAAGATCGCCGCGTTACCATGTTCCCGGCGCACCCGGTCGATTTCCTCGGCGGCGATGTCCAGCGCTTCGTCCCACGGCAGGTCCACGAAATCGTCGCTGCCGCGCCCGTCGCGGCGCCGCGTCTCCAGCCAGCCGCGCCGGATCGCCGGGCGGGCCACGCGGCTGCGGTGATGGACGGCGGCGGGCAGGATGTCGGGGATTCGCGGCGGCGCCGGGTCGGCCGCGAAGGGCCGGGTCGCCACGATCCTGTCGCCCGCGACGTCGACCTCGAAGGCGCCCCAATGGCTCGATGTCACCCGCGTCACCGTTTCGCCCGCATCCGCCATCCCGTCGTCCCCCATCGCGCGTGCCTGCCGCGCCGGAAGCCTAGCGCATCGCGGCCCGGCTTGGGAATTGCCGCGCAGCCGCCCGGCGATCGGCAGCACCCTTGCACAAGCGGCGCGGAAACCTAGCCTTCGGACAAGGGAGGCGCGCATGGTCAACACGCAACAGGTTCCGGCCGGGCAGGCCTATCGTGTGCTGCTGTCCGCTTGGCAGGCGCAGGCGGCCGGCGCGATGACGGCCAGCTTCATGCTTCACGGCCGGCCCGGCGTGGGCAAGACGGAGATCGTGCAGGCGCTGGCCGCGGAAACCGGGGCCGAGCTGGTCGATCTGCGGCTGACGACGATCGAACCGCAGGATCTGCGCGGCCTGCCCTATTTCGATCACGCCGAAAAGCGCACCGTCTGGTACCGGCCCGAGGATCTGCCCGACGATCCCGCCCGCCCGGCGATCCTGTTCCTGGACGAGCTGACATCGGCGGCGCCGGCGCTGCAGCCCACCGTCTACGGGTTGTTGCAGGAACGCCGGGTGGGCCGCCACCGGCTGCCCGACAGCACCTTCGTCGTCGCCGCCGGCAACGGGCCGGAGGACGGCGCGGTGGCCTACGAGATGGGCACCGCGCTGTCGGACCGGCTGGTGCATCTGCACGTGGTGGCCGAGGCTGGCGACTGGCTGGATGCCTATGCCGCGCCGCGCGGCCTGCATCCCGCCGTTCTCGCCTTCATCCGCACCCGGCCCGACCTGCTGGAGACGACCGGGGACGCGCTGCGCCGGGGCGAGGTGATCGCCTGCACGCCGCGCAGCTGGGCGCGGGTGGCGCAGATCATGGCCGCCTTCCCCGACCGCCGGACGCGCGAGACGCTGATCGCCGGCACGGTGGGCGCGGCGGCGGCGGCCGAGTTCCTGCTGGTGGCCGAGGACGTGGCCGCGACCGTGCAGGTCGACGAGATGCTGGCGGCGCGGCCCGGCGACCGGGTCGCGCTTTACCCCGCCTCGATGCACGGGCTGACCGCGCTGGCCTACGCGCTGGTCGCCCGCGCCGATGCGGCGAACCTGCCCGCGGTGATCGAGATCATGGCCGCGCTGCGCCATCTCGGCCGTGACCGGGGCGCGCCGTTCACCGGCCTGCCGCTGGCCGAGCTTGTCACCCACGGCTTTGAACTGTTGATCCGCAAGGCGCTGGACCGTGGCTGGCAAGAGGCGTTCCTGGCCTCGCCCGCCTATGCCGACTATGCCGCCGAACGCCGCGCGGCGGGGCTGGAATGATCCATTCGGCCCGCGCCGGCGCGGCGCTGCGCGCGCTGCGCGAGGCCGACCCGGCGCTGGCGGTGCTGTCGTTGTGGTGCAGCCACCGCGACCATGACGGGCCGACCGAGACGGCGGGCGCGGTCATCCGCTATGGCCCCGGCTTCGTGACGCTGCCCTTGCACGAACAGGTCGGGCTTGCGGGCCATCACGTGCTGCACGTCGCCTTGCAGCACTCGGCGCGGATGGCCGCGATGCAGGCGCGGCTGGGCGAGGGGTTCGCCGCCGATCTTTGGAACATCGCGGCCGACGCGATCGTCAACGAGGTTCTGGTCGAGGCCGGCCATGCGCTGCCGCGCCCCGCGCTCACGCTCACCGGTCTTCTGGCCGCCGCCTTCGATCCGTCGCCGCTGCACGGGCAGGCGCTGGCCGAGTGGGACGTGGAGCGGCTTTACCACCGGCTGGCCGACGGGACGGGCGCGGCGGGCGCCGGCGACAAGGCCCGCGCCCATGCCGCCGCGCAGGGTCACGGGCCGGACCTTCGGCCGGCGCCGGGCGACGAGGCCGCGAAGGCCGGCGACGGGACGGACAGCGCCGCCGACTGGCGCGCGCACCTGGCGCGGGCGATGGCCGCCGGGGCGGCGGCGGGGTTCGGCATCGGCCGGCTGGGCGCGCGGCTGGCCGACCTGCCGCAGCCGCGCGTCCCCTGGGAGGCGGTGCTGCGCCGCCTGGTGCAGCGCGCGACGCTGCCGGTGCCGCGCCAGACCATGCGCCGGCCGGGCCGGGCATGGCTGGCGCAGGAGGCCGAGGCCCGCCGCCACGGCGGGCCGGTGCCGGTGTTCCAGCCCGGTACGCTGCGCCAGACCGACGCGCCGCGCATCGTTCTGGGGCTGGACTGTTCGACCAGCATCGACACGCCGCGCCACGCCCGGTTCCTCGCCGAACTCGCGGGGCTGGCGCGGCGCGGCCGGGCGGAACTGCATCTTCTGGCCTTCGATACCGAGGTGCGGGTGCGTCTCAGGCTCGATCCGGGGGGCTGGTCGCGGCAACTGGCGGCGCTCGACCTGCCCGAGGGCGGCGGTACCGATTTCCGCCCGCTGCTGGCCGAGGCCGCGCGCCTTGGCCCCTCCGCCCTCGTGGTGCTCACCGATCTCGAAGGCCCGGCGGGAGATGCGCCGCGGTTCCCGGTGATCTGGGCGGTACCCGATGCGCCGCGCCCGCCGTCAGCGCCGTTCGGCCACGTCCTCAGCCTTGCCCATTAGCGCGGCCAGCCGGGCATGGGCCGAAACCCGGCCCGCCTCGAAGGCGATGTCGCGCAGGTGGATGCCGTCGGCCACGTTGAGGCGCAGAAGCCCCGCCTCGGTCAGCGGCGGCTGGAACAGCGTGTCGGCGATCAGCCCGCGTTCCTCTGGCGTCAGGCGCAGGATTTCCGGCCCTGTTTCGGCCTGCACGGAAACGTAGGTCAGCGGCGGCACGCGCCACATGTCGGATTGTTCGATCACAAGGTGCAGCGTGCCCTCGGCGATGCCGCGCGCCGCCGCGATCCGCGTCAGGATGCCCACCGCCCGCGCGCGCAGAAGGTCGAGCCCGCGCTCGATCTCCGCCTTGTCCATCAGCGCCGCCCGCTTGTCCTTCGGCACCCGCAGGAGCCGGATCTCGACCAGGTAGAGCACGATCAGCATCGGCAGCGGCGCCTGCGCGATGCCGATCGCGTAGTCGGGCCAGACCAGCGCGGCGACGGCGAAGGGCGCCAGCGCGGCGAGGTAGCGCCAGATCTCGACCTCCAGAACCACCCGCAGCCACAGCCCCGGCCCACCACGCCGGGGCCACAGCGTCACCCGGCCCAGGAAGCGCCGCGGCAGGCTGCGCATCTGCAGCGCCGAGGCATTGAGCACGGTGTCGCGGGTGACGATGAACATGCGCGGGAACTGGCCCGCGCACCGGGCAAATCAAGCGCGCCGTCGCGCCCGCGCGCGAAGGCCACGGGGGCGGTGCCGGGCGGGCATGCCCCGCCGCCACGAAGGGACGGACCCCGTGACGCGGCACACCTGCCTTTGCCGCGGGCAGGGCCGCGACGTTTCCGAACCGGTCGACTGCGTGCGGATCCCCTCCGTTTCCGCCAAGCCGGAAAGCCGGGCCGATGTGCGGTGCGCCGCCGGTTGCCGCCGCGGCGGCGGAAACCGGCGATCGGCCGGTTACCCTGCGCGGCGGCTCTCGAAGCTCACGGCGGCCTGGCTGCCCTCGGCGGGGTCGAGCCGGAAGGCGCGCACCGACTCGGCCAGGGCCGAGGCCTCGGATTGCAGCGTGTTCACCGAGGCGTTGGTTTCCTCGAACACGGCGGCGTTCTGCTGCGTCGTCCGGTCCAGTTCGTTGGTCGCGTGGGAAATCTCGCCGATCCCGGTCGCCGTCTCGGCGGCGGCGGAAACGATCTGGCGGATCTTGTCGGTCACGTCCTCGACACCCGCGACGATGCCCTGCAGCGCCTTGCCCGACTCGTTCACCAGATCGACGCCGCGGCGCACGTTGCCGCCCGAGGTCTCGATCAGGTCCGCGATCTCGCGCGCGGCGTTCGACGAGCGGCCGGCAAGGTCGCGCACCTCCGAGGCCACCACGGCGAAGCCGCGCCCGGCCTCGCCGGCGCGCGCCGCCTCGACCCCGGCGTTCAGCGCCAGAAGGTTGGTCTGGAAGGCGATGTCGTCGATCACCTGCAGGATCTTGCCGATCGCCTCGGACGAGGCCTGGATCTCGTCCATCGCCGTGACCGCGCGGTTGACCACGTCGTAGCCGCTGTTGGCGCGGCCCGTGATTTCCTCGGCCGCGGCCTGCGCGGTGCGGGCGGAATCGGCGGCCGATTGCACGGTGGCCGACATCTCTTCCAGCGCCGAGGCGGTCTGTTCCAGCATCGCGGCGTTCTTTTCCGACCGGCGCGCGATATCGGCCGAAGCGGCGGCGATCTCGCGCGAGGAGGTATCGACCGAGGCCGACGACACCGAGATGTCGGTGAGTGTGCGGGTCAGGCTGTCGACCGTGGCGTTCATCGCCTGGCCGATCTCGGCGAAGACGCCGCGGAAATGATCGGGCATCCGGTAGGTCAGGTCGCCGTCGCGCAGATGGTCGAGCGCGGTGCGCACCGCGCCCAGCCCCTCGTTCGCGGCCTCGCCGATCCGGTTCATCCCGTCGCACAGCTCCGCGAAGACGCCGTCCTTGTCCTGGGTGGCGAGCCGGCGCGAGAAATCGCCTGCCGCGCAGGCCGAAACGACCTGTGCGATCTCGGCCGCGATCCGCTGCTCGGCGGCGCGTTTCGCATCGGCCTCGGCGCGCTCGGCCTCGGCGCGGCGGGCCTTCTCCTCCATCTCGGTGCGCTCGCGGGCCTCGGCCGCGCGCCGGTTCTCCGCGTCTCGGTCCGCGGCGGCACGGGCCTCGGCCTCCAGCGCCTCGCGCTCTTCCAGCGCGGCCTTGAAGCTGCCCAGCGTGTCGCGCAGGTCGCCCAGTTCGTCCCGGCTGGCCCAGTCCGGCACACGGGCCGACAGGTCGCCGCCGGCCAGCGCCGACATCGCGGCGGTGACATCGAGCAGCCGGTTCACGTAGCGCCGGCGGACCAGCACATAGGCCGCCCCGGCAATCGACAGAAGCGCGATGGCGACAAGGGCGACGGCGCCCACGGTCAGGCGCTGCGCCCGGTCCAGCCCGGCAATGCCCGCGGCCATCGCCGCGTGAACCTCGGTCTCGGCGGCATCGGCAGATGCCATGAATCCTTCGTAGGCGGCGTCGAAGCGGACATCGCCCTCGGCCAGTTCCGCGGCCAGCGCGAGGGTGGTGTCGTACCTTTGGGCCGCGATCTCGCCGAATCGGGCGATCTGTTCGGCCACCGGCTCGAACTCCGCCATGGCCGAAAGCCGGCCGGCGCGGATGGTGGCGGTGCGGGCCGTTTCGATCGCCGCCAGCGCCTCCTGGAAATCCTCGCCGGCATCTCCGGCAAGCACCTCCTCGACCAGCAGATGCCCGACGGTGAGCATGAACAGCGCCTCGCCGACATGGCGCTGCGCCGGCGACGAGCCAAGCATGTTCGGCTGATCGGCAAGGCCGCGCAGCGTTTCGGTAATGCCCTCGAACAGGGTGTCGAATTCCTCGTCGGCGGCCGAACCGGTGCCCTGGTCGCGGGTCAGGCTTGCGAACCGCTCTGCCGTCTGGGTGCGAAGATCGGCGAGCTTCAGGCTGGCGTCCTCGATCGCGGCCCGGACCACCGGCGAGGTCGTGGCGACAAAGGTGCCCTCGTCGTTCTGCCCGCCCTCGAGAATCGCCTTGAGGTAGAATTCCGTGTCGTCGAACAGCGCCCAGACCGCGGCCGGATCCTCTGCCGCGTCGCCGCCCATGATTTCCTCGATCAGCAGGTGCGCTTCGGTCGCCGTCTGCTTGACCTCCATCGCTGCATCGGACAGCGGCGCAAGATCTCGGCCGACCTCCATCCCGGTACGGGCGAGGTAGAGCGTGCTGGTGATGCTGATCGTGCCGCTGACCAGGGCGATTCCGAGGAATACGGCGAAACCGATCCGCATCTGCGCTACGATGGAAAAGCGTGACATGGGCATCTCCGGCTGCTGGGTGCTGCGGAGCCTAGGGGCAGTTCGATAAATTTTCGTTGCCCGGGCTGATCTGGATCAAGGCGGTGGCTTTCGGGGCCTCGGCGCGCCGAGTCGGGCGCCCGTTACCGCGGGGCGGGGCGCCGGGTGTCGATCGCCGGGGCCAGCGCCACGGCGGCCAGCACCAGGCCCGGGGCCACAACCTCGCGCGGGCCAAGCGCCTCGCCGAAGGCCAGCCAGCCCAGCCCGATCATCACCGGCAGTTCCACCGCCCCGGCCGCCGCCGTCCGCGCCGGGCCGACATGCGGCGCGGCCAGCACGTACAGAAGTTGCGGCAGCAGCGCGGTGACCAGGCCAAGCCCCAGCAGGTGGATCCACACCGTCCCGTCCGTCGGGATCAGCGCCGCCGGCTGCGTCGCGAGGATCAGGGGCGCAAGCCCGGTCATCGACCCCAGCAGCCCCGCCGCCAGGCGTTCCAGCGGCCGCAGGTCGGGCAAGAGCGCGCTGATCACCACGATGCCCAGCCCGAAGGTTGCCGGCGCGGGCAGCGCCAGCAGGATCGTGCGCGGGTCAGGCCCGCCGGTGCCGCCGGTCATTGCCGCCGCCGCCGTCAAGATCGCGGCCCCGGCGGCCCAGCCGCGCAGCCCCGGCCGCAGGCCCAGCAGGAGCCACGCGAAGAGGATCGCGAACAGCGGGTAGGACATGTAGATCACCCCCGCCGCGGCGATCGAGGCGGTGCCGACGAGCTGAAGGTAGCCGACCCAGCCGAGTCCCATCAGCACGCCCGCACCGAACATCGCCGCCGCCTGCCGCCGCTTGCCGCGCGCCAGTGGCAGGAAGGGCAGCACCACGAGCGCCGAAAAGGCATAGCGGTAGAAGGCGATGGCGGCATCGGGCAATCCCAGCGCCTGGAGCTGGCGCGCGAAGCCCGGCACGAGGCCGAAACAGAGCGCCGTGAAGGCGATGGCCAGCGTCGCGGTCAACGCGTGCGGCGAGCCTGCGGCGGGGATCGATCGGGTGTGCATGGCCTTGGTGTAGCGCCACCGACGATATTCGAAAAATTCAAAGTTGATGCCAGATCCATTCAGGAGTCTTATGTTTGGCATGACCCCCCGCCTGTCCACCCAGCATCTCGCGCTTGTCGCCGCGCTTGCCGAAACCGGCGGCGTCGGCGCGGCGGCACAACGCCTGGGCCTGACCCAGCCTGCCGCGTCCCATCGCCTGCGCGAGGCGGAGCGGCGGTTGGGCGCCCCGCTGGCGCTGCGGCGCGGCGGCGGTATCGTGCTGACCGACGCCGGGGCCCGGCTCGCCGCCTTCGCGGTGCGCTACCTGGGGGAGCTTGCGCGGCTTGAACGCGACGTGGAGGCGGCGCGGACGGGCGCGGTGGTTCGGATCGGCCAGGCCACCTACAACCGCTACCACTGGCTGCCGCCGTTCCTCGATCACGTCGCGCGCGAGGCGCCCGACATCACCATCGACCTGTCCGGCAGCGCGTCGCAGCAACCCTTGCGCGCCCTGGCCGAGGGCCGGGTGGACGTGTCGCTGATCTATGCCCGCCCCGCGGCCGCGCGGCAGTTTCGCTGGCGGCGGCTGGGCACCGACCCGCTGGTGGCGGTCATGGCGCCGGGGCACCGGCTGGCGGCGTTGCCGCATGTCACCTCGGAAAGCTTCGGCGACGACCGGCTCTACCTTTATCCCTTCGCCGCCGAGCCGGGGTTCGAATGGGAGGCGTTGCTGGGCGCGCCGACCGCCCCGTTCCGCCGCGTGACGACGATGCCGACGCCCGAGGCCGTGATCGACCTTGTCCGCGCCGGTTTCGGGCTGAGCTTTCTCAGCCTTTGGGCGGTGGAACCCGAATGCGTCTCCGGGGCGCTCGTCGCCCGGCCGATCGGGCCAGGGGGGTTGCCGCTGGACTGGTGGGCGGTGACCCGCGCCTCCGATCCCGAGGACGGCCCGGCGGAACGGGTGGTCGACTGTTTCCTGTCGCATGCGCCGCGGCGGCGCACCGGGCTTGAACGCCTCGGCTTCGCCGGAGCGGCGGCTGGCGCGGACGGCACCGATTGGACATAGGTCAAGGCGCGCGCCCCGCGCCGGCCCTAGCGTGCCCTCAGCCGTGGCCGGGGGGGGCGCATGTCGGATGTTCACAAGTTGTCGGTCCGCGCCGCGCTGGACGCGCTTGGGTCCGGCGAGGCCGGACTGACCGGCGCGGAGGCGCGCGCGCGGCTCGAAACCCATGGCCGCAACGAGCTGAAGGTCACCGGCGACACGCCCGAGATCGTGAAGTTCCTGCGCCAGTTCAGGAACTTCTTCGCCCTGCTGCTGATCTTCGGCGGCACGCTGGCGCTGACGGCCGAGCGGCTGGATCCCGACCAGGGCAACCTTTACATCGCGATCGCGCTTCTGGGCGTGGTCCTGCTCAACGCGGTGTTCACCTACCTCCAGGAACACCAGAGCGAACGGATCATGGACAGTTTCCGCAACATGATGCCGTCGATGATCACCGCGATCCGCGACGGCCGGCCCGGCGAGGTCGCGGCGGAAGAGCTGGTGCCGGGCGACATCATCATCCTCAACGAGGGTGACAGGGTACCGGCCGACGGGCGGCTGATCGACGCGAAGGAACTGCGTGTCGACAATTCCAGCCTGACCGGGGAAAGCGAGCCGCAGCATCTCGATGCCGGGCGGTCGCATGACAACGTGCTCGAAAGTCCGAACATGGTGTTCTCCGGCAGCCTCGTCCAGAACGGCGAGGGCCGGGTCGTCGTGTCCGCGACCGGGATGCAGACGCAGATCGGCTCGATCGTCGAACTGACCAAGGCGACGGATGCCGCCGAGACCCCGATCCACCGGGAACTGCGGCACTTCATCAAGGTGATCAGCGCCATCGCGATCTTCCTTGGCGTGTCGTTCTTCGCCGTCTCGGTCCTGATCGGCAACGGCGTGATCGGCAGCCTGATCTTCGCGATCGGGATCATCGTGGCGAACGTGCCCGAGGGGCTTTTGCCAACCGTCACGCTCAGCCTCACGATGGCCAGCCGGCGGATGGCGCAGAAGAACGCGCTGATCAAGAACCTCGAAAGCGTCGAGACGCTGGGCTCCACCACCGTCATCTGCACCGACAAGACCGGCACGCTGACACAGAACCGGCTGGCCGTGGAAACCGTGGTCGTCGGCACGACGGCATACCGGGCCGGCGATGCGTTGGTGCAGGGCGAAGCGGCCTTCGACGACCTTCTGGCGGTCATGGCGATCTGCAACAACGCCTACCTGACCGATACGGGATTCTCCGGCGACGCGACCGAGGGCGCGCTGTTGCTCTACGCCCGCGACCACGCCGATGTCGCCGCGCTGCGGCAGGTCGAGGAAATCGCGGAGCAGCCGTTCAGTTCGGCCACGAAGCGGATGATCACGCTGACCGACGACGGCACCGGGCCGGTGGCGCGGCTGAAAGGCGCGCCGGAGGTGGTGCTGGAGATGTGCGACCGGATCGCGCTGGATGGCGGGATCGTGCCGCTGACCGACGAACGCCGCGCCGAGGTCGTGCAGGTCTATCGGGAACTCGCCGGGCGCGGCGAGCGCGGGCTGGCCTTCGCCCGGCGGCCCGCGCCGCGCGGCCCGGTGCCCGAGGCGGGATATGTCTTCCTCGGCCTCACCGGCATGATCGACCCGCCGCGTCCCGAGGTGCCCGCCGCGCTCGACCGCTGCCGTTCCGCCGGGATCCGGGTGATCATGCTGACCGGCGACTACGGGCTGACGGCGAAAAGCATCGCCCGGCAGATCGGCCTGATGTCGGACCGGGGACGCGTCGTGCAGGGCCGCGAGTTGTCGGAGATGAGCGACGACGGGCTTCGGGCGGTGCTGCGCGACGAACCCGAGATCATCTTCGCCCGGATCGCGCCGGCGCAGAAGCTTCAGGTCGTTCAGGCGCTGCAGGCGCTGGGCCATATCGTCACCGTCACCGGCGACGGGGTGAACGACGCGCCGGCCCTGAAGAACGCCGACATGGGCGTCGCGATGGGCGTCGGCGGCACCGAGGTTGCCAAGGAAGCCTCGAACATGGTGCTGATGGACGACAACTTCGCCACCATCGTCAGCGCGGTGGAGGAAGGCCGCACGATCTTCGACAACATCAAGAAGTTCATCGCCTACATCCTCACCTCGAACGTGCCCGAGATCCTGCCGTTCATCGCCTATGTGCTGCTCGACATTCCCCTGCCGCTGACCGTGGTGCTGATCCTTGCCATCGATCTGGGCACCGACATCCTGCCCGCGCTGGGCCTTGGCGCCGAAAGGCCGGAAACCGACGTGATGAAGCGCAAGCCCCGGCCGCGGGGCGAACGGCTGCTCAGCCGCAACCTTCTGCTGATGAGCTACGGGATCGTCGGGGTGCTTCAGGCCGCGGCGGGGTTCTTCACCTACTTCGTGATCCTCTACAACGGCGGCTGGCAGTGGGGGCAGGAGCTTGCGGCGTCGGACCCGCTGTATCGCACCGCGATCACCGGGTTCTTCGCCTCGATCATCATCTGCCAGGTCGCCGACGTGATCATCTGCCGGACCCGGACGCAAAGCCTGTTCACCGTCGGGCTGCTGTCCAACCGCCTCGTGCTGGTGGGGATCGCGGCGGAACTCGCGCTGCTGGGCGCGATCGCCTACATCCCGGCCTTCAACACCTTCTTCGGCACCGCGCCGTTGCAGGCGTGGCACCTGGCGCTGTCGGTGCCCTTCGCGCTGCTGATCCTGGTGGGCGACGAGATCCGCCGCGTCTTCGTTCGGCGCGGCAACCCGTTCGTCCTGCGCTGGCTGACCTGGTAGCGGCCGGGCTGTCGGCGCCGCGCGGCATCGGCTAGGCTTTCGGCCGGCGGGGCCAAGCCGAGAGGGGAATGCCATGACGCAGACGAAACCGCATGCGGTGATCATCGGGGCCGGCAGCGGCCTGTCCGCCGCGCTGGCGCGCGAGTTCCGCGCCGATTACACGGTGACGCTGGCGGCCCGCAGCGGCGACCGGATCCGGGCTGTCGCCGCGGAAACCGGCGCGCGGACCGTGCTGCTGGACGCGACGGACGAGGCCGCCGTCGCCGCGCTGTTCGATGGTCTGCCGGCGGCCCCGCGGCTGGTGATCTACAACCCCTCGGCACGGGTACGCGGCCCGGTGGCGGAGCTGTCGGTCGACGCGGTGCGCCGCGCTGTCGACGTCACCGCGATCGGCGCGCTGATCGCCGGCAAGCATGCCGCCCGGCGGATGCTGGCGGCCGATCCCGTCGATGGCCGGCGCGGCACGATCCTGTTCACCGGCGCCTCGGCGGGGGTGAAGGGCTTCGCGCAATCCGCGCCCTTCGCGATGGGCAAGTTCGCGCAGCGCGGCCTGGCCGAAAGCATGGCGCGCGAGTTGCATCCGCAGGGCATCCACGTCGCCTGGATCAACATCGACGGCGCGATCCTCAATCCCGGCCGGACGGAGCCGGCCGACGCGCCGGGATCGATGCTGCGGCCCGAGGCCATCGCGCTGAGCTATCGACACCTCGTTCAGCAGGACCGCAGCGCGTGGACAAGCGAGTTGGCGATTCGCCCCTGGGTGGAGCGGTTCTGAGCCCCGGTCCCGCGCCTTGATCCTGATCATGTCGCGGCCGGCGGACATCTGGTGCCCTGTGCCAAGGTGACGCGGGGGGCCCGCGGCGCCGGACGGGACGAACCGGGGGGCACGACATGGAAATCGGCAAGGTGACCGAATACGCCAGGGCGTTGTTCGAGGCGCATGGCGACAAGGCCGAGGCCGAGGCCGCGCGCAAGGCCACGGACTGCGCGGAGGCCGGCGATACGCAGGGCGCCGAAACCTGGCGGGCCGTGCAACGGGCGATCGGGGAAATCCGTGGAGCGCATGAGAGCTGATCCGGCGGTTGCGGCCGCCGAGGCCGGGCAGGCGCGGCGCGCCTTTGCCGGCGCCGCGATGCCTGCACCGCGCCGCCGGACTCCATCGCCGGGCAACGAGCGCGGGCCCTGGGCGCCCCGGCCGGAGTGCTCCGACACCGCCGACGCCATCGGGGGCCTCGCGGAGCGGGCGGTGCGGACCCTTGCCGCGCTTCGGCGGGGCGAGGCCGACGCCGCGGCGACGGTCCCGCTGCCCTCCGAGGTGCAGTGGCTGTGCAACCGGCTGGTGCGCGGCGACGCCGAGGGCGCCGCGGACCTCATGCGGGCGCATGGCCGGCGCGGCGAGAACTATTCGCACCTGTCGGACGGGCTGTTGGCCGATGCCGCGCGGCGGCTCGGCGCGGGTTGGGACACCGACAGCCTGTCCGTCGTCGATGTCTCTGTCGCGGTCGCGACGCTGATGCGGGCGCATGCGATCCTGCGCTCGGAAGCGACCGAGCCCGACCTGCGGCATCGGCCGCGGGTTCTGTTCGTCGGACTGTGCGAACAGGCGCACACCCTTGGCATCCTGCTGGCCGCCGAGGCGTTCCGCCGGGACGGCTGGGATGTTTCCCTGCGGCTCGACGCCGCCGAGGATGCCGCCGTCGACGAGGCCGCGGAGACCGGTGTCGCGCTTGTCGGCCTGTCGGCGGGCCGCGCCGAGGGCCTCGACCGGGTGTGCGGGCTGACCGAGCGGTTGCGCCGGCTGCCCGATCCGCCCGGCATCATCGTTGGTGGGCCGGCCTGTTCGCAGGGCGAAACCGGCAAGCGCGGGCTGGCCGCCGATTGCGTGGCGGCAAGGATCGAGGATGCGTTGTGCTACGCGCGCGAGGTCGAGCGGCGGCTTTGCTGAAGGCAAACCCGCGCCGCTGGCCGGGCGAATTGCTTTGACAGCGGCGGGCCGCGTCTGTTCCCATCGGCGCGGCTGCCGGCGGTTTTTCGTGGCAGGCCGGAGCAACGGGAGTGCACGGATGGCGCACCGGCGATCGCCCGGGGCCGACGGGTTCCGCATGCCGGCGGAATGGGCCCCGCACCTGAGAACCTGGATGATGTGGCCCTGCCGTGACGGGGTTTGGGACGACATCGCGGCGACGCGCGCCGCCTATCGCGACGTGGCCCATGCGATCCGCCGCTTCGAACCGGTCAGCATGATCGTCCGGCCCGGCGATGCCGCCGGGGCCCGCGATCTTCTGGGGTCCGACATCGCGCTTCTCGAATACCCGATCGACGACAGCTGGAGCCGCGACGCCGGCCCCTGTTTCCTGGTCGACGGCAAGGGCGGGCGCGCCGGGGTTTCGTTTCGCTTCAACGCCTGGGGTGGCAAGTACCACCCGCATGACGCCGACGACCGGGTGGCCGGGGCGATCCTGGCCGCCGCCGGCGTTCCGGCCTATGCCTCGCCGCTGGTGGCCGAGGGCGGCGGCATCTCGGTCGACGGGGAGGGCACGGTGCTCACGACGCTGAGCTGTTTTCCCAACGCCAACCGGAACCCGGACTGGACGGTGGCGGAGATCGAGGAAGAGCTGAAGGCGATGCTGGGTGCCGACAAGGTGATCTGGCTGCCCGGCAACCCCGCCGAGACGGAAACCGACGGTCATGTCGACGGCATCGCAACCTTCGTCGCGCCGGGAAAGGTGCTGATGGAGGCCGAGGGATCGGCCGATCACCCGTTCCGCGCGATCAACCGCGCCAATCTCGACGCGATGGCCGGGCAGACCGACGCGCGGGGCCGGCCGATCGAGGTGATCGTGATCCCCGAGGCCGAGTCGGTGGAGACCGACGACGACAGGTTCTGCCGCTCCTACGTCAATTCCTACCTCGTCAACGGCGGGGTGGTGATGCCCGCCTACGGCGTGCCCGAGGACGGGCTGGCGCGCGAGACCTGGCAGGCGCTGTTTCCCGACCGCGAGATCGCGCTGGTCGATATCTCCGCCATCGCGCCGGGCGGCGGCGGCATCCACTGCATCACCCAGCAGGAGCCGGCGGCCTGACGCCCGTGCCCGCCGGCCGCGCGCGGGTCAGCCGAAGATGTGCCCGCCAAGATACTTCGCCCCGGTGTCGCAGCCCAGGGTGACGACGCGCTGCCCCGGTTCGAGGCCGCGCGCCAGGTCGATGGCCGCGACCACGTTCAGCCCGGTCGACCCGCCGCAGAACAGCCCGGTCTGTCGGGCCAGTTGCCGGCACATGGCAAAGGCCCGATCCTGATCGATGGCGCGGATATCGTCCAGGCGGTCGCGGTCAAGAAACGGCGGCGCGAATCCCACGCCGATTCCCTCGACGCGATGCGCGCCGCCCGTCCCGGTCGTCAACAGGGGCGATTGCAGCGGTTCCAGCGCCACGATCCGGGGCCGCACCCCCGCCGCCGCCAACCCGTCGGCGGCCCCCATCAGCGCCGCGCCGGTGCCGACCGCCGCCACCAGGACATCGACGTGGCCGTCGAGATCGGCGGCGATCTCCCGGCCCATCGGGTCGTATCCGGCGCGCACGTCGGGCGAACCGAACTGGTCGGCATAGAAGCTGCCGGGTTCCGCGGCGAGCGCGTGGGCCCGGGCCTTCATCCGCGCGATCAGCCCCGGCGTGATCGTGCCGTCGCCGCTGGGTTCGATCAGCACCTCGGCGCCGAAGGCCTCCATCGCCTGCCGCTTGCTGTCGGAAAACGCGTCGGAAAAGACCGCGGTGAACCGCAGCCCGAGCACGGCCGAGACGAAGGCCAGCGCCGTGCCGGTGCTGCCGCCGGTGTATTCCACCACCCGGTCGCCGCGGCGCAGCGCGCCCCTGTCCATCGCCCGGCGCAGGACCGAGGCCGCCATCCTGTCCTTGTAGGAACCGGTCGGGTTGCCGCCTTCCAGCTTCACCCAGATCTCCCCCCCGCCCTCGGGTTCGAGGCCCTTGAGCCGCACGATTGGCGTGTTGCCGATCGCGCCAAGGGCATCTTCGCAGCGCATGGTGCCGTCCTCCACCATCTGGCCCGCCGACAGCCTGCGCCTTCGTCGCGCCCCGATCAAGCCGCCCGGCGGGCCCGGAACGTCGCCGTCCGGCGCGGCGACGGTGCATGATCGGCCCCGATCGGCGACGGACCCGCGCAACAGGAGCGATTGCGCCGAGGGCCAAGTGACAGTAGGGCATCACGAACCCGGATCGACGAGGCATACGCGATGACCATGCTCGGCACGTTTATCAAGCCCATGCACCCGGAGGGGTGGCGGTTCGTCGCCGCCTTCGCCGCGGCGTCCGCCGTGCTGTTCTGGCTTTGGGCGCCGCTTGGCTGGGTCGCGGTCGGGCTGACGGTCTGGTGCTACTACTTCTTCCGCGATCCGGTGCGGGTGACGCCGACACGACCGGGGCTGGTGATCAGCCCGGCCGATGGCGTCGTCTCGCAGATCGGCCCTGCGGTGCCGCCGGAAGAGCTGGGGATGGGGCTGGAGCCGCTGACGCGGGTGTCGGTGTTCATGAACGTCTTCAATTGCCACGTGAACCGCAGCCCGGTGCCCGCCCGCGTCAGCCGGCGCTGCTACCGGCCCGGCAAGTTCCTCAACGCCTCGCTCGACAAGGCCAGCGAGCACAACGAGCGAATGAGCCTGTGCCTGGCGATGGAAGACGGCAGGCAGCTGGCCGTCGTGCAGATCGCCGGCCTCGTCGCCCGGCGCATCCTGTGTTTCGTGGATGAAGGCGCGGCGCTGGAGGCCGGCGACCGGTTCGGCCTGATCCGGTTCGGCAGCCGCGTCGACGTCTACCTGCCGCCCGGGGTCGCGCCGCTGGTGGCGCTGGGCCAGTCGACCATCGCCGGCGAGACGGTAATCGCCGATCTCGGTTCGGACGAACCGGCCCGGCAGGGGCGGCCCGCCTGATGTCCGGCCCGCTTGGCAAACGCCGGCGTGAGGTTTCGCTCGTCGCGCTGCTGCCCAACCTGATGACGCTTGCGGCGGTCTGCGCCGGGCTGTCCGCGATCCGCTTCGCGCTGGACGATCGGTTCGGCGAAGCCATCGCGGCGCTGGTGCTTGCGGCGGTGCTCGACGGGATGGACGGCAGCGTGGCCCGGCTGCTGAAAAGCGACAGCGCGCTGGGCGCGGAGCTCGATTCGCTGGCGGATTTCGTCAATTTCGGCGTCGTACCGCCGCTGGTCATCTACCTTTGGGTGCTGCACGACCTGCGCGGCGCCGGCTGGCTGGTCGTTCTGGTCTTCGCGATCTGCACGGTGTTGCGGCTGGCGCGGTTCAACGTGTCGATCAAGTCCGGCACCCCGTCGATGCCCGGCTTCCACACCGGGGTGCCGGCACCGGCGGGCGCGATGCTGTGCCTGCTGCCGCTGTTCGCCGCGCAGGCCGGGACCGGCGCGCCGCCCGCGTCGCCGCTGGCGATCGCGGTCTACCTTGTCTTCGTGGCGCTCCTGATGATCTCGCGGCTGCCCACCTACTCGCTCAAGGGCGTGAAGGTGCCGCAGGGGCGCGCGTTCTTCCTGCTGTCGGGGTTGGGGGCGGTCCTGGTGGCGCTTTTCACCTATCCCTGGGCGACGATGGCGGCGCTGTCGCTGGCCTATCTTGCCAGCCTTCTGCCCGCCTTCGTGTCGCACCGCCGCCGCTATGGCCGACCGCTGACGCCGCCGTGACCGGGGCGCCGGCGGGCCGCCGCCGGCTGGCGCGTAGCGGTCTACCGGCCGCCACGATCGGCATGGCAGCCATGGCCGCGATGCTTTAACACTGGGAACCGGCCCGGCCGCGCCGCGGGATGCGGGCGGGAACGGGCCGGACAACAGGGTGCGCAGGCTGCGCGCGCAGCGGCACCTCGGGGAACGAACCAGGGCCATGCCGACGACGGAAACAGTCTCCGAAGGCCGTATCGAGACCAAGGCGGAGGGCACCGCGTTCCGGGTCGGCCTGACAGGCCGGCTCTCGGTCCGTGACGTCATGGCGGTGCGCGCGGCATTGGCGCAAACGCCCGACGGGCAGGATTGCAGGGTCGACCTGAGCGGTGCGGACTGGATCGACACCAGCATCGCCTGGGCGATCGAAGGCCGCCGCCGGCAGGTTGCGGGCAAGGGCGCGCGGCTCGATGTCGTCGGCGCCAGCGACAAGGCCGGGCAATTGCTGCGCACCGTTGCCGAGGCGATGCCCAGGCCGGAGGCCGTGATCGCCCGGCCCACAACCGTTGCCGGCCTGCTGGAGGCGGCGGGGCGGCGCGTCGCGGCTGCGCTTGCCACCCTCGCCGAAACCCTGGGCACCCTTGGCCTTTTCCTCGCGCGGCTGGCGCGCTCGGTCATCCACCTGCGCGAGTTTCGGCTGACCTCGCTTGTTCACCACTGCGAGGACGTGGGCCTGCGGGCCGTCCCGATCGTGGCGCTCATGGCGTTCCTGATCGGCGTGGTACTGGCCTTCCAGGGCGCAACCCAGTTGCGCCAGTTCGGCGCGGAGGTCTTCGTGGTCGACCTGATCGCGATTTCCGTGCTGCGCGAACTGGGCGTCCTGCTGACCGCGATCATCGTGGCGGGCCGCACCGCGTCGGCCTACACCGCGGCCGTCGGCTCGATGAAGATGCGCGAGGAGATCGACGCGATGCGCACGCTGGGCATCGATCCGGCCGCGGCGCTGATCGTGCCGCGGGTGCTGGCGCTGGTGCTGATGCTGCCGATCCTGACGCTGATCGCGAACCTGGCGGGGCTGTTCGGCGGGGCGCTGATGTCGTGGATCGAGCTGGGCATCTCGCCCGCGATGTTCCGTACCCGGCTGATCGACGGGACAGATGTCTCGCATGTGCTGGTGGGCCTGTCGAAGGCCCCGGTCTTTGCCGCCGTGATCGGGATCATCGGCTGCCAGGCCGGCATGCGGGTGCGCGGCACCGCTGAATCGCTGGGGCGGATGACCTCGTCCGCCGTCGTCGCGGCGATCTTCGCGGTGATCGTGATCGATGCCGTGTTCTCGATCTTCTACGCCGAGATCGGGGTCTGAGATGGCCGATCCGGTGATCCGCGTCGAGGGCCTGCGCACCCAGTTCGGAACCAACGTCGTGCATGACGGTCTCGACCTCGAGCTTCGTCGGGGCGAGGTGCTGGGCGTTGTCGGCGGTTCGGGCACCGGCAAGTCGGTGCTGTTGCGCACCATCGCGGGGCTGCTGACCCCGGCCGCCGGGCGGATCGAGGTGCTGGGCACCGACATCCGCGCCGGACGGCAAGAGGCGCTGGCCGGCCTGCGGCGGCGCATGGGCGTGATGTTCCAGGACGGCGCGCTGTTTTCGTCGCTGACCGTGCGCGAGAATGTCGAGGTGCCGCTGCGGTCCGTTCCCGGCCTCGATCCGGCGGTGCGCGAGGCGCTGGCGCGGCTGAAGATCTCGATGTCCGGCCTGCCGTGGAACGCGGGCGACAAGCTGCCCTCGGAACTGTCGGGCGGGATGCGCAAGCGCGCGGGCCTCGCCCGGGCCCTGGCGCTCGATCCCGAGATCGTGTTCCTCGATGAACCGACCGCCGGGCTCGACCCGATCGGGGCGGCGGCGTTCGACGCGTTGATCCGCGAGCTGAGCCGCACGCTGGGGCTGAGCGTCTTTCTGGTCACGCATGACCTTGATACCCTCTATGCCGTGTGTGACAGGGTGGCGGTGCTGGCCGAGAAGCGCGTCCTGGTCACCGGCAAGGTGGAAGACATGGTGAAGGTGGATCATCCCTGGGTGCGCGAGTACTTCCTCGGCCCAAGGGCGCGGGCCGCGCAGGGCAAGGCCCCTGCCGCGGAAAAGGCCCGGTAGGCCATGGAAACGCGGGCCAACTACATCCTGATCGGCGCTTTCGCGGTGCTCGGCTTTCTCGGCCTGCTGGGCTTCGTCCTTTGGTTCGCCCGGATCGAGCTGACCCGGCAGTATGCCTATTTCGATGCCGATTTCCCCACCGTTTCGGGGCTGGCCAGCGCCTCCGAGGTCCGCTTTGCGGGGCTGCCGGTGGGCCAGGTCGTCGAGGTGCGGCTGGCGCCGGATGGCAGCGGGCTGGTCCGCGTGCGGCTCGAGGTTTCGGCCGACACGCCGGTGCGCACCGGCACCGTCGCGACCATCGAGTCGCAGGGGCTGACCGGCGTCGCCTATGTCGGGCTGAGCGCCGGGAACCCGGACGAGCCGCTGCTGTCCGCGGTGTCCGAACAGGATGTTCCGGTGATCGCCTCGGGCCGATCCGTCCTGCAGACCCTGACGGAGGACGCGCCCACGATCGTCGAGGAATTGCTGGCCGTCGCCCGGCAGATCCGCGAGATCCTGGGCGAGGAGAACCAGAACCGGGTGGCCTCGATCCTCGTCAACCTCGAGGCCTCGTCCGCGGACATCGGGCAGGCGCTTGACGATTTCTCCTCGGTCACCGGGACGATCGCGACGGCGAGCGAAGAGATCGCCGCCTTTTCCTCCCGGCTCGACACGATCTCGGCCGCGGCGACACAGGCGCTGGAAACCGCCGACACGACGCTGCAGCAGATGACATCGCTGGCCAAGCGGGCCGAACAGAGCCTGGGCTATGGCGACGAGGCGCTGCAAAGCGGCCGTCGCGCGCTGGATTCCGTCGATGCCTTCATGACCGCGGACGTGCCGCGGCTGATCAACGACCTGTCCGAAACGACCGCCCGTCTGCGGGTGCAGCTGGACCTCGTCGGCCGCGATGCCCGCGACATGATCGGCGAGTTGCGCGGCACCGGAAGCCTTGCGGCGGCGCGACTGACCGAGGCCGAGGCGACGCTTGCGGCGGCGGACACGATGCTGGCGAAGCTGACCGATTCACTGACCTCGTTCGACCGCGCTTCGCAAAGTTTCGAGACGCTGGTCAGCGGCGAGGGTGCCGCGCTGGTGGCCGACAGCCGGGCGCTGGTGGCGGATGCCGGCAAGGTCGTGGCCTCGGCCGCCACCGTCGCCGAGACGGACCTGCCCGCGATCCTCGAGGATATTCGCACGGCCAGCGCCACCGCCTCGCGCGTGATCGAGCAGGTCGGGGCCGACCTGTCTTCCGCCGCCGGCCGGGTCGATGGCCTGTCGCAGGATGCCGCCGCCGCGCTGCAGACGGCGACCGACACCTTCACTCGGGCCAACGAAACGCTGACCCGGCTCAACGGCGCCATCGACACCGGCGACCGCGCGCTGGCGGCGGCGGACAGCGCCTTCGGGTCGGCCGACCGACTGATCCGCGAGGAGGCCGCGACCATCGTTGCCGATCTGCGCGCCACGCTGGACAGGATGGACGGCGCCATCGCGCAGGTGTCCGACGATCTGCCAGAGATCACTGCCAGCCTGCGGCAGACCGCCGAGGGCGCGCGGTCGGCCTTCGCCGAGATCGAGCGCGTGGTCGGCGCGGCCTCGCCCACGGTCCAGGCCTTCGCGCGCGACGGCCTGCCGCAATACACGCGACTGGCGCGCGAGACGCGCACGCTGGTCGACAATCTCGACTCGCTCGTCCGGCGGATCGAGCGCGATCCGGCCCGGTATTTCCTGGGCCGGGATGCGCCGGAATTCAGGAGGTAGCCATGCCCGCGATCCCTTCCCGCCCCGCCCTTGTCGCCGTCGTCGCCCTGTTGGCCGGCTGCTCCACGCTTGGCGCGATCGGCGATGCCGCGTCGCCGCTGGACGCCTACGAACTGCGCGCACCGGCGGACGGGCCGGTGGCCGACGCGGGGCCGCGGCCGGTGGATTTCGTCGTCGATCTGCCGGTCGCCGGCGGGGCGATCAACACCGACAGGATCCTGGTGCGCCCGGCGACCACGCAGGTGCAGTACCTGCCCGACGCGCGCTGGATCGAGCCGGCGCCCGAGATGCTGCAATCGGCGCTCGTCGCGGGCCTCGAACGCTCCGGCGCGTTCCGCTTCGTCGGGCGCCGCCCGCTGGCCGCCGTCGGCGACATCACCCTTGTGTCCAACCTGATCGATTTCGAGGCGGCGCTGGTGCCGGGCGGCGAGGGCGCGGTGGTCCGGGTCCGGTTCACCGCCCGGCTGGTGCGCGACGAGGATGCCGCCGTCCTGCGGACCCGAACCTTCGAGGCATCGGCCCCGGCGGCGGATACCGCCACCGCGACCCTGGTGGATGCCTTCGATCGCGCCACCGCGTCGGTCCTGCGGGAGGTGCTGGACTGGGTCTTGCGGTCCCAGGGGCTCCGCCCGCGCCAGGCCTAGCGACGGCCCTGCGGATCGCCCGGTTCGGGATGCCGTAGCTCTCGCGCAATCCGGAAATCTTGCAGCGATCCGCGCGCCGCCGCGGACCGGTTGCGCCCTGTGGTTCCTCAATTGGCGCGATTCCGGGGAGGGATGGTCTTGATCTTGCATCGCCAAGCTGCATAGTTGCCCAAGGTGCGAAAATTTTGCACAGGGAGGAAGCGGTGCAGAGCCTCGGCGACGCCTTCGGACTTGCCGTCGCGCTGGTCTTCTCCGGCGATGCCGATCTGCTGGAGATCGTCGTGCTGTCGCTGCGCGTCAGCCTGACGGCGACGGCGATCGCCTGCCTGATCGGGCTGCCGCTGGGCGCGCTGGTGGCGATCGGGCGGTTTCCGGGGCGCAACGCGGTGCTGATCGTGATGAACGCGCTGATGGGCCTGCCGCCGGTGGTCGTGGGCCTGCTGGTCTACCTGCACCTGTCGCGATCCGGGCCGCTGGGCTTCCTGGGGCTGCTGTACACCCCCATGGCGATGATCATCGCGCAGACGATCCTGATCGCGCCGATCGTGGCGGCGCTGTCGCGGCAGGTTCTGGAAGACCTGCATGCGGAGTATTCCGAACAGTTCCGCTCGCTTTGCCTGACGCGGGTGCAGACGGTGCAGGCGCTGATCTGGGACGCGCGCTATTCGCTTCTGACCGTGGGGCTGGCCGGGTTCGGCCGCGCGGTGGCCGAGGTCGGGGCGGTGATCATCGTGGGTGGCAACATCGATCACCTGACGCGGGTGATGACGACCGCCATCGCGTTGGAGACGTCAAAGGGCGACCTGGCGCTGGCGCTGGCGCTGGGCCTCGTGCTTCTGGTCATCGCGCTGGGGGTCAATGCCGCCGTGCAATCGGTTCGGATGACGGCGGCGCGGCAGGCCTATGCGTGACACGCTGGCCATGACCTCCGTGCCGATCACCGCGCCGAGGCCCGCCGGTCCGATCCTGCCGCTTGCCGTGCGCGACCTCGTGCTGCGCTTCGGCGGCACGACCGTTCTGGATGGCGTGAGCTTCGATCTCGGCCCGGCCGGATGCACGATGATCATGGGGCCGAACGGCGCGGGCAAGAGCCTGCTGCTGAAGCTGCTGCACGGGCTGATACACCCCACCGGAGGAGGGATCGACTGGGCCGGGCGGGCGCCGGCGGAGGTGACCGCGCGCCAGGCGCTGGTGTTCCAGAAGCCGGTGCTGCTGCGCCGGTCGGTGGCGGCGAACATAGATTTCGTCCTCAAGGCGCGCGGCAAGACGGGTGACCGCCGCGATGCGCTGCTCGATCACGTCGGCCTTGCGCACAAGGCCGGCCAGCCCGCCCGGCTTCTTTCGGGCGGCGAGGCGCAGCGGCTGGCGCTGGCCCGCGCGCTGGCGACCGATCCCGAGGTGCTGTTTCTCGACGAGCCCACCGCCAGCCTCGATCCGGCCTCGGTTCTGGCGATCGAGGCGATCGTGAGCGCGGCCCTCGCCCGTGGCACGCGGATCGTTTTCGTCACGCATGACATCGGGCAGGCGCGGCGGATGGCCGACGACGTGGTGTTCCTGCATCGCGGGCGCGTGGCCGAACACAGCCCGGCGGACCTGTTCTTTCCCGAACCGCAAAGCGCGGCGGCGCGGGATTACCTGAACGGCAGAATTGTCGTCTGACGACCAAACCTGCGAGGATTCATAATGTCAGGAAGACACGTCGCGGCGATCGTCGCCGCCTTGCTCTTCGCCGGCGGCGCCGCGGCGCAGGAGCAGTCGATCATCGTGCAGTCGACCACATCGACGGCGAATTCGGGGCTTTACGACTACCTCTTGCCGATCTTCAAGGACAAGACCGGCATCCAGGTCAACGTGGTCGCGGTGGGTACCGGACAGGCGATCAAGAACGCCGAGAACTGCGATGGCGACGTGCTGCTGGTGCATGCCAAGCCGGCGGAGGAGAAATTCGTCGCCGCGGGGTTCGGCACCGAACGCACGGACCTGATGTACAACGATTTCGTCATCGTCGGCCCGGCCTCCGATCCGGCCGGCGTGGGCGGCATGGACGACGTGCAGGGCGCGCTGGCGACGATCGCGGACAAGGGCGCGCTGTTTGCCTCGCGTGGCGATGACAGCGGTACTCACAAGAAGGAAATGGCGCTTTGGGCCGACAGCGGCGTCGATCCCACGGCGGCCTCGGGCCAGTGGTATCGCGAAACCGGGTCCGGCATGGGCGCCACGCTGAATGCCGGCATCGGCATGGGCGCCTACGTGATGACCGATCGCGCCACGTGGATCAGCTTCGCCAACAAGCAGGACTACGCGATCCAGGTGCAGGGCGACGCGGACATGTTCAACCAGTACGGCGTGATCCCGGTGAACCCGGAAAAATGCCCCAGCGTGAATGTCGAGGCCGCGCGGGCCTTCGCCGACTGGCTGGTTTCGGCCGAGGGGCAGGCGGCGATCGCCGGCTACAAGGTCGCCGACCAGCAGCTGTTCTTCCCGAACGCGCCGGGCAACTGATCCGCCCCGGCAGGGCGGCCGTCGCGGTTGCCCTGCCGGTCCCGCGGCAGCCGGTCAGGCCATGCCTCGCCGCGCGGGGCCCAAGACCAGCAGCGCCGGGGTCAACACGAGGGTGAGCAGCGTCGATACCGTCAGCCCGCCGACGACGGCCGCCGAAAGCTCGGTCCACCACTGCGTGGAGGGCGCGCCGTAGACGATCTCGCGGTTGTAGAAATCGACCGTCAGCGCCAGCACCATCGGCATCAGCCCCAGCCCCGTCGTCACCGATGTCAGGATCACCGGCCGCATCCTGAGCACACCGGTCCGCAGCGCCGCCTCGCGTGCGCCCTGCCCGGCGGCGCGCAGCCGGTTGTAGGTATCGATCAGCACGATGTTGTCGTTCACCACCACGCCGGCCAGCGCGATCATCCCGATCCCGCCCATCACCACGCCGAACGGCCGGCCGGTGACGAGCAGGCCGAGCAAGACCCCGGTGATCGAGAACACGATGGCGGTAAACACGACGATCGCCTGGTAGTAGCTGTTGAACTGCACCAGCAGGATACCGAACATCAGCGCGATGGCGGTGACGAAGGCCGCGGCGAGGAATTCCATCGCGTCCTGCTGTTCCTCGGCCTCGCCCTTGAACGACCAGTCCGCGCCGCCGGGCAGCCCCTCGGCCTCCAGCGCGGCGGCCAGCGCCGCGACCTGATCGTTGACCAGCCGCCCGGCGGCCACGTTCGCCTCGATCACCGCGGCGCGGGTCTGGTCGACGCGGCGGATCGTGCCGCTGCGCGGCGCCGGTTCCAGCCGCACGAAGTTCTCGATCGGCACCAGCCCCGCCGAGGTCGGCACCCTGAGCCCGCCGAGTTCGGCGAGCGTGCGTTCCTCGGCCGGAAAGCGCACCCGGATCGGCACCGGTTCGTCGGCATCCGAGGGCCGGTATTCCGCGATCTCGACACCCTGGGTAAGCAGTTGCACCGCCTGCCCCAGCAGGCTGACATCGGCGCCGAAGCGCGAGGCTTCGGACCGGTCGACATCGATACGCCATTCCACGCCCGGCAACGGCCGCGTGTCGGTCACGTCGGTGAATCCGCCCAGCCGCGCCATCAACGCATGCACCGCCTCGACCCCGGCATCGAGGATCGCGGGATCGTCGGAACGGAGTTCGAGATTCACCGGCTTGCCCGGCGTCGGCCCCATGCTGGGCATCCTGACCTGCAGTTCGATTCCCGCGATATCGGCCATGTCGGCGCGGATCTCGTCGCCGATCGTCCTGGCCGGCGCGCGTCTGTCCCAGTCCGCCAGTTCCAGCGTCAGCCGGCCGATCACCTCGGCGTCGTCGCCGCCCAGCATGGTGCGGGCATAGACGCTTTCCACGTCCGGGCGCGCGGCCAGCCGGGTCTCGACCCGGCGCACGAGGTCGTCGCGTTCGTAGACCGAGGAGTTGTCGCGCGAGTGCAGTTCGACGATCAGCGTGTCCGGTTCGATCTCGGGAAAGAACGCCAGCCCGGTGCCGTGCTGCGAATAGGTCGTCAGGGCCGCCAGAAGCGCCGCGATCGACACCGCGACCACCGTGAGCGGACGGGCCAGCGCGATATCGAGGAACCGGGCATAAAGCCCCGCAAGGCCCGGCAACCGGCGCGGATCGCCACGTTCGGATTCGTGCAGAAGGCGCTTCGCGGCGGCCGTCTGCGGCCGCCGCCGGCCCAGCGCGCCGCCGACCACCGGCACGAAGACCAGCGCCATCAGAAGCGAGGCCGAGAGCGTCAACAGCACCGTGATCGGCAGGAATCTCATGAACTCGCCCACCACGCCGGACCAGAACAGAAGCGGCACGAAGACCGACAGCGTCGTGGCGACGGATGCGATGATCGGCCAGGCCATCCGCTTGGCCGCGGCGGCATAGGCCTGGGCCGGGGTCGCGCCGGATTCCAGCATCCGGTCGGCATATTCGACGACGACGATCGCGCCGTCGACCAGCATGCCGACGACGAGGATCAGCGAGAACAGCACGATGATGTTCATCGTGTGCCCCATCGCCCAAAGCGCCGCCACCCCGGCCAGGAACGCGCCCGGTATCGCCAGCCCGACCAGCAGCGCCGAGCGCACGCCAAGCGCCCAGACGATCACGATCATCACCAGCAGGATCGCCGCGATGACGTTCGATTCCAGTTCGCCCAGCGTGTCCTTGACCTCGGTGCTCTGGTCCTGCGGGTAGGCGATCTGCACCGTATCGGGCCAACCGGCGGAGGCCGCCGCAGCCTCGGCGCGGACGGCATCGACGGTTTCGATGATGTTCGCCCCCGACCGCTTGGTGACCTCGAGCACCAGCGCGGGCTGGCCATCGTAGCGGGCGAATTCCTGCGGATCATCGAAGGCGCGGCGCAGCACGGCGACATCGCCGAAGGTGACCACGGCATCGCCGCGCACCTTCAGCGGCATCTCCATCACGTCGCCGATATCTTCCACGAGGCCGGGCACCTTCAGCACCACGCGGCCCGCGCGCGTGTCGATCGCGCCGGCAGCGATCAGCCGGTTGTTGCGGCTGACCTGCGCGATGAGTTCCTCGAAGGTGATCCCGTAGGTTTCGAACACGGTGGGATCGATGAGCACCTCCAGAACCTCGGTGCGCTCGCCGGCGATCTCGACCTCCAGCACGCCTTCCAGCGCTTCCAGCCGGGCTTTCAGATCGTCGGCGATGCCGTTCAGCGTGCGTTCCGGCACCGGGCCCGACAGCACTGCCGTCAGCACCGGGAACAGCGCCGTGTTGATTTCCTCCACGACGGGGGTGCGGGCATCCGACGGCAGTTCGCCCTGCGCGCGGTCCACCGCCTCGCGCACCCGGTCGAGCGCGGCGTCGGCGTCCGATCCGGGTTCGAATTCCAGCACGATCGAGGCGAAGCCTTCGCCGGCCTGCGCCGTCATCTCGTCGAGCCCGGCGAGCGCGGCCAGTTCGGTTTCCAGCGGCCGCACCAGCAGCCGCTCGCTGTCTTCCGGCGTGATCCCTTCCAGCGAGGTGGTCACGATCGCGACCGGGATCTGCACCTCGGGCGCCGATTCCTTCGGGATCGCGCGGTAGGCCACGGCCCCCGTCGCCAGAAGCAGCAGCAGCGCCAGCAGGACCGCGCGGCTGCGCGAAAAGGCGGCGTCGATGATCGCGTTCATTGCAATCCACCGCCGCCGTTCGGCAGGGCGCGATCGTCGGGCCGGGGATCGACCGTCTCGCCGGTCCGCACGAAGCCCTGCCCGATGGTGATGATCTGCGCCGCCTCCGGCAGGCCGGTGACCCAAACGCCGTCGGACTCCGCGCGGACGACGGCGATCTCGTAGAAGCCGACGCGGTTCCCGTCCTCCACCGTCTTCAGGCCGAGCGCCCCGCGTTCGTCCAGCGCGAGCAGGGCGGGCGACAGGAAATGCGCCATCGTCTCGCCGGTCTCGATCCGGATCTCGGCGCTGACGCCCGAGGGGATCCCGCCATCGGCATTCGCGATCTCGACCTCCAGAAGGAAGGTGCGGGTTTGCGGATCGGCGTTGGTGCCCACGAAGCTCACGCGGCCCGCCCTTGCCTCGCCGGTGATGAAGACGACCTCGGCCGCCTGCCCGGCCGTGACCCGCGCCACCGATTGCTGGGCCACGCGCGCCCGCACCGTCAGGGGCACGTTGTCGACGATCCGCGCCACCGGCGCGCCGACCGACACGAATTCGCCGGCGTTGATCGCAAGCTCTTCCAGCCGCCCCGCGAAAGGCGCGCGGATCACCGTGTCCGACAGCGCCTCGCGGGCGTTTTCCAGCTGCGCCTCGGCGGCGGCGCGGGTTGCCCGGGTCAGCGCCACCCGATCGAGCGTGCCGACGCCCCGCTCCAGCAGCACCAGCGCGTTGTCGTAATCGCGCGACGCGCGGTCCAGTTCCGCCTCGGCCCGGCGCAGATCGGCCTCGCGGCCGGTTCCGTCGAGCCGCGCGATGACATCCTCGGCGGCCAGCATGTCACCCTTCGTCGCCCCGAGTTCGACGATCTTGCCGGAGGTTTCGGCGATCACGTCGGTCTCGCGGTCGGGGATCGCCTGGCCCTCGAGGATCAGGACGTTCCCCACCCGCTCGGCGGTGGAGGTGGCGACGGCCACGCGAACCGGCGCGGGGGCGATATCGCCCGGCGGCAGGCGCGGCGCGTCCTCGCGCATCAGCATCCCGCTTGCGAACCAGCCGGCGACAAGCGCCAGCAGCGCCGCCGCGATCCAGGCGGAGCGCCGCGCACCGGGATCGTCGTGGAACCACAGCTGCTCGGCTTCGTCTGCCCCGTCGGCGTCGTCGTGCCCCGACATGCGACCTCCCGCGTGTTCCCCGCCAGAGTTTCCGATATCCGCAACCGGGCGCTACCCGGCCGTTCGGTTGGATCGGGGCGGTGCCCGGGCCTTCGCCCGATGGCCGTTCCCGTCGGCCCCAGTTCTGCGGCGGGGTGCGGCCGCGTCAAGACTTGATCTGCCGGATCGGCCGCCGCGAATCGGACACGGCGCCGGACCTGCCGACGCCGTGATCGCGATGTCGCGCGGGCGTGCCCGTCCGCGCCCGGCGGGCGGCTACATGACGGTGCGGAAGTAGTCGACCTCGAAGTTGTCCTCCATGCCGGTGCCGCAAAAGCCCATGGTCATGTTGGACGTGCCCGAGATTTCGCCGCCCGAGATGATCGAGGCGCCGGCCAGCCCGTCGGCGTTGGCCGCGAAGTAGACGTTGCCCTTGGCGATGATCTGGCCGCCGTACATCCGGAGATCCGAGGCCACGTCGACCCCGCCCATCGTGACGATCTGGGCGCCGCCATGCTCGGCGCAGCCGTCGTCCTTGCCCAGTTGCAGGCCCGATGGCGCGTTGATCGACTTCGCCGAGGTATCCATGTTCACGATCACCACGTCGTTGAGTTCGACGCCCTGCGCGAAGGCCAGTTCGCAATCGGCGATCAGGACGACACCAGTGAACACGGAGTCGTTTTGCAACGTGACCTTCTTGCCCTTGTCGCAGGCCAGCCGGTAGACGCTGCCGGGCGTCAGGCCGTTTCCGGACATCGACAGGGTGGACCCGCTTATCCATGTCGGGGTCTTGCCCGTTTCCGTGACGTAGTCGGGCAGCTTCTCGATATCGCCGGACTGCATCGCGGCGACGATGTCGTCCACGCGATTGAGGATCCGGATGTTGTAGAAACTCTCCGTCAGGGCCTCGCACAGCCCGTCGTTCGACTCGCAGACAGAGGCCGGCGCATCGAGTTTCTCAAGCAGCGTTTCATCACCGTAAAGCGGCATCGACACCACGGTGCCTTCCTCGAAGATGTTGTTCTGGTTGACCGAGACATGGGTGTTCGAGTGCAGGCAGAAGCCGTTGTAGAAGGCATTGTTGGACTGGATATCAACGATGCCGTCGCCGACGAAACCCTCGCGCAGGCACAGCGGATGGGCGGTTTCGACCACCGCGATCGCGCCGATGTCCCAGGCATCCAGCCCGATGAAGCCCAACAGGAAGGTCTGCACCGGGTTCTCCCGCAGATGATCGCGCGAGGCCAGGACCTGAACCGCCGAGACGTCGAAGATGCTTTCGGTGAAGGTTCGGGTGTAGGGATTCCAGTTGCCGTAGCGGATATCCTCGGCCCGCAGGACCGCGTTCTCGGGCTCGACCTCGAGGATCTCGGCGGCAAGCTGCACCGCCTTCTGCCGGGCGCCGGCCTCGCCCTCGGTCTCGCGGTTGTAAAGCGCGGCGTGGGCGGCGGCGTCGGCGGCGATCTGCAGTTGCGTGCGCACCTTGTAGGCGTTCGACACGTCGACCGAGATGCCGATCAACACGAAGATCATCAGCACCAGGAAGATCGCCAGCGCGGTGATCCCGCCGTGTTCCGATTTTCTGAATTCTTTCAGCATTTTGGCATCCTCCCTACAGCTCTGCGTAATGGTAGGACTCGACGTTGATGGCGAGTGATGCCCAGTCCGGGACCGCGCCGAGGATCACGATGTCCGACACCGGCACCTGCACGCGGGTGCCGATGATCCCGTCGGTGATCTGGGTGTCGACGACGATATTGGCCGAAAAGTCGGGCAAGAGCGCCGCGACCATCGCCTCGGCCTCTTCGGGCGTCTCGATGCGGCCCACGGAAAACGCGCGGTTGACGTCCTGGACGACGCGCAGAACCCGGCTGTGGGCGTGGAAGGTCATCGACACGTCGACGGCGAGGGCCAGAAGGAAGATGAAAAGCGGCAGCCAGATCACCGCCTCGACGGTCGCGGCGCCGTCATCCTTCCGACGAAACCGTTTAAGGAACACGTTGCACCTAGATGAAGACCGCATGGCACGCCTCCTGTCCTTTGCGGCACATTGGCGCGCGCAATGTGATCGAAATAAGGCGGAATCCGGGAAAGCCCGTAGCATCTGCATCGGAGATTTCGGTAAAAACCGTTTATCGCCCGGATGGTTTCCCTGGCCGCACCTTCCCTCTTAGGTTGTTTTTTCCGCCCCGGCGGGCCTTGACCCGAATCAAGGCGGGCCGCGCGGGTATCGGGCCAGATGGTGCCGACGCATCGAGGGAGGCGGGGATGAAGGTTCTCGTGGCCTATGCCACCGGCGAAGGGCAGACGCGGAAGATCGCGCGGCATGTCGCGGATCGGATCGCCGATACCGGCGCGGCGGTCGAACTCGCCGGGCTGGCGGATGCCGAGGATCTCGATCCCGGGCGTTTCGACCGGGTGATCCTGGCCGCCTCGATCCATGTCGGGCAGTACCAGCGCGCGCTCAGCGATTTCGTGGCGGCGAATGCCGGGCGGCTGGGGGAACGGCCGACGCTGTTCCTGTCTGTCTCGCTGGCCGCCGCCGGCCACGAGGCCGAGGATTGGAAGGCGCTCGACCGGATCGTCGAGGATCTGGTGGCGGCGACCGGGTGGCAGCCGGGCCGGGTGGCCCAGGTGGCCGGGGCCTACATGCCCTCGAAGTACGACATATTTCGCCGCTTCGTGATGCGCCGGATCCTCGCCGCGAAGGATCCGCAGGCAGACCCCGGTATGGACCGGGAATACACCGACTGGCCCGCCCTCGACGCGCTCGTCGATGCGTGGCTGGACGCTCCGGCGGGCTGACCGGGCGCCATGATCCATGTCAACGGCGGCGGCGGCTTCGTGCCGCTACCCTGGCCGGACGGATTGCGGCGCCCCGGCGCGGCGCGCGAACGGAGCATTTCATGGCAGGATTTCGGTGGAACTCGATCGCTTCGGCGTATTGCCGCGCCGGCCTGGCGACGATCCTTCGCAACGCCGCCGTGCTGTGCGCCGTGGCCGCCCCCGCGCCGGCGATCGCGACCGGGATCCCGCGCTGCGTTCCGATGGAACTGCCCGTCGCGCGGATCGAGGATCCGCCAAGCCAGTATGTCGCGTTCTGCGACCGACAGGCCGGGGCCTGCGCCCTGGACGGCGATCCCGTGCTGGACTGGACGATCGAGTTGCACCGCCAGCTGGAAGCCGTCAACGCCGCGGTCAACGCCGAGATCGAATTCATCCCCGACTGGGAAAACATCGGCCGCGAGGAGTTCTGGAGCTATCCGGCCGACGGCGCCGGCGATTGCGAGGATTTCGCGCTGGAAAAGCGCCGCCGGCTGGTCGCGGCCGGGCTGCCGGGCGCGGCGCTGACCTGCGCCATCGCGTTTCACGAGGTGCAGTTCTTCCCCCATGCGGTGCTGCTGGCCGAAACCACAAGCGGCACCTGGGTGCTGGACAACCTGTACGACGATCTCCGGTGCTGGGACGCGGTGCCCTATTTCTACACCCGCCGGGAACTGCCCGACGGGCGCTGGACACGTTTCTTGCAGCCCTGACGGGCGGCGCGCGCTACGCCTTGAACACGTCGTCGATCTCGACGCCAAGGCCCTGCACCAGGCCGTTGGTCTGCATCGCCATGCCGATCACGGCGAGCAGCTCGGCCTGCATCTCGGGCGTCATGCCCTTCGCCCGCGCGGCGGCGGTATGGGAATGGATGCAGTAGCCGCAGCCATTCGCGGTGGAGACGGCGACATAGATCATCTCCTTGACCAGCGGATCGAGCGCGCCGGGGGCCATCACCACCTTCAGCCGATCCCAAAGCGCCCGCAGGCCGGCCGGATCGTGCGCCATCGCGCGCCAGAAGTTGTTGACGTAATCCGTGCCCCGCAGGGCACGGATTTCGGCGAAGACCTCGGCCGCCTCTGGCGCGAGGTCTTCGTCGGCCAGCAGCGGCACGGTTCCCATCAGACCAGGGCCGTGATGCGGGCCGGGCCGCCGGTGCCGCCGCGCACCTTCGGCGCGCCGACCATCAGCGTCGCACCCGCCGCCGGCATCGCGTCGAGCCCGGCGAGGCATTCGATCCCGTAGCGACCGGCGGGCAGCCAGGCGTAGTGGGTGGCGAAGTCGGCCGAGGGCCCGTGGTCGAGCGACAGCGTGTCCACCGCCATCGCCACCGCGCTGGTTTCTTCCAGCAGCATCTGCGTGGCCTCGATGTGGAAACCGGGGAAGTGCAACGACCCGCCGCGCGCGGCATCGGCGCCGCGAAACGCATCGCTGCCGACCTTGGCCGCCCAGCCCGAATTCATCGCGACGCAGGCGCCGTCGGGGATCGGGCCGTGGGTGGCGATCCATTCCTTCAGGTCGTCCGGCGTGACCTGCGTGTCGCGGTCCGCGCTGGCGCGGGCGCGGATGTCGATCACGCAGAGCGGACAGGCCAGGCTTTCCACCGGGATCTCGGCGACCGAGGCGCCATCGGCCGAGAAATGCAGCGGCGCGTCGATATGCGTGCCCGTGTGCTCGTTCACCGTGAGGACGTAGAGGTTGTAGCCGTTGTCGGCGAAGTCGAACTGCTTGTCATAGCTGATGCCCGGCACGCCGCCGAAGGTCGGGAACTCCTCGGACAGTTCGTGGGTCATGTCGACGACCTGTTGCGGCGCCTGGGCGAAGGCGCTGGTCGGGGCGGCGATACCGGCCATGCCCGCGCCCGCCGCCATCGCGGCGGAACCGCGAAAGAAATCGCGGCGCGACAGCATCCGCTCCTTGACCGAGTTCAACACGCAAATATCGCACATTGTGGAACCTCCCGTTCTGGTCCGGTTGACCTGCGCGCACGGTTCCTGTCTGTCCTCGCCCCGGTCCCCGGCCCCGGCGCGATGTGCCCCGCGCTCGGCCTTTCGGAGATTCCCGATGCAAGCATAGCCCGCCAACCCGAAGCGGTTAAGACGGTTTCGCGGATCGGGTGGCGGAGGCGCGGGCGGCCTACTGCGGGTAGCCCAGATCGCGGATGATCGACCAGATTTCGCGGTTCAGGTCGGCCAGTTCGTCGATCACGCCGCGGATTTCCTGCATCGCCGCGGCGTCGAGATCGGTGCTTTGCCCGACCTTGATCCCGTCCTTCCGGTCGGCGATCCGCATCAGGATGGTGCGGACATTGCCGCTGTCGGGGTCGAAGGCGTAGAGCGAGTGATTGTACCGGTTGCGCGGTGCCGACAGCCGCACCAGCGTGCGCGTCGCGGCGAGGATGCGCGCGCGGTCCGCCGCCGGCGTCCGGTCGAGCTTGGCGAGGCGTTCGACAAGGTCGACGCGGGCGCGCATCGTGTTCAGCGTCAGGAAGATGACGACGGCGGTGTCCTTGTCGGTCCGGGCAAGGCCCGCGATGATATGGACCAGCAGGCTTTCGGTGTTCGTCCACGTGTAGTTGAGCCGCCCGATGAGCAGGAGCGCCTCGTCGAAGGTCGGTCCCGGCGCGCGGTTCGTCATGGATCTCCCCGTCCGAAACCGCCCGGCGGCCGGTTGGCATGGAACCACTGGGCCGCCTGTGTGCGGTTGTTCACGCCGATCTTCGAGATGATGTGATGCACGTGCAGTTTCACCGTGTGCTCCGACACGCCCAGTTCGCAGGCGATGGTCTTGTTGCGTCGGCCTTCCGACACCAGGCCCAGCACCTGAAGCTCGCGCTGGGTCAGCGCCGCCTTGACGGCGTGTTCGGGCCGGCGCGGGGGGCTGGCCGCGCCTTCGGTGGGTGCCTGCGGGCCGGACCGGACGAGTTCGGTGGGCACGACGAATTCTCCGGTCAGGGCGATTTGCAGCATCGATACGAAACCGGCGACCGGGGCCTTGAGGGGCACGAACATCAGCCCCTCGTACCTTCCCGAAGACTGCTGTTGTTCGAACATCGCCCGCGCCACGGCGGCATCGCGATAGGCCAGGGCCACGGGCGCCCCGCCCAACCGCTCGCGCAGCGCGTCATACCGGTCGCGCAGGATGTCGGCGTGGCCGTCCTCGATCACCGCCAGTTGCAGGCGCGGCATGTCGAGTTCGTTTTCCAGCGAGAAGTCCTCGAGCCGGGACACCACGAGGCCGGCGAACTCCCCGCCGAGGCCGCGCAGGACAAGGTCCGGGAAGGCAAAGCGGCTTCCGATGAAAAGAAGTTGCGTGGCGGCGCGACTGGCGCCATCGGGACTGATCACGTCAATGACAGGCACAGGAAACCTTCCAAGGGACAAGAAAAAATCGATCGGGGAAACAAGCTTACAAAACGACCCGGGTCGGCAAGACCCGCGGCACATACCAATGCAATGAAGCAGTGTAGTCCGATTCGGTAGTGTCGGACACTAGTCTTCGTGACAGGGCACGCGGCGGCGCGGCGTCCTGCCGCCCGCCGCCCCGTTTCCGCGGCCCCGCAACGCAGGGCATGCGTGTTGGTGGGCGCGGTCGGCAGCATGGGGGATGGCGGCCGGCGCATCAGAAAGATGTCGCGATGCCCTCATCCTCCTAATCGAAGGATGTAGTCAGCTTGTCCTGATCCCCGGGTTTTCCTGGCTCCGCCACGGCCGGCGCGCCGGCCATCGAAGGGGTGGCGATACTATCGAAAGACAGTCTTGTAGATAGGGGCTTGGTCGTTCGCGATGCGTGAAAACCATGCCGTTCGGATGTGCCATCACCCCTTCGACATCTCGCCAGGCAATCACAGTCGCGGCATTAACCACGAAAAATAACATTTATAAACAACGCCTTAGCTGACGTTAATGCTTCATTAACACTTCGTCTAGCTTTCGCGCTTGTCCCCTGAATGCGATTCTCGCGGTGTCGGCCATTTCGGGCCGGCCATTGTGAACAATTTTTTGTAGCCGGATCCATGCGCCCCTTTTTTCACGGGTGCGGCCCACGGGCGGTCCGGCAAGCGGCAGACGCCACCAGGCGCAGCCGCGCGGAAAGGAGGGGAGGCCGAACGCAGATTGACTGCATCCGGTGAGGCCGCCGTTCGGACAAGCCAAGCGACGTGACCGTCACCGGCCCAAATCGTTCAACGATCGAAACAGCCCATGCCAAGTGCTGCCTTGAACAGAGTGGCGGCGAGGTCGGGCAAGTATTGCAAGGAATCCCGTTATGGTTGTTCAACGTACGAACAATATCTTTTTCGATGATCTCAATGTCGCCGACGCCGACATCGACGTCACTGCGGATATCGATATCGCGCAGGCCGAGATCGAGGCCGACATGCAGCAGCAGGAGCAGACCGCGGCCGCGGACGCCGATGCCAAGGCAAAGGCCGAGGCCGACGCCGCCTCTGACGCGCGTGCCCGCAGCGATCAGGAGCAGGACCAGAACCAGGGCCAGCTTCAGGGCCAACTCCAGGGCCAGCAGCAGGCCAACACCAACGGCGGTGACGACAGCAACGACAACTCGAACTCCGTCCACATCGACTTTGGCGGCGGCGAGTGGATCCCGCGCGATGACGACATGGTCGACATCGATCTCGACAATGGCGCCTCGATGGGTGACGTCTATGCCGCCGGCGGCGATGTCGATCCCGGCGACGACATCGACCTCAACAACCTTCTCAACAACTCGCTGACCGGTGGTGGCCCTGCTTCTGCGGCCGTCAACGTCCAGACCGCGAACCTCGCGGACAACGACAGCCTTCGCGATGTCTCGATCTCGAACGACGGCACGTTCGAGATGTCGGGTGACGCACATGGTGGCACGGCCGAATCCGGCGACGGCATCAATGCCGGCGGCTCCGGCGGCGACGGCGGCGGCGACGCCGAGGCCAATGGCGACGACGGCAACGGCGGCACCGCGTTCGGCGGCTTCGCCGGGGGCGGCGAAGCCGAGTCGGAAGGCGGCGACGCCGATGCCGAAGACGCCAACGGCGGTGACGCGGATGCCGGTTCGCTCGGTGTCGGGCTTGGCCTCGGCTCCTCCGAAACCGACAGCGACAGCGAAGGCGGCGAAGGCGGCGCAGCCGACGCCGAAAGCGATGCCGAAACCGATACCGAAGCCGACAGCGACAACGACGGCACGGTCGGTGACGCTGGCGACGCCGGTGCGCTGGGCTTCGGCCTGGGCCTGACGGGGTCCGCCGCGGGTTCGGAAACCGGCAACGCCAATTCCGGCGATGCCGGCGCGCTGGCCGCCGGTCTCGGCGTCGGGCCGTCCGACTCGGAGGCGGAAGCCGACGATGCCGACGGTGGCGACTCGGGCGCCCTTGGCGTTGGTCTGGCCGGGGTTGAAGCGGAAAGCGAAGCCGAAGGCGACAGCGGCGACGCCGGCGATGCCGGTGCGATCGGCGTTGGCCTTGCTGGCGCCGAGGCAGATAGCGCCCCGGCTGACAGCGCTGCCGGCGCGGCTAACCTCGCGGGGGCCGGCACGATCGCGCCGCTCACCCTTGCGGCGGCCAATGCCGAGGATGCCGATGCCGACAGCGAGGCCGAAAGCGAGGCCGAGGCTGAAGCGGCCGGCCTGGGCCTGGCTGGCGCCGACGCCGGCAACAGCGGCTATGTCGATGGTGACGCGGGCGATGCCACCGGCACCGCCGACGGCACCGGCACCGGCACCTCGACCGCCGGCGCTGGCGGCACCAGCGACGCCGATCTCGATGTCACCGGCGACGGCACCGGCACGGGCAGCGTCGACAACACCGGCTCGGGCGAGGCCGGCAACGAGGCCGACTCGGACTCGGATGCCAGCACCGAAGGCACCGTGACCACCGACGCTACCGGCGGTGCGGGCGGCCTGGCCGATGTCTTCGCCCGTCAGGACGTCGACGGCAGCTCGGACTCGATGGCCGAGGCGATCGCCGGCTACGGTGGTGAAGGTTCGTCGGATGACGACGCGACCAACACCGCCACCGGCACCGGCACCTCGACCGCCGAAATCGCCAGCACCGGCGCGGGTGGCACCAACAATGCTACCGGCGGCGCGGGCGACGCGGCGACCGGCGGCGCGGGCCTCGTCGATACCAACGTCGGTTCGGCGATGGGCGGCGACGGCGGCACCGCGACGAACGGCGGCGGCGGCGGCGGTGGTGCCGGCGGCACCTGGGGTTCGAACAACGGCGACGACGGCTACGTCACCGGCGAATCCTTCGCTTCGGCGGACGCGACGATCGACGTCGCGGCGTTCAACCAGAGCATCGTGATGGGCGCCAACATCCTCGGCAACTCCGTCGACATGACGGTTGTCGGCGGCAACCTGAACTCGTCGGTCGTCGGCGACGACGACATGTAAATCGATCCACCGGATCGAGAGGGGGCCGGCCCGCCGGCCCCCTCACGTCCCCGCCGGGCCGGGGTGTCGACAGGCCCGATCGTGACATTGAGTGGAGGAGGCAGAGGAAATGGCGCTGGATCGTACGACAGATGCGATTGCGCATTTCATCGGTGCGTTGCACCTCGATATCGAGGCGGTCCGGATGCGGGACGGCTACGATGCCTTCCGCGCCGCCGAGCGCGAGGCCGACGAGGCCGCCGATCTGCCCAGCTTCAAGTTTTCCGTCCGCGCGCCCTACGACCTGAAAGGGTTCGAGCCCGGCTTGCAGGTTCCGGCGGTGCTGAAGCCCGCCGCAGCCCCGGATGCCGCGCCGTTGTTTCCCCTCGGCATACCCGGTCTGACGCCACCGGCCCCGCTCGACCAGTACGGCCAGCCCCTTCTGGATCCGGGCGGCGCGTCCTTGTCGATGCCGCCGCCGGTGCCGGAATGGGATATCCCGCTGCCGAATTCGATCGCGACGGTGACGCTGCAAAAGGCGTTTCTGTCCGACAATGACGTTCTGAGCTTCGGCCTTGGCATTCCGTTCCTGCCGCCCGAGGTCTTCGCCGCGCGCCTCGAGGCGCTGGCAACCGAGGCTGCGGACCTGTCGCTGGGCCTTGCCAGCACGCTGACGACCGATGCGCTGCCGACCGTCGACGCGGCGCGCGGCATCGTCGACGCGGCCGCCGAGGGGGCCGTGGCCGAAGAAACCGGGGCCACCGTCGCCGTGCTGCGCGGTGCCGAGGCGAAGGGGCTGTTCATCGACGGCGTGGCGGCCGACGAGATGCCGGATTTCCGTGACAATGCCCCCGCCGGCCTGTTCCCCGACAAGGATGACGACGCGGACGATGCGGACGAGGCGCCCAATCCCTGGGCGGTGCCGGAGGGCCACCACCTTCAGGCCGGCGGCAATCTTGCCATCAACGAGGCGGTGATCGCCACGAACTGGATCGACGCCGGCGTCATCGCCGTGGCGGGCAGCTACATCAGCATCGACATCATCAGCCAGGTCAACGTCGTCTCCGACAAGGATACCGGCGTGATCGGCGAGCAGGCGGGCACGCGGGCGGTGAACGCCGCGAAACTGTCCGAGGAAATGGCCGCCCCCAAGCTTACCGCCGATCCGTCGGCCGGCGGCGAGCCGCTGCTGCCAAGCTTCTGGCACACCGTCACGGTCAAGGGCGACGTGGTTCTGAAGAACTTCATCGACCAGTACATCTTCGCCGCCGACCACGACTCGGCCGAGGTCGTCTTCACCGCCGCGGCCACCGAGATCGTTATGGGCGGCAACATCCTGTCGAACATGGCCCAGCTTTTCGAGCTGGGTTTCCACTACGATCTGATCATCGTCGGCGGCAACATGATCACGCTGAACGTGATCGAGCAGATCAACGTCCTGCTTGACGACGACACGATCGGTTGGGCCGGCAAGCCGTTCGACGTGGTCGACAGCAGCGGCAACTACCTGCAGAACAGCGCCGCGATCGAGAAGACCGGCGTCGACACGGTCGCCGAGATGACCAAGGCGTTCCGCGATGACCTCAAGGCCTTGGCGAAGGGCGAAAAGAACATCTCGAAGGATGTCGCGAAGGACGAGCTGTTCGCCGGCAAGACAACGCTTTCGGTGCTGCACATCACCGGCGACCTGATCGAGGAAAACGTCATCCGGCAGCAGAACATCGTGGGCGACTCCGACCAGGTCTACCTCGCGATGCAGGAATTCGTCGCCGGCATGGACGACCAGATGACGGTCGCGACGGGCGCGAACGCGCTGCTCAACGCCGCGAAGATCGTCGATATCGGGCTCGATTCGACGGTCATGGTGGAGGGCGAGGCCTACAGCGACGCGCTGATCCACCAGGCCGGGCTGATCGACGAGGAGGCGGTGCCGGCCGACGTGATGATGCCGGGGCTGGCGTCTGAAGCGGTGGCCTTTCTCGCCGATGACATGATAGCCCCCGTGACTGACGAAGATGGCGGCCCGGCGGCGCCGTCGATGTCGGATGGCGGGGGCTACGACGTGATGCACTCCGTCCTCGCCTGACGGGTCCGGTATCGATTTTTCGCAGGAGCGGTTGATGAAGGACTATGGCGATCACGGCGTGTCTGCCGAACGCGAACAGGCAGACACGTTCGCCTCCAAGCTGGACCGCCTGGCGGAATCCGGCGGCGGGGTGCTGACCCCGCGGTCCAGCCCGCCGGCGGCCGGCCTGCGCATCGCCCCCCGCGACCTCGTGCCGGTCGGCCCCACCCGCGCCTTCGGGGCCACACCGACACCGCCCGCCGATCCGGCGAAGCCGCCGCAGCCGACCGCCATCGATACCGCGACCGAGGTGGCCGCCGTCCCCGCCGATGCCACCCGGCCGCAGCCGGTTCCGGCGGCAGCGCCCGGTTCCATGCCACGCCCCGCGCAAGCCGCGGCAAAGGCCGGCCCCGCGCCGGTTGCGACCGCGCCCGGCGCGGCGGGGCGCGGTGCCGGCACCGCAACGCCCTGGGCCAGGCCGCCCGCGGCGGCCCCTGCCGGCGCGATCCCCGCGACGAAGACGGCGGCGCCCGCACCGGGTGCCGCGCCGAAGCCCGCGGCCGCGCCCGGCGCGCCGACCCCGTCGCAAGCGCGGGCCGCCGCGCCGGTCGCCCCG
>JANSXY010000058.1 GCA_024742695.1 Paracoccaceae bacterium | reverse complement strand
GGGCACCGTCCCGGTCGCCGGCGCGCGCGGCGCGGAGGTCGCGGCGCCGGGCGCGGGCAACGCCGGGGCGGGCGCGCTGAGCGAGGGCGCGCGCGCGGCCCTGCTGGCCGACTGGGCCGGGGCGATCCGCGCCCGGGTGGAACGGCGCAAGGCCTATCCGCGCGCCGCCCGCGCGGCCCGTGCCACCGGCACGGTGCTGCTGCGCATGACCGTCGCCGCCGACGGAACGCTGCTGTCGGCCGGCGTGGCCCAGCCGTCGGGACACGCCGCGCTGGACCGCGCCGCGCTGGAGGCGCTGTCCGGCGCCGGGCGGCTGCCCGCCGCACCGGCCGGGCTTGACCGGGCGCGGCAGGTCTTCACGCTGCCGCTGCGGTTCGCGCCCTGAGGCTGGGCCCCGGAACTCAGCCCTTGAACGCGGCGGCCAGCGTGTCGACCGCGCGCACCAGCGTGGTGAAATCGACGCCGACGGCGGTGAAGGTGGTGCCCGCCGCCATGCATTCGCGCGCGAATCCCGCGTCGAGCGTGAGAACCCCGGCGGGTGTGCCCACCGCCTTCAGCCGGCCGATCGCCTCCAGAACCTTGGCCTTGACCTCCGGATGCCCGGCCTGGCCGGGATAGCCCATCGTCGTGGCGAGGTCGGCGGGGCCGATGAACACCGCGTCGACCCCGTCGACCGCCGCGATCTCTTCCAGCCGGTCGAGGGTGGCGAGGGTTTCGGCCTGCACGATCAGGCAGATCTCGGCATCCGCCTGGCCGTGGTAATCCGCTACCCTGCCATAGCCCGAGGCGCGATGCGTCCCCGCCACCCCGCGCACGCCCTTCGGCGCGTAGCGCACCGCGGCGGCGGCGGCCCGCGCCTCGTCCACCGTCTGGACATAGGGCACCAGCAGCGTTTGCGCGCCCTGGTCGAGATGCCGCTTGAGGATCGCGGTGTCGTTCGCCACCGGCCGCACCACCGGCGAGACCGGGTAGGGCGCGACCGCCTGCAGCATCGCCTGCACCTTCGACACCTCGATCGGCGTATGTTCGGTATCGATCACCAGCCAGTCGAAACCGGCGCCCGCCATCGCCTCGGCCACGCCGGGATCGGGGATCGTGACCCAAAGGCCGATCTGCTGCTCGCCCGCCTGAAGCCGGCGCTTGAAGTGGTTTCGGGGCAGGTCCATCAGCGCGTCCTCCTTGCGGCTTGCCCGCGCCATGGCCGGCGCGCCCGGCAAGGGTTCCCGCGTGGCCGCGCCGCTGTCAACGTCTCATCGGCCCGGCCGGCCGCCGCTGCCGGTTGATGGAGGTCAAGGCCCGGGGTCCGCCATCGGTCCAGAGTGCGGCGATCAGCACAGGAGGATGCGCGATGACGGATGACAAGACGGGATCGGGGCCGTTCGCGATGCCGGGCATGGAAGGCACGCAAAAGCAGATGGCCGAGATGTTCGAAACCATGGCCAAGGCCCAGGGCCAGGTGGTGGACGAGATGATGAAGCAGAACATCGAGGTTCTGGGCTTCGTCAAGGAGCGGATGGAAAAGGATCGCGCGATGGTCGCCGCGCTGGCCTCGGCGAAGGATCCGGCAGAGGCGGCCGAGGTCTGGTCGGGGTTCTGGCAGAAGGCGATGGCCGACTATGGCGACGAGACCGGCAAGCTGTCGGAGATGGTGCAGGGCCTCGCCGCCGAGATGCTGAACGCGATCAACCCGGCCGCGGCGGAGGCGATGGCGGCGGCGCAGGGCACCGGCAAGACGACCAAGAACTGAGCCGGGCCGCCCGCCGCGGTGCGCCGCGCCCTCCGGTCCTGCCGACCGGCAGGGCCGGACGGGCCGGCGCCCATCCGATCGTATGTGGCCCGGACAGCTTGCCGCCGCCGGGCGTTTGGCGGAGTATCGCGGAACGGTCGCGCCGGGGCCTGCACCGGGGCGACGCGGGACGACATCAGGCGGGCCTGCCCGCGCCGGGATCAGCGCAACCGCGCGTCCGGTGCCGACCATTGCCCCGGCCTTGCCGCACGTCCCACGCCGAGAAGGAGGGCGGCCAATGAAGAAACCTGGTGAGTTCTACCAGCGAAACCGCGCGCTTCACCCGCCGGCGCTGACGCCGGGCTACAAGACATCGATGGGGCGCAGCCCACGCTATTCACTGATTTCGCTTCAGAATTCCATCTCCGAGATCACCGGCCCGGTGTTCGGCCCGGCCGATATCGACCCCGGCGACAACGATCTTCTGAGCAATTACGCACAGCCCGGCGAAAGCCCGATCGGCGAGCGGATCATCCTGCATGGCCGGGTGATGGACGAAAACGCGCGCCCGGTGCCGAACACGCTGGTCGAGGTGTGGCAGGCCAATGCGGGCGGGCGCTACCGGCACCGGAACGACGGCTACCTTGCGCCGATCGATCCGAATTTCGGCGGCTGCGGCCGCACGCTGTCGGACGAGACCGGGTATTTCTACTTCCGCACCGTGAAGCCCGGCGCCTATCCCTGGCGCAACCACGTCAACAACTGGCGGCCGGCGCATATCCATGTTTCGGTCTTCGGCACGGGCTTCGTGCAGCGGCTGATCACCCAGTGCTATTTCGAGGGCGACCCGTTGATCCCGCACTGCCCGATCGTGCAGACGATCCCCGACCCCGACGCGATCGAGCAACTGGTCGCCAGGCTCGACCTGAACGCCACGATCCCGCTCGATACCATCGCCTACAAGTTCGACATCGTCCTGCGCGGCCGCCGCTCGACCCTGTTCGAGAACAAGCTGGAGGGGAACTGACCCATGCCGCAGTCGCTGAGCTACCTCAGGGAAACCGCCTCGCAGACCGCGGGACCCTACGTGCACATCGGCCTGTCCCCGGGGGCCGCGGGCTTCGACATCTATCGCCGGGAGCTGGGCCACGACATCTGCGGCCCCAATGCGCGCGGCGAGCGTATCCGCGTCGAGGGCGTGGTGATCGACGGCATGAACGCGCCGGTCAAGGACGTGATGCTGGAGATCTGGCAGGCCAATGCCGAGGGTCACTATGCCCATCCCGAGGGCGGCGGCCCGGTGGAGGAGGGGTTCCGCGGCTGGGGCCGGGTGATCAGCGATTTCAAGACCGGGGAATGGGGGTTCGACACGGTCAAGCCCGGCCCGACGCCGGGCCGCAACATCGGCCGCCAGGCGCCCTACCTGAACTTCTGGCTCGTCGCGCGCGGCATCAACATCGGCCTGCACACGCGGATGTATTTCGAGGACGAGGCGGCGGCGAACGCCCGCGACCCGGTGCTGAACCTGATCGAGTGGGAAAACCGCCGCGCGACGCTGATCGCCCGGCGCGACGACAGCGGCGCGGTGCCGGTCTACCGGTTCGACATCCGCCTGCAGGGCGAGGGCGAGACCGTGTTCTTCGATCTCTAGGGCTGCCGCGCCGCATCCCGCCGCCGGGCCGGCTTGTTCCGGCCCGCCGCGCCCATGCCGGGGCGCGCGCGGCCTAGGCCTGGCACAGCCAGGCGCGGTAGTCGCTTACCAGCAGATGCGTCGGCGCCACGTCTTCCTCGATCTCGGCGAACCGGCCGATCGGGTCGCGGAAGATGTTGTCGGTCTCATCGTCGTTGACGGTGGAGACCTCGCCGATCAGAACGTCACCGCCCTCTCCCCAGAAGGCGTGCCAGTCGCCGGGGCGCAGCGTGACGCTTTCGCCGGGGCGCAGCCGCAGCTTCTCGCCCGGCGCGAAATCGCGGCGCAGTCCGTCGCACCAGACCGTGCCGCCGCGATCGCCGGCGAAGCCGCCGCGGTCGTCCGAACCGTAAAGCTCGACCACCAGCGTCGCGCCGCCGCGGTTGATGATGTCCTCGGCCTTGATGACATGGGTATGCATCGGGCTCAGTTGATCGCGCCGCGAGATCAGCAGTTTCTCGGCATAGCACATGCCGCCGCCGTTGCGCAGGTCGCCCAGCAGGCCGTTGCGCAGGGTGAACAGGAACAGGCCCATCTCGTCGAACCGGCCCCTGCCGTAGTCGGTGATGTCCCAGCCGCAGCGCGAGTCGATCACGTGGCGCGCGGTCTCGCGGCGCGCCGCGAATTCCTCCGGCGTCCAGTAGGCGAAGGGCGGCAGGGTGAAGCCGTGGCGGCGGATCATCTCGTCCGCCTCGGCCATGATGTCGTTGACGCGGGATCGTTTCATGACGGTATCCTTTCCGCACCGAGGATTTCGATGCCGGAGGCCGCTGTCCAGCCGCAATCGCCGCCCGCCGGCGGATCCGCGCGCCTCGGTCCGCCCCGGTCGCGGAACACGGTCTGACGATGCAGTACATGACGATACGACGACATGCGCGGCTGTCCGTCGGCCCGATGATGGATTGGATTGACGGGCGGAAAGTCATTTAGAATCTGGTGGTTAGGGTGTCCTTGGCGGAACTGTAGCAGTTTCGTAGCAATTCTGTGTCCGCTCAAGCCCCATGTTGGCAGTAGTCAGTTGCCGCCTCACAAGATTGCCTATCGCAACCGGGCCCTGATTGAGCGCCAGAGCGTTTGGGTTCCTATACTGTTGATTTCCATTCAGAACTGACCCGGGTAGCGGCCTGATTTCCACTGAGAACTGACCCATGTGACCCTCCCCTTCGCGACAGGCGATGGGGGACAACGGAGTGATCCACATGGGACTTTTGAACATCATCCGGAAGC
>JANSXY010000065.1 GCA_024742695.1 Paracoccaceae bacterium | reverse complement strand
GAAGGTGACGCCGTCGCGCAACGCGAAGGTCCAGACCGTGGCGTCCGCATTGGCCTCCCACGAGACGGCGAGATCCGGGCTGGGCTTGCCGTCCATGTCCGGGCGGACAAGGCGGCTCATCAACTTCTCCGTGATCTGGAAAACGCGCCCGCTGGAAATCGGATCGAGGCTCGACTGCGCGCCGAAGCCGTATTCATGGGCCTGCCGGAAGGTGCCCGAGGGTTCGGCATAGGCCATCGAGCCCGCAAGCACCGCCGCGACGGCGGCCATGCTGAGTGTCGGTTTCATAGGTAGTCCTCCCTTGGTGCGGTCTCATGCCGTCTTCGTGTCCCGTGCCGCCGGAAAAGGCTCCGCTCTGCGCCGGCCATGGACAAGCGACAATTGGCAGCGCCATGGATGAAGCCTGCTTGATCCATGACGTGCCTTGCGGCCGTGGCGGCTTTTCCCTTTCCCGGCGCGGCGCGCGCAAATACAGATGTTTCGAGGATACATCCGAAACCCCATGCCGGCCGCCCGATCCCCAGGCACAAACCCCGCCCCCCCGGTGCTGATCGCGATCGGCGGCGGCGGCGCCACCCATGGCACGCACCCCGGACTCGACCGCTTCTGCCTGCGCCACCTGCCGCCAGCGCCGGCCCTCGGCTATGTCGGCACCGCCAGCGGCGACGATCCAGGCAAGCTGGCGCGGTTTCGCGCCGGTTTCGCGCCACATGCCCGAAGCATCGCGGTCTTGCCGCTGTCGGCGGATGCCGACGCGGCCCGGGCCTGGGTCGACGGTCTCGACATGATCTATGTCGGCGGCGGCGATCCCGACCGGCTGGTGGCGCACTGGCGCGACCGCGGGATCGACCGGGTGCTGATGGCCGCGGCGCGGGCGGGCGTAGTGCTCGCCGGGGTCAGCGCCGGCGCGATGTGCTGGTTCGAGCGGTACCTGCGGCGCGACGCGGCGGGCCGGCTGGTGACCGGCGCGGGGCTTGGCCTGTTTCCCGGCGCGGTCACGCCGCACAGCCTTGACGAGCCGGACCGGCGGGCCAGCCTTGCCGGCCATGTCGCGGACGGCCGGTTGCCCGATGCCTGGGCGATCGACGACGGCGCGGCGCTGGTGATCGCGGGCGACGGGCCGGCGGGCGTGTTTCCCGCGGAAGGCCCGCCGCATGTCTACAGGATCGCGCGCCGGACCGGCGGCACCGCCGCCGAGACGGTTCTGTCCGCCTGAACCTCTATCCGTCCGGCTGGGCCTCGCGTTCCAGCCAGCGGCAGATCTCCGCGATCTCGCGGTTCCGGCGCGCACCGGGACGGGTCAGCAGGTGAAACGACCGGGTCGGCGCCAGATCGATGTCGAAAGGCTTGAGCAACTGGCCGGAGTCGACGAAGGACTGGCAGAACGGGAATATCCCCAGCGCCATGCCGGACCCGTCCAGAGCCGCCTGGATCACGACGTTGGTGTCCACGATCGTCGCATGGTCGCGCAACGGCAGGTCGGGGCAGCCGGCGTGGCGCAGCCAGTCCAGCCATTCGCTGCGATCGTGCTGGTGGATGATCGGAAACCGCGCGACGTCGCGCGGCGTCTCGGGCCGCCCGAGGCGCGCCGCCAGCGCCGGGCTGACGACCGGGGAATAGAGGATCCGCAGCAGCGGCTGCGCCTCCAGCCCCGACCAGTCGCCGACGCCCCAGTCGACGGCGATATCGGCCTGCATCATGCTGGCGTCGGTGATCCGTGGCGAATGCCGCAGTTCCAGCTCGATGTCCGGGTGATCGGCGCGGAACCGGTCGAACCGCGGGATCATCCAGCGCGCCCCGAAGATCGGCCCCACCGCCAGCGACACGCGCCGCCGCCGCGAGGCAGAATGCCGCTCCACCTCGGCGCGGATATCCTCCAGCGACCGGGTCAGCACCTTGGCCAGCGACCGCCCGGCATCGGTCAGCAACACCGCGCGGGTCTTTCTGACGAACAGCTGGCAGCCGAGATCGCGCTCCAGCCGCCGGATCTGGTTGCTGACCGTGGTGGCGCTGACGCACAGCTCGTCGGCCGCCTCCTTGAAGCTCAGCCGCCGCGCGGCGGCTTCGAAGGTGCGCAGGGCGTTGAGTTGAAGGTTGCGCAGATGCATCTGCCCGCGGTCCGCATGGATGAAGCAAACTTGCGCCATATTCATCCTACAAGTCACTTGTCTGCAAGTGCCGACATGCCAGCATCGACGGACGGTCAGCGAAGACGCAGGACGACGTGACAGGATGACCACCGGGGAGGCAGCGCGCCGCACGACACGGCGCCGGGGCGGTGCGCGAAAGCCGGCGATGCCGGCCCTGCGGCTTGACACCCGCGGCGGCCGTCTGCGGGTGCTCGACGCCGGCGACATGGGCCGGATTCACGCGGCCTCTCTCGCGCTGCTGTCCGATCCCGGCCTTGCCGAAGCGCCGCCCGCGGTCGCCGACCTGGTCTGCGCGGCAGGCGGCCGGCGGGCCGACGGCGGGCGGCTGGTCTTCCCGCCGGACCTGTGCGAGCGGGCGCTTGCGGGATTGCGGCGCGATGTCACGCTGTGCGGCCGCGACCCGGCGCACGACCTGCCGCTGACCGGGGGCGCGGTGCATCTGGGGTCGGGCGGGGCGGCCCCGCTGGTGCTCGACATGGACACCGGCCGCTACCGTCCCTCCACCCTCGCCGATCTCTACGACGCCGCGCGGCTGGTCGACCGGCTCGCG
>JANSXY010000041.1 GCA_024742695.1 Paracoccaceae bacterium | reverse complement strand
GATCGGCCTCGACGGCACGACGCTCGCCGAGAACGCCGACGGCGCGAAGGTCGGCACGCTCGCCACGAAGGATCCCGACGCCGGCGACAGCCACGTCTACACCGTCTCCGACGACCGCTTCGAGGTCGTGGACGGGACGCTGAAGCTGAAGGACGGCATCGCGCTCGACCATGAGGCGGAGGCGACGGTGGACGTGACCGTCACGGCCACCGACACCGGCGGCCTGAGCACCTCCGAGACCTTCACGCTGGCCGTCACCGACGTCAACGAAGGCCCCGTCGCCATCGGCCTCGACGGAGCGACGCTGGCCGAGAACGAAGACGGGGCGAAGGTCGGCACGCTCGCCACGAAAGGCCCCGACGCGGGCGATACGCATGCCTACACGGTCAGCGACGACCGCTTCGAGGTCGTGGACGGGACGCTGAAGCTGAAGGACGGCATCAGCCTCGACCACGAGGCGGAGCCGACGGTGGACGTGAGCATCACGGCGACCGACACCGGCGGCCTGAGCACCTCCGAGACCTTCACGCTCCAGGTGCAGGACGTGAACGAGGCGCCGGTCGATCTGTCCCTGGACCGGGCCGCGTCGGCCTGGGTGGTGTCCGACGAGGATTTCTCGACCACGCCGGAAGGCTGGCAGGATGGCGGCGGCGGTGCGGTGACCGGGACATCGACCTTCGCGGGCGTCGCGGTTCTGGGCCCCTTCGCCGGCAACCGGACCGGGGCCGAACAGGTTTCCAAGGACTTCGAGACCGGCGGCGAGGCGCCGCATGCGGTCGTCGAGTTCAGCTTCGTCAAGATCGACAGCTGGGACGAGAACAATTCCCACGGCCAGGAGAGATTCACCGTCTATGTCGATGGCGAACCGGCGTTCAGCTTCGCCCCCGACGGCTACGGATCGGGCTTCGGCGACGGGGCGGATGCCTCGGGCAGCTTCGCGGGGGGCAGTTGGTCCGTCACCTCCTCGGGTACGGATGCGAACCTCGGCGGCGGCGGCTGGGGCGACCGGTTCTATTCGGTCCGCGTGGTTCTGGACGAACCCGGAGAGGGGTTTTCGCTGGGCTTGGGGGCCAATCTCAACCAGGGGATCAACGACGAGAGCTGGGCGATCGCCGATCTGACGGTCGTGGCCACCGACGATCCCGACTACACCGCGGCCGACGGCCTGCCGGACCGCGCCGCGCCGCTGAGCGAGGCCGATGCGGGGGCCGAGATCGGCACCCTGTCCGTCGGCGACCCGGACGCCGGCGACAGCCATGTCTACACGGTCAGCGACGACCGCTTCGAGGTGGTCGACGGGACGCTGAAGCTGAAGGACGGCGTCAGCCTCGATCACGAGGCGGCCGACACGGTCGAGATCACCGTCACCGCCACCGACAGCGGCGGGCTGACGACGTCGGAGACCTTCGCGATCCCGGTCTCCGACGTCAACGAGGCGCCGGTGGCGATCGGGCTGGACGGCGCGTCGGTGACGGAGAACGACGCCGGGGCGAAGATCGGGACGCTGACCGCCAAGGACGCCGACGCGGGCGACAGCCACGGCTACACCGTCTCCGACGACCGCTTCGAGGTGATCGACGGGACGCTGAAGCTGAAGGACGGCGTCAGCCTCGACCACGAGACCGAAGCGAGCGTGGACGTCACGGTGACCGCCACCGACAGCGGCGGGCTGAGCGTGTCCGAGACCTTCCGTATCGCCGTCGACGATGTCGCGGAGGATACCACCGCCGCCACGCCGAAGCTGGCACTCGGATCGACCAGCCGCACCGTCTTCTCGGAAACCTTCGAAGCCTGGTCCGGCCTGCCCGAGGGCAGCCCCGCCGAACATGTCTCGGCCCAGAACGGCTGGAATTCCGACGGCGCGGTGGAACTGCGCAGCGAGGGCGCGGGCGGCAACGGTTCCGGCCCCGGCTCGCTGCAGCATGTCGAGCTGAACACCGATCCGGCGGACTATTTCGAGGATGCGCCGAACCTCGCGCGCAGCGTCGACACCAGCGACGGCGCGACCTACACGATCCGTTTCGACTACGCGCCGCGGCCGGGTTTCGATGCCTCGGTCAACCGGATGGAGGTGGTCTGGGACGGGCGCGTGGTGGCCACGGTTTCGGCCGACGGCAGCGATCATGACGCGCTGAGCTGGCAAACCCACAGCCTGACCGTGACCGGCGACGGCGACCCCGCCGAGATCGAGTTCCGCGAGGCCGGCGTCGACGTGGACGGCGGCCGCGGCATGATGATCGACAACATCGAGATGGTCGAGGTTCTGGACGGCGCGGCCCGCGGCGAGGCCGGCGCGGCCATCGACCTGCCGGGCATCAGCGCCGGGCTGACCGATCTCGACGGGTCCGAGACGCTGGCGGTGACCATCGCCGCCCTGCCCGAGGGCACGGTGCTGAGCGACGGCACCCACAGCTTCACCGCAAGCGCGGGCGACACCGCCGCCGATGTCACCGGCTGGAACCTCGACGCGCTCAGCCTCACCCCGCCGGAGGGTTTCGCCGGCACGATGGAGCTGTCCGTCACCGCCACGTCGACCGAATCCGACGGCGGCGCCACCGCCTCGACCACCCTGTCGATGCCGGTCACGGTGGACGGCGACGATCCGCCGGAGGGGGAAACGATACGCGGCGACTACCGCGACGACAGGCTCACCGGGACGGCGGGCGGCGACAGCATCGACGGCGGCAGCGGCAACGACGTGATCGACGGGGGCGCCGGCGACGACAGGATCATCGGCCTCGACGGCAACGACACGATCGATGGCGGCGATGGCGACGATCACATCGACGGCGGATCGAACCACGACCGGATCGCCGGCGGCGCGGGCGACGACACGATCATCGGCCTCGACGGCAACGACACGATCGATGGCGGCGACGGCGACGATACCATCGACGGCGGATCGAACCACGACCAGATCGCGGGCGGCGCGGGCGACGACACGATCATCGGCCGGGATGGCAACGACACGATCGATGGCGGCGACGGCGACGACCTCATCGACGCGGGCGACGGCAATGACGATATCCTCGGCATCCGCGGCAACGACACGATCGACGGCGGCACCGGCAACGACCTGTTCGAACTCGACGCGCCGGTGCCCGGCGACGACTGGACCGCCGAGATCGCCGGCGGCTGGGGCCGCGACACGCTGGACCTGTCGAACCTCGAGGACTGGACGGTGGTGACCGAGGACGGCAAGGAATACGACATCGAAACGATCGACGAACTGGACCGGGGCAACGATCCGCTTTCGGGCAGCGTCTTCATCGACGACCAGGAGGTCGCGACCTTCGAGGATATCGAGAAATTCTCGTGGTAGCGGGTCAGCCGCGCGCCGCCGGGCGATTGACGATCCAGACCCCGGCGGCGGCCAGCGCGAGGCCGGCGAGCGCGCCGGGGGTAAAGGCCTCGCCCAGGATCGCCCAGGCCAGCAGCATCGCCAGCGGCGGCACGAGGTAGAGCAGCGCCGAGATCCGCGTCGCGTCGCCGCGTTGCAAAAGCGCGATGTAAAGACCGATCGAGACGATGGAATTGGCGATCACCAGATAGGCGATGGCGACCACGAACTCGGGATGCCAGTCGATCCGCATGTCTTCGGTCGCGGCGGCGAGCGGCCAGAGCACGGCAAGACCGACGAGATACTGCACCACCCCGCCGACCGCCGGATCGGTCCGCATCCCGTGCGCCTTCTCGAACAGGGTGGCCAGCGTGATCCCGGCCAGCGCCGCCAGCGCCAGCGCGACGGCAAGGCCGGGGCTGGGCCCCAGCCCGCTGCCCGACAGAACGGTGACGAGAACGCCGAGAAAGCCCAGCGCCAGCCCGGCCCAAAGCCACCCGCCCCGCCCCCGCGCGGTCGCCACGGCGACGAGGATCGGCTGCAGCGCCATGATGATCGCCGTCGTGCCGGCGTTCATGCCGCGCTTCATCGCCAGCCAGGCGAGGCCGAAATAGACCACCTGGATCAGGAAGCCGGTCAGCGCCACCGCGCCCCAGTGCCGGGCGGACCCCGGCCAGCGGATGCCGCGGCGCAACAGGAAGGGCGACAGGGCCAGCGCCGCAAGACCGTAGCGCAGAGCAAGCATCGTCATCGGCTCGGCATGGGCGAGACCGAGCTTGGCGAAACTGTAGCCGCCCGACCAGAACAGCACGAAGACGACCGGCGCCGCGCTCCAGAACAGCGCCGCGGCGGGCGGCTCGTGACCCGCGGGCAGGTCGGGCGGGGCGGGTCTTTCCGTCATCGTCGGCTCGTGGCGGCACCGGGTGCGGCGACGCTAGGGGCGCCGGCGCCGGGCCGCAAGGCCCCGCACCGGCCGCCGGAACGCGAAACGGCCGGCCGGGTCGCCCCGGCCGGCCGCCTGCCCCCTGCCCCGGACGGGTCAGGCCAGATCGTAACGGTCCGCGTTCATCACCTTGGTCCAGGCCGCGGCGAAGTCGCGCACGAACTTCTCGGCGTTGTCGTCCTGGGCATAGACCTCGGCATAGGCGCGCAGGATCGAGCTGGAGCCGAACACGAGGTCCGCCCGCGTCGCCGTCCACTTCACCGCACCCGACTTGCGATCCTGGATCTCGTAGAGGTTGGTGCCCTTCGGCACCCATTTCCACGCCATGTCGGTGAGGTTGACGAAGAAGTCGGTCGTCAGCGCGCCCTCGCGGTCGGTGAACACGCCGTGCTTCGTGCCGCCGTGGTTGGTGCCCATCGCGCGCATGCCGCCGACGAGAACCGTCATCTCGTTCGCGGTCAGCCCCATCAGCTGCGCACGGTCGAGCATCAGTTCCTCGGCCGAGACGACGTAATCCTTCTTCATCCAGTTGCGGAACCCGTCGGCCAGCGGCTCCAGCACCGCGAAGCTGTCGGCATCGGTCATCGCGTCGGTCGCGTCGCCGCGACCCGGCGCGAAGGGCACATCGATGTCGAAGCCCGCGGCCTTCGCCGCCTGCTCGACCCCGAGGTTGCCGGCCAGCACGATCACGTCGGCCACCGAGGCGCCGGTTTCGGCCGCGATCGGCTCCAGCACCGCCAGAACCCTGGCCAGACGCGCCGGTTCGTTGCCCTCCCAATCCTTCTGCGGGGCGAGGCGGATGCGCGCGCCGTTGGCGCCGCCGCGCAGGTCGGACTGGCGGAAGGTCCGCGCGCTGTCCCAGGCGGTGGCGACCATGTCGGCCACCGACAGCCCGGCCGCGGCGATCTTCGCCTTCACCGCGGCGACATCGTAGCCGGTCGCGCCGGCGGGCACCGGATCCTGCCAGATCAGGTCTTCGGCGGGCGCGTCGGGGCCGATGTAGCGGCTGCGCGGGCCAAGATCACGATGCGTCAGCTTGAACCAGGCGCGGGCGAAGCAGTCGTCGAAATAGGCCGGGTCGGCCATGAACTTCTCGCAAATCGCGCGATAGGCGGGATCGACCTTCATCGCCATGTCGGCATCGGTCATCATCGGCATGACGCGCTTGGTCGGGTCGGTCGCGTCGACCGGCATGTGTTCTTCCTTGATGCCGATCGGGCGCCACTGGTTCGCGCCGGCGGGCGATTTCGTCAGCTCCCAGTCGTAGCCGAACAGCAGCTCGAAATAGCCCATGTCCCACTTGGTCGGGTTCGTCGTCCACGCGCCCTCGATCCCCGAGGTCACGGCATTCGCGGCCTTGCCGCCCATGTTCGGGTTCAGCCAGCCCAGGCCCTGGTTCTCGATCCCGCCGGCTTCCGGTTCGGCGCCCAGCGCACCGGCGTCACCGTTGCCATGCGCCTTGCCGACGGTGTGGCCGCCCGCGGTCAGCGCGGCGGTTTCCTCGTCGTTCATCGCCATGCGCGCGAAGGTCTCGCGCACCTGCGCGCCGGTCTTCAGCGGATCGGGATTGCCGTTCACGCCCTCGGGGTTGACGTAGATCAGGCCCATCTGCACCGCGGCGAGCGGGTTTTCCATGGTCGCCGGGTTTTCGAGGCTTTCATAGCGGCTGTCGGACGGCGCCAGCCATTCCTTCTCGGCGCCCCAGTAGGTGTCGATTTCCGGGTGCCAGATGTCCTCGCGGCCGAAGGAGAAACCGAAGGTCTTCAGCCCCATCGATTCGTAGGCCATGTTGCCGGCCAGCAGGATCAGGTCGGCCCAGCTGATCTTGTTGCCGTACTTCTTCTTGATCGGCCACAGCAGGCGGCGGGCCTTGTCGAGGTTGCCGTTGTCGGGCCACGAATTCAGCGGCGCGAAGCGGATGTTGCCATGTCCGCCGCCGCCGCGGCCGTCGGCCAGCCGGTAGGAGCCGGCGGAATGCCAGGCAAGCCGGATCATCAGGCCGCCGTAGTGGCCCCAGTCGGCCGGCCACCAGTCCTGGCTGTCGGTCATCAGCGCCTTGAGATCGGCCTTCAGGGCCTCGACGTCGAGTTTCCGGACCTCTTCACGATAGTTGAAGTCCTTGCCCATCGGGTCGGTCTTGGTGTCGTGCTGGTGCAGGATGTCGAGGTTCAGCGCGTTCGGCCACCAATCCATCACCGAATGGCCGATATGGGTGGTGCTGCCGTGCATGACCGGGCATTTGCCGGCGTTCGCGTGATCGTTTCCGTCCATGGTTCTCTCCGATCTTGACCGGCGCTGCCGGCCATCTGACTGCGCCCGACACTGCCCGATCCGGATGACGGGCCGATGTCGCCGCGGTTCGTTGCCTCGTTTCCCGGGGGTGATCCCGCCCCTCGGCCGTCACGCCGCGACCGCCCGCCCGGGGCACCGCGGCATCCGACCTGTTCGCGGCGCGACCTTAGCAAACCCGGTCGATCAGTATAAGTTGGAATTTCTGATCGGCGTGATATGTTTTTCTTATGACAAACCTGACGCTGAGACAGATGCGCTATTTCGAGGCGCTGGCGCGGCACGGCCACTTCGGCCATGCCGCCGAGGTCTGCGCGATCAGCCAGCCGGCGCTGTCGATGCAGATCCGCGATCTCGAAACCTCGCTGGGCACGGCGCTGTTCGAACGCGGGCCGCGGCAGGTGCGGCTGACCGCCTTCGGCGAGGATGTCGCGGCGCGGGTGCGCGGCATCCTGCGCGCCGTCGATGAACTGGAGGATCTCGCCCGGGCGGCGCGCGACCGGTTGGTGGGGCGGCTGAGGATCGGGGTGATCCCGACGGTCGCGCCCTATCTTCTGCCGACGATCGCCGAAAGCCTTGCGACGACCCATGCCGGGATCGATCTGCACCTGCGCGAGACAGTGACGCCGAAACTCTTGCAGGAACTGGCCGAGGGCCGGCTGGACACCGCCATCGTCGCGCTGCCGGTTTCCGAACCGGGGCTGACGGAGGTGCCGCTGTTTTCCGAAACCTTCGTGCTGGTGCGCCCGGAAAGCGAGGCCGGCCAGCCGGTGCCGGGCGCCGAGGCGCTGCGCGAGATGCGGCTTTTGCTGCTGGAAGAGGGCCATTGCTTCCGCGACCAGGCGCTGTCGTTTTGCAAGATGCAGACCGCCGCGCCGCGCGAATTGCTGGACGGCTCGTCGCTGTCGACGCTGGTGCAGATGGTCGGCGCGGGGATCGGCGTGACGCTGATCCCGGAAATGGCGGTTCCGGTGGAAACCCGCTCCGCCGCCGTCGCGGTCGCGCGGTTCCCCGAGCCGGAGCCGGAACGCACGATCGGGATGATCTGGCGCCGCACCAGCCCGCTGGCACCGCAGTTGCAGCAGGTCGCCGGGATCGTGCGCGCGGCGGCCGACAGGCTGCGCGCCGTCGCTTGACCTGCGTCATTCGGCCGACACCCGGACCGGGCTAGGGTCGTGCCGGGACCGAAGCCGGGACAGCGACGGGCGGCGTGACGGCACGAATCGATATCCTGCACGATCGGGTGCCCGGCCGGCTTCGGCTGGGCATTGCCGGGCTTGCCGGCAGGCGGGCCCTGGCCGCGCGGCTGGCGGCGCGCTTGCAGGCCGAGCGGCTGGTCCATGCCGTCGAGGTCCGGGCCCATACCGGGTCCGTCCTGATCCGGCACGCGCCGGAGGCGGCGCGCGAGGCGGTGCTTTCCGCCGTCCATGCCGCGCTGGCCGCCGCCCGCGGCGCGCCGGCGCCCGCCGAAGGCCCCGGCCCCGCCGTTCCCGAGGCGCCGCCGGAGGCCGCGTGGCACGCGCTGGGTGCCGACGCGGCGCTGGAACGGCTGGGCGGCAATGCCGCGCGCGGACTGGACAGCGCCGAAGCCGAACGCCGGCTGCGCGCGCATGGTCCGAACCTTCTGCCGCAGGAAGAGACGCGCCCGGCACTGGCGCTGTTCGCCGACCAGTTCCGCAGCCTGCCGGTGGCGCTGCTGGCCGGGTCGTCCGTCGTGTCGCTGGCGAGTGGCGGGGTGACCGACGCGGTCGCCACGCTGACCGTGGTCGCCGTCAACGGCGTGCTGGGCTATGTCACCGAGGGCCAGGCGGAACGCGCGATCCACGCGCTGATGGACACCTCCGCGCAATCCGTCCGGGTGATCCGCGACGGCACCGCCACCGAGATTCGCGCGGCCGGGATCGTGCCCGGAGACCTGTGCGACTGGCGCGCCGGCGAACAGGTGACGGCCGATGCCCGCCTTCTGGCCGACCACCGGCTGCGCGTCGACGAATCGGCGCTGACCGGCGAAACCGTGCCGGTCGCGAAATCCGCCGCGGCCCTTGCCCCGCCCGGCGCGCCGATCGGCGAGCGGCCGGGGATGCTGCATGCCGGCACGATCATCGCCGAGGGCCGCGCCACCGGCCTCGCCGTCGCCACCGGGCGGCATACCGAGGCCGCGCGCATCGCGCTGCTGAGCCAGACCGCCAGCCGCCCGCGCGCCCCGGTCGAGGATGAACTGGACCGGATGGGAACCCTGCTGGTCAAGGGTGCGCTGGCGGCCTGCGGGCTTTTCTTCGGGATCGGGCTGGCGCGCGGCATCCCGCTGTCCGCGGTGCTGCGCGACGCGTTGGCGCTGGCGGTCGCCGCGGTGCCCGAGGGGCTGCCGGTGGTCGCGACCACGACGATGGCGCTGGGGCTGAGGCGGATGGCGAAGCGCGGCATCCTCGTGCGCCGGATCGACGCGGTCGAAAGCCTGGGCGCGATGCAGGTGATCTGCCTCGACAAGACCGGCACGCTCACCCAGAACCGGATGACGGTGATCGCCGCCGTCACCGGGCTGGACGCGGCGGAACCGGACGATCCCACGCTCGACCGGCTGCGCATCGCCGCCGCGCTCAACACCGATGCCGGGCCGGATGCCTCGGGGTCGTCGGCGACGGAACGCGCGCTGGTCGATTTCGCACTGGCCGGCGGGGTGGACGTGGCCGGCCTGCGCGCGGACCGTCCGCGCAAGGCCCCGGTCGAACGCGCGCCGGGCCGGCCCTGGATGCTGACAGTGCATGCCGGCGACGGCGCCGGCACGATCGTCAAGGGCGCGCCCGAGGCGGTGCTGGCGATGTGCAGCCACCGGCCGGCGAACGGCCGCCGGCGCAAGCTGACGCCGGCCGACCGCGACCATATCCTCGGCCTCAACGATACCGTCGCCGCCCGCCCCGCCCGCGTCATCGCCTTCGCCGAGGGCAAGGGCCGAACCGCCACCGAAGCGCCGGAGGGCCTGACCTGGCTGGGTCTTGTCGGCATGGTCGATCCGCTGCGGCCCGGCGCGAAACCCTTCGTGGCGGCGATGCAGCGCGCGGGCCTTTCGCCGGTCATCATCACCGGCGACCAGGCCGCCACCGCCGGCGCGCTGGCGCGGGAGCTGGACCTTGGCCGGGGCGGACCGGTGCGGATCATCGACAGCGCCGGCATCGCCGATCTCGATCCCGCCCTGCTGGCCGCGATGGTCGAGGAGACACAGGTCTTCGCCCGCGTCTCGGCGCAGGACAAGCTGGCGATCGTGCAGGCGATCCAGGCCTCGGGCCGGGTGGTGGGGATGACCGGCGACGGCGTCAACGACGGCCCGGCGCTGAAGGCCGCGAACGTGGGCATCGCGATGGGCGCCTCGGGCACCGACCTCGCGCGCGACGTGGCCAACGTGGTGATCCGCGACGACGATCTGGAAACCCTGGTCGACGCGATCGCGCAGGGCCGCGCGGTCTACCGCAACATCCGCCGGGCGCTGGAGTTCCTCGTCACCACCAACCTGTCGGAGATCGTGCTGGAGATCGCCGAGGCCGCGCACGGGCCGGGCGAGATCGAGACCCCGATGGAGCTTTTGTGGATCAACCTCGTGACCGACGTGCTGCCCGGCCTCGGCCTTGCGCTGGCCGATCCCGACCCCGACGCGATGGCCCGCCCGCCGCGGCCGCGGGACGAACCGATCGTGACGCGGGCCGACATGCGGCGCATGGGGCTGGACGGCGGCACCATCGCCGCCTCGGCGCTGGCGGCGCATTTCTTCGCGCTGGCCCGGCACGGGCCGGGGCCTGTCACGCGGTCGACCACCTACCTCGCCCTGTCGCTGGGCCAGCTTCTCTACACGCTGGTCTGCCAGCGCCGCGACATCCGCCGGCTGGAACCCGGGCGGCTTCTGGAAAACCGGGGGCTTGACGCGACGGTGCTGGTTTCGGCCGGGCTGGCGGTGCTGCCCTACGCGGTGCCGCCGCTGGCGCGGCTGCTGGGCATCTCGCGGCTGGGCCGGGCGGAGACCGCGGTCGCGCTGCTTGCGGCGGTGACGCCGGCCGCGGCGGTGCTGGCGCGCCGCGGCGTGGTGCTGGAACTGGACACATGGGAGGCGGGATCATGCGCAACTTCGTCCTGACGTCGGAATCGGTCACACCGGGTCATCCCGACAAGCTGTGCGACCAGATCAGCGACGCCGTCGTCGACGCGGTGCTGACCGGCGATCCGGCGGCGCGGGTGACGGCCGAATGCGCGGTCGCGACCGGGGTTCTGTTCCTGTCGGTGCGCAGTGATACCGAGGCCGGGGTGGACCCGGCGGCGATCGCGCGGCGGATCGTGGCCGAGGCCGGAACCGGCCCGCCAGCCGGACGGCCGCCGACCGTGATGCTGGATCTCGCACGGCCTAGCGGCGGCCACGGCGGGCCCGGCACCGGCACGATGACCACCGCCTTCGGCCATGCCTGCGACCACACGCCCGAACATCTCGCCTACCCGATCTGGGCCGCGCACCGGCTGACCCGCGCGATCGAGGCCGCGCGCCGGGACGGCCGGCTGCCCTGGCTTGGCGAGGATTCGCAGGCCCAGGTCGCGGTGGCCTTCGAGGATCGCCGCCCGGTGGCCCTGCGCGCCATCGCCGTGACCACGGCGACGCCGGAACCGCCGCCCGAGGCCGAGGCGCGCGCGGCCCTGATCGGGCAGGTCATCGAACCGGCGCTGTCCGATGCGCCGGTGCGGCTGGCGCGCGACAGCCGGATCGTGCTGCATGTCGTCGCCGGCACCGGCGGTCCGGCGGCGCATGCCGGGCTGACCGGGCGCAAGCTGTCGGACGACAGCTACGGCGGTTTCGCGCGGCAGGGCGCCTCGGCGCTGTCGGGCAAGGATCCGGGCCGGGTGGAGCGATTGGCCGCCTGCGCCGCGCGGCAACTGGCGCGCTGCCTTGTCGCGGCAGGCCTCGCGCGCGAGGCGGAGGTGCAGCTGAGCTACCTGGCCGGGGATCGCCGGCCCGCCAGCGTCGAACTCGACACCTTCGGATCGGGCGCCGCGCCGGACGCGGCGCTGTCGGCGCGGCTGGCCGAGGTCTTCGATCTCGAGCTTGGCGCACTCGACGAAAGGCTGGGGCTGCGGCACCTGCCGGCGGCGCGCGGCGGGCGGTTCTTCCGCGATCTCGCGAGTTTCGGCCAGATGGGCCGCGACGACCTGACGCCGCCGTGGGAGGACGTGACGCTGGCCGGGCGGATCTAGCGCCCCGCGCTAGCCCTTGCCGCCGCCCTTGCCGGGTTCGAGCAGGCTGAAGGCGGCCATGGCCAGCGTGGTGGCCGGCCCGGCGACGCGGCCGCGCGTCAGTTGCATCACCGCCCCGACCGACAAGAGCACCGCGAGGGCGCTGCGCAGGTCGAGCGCTCCGTCGCTGTGGCGGCGAATGTCGCTGTCGAGCCGGAGCATGCCGAACTGCATGACCTGCGCGACCGGCGGCGGCGCGGGGGGCGCGCCGATGCGCGCGATGCCGAGCGTCGCGATCCGGTTCTCGATCGCCTCGGCGCTGTCGCGGATCGTCAGGATCACGCTCCCCGTGTTGGGCCGGGCGACCACGGCCTCGACCCCGTCGACGGCGGCCAGCCGGTCCAGCAGGCCGGGCAGCGCGGCGCGGTCCAGCCCGCCGCGGGCGCGCAACCTGAGCCGGCGCGGCGCGACATGCGCGCGATCGAGCCGCAGCGCCGGGGCGGTCATCCCCTGCCCTCCTCCATCGGCGCGACGGCGGTCTCGGCCGCGTCGGCGGCCTCCGCCGCCGCTTCGGCCTCGGCCATCTCGGCGCGCATTTCCGCCGCGATGTCCTCCATGTGCTCGTAGACCTCGGCCCCGGCGCGGCGGAACTCGGTATAGGCCACCGCCCCGGTCTTCATCGCTGCGCGCATCACCGGCCGCCCGGCCCGGCTGAGCGCCACCGCCAGCCCCGGCACCAGAAGCACGGCCCCGGTGGCAAGCGCGGCGCCCAGAAGGAATTCCTTCTTCATCCTGTCCCCGTTTCTCGCTTGTCGCGTCTGATCCCGTTCGCGCACCGGCCCGGCACGGGGCCAGCGCGCGCCCCCGACTGTGCCGCCCCGGCGATGACATGGACATGACACGGATCAAACCGGGCGATCGGCATGCCCCGGCCCGCCGGGGCATGCCAGCCATGCAGGGCGAACGCCCGGCCCCGGTCACCGGGTCGGGCACCCGCGCGCGTCCGTCACTCGATGGCGAAGTAGATGTCGAACGGAACGGTCGACCCGGTCCGGTTGATGACCTCGACCACGTGATCGCCCGACTGCCAGAGTTGCCCGCGATAGGGCGTGCCGACCGGAAGCTCGTCGAGCAGGGCGCTGCCGTCGGGGTTGAGGATCCGGTAGGTGAGCCTCGAACCGCCGGACGCGATGCCGACATCCAGGAACTGGCCGTTTCGCGCGCCAAGTTCGTAGCGAACGGTCATGCCCGGCGGCAGTTGCGCCGGAAACTCCGTCGAACTGGCGCCGGCCGGGAACCGCACCCGTTCGGTCGAGACGCTTTGCGCCCCAGACGATCCGCCGCCACCGGCGTAGGGGCTGCCACCGCCACGCACGAAATCCGGCCAGGACTGCTGCTCGGCGAAGAAGTCCACCAGCCGGTCGCCGGCGGCGTTGTAGGAACAACTGAAGTCGGCGCCGTGGGTTTCGAGATAGATGGTACCGTTCACCGCGTGCGTGCCATCGGTGCGCTGGCCCTCGTACTTGGCCTCGCTGCCGGCTTCGTAATCCAGATAGAACTGCTTCGCCGCAAGCTGGCAGTCTTCCATCATGTAATCCGGAGACTGCGCCAGGGCGCCTTCGGCGGCGGTGGCGGCGGCGAAAAGCGCCGTGAGTGCAAGGTGTTTCATGAACCTTCGTCCTTTCTGCTGCGGCCCAGGTCTCAGGCCGCGCCCTCGCTGCCGACGAACATCACCTCGTCCACGATGCCGTCGTTCCCGGCCAGGCAGCGCCACGGGCCGCGCAACGGACCCGCCACCATGTAGACAACGCTTGCGGCCTGCGAGAACTCGGTTCCGACCACCTCGACGCCGCCCCCGGTCTGGGCTGCGACGGCGCTGCGGCAGGCGTCGATCGCCGCCTGGCTCACGTCGGCCGAGAAGCCGACGTTCGGGAAGGGCGACTGCGCGGGGGCGGTCGAGCCGGTTTCCTCGACGCAGGCCCCGAGGGCGAGAAGGGCGGCCAGGCCGAAAGGGGCCATGAGGGTCGTTTTCATTTCCGGTTTTCCTGTCAGTGTCGTTGCGCTGGTGTTTCGGGCCGGACGCAAGCGGCAGGCGCGGACTTTCCGGGGTGCAGCCCGCGCGGCGGCCATTCCGCCGCCGGATCGCGCGGGACATGCGCCGCGTGTCTGGCGCTGCCGCGCCGCCGGAAAGCGCGCAAACCTCCTGCTCCGAATCCCTGGCCGCATCCTCGCCCGGCAACGCCGGCCCCACCACGGCGCAATTATGCGAAGGCGCGCGGCGGTCGCGCCACGCCGCCGCATGCGCGCCGACCCGCCGATGGCCGGGGCCAACCGCCTCCGGTCGGGCACGCCCGGCACCCCGCGATTGACCCGCACGGCGACCGATCACCGGCAAGGAGGCATGGGCATGTTCGGTCAGGATCATGCCGGTTCGGATCTGATCGGCGCGTCGAAATCCGAACCCATCGCGCACAGGCACGAGGAAGAACTCCGCCGGGGCGTGCTGGCCCCCGGCGACGCGTGGGACAGCGAGAACGCGCTTGTCCGGCGTTTCTCGGTCAAACGCGCCCATCAGTGGCTGAAGCAACGCGATGGCGAGCGCGCTCGGCCTGCCACCCCGGCCTGCCAACACAGCGAAGCACCCCGCGCGTTACCCCGGATGCTACCCCTGCGTCCTGGCAAGAGCGGGTCGCCGGCACGATCTCTTTATACCGTATTGCTTTTTCTTGATTTTATGGCTCCGGCGGTAGGGGCCCGAGCCGCTGATCTCTACGCATTGATTTCACTGGGAAATCTGCCGCGACTCCGGATCGTCATCGCTTGGGTTCCAGTTGGTGCCCCAAGTTCTGCCGTACCTTGTGCCGCCGATCAAGCCCCTCGTTTCCGCGCCTCTCGGCTTGGTTCGGTCCTCGGAGGATTGAGGCGCGGAAGGCGGCGGAGCGCCTGGATATCGCGCCAAGTTTGGAGAACACTTTGGTGGAAGAGACCAACTCCGAGACGACATTGGCCGCCTACTACGATCAGAACGCCCTCGCCTTCCTTGAGGCCACACGCGACGTGGACATGTCCGAAGTCCACGACAGATTTCGCGCGGCATTGCCCGACACAGGAGCGCTCCCGGCCAGGATCCTGGACGCAGGCTCCGGCTCTGGTCGGGACTCTCTGGCCTTCCGCCAAATGGGCTATGACGTAGCAGCCTTCGATGCGTCACCATCAATGGTTGCCGCGACACGCGACCATGCCGGTGTTCCGACCCGACAGATGCGGTTCGAGGAATTCGTTTGGGAGCACCCATTCGAGGGCATCTGGGCCTGTGCATCACTTCTCCATGTCGCGCGGGTTGATCTGCCATCGGCGGTCAGCCGGCTGGTCGACCATCTTTCGCCCGGTGGAGCGCTCTACTTGTCCTTCAAGCTTGGCGAAGGCGAACGCATAGGGGATGGGCGGCGGTTCACCGACATGACCCCCGACAACCTCAGGTACCTCCTGGACCAATCCGCCCGTTTGCGTCAGCCTGACATTTGGCTGAGCCGGGATTGCCGCCCGGAACGTGCGTCGGAGGTTTGGGTGAACGCCGTGGTACAGAAGGGGTGACGGACCCAAACCGAGCAGATGATGGCGGCTGCCGCCGAGCCTCCTGCGTCCTTTGCGATGCGGGCCTCGGAACAATCGTAGAATGTGATGCGCAGATCATCCTGATCCGCCGCGACGCGAGCCTTTTCCTTGCACCACGGCGCCACGTGGTGCGCTGGCGCGATCTTTCTTCTGCCGAACACGCTGCGCTTGCCAGCCGCATCGGCCAGGCTCAGGCGATGCTGGAGAAGACGGAGGCTTCGGCGCCGGTGGCGCTGGTCGAGACAGACGGGCATGTGCATTTCCGGATCGATCCACCGTTGACCTTGCCCGGCCCCCTGCGCGGCCTGCCCCACGATCGTCCCCTGATCTCGGGCGGCGACGATGCCCTGCACGCGCATCTGCGCCCACTCATCGACCGGGCCAAGGCCGTCGATTTGTCGGTGTCCTTCCTGATGGCCTCGGGCGTGAGGCTGGTCCTACCGCACCTTCGTGACCTGTTGGACCGCGGCGGTCGGCTGCGCCTTCTGACCGGGGACTATCTTGGCGTAACCGAGCCCGCCGCGCTGCGGCTGATATCGGACTTGCAGGGGGAGCGGCATCTGCATGTCTTCCAGGCCGGACAAATTCCATTTCACCCCAAAGCCTGGATGTTCACCTTCCCAAATGAGGGCGGTGCGCTGATCGTCGGATCATCGAACCTATCGAGATCGGCCCTTACTGACGGGATCGAATGGAACCTCCGCCATGTCGATCCCGTCGATCCCGCCCCGCTGATCGCCGCTCGAGCGGCTTTTGAGGCACTTCTGGCACGCCCAGAGGTGACTGATCTTGTCCCTTCCTGGATCGACGCCTACGAGGATCGTCGTATCACTCCGAGTCCCGCGATAACCGGGACAGCCGAAGAACCACCCGAGGACATTCCTGCGCCCCACGCCGTGCAAGCAGAGGCCTTGGCCGCCCTTCGCGCGACTCGCGCCAAGGGTTACGGCGCAGGGCTCGTTGTACTGGCTACCGGCCTCGGCAAGACCTTTCTCGCCGCCTTTGACAGCGCCAGCGCAAAGCGAGTTCTGTTTGTCGCGCATCGAGAAGAGATTCTCACACAGGCCATGGCCGCGTTTCGAGCGGTGCGGCCCCAAGCCAGGCTTGGCCGCTACTGCGGCGAAGACAAGGATGCCGAGGCAGATATCGTCTTCGCATCTGTCCAGACACTGGCGCGGTCGGCTCATCTTGCCCGGTTCGATGCCGAAGTCTTCGACTACATCGTCGTGGACGAATTCCATCATGCAGCCGCCGCGACCTACCGACGGATCATCGACCATTTCTCTCCTCGCTTTCTTCTTGGCTTGACCGCAACACCCGACCGCAACGATGGCGGCGACCTGCTCGGGCTATGCGAGGAGAACCTCGTCTACGAATGCGACCTCTGGTCAGGCATCGACCGGGATCTGCTTGCGCCGTTCCATTATTTCGGCGTCCCTGATCCCGTCGAATACGCCCAGATCCCGTGGCGAAGCGGCCGGTTCGACGAGGCAGCGCTGACCGAAGCCGTGGCGACACAGGCCCGCGCGGCAAACGCGCTCGATCAACTCGCCCGTCGCGGCGGCAAGAAGACGATCGGCTTCTGCGTGTCGCGCCGACATGCCGATTTCATGTCCGAGTTCGCTCAAGAGAAGGGGCTGCGGGCAGTCGCGGTGCATTCTGGCGAAACCTCCGCCCCGCGGGCGAGCGCGCTGAAAGCGCTTGAAGACGGCGATATCGATATCGTCTTCGCCGTTGACATGTTCAACGAAGGCGTGGACGTGCCCTCCATCGACACCGTCCTTATGTTGCGTCCAACCGAAAGCCCGGTAATCTGGCTGCAGCAACTCGGCCGCGGCCTACGCCGGTCCGCCGACAAGACCCATCTCGCCGTCATCGACTACATCGGCAACCACCGCATCTTCCTGACGAAGCTGCGCACTCTCCTGCGCGTCGCCCCGGGCGAAGGGGCGCTCCGGCTGGCGTTGGCACGGCTTGAGGACGACGCGATCCAGTTCCCTGCCGGATGCGAAGTAACCTACGATCTCGAAGCGCTGGACATCCTGCGCTCTCTTATCCGTCAGCCACGCGATGAGGAGGAACTCGCCGCCTTTTACCGGGATTTCCGCGAGCGGCATGGCACTCGGCCCACTGCATCGGAAGTGCAGCACGCTGGATTTAATCCCGGGCGAACCGGCCACGCTGGCTGGATCGGCTTTGTCGCGAACATGGGCGACCTGTCTGAGGCGCAAAGCCGGGCTTGGAAGGGGCACAAAGAACTACTCGACGAGATCGAGACGACGCGGATGACCCGCAGTTACAAGATGCTGGTCCTACGTGCGATGATCGAGGCTGGAAGCTTCCCAGGCAGGATCTCTCTGGCGGAACTCGTGGAGCGGGTTGCCCGGCTCGCGCGCCGCAATCCTATGATCAAGGCCGATCTGAGCGTCGATCCCGACGACGCGACCGGTCTGCGTGCACTTTTGTTGGAGCAGCCTCTCAAGATAATGGCCCAGACAGCCTGGTTCCGGACCGGCCCTGGCACTTTCGAGACGACTGTCTCCATTGCACCAGACGAAGGCTTAGCGCGACTGGCTTCGGAACTGGTGGATTGGCGATTGCTGCGTCATTTCCAGGCGCGCGACATCGTCTATGAGCCGCCTGCCGGCTCCGGAGTCCTCGAGGCGGCAGAGGGCGATCCGGCTTCCCCGCGCCCAACCAAGGGGTTGACCCTCTGGCAGGAATACCCACGCGATCGGATCGCCTCTTATCTTGGTTCCGTGTTCAACACCGGAAGCTGGAATGCCGGTATCGTGGTCCTGAAGAACACGAAGACCATGGTCTTGCTGGTCACGATGGACAAGGGCAGTATGTCAGTCGGCGGCCACTATGCTGACCAATTTGCCAGCGCCACGCGCTTCGTCTGGCAGACGCAAACGAGTACCCGCCGCGAAAGCCTTCGTGGCAAGATCATTTCTGGCGCCGAGCCTGGCTGGCACGTTCACCTCTTCATCCGAAAATCGAAGCTGCGCGATGGCCGCGGCGCTCCGTTCCGTTATTTCGGCCCGGTACGTTTCGCTGGATGGGAGGGTGAGGCCCCCATGACTGTTCAATGGGAGCTGCCTGAACCGGTGCCTGTGAGTCTGCGGCAATTGTACGAGGTTCCAATGTAAGGCCGGTCGGATCGGCCCTCATGCAGAGCCGGTCCACCGATGTCGGTCGCTTGCAGCGGCCGTCATCGGCGGCAGCATTGCGAAACCGAAGCGAGTGTCAGCATCTGGGGTCAAGCAAACTCTCACTGCGGCTCACGTCATGCCTTACCGCCTTGTGTTCGTCGCTTGAAACGTATCCCTTACCTATCCAAGTAACCTATTGAGCTCGGCCAGCATCTCCATGGTTTCATGGTGAGAAGTCGGCCTCACGGGCTCGATGTGGAAGACGTCGCGACCTGGCTGAACCGCGACTGGATGCCCAAGCTTTTCCAGCAGTCTGCATGCCTCAGCTCTGATCGACCGACGTCGTGGCGTATCTTCGTCAACCCCATGGATGACGATGAACGCAAAACCGGGTGTCGCGTAATGCGCCTGTCCGGTCACCCAAAGCATCGGCAGTTTACCATTCGATACTCTGAGTTGGGTTTCCACCAGGCCGAGATGCTCCGCTCGAGTGTCTTGCACAATCATGCCTGATCCTCTTCTTGATTTGGCTTGCTCGGACATTGGCCATTTCGCAGAAACACGAAATTCTTCCGCGCAGTCACCGCCAGCGTAACCGTCCGGTCCGCCTGGACTGCCCCCACCGAGTGATCCGGTTTGATTGTTAGTGCATGACGGGTCTCCGATCCATCGGGATCAGGGTTTCGGGGGCCGGCGGGCGGTATCCGAGAGCACTGTGCGGGCGGACGGTGTTGTAGTGGACACGCCATT
>JANSXY010000045.1 GCA_024742695.1 Paracoccaceae bacterium | reverse complement strand
GCCGATCTCTTCATCATTGGCGGCGGCATCAACGGCTGCGGGATCGCCCGCGACGCGGCCGGGCGCGGCCTGTCGGTGGTGCTGGCCGAACAGTCCGACCTTGCGCAGGCGACCTCCTCGGCCTCGACCAAGCTGTTTCACGGCGGGCTGCGCTACCTCGAGTTCTTCGAGTTCCGGCTGGTGCGCGAGGCGCTGGAGGAACGCGAGACGCTGCTGGTGGCGATGCCGCACATTTCCTGGCCGATGCGGTTCGTGCTGCCCTGGCATCCGGGCATGCGGTTCGACAGCGACACGCCGACCTCGCGGCTGCTGGCGCGGCTGATGCCGTGGATGAAGGGCCGCCGCCCGGCCTGGCTGATCCGGCTGGGCCTGTTCCTTTACGACACGATGGGCGGGCGGCGGATCCTGCCGGCGACCCGCACGCTCGACCTGGCCGACGATCCGGCGGGCCGGCCGCTGAAGCCCGAGTTCCGCAAGGCCTGGGAATATTCCGACTGCTGGGTCGAGGATTCGCGGCTCGTGGTGCTCAACGCCCGCGATGCCGAGGCGCGGGGCGCGCGGATCATGGTGCGCAGCCGGGTGGTCGGCGCGACCCGGGCCGGCGACCACTGGGAGGTGGTGACCGAGGGCGAGGGCGGGCGGCAGACGCATCGCGCCCGCGCGCTGGTCAACGCCGCCGGCCCCTGGGTTGGCGACGTGATCGGCGAGGTGATGCGGATCAACACGCCCGAACGGGTGCGCCTTGTGCGCGGCAGCCATATCGTGACCCGCAAGCTCTACGACCATGACCGCTGCTATTTCTTCCAGGGCCAGGACGGGCGGATCATCTTCGCGATCCCCTACGAGGGCGACTTCACGCTGATCGGGACGACCGACCAGGATCACGCCGGCACCCCGTCGCAGGCGGAATGCACGCCGGAGGAACGCGACTACCTGCTGGCCTTCGCGTCGCGCTTCTTCGCCCGGCCGGTGACCGCGGCCGATGTCGTCTGGACCTATTCCGGCGTCCGGCCGCTTTACGACGACGGCGCGAGTTCGGCCACGCAGGCGACGCGCGACTACGTGTTGCGGCTGGACACCGCCGGGGCGCCCTTGCTGAACGTCTTCGGCGGCAAGATCACCACCTACCGGCGGCTGGCCGAAAGCGCGCTGGCCAGGCTTGCGCCGTACTTCCCCGCTGCGACCGGGGCGTGGACGGCGCGGGTGCCGCTGCCCGGCGGCGATTTCCCGCACGACGGGTTCGAGGCGCTGGTCGCGCGGCTCGCCGCCGCCTACCCGTTCCTCGCCCCCGGCCATGCCCGGCGGCTGGCGCGCGCCTACGGGACGGAGGCCTTCGCGCTGCTCGGCGCGGCCGGCGCGATGGCCGACCTGGGCCGCGACTTCGGCGCGGGCCTGACCGAGGCGGAGGTGCGCTGGCTCGTCGCGCGGGAATATGCCCGCACCGCCGAGGACATCGTCTGGCGGCGCACGAAGCTCGGCCTGCGGATGACGGCGGCGGAGATCGCCGCGCTGGAGGCCTGGATGGCCCACCGCGCGGTCGGCCGGGCAGCGGAATGAGGGGGCGGGGATGACGCTGGAACTTCGCGATGTCTCGCGCACCGTGGGCGGCAGGGTTCACATCCACCCGACGACACTGGTCCTGCGCCGGGGCACGATGAACGTGCTGCTCGGCCCGACCCTTTCGGGCAAGACGACGCTCATGCGGCTGATGGCCGGGCTCGACGCGCCGTCGCGCGGGCGGGTGATCTGGGACGGGCAGGATGTGACCGGGGTGCGGGTGCAGGACCGGGGCATCGCCATGGTGTACCAGCAGTTCATCAATTACCCCGGCATGACGGTCTACGAGAACATCGCCTCGCCGCTGCGGATCCTTCGCCGCCCGGCGGCGGAGATCGACCGCCGGGTGCGCGAGACGGCGGACCTGATGCGCCTGTCGCCGCTGCTGGACCGCAAGCCGCTGGAACTGTCGGGCGGGCAGCAGCAGCGCTGCGCCCTTGCACGGGCGCTTGTGAAAAATGCCGGGCTCGTGCTGCTGGACGAACCGCTCGCCAACCTCGACTACAAGCTGCGCGAGGAACTGCGGGTGGAAATCCCCCGGATCTTCGAGGCCTCGGGCGCGATCTTCGTCTATGCCACCACCGAGCCGGAGGAGGCGCTGCTGCTTGGCGGCAATACCGCGACGCTGTGGGAAGGCCGCGTGACGCAATTCGGGCCGACGCCGCAGGTCTATCGGCAGCCGAAGGACATGGTGACGGCGCGGGTGTTCAGCGACCCGCCGATGAACTTCGTCGCCTGCGTCAAGGACGGGGCGCGGTTGACCTTCGGCGCGGCGACGACGGCGCCGGCATCGGGCGGGATGGCCGGGCTGCCGGATGGCCGCTATGTCGCCGGGTTCCGCGCCAACCACCTCGAACTGACCCGCCACTCCGCCGCCGCCATGGCGTTCGACTGCACGCTCGGCGTGACCGAGATCACGGGATCGGAAACCTTCCTGCACGTCGATCATGACGCCGACCGCTGGGTCGGCCTTGTCCACGGGGTGCACGAGTTGCCGCCAGGCGACCGCGTCAGCGTCTGGGTCGATCCCGCGCATGTCTACCTGTTCCACCCCGACGGGCGCCTCGCTGCGCCGGCCGCCTATGCGGCGGAAACGGAAAGGTCCGCCTGATGGCCCGGATCACGCTTCACAATCTCGCGCACAGCTACCTCTCCAACCCCGCGGCGGAGGCGGATTTCGCGCTCAAGCGCATGAACCATGTCTGGGAGGATGGCGGCGCCTATGCGCTGCTCGGCTCCTCGGGCTGCGGCAAGACCACGCTTCTGAACATCATCTCCGGTCTTCTGCATCCCTCGGAGGGTCGCGTCCTGTTCGGCGACCGCGACGTGACCGACGCGCCGACGGCGGACCGCAACATCGCGCAGGTGTTCCAGTTCCCGGTCGTCTACGACACGATGACGGTGCGCGACAACCTCGCCTTCCCGTTGCGCAACCGCGGCCGCGACGCGGCCTATGTCGCGGAACGGGTGCAGGCCATCGCGCGGATGATCGGCATGGAAGACGCGCTCGGCCGCAAGGCCAAGGGGCTGACCGCCGACGCCAAGCAAAAGATCAGCCTTGGCCGCGGCATGGTGCGCGAGGACGTCAACGCGATCCTCTTCGACGAACCGCTGACGGTGATCGACCCGCACATGAAGTGGGAACTGCGCACCCAGCTGAAGACGCTGCACCGCGAATTCGGCCACACGATGATCTACGTGACCCATGACCAGACCGAGGCGCTGACCTTCGCCGACAAGGTCGTGGTGATGTATGACGGCCGCGTTGTGCAGACCGGCACGCCGGAAGACCTGTTCGAGCGGCCGGCGCATACCTTCGTGGGCTACTTCATCGGCTCGCCGGGCATGAACCTCTTTGACGCGAGGATCGAGGGGAACCGCGCGCACCTTGGCGACGCGACGGTCGATCTGGGTGCGGTCTACGACGGGGCAACGGCGGGCCGCACCCAGATCGGCATCCGTCCGGAATACGCGGTGCTGACCGCGGGCTCCGGCCTGCCGGTGACGATCCGCCGCGTCGAGGACGTGGGCCGGCATCGCCTCGTCCGGGCCGAGACGGCGGGCCAGCCGCTGAACGTGGTGGTGCCGGAAGGCATGCCGCTCGGCCAGGACCTGACCCATGTCGCGTTCCCCGCCGACCGTATCAACGTCTACGCCGACGACTGGCGCATCGAGGGGAGGACCGCCTGATGGAGAAGACCCAGAACAACCGGGCCTGGTTCCTTGTCCTGCCCGTGCTGGTGATCGTGGCCTTTTCGGCCGTGATCCCTCTGATGACGGTCGTGAACTATTCCCTCAACGACACCTTCGGCAACAACCGGTTCTTCTGGGCCGGGCTCGAATGGTTCGAGGAGATGGTGACATCGGACCGTCTGCACGACGCCTTGGGCCGGCAGGTTCTGTTCTCGGCGATCATCCTGGCGATCGAGGTGCCGCTTGGCATCTTCATTGCGCTCAACATGCCCAAGCGCGGGTTCTGGGCCAGTCTCTGCCTCGTCCTGATGGCGTTGCCGCTGCTCATCCCGTTCAACGTCGTCGGCACGATCTGGCAGATCTTCGGCCGGGTCGACATCGGGCTGCTCGGTCACACGCTGGAAGGGCTCGGCATCGACTACAACTACACCAACGACCCGCTCGACGCCTGGATCACCGTGATCGTCATGGATGTCTGGCACTGGACGAGCCTTGTCGCGCTGCTGGCCTACGCCGGGCTCCAGTCGATCCCGCAGGCCTATTACCAGGCGGCCCGGATCGACCAGGCGAGCCGCTGGGCCGTGTTCCGCTACATCGAGCTTCCGAAGATGAAGGGCGTCCTGCTGATCGCGATCCTCCTGCGCTTCAGGGACAGCTTCATGATCTACACCGAACCCTTCGTGGTCACCGGCGGCGGGCCGGGCAACTCCACCACCTTCCTGTCGATCGACCTCGTCAAGATGGCGATCGGCCAGTTCGACCTCGGCCCCGCGGCGGCCTTCTCGATCATGTACTTCCTCGTGATCCTGCTGGTCTCCTGGGTCTTCTACACGGTGATGACGAACCTCGACCGGGAGGACCGGACATGACGCGCCCGAAATCCTCCGCCGTCGTGATGACGCTCTACCTGCTGTTCCTGTTGCTGCCGATCTACTGGCTCGTGAACATGAGCCTGAAGACCAACACGGAAATCACCTCGACCTTCACGCTCTGGCCGCACGACCTGACGTTCCGGAACTACATGGTGATCCTGACGGACCCGAGCTGGTACATGGGTTACGTCAACTCGATCATCTACGTGGTGATGAACACGGTGATCTCGGTGACGGTGGCGCTGCCCGCCGCCTATGCCTTCAGCCGCTACAGCTTCCTCGGCGACAAGCACCTGTTCTTCTGGCTGCTGACCAACCGGATGGCGCCGCCCGCGGTCTTCGCGCTGCCGTTCTTCCAGCTTTATTCCTCGGTCGGGCTGTTCGACACCCACATCGCCGTCGCGCTGGCGCACTGCCTGTTCAACGTGCCGCTGGCGGTCTGGATCCTCGAGGGCTTCATGCGCGGCGTGCCCAAGGAAATCGACGAGACGGCCTATATCGACGGCTACAGCTTTCCGCGGTTCTTCGTGCGCATCTTCATGCCGCTGATCGCCTCGGGCATCGGCGTCGCCGCCTTCTTCTGCTTCATGTTCTCCTGGGTGGAACTGCTGCTCAGCCGGACGCTGACCTCGGTCAACGCCAAGCCGATCGCCGCGACGATGACGCGGACCGTCTCCGCCTCGGGGATGGACTGGGGCGTGCTGGCCGCCGCGGGGGTGCTGACGATCATCCCCGGCGCGCTCGTGATCTACTTCGTCAGAAACTACATCGCCAAGGGCTTTGCCCTCGGCCGGGTGTGAGGAGGCAGGCCGATGACCGCGACCGAACCCCAACCTGCCGCCCGCACCGCCAACTGGGCGCTGATCTTCGCCGTTGCGGCCGTCGTCCTGCTCGCGATCCTTGCGGCGATCTTCGCCGTGGCGCCGCGCAAGGATAGCGCGATCGACTGGTTCGCGCCGATGATCCCCGGCGGCTGGATGGCCTGGACGCTGCCGGTGGCGCTGTTCTTCTACGTGATCGGCTCGCTGCTCGTGGTGTTCACGCTGCTGGCGATCCGGTTCCCGGAAACCCCGCGCGTCGGCGTTCTCAGGATCGAGACGACGCGCGGCGACCGGCTGTTCATTTCCCTGCTCGGCTCGGCGTTCATCTGCCTGGCCTGGCTGTTCTTTGCGGGGGCGCCGCTCTGGTGGGCGCTCGCGCTTTGTCTCGTCTATGCCGCTGCGGTGTTCCGCTGGGTCTAGCCGGGAACGAGGTGCCGGCGGGCGGGGATGGCACCCCTGCCCTCCGGCGTGAACGAAGAAACCGACGTCTCAACATTCGGGAGGATTGACAATGAGACTGCGTAACACGGCAACGGCGATCGCGCTTGCGCTTATCGCCACAGGCACGGGCCCGGCCTGGGCCGACATGGAGGCGGCGAAGGCCTTCCTCGACGCGGAGATCGGCGACCTGTCGTCGCTGTCGCGCGCCGATCAGGAAGCGGAGATGCAGTGGTTCATCGACGCCGCCAAGCCCTTCGCCGGCATGGACATCAAGGTCGTCTCGGAAACGATCACGACGCATGAATACGAAGCCAAGGTTCTGGCCCCGGCCTTCACCGCGATCACCGGCATCAAGGTGACACACGACCTGATCGGCGAGGGCGATGTCGTCGAGAAGCTGCAGACCCAGATGCAGACCGGCGAGAACATCTACGACGGCTACATCAACGACTCCGACCTCATCGGCACACATTGGCGCTACCAGCAGGCCCGCAACCTGACGGACTGGATCGCCGGCGAAGGCGCCTCCGTCACCAACCCGAACCTCGACCTCGATGATTTCGTGGGCCTGAAGTTCACCACCGGCCCGGACGGCAAGGTCTACCAGCTGCCGGACCAGCAGTTCGCGAACCTCTACTGGTTCCGCTACGACTGGTTCAACCATCCGAAGTCGCAGGAGGACTTCAAGGCGAAGTACGGCTACGACCTCGGCGTGCCGCTCAACTGGTCGGCCTACGAGGACATCGCGGAGTTCTTCACCGGCCGCGACATGTCCTATGCCGGCGGCCCGGCCTCGGGCGTCTACGGCAACATGGACTACGGCAAGAAGGATCCCTCGCTCGGCTGGCGCTACACCGATGCGTGGATGTCCATGGCCGGCATGGGCGACGTGGGTGAACCGAACGGCCTTCCGGTCGACGAATGGGGCATCCGGGTGGACGAGAACAGCCGCCCGGTCGGCTCCTGCGTCGCGCGGGGCGGCGCCACGAACGACGCGGCGGCGGTCTATGCCGTGACCAAGGCGATCGAGTGGCTTCAGAAGTACACGCCCCCGGAAGCGCAGGGGATGACCTTCGGCGAGGCCGGCCCGGTCCCGGCGCAGGGCAACATCGCCCAGCAGATGTTCTGGTACACCGCCTTCACCGCCGACATGGTGAAGCCCGGCCTGCCCGTGATGAACGAGGACGGCACGCCCAAGTGGCGCATGGCCCCCTCGCCGCACGGCGCCTACTGGCAGGACGGCATGAAGGTCGGCTACCAGGACGCCGGCTCCTGGACGCTGATGGAATCGACCCCGGTCGACCGCGCGCAGGCGGCCTGGCTCTACGCGCAGTTCGTCACCTCGAAGACGGTGGACGTGAAGAAAAGCCACGTCGGCCTGACCTTCATCCGGGAATCGACGATCCAGCACGACAGCTTCACCGAACGCGCGCCGCAGCTTGGCGGCCTGGTGGAGTTCTACCGCTCGCCCGCGCGGGTGCAGTGGTCGCCCACCGGGACGAACGTGCCGGACTACCCCAAGCTCGCGCAGCTCTGGTGGCAGAACATCGGTGACGCGATGTCCGGCGCCAAGACCCCGCAGGAAGCGCTCGACGCGCTCTGCGAGGAACAGGAGCGGGTGCTGGAACGCCTCGAGCGGGCCGGCGTGCAGGGCGACATCGGCCCGAAGATGAACGAGCCGCAGGATCCGCAGGTCTGGCTCGACGCGCCGGGCGCGCCGGTGGCGAAGCTCGACAACGAGAAGCCGGCAGGCGAAACCATCGCCTATGACGAGCTGATCGCGTCGTGGAAAAACTGATCCGCGCAAGGGATCGGTGAACGACTGCGGCGGGGCCTTCGGGTCCCGCCGTTTCCGGACAGGGAGGTGCCGCCATGGCCCATCTTCTCGCCATCGACCAGGGCACCACGTCCTCGCGCGCGATCCTGTTCGATGCGGGCCTGCGCCCGGTCGCGGTCGCGCAGGAGGAATTCGCCCAGCACTATCCCCGGCCCGGCTGGGTGGAACACGACCCCACCGACCTCTGGTCCACCGTCGCGGGCACCGCGCGGGCGGCGATCGAGACGGCGGGGCTGACGGCGGCGGACATCGCCGCGATCGGGATCACGAACCAGCGGGAAACCGTGGTGATCTGGGACCGGACGACGGGCCAGCCCATTCACAACGCCATCGTCTGGCAGGACCGGCGCACCGCCGACACCTGCGCCGTGCTGAAGGACGCCGGGCATGAAGCGGCGGTAAACGCGAAGACGGGCCTTCTGCTCGATCCCTATTTCTCGGCCACCAAGGTGGCCTGGCTTCTCGATACCGTTTCGGGCGCGAGGGAGCGGGCGGAACGGGGCGATCTCGCCTTCGGCACCGTCGACTGTTTCCTGATCTGGAAGCTCACCGGCGGCAAGGTCCACGCGACCGATGCGACGAACGCCGCCCGAACGATGCTGTGGAACATCGAAACCGGCGACTGGGACGACGACCTCCTGTCTCTTTTCCGCGTTCCGCGCGCGATCCTGCCCGAGGTGCGCGACTGCGCCGCCGACTACGGTATGACCCGCGCCGACCTCTTCGGGCGCGAGATCCCGATCCTCGGCGTGGCGGGCGACCAGCAGGCGGCGACGATGGGCCAGGCCTGTTTCGCGCCCGGCATGATGAAATCGACCTACGGCACGGGCTGCTTCGCGCTGATGAACACCGGGGCCGACCGCGTTCCCTCGACGAACCGGCTGCTGACGACGGTCGCCTACCGGCTCGACGGGCAGGTGACCTACGCGCTGGAAGGGTCGATCTTCATCGCGGGCGCGGTGGTGCAATGGCTGCGCGACGGGCTGAAGATGATCCGCGCGGCGGGGGAAACGCAGGGACTGGCCGAGGCGGCGGACCCGGAACAGGACGTGGTGCTGGTGCCGGCCTTCACCGGGCTCGGCGCGCCCTACTGGCGGCCGCATTGTCGCGGCGCAGTGTTCGGGCTGACGCGCAATTCCGGCCCCGCCGAACTGGCGCGGGCGGCGCTGGAAAGCGTGGGCTTCCAGACCCGCGACCTGATGGAGGCGATGTGCGCCGACTGGCCGGGCGCCGCGCGGGGCGTGTTGCGCGTCGATGGCGGCATGACGGCCAGCGACTGGACGATGCAGTTCCTCGCCGACATCCTCGGCGCCCCGGTGGACCGCCCGCGGGTGACGGAGACGACCGCGCTTGGCGCGGCCTGGCTCGCGGGGTGGAAAGCGGGCCTTTGCGGCGGGCCGGAGGATTTCGCCGCCTCCTGGGCGCTGGAGCGGCGGTTCGAACCGGCGATGCCCGCCGCGGACCGTGACGCGCGCTACGCGCGCTGGCGCCGCGCGGTGGCTGCGGTGACGAGCCTGTGACCTTCTCGATCCTTCAGCCGGGCCGCATCCTGTTCGGCCGCGGGACCGCCGCGCAGGCCCCCGCGCTGGCGCGCGGCTTCGGGCCGCGCGGCCTTGTCGTGCACGGGGCCAGCGCGGTCAGGGCGGCCTGGCTGCTGAAGGCGCTCGCCCGGCTCGGCGCCACGGCAGAGACGATCGGCTGCGCCGGGGAACCGACGCTGGTCGACCTCGACGCCGCGCTGGCGCGGGCGCGGCAGGCCGAGCCGGACTGGGTGCTGGCGATCGGTGGCGGCGCGGCGATCGACCTCGGCAAGGCGGTGGCTGCCCTCGTGCCCGCGCCCGGCAGCCCGCTCGACCATCTGGAGGTGGTGGGGCGCGGCCTTCCGCTGGCCGCCGACCCCCTGCCCTTCCTGGCCCTGCCGACGACCGCCGGCACCGGCGCGGAGGTGACGAAGAACGCCGTTATCGGGCTGCCAGAACATGGCCGCAAGGTCAGCCTGCGGGATGACCGGATGATCGCCCGCGTGGCGGTGGTGGACCCGGCGCTGACCGATGGCTGCCCGCGCGCGGTGACGCTCGCCTCCGGCCTCGATGCGCTGGCGCAGGTGATCGAACCGTTCGTCAGTTGCCGCGCGACTCCCTATACCGATGCGCTGACCCGCGGGGCGATCGGTCCCGGCCTCGCGGCGCTCGTCCGGCTGATGGAGGGCGAGGATCCGGCGGCGCGGGATGCCATGGCGTGGTGTTCGCTCACCGGCGGGCTTGCGCTGGCCAACGGCGGCCTGGGCGCCGTGCACGGGCTGGCCGGGGTCATCGGCGGGCGCACCGGCGCCGCGCATGGCGCGATCTGCGGGGTGCTGCTGGGCCCGACGCTGGCCGTCAATCGCGCGCTGACCAGCGGCGCGGCGCGGCAAAGGATAGAAGAGGTGTGCGCATCGCTGGCCGCGGTCCTCGGCGGAACCGATCAGGCGGCGCCCCGGCAGCTGGCCGAATTGGCCGCGGCGGCAGGATTGCCGCGTCTTGCCGACTTCGGCTTGCACCCAAGCGAGTATCCAGGCGTTGCCGAAGCTGCCTTGAGTGCATCGTCGACCGCAGGAAACCCCGTCCCGTTGGCGGCAGGCGATCTGGTCGAGATCCTGCAGCTGGCCAACAGCATGGCGTGACGCCGCCAAGTATCCTTTGGCCAAAGGCGCCCGGGCCGACATAAGCCCCGACCGGACAGGGCCGAAGTCGATATCGCTCGCACGGGTTCAAACGCCCGCCCACGTCACTGACGATCCAACCGCCAATCCGCGCGCCGTTTCGCCGGATCCCGACCTCCGCGAGGGACGGCGCTTCGCACCGCCGCGGGATACCGCCCGCCCGGGAACACCGGCGCGGCGCCTGACGCGGCTTCATAGGCTTGAGGCTGTCCCCGCAAACATGACGCTTCCTTGACCTACTTGCCCCGCAGCACCCGACCGCCGGGCAACAACCCCAGCAGATGGAAAAGGAAGACCGGAACTGCCACGCCGGCGACCATTCCGCCAACGATATTGACCCCCAGCATTTCCAAGCCGGCGTAGTCCAGCGCGCGTCGCATGGCGGATGCTCCGACGACGTGCCAGAGATAGATAAAGAATGCGAAGGGCGCCAGCGGCCTCAGGAATGGCAGAAACCGGGCGAGCGCGAGGCAGAGAATGATCATGGCGATTGACAGTGCCGTATCGGCGAGGCGCCGGGCGGCAGGGGAGAAATCCGCATGGCCGCTCCAGAGATGCATGGCGACGAAGACCAGGACTGCCAGCCCGAGGAGTTGTTTTCTCCGCGCCAGGAACCATTCGGAATGCCACCCGAAGAAACACCCCAGAACGAAAACCGGAAAGAGCGCGAGCGCACCGTTGATCCCGAGTATGGGCGACGGAACCCGTACGCCCGACAGCAAGATGAACAGGGCGATGGCGGCGACGGGGATGGCCGGCGCAGGCAGGACGCGGGCGAGGAGAAAACAGAAAGTCAGGATCATCGTGAGCGAAAGGATGAACCAGAAGTGCGCGTAGGGCACGTAGAAGAGCTTGAGCGCGGCCCAGGGCGTATCCAGCGCGAACCCGGTTCCGAGCATCGTAGACAGCCCGGCGAAGCAGAAGACAGCAACGTATGTCGGCAACAGAAGTTGAAACAGGATGGATTTCGCAAACCGCAGAGGCGGGTTCTCCGCCATATGACTGCCCGAAAAGAAGAACCCTGCCATGAACGCGAACAGCGGCATCGTCAGGGGATCGAAGAAGGCAAGCACGCTGTGCCAGGCTGACTCGGGCGGAAGCCGGAGACCCGTGGCGGGTGTGTTGCCGATCACATGGCCGAGAACGACGAGGATCGTGCAGACGATGCGGGCCACGCCGTAGTCCGGGCGGTAGTCGCCGGAGCTGACCTTCTTGCGGCCGGCAAGGTCGGCGATCCGGTAGCCTTGCCAGTTCGCAGGCAGGTCTATGCCTGTCTCCAGCAGTGCGAGTTCGACATCAATGAAATCGGCCGAAGAGCCGCCCAGCGTGTCGAAGCTCATGTCGCGGGTAACACCCGCACCCGGGAACTGGCGGCGAAAGATGCTGAGCACCCCTTCGAGCGTGGCGTCCGAGCCCCTGCCCCCAGCCGCCGGCGCCTCATGCCCGCGCTGCGCCTCGAACAAGGCCATGGCGGCCTGGTGGTCGGGCTTCATGTTTTGCTTCAGGGGAAGCGAGGATGTCTCGATCGTCATCACGAACGATCGCGGCACCCCGAGGAAAGACGCGGTCTTGTCCTTCAGGGAGGTTGCGCCGTGCCCATCCGTATGGATCAGGCAAAGCGCGTCGTCGGCCCCGGTCGCCACAACAGGAACACCGCTGCGGGCGGCCCAGGCCTCGATCTCGTCAAGGCTGACGCGTTTTCCGGAGAGCTTGAGGAAGCGCGACCGCCGCCCGGTGATGACAAAGAGCCCGTCCTGGGTTTCATAGCCCAGGTCGCCTGTTCTTAGTCGCGTTTCGCCCTGTGGCTTGGCGAGATCCGCCTGCTCGGTCGCGTAGCCCATCATGACATTGGGCCCCTCGTAGACGAGTTCGCCTTCCTGTCCGCGCGGCACCTCGCCGGACTCGTCCTCTACCGTGATGGTTCCACCGGGAATCGCGAGGCCAATGGCTTCCGGGTGGTTCGTCGCCAGATGCGGCGGAAGATATGCGATCCTGGGGGACGCTTCGGTCTGGCCGTACATCACGAAGAAGTCCCAGCCGCGCTTTCGGCCGAGTCCGGCCATTTCCCGAACCGCCTCGGGGCCCAGCTTTCCACCTGCCTGGGTGACGTAGCGCAACTGCGGGTATTCCCGGTCGAGTTGACCACTCTTGGCGAGCAACGTGAACGTCTGCGGCACACCCGAGAAACTCGTGCATCCCGTTTCGGAAAACCTTTGCCAGAAGGCTTCCGAAATGACCGGGTCCCTGGTCAGGACAAGGCTGGCGCCCACGGCCAGGTGACTGTTCAGGACCGACAGTCCGAAGGAGTAGTGCAGCGGAAGCGCGGTTGGAGCGCGATCCGCCTCGGTCAGGGAAAGGTAATCGGCGATTGCAGATGCGTTCGAGGCCAGGTTGCGATCGGACAGTCGGACATACTTGCTCGCGCCGGTCGATCCCGATGTCGACAGAAGGAGACGCAAGTCCGGATGCAGGCCCAGGTTCCGCCCCTTTGGATCGACGGAAAGCCTGTCGGTTTCGGGATCATAGTCGTAGAGGACATCGAGCGGGTGCGCATGCGCTTGTCCGCCGGGTTCGGCAAGGACCAGCGGGTAGCCGGCGTGCAATGCGGCGACGTACATCGCGATGGTGTTCAAGGAATTCGAGCAAGTCAGGCGCACCAGCCCACGACCGGCATCGAGCCTCGTGGTCATCGCGGCGACACGGTCGCGAAGGTCGCCGTAGCTGACCGGCCCTTCGTCCGGAGAAACAAGAGCGACTTGAGAAGCCGGAACCTCGGCTATACGCCAGAATGCGTGCATCGAGATCTGGTCTCTTTGTTTTGGGGGCTATCCGAAGGGAAGTATCCATTGCCGACGTAACGTTCGCGCCGTGAACGCCAGTCTCGTGAGACGGCAGGATCAGCTAGGGGCACCCTTCTCTGCTTGTCGCGCGTGAAACCTGCAAACTGTCGAGCGGGCAAGCCCGGCTTCACCTGCCTTGCTCCTAGACCAGATTGATTACCAAGACACTTATCGGCCGCAAACGAAAACGGCCAATCATCCAAGAAGATTGATTTAATCGGTTCAGGTGTGGCGGAGACGAAGCCCGCCATCACTGCGTTGCGACCAGTGGCACCACGTCGTGCTATCGCGCTGAAATTCCTATTCCTGTTCAAGCCAACAAGCTTGATTGGTCGCAAGGGGTTGCGCCTCGTCGCGTCTCATCGCATCCTTTATGATGGGTACTAGGAAGGGTTTGTGATGCCGAGGGTCGCCAAGGAGCTTTCCTCAGTCGAAGTCCGGAACCTGTCGCACCCCGGCGGCAAGGCCAATGCCATGTTCGCGGTGGGCGGCGTGGCCGGGCTCTACATGCAGGTCACACGGAACGGAGGTAAGACTTGGGTTCTACGCGTCCGTGTCGGCGACCGTAGACGCGACATCGGCTTGGGCGGCTTCCCGACGGTGACACTTGCGCAGGCCCGCGAAAAAGCCCGCGAGGCGAGAGACAAGATCGAGCGCGGAATTGACCCGGTAGAAGAACGCAAGGTCGCCAAGGCAAGATTGCGGGCTGCACAGCGCAAGGGCCTGACTTTCGAGGCCGCCGTTGAAAGATGTCTCACTGCCAAGTTGGATGCGTTCCAAAACGAGAAGCACCGCCGACAGTGGCGCTCGACCTTGATCACCTATGCCACCCCGGAACTTGGCTCGATGCTGGTCGATGAAATCGACACATCAGACGTTCTGCGTGTCTTGTCGCCGATCTGGCAGACCAAGACAGAGACAGCATCACGCCTTCGCGGTCGCATCGAGGCGGTGTTGTCCTGGGCGACCGTCTCCGGGCATCGGTCGGGTGACAACCCGGCCCGCTGGACGGGCAACCTAAAGGAACTGCTGCCAGCCCCCTCGAAGGTGGCGCGGAGGGACAACCACCCGGCGCTCGCGCTGGATGATGCGGCACGGTGGTTCGCGGATCTTCGCCAGCGCGAAGGTTTCGCGGCACGGGCGCTGGAATTCACGGCCCTAACGGCGACCCGGTCAGGTGAAGTCCGAGGGGCGACGTGGGATGAAGTCAATCTGGATCGCGGTCTGTGGATCATCCCAGCCGAACGAATGAAGATGGGACGAGAACACCGCGTTCCTCTGTCACACGCCGCCGTTGCCCTGCTTCGCGGGCTTCCGCGGCTGGACGGCAATCCCCTCCTGTTCCCCGGCGCGCGTGGAGGCCCCCTCTCCGACATGACACTGTCAAAGGCCATGAGGCTGATGCACTCCGCCGCCGTGAAAGCCGGACACGGCGATGTGGCCGCTGGCTACCTGGACCCGCGCAACAAACGTCCTGCGGTCCCGCATGGTTTGCGATCTACATTCCGAGACTGGGTGGCCGAGCGCACCGCCTTTACCGGCGAAATGGCCGAGGTTGCGCTGGCGCACCGGATCAGCAACGCGGTGGAGGCCTCGTACCGGCGTGGCGACATGATCGAGAAGCGGCGACGGATGATGTCTGCTTGGGCAGGTTTCCTGGAAGGGCGGGATGCCGAGGGCCAAGTCCTAGTGATGACCAGCTAGGGTCAGGTTCCATCATTCGTACGCAATCACCATCGGTCCCTATGATGCGGACTTTCGCCACGGAGATGGAGTAAAACTCGGAGTGTGAACAAAACGGGCTTTCGCTGTGGTGGTGGAAGCGGGGATGACGTGCTTTGCGAAAAGCACGGCTAACAAGCTGCAGACCTAGCGGCTACGCGCAAGCGCGAGTTGGAACATTCATTATTCGGAAGGGCGACTACCCGCGCGACACCTGACTAGCGAGCAACCTCGACTCAGGCTCCCAGCGTCCCTGACGAGCCTACCCTTCCAAATGCTGCCCGTCACGAAGTTACTCAGGCGTTCGCAAAGCGATTGTGAAAGTCTGGGATAAGCCCGGTCCTAGTGCCCTTTCGCGCCCAATAGAGGGAACCTAGGCATCGCGCACTCGCGGCGCCAGAGTAGCAGCCCAGATTTGGCTACACGGTTGCTCGCCAGCGTCAGTAGTGCGGCCGATCGGAGTGCTTGGATTTTGGAGTCTTTCTCATCGTCTCCATCCAGAGGCCGGCAGTGTCCCCGGTGGTGGTGTAGGAGGCCGCGCGCGGAGCCCTTGGCGTAGCGCAGCGCGCGGCCGTGGGTGACGCTGGCGGTCACCGCCGATCTTCGAAGAAGGTTCGGGTTGCGAGACCTGGAACCGACAACGGAG
>JANSXY010000024.1 GCA_024742695.1 Paracoccaceae bacterium | reverse complement strand
CACGCTCGACGTCACGGTGGATGCCGTGGCCGACGCGCCCAGCCTGGAAGTGACCCCGGCCTCCGGCGACGAGGACACGGCGATCGCGCTCGACATCACCCCGGCGCTCACCGACACCGACGGCTCCGAGACGCTGGCGATCGAGATCTCCGGCGTTCCCGCCGGCGCCACGCTCTCGGCGGGCACTGACCAGGGCGGCGGCGTCTGGCTGCTGGCGCCGGGCGACCTGACCGGTCTCACGATCACCCCGCCGGTCGACAGCGACGCAGACTTCCAGCTCACCGTCACCGCGCGGTCGACGGAAGGCGCCAACGGCGATGTGGTGGAATCCGTCACGACGCTGGATGTCACCGTGGATGCCGTGGCCGACGCGCCGAGCCTGGAAGTGACCCCGGCCTCCGGCGACGAGGATACGGCGATCGCGCTCGACATCACCCCGGCGCTGACCGACACGGACGGCTCGGAGACGCTGGCCATCGAGATCTCCGGCGTGCCTGCCGGCGCCACGCTCTCGGCGGGCGCCGACCAGGGCGGCGGCGTCTGGCTGCTCGCCCCGGGTGACCTGACCGGCCTGACGATCACCCCGCCGGCCGACAGCGACGCGGACTTCACGCTGACCGTCACCGCAAGGTCGACCGAGGGCGCTAACGGAGACGTGGCGGAATCCGTCACGACGCTCGATGTCACCGTGGATGCCGTGGCCGACGCACCGAGCCTGGCGGTTCAGGCTGCGAGCGGCGATGAAGACACGGCGATCGCGCTCGACATCACCTCGGCGCTCGCCGACACGGACGGCTCCGAGACGCTGGCGATCGAGATCTCCGGCGTTCCCGCCGGCGCGACGCTCTCGGTGGGCGCCGACCAGGGCGGCGGCGTCTGGCTGCTCGCCCCGGCGGACCTGACCGGCCTGACGATCACCCCGCCGGCCGACAGCGACGCGGACTTCACGCTGACCGTCACCGCAAGGTCGACCGAGGGCGCCAATGGCGACGTGGCGGAAACCGCCACGACGCTCGCTGTCACCGTGGATGCCGTGGCCGATGCGCCGAGCCTGGCGGTGAGCCCGGCCTCCGGCGACGAGGACACGGCGATCGCGCTGGACATCACCTCGGCGCTAGCCGACACGGACGGGTCCGAGACGCTGGCGATCGAGATCTCCGGCGTTCCCGCCGGCGCGACGCTCTCGGCGGGTTCCGACCAGGGCGGCGGCGTCTGGCTGCTGACCCCGGCGGACCTGACCGGCCTGACGATCACGCCGCCGGCCGACAGCGACGCGGACTTCACCCTGACCGTCACCGCAAGGTCGAGCGAGACCGCGAACGGCGACGTTTCGGAAACCGTCACGACGCTTGATGTGACGGTCCTGCCCGTCAATGACGCGCCCGAGGCCGTCGGTGGGCTCATGGCGGTCAACCCGTCGACAACGGTGAACGGTCGTATCGTGGCCACGGATCGCGATGGCGACCTGCTGACCTTCACGCTCGACGAAGACGCCAGCCATGGCAGCGTGACCGTCAATCCCGACGGCACCTACAGCTACATGGCGAACGCCGGTTTCAGTGGTGAAGACAGCTTCACCGTGCTGGTGTCGGACGGAAACGGCGGTTTTGACACGGCCACCGTGGACGTCGTCGTGGCCGCCGGCGGCGAGGGCCAGGTTCGCTACCTCTCTGACATCTTCATCGATGAACAGGTCAGCGAGAACCAGAACAGCTACCGCCCGGAAGTGGCGATGCTGTCGGACGGCGGCCACATCGTGGTCTGGGAAGGCTACAACTACGCGATCGATCCCTCGGGCCTGGCGGTCTTCGCGCAGCGTTATGACGCTGACGGCGAGAAGCTCGGCGATCAGGTCCTGGTCAATACCACAACAGCCAGTAATCAGCGGTTTCCCAGCGTTGCTGGCCTGACGGGCGGCACGCATGATGGTGGCTTCGTGGTCGTCTGGCAGAGCTTCGACCAGGTCTCGGCCAGCAGCCAGTGGGACATCGTCGCGCAGCGGTTCGCCGCCGATGGCAGCAGGATCGGAGGTGAGATCGTCATCTCCTCGACGGCCAATTCCCAGAACGACACCGAGCCCACGGTGACGGCCCTGGCCGGCGGCAACTGGGCGGTGACCTGGTATGATGCGACTGTACGCGACATCAAGCTCCGGGTTTATGACGAGGATGGCTCAGCACTGACCGGCGAGCTCACGGTCAACCAGGGTACGGCCCAAGCATATCCCGATGGATCGGTTGCCGAAACAATCGCCACGCTCGATGACGGCGGCTTCGTGGTCACCTGGCGGCACTATGACGGCAATGATATCAACGAACGCTCTGATGCCTATGCGCGCGTCTACAACGCAGACGGCACGGCCCGCACCGGCGAGTTCCAGGTCAACACGACCACGCTCTATGACCAGGTCTATGTCTCGGTCGGAGCGCTGCAGGGCGAGGACGCCGGCTTCGTCGTGACCTGGCGGGACTACGACGGCAGCAACTACGACATCTATGCACGGCGCTACGACAAGGACGGCAACGCGATCGACGGGTCGGATTTCCTGGTGTCGCGTTTCGCGGCGGCCAATTACGACGACACGCCGAAGGCCATCGGCCTCTCGGACGGCGGCTTCGTGGTGATCTGGCGGGGCGACAATTACGACGGTTCGGGGGCCTCGATCATCGGTCAGCGTTACGCCGCCGATGGCAGCGAGGTCGGCGAGGAATTCGTCGTCAATGCCGATACCGTCCTCGCGCAGTATCATCCGAGCATCGATCTGCGTGCCGATGGCGCTCTCGTCGTGGTCTGGGAGGCGAACGGCAATCGCATCGAGCAGGCGATCATCACGGATTTCGAGGCCGACACCCGCGCCGTCTCCGACATCCTCCTCGACGAGCAGGTCAGCGAGAACCAGAACAGCTACCGCCCGGAAGTGGCGATGCTGTCGGACGGTGGCCACATCGTGGTCTGGGAAGGCTACAACTACGCGATCGATCCCTCTGGCATGGGGGTCTTCGCGCAGCGCTACGACGCTGACGGCGAGAAACTCGGCGATCAGTTCCTGGTCAACACCACAACAACCAGCGATCAGCGCTATCCCAGCGTCGCCGGCCTGACTGGCGGTACGCATGACGGTGGCTTCGTGGTGGTCTGGCAAGGCATCAACCAGGCTTCCACCAGCAGCGGTTGGGACATCGTTGCGCAACGCTTCGCCGCCGATGGCAGCAGGATCGGTGGCGAGATCGTCATCTCAGCGACCGGCAATTCCCAGCAGGACTATGAGCCGACGGTGACGGCCCTGGCCGACGGCAACTGGGCGGTGACCTGGTATGACGGCACCTCCGGCCAGAACATCCGCCTGCGGATCTACGACGAGGACGGCAACGCGCTGACCGGCGAGCTGACGGTCAACGAGACCGCCGGAAGCGCCTACAATGAGGGTTACATTGCGGAAACCATTGCGACGCTCGATGATGGCGGCTTCGTCGTCACCTGGCGGCGCTATGACGGCAATGATATCAACGAACGCTCTGATGCCTATGCGCGCGTCTACAACGCAGACGGCACGGCCCGCACCGGCGAATTCCAGGTCAACACGACCACGCTCTATGATCAGAACTTTGTGTCGGTCGGAGCGCTCCAGGGCGAAGACGCGGGCTTCGTCGTGACCTGGCGGGACTACGACGGCAACAATTACGACATCTACGCCCGGCGCTACGACAAGGACGGCAACGCGATCGACGGGTCGGATTTCCTGGTGTCACGTTTCGCGGCAGCAAACTACGACGACACGCCGAAGGCCATCGGCCTCTCCGACGGCGGCTTCGTGGTGATCTGGCGGGGTGACAACTACGACGGATCGGGCGCCTCGATCATCGGCCAGCGCTACGCCGCCGATGGCAGCGAGGTCGGCGAGGAATTCGTCGTCAATGCCGAGAATTCCCTGGCGCAATATCATCCAAGCATCGACCTGCGCGCCGACGGGGCGCTCGTGGTCGTCTGGGAGGCGAACGGGAACCGGATCGAACAGAAGATCATCACGGATTTCGAGGCCGACACCCGCGCCGTCTCCGACATCTTCCTCGATGAGCAGGTGAGCGAGAACCAGAACAGCTATCGACCGGAAGTGGCGATGCTGTCCGGAGGCGGGCATATCGTCGTGTGGGACGGCTTCAACTCCGCCGAGGATAACTCGGGTTCCGGCGTCTTCGCGCAGATCTACGATGCGTCGGGCGAGAAACTCGGCGACCAGTTCCTGGTCAACACCACCACGGCCTTGGACCAGCGTTATCCCAGCGTTGCCGGCCTGACGGGCGGCACGTATGACGGTGGCTTCGTGGTGGTCTGGCAAGGCAACAACCAGGCCTCGAACATCAGCTACTGGGACATCGTTGCGCAACGCTTCGCTGCGGACGGCAGCAAGATCGGCGGCGAGATCGTCATCTCCCCGACGACCAATTACCAGCAGGACTATGAGCCGACGGTGACGGCGCTGGCCGACGGCAACTGGGCGGTGACCTGGTATGATGGGAGCGCAGGCGATATCAAACTTCGGGTCTATGACGAGGATGGCTCAGCACTGACCGGCGAGCTCACGGTCAACCAAGGTACGGCCCAAGCATATCCCGATGGATCTGTTGCCGAAACCATCGCCACGCTCGATGACGGCGGCTTCGTCGTCAGCTGGCGGCACTACGACGGCAATGACGTCAACGAGTGGTGGGATGCCTATGCGCGCGTCTACAACGCCGACGGCACGGCCCGCACCGGCGAGTTCCAGGTCAACACGACCACCCCTTGGGATCAGATCTACGTCTCGGTCGGTGCCCTTCAGGGCGAGGATGCCGGCTTTGTCGTGACCTGGCGGGACTACGATGGCAGCAACTACGACATCTACGCCCGGCGCTACGACAAGGACGGCAACGCGATCGACGGGGCGGATGTCCTGGTTTCCAGCCTTGCCGGGAACTACGATGACACGCCGAAGGCGATCGGTCTGTCGGACGGCGGCTTCGTGGTGATCTGGCGCGGCAACAACTACGACGGGTCGGGCGCTTCGATCATCGGCCAGCGCTACGCGGCCGATGGCAGCGAGGTCGGCGGAGAATTCGTCGTCAATGCCGACAACTCCATCAACCAGTACGAGCCCAGCATCGATCTGCGCGCTGACGGTGCTCTCGTCGTCGTCTGGCGGGCGGACGGCAACCGGATCGAGCAGAAGATCATCACGGATTTCGAGGCCGGGGCGGTCGATGCCAAGGACATCACCGGCACTGCCGGCAATGACGTTCTGATCGGCAGCACTTTGGCAGACCGGCTGGCCGGCGCCGACGGCGATGACGTGATCGAGGGCGGCGCCGGCGAAGACCTGATCGATGGCGGCGCCGGGTTCGATCTTCTGACGGGCGGGGAAGATGCGGACACGTTCGTGCTGCGCCTCGGTGATGGATCCCAGGACGCAGGCACCGCCGACCGGATCACGGACTTCGAGGACGGGGTCGACCTGTTGGCGCTCGCCGACGGCCTCACTTTCGGTGACCTCGTGATCAGTGACGGCGGCACGGCCAACACGACGATCAGCGATGCGACGACGGGCGAGATCCTGGCGGTCGTCGAGGATGTCGACGAACTCCAGATCACGGTCGATGATTTCGTCTTCCTCTACGTCTAGGCAGCGCAGACCAAGCGACCCCGGCCATGAGGCCGGGGTCTGACGAGCGGCCGATGATGCGCGCGGACGCAACGCGTCGATCCCGGCCGCGTGGGCATGTCGTCCACGGCTCCAGACCTCTGCCCGACAAGACAAGGGATTGCCGGCTCATCAGCCGCGTCTTTCTGGTTCGGCCGCGGTGGGGCGATGCCCGTCCTTGTCCTTTGATCGGACCTCGTCACCAAAGCCCGACCTGTCCCGGTCTCGCCGGCGGTTGACGGCCGGTGCCGCGATCGCCCTTGGAAGGCCGCGGCTCAGCCCTCTTCTTTCGCGACCTGCTCTACATTATGAGTGGCAGGCTGCTTCGCCGGCACGATGATCACCCTGAGGCCAGTGTCCTTGGGGTCCTTCGTTTCGGACGAACTGATCGGTTTGGCCTTCCTGCTGTCCCACTCGTGGGGCGCCGCGATTTCGAGTGTACGCATCGCGAGTTTGACGTCCTTCATGCTTCTTGCGTTGAGGAGACGGTCTTCGAGATAGGCAACCCGCGCCGCCTCGCCAAACTCGATCGCCCGGCGGAACTCCGGGTGCTGGCGCCTCCAGCGCTTGATCGTATCGAGGTTCACGCCGAACTTTCCCGCGACGGCCGTCACGCTGTAGCCCTCAGCCATCAGCCGCGTGAGTTTCGTCGCGTAGCCCCGTTCATAGCTGACGGGACGGGGGCGATGCGCCGGCTGCGGCCTTGGGCGGGACGGGGTCGTCTCGATAGGATGATGAGGCCGTGCCAGCATGCGAATGGGCCGGGCCTTGCTGTCCTCGGCCACGAGGTCAAGGATTCCCGTTTTGTTCGTTCTCTCGTCGCTCTGCGTGGACATCTGATCCGTCTCCGTCAGGTTTGCCGGGATCATAGCATGCCGGGCTTGCACCGTCAGGGGTCAGGTTTCGAATCCCCGACCCATTCCGTTGTCAATCGTAAAGAGTGCCCCTCGCAGGAGAACTACATCTTGATCAGAAGCCGGCCTTTCCATCAGCATTTTGTATGAGAACGAATCGGCACTCGGACCCGCCGCATGGATCGACGCCGCGACTGGAACGGGCGCCCTGCATGGGAGAAGACCATGGCAAATGACATCACTCCGATCGACCCGGCCCGTTTCGGGCTCGCAAGCTTCGCCGAGATCCTGCCGCGCCGGCTGCGCATCGTCGGCGAGGATCACGACAGCTTCGAGACCTTTCATGCGGGCCTGATGCGCTCTCTGGCGCCGATGACGCCTTACGAATGCGTCATCGCCGAGAACCTCGTTCGGATCGAGTGGGACCTCGTCCAGCACTGCCGCATGAAGGAGGCGGCGCTCCGCCGCCATACCCACGAGGCGATCCGGGATGCCTTCATTGCCCTGCGCCGGCAAGCCCATGGGCGCAAGCAGGATGAGGCCTGGACGAGGCATCTGGATGCCGGGGGCTCCGAGGAGGACTGGGCGCCCGAGCCCTTCGACGACGTCGAGGCAGAAGAAATCGGTGAACACTTTGCCCGCCTTGCCGTCTCCGACGACGCCAAGGCGCGCAAAGGCGTGGAGGATGAGATCACGCGGCTCGGCCTGTCGCCGCTTGACCTGATGAGCGAAGCCTACGCCAGTGCCGAGGGCCACGCGCACTGGCATGACGCGAAGATCCTCGAACTCGAACGCCGCCGCCGCGAGGTGAAGGGCGACTACGACCGCCTGCAGAAGACGCGGCCCATCGAGGCGGAGGTCATCGAGGGATGACGCCCGAGGAGCTTGCCGCGCGCAATCGCGCCAATGCGCGAAAGAGTACCGGCCCCAGGACGGTCGCAGGCAAGGCCATCGTGGCGCGGAACGCCCGCCGCCATGGCGCGACCGGGCGGCCTGACCCGCGGGACGTCGATACCTGGTTTGCTGCCATTCTCGACGATCCGGACCCGCCGGTGGGGGTGGTGGTTCGCGAAGGCGAGCGCGGCTTTCGCGCGCTGGCGCTCGCGGAGGCCGAGGCGCGCCTCGTGATGGCCGAGGAGGCCCTTCGCGCTTTCGAGGCAAGCGTGACCGGACCGGAGGGCGAAGGGCGGGAGGTGAGCGACATCGGCGGGGAGTGCAGGGCCGAAGCCGGGGAGGGAGCCGTCGCTCCCGGGACGGCAAGGTCCGAAGAGACCCGGCCGGGTGGCCGGCGCCACCGGCTTCTCAAGCGCTACCTTGGCGAGGCGCGCGCCGCGCGCCGGCGCGCTTTCGAGGCCTGGCTGGAGATCAACATGGTGGAGGAGGGCAGGGCGGCGGCCTGAGGCCAAGATCCCGAAACAAAGCCAGATGCCGGCGCGGAAGCTGATATCCCGAAACAAACCCAAGGGGGTACACCCGCGCCGATTTCCCGAAACAAAGCCAGAAGGCTGCGCGAAGACCGAGTTTCCGAAACAAACCCAGATAAAGCCCAACGCGTCCGCCCCCGAAACAAAGCCAGGTGCCGGGACGCGAGCCGGGATCCCGAAACAAGGCCAATCGCGTGCAAGAAGGCCAATTCCCGAAACAAAGCCAGCTGTCTTCGGAGCCGATGATCGATTGTCGCCGGCGCCGAGCCGACCTGCAGGCAACGCCCCCGCCGCGTCGCTCGGGAGTCTCTTGCAAAATCCATCTAGACATCTATCTAGATAGATGGCTAACGCAACTCGGAAGGACCGCCCGGATGTGGACACTGCATGACGCGAAGAACCGGTTCAGCGCGGTTGTTGACGCGGCCCTGGCCGGCGTGCCGCAAGAAGTCAGCCGGCGGGGCAAGCCGGCCGTCGTCGTGCTGTCGGCACAGGACTATCACCAGCTCCTCGAGGGCGCCGTCGCACGGCGTGAGAGTTTCCTCGACCACCTCCTCGCCTTCCCAACCACTGACGACGTTCCGCGGGCGGGCGCGGTCCCGCGCGACGTCGACTTCTGATGTTCCTCCTCGACACCAACGTCCTGTCCGCCCTGCGGCGGCCGGGTCGCGCCCCGCGCGTGCGGGCCTGGCTCGCCGCGCGCTCGGAGGCCGAGCTCTTCCTGAGCGCCATCACGCTTGGCGAAATCGAGCGCGGGATCCGGTTGCAGGAGGCCAGGAACCCCGGCTTCGCCGCGGACCTGCGCGCCTGGCTGGACCGGACGATGCTCCTCTTCGCGGACCGGATCCTGCCCTTCGGGGCCACCGAGGCGCGGGTCTGGGGGCGGCTGAGCGCCGAGATCGGCCATCCCGGCGCCGACCTGATGATCGCCGCGACCGCCCTCACCCATGGCGCGACCGTCGTGACGGGCAATGCCGCGGATTTCGTGGCAACGGGCGTCCGGCTGGAGACCCCGTTCTGACGACCGTTCCGATGACCGTCCTGTCCCGACGGGCGATCCGGCGTCCCGGGGCAAACTGCCGATAACGCCCCCGGCCTGCGACAGCGACGGGACGGGCGGGGCAGGTGGTTCGCTTCAGTCGACCCCGAAGACGGGGTTTCGGATGGTCCGGCCGCGGGGGGCTTCCTGCCAGGCGACCCCTGGTCCTGTCCGCGCCCCGGGCGCTTCTAGTCTGCTGCCATCTGGGCCGACGGCGTTGACATCGAGATCTCCCGTTCCTCCGGGGTCATGTCGTCTTCGATACCCTCGAAGAGCGGAGTGGAAAGATACCTTTCCCCGGTGTCCGGCAGCATGACCAGCATGACCGCCCCCTCCGGAGCCGTTTCGGCCAGCCGCATCGCTACCGCGAAGGTGGAACCGCCGGAGATGCCGGTGAAGATACCTTCCCCAGCGGCGAGGCGCCGGGACCATTCGATGCCCTCGGATCCGGCGATCGGGATCAACTCGTCGTAGTATGACTTGTCGATCGCCTCCTGCAGCACCCAGGGAATGAAGTCCGGTGTCCAACCCTGTATCGGATGCGGCTCGAAGTTCGGATGGCTCTGCGTCGGCTGGTGCGCCTCATTCCGCGTGTTCACGTAGCCGGACGAGACAATCGCCGCGTTGGCCGGTTCGGTGAGGATGATCCTGGTGTCCGGCCGCTCCTTGCGTAAAACCCTTGCCACACCCGATACCGTGCCGCCGGTGCCGTAGCCCGTGATCCAGTAGTCGAGGCGTTCGCCGGCGAAATCGCCGAGGATCTCTCTGGCCGTCGTCGCCTCGTGAATGTCGGCATTGTCCCGTGTCTCGAACTGACTGGCGAGGAACCACCCATTCTGCTCCGCCAGTTCCTTGGCCTTGGTGTACATGCCGAAGCCCTTCTGAGCGCGCGGCGTCAACACGACCTTCGCGCCGAGAAACCGCATGAGCTTGCGCCTCTCGACCGAAAAACTCTCGGCCATCGTCACGACAAGGGGATAGCCCTTGGCAGCGCAGACCATCGCGAGGCCAATTCCGGTGTTGCCTGATGTGGCTTCTACAACGGTCTGACCGGGCTTCAGGCGGCCATCCCGTTCGGCCGCCTCGATGATGTTCAGGGCAAGCCGATCCTTCACCGATCCGGCCGGGTTGAAGGCCTCGACCTTCACATAGACGGCAACATGCTTGGGCGCGATGGTGTTGATGCGAATGCACGGCGTATCGCCGACAGTGTCCAGCACGCTGTCATAGCGGCGGCCCCGCCCGGATGTGGTGCGAATTGACATCTTGTCCTCCATGTCCTGGCCTTTCCAGGAGTTGCCGAAGCCTGCCACAGATGACGATCTTTCGATACGCCAAGGGTGAGTGACTTGCGCCCCGCGCCAACGTGACCCGCCATCCGGCCTATGGAGCCCGCGACGCCGCACTTTGAGCCGACAGCGGACCTCGGCCACGGACCTGCCGAAAGACCGGTTGCGATCCGCGCCACCTGACAATCGATCCCGGGGATGGAAACTCCGATCCTCGGCAATCGCCTGATCGCCGCGGAAACCTGTGCCGGGCGCGGAAGCCCCGCGCGGCGCCGGGGTGCATCGGCGCGGTGCATCGGCGAGGGGCGGACCCGGAAGAGGGCCGTGCGGCGCGGTCGACATCCGGCCGCGTGAAACCACGGGACAGGGCGATCGCGCCGCGCGCGGCCTTTCCGCGCTGATTGACGTACCTCAGAAATCTGGCTTACCGTCTCCGGGGGAGGCGAAGATGGTCAAGCCGACGGTCCATGACATCGCGAAGGAAGCGGGGGTAAGCCTTGCAACGGTCGACCGTGTCCTGAACGCGCGACCGGGCGTTCGCGAAGCGACCGTGGCAAGGGTGCAGGACGCGGTCGACAGGCTCGGCTATGTCCGCGACTCCTATGCCGCGAACCTGGCGCGAAAGCGCCAGTACCGCTACGTCTTCGTCCTGCCCGTCGGTCCGAACCAGTTTGTCGACGCCTTGCGCGAGGCTTTGATCGAGGCAACCGGGGCACAGCTTGCCGAACGCAGCTCGGTCAAGATCATCACGGTGCCGACGCACGATCCACATGCCGTCGCGCGGGCAATCAATGCCGTCGGCTCGACACGCCCCGACGGGCTCGCGATCATGGTCCCCGAGACGCCGCAGGTACGCGACGCGGTCGGTCGCCTGAAGGCCGATGGCATCGCCGTCGTGACCCTGGTCGCGGACCTTCCGAACTCGGCGCGCGACCACTTCGTCGGCATCAACAACCGGTCCGCGGGGCGGACGGCCGGCGTTCTGATGGGGCGTTTCGTCGGGCGCGCGACGGGAAGCGTTCTGGTGGTCACGCATTCGCTTCAGGCGCGCGACAGCATCGAGCGTCGCCTCGGCTTCGACGAGGTCGTTTCGCAAGAGTTTCCGAACCTCGTGGTGCTGCCGTCGATGGAGTCCTACGACGATCCGGTTCGGATGGCCTCGATCGTGACCTCGGCGGTCAATGCCAATCCCGACCTGCTTGGCATCTATTCGATGGGAACGGGGAACAAGTTTCTTCTCGAAGGGCTGCGCGCGGCCCGGCGCCCGGAGGGACTGGTCGTCATCGCGCATGAGCTGACACCGGCTACTCGACAGGCTCTCGAGGAGGGCGAGGTGGATGCGGTGATCGCCCAGAATGTCGGGCACCTCGTGCGCAGTGCGCTTCGTGTCCTGCGCGCCAAGTCGGACGATGTGGCGATCCTGGCGTCACAGGAACGGATTCGCATCGACGTGATCATTCGCGAAAACCTGCCCTGATGCGCGACAGCGGACGGGGCCGCAAGTGTGGAGGGCAAAGACGTGAAGACGATCAAGGGACCGGCGCTGTTCCTGGCGCAATTCGCCGGAGACGAGGCCCCGTTCGACAGCTGGGACGCGATCACCCGATGGGCGGCCGACTGCGGCTATCTCGGCGTCCAGGTGCCGAGCTGGGACGGCCGTCTCTTTGACCTCGAGAAGGCGGCCTCGTCGAAGGACTGGTGCGACGAGTTCAAGGGCAAGGCCGCCGAGAACGGGGTCGAGGTGACCGAGCTTTCGACGCATCTGCAGGGACAGCTCGTCGCCGTCCATCCCGCCTATGACGCCGCTTTCGACGGCTTCGCGGCGCCCGGGGTTCGCGGCAACCCGAAGGCGCGCCAGGAATGGGCCGTCGACCAGGTCCGGAAGGCGATCACCGCCAGCCGCAACCTCGGCATCGGCGCGCATGCCACCTTCTCGGGCGCGCTGGCCTGGCCCTTCGTCTACCCCTGGCCGCAGCGACCGGCGGGCCTTGTCGAGGCGGCCTTCGATGAACTCGCCGCACGCTGGCGCCCGATCCTCGAACATGCCGAGGAGATGGGCGTCGATGTCTGTTACGAGATCCACCCCGGTGAGGATCTCCACGATGGCGTGAGCTACGAGATGTTCCTCGAGCGGGTAGGAGGCCACCCGCGGGCCTGCATGCTCTACGACCCGTCGCATTATGTGCTGCAGCATCTCGACTACCTGCAGAACATCGACATCTACCATGACCGCATCCGGATGTTCCACGTCAAGGACGCCGAGTTGAACCCGACCGGACGCCAGGGTGTCTACGGTGGCTTTCAGTCCTGGGTGGATCGTGCCGGGCGGTTCCGGTCGCTTGGCGACGGACAGGTCGATTTCGGGGCCGTGTTCTCGAAGCTGACCCAGTACGACTTCGACGGCTGGGCTGTGGTCGAGTGGGAATGCGCGCTCAAGCACCCCGAGGACGGCGCGCGCGAAGGCGCGGCCTTCGTACGCGATCATATCATCCGGGTCACGGAAAAGGCCTTCGACGACTTCGCCGGCTCGGGCGCCGACGATGCCGCGAACCGCCGCATGCTTGGCCTCGACTGAAGCGGTGCGGGGGCAGGGCCCCGCCGCCGTGCAACTGGAACCAGGCGAAGACGGGAGGAGGCCACATGGCCATCGAGGGACGCAAGGACATGACGGGCCGGAGGATCCGGCTCGGGATGGTGGGCGGCGGGCGTGACGCGTTCATCGGGGCGGTGCATCGCATCGCAAGCAGGATCGACGATCACTATGACCTGGTGGCGGGCTGCTTCAGCGCCACTGCCGAGAAGTCCCGCGCCTCGGGCGCCGACCTCGGGCTCGGCGCGGACCGGGTCTATGGAAGCTTCGAGGAGATGGCCAGGCGCGAGGTGCGGCTCAGGGATGGTATCGAGGCCGTGGCGATCGTGACGCCGAACCATGTTCATTATCCCGCCGCAAAGCCGTTTCTCACCCGTGGCATCCACGTCATCTGCGACAAGCCGCTGACCTCAAGCCTCGGCGATGCCCGCAAGCTCGCGGCCCTTGCCTCGAAATCCCGCGCGCTCTTCGTCCTGACGCACAATTACACCGGCTACCCGATGGTCCGGCAGGCGCGCGAGATGATCGCATCGGGCGAGTTGGGCGAGATCCGGGTGGTCCAGGTGGAGTATCCGCAGGATTGGTTGACCGAGGCGACTGAGGCGACAGGCCAGAAGCAGGCAGCCTGGCGGACCGATCCCGCCCAGGCGGGGGCGGGTGGCTCCACCGGCGATATCGGAACGCATGCCTTCAACCTCGCCTGTTTCGTCACCGGGCTGAAGCTCGAGGCGCTGGCCGCTGACCTGCACACTTTCGTGCCGGGCCGTCGTGTCGATGACAATGCCCACGTCATGCTGCGGTTCGAGGGAGGTGCGCGCGGCATGCTCTGGTCGAGCCAGGTCGCGCCGGGTAACGAGAATGCGCTGCGGTTGCGTGTTTACGGCGCAAGGGGCGGCCTGTCCTGGGATCAGGAAGAGCCGAACACGCTCTGGCATACGCCCTTCGGTGAGCCAACGCGCAAGCTGACCCGATCGGGGGCGGGGGCCGGGGCGGCGGCAAACCGGATGAGCCGGATCCCGCCGGGGCATCCGGAGGGCTATCTTGAGGGTTTCGCGAACATCTACACCGAGGCCGCGATGGCGATTCGCGCCCATGCTGCGGGCATGCCGCCGCCGGAAGGATGTGTGTACCCGACCGTACAGGATGGCCTGGCGGGTGTCGCCTTCGTGGATGCCTGCGTGCGGTCGTCCCGCAGGAACGCCGCGTGGGTTTCCCTAGCCCTCTGATTTCGAAGGCGTTCCAGCCGTATCCTGGAGTCCGGCAACCGCCGCGCCGATCAGAAGTGATGTGCGTACCTCAAGAAACTTCTTCCCTTGAGGTACGCACCTCATTTACGCTTTCCGCATCTGGGCATGAGGTGGCCATTCGTTTGGCGTTGTCCGGGTCGATATAACGGGAGGTATCAACGAAATGACGATGAAGAGACTTCTGGCGGCGTCCGCGGTCACGGCAGTGGCCGGTCTCGCCGCGTCGGCGTCCCAGGCGCAAGACCTTACGCTGTGCTGGGCGGCGTGGGATCCTGCCAACGCGCTTGTCGAGTTGTCGAAGGACTTCGAGGCGCAGTCCGGGATCACGATGAACTTCGAATTCGTGCCATGGCCGAACTTCGCGGACCGGATGCTTAACGAACTGAACTCCGGCGGTCAGCTGTGCGATCTGCTGATCGGCGACAGCCAGTGGATCGGCGGTGGCGCCGAGAACGGGCACTACATCAAGCTCAACGACTTCTTCGATGCCAATGCCATCAGCATGGATGATTTCGCGCCGGCGACCGTCTATGCCTACTCGACCTGGCCGAAGGGCACGCCGAACTACTACGCGCTGCCCGCCATGGGCGACGCCAACGGCTGGTTCTATCGCAAGGACTGGTTCGCGCGTCCCGAGATCCAGGAGGCGTTCAAGGCCGAGTATGGCCGCGACCTGGCGGAACCCAAGACACAGCGCGAACTGATGGAGATCGCCAAGTTCTTCCAGGGCCGGGAAATCGATGGCCAGACGGTCTACGGCGCCTCGATCTTCACCGAGCGTGGGTCGGAAGGCATCACGATGGGGGCGACCGGCGCGCTCTATGCCTGGGGCTTCAAGTACGAGAACACGCCGGGCAGCTACGACATGGAAGGCGCCGTCAACTCGCCGGCCGCCGTCGAGGCGCTGGAGTTCTACAAGGAACTCTACCAGTGCTGCACCCCGCCCGGCTATGACAACGCCTACATGGAGCAGTCGCTCGACGCCTTCAAGTCGGGCCAGGTCGCGATGGCGATGAACTGGTTCGCCTTCTTCCCGGGCCTGTATGCAGACCCGAACACCGGCGGCGACAAGATCGACTTCTTCGTGAACCCCGGCCAGAACGTCGAGGCCTCGACCCTCGGCGGGCAGGGGATCTCGGTCGTGTCCTACTCGGATAACGTCGATGGGGCGCTCGAATACATCAAGTGGTTCGCCCAGCCCGACGTGCAGGCCAAGTGGTGGTCGATGGGAGGCTATTCCTGCCATCGCTCGGTTCTCGAGGATCCGGACTTCGTCAATTCGGCGCCGTTTGCGGGCGACTTCCTCGAGGCGATGGCCGGCGTGCAGGACTTCTGGCAGGAGCCGGCCTATGCCGAACTCCTCCTCGCCATGCAGGAGCGGCTGCACAACTACATCGTGGCCGACCAGGGCACCGCGCAAGAGGCTCTCGACGGGCTGATCGCCGACTGGACCGAGACCTTCGAGGACGAAGGCAAGCTCTGACGCCTCCGGGCTCTGCGATCCAAGGGCGCCCCCGCGAAAGCGGGGGCCGCCGATCCGCCACGCCCTCTGACCATACTGGCCGGAACGACCTCCGATCCCCTTCGGGCCGACAGGGAACCCGCCGATGACCGAAAGTCCCATCACCCGCGTGGCGCGCGCAACGCCCGAGCCGGTATCCCGCCGCGTCCGCGGTCTCAGCGACCGGGCGATCGCCTGGATCTTCGTCGCGCCGACGATCTTCCTTCTGCTGGCGATCAACATCTTTCCGCTGATCTGGACCATCCGTCTTTCGTTCACGAACTACCGTGCCAACCGCCTCAACCGTGAAGTCGAGTGGGTAGGGCTGCGCAACTACGAACGCATCCTGACCGACGACGGTATCTGGATGAACATGCAGGCCACGGCGCATTTCCTGTTCTGGACGATCGTCCTGCAGGTGCTGATCGGCTTCACCCTGGCGTGGCTCATCAACAGGAAGTTCAGGGGCAACGACCTGATCACCACGATCATCGTGCTGCCGATGATGCTTTCGCCCGCCGTGGTGGGCAACTTCTGGACCTTCCTCTACCAGCCGCAGATCGGGCTGGTGAACTACGTCGTCGAATTCTTCACCGGGATCCCGGCGAACTCGTTCTCGATGCTGGGTTCGGTGACCCTCGCGCCCTGGGCGATCGTGATCGTGGATACCTGGATGTGGACACCCTTCGTCATGCTGATCTGCCTCGCGGGGCTGCGATCCATACCGGACTATATCTACGAGGCGGCCGAGATCGATCGCGCGTCGAAGTGGCGGCAGTTCTGGACGATCACGGTTCCCATGGTCCTGCCGTTCCTGATGCTGGCCGTCCTGTTCAGGGGCATCGAGAACTTCAAGATGTTCGATCTCGTCGTCCAGCTTACCGGCGGCGGGCCCGGCAACACGACGCTTCTCGCCTCGATCGACCTCAAGCGCGAGGCGTTCGAGAAATGGCGCACGGGATATTCCTCGGCCTACGCGATCATCCTCTTCGTGACGGTCTTCGGGCTTGCGTCGATCTACGTGAAGGCCCTCAACAAGGTGAAGGAAAGATGAGCGCCTATTCCATCACCGAACCCAGCAGCCGCGCGAAATGGACCGCCGGCATTCTCGTCACGCTCTATGCCGTCATCACGATGGTCCCGCTCCTGTGGATCGTCGCCACCGGCTTCAAGACGCCATCCGACGCCATCAGCTACCCGCCGAAGGTCTTTTTCGAACCGACGGTCGAAGGCTACGTGAATGTCTTCACCACACGCACCCGGCTTTCGCCGGAGGCGCTGGCCGCGCTTCCCCCACCCGCGAACTTCGCCGAAGAGATCGTGCGCCAGTACGACATGGTCATTGCGGGTCCGTCACGCTTTGGCGAGCGTTTCCTGAACTCGGTGATCATCGGGTTCGGATCGACCTTTCTGTCGATCTTCCTGGGAACCCTCGCGGCCTATGCCTTCAGCAGGTTCAAGATCCCGCTGAAGGACGACTTGCTGTTCTTCATCCTGTCCACGCGGATGATGCCGCCGATCGCCGTCGCGATCCCGATCTTCCTGATGTATCGACAGCTCGGGCTTTCGGACACGCATCTGGGGATGATCCTGCTTTACACGGCAGTGAACATCTCTCTCGCGGTCTGGCTGCTGAAGGGGTTCATCGACGAGATCCCGCGCGAATACGAGGAAGCCGCGCTGATCGACGGCTACACGCGGTTTCAGGCGTTCTACAAGGTCGTGCTGCCCCAGGCGGCGACGGGCATCGCGTCGACCGCGATCTTCTGCCTGATCTTTGCCTGGAACGAATACGCCTTCGCCGTCCTTCTGACCTCCGGGACCGCGCAGACCGCGCCGCCGTTCATTCCGACGATCATCGGTGTCGGTGGCCAGGACTGGCCCGCGGTCGCGGCGGGTGCCACCCTGTTCCTCGTGCCGGTCATGGTCTTCACGATCCTTCTCAGGAAACATCTTCTGAGAGGAATTACCTTCGGAGCGGTTCGCAAATGACGGATTTCGTTACTGGATTGCTGCGGTTCCGCCGCGGCCCCTGGGAACTCGTCGCGTCGATCCTGATCGCGCTGGGCGTGATCATGCTCATGCAGCCCTTCGCTCTCTGGGCCTACACATATTCGTTCATCGTGACGCTCACAGGCACGGTCATGTTCATCGTCGTCAGCCACTTTCCGGAATAGGCAATGGCCGAGATCATCATCAAGAACCTTCGGAAGGAATTCGGCAGCTTCACGGCCGTGCAATCGTCCTCGTTCAGGATCGAGGACGGAGAATTCTTCATGCTGCTCGGACCATCGGGCTGTGGAAAGACAACCACGCTGCGCATGATCGCGGGGCTCGAGCTTCCGACCTCCGGGCAGATCTGGATCGACGGCGAGGAAGTCGGCCAGAAGCCCGCAAGCCAGCGCGACATCGCCTTCGTCTTCCAGATGTTCGCGCTCTATCCGCACATGAACGTCCGCAAGAACATCGCCTATCCCCTGGTCAGCCAGGGGCTTTCGCGGGCGCGTGTTCGCGAGAAGGTCGAGGAGGTCGCCCGTCTTCTGCGGATCGAGCATATCCTCGACCGGCCGGTCGGCGGCCTGTCCGGGGGTGACCGTCAACGCGTGGCGCTCGGGCGGGCGATCGTGCGAAGCCCAAAGGCCTTCATGATGGACGAGCCGCTCGGGGCCCTCGATGCCGAGTTCCGCGAGATCATGGCGGAAGAGTTGCGCGCATTGCATGACCGCATGGGGGCGACCACCGTCTACGTAACGCATGACCAGCTCGAAGCGATGCAGATGGGCGACAAGATCGTCGTGATGAACCATGGCGTCGTCGAGCAATTCGGCACGCCGCAGGACATCTACGACAAGCCTGCGACGATGTTCGTGGCCGAATTCATCGGGTCACCCGCGATGAACTTCCTGCGCTTCCGCGGGTCGGTCGAGGCGGGGGCGACCTCGGTCAGGATGCATCACCACGTCTTCGAGGTGCCCGAGTTGCGCGAACCCTTTGACGGGGACATCGCATTCGGCGTGCGGCCCGAGCATGTCCGGTTCTCCGACAACGGAGCCTTCCGCTGCCGGGTGGACGCGACGGAATACCTCGGGACGACGCAGATCGTCACGTTGAACTCCGACCACGGCCAGCTGAAGGCCCGGATCTCGTCAGATCAACCGGTTCGGGTCGATGAAACCGTCGGTCTGGAGTTCGATCCGAAGACGATCACGCTCTTCGACACCGGCACCGGCCGGGCGCTGAGATCGGACCTGAACGAGGGGGTGCTGTCCCATGGCTGAAGTCGAGCTGAGGGATGTGACCAAGGCCTTCGGATCCAGCGTTGCAATCGAAGACCTTTCGCTGACCGTGCCCGACGGAGCCTTCGTCGTGCTTCTCGGACCGACGGGTGCCGGCAAGACCACCACCTTGCGGCTGATCTCGGGCCTCGAGCGACCGGACAAGGGGACCATCAGCATCGGCGGCCGCAACGTGACCTCCGAGACGCCGGCCCAGCGCGATGTCGCCATGGTGTTCCAGCAGTACTCGCTCTACCCGCACATGACGGTACGCGAGAACCTCGCCTTCCCGTTGCGATCGCCGATCCTTCGAACGCCGGAAGACGAGATCCGCCAGAAGGTGCATGCGGTGGCGGAAGTCCTGCGCATCGCGCACAAGCTCGACAACAAGGCGACGGCGCTCTCCGGCGGCGAGATGCAGCGCGTGTCGATCGGGCGTGCGCTGGTTCGGCAACCGTCGATCTACCTGATGGACGAGCCGTTGTCCTCGCTCGATGCCAAGCTGCGCGCCGAGTTGCGCGTCGAGCTCAAGCGCATCCACGCCGACCTCGGCGCGACGCTTCTCTATGTCACGCATGACCAGATCGAGGCGATGACCATGGCGACACATGTGGGCGTGCTTGACCATGGTCGCCTGGTGCAGTTCGGAACCCCGCGCGAGATCTACGAACGCCCCGTCAGCCTTTATGTCGCGGGTCGCCTTGGACTTCCGAGGATCAACCTGCTTCCGGCAGGCCTCTTCGCCGGAGCACCCGCCGGTGCCAGGACGATCGGCTTGCGCCCCGAGCACATCGTGCAGGGGGCGGGAAAGCCCGCGCATGTGGTTCGCGTCGAGCATCTGGGCGACCAGACGCGCCTTCACCTGACGCTGGAGGGCCATGACATCGTCACCCTGACCGATGTCCACACCGACCTCGAGCCCGGCGACACGGTCGCCGTGGAACCCAGAAACCCGCTCTACTTCGACGCCAGCGGCGCATGTATCGCCTGAGGAGACCGGCCATGAAACAGTTCATAAACACCAAGGAAACCCTGGTCACCGAGGCGATCGATGGCGCGCTTCGGACCGCTGGCGGTCGGCTTGCCCGGCTGGATGGCTACCCGCACATCAAGGTCGTCGTGCGAACCGACTGGGACAGGTCCAAGGTCGCGCTGGTGTCGGGGGGCGGCTCGGGGCACGAACCGTCGCATGCCGGCTTCGTCGGGCAGGGGATGTTGACGGCCGCGGTCTGCGGAGACGTCTTCGCCTCGCCCTCGGTCGACGCGGTGCTGGCCGGAATCCTGTCTGTGACCGGCAAGGCGGGGTGCCTTCTCATCGTCAAGAACTACACCGGTGACCGTTTGAATTTCGGCCTCGCGGCCGAGCGCGCGCGGGCCTTCGGGCTGAAGGTCAACATGGTTGTGGTCGATGACGACGTTGCGTTGCCCGATCTGCCGCAGGCCCGCGGCGTGGCCGGGACATTGTTCGTTCACAAGATCGCCGGAGCGTTGGCCGACCAGGGTGCCGACCTCGACACCGTCACCCAGGCCGCCAAGCGCGTGATCGACGGGGTCGTTTCGATCGGGATGTCTCTCGATACCTGCACGGTGCCGGGATCGCCGAAGGAAGACCGGATCGGACCGGGAAAGGCTGAACTCGGGCTCGGGATCCACGGCGAGGCCGGGATCGAACAGGTCGACTTCACGACGGCCCGCCAGGCGATGGAGATGGTCGTCGACCGGCTGGCGCCGAGGATCGGGCCGGGCCCGCACGTAGCGCTTCTCAACAACCTCGGCGGCGCGACGCCGCTCGAGATGTCGGTGCTGGCCGAGGAACTCGTTCGCTCGCGCATCGGCAGCCAGGTCCGTTGGATGGTCGGACCGGCGCCGCTCATGACATCGCTCGACATGCAAGGCTTCTCGGTCTCGTTGATGCCGGTGAGCAAGGCCGACGAAAACGCCATGAGCGCCCCCGTCGCGCCCTGGGCCTGGCCCGGCTGCCACGCGGTGGCCGCGCCGGCCGTTCTGCCGCTGCCGGACGGATTGACCCCGATCCAGCCGATGGCGTCCAAACACGACGAGCGACGCGCCTTCATCGAGCGATGCTGCCGAATCCTCATCGAGGCAGAGGCGGATTTGAACGCGCTCGATGCCAAGTCGGGGGACGGCGACACGGGCAGCACGCTCGCGACGGCGTCGCGCGCGCTGATCAAGGCGCTGGACCGGATGCCGCTGGCCGACCTGACACAGCTCTACCGTGCGATCGGCCTCGAACTCAGCCAGACGATGGGGGGATCTTCAGGCGTGCTCCTGGCCATCTTCTTCGCGGCTGCGGGCGATGCCTCTGCAAGCGGTGCAAGCGCGATCGGCGCCCTGAAGGCGGGGCTCGACAGGATCCAGCAGGTTGGCGGCGCCCATCCCGGCGACCGCACGATGATCGACGCATTGTTCCCGGCGCTGGAAGCCCTGCCTCGGGGTATCGAGGCTGCGGCCAAGGCTGCGCGGGACGGCGCGGACATGACCGCGGGCATCACACGGGCAAAGGCGGGGCGGGCAAGCTATATTTCCGAGGACAAGCTCGCCGGCCACAACGACCCGGGAGCCGAAGCGGTTGCAAGGCTCTTCGAGCGGCTCGTCGCTTCCTAGGGAAGCCGGCCTTCGACGCCGCGAATTGGTTGACCGAGCCGAGGAACACCGGTTCTTCCACGGAGCGCCGATCTCGGCGGGACTGGACGGCGTGCCCATGCGCGGACCTGCTCCTTCCGTGCGCGGCGTCCGGGGTGCGGGTCTGCCGATGACTCCGCGCAGGGATTGGCCGTTCAGCGGGCAAAGCGAGGATTCCCGGGACGGCACGCGTCCGCGGCAACGCCTTCACGAACGCGGTGCGCCCTAGTGTCGGCGAAGCGTGACCGATCCGATCACTGTCAACCGGTCAACCGCGGCCTTCGAGTGTCGGTCTTGTTTGGCCGGATGCTCGCGCCCCACTAGTAGAGATCGAGATCGCGCAGAACGCTCGGCCACTCGGCCAGCCGGGTGCGCGCCTTGTCGGGATCGCGCTCGGCGACGGCGTGGGTGACGAGGTTCAGGATCGTGGCCAGCGGCCCGGTGCTTTCCAGGAACGCGCCGACCTTCGTCGCGGCGTGAAAGACGAAGGGCGTATGGGTCGAGGCCCAGGTGTTCAACTCGTCGGTCACCACGACCACGTCCATGCCCAGTTCGCGGGCCTTGCCGACGATGGTCGGGGCTTCGCGGGCATAGGGCACCATGTCGACGAGGATCAGGCAGCGCCGTTCCGTCCGCCGCCGCAGCGACGGGATCCATTCCGCCAACCCGGCATCGTGCGCGGCGACGAACCGCACCGATCCGCGCACGATCGACAGCCGGCGGGCGAAATCCTCGGCCAGGCCGCGCACCGTCTGGAACCCGGTCACGAAGACCTCGTCCGCCGCGTCGATGACGTCAACCGCCGCGGACCACTCCGGCCGCGCGATCTGTGCGCCGAGGCCGAGGATCGCCTCGGCGTCGCGGCGGATCAGGGTGCCCAGTTCGCCCTCCAGAAGCCGCAGGTAGCGTTCGGCGCCACGCAGTTGCAGGTTCACGCCGGAGGTCTGCAACTCTTCCTTCAGGGCCGCCATGCCGCGAAACCCGATCCGGCGCAGGAACCGGCTGACCGTGATCTCGCTGACGCCGGTCTTCGCCGCGATCGACGCCCCGGTTTCCATGCCGACCGAGGCGAGGTTGAGCAGAAGCCACTGTGCGATTCGTGCCTCCGATTTGGTCAATTCCGGCATGATTGCCTTCAACTGGGCAACCAGGGGCGGTTCGTCATCGGGCAGGTCGGCATGCGTCATGACAGCATTTACAGCAAATTTCACCAATGTTAGCGTTCTGTCATTGTGACTAACATCGCCGAGTCGGCGACGCCACAACATTCCGCGCGGGCAACGACCGACCGGCCACCAACGGGAGCCGACCATGAAACTCAGATCGACCGTTCTCGCAGCCAGCGTCCTGCTGGCGGGTGCCTCAGGCGCCGTCGCCCAGGAAAAGCTCGCGATCTACAACTGGGGCGACTACATCAACCCCGACGTCCTGACCCGGTTCACCGAGGAAACCGGGATCGAGGTCAGCCTCGACACCTATTCCTCGAACGAGGAAATGCTGGCCAAGATCCAGGCCGGCGCGACGGGCTATGACATCGTGTTCCCGTCGGTCCACATGAACGACATCATGATCAAGCTCGACCTTCTCGAGAAGACCGGCATCAACACGCATCCCGATTTCGGCAACATCGACCCGGCGTTCCTGCGGGCCAAGGAAGACCCGGCCAGCGAATACTGCCTGCCCTATGCATGGGGCACGGTCGGGATCTTCTACAACGAGGATGTCACCGGCCCGGTGGCCGGCTGGGCCGACTTCTTCGCGATCCCGGAAAAGACCGGCGGCAAGATCAGCCTGCTCGACGACATGCGCGAGGTGATGGCGATCGGCCTGATGATGAACGGAAAGTCGGTCAACTCGGTCGAGCCCGACGACATCAAGGCGGCGACGGACTACGTGCTGGCCCAGAAGGACAAGGTCACGGCCTTCACCTACGAGAGCATGCCGCTGATCGCATCGGGCGACCTGGCCGCGGCGCATTTCTTCGTTGGCGGCAACGTGTTCTTCATCGACATGCCGAACGTCAAGTACGTGATCCCGGCCGAGGGCGGTACGATGTACCAGGAAAACATCTGCGTCCTCGCCTCCGCCCCGAACAAGGCGGCGGCGCAGAAGTTCCTCGAATTCTACCTCACGCCGGAAATCGCGGCCCTCAACGTCGCGCAGCAGTTCAACGGCACCCCCAACATCCCCGCCAACGAGTTGACGCCCGAGTTCATCCGCTCGAACCCGAACATCAACGTGCCGGCGGAAACCATGGCGCGCCTGCAGATCTTCGAGGATATCGGTGCGGGGCTCAGGGCCTACGACCGGGCCTGGAACACGATCCGCACCGCGCAGTGACGGGGTCGTGCGGGCGCCCGGACAGGGCGCCCGCAGCGCTACGGGGAACCTCGATGACAGGCCTTCTGGAAATCCGCGGCGCACGCCGGTCCTTCGCGACACCGGAAGGCGGGCGGATCGCCGCCCTCGATGGCGTCGACCTCGACGTGGGCGCGAACGAGTTCGTGACGCTGCTGGGCCCTTCGGGCTGCGGCAAGACCACCTTGCTGAGGTCGATCTCGGGTTTCGAGGCGCTCGATGCCGGCGTCATCCGGCTTGACGGGCGCGATATCGGCGCGCTGCCGCCGTTTCGCCGCCCGGTCAATACCGTGTTCCAAAGCTACGCGCTGTTCGGACACATGAGCGTGGCGCGCAACGTCGGCTACGCGCTGGAGGTGGGCGGCGTGGCGCGGGCCGAGCGCGAGCGGGCCGTCGCCGAGGCGCTGGACAAGGTCGGGCTTGCGGGTTTCGGGGCGCGGCGGCCGTCGCAGCTGTCAGGCGGGCAGCGGCAGCGCGTGGCTTTGGCGCGCGCAATCATCGGGCGCCCGCGGATCCTGCTGCTCGACGAACCGCTGTCGGCGCTGGATCGCAACCTGCGCCAGCAGATGCAACTGGAACTCAAGACGCTTCAGCACAACCTCGGCATCGCCTTCGTCTTCGTCACCCACGACCAGGAAGAGGCGCTGACCATGTCCGACAGGATCGTGGTGATGCGGGCCGGCCGGATCGAGCAGCAGGGCAGCCCGCGCGACATCTTCCGCCATCCCCGAACCCGCTTCGTCGCCGAGTTCATCGGCGAAACCAACCTTTTCGACGTGACCGTCGATCGGATCGAGGGCGAGGTCGCGATCGGCCGGACCGCCGAGGGCCTCGAACTGCGCCTGCCGGGGGCGGGCCTGACGGTGGGCCGCCGCGCGACGGCGGTCCTGCGACCGGCGGATTTCCGGCTGGCGGAGGCCGGATTGCCCGTCACCATAACGCGCAGCGTCTATCTCGGGCAGGATCTGAACCTGTTCGCGGCCCCGGCGCCCGGCGGCCCCGAGATCAGGGTCACGGCGCGCGATGCCGCGGATGCGCCCGAGGTCGGCGCGCGCGTGCATCTGGCCTATGATGCCGCGGCCGTGCACCTGCTGGAGGGCGCGTGATGGCGCGGCGCCGCGACCGTCTCGTGCTGGCCGCGCTGCTGACCCCGGTGACGCTGTTTCTCGGGGTGTTCTTTCTTGTCCCGCTTCTGACGATCGCGGTGTTCTCGTTCCTCACGCCGGGACTGTACGGCGGGGTGGAATGGGCCTTCTACCACTGGAACTACGGCCGGATCTTCGGCTGGGCCGATGGCATCATGGAGGTGTTCGAGCCGGTCTACCTGCGGATTCTCGGGCGGTCGCTGTCCTTCGCGGCGGTCACGGTCCTGTTGTGCCTGATCCTGTGCTACCCGGTCGCCTTCTGGGTCAGCCGGTTGCCGGAACGCTGGCGGCTGGTGTTCCTGTTCCTGATCACGCTGCCGTTCTTCTCCAGCCTGATCGTGCGGCTTTACGCCTGGCTGCTGATCCTCAAGCCCTCGGGGCTTCTCAACGAGATGCTGCTCGGGATCGGGCTGATCGGCGCGCCGCTGGAAATCCTCTACACCCCCACCGCCGTCGTCCTCGGCATGGTCTACGTCATGATTCCGTTCATGTTCCTGCCGTTGTTCGCGGCGGTCGACAACCTCGACCGGTCGCTGATCGAGGCCTCGTACGACCTCGGCGCGACCCGGTTCCAGACCTTTCGCAAGGTGATCCTGCCGCAAACCCTGCCGGGGATCGTCGGCGGTTCGGTGATCGTGTTCATACCGTCGGTCGGCAATTTCATCGTGCCCGACGTGCTGGGCGGCGCGAAGGGCCTGATGGCGGGCAACCTCGTCGAACAGCAGTTCCTGTCGGCGCGGAACTGGCCCTTCGGCGCGGCGCTGTCGATGCTGATCATGTCCGTGGTCCTGATCGTGCTGGTGACCTTCGTCACGCGGTTGCGGCCGAAGGAGGGATAGGCGATGCGAAATCCCCTGGGCTGGCTGCTTCTGACGCTGTTCTCGCTGCTGTTCTTCGCGTTCATCTACGCGCCCCTTGCCGTGATCATCGGCTATTCCTTCAACGCCAACCCGATCAACATGATGATCTGGGACGGCTTCACGCTGGATTGGTACCGCGGCCTGTTCGGCTTCGCCGACCGGACCGCGGACCCCAACAGCCGGGCGCTTTACGTCGAAAGCACCGACCAGCTGATCGCGGCGCTGAAGAATTCGCTGATCGTCGCGGCCGTGACCACCAGCGTGTCTACCGTGCTCGGCACGGCGACCGCGATCGCGCTTGCCCGCTACCGGTTCCGGCTGCGCGGGTTCTACCGCGGCTTCCTCCTGCTGCCGATGATGATGCCGGACATCGTGCTGGGGATCGGCCTTCTGATCTTCTTCGTCACGCTGGGCATGAAGCTGTCGCTGCTGACGATCATCATCGGGCACTGCACGTTCCTGACCTCCTACGTGTTCATCATCGTGCAGGCCCGGATCGCGGGCATCGATCCCGCGCTGGAGGAGGCATCGGCCGATCTTGGCGCCTCGGAATGGGTGACGCTGCGCAAGGTGCTGTTACCGCAACTGGCCCCCGGGATCGTCGGCGGCGCGCTGCTGGCCTTCGTGATCTCGATGGACGATCTCGTGATCACCTATTTCATCGCCGGAACGGATTCGACCACGCTGCCGGTGTTCATCTTCGGCATGATCCGCCGCGGCGTGAAACCCGAGATCAACGCGATCGCAACGCTCCTGATCCTCGCCTCGGTCCTGATCGCGGCCCTCGGCCTGTGGCTGCGCAGCAGAAAGATAGACAAATGACGAAACCCCGTGCCCGCGACCTCGGCCTTCCGTTTCCCGGCACGCCCGGCCGGTGGAACGCGATCACGGACGTCCCCGGCGTCGCCGTCGGCTTCGCGACGCTGACCGACCCGGCGCGGCGGATGCGAACCGGGGTGACGGCGATCCTGCCGCGCCCGGACCGGGACATGCCGCGCCCGGTGCGCGCCGGGCAGTTCACGCTCAACGGCAACGGCGAGATGACCGGCACCCACTGGATCCACGATGCCGGCTACCTGATCGGGCCGGTGATGATCACCAATACCCACGGCGTCGGCGCCGTGCATCACGGTGCGACGCGCTGGATGATCGATCGCTACGCCGCCTATTTCCGCACCGAACACGCTTGGGCGATGCCCGTCGTCGCCGAGACCTACGATGGCGTGCTGAACGACATCAACGCCCTGCATGTGACGGCCGACGACGCGGTCGCGGCGCTCAATGCCGCGACCTCCGGCCCGGTCGCGGAGGGCTCGGTCGGCGGCGGCAACGGCATGATCTGCTACGAGTTCAAGGGCGGCACCGGCACCGCGTCGCGCCGGGTGACGATCGACGCGGGCGACTACGCGGTGGGGGCGCTGGTTCAGGCCAACCACGGCTTGCGCCCCTGGCTGACGGTTCTGGGCCAGCCGGTCGGCCGCGAGCTGACCGAGGGACGGATCATGGACAGCGAACAGGGGTCGATCATCGTGATCCTCGCCACGGACGCGCCGCTGTCGGCGCTGTCGCTGCGCCATCTCGCCCGGCGGGCGGCGATCGGAATCGGCCGAAACGGCACGCCGGGGGGGAACAATTCAGGCGACATATTCCTGGCCTTCAGCACCGCAGAGGCGGGGCCGATGCCGCAGATCGACACGGCCCTCGTGACACGAACGGAACTCAACGGGGAACGGATCGATCCGCTGTATCTTGCCGCGGTGGAGGCGGTGGAAGAGGCCGTCGTCAACGCGCTTGTCGCCGGCGAGGATACGCCCACCGTGAAACCCGCGGGCCGCACGGTCCGCGCGATCGACACCGATGCCCTGATGCGCGCCATGGGCCTTTGACGGGCAGGCGAGGGGCAGGCGGCCCCGCCGCTCTCGTGGCTTTGTCCTCGCGCGTCTGCCTTCTCCGTTCTCGGCGCAGGCAGATTGCGTGCCGCTGTCGCGATCAGCCCTTGGTGACTGGCCCGCATCTGCCATGCGCGGCGATGCGGGGCCCCGGATGCCCGGCCTAGAGGGCGATCCTGTATCGCGCGAACCCGTCGGGTCCTTCGCCCGCCGCCTCAATGGCGACGCCCCGGACATCGCCCCGTTCGTAGGCCATGTAATCGCCCATCGGGTTGCCTGCAGGAAATCGCCGTTGTCGAGACGGATCGAGTTGGTCGATTCAGCCCGGATCCCGTCGACCAGCAATGCGGTGCGCGCAAGGCCCACGGTATCGACGGGGCGGTTGCCGGCCGGCCAAACCCATGCCGTATTCCTTTGGTTTAGGCTTCTAGCGTCGGGGTTTATTGCATCGACCGGTCGATGAGCGGCACCTTCGTCGTGTCGATCCGGGCCCCTGCGGCAACGGTGCGCGCCCCTTTTGAATGGAGTTTGACATGAAGATCAATCGACTGCTCATCACCACCTCGCTCTGCGCGGCATTCACGCTTCCGGCCGTCGCACAGCAGGTTCAGTTCGGACAGATCGACAGCAATGGCGACGGCGAACTGAGCCGCAGCGAACTCGAGGCGATCTTCGGCGCCGCGGCGACGGACCGGGTTCTGGCGCGGCAGGACCGGGACGGCGACGGCAGCCTGACCCGGGACGAGGCGCGGCGCTCGCAGGGCGATGACGAGAACGACGACGAAGAAGACGACGACGAAGACGACGAAGACGACGAAGACGATGAGGACGACGACGAGCGCGACGACGACGAGAGCGACGAGTCGGATGACGACGAGGACGACGACGAGAACGACGAGTCCGACGACGAAGACGATGACGAAGACGACCGTGACGAACGGGACGACGACGAGGACGATGATCGCGACGACGACGAGGGTGACGACCGCGACGACGACGAGGACGACGACTGACATTCGGCCGCGTGGCCGGCGGTCCCCGGCCGGTCGCGGCGGGGGGCGGCCCGGATAGCGATGCCTGGCCGCCCGTCGCGCCGCGCGACGGGCGGTCGCGGCCCCGATCGGCATGTCGGGATCGACGGCACGCGGGGCTCCGTTGGCGGGTCTGGCGCGCGTCTTGGTGAAGCCCCGGCCGCGCGCCCGGATGTGGCGGCGGGCCGGACAGAAGCGAAGGAATGGTCGGATGCTGGAACACCAGAAGACCGAAGCCCTGTTCTCCACGCCGCTGCTGCGGTTTCGGGTAACCGATCATGAGGCACTGGATCGCGACTTGCTGCGCGAGTCGGACCGGCTGCGCGCCGAGGATGCGGGCGTGTCCAAGTCGAACCGAAGCGGCTGGCATTCCCGTGGCAACCTGTTCGAGGACACGGCGCCCAGCATCCAGAAGGTCAAGGCGGCGGCGCTGGATGCGGTGTTCAGGGCCACCGAGCATGTCACGAAATCCGTCGATCCCGCCGATCTTCGGCTGAAGCTGTTCGCCTGGATGAACGCCAATCCGCCCGGCGGCTTCAACGCGCCCCATACCCATCCGGGCGCGCACTGGTCGGGCGTCTACTACGTCTCGCAGCCCGCGGTCGAGGACGGCTCGTCCGGCATGATCGAGTTTCTCGACCCGCGCAGCGATCTGCCGAACTGGCGGATACTGGACGCCAAGGCCTTCCGTCCGAAACGGCGGATCCGGCCGGTCGCGGGCGAGATGGTCCTGTTTCCGTCCTATCTGGTTCACTGGGTCTACCCCAACGAGACCGATCAGGAGCGCGTGACGATCGCGTTCAACGCGACGTTCCGAAAACCGAAGTCGGACGGGTCGTAAGGGCCTGCGCGCCGGTCGCGGCAGGGCGCCGACGGATGAACGGCGGTGTTCATCGGGGCGTTGGCGACCGCCGCGGCCCGGATTTGAACGGAAGGCTTCGCACCGATCCTCCGGCGCCGCGGGGAACGGCGGGTCGCCGGGGCCGCGCCGCGGGTCGATCCCGCGGCATCGCAGGTTCGGTACTGTCGGCCTTCGCGCGCCCGTGGCCCCGAAACCATCCGACCGGACAGTGGACGCGGCACCAGAGCGATCTACGTGCTCGCATCCGGCAGTCAAGGGAGTGTGCAGTTGGACGGAAAGATGACCGAGGCGGTGAGCCACGACGCGGAAGCCGAGCGGCAGAAGCGTGTCTACGAGCGGGCCATGGCATCCCTGGAACTCAGGAAGCGAAAGCGGGAAGCGGCCGGCTATGCGGTGATGGCCAGCCTCTACGCCTTCGAACCGGCGAGCCGGGGTGTCGGGCGAATGGGGCGGTTGGTGTACTGGGCGCAGATCGTCTGCATCATGTTCGCCGGTCTCGCGCCGAACTACCTGGTCTGGAAGCTGCTGCTGTCGTCCTGAGGCCGCCCTGTCCACGCCGGCCGTAGCGCGAGCGCCCGCCATGCTCTATTACGGAAACCGGACCATACGGCGCAGGCGGGCCAAGGGGACGGTGCCGCGGGCCCTTGCGGTCGGCACGGGCCTCGCGGCCAGCGCCGGGCTTTTGTGGAGGCGGAGCCGATGACCTTGGAAATGCGGCTGGACGGCAGGGCTGTGTCTGACGCGCTGGCGCGACCCGGCGCCACCGGGGGGCGGGCGCCATGAAGGTCGCGCTCGTCGGTTGCGGGTTCTTCGCGCTGAACCATCTGCACGCGTGGCGGGACATTGACGGGGCCGAGGTGGTGGCGCTTTGCGATCTCGACCCCGCGCGCCTCGCGCTGGCCGGCGACCGGTTCGGCATCGACCGCCGCCACGATGCGCCCGAGGCGCTGTTCGCGGCGGGCGGTTTCGACACAGTCGATATCGCGACGACCGTGCCGTCGCACCGGCCACTTGTGGAACTGGCGGCCCGCAACGGCGTCCACGTGATCTGCCAAAAGCCGTTCGCGGCCAGCATGGCGGATGCCCGCGCCATGGTCGATACCGTCGCGACCACGGGCAAGACACTGATGGTGCACGAAAACTTCCGCTGGCAATCCGCCGTGCGCCGAGTGATCGACGAGGTCCGCGGCGGCACGATCGGCGCGCCGTTCTTCGGCCGCGTCAGCTTTCGGTCAGGCTATGACGTGTTTTCCGGCCAGCCCTACCTGGCCGAGGGTGCGCGGTTCATCATCGAGGATCTGGGCATTCATATCCTCGACATCGCGCGCGCGTTGTTCGGCGATGTCGTGCAGGTCTCGGCCACCACCAGGCGGATCAACCCGAACATTCGCGGCGAGGACGTGGCGACCATGATGCTGGCCCATGCCGGCGGCGTGACCAGCATCGTCGATTGTTCCTACGCCACGCGCCGGGTGCCGGAAACCTTTCCCGAAACCCTGATCGAGATCGACGGCGACGCCGGTACGCTGCGGCTGGATGCGGGCTATCGACTGACGATACAGACCGCCGCGGGATCGCGCGGGATCGACCTGTCGCCGCCGGTCCTGCCCTGGGGGTCCCGGCCCTGGCACAACATCCAGGAAAGCGTTGTCGCCATTCAGCGCCATTTCGTCGACAGCGTGGCGGCGGGCACGGAGCCCGAGACCAGCGGCGCCGACAATCTCAAGACCCTCGCGCTTGTCGAAGCCGCCTATCTTTCGGCCGCCGAAGGCCGCACCGTGAGACCCTCGGAGGTATGAGCGACGCGATCGCCCTTTACGGCACTGAGGCGCCCGTGGCGGCGGGCGAAAGGTTGGCCGTCGGCCCGCTGTCCTTCACCCTCGAACAGGGGGGATTGCGGCACATCCGGGTCGGCGCGGTCGAGATCATCCGCGGCGTGGGCTTTCTGGTGCGCGACCGCGACTGGGGCACGCTGGCGCCGGACCTGGAGCTTGTCGAGCGGACCGTTTCATCCGACCGCATCGGCCTGCACCTGCGCGCGGGCTACCGCAACGCCGGGGCGTTGCTGTCCGTCGACCTTCGTATCGATGCCCGGCCCGAAGCGCTGGCGGTTCGGGCGCTGGGCCGCGCGACCGGAGATTTCGAGACGAACCGCGCGGGCTTCACGGTGTTGCACCCGGCGGACTGCGCGGGCTGCCCGGTGCGCATCACGCATCCGGGCGGAACCGCGAAGGACACCGCTTTCCCCACCCTGATCGATCCCTGGCAGCCCTTCATGGACATCGCCGCCATGGCGCACAGGGCGAACGGTCTCGAGGTCGTCTGCGCGTTCGACGGCGACACGTTCGAGACCGAGGATCAGCGGCAGTGGGGCGATGCCTCGTTCAAGACCTACAATCGCCCGCTGGCGAAGCCGTGGCCCTACCTGCTGCGGGACGGCGCCGCCCTCGAGCAATCCGTCACGCTGTCGTGGCGGCCGGTCGAGGCGGCGCGGCCGGCATCGCCGGCGGCCGAGGACGAATCCGGCCTTGTCCGCTTCCCGCAGACCGCCATCCTGGTGTCCGCCGGGGATGCCCGGCGCCTCGTCGACGCGCCGCAGGACATTCGGGATGTGGCGCCGCAACGGTTGCTGTGCACGCTGGACGAGACGCGGGGCGATATCGAGGGCCAATGCGCGGCGTTCGGCGCGCTGCAGCGCCGGTTGCCGGATCTGGCCCTCGATCTCGAAGCCGTCTGCGCCTTCGACCTCGCGCCGCTGCCGGCGCTGCGCGCCCTGCGCGACCGGATGGACGCGGCGGGGTTCCGGCCGGCCAGCGTTCTGGTCTGCCCGTCGGTGGATCGCCAATCCACGCCGCCCGGATCGGCATGGCCCGCCTGTCCGCCGCTGGAGGAGGTGCACGCCGCCAGCGCGGAGGTCTTCCCGGACATGCCGCGCGGCGGCGGCATGGTGACGTTCTTTCCAGAGCTGAACCGCAAGCGCCCGCCGCTGACGACGCTGGATTTCGTCTCGCACGGCCTGTGCCCGATCGTCCATGCCGCCGACGATCTGTCGGTGATGGAAAGCCTCGAGGCGGTGCCGCATATCACCCGCAGCGCCCGCGCCCTGATCGGCGACAGGGCCTATCGGCTTGGTCCCGGCACGATCGCGATGCGCCACAATCCCTACGGTGCGCGCACGATCCCGAACCCCGGCCGCGACCGGATCTGCATGACCGACGATGACCCGCGCCACGGCGCGGCCTTCGGGGCGGCCTATGCCATCGGTCTTGCCTGCGCGCTCGCGCCGGCGGCAATCGCCGTCTGGACCCCGGCGGAACTTTACGGCCCCCGCGGCCTGACAGGGCCGTTGCGGACGGCGGTGACCGCGCTTGCCCGGCTGGCGGATCAGCCGGTCGTTTCGGCCAGGATCGAGGGCGGCCTTGGCAGTCTGCGTGTCGGGCAGACGGAAATCCGTGTGAACCTGACCGCGCAACCCCGGGCCGGGCTGCCGCCTTATGGCTGGGCCGCAAGACCAGCCGGGTAAACGCCGCCCGGAAGAAAGGGCGGGGGCCGATCGGCCCCCGCCCCGCCGGCGTCTCAGGCCCGCGTCACTTCTGCAACTCGGTCCAGATCGCGGTGTAGAATTCCTGTGCCTCGGCCGGGCAGGCGCCGGTGAACTTGCCGGCCGCCTTCAGCTCTTCGGGCACCACGATTTCCGGCGCCGTCTTCATGTCTTCGGGCATGAAGGCCTCGGAACCGTCGATCCCGTTGGCATAGCGCGCGAAGGCCGAGATCAGCGCGGCATTCTCGGGATCCATGATGAAGTTCAGGAACAGCTTGGCATTGTCGACATTCTGCGCGTCGCTCAGGATCGCGGCGCTGTCCATCCACACCGGGTAGCCTTCCTTGGGATAGCCGTAGGCGACGTCGGGGTTGTTGATCCGCGCCCGGAAGGTCGATCCGTTCCAGTTGACCGAGGCCATGACATCGCTGTTCGACAGCTTCTCGGTCATGCCGTAGTCCATGCTCATCCAGTTCGGCTTGGCCGCCACCAGCACGTCGCGCGCCTTCTTGAGCACCTCGCGATCCGTCGTGCAGGGTTCGCCGCCGACGTAGAACAGCGCAAGGTTCATCACGTCCTGCATCTCGGGCACGACATTGACCTTGCCGACCAGTTCCGCGGGCGGTTCGAGCCAGATGGCGGACGTGTTGATGTCGCCGGAATAGACGGAGGTGTTGACCGCGACGCCGGTCGTGCCCCACTGCCACGGAACCGAGTACTCGCGATTGGGATCCCAGTCGACGTTGCGCCACTGATCCGAGATGTTGCCGTAGTTCTCCATCTCCGGGATGCCGGGCTTCATCAGAAGGCCCTTCTCGACATAGATCGGGATGTAGCTGTGCGACGGAACGACGATGTCGAATCCGTGGCCGCCGGCCTCGACCTTCGCCAGCGCGGTGGTGTTGCTGTCATAGTCGGTGATGGTGACCTTGATGTCGTAGGTCTCTTCGAACTTCTTGATCAGGTCGGGGTTCGTGTAGTTGCCCCAGTTGTAGATGTTGAGTTCGCCCTCGGCATGGGCGGCCCCGGCAAGCGCCATCGCCGCCAGCGTCGTCGTGCAAAGCCTCTTCATTGTCGCAATCTCCCTTTGTTGGCAGTTTCGTGTGCTCAGTCTCGCCGTCTCGTCAGCAGAAAGAAGGCCGTCAGCAGGATCACCGTCAGCGCCAGAAGCGCCGTCGAGATCGCGTTGACCTCGGGTGTGACCGCGCGGCGCAACTGCCCCAGCATGTAGGTCGGAAGCGTATCCTGCCCGGCCGATTTCACAAACTCCGTAATGATGACGTCGTCGAGCGAGATGACGAAGGCCAGCATTGCGCCCGCCGCGATGCCCGGCCCCATCAGCGGCAGCGTCACCCGCCGGAACGTCTGCCACGGCGTGGCGTAGAGATCGGCCGCCGCCGTTTCCAGCGCCAGGTCCATGCCTTCCAGCCGCGCCCGGATCGGCAGGTAGGCGAACGGCACGCAGAAGGCGGAATGCGCGAGGACCAGGTAGGCGAGGCCGGTGTAGCCGGTGGCCACCTTGATCGCCGCGAAGAAGATCAGCAGCGCCACGGCCGTCACGATCTCGGGCACCATCAGCGGCTGGTTGATCATCACGTAGATCAGGGTCTGGCCCTTGAACCGGCCGCGCCGGGTGGTGCCGAGCGCGGCCATCGTGGCGACCGTTGTCGAGATCAGCGCGGCCGACACCGCGATGACGAGCGAGCGGATGGTCGCCTCCTGCACCTGCGTGTTCTCCCAGGCGGCGGTGTACCATCGCAGCGAGAACCCGCCCCACAGCGCCACCGATTCCGAGGCGTTGAAGGAGTAGATGACCATCGTCAGGATCGGCGCATACAGCAGCACGAACGAGGTGATCGCGATCGCCGCGAAGCCCGGCAGGGACGTGACGGAAAAGCCCCTAGCCATCTTGCCGGTCACTCGATGTTACCCGGACGTAGGCCAGCAGCGCCACCAGGACGATCGCCAGCAGGATCAGCGACAGTGCCGCGCCCAGCGGCCAGTTCCGCCCCTGTCCGAACTGCAACTCGATGAAGTTGCCGATCATCATGTTCTTGCCGCCGCCGAGAATGCGCGGGGTGACGTAGGCCCCGAGCGAGGGGACGAACACGAGGATCGAACCCGCCACGATCCCCGGCTTGACGATCGGCAGGATCACCCGGCGCAGAACCCGCCAGCGCGTGGCGTAAAGGTCGTAGCCGGCCTCGACGAGGCGGAAGTCGAACCGGTCGATCGCGGCGTAGAGCGGCAGCACCATCAGCGGCAGGTAGACATAGGCCATCCCGATCAGCACCGCCGTGTCGGTATAGAGGATCTGGATCGGCTCGCCGATCACGCCGAGGCCGATCAGGGCGGTGTTCAGAAGCCCCTGGTTGCGGATCACCTCCATGATCGCGAAGGTCCGGATCAGCAGGTTCGTCCAGAACGGGATGGTGATCAGGAAGAGCCACAGCGCCCGCTGCCCGGCGGGCCGGGTGGCGATGAACCACGCGGTCGGAAACCCGATCGCGAAGGTGATCAGCGTGGTCAGGACCGACAGCTTGACCGATCGCCAGAAGATCGTCAGGTGCGCGTCGGCCATCGACACGGTATCGTCGAAGATGTCGCGTTCGAAGAACACCCGGAACCAGGCCTCGGTGGTGAAGTTCCACACCACGCCCGAATACTCGCCGGGTTCGAGGAAGGCGTAGACCACCACGATCAGCAGCGGCCCCGAGGCCCCGAGCGCCAGCAGGATCAGCGCCGGGATCGACAGGATCCAGCCGGTCCGCGCGGTCGAGGGCGTCGGCGCGCTCATCCTAGTCCTCCAGCACCCGCACCGCGCCGGCGACGAAATCGAAGGCCACCGTTGCGCCTTCGCCCAGCCCGACATCGCCCGACGGCGGGCTTTGCATCCGGGCCACCACCTCGGTGTCGTCGGCCATCCGCAGGTGGCAATGGGTATCGGTGCCGAAATAGACGGTGTTCGACACCCGCCCCTGCAGGGGGCCGGCGCCGATCCGCACCTGTTCGGGCCGCACCGCCAGCGTCACGGCGGCGCCCTCCGCCGCGCCGTTCAGGTTGTCGACCGCGATCAGATCGCCCGAGCCCAGCCGCACGCACCCCGCCTCGGTCCGGCCGGCGAGGATATTGGTTTCTCCGATGAAATCCGCGACGAAGCGGTTGACCGGCCGATTGTAGATCTCGCGCGGGCCGCCGACCTGAAGGATCACCCCGTCGCGCATCACGCCGATCCGGTCCGACATCGTCAGCGCCTCTTCCTGGTCATGGGTGACGAAGACGAAGGTGATGCCGGTCTCGTGCTGGAGGCGCTTGAGTTCCAGCTGCATTTCCTTGCGCAGCTTCAGGTCCAGCGCCGAAAGCGGTTCGTCCAGCAACAGCACCTCGGGGGAGGGGGCCAGCGCCCGCGCCAGCGCAACCCGCTGCTGCTGACCGCCCGACAACTGCTGCGGCTTGCGCCCCGCGAAGGCCTCGAGCTTCACCAGCGCAAGCATCCGGGCGACCCGCCGCTCGACCTCGGCCTTCGGCTGGCCGCGCATCGTCAGGCCGAAGCCGACGTTCTCGGCCACGTCGAGATGCGGGAACAGGGCGTAGCTCTGGAACACCGTGTTCACCGGGCGCTGGTAGGGAGGCATCCGGCTGATGTCCCGGTTGCCAAGCAGGATCGTCCCCGATGTCGGCATCTCGAACCCGGCGATCAGGCGCAGAAGCGTGGTCTTGCCGCATCCCGATGGCCCGAGCAGCGTGAAGAATTCGCCTTTGCGGATCGTCAGCGATACGTCCCGCAGCGCGCGCACGATCCTGTCTCCGGATCCGTATTCCTTGCTTGCAGATCGTGCCTCGACCGCCGCGTCGGCCATTCATCACCCCCTTTTGCCCTTGGGCGGAGTGTTCAGGACAATCCGGGCCATATCAAGCGTCTTGAAGCCGATGCCGGGTGTCCGTGCCGGCCCATGCCCGGCGCTTCGACGGGCGCCGGTGGCCTGGCCCGGCCCGGGGCCCGGCTTCCGGGGCGCGCGCTTGGGGACCGTTCGGTCCTTGGGGGGCGGTGCGGGAAGGGTGGGGGCGCCCACCCGCTCCGCCGCGCCGGCGGACCGGTCCGATCCGCCGGGCAGGCGATCCGACGGCGATGGCCGATCGCCGCCGGGCGACGCTGCAGGCCCGAACGGCGGCGCGCCGGGGCTGACTCGCCCCGTTTCCTGCCCCGCGCCGCGCCCGACCGGCCGCGAACGGGACGGCCGCGCCGGGAGCTTCGCGGCAGTGGCCGCCCGGCATCCGGCCCTTCCGAAATCATTTCAAGGAGTTGCGCAACACCGGCCCGAATTCGGGACGACCCAGCATTTCGCCTTGTGAACCCTCGGCTTGCACAGCTATACCCGTCGGCGGAGACGTGGCCGAGTGGTCGAAGGCGCTCCCCTGCTAAGGGAGTAGGCGGGAAACCGTCTCGAGGGTTCGAATCCCTTCGTCTCCGCCACTCGCCCTCGCGAAAGCGTACTCCCGATCCGGCTGCGGCCGGATTTTTCCGTTGTTTTCGAGGGTTATGCGGGAGGGGCTAAGCACTGGCTCGGGCACCAGGCGAGCCAGAAGTGGTCTCTCGGGGTCGATATTCTCCGAACCTCATGACTGCGCGGATTTGGTGAATATCTTATAAGTCCATGTAAAAGCAGAGGAAATTCGAGCCACTGAAATTGTTTGGATTGAGGTCGCGTTTGCGTCTGCTGCGACCGGGTTCGGAAGTTCCGAGTTCATTGCCCGTTCCATCTCCCGCGTCCGGTGCCATCAGCTGAACGGCAATGCAGATGGCCAACCACGACCGGACTGACCAGATCATGAAAATCTACTGTATCCTTGTCGAACGGGCCTCCGGCAGCCGCGAGGGCGCATACTCGCCGGTAAGGCGGTCGTTAGGCTTTCATGGAGACCTTCAAGCGCGGCTGTGTTCGCGTGACCCCATTGCTTGGTGCTGCCAGCGCCCTTCAACAGACCGCAGAGGTGCCCGCTCAACCGAGGGCAACACCTGCGCATCCAGATTTCGCGGTTTACGGCGGCCATAGTGATAGATACGGTGTTTTGAGGAACTGATGAGACAGATTGGCAGTATGGCGGACTGGGGGAAGACACACGATATAGCTATTGCCGAGGCACCCAAGGAAGGGCGTCGCGCCTCGCAGCCAATCTACGGGACCTCGCTCGGAGCAGCCTACTGCGGTGACTCCCTCAAACTGCTCAAGAGCAAGGCTCTGGAGGAGCACCGAGGTAAGGTCCAGCTTGCGTTCACGTCGCCTCCGTTCCCCCTGAACACGAAGAAGAGCTACGGCAATCTGCAGGGGGAAGACTACATCCGGTGGTTCGCAAGGTTTGCACCCCTCCTTCGAGACATGGTGACGGACGACGGCTCCATTGTGATCGAGATCGGCAATGCATGGATGCCCGGCCAGCCGACCATGTCGACCCACGTCCTGGAGGCATTCCTTCGCTTCCTGAAAAAGGGCAATTTGCACCTGTGCCAGGAGTTCATTTGGTACAATCCTGCCCGACTACCCTCGCCCGTTGAGTGGGTGAACAAGGAGCGGTCACGGGTGAAGGACGCTTTCACCCGCATCTGGTGGATGTCGCCGACCCCCCGCCCGAAGGCTGACAACCGGAAGGTGTTACGGGAGTATAGCCCCAGCATGAAGCGCCTTATCGAGACCGGCAAGTACAATGCGGGCGCTAGGCCATCGGAACACCACATCGGCGCGGAGAGCTTCAAGACCAATAATAACGGTGCGATCCCGCCGAATGTTGGCGGCGTGGATGCCCTTCCATCTCTGGACGGCGTCATCACACCAAAGGGCTTTGCCGAATATCTTGAAGAAACCACGAACCTGCTTAAGGCCGCTAATACGGTGTCCAGTGACGGTTACCGCCGGTTCTGCGTGGACCGGGGCGTCCCCGTCCACCCAGCGCGCATGCCTTCCACGCTGGTAGAGTTTTTCGTAAAATTCCTGACCGACCAGGGTGACACCGTCCTCGATCCGTTTGCCGGCAGCAACACGACAGGGGCAGTCGCGCAGGAGCTTGGACGACGCTGGCTCTCTATAGAGGCGGACTGGACCTACGCGGCCCATTCCATCGGGCGTTTCGACCCAGCGACGCTCACCTCAATCTCTGAAGGCTTCGAGGTAACGGAGATCGAAGAGGAAGCAAACGTGCCTTATGCCAGCGAGCCCGCTATCTCAGAACCAATCCTATCCAAGATATACCCGTAGCATGGGGAAAACCTCAGCAATATCAGTTAGGTGACCAAGGTGAACAGTCTGATTGCTGAGCTTAACGCTCCACGTTTCCTCGGAGACCTCTCAGCTCTCAAATTCAAAACCGAATACCGTTCTCTTAAAGAAGACCCGGTAAAAGATTTCTATCGACCCTGTCTGCTGAATGCGATCAGCTACAGGCGAGCAGTCGGTTATTTCCGTTCGACGGTCTACAATGTTATTGGAAATTCGATAGTAGAATTCGCCCGTCGTGGTGGGCGGACACAACTTATTTGTTCACCTGAATTGTCCGAAGAGGACATCGACAGTATTGCCCTTGGATATGCACGAAAGAGTGAGGTGGTCGGGCATAGGCTTTCCGAACAGATCGATAAACTACTAGCTGCCGAAGAAACTGCGTTCAACACGCGTGTTCTGGCAACGCTGCTTTCAGTGGGCGCTTTGGAAATCAAAGTAGCCATACGCGCCGACAGGAAAGGGTTATATCACGAGAAAATTGGTATTTTTTCGGATGGCATCGGAAACGCGGTCAGCTTCAAGGGCTCGGCAAATGAGACCTGGAGCGGCTGGCACCTCCACGGCAATTTTGAATCGATAGAAGTGTTCTGCAGCTGCCGGGGTGGGTTGGAGGCCGAGCGGGTCAAGAAGCACGAAGCCCACTTCGACGCGCTTTGGGCCGAGCATGATCCGGATGTGGAGGTGTTCTCCTTCCCCGCCGAGGCGGTGACCCATCTGAAGAAGGCTGCACTCAAGGACTTAGACGCCGTGGAACCGAGAGACATTCGCCCTCCCCAGAAGCGGCGGACGCCGCTACCACATCAAGACGCCGCAGTGAGTGCGTGGCTATCGCGGGGCGGTCGAGGAATCTTCGAACACGCCACGGGTAGCGGCAAGACTTTCACCGCGCTCATGGCCATACGCCGCCATATTGAAGCCGGTAAACCTGCGCTAGTGGTGGTGCCGAGCAGGTTGCTGCTTGATCAGTGGGCGTCGGAGATAAAAGAGGAGATTTCGGAAGCCGCGCTATTGCTCGCCGGCGCCGGCAACAACGCTTGGCGGGCTCCCTATCGCCTTAAAGGCATGACGGCAGGCGACACCGCGCATGGCGGCAGGATCGTGCTCGCCACGATGCAAACCGCGTCCATAGGCGCCTTCCGGAACGCAGTCATCGACGGCGAGCACCTCCTGCTGGTTGCCGACGAAGTGCATCAAATCGGCAGTCCGCAACACGCGCGCATCATGGCGCTCGACGCGGGTTCTAGGCTTGGCTTGAGCGCGACGCCGATCCGCTACGGGGACCCGGAGGGTACACGGCAGATACTTGAGTATTTCGGTGGCGTCATCCCCCCGCCAATTACGCTCGCGGATGCGATCGAGGCGGGCCGTCTCGTTCCTTATGAGTATCTTCCGCATGCGCTTAATCTGACAGCGGAAGAGGCAGACGAATGGCGCGAATACACCGACCGGATTCGTCGTGAAATCGTCAAGATTAAGCCGGACGAGGTCGGCGCGCGACCGATTTCCGAAAAGGCGAAAATGTTGCTCATTCAAAGGTCTAGGATCGCAAAGAAGGCGGCAGCCAAGGTCCGTCTCGCACGCGACGTGCTGAGGGCACACTTCGAAAAAGGACAAAGCTGGCTTGTCTATTGCGAAGATGCCGAACAGCTAGCGCAGGTTCTCGCCGTGCTTCGACAAGAGGGCATGGATCCTGTTGAATATCATTCGAAAATGGACGGCGACCGTGCCGCGACCATGTCATGGTTCCGGTCCTTCGGCGGCATCATGGTTTCAATCCGTTGCCTCGATGAAGGCGTTGACATACCTGACGTATCGCACGCGCTAATACTTGCATCATCGCAGAACCCGCGTCAGTTCATCCAGCGTCGCGGCCGTGTCCTGCGGCGAGCGCCTAACAAGCAAGTTGCAGTTCTTCACGACGCCATCGTCGTGCCTGTCAGCGCCGATGAAGAGCCTGAACAGATCAGCTTGCTCAAATCTGAACTGGTTCGGGCGATAGAGTTCGCTGATCATGCAATTAACAAGGGTGCGGGCGCCGAGCTCCGCGACATTGCGATCAATATGGGCATTGACCCCGACGGCTTGCTCGACAGCGGGGTCGAGGAAGACGAGGAGGAGGCCTGATGCCAAACGACTATGAACTTGGTCTGCAAACTCTTCTTTTGGTCAGAACGGAGTTAGGCATAGATCTAGAAGAGGATCTTCTCAAAGCGTGTTTTGATATTCAAAAGAAATATCAGTTCAATCACGACAGAACACTTTCCACCCAGGCGATGGATCGCCTCATCGAACAGCATGTCGAGAAGAGTGTAGACAAGCACACCGGAGGCGGGGCCTGACTAAATGAAGCTGCATAGTCTCACAGCCCATAATTTCATGCCGTATAAGGGCAAGATCGAACTGACGTTTCCGCAAGACGAGCAGCGAAACGTCATGATTGTATTCGGCGACAACATGCGCGGCAAGACGAGCCTCCTGAACGCGATCCGCTGGGCCTTTTACGGCGAAGCGGTAGGCCGGCATTCGCATCCAATTCCGCTACAGGAGATCGTTAACAAGGACGCGGCCTTGGTCGACGATTGGCGGGTTGAAGTGCATATCAAGTTCGACGCCAATGGACATGCCTACGATCTGCGCCGGGTCGCAGAGCGAAGACACATGGTCGCTACGCCATCCAGACCCGAAGATTTTACGCGGTCGATTCATCTTACGCGCGACGGCTCCGCCGTCTCTGGGGACCAGGTCGAAGCTGAGATAGGCTTGATTGCCCCGAAGCAAATCTCGCGGTTCTTCCTCTTCGACGGCGAGTTGCTTCAGGAATACGAAACGTTGCTTATCGAGGACAGCCAGCAAGGCCAGCAGATCAAGGAGGCAATTGAACAAGTGCTCGGCGTACCCGCGCTTACAAACGGGCGAGTTGATATTCAGACAATTCTAAAGCAAGCGCAAAAGCGTCAAAATGCGGACCTGAAGCAGATCGCTGGGCTCGAAAAACAAGCCGAACGCCAGGCTGAACTAACTGGCAAGATCGACGCCATAGACCGCGACTTGGAGAATTTGAACGCGAAGCTGAAAAAGGTTCGGGAGGAACGAACCACGCTCGATGACGAAGTTGAAGCCGCGCAGTCGGTGATTGGCGCGAAAGCTAAACTGGATGCAAAGCTCGGAGAGCAGAAGACTCTCTTGGACGACTGTGAGCGAAAGGAGGCAGAACGACTCGATCTTCTGTCTGGCGCGTGGAAGGACCTGCTCGAAACGCAGATCCAGATCAGGCGCAACCAGCTTGAACGCGAACGCAGGGAGTTAATGGAATCCATTAAGAAGCGGAGCGGTCTCGCGCAAAAAGTTTCAGATTTGCAACAGCTGCTGCATACGCGCGAATGCCCCACCTGCGAGCAGGTGCTTAGCGACGAGCGGCGGTCTCAAATCGGTGAGGCACTGGGCAAGGCCGAAGCCGAATTGCAGTCGATTGATGATAGCAGCGCTGCGCTGCAGGAGATTTCCGGGCAGATCGACGCAATCTCAAAGATCCGGGGTATCAACGCCAGGGACAGGCTAAGGCAGGTTGAGAAGGACCTGCAAGGCTACCACGTGCGCCTGACGCAGATCGAGAACGACATCGAAAAGCTGCGCGACGAGATCGCCGGCTACGACACGGCAGAGATTGCGCGCAAGCGCGTTTTGCTTGCGGAAAAGACAAGGGAAGAAGGCCGCCTGCAAGGCGACATCAAGGATCAGAGCGCCGAGCGAAAGAAGCTTGTCGACGAGCTGGCCGTCTCACAGAAGGCGATCGAGGGCCTCACCAAGGACCGCACACAGCGCAGCACGGTGAAGGTCTCGCTTTGCTCCGATCTCGAAAGGGTGTTTTCCCAGAGTATCGAGCAGCTGCGCGACAAGTTGCGAAAACGTGTCGAGGAGCTAGCGAACGACGCCTTCCGCCACATGACGACGCAAAAAAGCTATCGTGGACTGGAGATCAACAACAATTACGGTTTGCAGATTGTCGATTCGTCCGGTCGTCACGTGGCCGTTCGAAGCGCGGGCGCGGAACAGATTGTGGCACTGTCTCTCATCGATGGATTGAATCGGACTGGCCGGGCCGCCGGACCGGTGATCATGGATACGCCGTTCGGTCGCCTAGACCTGAACCACCGCGACAATATTTTGAGTTACCTGCCTTCTGTGACAAGCCAGTTTGTCCTGTTGGTGCATAGCGGCGAGATCAGGAAGGAGACCGATCTTGCCGTCATTGCCGAGAGGGTCGGCGCTGTTTACGAGATCAAGGAAATCAGCTCGACGCAATCACGACTTGAAAGGGCCACGCTATGAGTAGCGCGGAACCGACCACTATTGGTCTTTCGGAAAGCGCCCATGGAAAGCTGAAACGGCTCCAGGAGGACGGGTACTTCCGCGAACTGCTCGATGGTTACCGTTTCGCAATAGGGCTTGCACTTGCACAAGGGGTCGAGCCGCCCGATGTGCAGAAACGAACGACGATTTTCAATGTCGGTACAGTCGATCCCGACCAATCCCTAAAGCGCTCCATAGAGGCACTGATGGGGAGTCAAGTCCGCGATGCGTCGATATACAAAATGGCTGAACGCCTTGCGGAATGGGGCGTCAACGAACTTGCCTCCCAGGCTGAGGCGGGCGGCATCGACTTTGTCGGCTTGCTCGATAAGGCTGGCGAGAAGGAGGCCGCCGATAGATGACGGAAGCTCCGCTTCGCGCGTTCCTTATGGTGCGTTCGTCTAATGGCACATGGACGGTCACAGTTTGCCGCGACCTCGGAGCCGTCTTGCACGCATGGAAAACGCGAACGGAGCCGGACCGAGACGTGGCCGTTTTGCACGTCGGCTTTGATCGTCCGCCGTCGCATAGCTTCGACGAAGTCGCGCAGGTGCATCCGGGACGCATGTTGTTGACTGCCGCGGCGAAGCACGCTGTTCCGGCCTCTTTCGTTTCCTCCACGGCTCCGGTCAGTGACACGAAAGGCATCGACGTGTTCATTGGGCTTCAAGGTTGGGGTTATAAAATTGATGATCCGACAGAGGGCGCAGCTCAGCTAGAGCATGCGCGCCCGGTTTCGTTGGTTAACGAGCCTCAGGGTTGGATCGCTTTGTTCTTGCGCGAGCACCCTTCGGATTCGGAGACGCTTGCGAAGAGCCAAATATTCGACGAAGCCAGTTATCTCGAGCGGGAAGCGGAACTGGAACGAAATGTACGGCACCGCGCCGGACTTTTTCGCCTTTATCACATTGTTGGAGCGAACTGTAACGACCCATGTGAATTCGCCCGTGCTGCGCCGCCATGGCTGGCCGAGCGTGAATTGACCTCGCTTGGCCTTCCTGTGCGAGCAGACAACATCTTTCGCAACAGTGGCATCAAGGTATTGGGCGAGATCGCCAACTGGTCTCCTGAGGAGATGCTGCGCCTGAAGAACTTTGGGCGGAAGTCATTGGGGGACACACTGCAAGCATTCACTGCCGCCCTCAAGGAAGGGCCGCTTCGGGCCGCGACGTCTGAAGCGGTTTCTGAATCGGACCGGCTATTGACCGAGCTGCGAAGGTCATTGCTCACGTTCTCCGACCGAGAGCGCGACGTATTGGTCCGCCGCTTGGGATTCGAAACACGTCCGGAGACGCTGCAAGAGGTTGCAAACGACTATGGCGTAACGCGCGAGCGAATTAGGCAGATAGAGACGCGTGCTGTCGAAAAATGGATTCGCGAGTCTTCGTGGGATGACATCCTCGAGCAGAAAATTACTCGACTACTGATCGGTCGAAGCTTCCCCCTTCCAGTTGCTGGTGTGGAGGCCATCGATGCGTGGTTCGAGGGCGTCTCGCAACACAGGGAGTTTTTCAGAAACCTTGTCCAGACCATATGCGGCAACCGCATACACGTGATTCCAATCGACGGCCTCCATTATTTCAGCCTAATGGCGGAGATAACTTGGGAGATGACTGTATCCGAAGCGTCGTCGCTTTTGTCTTCCGGCGCAGGAAAGGAGTGGACTGAAGACTATGCTCGTTCGCTTGTGCAAGGTCTACTTCCCGACACCGCAAAGGAGTTTGGTACCTTGCTGTGGGACAAGGCGTCCCGCCTCTGTCACTTCAGTGTCGCTGAGGACGGTTCGCGAGTTTTGACGAGTTACGGCCGCGGGGCGGACCACATCGTTGAAGCGATACTCGCGGAGTCCGACGCGCCACTACACTATTCCGAGATTGCTGAGCGCGCAAAGATCAAGGATGGCAGAGACCTGGACATGAGACGGGCGCACAGCGCCGCTGCGAATGTAGGTCTTCTTTTCTCGCGCGGTACATACGGGCTTGCGCGCCATATCCCGTTGTCAGACACGCAAGTTTCGCAGATTCGGAGCGAAGCTGAGGACATCGTATGCTCCGAGGTTTCCGGCCGACAATGGCATTGTTCCGAAATTCTCTCGGAAATAATTGAGCGCATGGGCGGCGGCTATGAGGGCCTCGACAAGTATATCCTTAATATCGCGCTTGCTGGCTCGCGAGTACTCAAACCTCTTGGAAAAATGACATGGGTTGCCGTTGCCGCCCGCGCCGACAATCAGCCTCGCATTGAGATTTTCCAGGCCGTGGTCGCGATTGTTCAGGCAGCAGGGCATCCGCTGAGTACCAGCGAGATAAAGGAACGATTGACGGCTGTGCGGGGCGTCAATGAGTATTTCCAAATTTCCGCGAGCGACCCACTCATCCGCATCCAGCCCGGTGTGTGGGGCATCAATGACAGGGACCTTCCGATTTCACGCGAGAAACAACAACAGCTTGTGGAGCAACTGGTGCAGTCACTCGGCGAAAAGCAGTCAGGAATTCACGCAAGCGAGTTGACCGAAGTGCTTTCTTTGCAGGGCTGCTCTCCAGACGCGTTCTTCTCGATTGCATCGCAGGATAAACGGTTGAAGATTGCCCAAGGTCGATACGTTTATCTCGCTGATTGGGAAGGCTCGAGGCGCGAAACAATCGGGCGCGCCGTATCCGTTGTTCTTCAGGGTTCAGTGCGGCCGCTATCCTTGGAAGAAATCACTGAATCTGTAGAAAAGAGGATAGGAAGGAAGATTGACAAGCCTGTTGTCTCTGGCGCGTTGCAGGCTCTTGAAGCGGAGTTCAACGTTTTGACTGGGGAATGGTGCCTGAGTAGACTGTCAGCAGATGACGACATTGAAACGGACGGAAAAACTGTTAGTGCGCCACCAAATAAAACGCGTCAAGCTTACAGTTGAAAATTGCCAGACAACTTCCTCTTGCCAGAAAATGCGGCTCCATAGCTTTGACTTCGTCGCGTGATCTGTCTGGAATGACGCACAGCGGCGGTCGATGAGCGTACCGCAGTAGCCTTAGGCGGTTTGACAGTTCTAGATTTTCGGTGTGGGGTTTTCGGGTCTCATTTCCAATGCACTTGCTGCGATATCTGTTGCGCACTCCACTCCAGCGGAACCGTCTCCAGCAGTTGCGCGAGCGTCACCTGCGGCCCCTGCTTTCCGTCCAGGATCGCCTCGACGATGTCGGGCGCGAGCAGAGTGAGCCGCAGGACCCGGGTCATGTATGAGGGCGCGATCCCCTCGCGGTCGGCCAGTTCGGCGATGGTGGCGAATTCGCCCGACTCCAGCATCCGCTTCCATCGGAAGGCGCGGGCCAGCGCCTTGACCAGCGTGTTGTCCATCCGCTGCGGTTGCGTGGCGCCCTCGGGCATCTGCATCTCCTTCCGCCCGCCACGCTTCACGACGCGGAATGGCACGTGGATTGTGACCGTCTCGGGGACCGCCGTCGCGCGGGTCATGCCGCTTCCCCGATGCTTCCAGACAGCATCTCGCGCGTGAGGGCGCTGAGCCCGTCCACCCGGAGCCGGACGTTGAACCCGCCTGTGCCGATGTCCACACGCTCGACCAGCAGCGCCACGATGCGCGCCTGCTCGGCGGGGAACAGCTCGTCCCACAGCGGGTCCAGCTGCTGCAGGGCCGCGCGGGCGTCGGATTCGGTGATGCCGTCGGAGTGGGCGCGCGCCGCCTTCCACGTGCCCGCGACGATCTCCGGCTGGCGAAACACGGTGCGGAGCTGGTCGATGACGGCGGTCTCGATCTCGGCCGCGGGGGCCCGGCCGACCGGGCAGGATCCGGCGCCATGCTTTAGCACCGTCTGGCTGACATAGTAGCGGTACAGCCTGTCGCCCTTGCGGGTGTGGCTCGGCGAAAACGCTGCGCCATCGGGGCCGAACAGCAGCCCTTTCAGCAGCGCGGGTGTCTCGGCACGTGTCCGCGCGGCGCGCTTGCGCGGGCTTTCCTGCAGGATCGCATGGACACGGTCCCACGTCTCGCGGTCGATGATGGCGTCGTGCTCACCGGGATAGCCCTCGCCCTTGTGGACCGCCTCGCCGATGTAGGCGCGATTGTTGAGCATCCGGTAGAGGTACTTCTTGTCAATCCGGTTGCCCCGCGGCGTGCGAATGCCGCGTTTCGCGACTTCACGCGCCAGTTCCGTGCAGGACCCGATCTCAAGGAAGCGGGCGAAGATCCAGCGGACGTGCTCAGCGGCTTCGTCATCGATCACGAGCTTCCGGTTCTCGACCCGGTATCCATAGGGCGGCACCCCGCCCATCCACATGCCCTTCCTGCGGCTGGCGGCGACCTTGTCGCGGATGCGCTCGGCAGTCACCTCGCGCTCGAACTGCGCGAAGGACAGCAGGATGTTCAGTGTCAGCCGGCCCATCGACGTGGTCGTGTTGAAGGACTGCGTCACCGAGACAAAGGTCACGCTGTTCCGGTCGAACACCTCGACCAGCTTGGCGAAGTCGGCGAGCGAGCGGCTAAGGCGGTCGATTTTGTAGACCACGACGACGTCGACCAGCCCGTCCTCGATATCCTTCAGCAGCCGCTTCAGGCCGGGCCGTTCCAGCGTGCCGCCGGAGACGCCCCCATCGTCATAATGGTCCCGCACAAGCACCCAGCCCTCGGAGCGCTGGCTGGCGACGTACGCCTCGCAGGCTTCGCGCTGGGCGTGGAGGCTGTTGAATTCCTGCTCCAGCCCTTCTTCGGAGGATTTGCGGGTGTAGACCGCGCAGCGTCGTTTGACCTTCACGTCCGTCATGTCCGCGCCCTCCGGTTCTTCAGTCCGAAGAACACCCAGCCGTTCCAGCGCGTGCCGGTGATGGCGCGCGCGATGGCCGAGAGCGACTTGTAGGGCCGGCCCTGCCAGTCGAAGCCATCAGCGGTGACCGTGACAACGTGCTCGACGCCCTGCCATTCGCGGATCAGCCGCGTGCCGGCGATGGGCATGGTGTCCGCGCGGATGCGGCTCTTCTTCCGGTCGCCGCCGTCGAGTTCCTCGCCCAGCCGCTCCAGCCGCCGGATCGTCTCGGGCTTCAGGCCACCATAGGCGAGCTCCTGGATGCGATAGGCCAGCCGGCTCTCCAGGTAGCGTCGGTTGAACGGCGGCGGCTCGCTGTCGAACAGGTCGCGCCACTGCGCCTTCAGTTCCGGCGTCGTCGCGGTCTTGAGCGCGGCCAGGCGCGCGGGGATGGGATCGTGGGTCGTCATGCGGTTCTCCGGTGAGTTGGAGTTGCATGACGGCATTGGTCGGCCGGAGAGTGTAGGCGAATTTCTCCAGTATCGTCAGAAGGTTCGCCCTGTTCCCGCAGCTGCAGGCGGACCAGCCCGAGCGCCAGCAGGCCGCACAGCTCGGCGCGGCGTTCGGCGGGCGTCATCTGGTCGGGCGGCAGGGGATTGGGGCGTTTCATGAAGGGCGGGTCCGTGAGGTCTCGCCCTTCTCCTACTCACCGCATTCGCGAACCGTCCCACGTAGCCGGGACAGGCATGGGTGGAGGCGCCACGGACTCGACTCATGGTTGTTCTGTCGGGTAGAACATAATCAGAACATGTCCGGCATTAGCGAGGTGAGTATATGGGTTCCGATCTCAAGAAATTCGTCAACCCGAAGTTCCTGAAGACCATCGATCTGGGCCTCATCAAGGAACTCTTCGCACGGCATTTCGAGCCGGAGGACGTGCCCATCGATTTCGACGGCGAAGATTTCGCGGTCCGAACCGCGCTCGCGAAGCATTTCGAAGGGGCAGTCACGGCCTGGAACGAGGGCATGGTGGCCGATCTTCACAGGGTGGCAGACCTTGGCAGCAACGAGGGCATGCAGATCATCCTGAACGAGGCGCGGCGACAGGGCGTGGCGCTCTATCCCGATCCCGAGCCGGACGAGAAGGATTCGGCACCCGCCAGGCACGACCCGAAGCATGTCGCGCTGCACACCTACCTGCATCACAAGAGCGTCTTCGAGGCGGCAGCCGACTTCCACGCATTGCGGGCCCCGACAGCGCTGGCCGAATTTCGCGGGCCGGAGCGCGACGTCAGCGCCGACCTGACCGCGGAGATCACCGAGGCATTCAAGGTCGCGGCGATGAAGCTCTTCGCTCGTGATCTCCAGGGTGAGTATTGCCGCCTCGGTCCCTACGAGGAGGACGGCGAGATCAACCTCGTCGTCAGCCACGGCGCCCCGGTCGCGACGACACCAGTGGTGGACGGCGACCAGGAGAAGATCATTCCGCTTCGCGCCGTGAATTACGCCACGCTGCGCTACTCGCCGCCAGAGGCCCGGTTGTTCATCGGCGGGGTCGTGAAGGCCCAGCAGGCGGATCTGGCCGAGATCTTCGCCAAGCACGTCCTTGGCCGTCCCGGCTTCTTCTCGGGCAAGGATGCACGCGATCTCTATACCCTCGATCCGATCAGCGAGGCCGGCCCCGACTTCGCTTTCGATCATCGCTACGACGACCGCATCCTCGACGTGCGGATCGTGGCCGCTGCTGCCGATCATTTCGAGTGGGACGAGGACGAGGCGAAATGGCGCTACGTCCGGACCTGGGAGTCGAAGGACGCAACCGGCGCGCTGCGGCACTTCAAGGGCAGCGAAGTGCAGTTCGGCAAGGGCTGGCGGCTCGGCGAGATCTCGTTCCGCGTCTTCTTCAAGTCGGAGGGTAAGCGGCCTGCGCAGGTTACCGTGAAGCTGAAACCGCCGGGCACGCTCGCTTTTCGTCGGACGCGGTTCGAGAAGGCGATCCACACGTTGATCGCGCGCCACGGGCTGGAGAAGGACCGCGATGCTGGCATGGTTGTGGACGCGGCTGAGTGACGGCGGCCCGCAGGTCTCGATCTCGGGCCGGGCGCTGCGCCGATTTCCCGAGCGCGAGGTCGAGCGCCTGCTGAGGAAGCGGGTGCTGATCGAGCATCCGAAGGCGGACAGCTGGTCGGTCTGTGCGCATTGTGATTGCGGCCTCGATGTTCGCCCGATCCGGCAGATCGGCGACGAACTGCGCGCATGCTGTCCGCACGATCCGGCAGAGGACGTGGTGCTTGAGAATGGCGACCTGACGCGGTTCGGCGTCGATTCCAACCGGCTTGCGGGGCAGATCGGCGCGAGCGGCGGTCTCGCCGGGGCCGTCACCACAGTCGTGGACGGAGTCTGGGCGATCGGCTCCGGGCCTGCCGGTCGGGTGTTCATGCTGTGCGACGTCGCGGACCGGTTGGAGGCGCCGGGCACAATCCTCGCGCTGAAGTCCGCGGCGGCGCCGCGGCCGCTGACGATCATCGCCAAGGAGCCGGAGCCGGCACTGATGCTGCGGCTACGCGAGGCCGGGATCGAGGTCCGGGCGCTTGCCGACGTGATCAAGGCAGATCCGGAGGGCGTCGACCGCCTGATCCTTGACGATGGGTGCATACCGACCGGCGGTGTAAGGCTCGTCCTGCATCGCCAAGGGCAGTTCGCGGTGCTGGACGGTCGCCGCCTCGATCTTGCCCCACAGATGTTCGCTCTTTTCAGAATGCTTGTCGAACGGTCGGTGCAGCGCGCCCCCGTGCTCAAGGCGCAGGAGATCGAGGCGCAGTTTCAGCGAACACCGCGAGAGATCGTCCGGGACCTGCGCAGGGCCCTGGTCACCTGCGGGCTCTCGGAAGAGTCGGTCGAAACGCTCGTGGAGACCGTCCGGTCGCGCGGGTACCGCCTTGGCCTCGCGTCGTCAGAGGTCGCCATAGAGGACTGAGTGCCGTCGATCACACACCCGGCACACATCAAACACACGCCAATCACACCGGCGGCCCGGCGAAGGCCGGCAGTCTCGGAGCATCAGAAACGATGTTCCGAGGCTTTCACCGATGTATCCCCCGCTTTCCCCCTCCGACCTCGCCACGCTGATCGATGAGACCGACGTCGCGGCGCGACGCCTGCATCGCAAGCTGGCCCTTCCCGCCGCCGATCTCGACGATCTCCGCCAGGATCTTCTGGTCGATGTGATCTGCCGGCTGCCGGGCTTCGACAAGCGCCGCGGGAGCATCGGCGCCTTCGCAGGTCTGGTTCTCCGTAACCAGTGCTCGCGCATTGCGATCCGGCACCATCGCCAGCGCCGGGCGCAGGGCGGCACGGTGCTGTCGCTCGACGCGCCCGGCGCCGGCAGCGCCGAGCCGCTGGGCTGCCTGCTGGCGGAGACGGCCGGGCTGGCCGCCTGGCATGGCCAGGATCGTTGCGCCGCGGCGGACGTGGAGACCCGCCACGATCTCGCCCGGGCGCTCGCCGACCTGCCGGAGGATGTCCGCGGGCTCTGCGCGGCTCTCGGCACCTGCGCCGTCGCCGATTTGATCGGCCGCGACGGCATCTCCCGCTCCGCCCTCTACCGCCGCCTCGCACGCCTCCGGCTCGAACTCGCCATGCGCGGGCTCGGGGGGCGGTGGGACGGTTCGGAAGCCGCGTGAGTAGAGGGAGGACATGGAGATGCTTGTCATGCCCCCAACAGCTTTCACCCCGGCGCGGCCCCGGCCGCTCACCGACATCGAGTTCTGCGCCTGGATCGGACAGGCGATGCCCGGCGACCGGCTGGAATACCACCGCGGGTTCCTCGGAATCGACACGACGGCCGTGATCTCGACGCTGCCGGAACCGGACCGCCGCAGGCTGGCCGCGCTGGCCGGCGCCGCGCACCGGGCCTTCGAGGCTGGCCTCGTCCACCTCGTCCAGGTGCGGCTCGGTCTGGACCGCTTCGCCTATCTCGCCATCGCGCGGACCAAACCGCGCCGCACGCCGGTGCCGCTCGCCCGCCTCATCGAAGACGCCGAGGCCGCATGATGGCCGTTCCGTTTCCCTCCATCGGAGTTCCCGCCATGCCGCACCCCGACAACGCCCCCCGTTTCGACGATCTCGAAGGGTTCGCCGTCGGCGATATCGCGGCGCTGCCGCCCGAGATGCTGCTGGATCTGCAGACTACGGCGCTCGCAGAGACCGCCCGAGTGAAGCGGCTGCGGGACCGGCTCGAAGCCGGGATCGCGCAGCGCTACGAGCCCGCCGCCGCGGCGGAACGGGCCGCTCGGGGCAAGACCAGCGGTACCGTGCGCGTCGAGGAAGATGGCGTCGTGATCGTCGCGGACCTGCCCAAGAAGGTGTCCTGGGATCAGGACCGGCTGGCGGAGATGGCCGAGCGCATCCGCGCCGCCGGCGACGATCCGACCGAGTATCTCGAGATCGCCTATCGCGTGCCCGAGCGGCGCTTCGGCGCCTGGCCCGCGGCGATGCGCGAGGGATTCGCGGACGCGCGGAGCGAGACCACCGGCAAACCCGTCTTCCGGCTCGAGGCTCGAGACCGGTGACGCGCGGCGGCGGGACGCCCGGTCGGCAACGCCGGGCAGGTTCCCCTTCGGCACCCGGTCTCCCCCGCCGCCGCGCCCCCTGAATTCACACCCCGGAGAACCCCATGGCCTTCCGCATCATCACCGCCGACGAACGGCTCTCGGCCGCCGAGAACAAGACCTCGCTCGCCATCTTCGGCCCGCCCGGCGTCGGCAAGACGACGCTCCTGAAGACGCTGCCCGCCGAGGACACAGTCTGCCTCGACCTCGAAGCGGGCCTGAAGTCGGTGCAGGACTGGCGCGGGGACTCGATACCGGTGCGCAGCTTCACCGATTTCCGCGACCTCGCCGTGCTGATCGGCGGGCACGACCCGGCGCAGCATCCGCAGTCCTGGTACGGCGCCGAGTATCACGCCTGGCTGCAGCAGCAGTATCTCGGCACCGGCATCGAGGATTTCCTCGCCCGGAAGCGGATCGTCTTCGTCGACTCGATCACCGACCTGACGCGGCAGGCCATGGCCTATGCCCGCCAGCAGCCCGAGGCCTTCTCCGAGCGGACCGGCAAGCCCGATGTCCGGGGCGCTTACGGACTGCTCGGCCGCGAGGTGATCCAGGCGCTGAAGCATCTCCAGCACGCCCGCGGCAAGACGGTGATCTTCGTGGGCGTGCTCGAGAAGGTCACCGACGAGTTCGGCACGGCGACATGGCAGCCGCAGATGGAGGGCACGAAGGCCGGGCGCGAACTACCGGGCATCGTCGACCAGGTGGTCTCCATGCAGCTCTTCGGTCGCGATGCCAAGGGCGACTGGACCCTCGACGAGACCTCTGCCGAGCGCCGGCTCGTCTGCCGCTCCGGCAACCCGTGGGGCCTTCCCGCCAAGGACCGCTCCGGCCGGCTCGACACTACCGAGGCCCCCGATCTCGGCGCGCTGATCGCCAAGATCGACGGCCGCGCACTCGCTCACCCCGCCACCCCTTCCTGATCCAGACGCAAAGGACTGAAACCATGAGCTACGATCTCAACGACGCCCAGCCGCAGATGGCCCCCATCGGCGAGCTGATCCCCGACGGCACCTTCGCCAAGGTCCGCCTGACCGTGCGCCCTGGCGGCGTCGACGGCGCCACGCCGATGGACGCGAAACTCCTGAAGGCCTCGCAGTCGAGCGACGCGAAGATGCTGGACTGCGAGTTCACCATCCTCGAGGGCCCACATGCCCGGCGGAAGTTCTGGCAAAGCTTCACCGTGGCGGGCGGCAAGCTCGACGAGAAGGGCCGGTCGATCGGCTGGAAGATCTCGAAATCCACCTTTCGGGCGATGGTCGACAGCGCTCTCGGGCTCGATCCGAGGGACGAAAGCCCCGACGCCAAGGCCAAGAGGGTGCTGCCCGGGCTCAAACATCTCGACGGCATCGTCTTCGCCGCGCGGATCATGGTGGAGCCGGCCTCCAACCCCCAATACCGCGACCAGAACCGGATCGCGAATGTCGTTCTGCCCGACGAGCCGCAGCATGCTGCGATCATGCGCGGCGAAACCGTGCCCCCGGAGCCCGTCAACGCCCCGCCGCGGAAAGCCACGAGCGCGCCGGCGCCGGGCTGGCAGGCGCCCACGCCGGCATGGGGTGCGCAACCGCAAGCCCCGGCGGCGGCTCCGGCCTGGGGCGCACAGGCGCCCGCGCCGCAGCCCACGCAGCAGTCGCCCGCCCAGCAGTCGCCCGCGTCCCCGCCGTCCGCGTCGGGCGGAGCGCCGGCGACCAGCATGCCCGCCTGGCTCAATGGGTGAGGCGCGGTCGGCAGCACGGCGGCGGAGGTCAACCCGGCCTTCGCCGCCGCCCGAAGCCCGGCGCGATCCGGCCGGGCCGATGACCCCGGATGAATGGCAGGCGCACGTGACGCGCGAGGCGGCGCTGGAGATCGGACGATGGCTCGAGGCCCGAGGAAGACTTCACGCCCCCATCGCAAGCCTCAGCCTCGGCGACCTCGAAGCCATGGCCAGCAACGCGATCTCGCGCTGGATCGTGCTCCAGTCCGAAAAGCTCCAGCGGGCGGGTTGGCCGCCCGAGGACCCGATCGGGAGCTTCTTGCTCGGGTAGCGCTCTGCGCCGTCTGCGCCCGAGAGGCGCGCGGCTTCGGCTACTGCCACGGTCTCCGCTGGGACCGCCATCCATACCACCGCTTCTGCTCGCGCCGCTGTCAGGACGTGGGCAGCGCCATTGCCCGAAGGAACAACGGCATGATCGACAAGACCGCGCGCGAGGCGCAGGCGATCCGCGATGCGCGAACGCTCTTCGCCGAAGCGCTTACGGATCTCGGGCTCATGGAGCCCTTCTTCCACCGCAGCGCCGAGGACATCGACCGCCTGATCGAGGCGGCGGTCACCGGCTACATCGAAAGCATGCAGGATCAGGCCGCGCGCAAGGAGCGCACCGGCACGGTCCTCGACGACCCCATTCCGTTCTGAGGGGGCGTGCGATGATCGACCTGAACGACGACACCGCGTCCTGCAGCTGGTCGCACCTGCTCGAGGCGGCCACCGAGAACGCTGTCACCGACTTCGAGATCGAGTTCTGCGACAGCCTCCGCGAGAAGCTCGCGCGGTTCGGCGACAGCGCCCGGCTGACGGACGCGCAGTTCCACAAGCTGACCTGTATCGCGCAGGCCGGCGGGTTCTGGGAGCGCGAGCGATGATCGACCTCAACCATGGCTCGGGCTTCCTCTACGGCGCCGGCGCACCACGTCCGCCCATTGCCGAAGCCGTCTCCGCCGCCATCGACACGGCGCTGTCCGCGCGCCATCGCGCCGAGCGTCCGCGCACCTATGTCAGTTCCTCGGGTCTCGGCCGCGACTGCCTGCGCCAGATCCAGTACGACTTCCTCGCGGTGCCCAAGGACGAAGGCCAGGAGTTCGCGCCGCGCACGCTGCGCATCTTCGAGGCGGGCCACCAGGCCGAGGACATTGTTGCGGGCTGGTTCCGGATCGCCGGGTTCGACCTGCGGACCGAGCGCCCCGACGGCCGCCAGTTCGGGTTTGAGGCCCTCGGCGGGCGCTTCAAGGGCCATATCGACGGCTGCTTGGTCTCGGGCCCCGTCGCGATGGACTATCCCGCGCTGTGGGAGAACAAGGCGCTCGGCGCCGCCAGCTGGAAGGACGTGGTCAAGCGCGGCGTCAGCCTGGCGCGGCCGGTCTATGCGGCGCAGATCGCACTCTATCAGGCCTACATGGAGGTGCCGGCCCCGGCGCTCTTCACCGCGCTGAACCGTGACACGATGGAGCTGCACGCCGAGCTCGTGCCCTTCGACGCCCATCTCGCGCAGGAAATGTCGGACCGCGCCGTCGCCGTGGTTCGGGCCTCCGAGGCTGGGGAATGGCTGCCGCGCGCCGCGGCTGAGCCCACGGCGGTCCTCTGCCGGGGCGGCATGGCGGCCGGCAAGTGGCATGCCCCCTGCGCCTGGGCGAAACGGTGCTGGGGAGAGCCGCGATGACAGAATTCACCCCATCCGCCACGCAGGCCGCCGCGATCCGCGAGATCAAGAAGTGGTTCGAAACCCGCACAGAGCAGCAGCAGGTGTTCCGCCTGTTCGGCTATGCCGGCTCCGGCAAGAGCACCGTCCTGAAGTTCGCGCTCGACGAACTGGGTCTCTCGCCCCACCGCAGCGCACGGGACGGCCGCTGCGTGCCCGGCGTCGTGACCGCGACCTTCACCGGCAAGGCCGCGCTGGTGCTGACCCGCAAGGGCACGCCGGCGCGCACCATCCACAGCCTGATCTACTCGGTGATCGAGTCGACCGAGGAGGAGATCGAGGACGCCGCCCGGAAGATCGCGGTGGCCGAGCGCGACGCGCGTCGTCTCACCGGGTTCGCGCGCACCACGGCCGATGCCGCGATCGAGGCAATGCGCCAGGGGCTCTCGGCGATGAAGCACCCGCGCTTCGCGCTGAACCCGCAGAGCGACGCGGCCGACGCTCGGCTCATCGTGCTCGACGAGGTGTCGATGGTCGGCGAGGAGATGGCGCGCGACCTGATGAGCTTCGGCAAGCCGATCCTCGTCCTCGGGGATCCGGGCCAACTGCCGCCGATCCGGGGCGAAGGCGCCTTCACCCGCGACGAGCCGGACGTGATGCTGACCGAGATCCACCGCCAGGCGGCCGAGAGCGCGATCATCCGCCTCGCTACCATGGCGCGCGAGGGCCGGCCCATCGGCTTCGGCGTCTATGACGATCATGTCGCAAAGCTCCGCAAGGGCGACATCACGCCGGAGCAGGCGCTGCGCGGCGGCCAGTTGATCTGCGGGCTAAACGCCACGCGGCTGCAGATCAACAACGCCATGCGCGCGGCGGCCGGTCTCGGCGGGACCTGGCTGCCTACCGGGCCGGCCGAGAAGATCATCTGCCTGAAGAACCAGAACGATCTGGGGCTGATCAACGGGATGTTCGTG
>JANSXY010000049.1 GCA_024742695.1 Paracoccaceae bacterium | reverse complement strand
CAGATCCGCTCGACCCGTTTGTGGTTCACGTGCCAGCCCGCCTGGTTCAGCAGAGCCGTCACCGGCCTGTAGCCGTAGCGGCCATACTGCGTCGCCAGTTCGATGATGTCCGCCGTCAGACGATCTTCATCCGGGCGGCCTTGCGGAACCTTGCGCTGGGTCGAGCGATGCTGGCCGAGCGTGCGGCAGGCGCGGCGCTCTGATACTCCAAGCGGTGCTGTCAGACTAGTTCGAACCAGTGTCTGTTTGCCCTACCCATCCTGCGTTAGGCGGCAAGAAGCGTCCGCCACTCGGCGAGAGCGACGGCGCGGTTGATCTTTAAATGGTCCCGGCGGGAGAGGCTTCGGCCCTGGTTGAAGTGGTTGTGGACGGACGAGTGGACAGCGGCTTTTGCCGGAATGAACACCGTCTGGGACGCCAGGGTGCCCGAGGGCCATGCCTCGGCCCGCGCCTGCGGCGCGGCCCGGCTTGCCCGGGCCGATCTGAAGGTCGAGATCATCGTCACGGCGGCCTGCTGTGCCCGGCAGAACGGCGGCCGGCATCGGCCCCGCCGGCCGCGTGGGGCTGTCGCCGACCTGCATCGCCGGCGCGGCCCGGCCTCAGCCGCCGGGGATGACGATCGTGTGCTCCGGCTTCCAGCTGATCCAGACCGTGTCGCCCTCGGCGATGTCGGGAAGGTCCTCGTCCCGCGCGATGACCTTGACGACGTTTCCGTCGCGCTCGACCAGGCAGATGCCCAGTGCGCCCGAAAAGACGCGCTGCGCGAGGATGCCGCTCATCTTCGACAGGCCGTCCGCCGCCGGCTCGGTGGCCGACAGGGTCATGTTCTCGGGCCGAACCGCCAGCGCCGACGCGTCCGTCGCCGTCGCGGGCAGATGGATGACGCCACCCGAGGGCAGGCTTCCGCCCGGCCGGCGCAGGATGTTCGCCTCGCCAAGAAATTCCGCCGCGAAGATGTCGATGGGGTTTCGGTAGACCTCGCGCGGCGGTCCGGCCTGGATCATCCGGCCATCCTTCAGGATGCCGATCTTGTCGGACAGGGCCAGCGCCTCTTCCTGGTCGTGGGTCACGAAGATCGTCGTGATCCCGATCTCGCGCTGGATCCGCTTCAGTTCGATCTGCATGTCGACGCGAAGCGCCTTGTCGAGTGCCGACAGCGGTTCGTCGAGCAGCAGCACGCGCGGGTTGGTGACGATCGCGCGGGCAAGGGCCACACGCTGGCGCTGGCCGCCGGACAACTGGTGCGGCTTGCGGTCGCCGAAGTCGCCCAGCCTGACGAGATCCAGCGCCTCGCCGATCCGCCGCCGCTCCTCGGCGGCGCCGACGCGGCGCACCCGCAGGCCGAACCCCACGTTGTCGGCTACCGTCATGTTCGGAAACAGCGCGTAGCTTTGAAACATCATGCCGATCTCGCGCTTCTCCACCGGCACGTCCTCGACCCAGTCGGCCCCGATCCGGATGCGCCCGGCATCGAGGAACAGGAAGCCGGCGATCGCCCGCAGAAGCGTGGTCTTGCCGCTTCCCGACGGCCCCAGCAGGCCGAAGAATCCGCCATCGGGAAAGTCCATCGTCACGTCGTCGAGCGCCCGGAAGTCGCCGAAGGTCTTGGTGACGTGCTCGACGCGAACCTCGGCCATCAGCGCTCTCCTCCGAACTTCGAGTACCGGGCCGCGATCAGCATCACCAGCATCGACACCACGATGATGATGGTCGAGACCGCGTTGATCTCGGGTGTGAACCCCTTGCGGATCGCGGTGTAGATCAGCACCGGCAGGGTCGCGTCGCCCGGTTCGGACAGGAAATACGACACCACGAACTGGTCGAAGCTGACGGCGAAGGCGAACAACGCGCCCGCGATGATCCCTGGTGCGATCCAGGGCAGCGTCACGCGGCGCGTCACCATCCATGGCCCGGCGCCAAGCGCGCGCGCCGCGTCCTCCAGCGTCGCGTCGAAGGTTGCCAGCCGGGCGCTGACCACGACGATCACGTAGGGCAGGGCCAGCGCCACGTGCCCGATGATCACGGCCGGGGTGCCGCGCCCCATGCCGATGCCGAAGAAGAAGATCAGCATCGCGGTGCCGGTGATCAGCCAGGGAATCGCGATCGGGGGAAACAGCAGGATCCGAAGGGCCTGCTTGCCGGGAAACTCGTAGCGAAACAGCGCGATCGAGGCGGCGGTGCCCAGCACGGTGGCGATCGTCGTCGTCACCAGCGCGATCAGCACGGAGCGCAGGGCAGCCTCCCTGATTTCCGCATTCGCGCCCAGCGCCTGGTACCAGCGGGTCGAGAACTCGAACGGCAACTGGTAGAACGGCGAGGCGTTGAACGACATCAGCGCCATGATCAGGATCGGCGCGTAGAGGAAGACGAGGATGGCGCCCAGCCAGATCCTGCCGGCGATCGTCAGAAACCGCCCGTTCACGCCTGCGCCCTCCGCAGAACCGGGCTCGTCACCGCCAGGATCAGCAGCACGACCGCCAGCAGGATGAACGAGAGGGCCGCGCCGAGCGGCCAGTTGAAGACCGCGACGAACTGATCCTCGATCACCGTGCCGTAGTAGGTGCCAACCCGCCCGCCCAGTATTCGCGGTTCCATGAACGACCCGACGACCGGCACGAAAACCAGGACCGCACCGGCGACCAGGCCGGGCAGCGACAGCGGCAGCACGATCCGCCGCAGGATCGTCAGCTTGCCGGCCCCCATCGAGCGCGCCGCGTCGATCAGGCTGTCATCGATCGCCTGCAGCGCGAGATAGGATGTCAGGATCACGTAGGGCAGGTAGGAATGCACCAGCCCGATCACGATCGCCGGGGTCGAGAACATCAGGTTCACGTCGACCTCGAAGGGCAGGATCGCGTTCAGGCCGACCTCGAGCACCCCGTTGCCGCGCAGCACGATCGCCCAGGAAAAGATCCGGACCAGCGAATTCGACCAGAACGGAAGGATCACCAGCAGAAACAGCGCCTCGCGCGCCCGGCCGCGTATCGTCTTGGCCAAGACGTAGGCGCAGGGATAGCCGACCAGCACGCAAGCCAGCGTGACCATCAGGCCCAGCTTGATCGATTTCCACAAAAGCTTGGCATAGGTCGTCGTCTGGAAAAAGGCGAGGTAGTTGTCGGCGGTCACGTGCCAGGGCGCATCGCCGAAGGGCACATCCGACAGCAGGCTGAAGAACAGCATGGCCGACAGTGGCAAGAAGATCGCCACCGTCAGCCAAAGGTAGGCCGGGGTGAGCAGGCCAAGCAGCCTGAGCCTGTCTCGCGGTGCAAGCGCTGCCGACATGCGGCCCTCCCCGGCGGCCCGGCGCCCTTTTACTGGGCGGCCTTGAGTTCCTGCCACAGCGCCAGATAGGCCTCTCGCGTTTCGTCGGGCACCGGGCGCTGGAACTGAACCCGCGCCACGACCTCGGGATCGCCCAGCACGCGCTTGTTGAACGCGTCCTCCGGCAACGCCGCCGCCGCCTTCGCGTTGGCCGAGGCCGGCGCGCCCTCGGCCGCCCATCTCACGTAGAACTCCGGGTCGATCATCCAGTCGATGAAGGCATGCGCCGCGTCGGTCCTGGTCGAGGACGCCGGGATCGACAGGCCGTCGAGCCAGCCGATCGCCCCCTCTTCAGGCACGATGAACTGCACCGGCAGGCCGGATTCCATCGACCGGCTGGCCGACCCCGACCAGAACGTCGCCACGTCGAGATCACCCGCCGCCATGAACTGGTTCCAGTCGTTCTCCGACCCCCAATAGGTCCGGATCTGCGGCATCAGCGCGGCGAGCTTGTCCCTCACCGCGTCGAGATCGGCGATGTCGTTGATATCCTGGCCGGTCGCGATGGCGGCGAATTGGATCGCCTCCAGCGCGTCGTCGCGGATCGAGACCTTGCCGGCATGCGCGGGATCCCAGAACACCTCGATCGAGGTCGGCAGCGTATCGAACGCGGTGGTGTTGACGGCGAACGAGGTCAGGCCCCAGGTCCAGGGGACGCCGTGCAGCGCGCCGCCCGCGTTCAGATCCGCGTTGCCGGTCAGATCGGCGGGCACGTCGGCGAGGTTCGCGATCTTCGCGGTGTCGATCGGGCCGATCAGGCCCTCGGCCTGGGCCTGCGGCGTGAACGCGGCATTGATCAGCACCACGTCGTAGGCGCCGGGATTGGTGCGCAGCTTGGTCAGCATCTCCTGTTCGGAGTTGAAGTATTCATGGACGACGGTATGGCCGGTCGCCTGGGTGAAGGCGGCCACCGCCCAGTCGGCGTCGGTGCCGTAGCCTTGCCAGTTGAGCACCCTGATCTCGTCCGCGCCCGCGGTCGATCCCGCGACCGCCAGCGCCATCGCCGTTGCGTGGAACATCGTTCTGGTCATTGTCGTCTCCCTGTTGTGTCTTCGTTAGCCTGCTGCCGTCAGGTTCGCCTGTCTGTCCTGCAAGAACCGCGCCACCGCCTCGGGCATCGGCGCGGTGGCCGGCCCCTTCTTCGTTGTCGACAACGCGGCGGCCGCATTGGCCTGGCGCGCCGCCTCCAGAGGATCGCCGCCGCGGTGCAGGGCCGCGATGAAGCTGCCGACATGGGTGTCGCCCGCGCCGTTGGTGTCGATCGCATCGACGCGAAACCCCGCGACCCGGGTGCAGCCCTCTGCCGTCGCGACGAGGCAACCGGCGGCCCCGTCACGCACGACCGCGCCACCGCTGCGGCCGTGCGCCAGCACCCGTGCCGCCGCTGCCGCGTCGGTCTCTCCGGTCAGGTCCGCGGCCTCCTGCCGGTTCGCGCTCACCCATTCGGCGCGCTCCAGCGCGGACCCGAGCGCGGCCCGGTCCAGTCGCGCAGCGATCGGCGAGGGATCGAAGACCAGCCGCGCTACGTTCGCGCCGTCGCGCAGCCAGGCGGTGAGGGTGTCGCGCGATCCGGCGTAGTGCAGCGCGTAGCCCGACAGCAGCGTCCAGTCGAAGGCCGAGAAATCGATCCGCGCGAGATCGGTTTCCGTGATATGGCCTTCCGCCCCGTCGCTTGCCACGAAGGTGCGTTCGCCGGCGCGGTCGATCATGACCGTGCAACAGCCCTGGTCCCGCCCCGGATCGGGACGCCGCAGGCAGGCGATCGTCTCGGCGTTCAGGCCGTCGGCGACGATCTGCGCGAAGGGCCCGGTACCGATCGCCCCGCCATAGCAGACGGACATGCCGCCGCGCCGGGCCGCGACCATCGCGTTGAACCCGCCGCCTGGCGCGATCGCGAAGCCTGTTACGATGGCCTCATCGCCGGCCCGCGGCACCTCTTCGACATCGTAGATCAGGTCCACGACCACGCCCGACATCTGCAGAAGCCGGCCGGTCATGGCGCCGTCTCCCGCGGGCCTGAGATGCATGCCGCCTCGCCGCGCAATGCCAGCAGCGCGGCCGCCGTGGTCTCGATCTGCAGCCCGTTGACCCGATCCAGCGTGGCGATTGCCGCCGCCGGAAACCCCGCGCGCCCTCGGCAGGCGCCGGCCATCGCGCCGGCGATCGCGCCGATGGTGTCGGTATCGTCGCCGATGTTCGCCGCCAGCAGCATCGCCTGCCAGGGATCGCCACCGGCCAGCCGGACGATCCCGAAGGCCGCCGGCACCGATTGGTGCGAGGCGACCGAGGTGCCGATCCGATCCGCCAGGGCGGCTTCCGACCCGGTTTCGTCCGCCAGCGCCACGGCCTCGGCCAGGCGCTCGGCGATCCGGGTATCGCCGGCCGGATGCCCGCGCCGCTGGCCGTCTGCCGCCGCCCGAAACGCCGGGGCGAGGGCCGCGTCGAACCCGATGCCCTCGATCCCGCAACTGATCACCGTCGCCACCGCCGCCGCCGCCGCGATCGCCTCGCCGGTGTTGTGCGTCAGCCGGCAGGCGCGTTCGACCCGGTCGATCAGCGCGCCCCTTGGCGCCGGCGGCGTCATGATCCCGACCGGCGCAATCCGCATGGCCGCCCCGTTCGTCGTGCCGCCGCGTCCGGTCTCGGCCGCCGGGACGCCGGACAGCAGCCGCTCCAGCGCCGCCTTGGTGGAGGGGCCGAGAAGATCGCGCAACCCGCGCGCCCGGACCCCGGCTTCCCAGTCCAGAAGGTCGCGCGCCCAGGCCGCGTCGTCGATCTCTCCCGCGCCCGCGACAAGACGCGCGGCCAGCAGCATCGTCTGTTCGGTGTCGTCCGTCACCGCGCCGGCTGCCAGCCCGTGCGACACCGGGTGATCTGGCATCGGCGGCACGAAGCCGGCGATCCGGCCATAGTGCTGCCGGATATCGGCCCGGCTCAGTGTTTGCGTCGGCATCCCCAGCGCATCGCCCATCGCCACGCCGATCAGGGTGGCACAGGCGCGATCGAACCGGGGATCGGTGGCGGCCAAGGCTCAGAACTCCATGTGAAGGCCGAAGAGTTCGGGGTCGAGAAGGCTTTCGACGAATTCGACGATGTCCCCCTCCGCCGTGCGGGTCAGCCGGCGAAGCCGCAGCATCGCGCCGCCGGGCGCGCGGTTCATCAGGGCGGCATCGGCCTGCGACAGGCTGGGCAGGACGCTGGCCCATTCGTCGCCGCCCGCAACCGCCAGCCCATGGCGCCGCAGCGTCGCGCTTAGCGATCCGTTTTCCAGCCCGGCGCCCGGCACCTCGTCCAGTCCGTCGCGCCAGGGCACGCGGCTGCGTTCAAGCGAAACGCCCCGACCGTTGCGGGCGGTCAGGCGCAGCCGGTCGACGATCAGGCAATCCGCGCCGGGCGGAACGGCGGCGCAGGGCAGGTCCATCACCCCGCGCGCCAGCCGGAGGATGCGGGTCTCAAGCTCGACATCCACGTTCGACAGGGCCAGCGTCCAGCCCGCACTGTCGTCAAGGGTCTTGCCGTCGAAGGTGACGAAGGATCCCACGCCGGTCTTGGTCGTGATCAACCCCTTGCCCAGCAGGATCTCCAGGCTCTTGCGCACCGTGCTGCGGCTGACCGAGAAACGCCGGACAAGCGCGTTCTCGCTTTCCAGCGCATCGCCACGGGCCAGAACGCCCCGGCGGATTTCTTCTTCCAGCGTGTGCGCGATGCGTTCGGATTTCGAGGCGCCGATGAGATCCGAACCTGTATGATCCTGACCGAACATGTCCATGCCTGTATGCTAGCGCCCTGTTGTCGCCCGGGTCAATCCCGCGTCTGGCGCTGTGAGGGCAATGGCCACGCGCCAAGCTCCGGTTCCCGGTACGGGCGCTGGCTGAGGTGTCAGGCCGCCATCGCGGCGGCTGTCTTGGCGGGGGGGCTTTGGGAGGCCGGTGTCGCTGCACCGTCATCAGGCGAGTTTGTCCGCCGAGCAGACCTCGGGCACGAACTCATCCAGAGACGGTTACAGAGGTCATTCCAACCATTGCAAAGCCTGAAGTTCGGCCATGGTTTCAGGCTGGCGGCGCACTTGGTGACATCCCGAACCTGATCAGGAACTGGCTGAAGCTACCGAGTTCACAATCGCCTCACTTGCCTTCGGCAGCAGTCAGAGTTCGCGCTGCACGCCAGCGAGCGCTGTTGAATCAGCAGAATGCTCGCGACAGTGGCCCGCATTGAGACAAGCATCCACTACGGATCGTCGACAAAATGAGTATGGTGAGACGGAGAGTCAGATGCGGAATGGCACTGCGCGCGCGAGACACTAGACTGGAGCAAGGAGAACTGACAACGAAAAGGCATACAGAATGGCGCATAAAGCAAAATGGATTGCTCTTAATCCATTGATAAAAAAGTACATATCTAGATTTATGGCGGACAGAGAGGCCAGCTAACAGGCGTCCGCCGTCGTCCGTTTGGCGCAAGGCTGCTGCCAGACAAAACAGACAAACCACTGATTTGCGGCCATTTTGCTTGCGCCTCCGTCGTGAATTGTCCGCAAGCGTTCGCCAGTTTCCATCGACAGCCGGTCGAATTTTAGTGCCCATCTAGTGCCCGAACCCCCTGGGCACTAGATGGAGACATCCCCGATGACCACCCCCCGCACGACCCTGATCGTCACCCTGGAAGCGTCAGACATGGACGCGCTGCAAGACATGATCGTCGCAATTGCCCGGCACATGGACGATCCGGACTGGCTCGCGGCCATCCGTGTGGACGACAGCGCCGCGCCCGTTCGCGCCGAAGTGGACCTGTGCCCCCGGCCGGTCGATCCGCGCCGCCTGCACTGAGGGGAGACCGCGCCATGCCGAAGCCCCTGCATCGCCTCACCGCCAAGCAGATCGACGCCTGCGCCCCGGGAACCGCCCTGTCCGACGGGGGCGGGCTGCTCTACCGCGCCAGTGGCAAGGCCGCCGGCAAGTGGTCGTTCAAGTTCGTCTCCCCCGACCGCGCGTTCCGGGCCGAACAGGCCGCCAAGGGCCGCGCCTCTGCTCAACGCGCGATGGGATTGGGAAGCTACCCGGCCGTCAGCCTAGCCGCCGCCCGCGACAGGGCCGCCGCCGCCCGGGACCTTCTCGCCCGCGGGATCGACCCGATCGAGGAAGACCGCCGGGCCGCGACCGAGGCCCGTCAGCGCGCCGAGGACGAAACACGCGCCGCATCCGAACGTGCCATGACGTTCGGGCGCTACGCGGACGAGCATTTCCTGCCAAACGTCCTGCCCGGCTTTTCGAACCCCGCGCATATCCAGCAATGGCAGGCAACCTTCAGGACCCATGCCGCGACCCTGCGGGACAAGCCGCTTGCGGGGATCGGCAGGGAAGACATCCTGTCGATCCTGAAGCCGATCTGGACGGCGAAACCCGTCACCGCCAGCCGCAGCCGGCAACGGATCGAACGGCTGTTCGCCCATGCGATCCAGAACGGTCACTTCCGCGGCGACAACCCCGCCTCCTGGCGGCAGTTCGACGCGACCCTTCCGCCACCCCGGCAGGCCCCGCGACATCATCCGGCCGTGCCACTCGACCAGATACCCACCTTCGTCGCCACGATCAGGGCGAAACAGGGCGAAAGCCTCGCGGCGCTGATGGTCGAATGGATCACGCTGGCCGCCTGCCGGACCGGCGAGGCGCGGTTCGCGACCTGGGACGAGATTGACGCGGACAAGGCGGTCTGGTCGATCCCCGCGGCGCGGATGAAGATGCGCCGTGACCACGTTGTGCCGATCACGGGCCGCATGACCGAAATCCTGGCAGAAGCGAAGCGCCGTCACCCCGCGACCCTGCGCGGCGAGGCTCCCTCGCCAGGCGAATTCGTCTTCGCGAACGACCGGGGCAGGCCCCTGTCCGAAATGGCAGCCCTGATGCTTGTCCGGCGGATCGAGGCGTTCAAGACCTGCACGGTTCACGGCCTGCGAGGATCGTTCAAGACCTGGGCCGCGACCGAGACGGAGTTTCCGCGCGAGTTGATCGAGGAACAGCTTGCCCACCAGTTGGGCGCCGTCGAACGCGCCTACATGCGTGGATCGGCCCACGAGCGCCGCCGCCCGATGATGGAGGCATGGGCTGCGGTCTGTGCGGGTGAAGCACCGGCCACGGGGGCCACGATCCTGCCCTTCGGCCGGGGGCGGGAGGCTTCGGCGTGACAGGTGGATCATTGGCCGAAATCCTGTCCGGAGCCGGTGCCGAGGCAACCCGCACGGATCTGCACGCCGCACTGGACGACCTCCTGGACGCCGCGGACGCGGACGGCGGACGGCTGGACGGCCCGGCTTTCTGGGGCTTCGTGGCGTCCCTGGCCTGCGGACGCGGTGTGTCCGACGACCTGGCCATGTCCGCGGCGGTCCTGGTTGCTCGTGAGGGGACGATCCCCGACGATCCGGCGGAACTCTGGCAGGGCTGGCAGTGGGCGCTCCTGTCCGCGCTGTTGGCCCGCGTGACGGCATTCCCGGGCGAAATCATGCCTATCGAGTTTTCCAGCGCGGCCTTCCGTGCCCTGGCGATCAATCGTCAGGGCGGATCGAACGGCGGCGAACATGCCGACCTGTTCGGCCTGGGAACCCAGCGCGGAACCGATTGGGAAGCCCTTGCCCGGGCAGCGCGCCGTCTGCTTGTTGGCGCGGTCTGCTTCCGCGCGGCGAAGGACGGCATGTCGCGGGCAAAGGCCAGGGCGCTGCTTCTGCCGGACATCCCGCCCGAGACGTTCCGGGGATGGGTAAAGGAAGTCGCAAGGGCGAAACGGCTTCCCGTTGACCGGGTTGGGGACGATGCGCGCGCCGCCGCACGGGGCGAGATGCCCGCCGCCCCCTACGACATGGACGCAAATGCAATTGCAGACCTGCTTCGAACGGCATGGCGTCCGAACGGTTAGGGTGAGGATTCGCGGGAAATCCTCACCGCGAAACGAGCACGACGGTGCGGCATGGTCGCGAGCATTCGCCAACAGCCGTGACCGAACGCCATGACCGTAGCTTACTCCACCACCAACCCGCCCCCGTCCCGTGACCGCTTTCTGCGTCTGCCGGAGGTCAAGCACCTGACCGGGCTGGGCCGCACGTCGATCTACGAAGCCGTCCGCCGGCGCGGTTTCCCCCCACCGGTAAAGCTGGGCCGCGCGTCCGCCTGGTCGCAAGCGGAAGTGCTGACGTGGATCGAGGCCGCGAAGGCGTCACGGGACGCCGCCTGACGCCCGAAACCCGAAACGGAAAGGGCCGCCGCGCCAGCACACGCGAACGGCCCCCGATAGGAAAACCAAGCATGAACAAAGATACCCGAAACGCCCTCACGGGGCAATCTATCTGCCACGTTAACGAATGGCTTGACGTCCTCCAGAACGCCGCCCTGCGCGACCTGATCGACCCGGCAGGGGCGGCCCAGATCGAACGGAATTTCGCCATCGGGCTGCTGACCCCGGATGGTCTGAAAGACGCGGTGTTGGACGCGCTGCGGGCTGGCCCCGCTGCCGGGCTGGCGCTGGACGCCATAGCCCGCGGCTTCGCCCCCGATGACGTGATCGAACTGCGGGCGCTAGACCCGGCAGGTGGCGGTGGACTGTCCCATTGTGAACGGCTGGACGACCCGACCGGGCGTGCGGCGCTGGAAGCTTTCATCCGCAACCATTTGGGTGTGCGGAACCTCTACGTAGGGTGCAATCCGCGCCGTCCGGAAATGGCCGGAACCACGCAATCGGCGTCCGCGTCGGACGTGCCGGTCCGGCGGAATGTCGTTCTGGACTTCGACCTCAAGGACGCGCCGCCTGCGGACCCAGATTGGACGCGGACGGTGGGAGTCCTGCGGGCCGAACTCGACCCGCTTCTGGTCTTGGACAGCGGCAACGGCTTCCACGTCTGGCTGGCCATCGAACCCGTGTCCGGCGCGGACGTGGCCGCCTCTACGGCGTCCATCGCGGCGGCCATGACGCGGCTGGGCGCTGACAACATCGCAGACCCGCCCCGGATCGTCCGCCTGCCCTTCACTCTCAACCTGCCGAACGCGAAGAAGCGTGAACGCGGCGCTACCGTGAGGCTTGCCCTGCCGTGCTGATCGAACCCGCCAACACCCGTCAGAAGCAAATGGTGCCACTTCCGGTTGCGCGCTTGTGCAACGAAATCGAAGACCTTGCCTGTTGATTTCCATTCAGAACTGACCCGGGTAGCGGCCTGATTTCCACTGAGAACTGACCCATGTGACCCTCCCCTTCGCGACAGGCGATGGGGGACAACGGAGTGATCCACATGGGACTTTTGAACATCATCCGGAAGCT
>JANSXY010000012.1 GCA_024742695.1 Paracoccaceae bacterium | reverse complement strand
GCTGGCCGGCTGGCGGCGGCTGGCGCAGGACGGCGCGCTTCTGTCGGCGCTGGGCCTGCCGTTGCCGGGCGCCGCGCCGGTGGCGCTGGCGGCCGCGCGGTGACCGGGGCGGGGGCCTGACGATGCCGGACGATCCCTTCGCCGCCTGCCTTGCGCATGCCGCCGGGCTGATCGACCGGCCGCTGTCGCAGGCCGCGCTGGATGCCGCGCGGCGCGATCTGGGGCCGGCCCTGACGCTGGAGGCGGCGGTGGAGGCCGCGCGCCGCGCCGGCATCGCCGCGATGGCCGGGCGGATGCGGATCGACCGGCTGGAAGAGATTCACCTGCCCGCCATCGCCTTCCTCGGCGGCGGCCGCACGGTGGTGCTGGAACGGCGGCTGGCGGGCGGCACCATCCTCGTCTGGGATCCGGCGGAACCCGGCCCGGCGGCCCTGCACCCCGCCGCGGCGCTGGCCGAGGCGCATGACGGCCGGGTGCTGCTGCTGCGCCCGTTGGCCGATCCGCTGGCGGAGGCGGGGATGGCGCCGCTGGCCGCCGGGCACTGGTTCCGCGGCCCGCTCTGGGCCAACCGCTGGAGCTACGTTCAGGTCGGCATCGCGGCCTTCGCGACCAACGTGCTGGGCCTTGTCAGTTCGATCTACATCATGGTCGTCTATGACCGGATCCTGCCGAACGAGGCGATCGACTCGCTGATCGCGCTGACCGCCGGGGTGGCGCTGGCGCTGCTGTTCGATCTGGCGATCCGCTCGCTTCGGGCGCTGTTCATCGACCATGCCGGGCGCCGCGCGGACCGGGCGATCGGCCGGCGGATCTTCGACCAGTTGCTGGACATGCGGCTGGCGGCGCGGCGCGGCGCGACCGGCGACATGGTGGCGACGCTGCGGGAATTCGACTCGCTGCGCGATTTCTTCACCTCCGCCAGCCTCGTCGCGCTGGTCGACCTGCCCTTCGTGCTGCTGTTCATCTGGGTGATCTGGATCATCGCCGGGCCGCTGGCGCTGGTGCCCGCGGTGGTGGTGCCGCTGGTGATCGTGATCGGTCTGGTGTTGCAGCCGATGCTCGCGGCGCTGGTGGAGCGCGGCTATCGCGACGGCCAGGCCAAGCAATCGGTGCTGGTGGAAACCGTCGGCGGGCTGGAGACGATCAAGGCCGTCGGCGCGGCGCGGGCGATGCGGGCGCGCTGGGACGCGGCGCTGGCGCGCGGATCGGATCACGCGCTGAAGATCCGCGGGCTGAGCCAGGCGGCGCTGAACCTCACCACCTTCCTGCAGCAGGGCGCACAGGTGGCGCTGGTGGTCTGGGGCGTGTTCCTGATCCGCGACGGCGCGCTGTCGATGGGGGCGCTGATCGCCGGGGTGATCCTGACCGGCCGCTGCCTGGGCCCCCTGGCGCAGATCGCGCAGACGCTGGCGCGGATGCACCAGGCGCGGGCCTCGTACCGCGCCCTGGACCGGTTGATGCGGGAAGAGGGCGAACGTCCGGCGGAGCGCCGGTTCCTCGCCCGGCCGCACCTGGCCGGCGACATCGCCTTCGACGCCGTGGATTTCGCCTATCCGGGGGCCGACATCCCGGCACTCGAGGGCCTGAGCCTGAAGATCGCGGCGGGAGAGCGGGTGGCGGTGCTGGGCCGGTCGGGATCGGGCAAGAGCACGCTGGCGCGGCTTGCGCTGGGCCTGTTCACGCCGGATGCGGGGCGCGTGACGGTGGATGGCACCGACCTGCGGCAGATCGATCCGGGCGACCTGCGCCGCAACATCGGCGCGGTGCTGCAGGAAACCTGGCTGTTTTCCGGCACGGTGCGCGACAACATCGCGATCGGCCGCCCCGGCGCCGGCGACGCCGAGGTTCTGGCCGCCGCGCAACTGTCGGGCGCGCACGACTTCATCGCCCGGCATCCGGCGGGCTACGACATGCCGCTGGCCGAACGCGGCGAAAGCCTGTCGGGCGGTCAGCGGCAGGCGGTGTGCCTGGCCCGCGCGCTGATCGGCGCGCCGCCGATCCTGGTGTTCGACGAGCCGACCGCGGCGATGGACCTGCAATCCGAGGCCGCGCTGATCGCCCGGCTGAAACCGGCGCTGGAGGGGCGCACGCTGATCATCGTGACCCACCGGCCGCAATTGCTGGCGCTGGTCGACCGGGTGCTGGTGATCGACCGGGGCCGGGTGGTGCAAGACGCGCCGCGCGCGCAATGGCAGGCGATCCGCGCCGAACGACAGGCGGAGCGCGAGGCGGAACGCAAGGCGGCACATCCGGAGGCGCCGGGCATGGCCGCGGCGGGCGGGCATGGCTGAGACCGAGGATATCGCGACGTTCGAACGCGCGGCGCGCGGCGGCGATCCATGGCGCGCCTCGGCCCTGCTGCTGCTGCTGGTCGGCTGCCTCGGCGCGGCGGGGCTTTGGTCCTCGTGGGCCGAGATCGACGATGTCACCCGCGCCGATGGCCGCGTCGTGCCGTCCTCCCAGGTGCAACTGGTCCAGGCGCCGGAGGCCGGGATCGTCGCGCGGCTCGCCGTGCAGGAGGGCGAGGTGGTGGCCGAGGGCGCGCTGCTGGCCGAACTGGATGGCACTTTCGCCGCCGCGCAGGTCGACGAACTGGGCCAGCGCGCCTTCGCGCTGGCCGCCCGGATCGCGCGGCTGGAGGCCGAGGTGGCCGGGACGGACCCGGTGTTTCCCGAACCCGCCACGCCTGCCGGCCGCGGCATCGTCGCCTCCGAGGGCGATCTGTTCCGGGCCCGCAAGGCCGAGATCGCGGCCGAGATCGCGGTGCTGGAAACCCAGCGCCTCCAGCGGCAGGAAGAACGCAGCGAGGCCGAGGCCGATCTGGCCACCGCGCTGCAACAGATCGCCTCGTTCCGGCGCGAGGCGGAAATCCTCGAACCGCTGGTCGAGAACCGGCTGGAACCCGAAACCGCGCTTCTGGCGCTGAACCGCAACGCCGCGGAGGCCGAGGGCCGGCGCGTGCGCGCCCGGTCGGGCCTGGCGCGTGGCGCCGCCGCGCTGGCCGAGATCGACGACCGGATCGCCGCGCTCGACCGCGCGCGCCGGGCCGAGGCGCTGAGCGACCTGGCCCGCGCCCGCGCCGAACTGGCCGAGGTCGAGGCGCGGATGCCGGCGCTGTCCGAACGGCTGGCGCGCGGCGAGTTGCGCGCCCCGGTGCGCGCCATCGTCAACCGGGTGACGGTGCCGGCGCGCGGCGCGGTGGTGCAGGCCGGCGACACGGTGATGGAACTGGTGCCGGTCGACGACACGCTGCTGGTCGAGGCCTATGTCCGGCCCGCCGACATCGCCTTCCTGCGGCCCGGCCTGCCGGTGCGCGTTAAGCTCACCGCCTACGATTTCGCCCGCTACGGCGCGCTGGAAGGGCGGATCGTGCGGATCGGCGCCGATGCGGTGATGCGGCCCGACCGCGACGAAAGCGCCTATGCGATCGAGGTGCGCACCGAAAGCGCGATCCTCGACGCCGATGGCGAGGCGGTGGAAATCCTGCCCGGCATGATCGCCCAGGTCGACATCCTGACAGGGCGCAAGACCGTGCTCGACTACCTGATCCGCCCGGTGGTCCGGGTCAAGGATCGGGCCTTCCGCGACTGATCCGCGGCCGTTGAACCGCCGCGCCGCGGCCCTATCTCGCCGGGGGACAAGGCAAGCGAGGGCGGAGGCGGCGATGGCCGGGATCGGGCGACGCGCGGCGGCGGGGATCATTCTGGGGGCGATCGCGGGGGCCGCGGTTCCGGCGGCCGCGGCGGGGCCGGCATTGCCGGAGGGGATCACCTTCGCCTCGATCGATGGCGGCATGCTCAGCATGGATGACTGGCGCGGCCGGCCGGTGCTGGTGGTCAACACCGCATCCCTGTGCGGTTTCACGCCGCAATACGACGATCTTCAGGCATTGCATCAACGCTACGGCCCGCGCGGGCTTGTGGTGCTGGCGGTGCCGTCGGACGATTTTCGCCAGGAACTCGACGATGCCTCGGCGGTCAAGGACTTCTGCGAGGTCAATTTCGGCCTGACGCTGCCGATGACCGATATCACCCCGGTCAAGGGCCGGAACGCGCATCCGTTCTACCGCTGGCTGGCCGAGGCGCATGGCGTCGAACCGGGCTGGAACTTCAACAAGGTGCTGATCGGGCCGGCGGGCGAGCTGCTGGGCAGCTGGGGATCGATGCCGAAGCCGACCGCGCCGGCGATCGTGAAGCGGATCGAGCCGTTCCTGGCGGGCTGATCGCCGCTTCTGTGCATTCGTGCAGAGGTGTCGCGCCGTGCTGCGGAATTTCGCACCGCCGTCGCTGCCCTATCTTGTCCCGTGACGCCGGCAGGGGCCGGCCAGGGGAGCAAGACCATGACGACGCGCATTCCGGGCATTCACCACGTCACCGCGATTTCCGGGCCGGCCCAGGCCAATGTCGATTTCTTCACCGGCACGCTGGGCCAGAAGCTGGTCAAGAAGACGGTGAACTTCGACGCGCCCGATACCTATCACCTGTATTACGGCGATGCCGCGGGCAGCCCCGGCACGATCCTGACCTTCTTTCCCTTCGCCGATGCCGGGCCGGGACGGGCCGGGCCGGGCATGGCCTCGGCCTACGCCTACGCGATCCCGGCCTCCGGCTTCGACGGGCTGATGGAAGACCTCGCGCTGGCCGCGATCGACTTTGCCGGGCCGGAAGAGCGGTTCGGGGCGCGGGTGATCACGCTGCGTGATCCCGATGGCGCGCCGGTGGAACTGATCGAAAGCGCCGCGGCGACGGATCGGCACGGCTTTCACTCCGTCACCCTGTGGGAACGTGACCCGGAGCGCACGGTCCGCCTGCTGGCCGACGTGTTCGGCTACGAGGATGGCGGATCGGAGCAGGCGGGCGGCATCACGCGCCAGCGGCTGGTCGCGCCGGGCGCGGAGCGGGGCAACATCGTCGACGTGATCCGCGACGAGGCGCCCTCGATCGCGCGGCCCGGCGCGGGCACGATCCATCACGTCGCGTTCCGCGCCCGGACGCAGGACGAGCAGGAGGGCTGGATCGACCGGCTCGCCAGTGTCGGCCATCGCACCACGCCGGTGATCGACCGGCAGTATTTCAACGCGATCTATTTCCGCGAACCGGGCGGGGTGCTGTTCGAGATCGCAACCGATCCGCCGGGCTTCGCCGTCGACGAGGCGCCCGAAACGCTGGGCCAGGCGCTGAAGCTGCCGCCGCAATACGAGTCGATCCGCGACCGGATCGAACGCGTGCTGCCGCCGCTGACGGTGGCCCGATGATCCTGGCGGGCACCGACGGCGCGCGCGCGGGCGTCGTGCTGCTGCACGGCCGCGGCGGCCGCGCGGCCGAGATGCCGGCGTTGCTGGACCATGCCGGGCTGGCCGGAGTCGCGGCGGCGGCGCCGGAGGCGGCGGGGAACAGCTGGTGGCCGACCTCGTTCCTCGCGACCACGGCGCAGATGGAGCCGCATGTCGCCCGCGGGCTGGCGGCGGTGGCCGAAGCGGTCGCGGAGCTGGAGGCGGCCGGGATCGGCCGGGGCGCGATCTGGCTGGCGGGGTTCAGCCAGGGCGCCTGCCTCGCGCTCGAGGCGCATGCCCGGATCGGGGCGGGGCTGGCCGGGGCCTTCGGTTTTTCCGGCGGTCTCGTCGGCACCGCCGATGCCGGGACCGATCCGGACCCCTCGCTCTACGGCCATGCGCCGAAGCGTTTCGACTACGGGCCGGGCCATGGCGCGGGCCGGGTGTGGATTTCCGTCCATGCCCGCGATCCGCATATCCCGCTGCGCCGCGCCGAGGACAGCGCGGAGGTCTTCCGCAGCCTCGGCGCGACGGTCGCGACCGAGGTCTATCCGGGCGCGGGCCACGGGATGCGGGAGGCCGATATCGCCATTCTGCGCGACTGGCTGGGGCCCGGCTGACCCGCGTTCAGCGGGTGGGCGACGGGGCCGGCACGGCCACCACCGACACGACCATCCCGCCGGCTTCGGCGAACACCCCGTCGATCCGGTCCGCGCCGCCAAGGCGCGGCCGGTCGCCGGCGACGATCCGGGCCGAAAAGGCGGTCCCGCCGAGGCTCAGCACCACGTCGCGATGGTCGAGGTAGCTGCCGGTGAGCGGGTTGTAGGCCTTGTAGATCGCCTCGCGCGCCGAAAACAGCACGGTCCGCAACAGCGCCTCGGGCATCGTCGCGCGGTGCCGCGCGATCTCCTCGGGATGGCTGATCGCGGCCATGATCTCGTCGGGCACCGCGCCGATCCGCTCGATATCGAGGCCGAGGCCGCGAAGCCGGCCACCGGGCGCGACGGCGGCGGCGCACAGGCCGGAGCTGTGGCTGATGCTGCCGACGACATCGGCGGGCCAGACCGGGCGCCGCCGGTCATCGGCGGGGATCGCCGCGGGCGGATGGCCGATCCGGGCCAGCGCCTGCCGGGCCAGCATCCGGCCGGTGGAAAACTCGTCCTGCCGGTGCGGGACGGCGCGCGCGATGGCCGCGCGTTCCTCGGGATAAAGCGCCCGGGACGCGTCGCGCACCGGAACGCACAGGGCCGCGACATCTTCGGGCAAAAGCCCGCGCAGGCAGGTCTGCACCGCCGCCGCCCGCGCCTCCGCGTCGCTCACGCCGGGGCCCGGCGCAGCGGATCGGGCGCAAGCCGAGCCAGCGAACGCAGATCGATGGCCTCGATGGCGACAAGGCCGGGCATGTCGATCGCGTCGAGGCTGTCGTGCCAGGCGACCGACCAGCCGGTGAGCCGCCCGATGCCCTCGTCGTCCGCGTGCCGCACATGGGTCGAGACCGCGAAGCGCTTGGCGGGCCGCCCGTCGAGATGGGCGAGCAACTCGTCCGCCAGGGTTTCGGCCTGCCGGAAGACGTGGCGCAAATCCGCGCCGCGGTCGCGTTCGTGAAAGATGCCGGCCAGCCACATCGCCGCGGCGTCGCGGCGGCTGTAGCGCCAGTCGCCATCGGCACCGGGCTTGCCGATCTCGTCGAGGCTGCCGCGGCGGCGCAGGTCGCGCAGGCCGTCGGTCGACCAGCCCGATAGGCTCGCAATCTCGTCCGACCCGAACATCCGCCGCCGTCCCCCTTGATCCCTACGGTTGCCGTGCGCCGATGCCCGGGTCAAGGCCGGCCGGGACCGAAGCGTGATTGACCGTTCAAATACGCGGCGATCGCGCTATGCTGGGGTCCGACGCAAAGGGGCAGGCGCCACCGCCGCCGGGGCGCCGCGACCGATGAGGACGCCGATGCAGACTGCCGCGCCTTCCGCCGCTCCGCCGGGCGCCGAAACCGCCCTGTTCAAGGGCCTGCAGGCGGGGTTTGCCGACCAGTTCCGTCGCCTGTTCGACGATCCCAAGGCGCCGCGGACCGTGCTGGTGGTGCCCAGCCTGACGCTCGACCAGGACGTGCTGGCGCGGATTTCCGGCTTCACCCATTACGAGGAGCGGATGCTGTGCCTGCTGTTGCTGCTGCGGCTGCCGCGCACGCGGGTGATCTTCGTGACCAGCCAGCCGGTGCCCTCGGCGATCGTCGATTACTACCTTCAGCTCTTGCCCGGGGTGCCGCGGGAACATGCGCTGCGGCGCCTCACGCTCCTGTCCTGCCACGACGGGTCGGCGCGGCCCCTGACCGAGAAGATCCTGGAACGGCCACGGCTGATGCGGCGGATCGGGGCGGAAATCGCCGATCCCGCCGCCGCGCACATGACCTGCTTCAACGTCGACGCGCCGGAGCGCCGGCTTGCGGTGGCGCTGGGCCTGCCGATCTACGGCTGCGATCCCGATCTTCTGCCGCTGGGGTCGAAAAGCGGCTCGCGCGCGGTGTTCCGCGAGGCCGGGCTGCCGATGGCGGACGGGTTCGAGGATCTCGCCGATGCGGACGCGGTGGCCGAGGCCCTGGCGGACCTGAAGCGCCGCAACCCCGGCCTGCGGCGGGCGGTGGTGAAGCTCAACGAGGGGTTCTCGGGCGAGGGCAACGCGATCCTGCGGTTCGACGGCGCGCCCGAGGGGGCCGGGCTGCTGGCCTGGGTGCGCCAGCGCCTGCCGCGGCTGGATTTCGCCGCCCAAAGCATGACGTGGGAGGAATTTTCCAGCAAGATCGGCGTGATGGGTGGCATTGTTGAAGCTTTCATTGAAGGCCGTGGCAAGCGGTCACCCTCGGCGCAGTACCGGATCGACCCGCTTGGCCGGCTCGAGTTGATCTCGACCCACGATCAGGTCACGGATGCCCGGTCGGGCCAGATCTTCCTGGGCTGCAGGTTTCCCGCCGACCGGGCCTACCGGCTGGAGATCCAGGCCGAGGGGATGAAGGCCGGCGCGGTGCTGGCGCGGCGCGGTGTGCTGGGGCGGTTCGGCGTGGATTTCGTTTCGGTCCCCGATGGCGCGGGCTGGCGGCACTACGCGGTGGAAATCAACCTGCGCAAGGGCGGCACCACGCATCCGTTCCAGATGCTGCAGTTCCTGACCGATGGCGCCTACGACCCGGTGACCGGGCTCTACAAGACCCGTGGCGGCAAGCCGCGTTACTACTTCGCCTCCGACAACCTCGAATCCCCGGCGTACCGGGGTTTGCTGGCCGAAGACCTGATCGATATCGCCGTCGAGAACGGGCTGCATTTCCACGGCGCGCGGCAGGAGGGCGTGGTGTTCCACCTGATCGGCGCGCTGTCCGAATTCGGCAAGCTGGGGGTGATCTGCGTCGCCGGATCGCGCGGCGGGGCGGAGCGGTTGTACCGCGAGACCGTCGCGGTGCTGGACCGCGAGGGCGGGGCGGTCGAAGCGGCGCGCGGCACGGGGCGCTGAGGCCCCGCGCCGGTGCCCGGCGCGTTCCCGCGCTACATCGACAGCCGGTCGTCGAGGAAGCTTGTGAAGGCGGCCCAGCTTTCGCGGTCGGCACGCTCCTGGTAGCGGTTCGACCCGAACACGGTGAAGGCATGCGGCGCGCCGGAATAGACCTCGATCGTATAGGTGTTGCCGGCCGCTTCCATCTCGGTGGCGAAACCCGCGACATCCGCCATCGTGATCGAGGTGTCGGCGGCGCCGTGCAGCACCAGCACCGGCGGCTCGTCGCCGTCCCAGCCCTGGCCTTCGGGGGTGTCGAGGCCGCCGTGAAAGATGGCGTAGCCCTCGGCCAGTCCGGCCATGTCGCTGCGCGCCATCTCCAGCGCGACGGCGCCGCCGAAACAGTAGCCCATCACCACCATGCCGCCGGTCCCGGCGCGTGCCAGAGCCGCGTCGGCCCCGGCCCGCAGAAGCGCGCGCATCCGCGTCCGGTCGCCGTAGAGCGCGCCGGTGGCGGCGCGGCGGTGGTCCATCGTCTCGGTCGGCGTGCCGTCGCCGAACATGTCGAGCGCGAAGGCGTTGTAGCCCAGTTCCGCCAGCATGTCGGCGCGGCGGCGCTCGTAGTCGGTCATCCCGTCCCAGTCGTGGATGATCAGCACGGTGCCGCGCGGGTTGTCCGCCGCGGCCCAGTAGCCGGTGAAGGCCTGTCCGTCGACCGTGTAGGCGACGTCCTCGGCAAGGGCGGGGGCCGCGCAGATCGTCGTCGCGGCCAAGAGTGCTGTCAGGCGCATGGATCCTCCGGGTGGTTGCGGTGTGCGAGCCGATGTCGGGGCGGGTCGTGGCCGCCGGCCCTGGCTGGCGATATGGCGCGGAACCGGCGGTCGGCAAATCCCGGCCCGCTACGGGCCCTCGCGCCGGACGGCGGCGATCTGCCGGTCGCGGTCGTGAAACGCGCCGGCGGCGGCCACCAGCACACGGAACAGCGCGCGCTGCCGATGCGCGTAGAACAGGTGTTCGGGATGCCACTGCACGCCCAGCGCGAAGGGCGCCTCGACCCGTTCGATCGCCTGGACCATCCCGCCGGCGTCCCTTGCGGCGATACGCAAGCCCCGGCCAAGACGGTCGATCGACTGGCTGTGCAGCGCGTTGACGCGCATCGGCGCGGTGCCGGCGATGCCGGCCAGATGACTGCCCGGTTCGATCCGCACGTCCTTGCGCGGCAGGATCGTGCGCATCCGCGGGCTTCGGGCGTGGCGGGCAAAGGCATCCTGGTGCAGCGATCCGCCCAGCGCGACGTTGAGCATCTGCGCGCCGCGGCAGATCCCCAGCACCGGCTTTCCGGCCGCGAGCGCCGCCTCGACCAGCCCGCGTTCCAGCGCGTCGCGGTCGGGATCGAGCCGGGCCGCGAGCCGGATGTCGCCATCGTAGAGCGTGGGCGAGATATCGTCGCCGCCGCCGACGATCAGCCCGTCGACCTGCGCGATGTCGGCGTCGCGCCGCGCGGTCCAGCGCCGGCCGCGCGCCCCGGCCAGCCACAGGTTCAGCGCGACGAGCGGATAGACGCGCCAGCCCGAGCGCCGCGAGGTGGTCACGCCGATCCGCGGCCTCAGTCGTGCCACAGCTTCGCCTCCGCCAGCCGTTCCGCGACCTCTCCGGCCCAGTCGCCGGGCAGGCTGGTCAGGGCGGATCGATGCGCCCGGCGGGCCTGCGACAGGTCGTGCAGCAGCGCCGCATCGGCGGCCACCCGTTCCACCAGCACCCAGCGGTTCCATTCGTAAGCGAAGGACCAGTCGGCAACCCCAAGCCCGGTTTCGGGCAGCCGGTAGTGCCAGGTCGGCCGGCCGCCCTTGACGTGTCGAGCGGGCAGGGCGGCGCGGACCCGGTCGGGGAACAGGTGTTCCAGCAGCGGCAGCAGGTCGAGCCCGTGGTTGCGCGTTGGCACATGCTCCAGGTAGCTGTCGCGCAGATCGTCCAGGCCCCAATCCGCGCCGTCCTCGGCGAGCCGGTCGAGGAACGACCGGGGCCAGGGATCGATGAAGGGCAGAACCCGGCGCGTCAGGTCCGGCGGATCGGCGGCGCGCAACCAGTGCTCGAGCAGGCCGAAGGCGCGGACGACCGGCACGATGTCGCCGGCGGTTTCCGAGGCGACCTCGGGGTTGAGATGGATGCCGAAGGCCAGCAGCAGCCCGTCCCCGGAGCCATGCGCCCCGGCCGCGTTCAGCGCCTGCAATAGCCGGTCGATCCGCGGCAGGTCGCCCGGCGCCAGGGGCGGGGTCACGATCTCCACCGGCACGATCTCGCGCGACAGGTCGAGCAGCCGGTCGGCCAGCGCGGATTCCGCCTTGTCCTTCAGTGCGGTGTCGAGTTCGATCTTCACACGGCCGATCGCGCTGTCCTCGACGACCAGATCATGCGGCGCGCTGCGGAGCGTCCGGCCGCCCCACACCGTCGTGACAAGGTCTGCCGCCTGCGCCTCGGTCAGGCCGGAAAACTCGATCTCCACGCCGGTCCTGCGCGGCTCTCCGTCGGGCCGGGCCGGTTTCGGCAGCGTCCAGAACCGGTCGCGCGGAACGCGTGCCCCGGGTGTCGCGAGGTCGGTCATCCATCCTCTCTTTCGGCCCCAGCGTAGCGGCGCGGGGGCCGCGGCCGCAACCCGGCCCGCCGCGCCGCGATGCCGTGCGGCAAGGTCGCGATGTCAGGCGTCGCGGATCGCAAGGCCCGACGCGTCGAAGAAGTGCAACTGGTCGGGCGGGAAGACCAGCCCGACCGGCGTTCCGGGGCGGATATCGTCGTCGCCGTGGCTGCGCAGCGTGATCCGACCGAGCGGGCCGGCATCGACGATGACGTAGGTATCCGCGCCAAGGTATTCGGTGACATCCACCACCGCGTCGCAGGCCCCTTCGCCCGGCGCGGCGAGCGCGACATGTTCGGGGCGGATGCCCAGTTTCGCGGCCGGGCGCGCGCCCGCGAACGGTCCGCCGCGCCCGCCGTCCAGCCGGTAGTGCCCGGTGTCTGTCCGGCAGGGCAGGATGTTCATCGCCGGGCTGCCGATGAAGGTCGCGACGAAGAGGTTGGCGGGGCGGCGATACAGATCCTTCGGGGTGCCGACCTGGGCGATGGTGCCGAAATCCAGCACCACGATCCGGTCCGCCAGCGTCATCGCCTCGACCTGGTCATGGGTGACGTAGATCATCGTCGCGGCAAGGTTCTGGTGCAGCTTGGCGATCTCGTAGCGCATTTCCACCCTGAGCGCGGCGTCGAGGTTCGACAACGGTTCGTCGAACAGGAACGCCGTCGGGTCGCGCACGATCGACCGGCCGATGGCGACGCGCTGGCGCTGGCCGCCCGACAGCGCCTTGGGCCGCCGGTCGAGATACGGATCGAGCCTCAGGATCTCGGCCGCGCGCGCCACCCGGCGGTCGATCTCGTCGCGCGGCCGGCCCGCGCTTTTCAGCGCGAAGCCCATGTTCTCGCGCACCGACATGTGCGGGTAAAGCGCGTAGGACTGGAACACCATCGTCAGCCCGCGCCGGTAGGGCGGCTGATCGGTCACCTCGCGGCCGTCGATCAGGATCGCCCCGCGCGAGGTTTCCTCGAGCCCGCCGATCATCCGCAAAAGCGTGGACTTGCCGCAGCCCGACGGGCCGACGAAGACCACGAACTCGCCGTCCTCGATCGCCAGGTCGATGCCCTTGATCACCTGGTTGTCGCCGAACCATTTTTCCGCGGCGCGCAGCTCGATCCGCCCCATCAGCCCGTCTCCCCCTCGTCGCGTCCCGCCCAGGCCAGCCAGACCGCCGCGGTCCAGGTGAAATTCCGCCCGCCGCAGGGCGCGCCGTCGATCGGGTCGAAGTATTCGTTGAAGCCGCAGGCGCGGATCAGCGCGGCGGTCTCGCGGCGCAGCCGGTCGGCCAGCGCGTGGCGGCCCGCATCCGTCAGGCCGATCGCCACCAGCGCGTTGACCACCGGCCAGACCGGGCCGCGCCAGTAGCGCCGCCGCTCGAACCCCGGCGCGGCGGGATCGGCGCTGGGGATGCCATAGCGCACCCCGTCCCAGGCCCGGATCAGCCGCGCCTCGGCCTCCGGCGTCGCCGCGCCGGCCAGCCAGGCGAGGAACGCGCCGGACCCCAGCGCCCCGGCGAAGGCCCCGCTGCGCAGGTCGCGCGCCGCGTGGCAGTGCAGGCCGGGGTGCCAAAGGTACGGCAGGCCGGCGGTCAGCGCCGCCGCCCAGCCCTCGATCTCGGTCACGTCATGGCCCAGCGCGCGGCCGATCGCGGCCAGGTCGCGATGGGCGCGGATCAGGATGAAGGTGATCGCCGGATCGGCCATCAGGAACGGCCCGTTGCGGATGATCTCGTCCTGGTCCCAGCCGCAGTCGCGGCCGAATTCCAGGATCGCCATGTAGCGGTCGTAATCGGCCTTGGGCGGGCGGGTTTCCGGGTCGACCTCTTCGGTGTCGCGCCGGGCATAGGGGGCGATGCGGCTGGCATCGACGGCGCCGAGGCCCACGTCCCAGTCGGGGCAGTTGTCGCGCCCCGATTCCCAGGGATGGGTGACGGCGGCCACCCCGCTGGCGCAGCGGTGCAGGTGCCACCAGCGATGCCAGGCCACGAGCCTTGGGTAAAGCGCCGCGATCCGGCCCCTGCCGGCCGCCGGGTCCGCCGCCCAGATCCGGCGTGCGAGGATCGCGGCGACCGGCGGCTGGCTGATCCCCGATGTCGCCGGTTCGGTGCCCGAGGCCCAGGCCTCGGGGCCGAGGAAATAGGCGGGGTCGGGCCGCCAGAACACGATGTGCGGGATCATCCCGTCGGACCATTGCGCGGCGCACAGCGTTTCCAGTTCCCGCCACGCCCGGTCGATGTCGAAGGTGGCGAAGCCCCAGGCGGCGAAGGCCGAATCCCAGTTCCACTGGAACGGGTAGAGCCCGGCGGTGGGGATCGTGTAGCCGCCCCGGTCGTTGCCGCGCAGGATCGCGCGGGCGGCCTTGTCCAGCGCCGCGTTCATCCCTTCACCGCCCCGGCGGTCAGCCCGCGCGTCATGAACCGTTCCAGCCCCAGGAAGATCACCATGATCGGCACGGTGGCGATCACCGCCCCGGCCATCAGGTGCTGGCGCGGGATCTCCGAGGAATTGAGCGAGGCGATGCCGCGCGTCAGGGTGAACTTCGACGGATCGTCAAGCAGCATGAAGGCCAGCAGGAACTCGTTCCAGGCGATCATGAAGACGTAAAGCGCGACCGAGGCGAGCGCGGGCAGCGACAGGGGCAGGGTGATCCGCCAGATCACCTGAAGCCGGTTCAGCCCGTCCATCAGCCCGGCCTCCTCGACCTCGGCGGGCAAGCCCCGGAAATAGCCCTGCAACATGTAAAGCGCGACCGGGATCGTCGTGACCGGGTAGATCAGCACGATGCCGAGGATCGTGTTGCGCAGCCCGGTGGTGGAAAAGGCGATGTAGATCGGCAGCGCCAGGACGATCATCGGCACCATGTAGATCAAGAGGATCGAGCGCGAGAACGCCGCGCGCCCGGCAAAGCGCAGCCGCGCCACCGCGTAGGCCCCCGGCACGCTGAACAGCAGCGTGATCAGCACGGTGAGCACCGAGACATAGAACGAGGTCCACAGGTAAAGGCCGAAGTTGAACTCCGTCAGCAACTCGCCGTAGCTGCGGAACAGGGCCCAGCCCTTCGACAGGTCGATCGAGAAATCCAGCGGGTTGAGCATCAGTTCCGACTGGTTCTTCAGGCTGGTCATCACCATCACGTAGAACGGGATGACGACGATCGCGGTGAAGAAGATGTAGCCGATGCCCGACAGAAGCCCGATCACCGCGGCCTCGAATTCGTGCCGGCCCATCGCGCCCCGCGGCATCGCGCGCAGGATATGCGCCAGCGGCCAGCCGATGCCGGCGCCGGCCAGCGCCCCCGCAACCAGCCGGCCCGCCGGGCCCGCGCCCTCGGTCACCAGCGGGCCGGTGCCGGCGAGTGTCAGGCCGAGGACGGCGGCCCCGCACAACCCGGCGACGGCCCGCCCGCCCGGCAGGGCCAGCGCGGCCCATCCCAGCGCCGCGCCACACAGCGCCGAAAGCGTCAGCGAGGGGCGGTAGGCGTCGCCGGTCACCAGGCTCATCGCGACCGCGACGGTGATGGCGATCACGAAGGTCCAGACCGCCGCGATCAGCGGCGCGGCGATGTAGCCACGGTGCAGCGCCGTCACAGCCCCTCCTCCCGGCTGAGGAACCGGAAGAACAGCAGCGAAAACAGCAACAGGCAGAGGAAGATCACCACCGCCACGGCGGCCCCCGCGCCGATGTTCGACACCGCGAAGGCCTGTTCGTAGACGGCAACTGTCAGCGTGCGGGTGCCCGCGCCGCCCCCGGTGAGCAGGAAGATGTCGTCGAACTTGTTGAAGGTCCAGATGAAGCGCAGCAGGAACAGGACCGACAGGATGCCCAGAAGCATCGGCAGGGTCAGGTACCGGAACTTCTGGAACGGCGAGGCGCCGTCCATGTCGGCGGCCTCGTACATGTCGGTCTCGATCGATTGCAGCCGGGCCAGGGTGAACAGGAAGCACAGCGGGAAATAGCCCCACATCGCGAACAGCGTGACCATGATCAGCGCCCAGGGCCGTTCCCCGAAGAAATTGATCGGCCCCGTCGTCACCCCCATCTGCACCAAGAGCGCATTGGCCGAGCCCGAGAACGGATCGAACAGGATCACCCAGGCAAAGGCCACCGCGATGATCGGCGCGACATAGGGAAACAGGTAAAGCCCGCGCAGGATGCCCTGGCCCCGGAACGAGCGATTGAGCAACAGCGCCGAGAACAGGCCCAGGAGGATCGCGCCGATCGTGCCGAAGACGGTGTAGAACAGCGTCACGCCGAGGGTGGCCAGGAATTCGCCGCCGTCGAAGACCCGGCGGAAATTGTCCAGCGTGAAGGTGGCATTGGTCAGGATGTTGTCGGATGACCCGCGGATCGCGGGCAGGCTGCCCTCCAGCGCCGCTTCCGCCGCCTCGATGTCGCCCGCGACGGTCACGGCGATGCGGAACCGTTCGTTGTAGCCACCTTCCATCCGGTCCAGCCGGCAGGTGATCTCGCGACCGTCGAGGCGGCAGAAGTCCGGCAACGCGCCGGTCAGGCTGACACCCTCGGGCAGGGTGTCGCTGAGGAAGATGTCGGTTATCTCGAGGTCCTGGCTGGAATTGCGCAGCCGGTATTCCAGTTCCGGCACCGCGCCGCGGGTGCGCAGGCTTTCGCGGACCATCGGGGTGGGCGGGCGCAGATCGGCCAACCCGACCGGCTTGAAGCTGATCCAGAACACCGCGAACAGCGGCAGCACCACCACCAGCGCGACGGCCGCGATGGTCGGGAACAACAGCGACCACGCCAGCCGCGCCTCGCGGCGCGCCAGCGCTCCTCGTCCCGTCGGTGGCGTCGGTTCCGTCATCGTGCGGCCGGCGGCAGGGGCGGGCCCTGTGGCCCGCCCCGCCCGGATCACTCGATACCCGACAGTTCGTCGTTCATCGCCGCGACGGCGGCGGCCGCGTCGATGTTGCCGTCGATGTAGTCCCGCACCACGCGGTTGATCGACTGGCTGTTGATGATCTTCGAGGCCAGCGCCAGCTGCCCCTCGGCCACGCCCCAGCGCTGTGCGACGTCAAGCCCGGCGACGATCTCGCCGATCATCTCGGCGGGGTAGAGATCGCCCAGCGGCGCCTTGCGATCCACGCCCACCGGCAGCCCGGCCCAGGCATCGACGAAGGCGGTCGGGTTCTCGGCGGTGCCGCGGCGCACCGGGAACTTGCCCTCCGGCGCGATCGACAGCGTGTCGGTATAGCCCTCGTTCATCGAGTACTCGACGAAGGCGATGGCCTCGTCGGTCCTGGCGTCGGCGGTGATGCCGAAGAAGTTGGTGCTGGACCAGGCGGCGCCCTCGGGGTTCGAGGGGCCGGCGAAATTGGTCACGATCCCGGTCTTCGAGGCCAGTTCCGGCGAGGTCGGATCGTCGTTGATCGTCGGCGGCGCGCTGTCGCGCAGGCCGGCGAGTTCATCGAGGATGAAGGGCGACCAGATGATCATCGCCGCGTCGCCCGCGAAGTAGAGCGTGCGCGACTGGTCCCAGTACAGTTCGCCCGGCGGGCTGGCCTCGGCGATCGCCTTGTAGAACTCCAGCACCTCGGTGGTGCGCGCCTCGTCGAACCCCTTGAAACCGTCGGCATCCACCGGCGTCGCGCCGTTGGCGAGGAAGACATGCTCCAGAACCTGGCTCATGAACGCCTCGTCGACCTTGGTCGCGGCGACGAAACCGAACATTTCCGGCGGGTTGTGCAGCGCCTCCAGCGCGGCGACGACATTGGCGTAGGTCGTCGGCGGTTCCAGCCCGGCGGCGTCGAACAGATCCTTGCGGTAGACGATCATCTGCGTCCAGCCGTCCGAGGGCACGCTGGCCCAGCCATCCTCGGTCGTCACCATGCCGAGCGTGCCGGCGGCGAAGGTGTCGGACCCCAGCGCCTCGATCACCTCGCTGGCCGCGTCGCCGTCGAGGATGCCCGCCTCGAGCCAGGGCAGCGCGTAGGACAGCGGATGATAGATCACGTCGGGCAGGTCGCTGGCGGCGAAGGCGGCGGTGGCGCGGGTGCCCAGCTCGCTTTCCGTGACCGGGATCACCTCGACGGCGATGCCGGTCGCGGCCTCGAACTCGGCGGCCATCTGCTGCTGCTTGGCCAGCCGGTCGGGCTGTTCCTCGGTCGTCCAGAACCGGATGTCGGCCAGCGCCACGCCGGCGCCGAGCGCCAGGGCGAGGGAACTGCCGAGCAGCAAACGGCCCACCGGGCCGACAACGCGATTGGTCATCGTCTTTCCTCCAGGTTGTTTTCGAATTTTCCTTGGACGGGAGAGCCGAGCGGGATGTGCGCGCATCCCGAAGACGGACGGCACTTGGGTCGTTGTGGCCAAACACGGCCCCGATACCCGGCATTGCACAAGAAAACTCCTCCCTGGGGCAAGAATTGCCCAGCGGGCCCGGTTTGGCAATGCCTGGGGGCGGTGCGGCGCGGGTGTTCCGCCCGTCCTGCCCGGTTTCCGGGCAAACGCCGGGATCAGCTTTCGTAGCGGGTCGCGCCGCGGCGGCGCTCGTCCACAGGTTGCGGGCGGATCATCGCGTTGTGGGCGCGCTGTTCGCAATGCGCGCGCGGGCAGATCCGGCAGTTGATGCCGATCGGCGTCATCCGCGCGCCCTTGACGCTGAAATCCTCGGCATAGCCGATCTCGGCCGCGTGCTCGATCCCGCAGCCCATCGCCACCGCCAGCCGCACGTCCTGGGCGTGGCGGGTGAAGCTGGGCCGGTCGACGGTGCGGGAGATGACGAAGAACTGGCTGGCGTCCGGCATCTCGACGAATTGCGGCACGATCCGCCCCGGCGTGCGGAACGAGGTATGCACGTCGAGCCGCGGGCAGGCGCCGCCATGTTCGGCGAGGTGGAAATCGGTGGCGTTGAACCGCTTGGTGACGTTGCCGGCCTTGTCGATCCGCAGGAAGAAGAACGGCACCCCGGCGCGGCCCTTGCGTTGCAGGGTGGTGGCGCGATGGCAGGCCTGTTCGAAGCTGACGCCGAAGCGGGTCGCGAGATGGTCGAAATCGTATTTCGAGGCGCGCGCCTCGGCGAGGAAGGCGTCGTAGGGCATCAGCACCGCCGCGGCGAAATAGTTCGCCAGTTCCACCCGGCAGCGCGCCAGCCCGCGCGGCTCGGTGATGCCCGATCCGGCCAGCAGCGCATCCAGCGCCTCGCGCTGTTCGATCAGCCCGGCGACGTGGACAAGCTGGAACACCCGGTTGGGATAATCCAGCGCCTCGGACAGCAGCACCTCGCGGCGCGCCTCGTCATGGGCGCGCAATGCCTGCGGCAGGTCGGCCGCCGGCACGACCCGCACACTGAGGCCGAGCGTCTCGCGCAGCCGGCGCTTGAGGTGCCAGTAGGTTTCATCGGCGCTGGGCGGCGTCTCGCCCCAGAACGCCTCGGCCGCCGCCTCCAGTTCCGCGAAATGGTTCTGCCGGCCGCGGAAGAACCCGTGCACCGCCGATTCGGGCGACGCCGCGATCAGCGGCCCCTCGGTCGTCGCCGCATCGCCGCCCGCGACCGACAACAGCCGGTCGGTCGCGGCCTGGTAGGCGCGATGCAGCCGCAGAAAGGACTGTGCGAGATCGGGGCTGTGCACCAGCGCCGCGCGCAACTGCGCCAGGTCGGGGCGGCCTTCCTCGAACAGCGGATCCTGAAGCGCGGCGCGCAGGTCGGCCAGCACCGCGGTCGCGTCGCCCTCGGCGATGTCGCGCCAGTCGACGCCGTAGGCGTCGAACAGCTTCAGCAGCACCGGCACCGAAACGCTGCGCTCGTTGCGCTCCAGCAGGTTGACGTAGGAGGTGGAGATGCCCAGCGCCCGCGCCATCTCGGCCTGGGTTTCGCCCCGGTCCAGCCTGAGCCGCCGCAGGTGCGGGCCGATGAACTGCTTCTGCATCTGTATGCTCCGTGTGATTTACAATTTCACACTTTTGGCATGTTGTAAATTCTCGCGTTTACAGCAGGACGCGCTTTCATTTTGCACATCGGGGCCGGGCAGGCATCTTCGCGCCATCGCCGAATGCGGCACAGGGAGGACATGCCATGCGGACCGGAACCACCCACCTCTTCATCCCGGGGCCGACGAATGTGCCGGAAGTCGTGCGGCAGGCGATGAACGTGCCGATGCAGGACATGCGCGCGCCGGATTTCGGCGACCTGACGCTGGGCCTGTTCGCCGACCTCAAGCGGGTGCTGCGCACCGAAACGGGCAGCGTGTTCATCTATCCTGGTTCCGGCACCGCGGCCTGGGAGGCGGCGATCACCAACACGCTCAACCCCGGCGACAAGGTTCTGATGTCGCGCTTCGGCCAGTTTTCCACCCTCTGGGTCGAGATGGCCGAGCGTCTGGGCCTCGACGTCGAGGTGATCGACGTGGCGTGGGGCGCCGGCGTGCCGGTCAGCGAATACGCCCGGCGGCTGGGGCAGGACCGGATGGGCGAGATCAAGGCGGTCTTCGTCACCCACAACGAAACCGCCACCGGCGTCACGTCGGACGTGGCCGCGGTGCGCCGGGTGATGGACGAATGCTTCCATGACGCGCTGCTGTTCGTCGACGGCGTGTCGTCGATCGGGTCGATCGATTTCCGGATGGACGACTGGGGCGTCGACCTCGCCGTGACCGGCAGCCAGAAGGGGCTGATGCTGCCTGCCGGCCTCGGCATCCTCGGGGTCAGCGAGAAGGCGATGGCGGCGGCGAAGACCGCGACCATGCGCCGGGCCTATTTCGAATTCGCCGACATGCAGGCGATGAACGCCAGCGGGTATTTCCCCTACACGCCGCCGACGCAACTGTTCCACGGCCTGCGCCGGTCGCTCGACCGGATCTTCGACGAGGGACTCGACGCCGTCATCGCGCGCCACCACCGGCTGGCCGAGGGCGTGCGCCGCGGCGTGGCCGCCTGGGGCATGGACCTCGTCGCCGAACACCCGACGCTCTATTCCGACACGGTGTCGGCGATCCGGGTGCCCGAGGGCGTGGATGCGCGCGACGTGCTGCGGATCGGCTACGAGCGCTACAACACCTCCTTCGGCTCCGGCCTTGCGCGGCTGGCGGGCAAGGTGTTCCGCATCGGCCACCTGGGCGATCTGAACGAGGGCATGGTGCTGACCGCGCTGTCGCTGGCGGAACTGTCGCTGGCCGAGGCCGGCGCCGCCGTCGAGTTCGGGTCGGGCGTCGGCGCGGCCCAGACGTGGTTCGCCGAAGCCACTCCGTCCGAGGCCCGGCTGCAAATCGCCGCCGAGTGATCCGGCCACACTGACAGGAAAGACAGATGTCCCATACGCTTTTCCCGCTCCGGCGTCAGCGCCTGCAGCGGTCTGAACTGGCCGTCCCGGCCTCCAACCCGTCGATGATCGACAAGGCCGCCGAAGGCGCCGCGGATTTCGTGTTCCTCGATCTCGAGGATGCCGTCGCACCGCCCGAGAAGGAGCAGGCCCGCAAGAACGCGATACAGGCGCTCAACGACATCGATTGGGCCGCGCGGGGCAAGACCGTCTCGGTCCGGATCAACGGGCTCGACACCCACTACATGTATCGCGACGTGGTCGACGTGATGGAACAGGCCGGCGACCGGGTGCACACGCTGCTGGTGCCGAAGGTCGGCGTGACCGCCGACCTCTACATGGTCGAGGCGATGGTCAACCAGATCGAGCAGGCCCGCGGGCTGACCACCCGCGTCGGGCTGGAGGCGCTGATAGAAACCGCGCTGGGCATGGCGAACGTCGAGGCGATCGCGCAGTTCGGCGGGCGGCTTGAGGCGTTGCATTTCGGCGTCGCCGACTACGCCGCCTCGATGCGGGCGCGCACCGTGAACATCGGCGGGCTGAACCCGGACTATCCGGGCGACCAGTGGCATGCCTCGATCACCCGGATGGTGGTGGCCTGCCGCGCCTACGGGCTGCGCGCGATCGACGGGCCGTTCGGCGACTTTTCCGACCCGGATGGCTACATGGCCGGCGCGCGCCGCGCCGCCGCGCTGGGCTGCGAGGGCAAGTGGGCGATCCACCCCAGCCAGGTCGCGCTTGCCAACGAGGTCTTCAGCCCGCCCGAGGCGGAGGTGACCAAGGCCAGGCGGATCATCGAGGAACTGAGGAAGGCCGAGGCCGAAGGCAAGGGCGCCGCCGCGCTCGACGGCAAGATGATCGACGCGGCATCCGAGAAGATGGCGCGCAACGTGCTCACGGTGGCCGAGGCCATCGCGGCCCGCGGCTGACGCCGGGTCGCACGGACAGGGAGGACAACCGATGGACATCCACGAATACCAGGCCAAGGAAATCCTGGCCGCGCTTGGCGTGCCGATGCCGCGCGGCGGGCTCGCCTACAGCCCCGAACAGGCCGGCTACCGGGCCCGCGAACTGGGCGGCTCTGCCTGGGTCGTCAAGGCGCAGATCCATTCCGGCGGCCGCGGCGAGGCCGGCGGGGTCAAGCTGTGCCGCTTCGAGGAGGAGGTGCGCGACTATGCCGGCACGCTGTTCGGCCGCTCGCTGGTGACCAAGCAGACCGGCGCGCAGGGCAAGCAGGTCTACCGCGTCTGGGTCGAGGGCGCCTCGGACATCGCGCAGGAGCTGTACCTTGGCTTCGTGCTGGACCGGAAGTCCGAGCGGATCATGATCGTCGCCTCCGCCCATGGCGGGATGGAGATCGAGGATCTGGCCGAAACCGATCCCGACAGCCTGCGCCGCATGGTGATCGACCCGGCGGTGGGGCTGGCGGAATACCAGGCCCGCGAACTGGCCTTCGGGCTGGGGCTGCGCGGCGGCCAGGTGGCGCAGATGGTCAACATCCTGCGCGCCTGCTACCGCGCCTACCGCGACCTCGACGCGACGATGGTCGAGATCAACCCGCTGGTCGTCACCGGCACCGGCGATCTCGTCGCGCTCGACGCGAAGATGAGCTTCGACACCAACGCGCTCTATCGCCGCCCGCAGATCGCCGAGCTGCGCGATCCCAGCCAGGAAGACCCGCGCGAATCCCATGCCGCCGATGCCGGGCTGGCCTATGTCGGGCTTGACGGCGACATCGGCTGCATCATCAACGGCGCCGGGCTGGCGATGGCGACGATGGACATGATCAAGCTGGCCGGCGGCGAGCCCGCCAACTTCCTCGACATCGGCGGCGGCGCCAGCCCCGAACGTGTGGCGCAGGCGTTCCGCACCGTGCTGTCGGACGGCAATGTCAGCGTGATCCTCGTCAACATCTTCGCCGGCATCAACCGCTGCGACTGGGTGGCCGAGGGCGTGGTGAAGGCCTACCGGGCCGAGAAGCTGACGCTGCCGGTCGTCGTCCGGCTCGCCGGCACCAATGTCGAGGAGGGCCGCCGGATCATCGCCGAGTCGGGCCTGCCGCTGATCACCGCCGACACGCTGGCCGAGGCCGCCGACAAGGCGGTGGCCGCCCGGCTCGACCGCGCCTCCTGAGGGAGGAACCCATGGCCATTCTGATCGACAATACCACCCGCGTTCTGGTGCAGGGCATGTCCGGCCGGATCGGGCAGTTCCATGCCGCCGAGATGATCGAGTACGGCACCAATGTCGTCGCCGGGGTCACGCCCGGCAAGGGCGGAACCGAGGTTCTGGGCCGGCCGGTCTTCGACACGGTGCGCGCCGCTGTCGAGGCGACGGGGGCGGAGGCCTCGCTCGTCTTCGTGCCGCCGCCCTTCGCCGCCGACGCGATCATGGAGGCGGCGGATGCCGGCATCCGCACCGCCGTCTGCGTCACCGACGGCATCCCCGCGCAGGACATGATGAAGGTCAAGCGCTTCCTGCGCCGCTATCCGGCGGACCGCAAGATGCGGCTGATCGGGCCGAACTGCGCCGGCGTGATCTCGCCCGGGCAGGGCTTCATGGGCATCATGCCGCCGCATATCTACCTGCCCGGCCGCGTGGGCATCGTCGGCCGCTCGGGCACGCTGGGCTACGAGGCGGCCAGCCAGATGCAGGCGCTGGGCATCGGCGTATCGACCAGCGTGGGCATCGGCGGCGACCCGATCAACGGCTCGTCGTTCCGCGACATCCTCGAGCTTTTCGAGGCCGATCCGGGCACCGACGCGGTGATGATGATCGGCGAGATCGGCGGCCCGCAGGAGGCCGAGGCCGCGGCCTTCGTGCGCGACCACATGACCAAGCCGGTGGTCGCCTATGTCGCCGGGCTTTCGGCGCCGAAGGGGCGCAAGATGGGCCATGCCGGGGCGATCATCTCGGCCTTCGGGGAAAGCGCGCAGGAGAAGGTCGAAATCCTCTCCGCCGCCGGCATCGCCGTGGCGCCGAACCCGTCGGCGATGGGCGAGACGATGGCGCGCGTGCTCACGGCCCGCGCCGCGGCGTGATGCAGGCGACCGACACGATCGCCCGGCCCGAGGACTGGATCGGCCGCCAAGAGACCTCCGGGGGGCGGCTGACGCGCGAGGGCGCGGCGATGCTGGCCGCGACGCTGGGCCATCCCGCGGCGCGGTCGCCCGAGGTGGCCGAGGGCGCGCCGATGCCGCCGCTGTGGCACTGGGCGGCCTTCAACGCCCATCCGCCGATGGCGGAGCTTGCGGCCGACGGGCATCCGCGCCTCGGCGGCTTCCTGCCGCCGGTGCCGCTGGACCGGCGGATGTGGGCGGGCGGCGAGTTGCGCTTCACCGGCGACCTTCGGATTGGCGAGCGGCTGGCGCGGCAGTCGGAAATCACCGCCGTGACCCGCAAGGAAGGCGCGGCGGGGCCGATGGTTTTCGTCACCGTCGCGCACCGGGTCGAGGGCGCCGCCGGTCTGATCGAGGAACGCCAGGACATCGTCTACCTCGCGATCCCGCAGGTGTTTCGGCCGCCGCGCGCGGTGCCCGCGCCGGGCGCGCCGATGATCGACGAGCCGGTCGAGGTGACGGAGGCGCGGCTGTTTCGCTATTCCGCCGCGACCTTCAACGCGCACCGGATCCACTACGACCTCGCCTATACCCGCGAGGTCGAACGCTATCCCGCCCTTGTCGTGCACGGGCCGATGCAGGCGACGCTGCTGATGGAGGCGGCGATCCGGCATACCGGGCGTGCCCCGGCGCGGTTTTCGTTCCGCGGCGTGCATCCGCTGTTCCTGGGCGACGGGCTGCGGCTGATGGCGGAACCGGGCGACGCCGCGGGCGCGCTGGCGCTCGCCACCGTGGCGGCGGCGGGACACCGGTGCTTGCAGGCGGAATTCGAGGGGAGGACAACATGAACGGTATCCTGAAGGGCATGCGGGTTGTCGAGGGGTCGGCCTTCGTGGCGATCCCGCTGGCGGGCATGACGCTGGCGCAGATGGGGGCCGACGTGATCCGATTCGACCGGCTCGAAGGCGGGCTGGATGCCGGCCGCTGGCCGGTGACGCGGGATGGCCGCAGCCTGTTCTGGGCCGGGCTGAACAAGGGCAAGCGGTCGATCGCGATCGACATGAAGTCGCCCCGCGGCCGCGAGATCGTGACCGAGATCATCTGCGCCCCCGGCCCCGACGCGGGCCTGTTCCTGACCAACCTGCGCGTGCGCGGCTGGATGGATTACGAAACCCTGTCGGCGCATCGCGCGGACCTGGTGATGGTCACCCTCACCGGCGACCGGCACGGCCGGCCCGCGGTGGATTACACGGTGAACCCGGCGCTGGGGTTCCCGATGGCGACCGGGCCGGAGGGCACGACCGAACCGGTGGCCCATGTGCTGCCCGCCTGGGACTGCATCGCGGGCAACATGGCGGTTTCGGGCCTGCTGGCCGCCGAACGGCACCGGATGCGCACCGGGCGGGGCCAGGCGGTGGACCTGGCGCTGAAGGACGTGGCCGCGGCGATGCTGGGCAATCTGGGCATCATCGGCGAGGTCACGGTGAACGGGGTCGATCGGCCGAAATCCGGCAACGCGCTCTACGGCGCCTACGGGCAGGATTTTGCCTGCGCCGACGGCCAGCGCGTCATGGTTGTCGGGCTGACGGAACGGCAGTGGCGCGGGCTTGTCGAGACCACGGGCACCGGGCCGCAGATCGCCGCGCTGGAGGCCGCGCTGGGCCGCTCGCTGGCCGATGAGGGCGCGCGCTGGCAGGCCCGCAAGGCGATCACCGCCGTGCTGGAGCCGTGGTTCGCCGCCCGCCGCGTGGCCGATTTCGCCGAGGTCTTCGACCGCGCCGGGATCACCTGGTCGGTGTTCCGCAGCTTTGCCGAGGCGGTCCGGGACGACCCGGACCTGTCGCTGGACAATCCGATGTTCAGCGAGGTCGATCAGCCGGGGATCGGCCGCTACCCGGTGCCGGGCACGCCGTTCGATTTCTCCGCCCTGGCGCGCGAACCCGCCGCCCCGGCGCCCGCGCTTGGCGCGCATACCGAAGAGATCCTGGCCGACGTGGCCGGGCTGCCGGAGGGCGAGATCGGCCGGCTGTTCGACGCGGGCGTGGTTGCCGGGCCGGGCGCGCCGGCGCGCAAGCGCAGCGCCGCCTGACGGCGCGGGGCCGGGCTAGCGGCCGGGCAGGGCGATCTCGAACCGGCAGGGGCCGCCGTCGCGGCAGCAGGACGTGTGCCGCACGGCGGTGCCCTCGGCCACGAGACGCGCGAACAGCCTCTCGAACACGGCGACATGCCAGGCGCAGCCGGGCACGGCCAGCGGATTGTCGGCGACGGTGATCGCCAGCCGCCGGCCGGTCTCCACCGTGCAGCGGCCGGAACCGCAGAAGGTCCAGGCGTTCTTCAGGATCGCCGTCATCAGCAGCCGCGCGCCCAGTTGGCGCGGGGCATGGCGCAGGAGCCATTGCGCGGCGGCGGGAATCCGGTTGGCGATGACATAGTCGGCGGTGCGCCGCCCGGCTTCGGCGGCCACGGCCCGGGCCGTCGCGGCGGGCAGGTCGCGCCACAGCCGCGCCATCAGCGCCGCCGGGATTGCCTGGTCGATCATCGCGCCGGGCGGATCGTGCAGCAATGCGCCGAAGCCCTCGGCCGCGAACAGCGCCTCCGCGCGGCCGGGGCCCAGCATGTCGCCCAATGCCGCGCCCAACTGGATCACCGCGTTTGGCCCCACCACGCCGGCGGGCGCGGGCGCCGGGCCGGCATCGGCGGCTGGAACGGCGGCCATCGCCTATTCCCCGGGAACCGCCGCGGCCTTCTCGGGCATCTGGAAACTGCCGCCGCCGCAGGCCTTGATCGGCTCGCGCGAGTCGGTCTCGGCCTCGCGCCGGGCCTTGGCGCGGGCCGCGCGGTCGGCCGCGGCCTCCCAGTCGTCCATCTGCGCCTGCGCCACTTCGCGGGTTCGGTCGAAGTTGAAGTTCACACCCTTCTTCGACTGCGGCCCCCAGTAGTTGGCCTTGCCGAGATCGTAGAACTTGCGCTGGAACCCGGCCTTGAGGAACGCCTTGAGGCAGCCCAGAAGATAGCGCCGGCGGAACCCGGTGCCGCGCCAGGGATAGTAGAACAGCGCCTTGCGCATGTAGAACCGGCGGTAATTGTGCATCACCCGGTCCAGCAGCGTGGCGCGGTCCATCGCCTCGGGCGCCATGATCGGCGTGACGAAATTGTATTTCGAGTAGTCGAAGACCTCGACCTTGTCCTTGATCTCGGCGAACAGCGGCGTGAACGGCCAGGGGGTGTACATCGCCCAGTTGGCGAGATCGGGCTGCCAGTCCCACGCCATCTGGAAGGTTTCCTCCAGCGTTTCGGGGGTTTCGTTGTCGAGCCCGACGATGAACTGCGCCTCGACGAAGATATCGGCCTCGCGCAGCAGCCGGATCGCTTCCTTGTTCTCGGAAACCTTGGTTTCCTTGTTGAACCGGTCGAGCTTCAGCTGTGCCGCCGCCTCGGTGCCGAGGCTGACATGGACAAGCCCCGCCTTGCGGTAGAACTTCAGCAACTCGCGGTCGCGGTAGATGTCGGTGACGCGGGTGTTGATGCCCCATTTCACCTTCTCGTTCAGGCCGCGGTCGATCAGTTCCTGGCAGAACGCGATGAACTTCTTGCGATTGATCGTCGGTTCCTCGTCGGCGAGGATGAAGAAGCCGATGTGATGCTCGTTCACCAGCGTCTCGATCTCGTCCACCACCTTCTTGGGGTCGCGCACGCGGTAGTCGCGCCAGAATTTCCACTGGCTGCAGAACGAACAGGTGAACGGGCAGCCGCGCGCCATGTTCGGGATCGCCACGCGCACGCCCAGCGGCACGTAGATGTATTTCGACCATTCCAGCAGCGACCAGTCGGGATTGATCGCGTCCAGGTCCTTGACGGTGGCGGCGGCCTGGGTGGCGACGAATTCGGTGCCCTCGGCGAAGGCCAGCCCCCTGATCTTGCGCCGGTCGGCGGGCCAGCGGCCCTCGGCGATGCAGCGGATCAGGTCGCGAAAGATCTCCTCGCCCTCGCCGCGCACGATCACGTCGACCCAGGGCGCCTCGGACAGAACCTGCTTGTACATGAAGGTGGCGTGGATGCCGCCCAGCACGCGGACCGCGTTCGGGCATTCCTCTTCGGCGATCTTCAGCACCTGTTCGGCGACGTAGATCGACGGCGTGATCGCGGTGGTGCCGACGACATCGGGCTTCAGCTCACGCAGCCGCGCGCGCAGGTCGTCGTCCGGCAGATCGTTGGTCATCGCGTCGATGAAATGGATGTCGTCGAAGCCGGCGTCGCGCAGATGCCCGGCGAGATAGGCGACCCAGGCCGGCGGCCAGTTGCCGGCGATCTCGGCGCCGCCGGAATGATAGTTCGGATGGATCAGCGCGATGCGCATGGCGGCCTCCCCTGTGTGTAACGACAAGTTTACACATTCGGCCGCCGTGCGACTTGACGCATGTCAAGTGGCGATGTCGGCGGTTGCGGGGCGATGCGCGGGAAGCCCGTTCAGGAAGGCTTCGACGGAGGCGACGAAGCGGACGGGCTGTTCCTCGTGCAGAAGATGCCCGGCCTCGGGGCAGGTTTCGACCCGCGTGTCGGGCGGCATCGCGGGCAGCTTGCGGATGGTGTCGGGCGGCACCGCCCGGTCCCGCCCGCCCAGCAGGAACAGGCAGGGCACGTCGAGGCGGCCGAGGTCGCGGCGCAGCCCGCCCAGCGACCAGCGCGCCATCATCTGCAACACGCCGTCGACATGGTCGCGGTCGGAGAACAGCCGGGCATAGGCGGCGATCCCGGCCGGGTCGAGCTGCGACCCGGTGCCCTCGATCAGCCGCCGCGTGCGGTCGCGCGCCGACCCGCCGGCCATCAGGATCGTGGCGGCGAAGGGCGTGGCGGCCAGCGCCTTGGCGGCCATCGGGAACAGCCAGCCGGCGATCCCGTCGAAATCCGCCAGCGCCGGGTTGATCCCGATCACCGCGCGCGGCGGATCGCCGCGGGCCTGCCGGTCCAGCGCCAGCCTGAGCGCGATCGCGGCGCCGGCGGAATGGCCGACGAGGATCTCGGGCGACCGGCCGAGCGCCGCGCACAGGTTGTCCACCGCGCGCGTCATTGGCCCCAGCCCGCTCAGCGCCGCCGCGCCCAGCGTGCTGAACCCGTGGCCGGGCAGGTCGGGCGCGATCACGCGGTGGCGCGCCGCCAGCGGGCGCAGCACGTCGCGCCAGCTGTGCGTCGCGCCGCCCGCGCCGTGCAGAAGCAGCATCGCGGGCGCGTCCGATGGCCCGGCCTCCTGCAGGTGGAACCGGTAGGGGGCGAGGTCGACGCGGCGCGAGAGATCGGCATTCGGCCAGCCCCGAAGATCGTCGGGCCAGCGCATCGCTCAATCGTCCAGAAGCGCGCCGGCGACCCGCGACAGACCGTGCGCGTCGGCGCGCGGCAAGGGCACGTAGTCGGCATCGATCTGCCCGGCGAGATCCTTCAGGTACGGGTTCGGCCGCATCCCCGAATCGATGATCGCCAGGTCGATCCCGTCCAGCCGGATCGCGCGCGCGGCGCGTTCGCCATCGGCCCGCGCCGCGGCCCGGTCGGCGCTGCCGTCCAGCGCGACATTGGCCTTGCCGTCGGTCATCACCAGGATCGACGGGCTGAGCCCGTGCCGGCGCGACATCCGCGCCAGATCGCCGGCGCTGACCAGCCCGGCGGCCAGCGGCGTGCCGCCGCCGCCGGGCAGGGCGGCAAGGTGCTTCTTCGTCTGCACCAGCGAGCGGGTGGGCGGCAGCAGGATTTCCGCCCCGGTGCCGCGAAAGCCGATCAGCGCCACATGGTCGCGCCGGGCATAGGCGCGCGACAGGAAAAGTTCGACCGCGCCCTTGGCCTCGGCCAGCCGGGTCATGGCGGTGGAGCCGGAGGCATCGACGACGAACACCAGCACCCGGTCGGAATGATGCTCGTAGCGCTTGATCTGGATGTCCGAAGGCAGGATCCGCACCGCCATGCCGCCCGGCCCGGCGCCGCGCAGGGTCTGCCACGGCACCGCGCGGCGCAGCGTGCCGATCAGGTCGATCCGGCCGCGCCCGTCCAGCCGGCCGGGGCGCGAGGGCTTCGGGCTGCCGCGCCGGGTCGCGGCGACCTTGGCGCCGGCGCCGTCGCCGCCCGCGCCGCGGCGGCGCGCAGCATGGGCGCGCTCGATCCGAAGTTCGGCCATCCGCAGCGCCACGGCCTGCACCAACAGATCCTGCGGCAGATCGCCCTGGCCGGCGTCGGCGGGATTGTCGTTCTCACGCCGATCCTCGGGCGGCGGCGGCGGATCGGCCGGGGCGTCTTCGGCCGGCAGTTGCGTGGCGCGCACGGTGTAGACCAGTTCGACCGCCGCGCGCTTGTCGTCCTCGGCCAAGACCGCGCGGCCCGCCAGCGCGGCATGGGCGCGCGCGGCGGCCAGCGCGTAAAGCGGCGCGCGCAGCGAATCGATGCCCAGCCGCGCGGCGACCGTCACCATCTCGTCGATATCGGCGGGCGCCAGCGCGACCTCGGCCAGCGGCCGCGTCGCCCCCGCCCGCGCCAGCGACAGGTCGATATCGCCCAGGGCCACGTCGGTCAGATCTACGAACAGCCCCAGTTGCTCGGTCAGCAGGATTGGCGGCGCCTCGTCCGGCGCGCCGCTTTCGTCGCCGAGGATCAGGCAGCGGCGGGTACCGGCCGCGCCGTCGCGGCCCAGGGCCGTGGCGATCCAGGCGGCCTTTTCCGGCTCCAGCCGTTCGCCCGAGGGCATCAGGAAAGCCGCGTCGCGGGCCAGAAGGCCGGGATTGCGGCATTCGTGGTGGCTGGTCAGGGTGCGCGCCAGGTCGAGCCCGCCGAGAAAGGCGTCGCGGTCCCAGGCCGGGTGCAGCTTCACCGGCTGGCCCAGCAGGCCGGGGATCAGGCCGAAGGCCGCGTCGCGCACCGGGCCGGCACGGGCGCGCAGCCACAGCCCGCCCAGGCCGCTCGGGTCGATCGAAAGCAGGCGCAGCGCCGTGACGGCGTGGGCCCAGGGGCCATCGGTCACGCGCCCATCTCCTCCAGCACGCGCTGCACGCGCACGGTGCTGCCGGCATCGTCCAGCGGGTCGCGCCGCAGCCGGTGCGCCAGCGCCATCGGCGCGACGCGGCGGATGTGCTGCGCCTTGAGCGCGGTCGCGCCCTCGTAGGCCGCCAGCGCGCGCGCGGCGCGGTAAAGCGTGAGTTCGCCGCGCAGCCCGTCGGAGCCGAGCGCCATGCAAAGCTCCGCGCACAGCTTCAGCGCCGGGGCCCGCACCGCGACCTTCGCGAGCACCCCGCGCGCCGCCAGCACCGCGTCGCGGATCGCGGCGTCCTTCTTGCGCCACTTGCGCAGGAACGCCTCGGCGTCGGTCTCGAAGGCGTCGCGGCGGCGGATCACCTCGATCCGCTGCGCCACGTCGGTGGGCGAGCGCACCTCGACCGACAGGCCGAACCGGTCGAGCAACTGGGGCCGGAGTTCGCCCTCTTCGGGGTTGCCGGAGCCGACGAGGACGAAGCGCGCCGGGTGGCGCACCGAAAGCCCCTCGCGCTCCACCAGGTTCTCGCCGGACTGGGCGACATCGAGCAGCAGGTCGACGATGTGGTCCTCCAGCAGGTTCACCTCGTCGATGTAGAGGTATCCGCGGTTGGCCTGCGCCAGCAGGCCGGGCTGGAACGCCTTCTCGCCCCGCGTCAGCGCGCGTTCGATATCCAGCGCGCCGGTCACCCTGTCCTCGGTCACGCCCAGCGGCAGGTCGACGACCGGGGTGGGGCGGGTCTCGGCGGTGCCGTCGATCTGCCCGGCCCAGTCCGGCACGTCCTCGGCCCGTTCGCTATTGACCGGGCAGCCCCTCAGCGCGGTGATCGGCGGCAGCAGCGCCGCCAGCGCCCGCACCGCCGTGGACTTGCCGGTGCCGCGATCGCCGAAGACCAGCACGCCGCCCAGTTTCGGGTCGATGGCGGTCAGGATCATCGCGAGCTTCATGTCGTCCTGGCCGACGATGGCGGCGAAGGGGAAGGCGGCTTTCATGTCTGTCTCCCAATGCGGGCAAGCGGGCGTTGCCCGTCCCAGGTGCCGACATCGCCGAGGATGGCGAATCGGGCGTAAAGCTCCTCGCGGAACCACTGACCCTCGCGCACCGCCGCGACGGCGCGGGCATGCGGGCCGTCGGCGCGGGCGAAGCGGGCCATGCTGGCCCGGTCGGGCCAGATCGAGAAGGTGATCTGCTGGACCAGCGGCAGCTCGCCGATGCCGATCTTGAAGATCACCGAGGGGTCGGCGCCGATGGCGCGCGACACGTCGGGTTCGCGGCGCCAGAACCAGGGCGCGACCCAGGGCTTCACCGTGGCGCGGGTCAGCGCGGCGAGCGGGCCGTCGCCGGCGGACGGCGCCTCCGCCGCGAAGGGGGTGCGGCCGGACCATTGGCCGCGCACCGACGTGGTGCCCAGGAACACCGTCCAGTGTTCCGCCGCGCGGTTACGGTAGCGGCGAAAGAGCGGCTCCTCGGCCAATGCGCGCCGCGCCGTCGCCTCGTCCCGCCAGGTACAGAGAATCGCGCAGACCGCCGGGTTGGGCCGCGGGGTGAAGCCCTCGCCGGTGCCCGACCCGCACAGTTTCCAGAACTCCAGCCCCGCCATGCGGGACAGGGGCAGACGGGCGGCGCCCATCATCATCAGCGCCCAGAGACGCGTGGACCATCGGTCGAACCGATAGAAGCTGAGGGACACGGTTTGAATGGCACGACTCCATCAAATGTGTAAGTTTAGTTTGACACTTCTTGCGTCTCTTGAAAAGACTCTTGAAAGAAATGTCAGGCTGACCTGACGCCGCGGAGGCGATCATGACCCGGATGGACCTGGATATCGCCGGAACCACCGCCGAGGGGCCCGCCCCGGCCGCGGTGGTGATCGGCGCGGGGCTGGGCGGGCTCGCGGCCGCGATGCGGCTGGGCGCCAAGGGCTACCGCGTCACGGTGATCGATCGGCTCGATTGCCCCGGCGGGCGCGGTTCGGCGCTGTGGCGGGGCGGGCATCGCTTCGACCTCGGCCCCACCATCGTCACCGTGCCGCAGGTGTTCCGCGAACTCTGGGCGGCCTGCGGGCGCGATTTCGACGCCGATGTCGATCTCGTCGCGCTCGATCCGTTCTACGAGATTCGCTGGCCCGACGGTTCGCGCTTCACGATGCGCGGCGACGAGGCCGCGATGGAGGCGGAGGTCCGCCGCCTCAGCCCCGGCGACGTCGCGGGCTACCGGCGGTTCCTGAAGGACAGCGAGGCGCGCTACCAGTTCGGCTTCGAGGATCTGGGGCGACGGTCGATGCATCGGCTGTGGGATCTGGTGAAGGTGCTGCCGACGTTCGCGCGGATGCGGGCGGACCGGTCGGTCTATGCCCATGCCGCGCGGCGGTTCCGCGATCCGCGGCTGCGGATGGCGTTCAGCTTTCATCCGCTGTTCATCGGCGGCGACCCCACCCATGTCACCTCGATGTACATCCTTGTCAGCCACCTGGAAAAGGCGTTCGGGGTGCACTACGCGCAAGGCGGCGTGGCGGCGATCGCGGCGGCGATGGTACGGGTGATCGAGGGGCAGGGCGGCCGCGTCCGGATGGGCGCCGAGGTCGACGAGGTGCTGGTGGGCGGCGGCCGCGCGAAGGGCGTACGGCTGGTCTCGGGCGAGGTGGTGCCTGCGGCGGTCGTGGTCTCGAACGCCGATTCGGGCCACACCTACGACCGGCTTCTGCGCAAGACGCCGCGGCGGCGCTGGACGACCGCGCGGCTGGCCCGGTCGCGCTGGTCGATGGGGTTGTTCGTGTGGTACTTCGGCACGAAGGGCACCGCCGGGACATGGGCCGATGTCGGCCACCACACGATCCTGAACGGGCCGCGCTATCGCGGGCTGCTGCGCGATATCTTCCTTCGCGGCCGGCTGGCGGGCGACATGTCGATCTACCTGCACCGGCCCAGCGTCACCGATCCCACGGCCGCGCCGGCGGGCGATGACACCTTCTACGCGCTCTCGCCGGTGCCGCACCTTGGCCATGCCGACTCGGTTGACTGGCGTGCCGAGGCGGACCGCTACCGCGCCGCGATGCAGGCGGTGCTGGAAGAGCAGGCGCTGCCCGGTCTGGGGCGGCACCTGACCGTGTCTGAGGTGTTCACGCCGGAAACCTTCCGCGACCGGTATCTCAGCCCCCATGGCTCCGGCTTCTCGATCGAACCGCGTATCCTGCAAAGCGCCTGGTTCCGGCCGCACAACGTCAGCGAGGAACTGCCGGGCCTCTACCTCGTCGGGGCCGGCACCCATCCCGGCGCCGGGCTGCCCGGCGTGGTGTCCAGCGCCGAGGTGCTGGGACAACTGGTGCCCGATGCCGTCGCGGCGGGGGCGGCGCGATGAACCCCGAGGATATCGCCCATTGCCGCGATGCGATCCGGCACGGATCGCTGTCGTTTCACGCCGCCTCGCGGCTTCTGCCGCGGCGGGTGCGCGACCCGGCGCTGGCGCTTTACGCCTTCTGCCGGCTGGCCGATGACGAGGTCGACCTGCGGGCGGACAAGTCCGCCTCGGTCCTGCGGTTGCGCGACCGGCTGGAACGGGTCTACGAGGGCCGGCCGTTCAACGCCGCGCCGGATCGCGCCTTCGCCGCGCTCGTGGATGCCATCGGGATGCCGCGGGCGCTGCCCGAGGCGCTGCTGGAAGGGCTGGCCTGGGACGCGATGGGCCGGCGATATGCCACCCTGTCCGATCTGCGCGCCTATTCGGCCCGCGTGGCCAGCGCCGTGGGGGCGATGATGTGCGTTCTGATGGGCGTGCGCGAACGCCACGCGCTGGCGCGCGCCTGCGACCTCGGCCTTGCCATGCAACTGACCAACATCGCCCGCGACATCGGCGAGGATGCCCGCGAGGGCCGGCTGTACCTGCCGACCGACTGGTTCGACGAGGCCGGCACCAGCGCCGAGGCGTTCCTGTCCCGGCCGCGCGCCACGCCCGACATCCGCGAGATGGCCGCCCGGCTCTTGCGCGAGGCCGACCGCTACTATCACCGGTCGGAGGCCGGGGTGGCGCTGTTGCCGGCCGATTGCCGCGCCGGGATCCTCGCCGCGCGCTACATCTACGCCGCGATCGGGCAGGATCTGCGCGCCGCCGGGTTCGACAGCGTGACCCGCCGCGCCCATACCTCGACGCGGCAGAAGCTGGGCTGGCTCACGCTCGCCGGGGCGCGCACGGCGGGCACCTTCGTGATGCCGCGTTCGGCGCTTCTTTACGCGCGCCCGGCACCGGAGGTGGCCTTCCTCGTCGAGGCCGCCGCCGATGGCGCGCCGCAGGCCGCCGACTGGTCCGACAAGCTGCACGACGCCTTCGCCCAGCTCGCCGCGCGCGACGCGGCGCGGCGGAACGACTTGATAGAGTTGCGCCGCCGGGTTAGGTGAGCGGCCATGTCATGGTCCCTGTTCCCCGTTTTCCTCGCCGCCTGCTTCGCGGCCGGCGCCACCGGCGCGCTGTTTCCCACCGGCGAATGGTACCGGGGGCTGAAGAAGCCGTCGTGGACGCCGCCGAACTGGCTGTTCCCGGTGGCCTGGTCGGTGCTGTACATCCTGATGGCGGCGGCGGCGGCGCGGGTCGTGCTGCTGCCGGGCGGTGGCGTGGCGCTGGCGTTCTGGGCCTTGCAGATCGCGCTCAACACGCTGTGGACGCCGGTGTTCTTCGGGCTGAAGCGGATCCGCGCGGGGATGGTCGTGCTCTCGGCGCTGTGGCTGGCCGTCGCGGGCTGCACCGTGGCTATGTTCTCGCTCGACGTGATCGCGGGGCTGATGTTCCTGCCCTATCTCGCCTGGGTCTCGGTCGCCGGGGCGCTGAACGCGGCGGTCTGGCGGCTGAACCCCGCCGAGGCGCGCCGCGCCGCCTGATCCTCAGTCGAACCGCCAGCGCGCGCGCCGCGGCACCCGCACCGCCAGCATCGGCTTGAGCAGCGGCGAGCGGAAGCGGCGCAGGTCCAGCGCCTCGTGCACGCCGACGGTTTCCTCGCCCTCGATCCGGGTCTTGACCATCGCGCGGGTGTAGAACGGCGCGTCCAGCATCGCCATGACCTGCCGTGGCGCATAGCCCGGATCGGCGCGGGTCTGGCGGGCCACGGCCCAAAGGCTGCGCCTGAGCCGCGCTTGCGGCGGCGGGTCCATCACCTGCGCCTCGCCGGCGGCGTCGAAGCGGATGCCGGCGGCCAGCTCCGACCCGTCCAGCCGCCGCGCGTCGTAGAAGCACGCGCTGCCGCCGCCGGCGGGAAACCGGCCCCAGGTCCAGGTGGCGAAATCCTCCTCCAGCGCGCGGGTGCCGAAATTCGCGTCGAAATAGCCATGCCCCGACCAGGTCCAGCCCGCCGCGTCCAGCGCCACCTCGATCCGCGCGGTGGGTGCGAAGGGCCGCCAGACATGCGCGCCATCATCGGTGAGCGGCAGTTCCACCGCGGTCAGCGCGCTGGGGATCAGCCGGACGCGGCCGCGCACCCGCGTCACGATCGGCGGCGCGCCGATCTCGTCGATGTCGATCTCCAGCGCGTCGCCGGTCCAGCGCATGGTCGAGGGGCCGACGGTCAGGCTGTCGGCGCTCTGGTGCAGGGCGCTTCGGCCCCGATCGGTCATCGTGAACCGCCCGCCGGGGCCGTAGGTGGCGACGTTGATGCAGCAGTGATTGTCGGGGTCGCGCCGGCCCGACCAGCGGTACCAGGGCGAGAACACCGAGCCGATGAACCCGATGATCGAGATGGCGCGCTTGCCGTCGTCGCTTATGCCGTCGACATACCACCATGCATAACCGTTCGGCGGGACGGCGAGGTCAAACCGAGGTCGCGCAAGATCGTCTCGGCCGCGTGCCGGCCGGAGAGGGCCGCCATCGGCACCCCCGCCCCCGGATGCGCCCCGCCCCCCGCTAGGTAGAGCCCCGGCACCGCCGTCCGTGCCCGGGGCCGGGCCAGCGACGCCGTCATGCCGTGCGGGCTCTGCCCGTAAAGGGATCCGGCGCTCGCCGGGAACAGCGCCTCGAACCCCGCGGGCGTCGTCAGCGCCGCCGGTTCCGGCAGCGGATCGAAACGCAGCCCGAAGCGGCCCAGCGTCGTGAAGACCCGTGTGCGGCATGTCTCGAACTCCTCCCCGGCGATGCCGCCCGCGGTCAGCGGCGCGGCGTTCTCGATGATCTCGAAGCGTTCCGGCCCGGACGGGGCCCGGTGCCGCGCGCGATCCTCGGCGCAGATGTACAGTGTCGGATCCGGCGGGATCGCGCCGGATCCGAGGGCGCGGAACTCGGCCGCGTAGTCGGCGCTGAAGAACACGTTGTGATGGATCAGCGCCGGCCCGTCATACCGGGCGGCAAAGCTCCAGACCCGCGCCGACAGGCTGCGCGGACGGCGGCGGGTTTGCGGTGCGACGCCAGCCACGGCCGGGCCCAGGCGCCCCGTGGCCAGGGCCCGCGGATCGCCGTTGAACACCACCAGATCGGCGTCGAATCCGCGCCCGTCCGTCAGCACCGTGCGCGCGGCGCGGCCCGATGTGCAGCCGATCTCGGCAACCTCCGCCGCGTAGACGAACCGGGCGCCCAGGCGTTCGGCCAGCCCGGCCACCGCGCGGGCCAGCGCGTGCAGGCCGCCCTCGACGGCCCAGACGCCGCGCGCCTCCGCCTCCCAGATCAGCGACAGGAGCGCGGGCGCGCCGTAGGGGCTGCCACCGACATAGGTGGCGTAGCGGCCGAACAGTTGCGCCAGCCGCGGGTCACGGAACCGGCGGGTCAGCGCGCCGGCCAGGGTGCGGCCCGGCGCCATCGCGCCGAGCAGGCCGGGGTTGCGCAACACGGTGCCGGCCAGCGCGGTCAGCCGCGGGTCGGCGGCGCGCATCATCGGCGCCTCGAAGGCCGTGAACAATGCCCGCGCCTCGGCGCAGAACCGGTCGAAGGCCGCGGCCTCCGCCCCGCCGGCGAAGGCCGCCACCGCGTCGCGGCTGCGGTCGTGATCGGCGAAAAGGTCCAGCACCTCGCCATCTGGCCAGAAATGCCGCGCGAGGATCGGCTGCGGCAGAAGCCGCACATGATCCTCCAGCCGCGCGCCGGCGGCGGCGAACAGGTCGTCGAAGACGCCGCGCAGGGTCAGGACCGTGGGCCCGGCATCGACCGGCCCGGCGGCGCTGGGCACCTGGCGCATCCGGCCGCCGGGCGCGGACGCGCGTTCCAGCACCGTCACGTCAAGCCCCGCCGCGGCCAGCCGCAGCGCCGCGGCGAGGCCCCCGATGCCGGCGCCGATGACGATCGCGCGCGTCGGGCCGGGGCGGGAAAGGCGGGCAGGTGTCATGCCGCGAGTGTTGACTCGGGCGGCGAAACTGTCCAGTCTAATTTACACTATGGTGGAAGCCATACCTGACATAGCCGACGCCGGGAGGGCCGAGATGGGACGCAGTGCGAGCGGATTGGGCGCACGGATCGACGCCGCGGTCTCGGGTGCGATCGACCGGGGGCGGGCGATGCCGGCGCCGGTGCGGCTGGCCGAGGCGCTGCACTACGCCACCCATCCCGGCGGCGCGCGGATCCGCCCGCGGATCCTCCTGTCGGTGGCGCTGGCCTGCGGCGACGACCGGCCCGAACTGGCCGATGCCGCCGCCGCCGCGATCGAACTGATGCACTGCGCGAGCCTCGTGCATGACGATCTGCCCTGTTTCGACGATGCCGACACCCGGCGCGGCAAGCCGGCGCTGCACCGCGCCTTTTCCGAGCCGCTGGCGGTGCTGGCCGGCGACAGCCTGATCGTCATGGCCTTCGAGGTGCTGGCCCGCGCTGCGCCGCGCGATCCGGCCCGCGCGGCGGAGTTGATCGCGCTGCTGGCGCGTCACAGCGGCATGCCGCACGGGATCTGCGCGGGCCAGGGCTGGGAAAGCGAGCCGGTGATCGACCTGTCGGCCTATCACCGGTCCAAGACCGCGGCGATGTTCGTCGCCGCGACCCAGATGGGGGCGCTGGCCGCGGGCCAGGAGGCCGAGCCCTGGGGCGAACTCGGCGCCCGGATCGGCGAGGCGTTCCAGGTCGCTGACGACCTGCTCGACGCACTGGGCGACTCGGCCGCGATCGGCAAGCCCGCCGGCCAGGACAGCCGGCACGGCCGCCCGAACGCCGTGGCGGAGTTCGGTGTGGACGGCGCGGTGGAGCGGCTGAAAAGCATTCTCGCCGGGGCCATCGCCTCGATCCCCGCCTGTCCGGGCGAGGCGCAACTGGCCCACATGGTCCGCGCCCAGGCCGAGCGGCTGACGCCGATCCTCGGTGCCGCCGCGCGGGTCTGATCCGATGGTCGACGGTGCGCTGCCGCAGTCCGCCGCCAGAAGCGGCGGCTGGCTCAACCGGCTTCTGGCCCGGCCCGGCCTGCACGCCGTCACGATGCGGGTGCCGGGGTTGCGCGGCTTCGCCCGGCGCGACGGGCAGGCGATCTTCGGCATCGTGCAGGGGTTCGTCGAAAGCCAGGTGCTGTTCGCGCTGGTGGAACTGGATCTCTTCGAGGCGCTGATGCCCGGCCCGGCGACCGCCGGGGATCTGGCGCTGCGGCACCGGGTTCCGGTGGACCGGATGGCGGCGCTGCTGCAGGCCGGCGCCGCGCTGGGGCTCTTGCGCCGCCGGGGCGACCGCTTCGGCCTGTCCCGGCGCGGCGCGGCGATGACCGGCGTGCCCGGGCTGATGGAGATGATCCGCCACCACGGGCTGTTCTACCGTGACATGGCCGATCCGGTCGCGCTGTTGCAGGGCCGGGCCGAGACCGAGCTGGCCCGGTTCTGGCCCTATGTCGCCGGCGGCGAGATCGCGCCGGCGCTGGCGGAGCGGTATTCGCGGCTGATGGCCGACAGCCAGCGCCTGGTGGCCGAGGACACGCTGGCGGCGGTATCCTTCAAGGGGGTGCGGCGGCTGATGGACGTGGGCGGCGGCACCGGCGTGTTCCTTGAACGGGTCGGGCGGCGCCATCCGGGGCTGGAGCTGGAACTCTTCGACCTGCCCGAGGTGCTTGCGACCGCGCAGGCGCGGCTGGCCGGCGGCCCGCTGGCCGGGCGGCTGCGGTTCAGCCCCGGATCGTTCCGCGCCGGCGCGCTGCCGGTCGGGGCCGATGCGGTGTCACTGGTGCGGGTGCTCTATGACCACGACGACGATACGGTGCGGGCGCTGCTGGCCCGCGCCCACGCGGCGCTGCCCGAAGGCGGGCGGCTGATCGTGTCCGAGCCGATGTCGGGCGGGGCGCGGCCCGATCCCGTCACCGACGTCTATTTCGCCTTCTACACGATGGCGATGGGCACCGGCCGCACCCGCTCGGCCGAGACCGTGGCGGCGCTTTGCCGCGCGGCGGGCTTCCGCCACGCGCGCCGGGTTCCGACGCGGCGCAGCTACGTCACTTCGGTCGTCGTCGCTGTCAAGTGACAGGGCCTGACACCGAAAGTGTCTATCCTAGTTGACAGTCAAGACTGTTAAGCTAGACTTACATAGCAAGGCACCCGGTTGCCGGCGACTCGCCGTGGCACCGGAGGATTGGGAAGGAAGGATGCACCGTGAAGACCCAGGCGGTTTGCATAAACGGTCCCGAAGACCTGGAACTCGCCCGGCTTGCCCTGCGTGATCCGGCCCCCGGCGACATCGTCGTCGAGGTGTCGCATTCGGGCATTTCCACCGGCACCGAGAAGCTTCTGTGGTCGGGCCGGATGCCGCCGTTTCCGGGCATGGGCTACCCGCTGGTGCCCGGCTACGAGGCGGTGGGCCGGGTGGTGGAAACCGCGCCCGGCAGCGGTCTCGCGCCTGGCGAGACGGTGTTCGTGCCCGGCGCGAACTGCTACCGCGAGGCGCGTGGCCTGTTCGGCGGCTCGGCGCGGCACCTGATCACCGCACCCGACCGCGTCGCGCGGACCGGCGCGGCGGACGGGGCCGAGGGCTGCCTGCTGGCGCTGGCCGCGACGGCGCGGCACGCGCTGGCCGGGCTCGACACGCGGATGCCCGACCTGATCGTCGGCCACGGCGTGCTGGGCCGGTTGCTGGCGCGACTGGTGCTGGCCGCCGGCGCCCCCGCGCCGACGGTGTGGGAGATCGACCCGGCGCGCCGCGCCGGCGCGCGCGGCTACCCGGTGATCGACCCCGAAACCGACGAGAAGCGCGACTATCGCTGCATCTACGACGCATCGGGACACGGCGACGGGCTGGATGCCCTGATCGCGCGGCTTGCAAAGGGCGGCGAGATCGTGCTGGCCGGGTTCTACAGCCAGCCGCTCAGCTTCGCCTTCCCGCCGGCCTTCCTGCGCGAGGCGCGGATCCGCGTCGCCGCGGAATGGGCGCGCGACGATCTGACCGCGGTGCGCGCGCTGGTCGACAGCGGCGCGCTGGACCTGGGTGGGCTTATCACCCACCGCGCGGCGGCGGCGGATGCGCCGGCGGCCTACCGGACGGCCTTCGAGGATCCGGACTGCCTGAAGATGGTTCTGGACTGGGAGACGGTGTCATGAAGGATCAAGCCCCCGACCTGCGCAGCTTCGACGAACGGCTGCGCGCCGAGGCGCACGAGGATCTCGCCGATATCGCCGCCGAGGGCGCGCCGACATCGAAGACCCAGATCATCGCGATCTACGGCAAGGGCGGGATCGGCAAATCCTTCACGCTGGCCAACCTCAGCCACGTGATGGCCGAGCAGGGCAAGCGCGTGCTGCTGATCGGCTGCGATCCGAAATCCGACACCACGAGCCTGTTGTTCGGCGGCAAGGCCTGCCCGACGATCATCGAAACCTCGACGAAGAAGAAGCTGGCCGGCGAGGAGGTCGCGATCGGCGACGTGTGCTTCAAGCGCGGCGGCGTCTTCGCGATGGAACTGGGCGGGCCGGAAGTGGGCCGCGGCTGCGGCGGGCGCGGCATCATCCACGGCTTCGAACTGCTTGAAAAGCTGGGCTTTCACGATTGGGATTTCGACTACGTCCTGCTGGATTTCCTTGGCGACGTGGTCTGCGGCGGCTTCGGCCTGCCGATCGCGCGGGACATGGCGCAGAAGGTGATCCTGGTCGGCTCGAACGACCTGCAATCGCTTTACGTGGCCAACAACGTCTGCTCGGCCGTGGAATACTTCCGCAAGCTGGGCGGCAATGTCGGCGTCGCGGGGCTGGTGATCAACAAGGATGACGGCTCGGGCGAGGCGCAGGCCTTCGCCGAGGCCGCCGGCGTGCCGGTGCTGGCCTCGATCCCGCAGGATGACGACCTGCGCAAGAAATCCGCGAACTACCAGATCGTCGGCACGATGCAGAGCCAGTGGGGCCCGCTGTTCGCCGAGCTTGGCCTGAACGTGGCCGAGGCGCCGCCGATCCGCCCGAAGCCGCTGAGCCAGGACGAGCTTCTGGGGCTGTTCGACGGCTCCGACACCGGGGCCGGCGTGGTGCTGGAACCGGCGAGCGATGCCGACATGCGCGGCAAGCATGCCAAGCCGAAGGCCTCTCTCGAGGTCATCTATGACGATGCGTAGCGGGGCGAAGACGCCATGAGCGAGGAAGTCAGATACGACGGGGCCGCGGAGGTCGAGGTGATCTCCGCCGAGCCTGCGTCGTCCGCCGCTTCCCCGGCCGGACAGGCGGCCGAGGCCGCGTCCGCCGGTTGCCATGCGACCGGCGAGATGGCGGCGGCGGCGCGCAGGGCCGGCCAGTCGGAACTGCTGGAGCAATTCGCGAAGGATTACCCGCAAGGCCCGCACGACAAGCCGCAAAGCATGTGCCCGGCCTTCGGCAGCCTGCGCGTGGGCTTGCGGATGAAGCGGGTGGCCACGGTGCTGTCCGGCTCGGCCTGCTGCGTCTACGGGCTGACCTTCGTGTCGCATTTCTACGGCGCGCGGCGCTCGGTCGGCTACGTGCCGTTCAATTCCGAAACGCTGGTCACCGGCAAGCTCTTCGAGGATATCCGCGCCGCGGTGCACGACCTGGCCGACCCGGCCCGCTACGACGCGATCGTGGTGACGAACCTGTGCGTGCCGACCGCCTCGGGCGTGCCCTTGCGGCTGTTGCCGGACGAGATCGACGGGGTGCGGATCGTCGGGATCGACGTGCCGGGCTTCGGCATCCCGACCCATGCCGAGGCCAAGGACGTGCTTGCCGGCGCGATGCTGGCCTATGCCGCACGCGAGGTGGCGGCCGGCCCGGTCGCGGCACCCGATGGTGGCCGGGGCGACAGGCCGACGGTGGCGCTGCTGGGCGAGATGTTCCCCGCCGATCCGATGGTGATCGGCCACATGCTGGCGCCGATGGGGCTGGCCGCCGGGCCGGTCGTGCCGGCGCGCGAGTGGCGTGAGCTTTACGCCGCGCTGGATGCCGGCGCGGTCGCCGCGATCCATCCGTTCTATACCTCCGCCGTGCGGGTCTTCGAAGACGCCGGGCGCCCGGTCGTCGGCTCCGCCCCGGTGGGGGTGGACGGCACGGCGGAGTGGCTCGCGGGCATCGCCGAGGCCTTCGGCCTGCCGGCCGAGGCCTGCGCGGCGGCGCAGAACGCGATCCTGCCGGCGATCCGCGGCGCGCTGGCCGGCGCGCCGATCCGCGGCCGGATCACGCTGTCGGGCTACGAGGGCAGCGAGCTTCTGGTCGCGCGGCTGCTGGTCGAAAGCGGCGCCGATCTCGCCTATGTCGGCACCGCCTGCCCGCGCACCCGCTGGAACGCCGCCGACCAGGCCTGGCTGGAGGAGCGCGGCATCAAGGTCAGGTTCCGCGCCTCGCTCGAGGACGATTGCGCCGCGGTCGAGGCGCTGCGCCCCGACCTCGCGATCGGCACCACGCCGGTGGTGCAGAAGGCCAAGGAAATGGCGATCCCGTCGCTTTACTTCACCAACCTGATCTCCGCCCGGCCGCTGATGGGGCCGGCGGGCGCGGGCGCGCTGGCCGAGATCGTCAATGCCGCGATCGCCAACGGTGCGCGGATGGAGCGGATGCGCGATTTCTTCGAGGGCGTCGGCACCGGCGATACCGCCGGGATCTGGGAGGGCGCGCCGAACCTGCGCCCCGATTTCCGCGCGCTGCACCAGAAGAAGCTGGACAAGCAGGCCCGCGCGGCGAAGGCGGAGCAGAGGATATGAGCCGCCGCGCCGATACCCTCCCCGGGGGCCGGGGGGCGGCCGGCCCCCCGCCGGCCGCGCGCCGCGCGGCCGCCCCCCGAGGATATTTCCGGACCAAAATCGGGGGTGCGGGATGCTGATCCAGGATCATGACCGGGCGGGCGGCTACTGGGGCGCGGTCTATGCCTTCTGCGCCGTCAAGGGCTTGCAGGTGGTGATCGACGGGCCGGTGGGCTGCGAGAACCTGCCGGTGACCTCGGTGCTGCACTACACCGACGCGCTGCCGCCGCACGAACTGCCGATCGTCGTGACCGGGCTGGGCGAGGAGGAACTGGGCCGCGACGGCACCGAGGGCGCGATGTGGCGGGCGTGGAAGGTGCTCGACCCGGCGCTGCCGGCGGTCGTCGTCACCGGCTCGATCGCCGAGATGATCGGCGGCGGCGTGACGCCGCAGGGCACCAACATCCAGCGCTTCCTGCCGCGCACCATCGACGAGGACCAGTGGCAGGCCGCCGACCGGGCGATGACCTGGATCTTCACCGAGTTCGGGATGACCAAGGGCCGGATGCCGAAGGAGGCGCCGCGCCCCGAGGGCGCGAAGCCGCGCGTCAACATCCTCGGGCCGATGTACGGCACGTTCAACATGCCCTCCGATCTCGCCGAGATCCGGCGGCTGGTGGAGGGGATCGGCGCCGAGATCAACATGGTGATGCCGCTTGGCGCGCACCTGGCCGAGATGCGCCACCTGGTGAATGCCGACGCGAATGTCGTGATGTACCGGGAGTTCGGCCGCGGCCTCGCCGAGGTGCTGGGCAAGCCCTACCTGCAGGCCCCGATCGGGGTGGAGAGCACGACGAAGTTCCTGCGCACGCTGGGCGGGATGCTGGGGCTTGACCCCGAACCGTTCATCGCGCGCGAGAAGCACTCGACGCTGAAGCCGCTGTGGGATCTGTGGCGGTCGGTCACGCAGGATTTCTTCGGCACGGCGAGTTTCGGGATCGTCGCGAACGAGACCTACGCGCGCGGCGTGCGGCTGTACCTCGAGGAGGACCTGGGCCTGCCCTGCGCCTTCGCGGTGGCGCGCAAGGCCGGCGGCAAGACCGACAATGACGTGGTCCGCGCGAAGATCGCCGAGACCCGGCCGCTGATCCTGATGGGCAGCATCAACGAGAAGATCTACCTCGCCGAGACCGAGGCGGGACACGGGCCGCGCCCGGCCTTCATTCCGGCCAGCTTCCCCGGCGCCGCGATCCGGCGCGCGACCGGCACGCCGTTCATGGGCTATGCCGGCGCGGTCTACCTGTTGCAGGAGGTTTGCAACGGGTTGTTCGACGCGCTGTTTCACATCCTGCCGCTGGCCTCGCGGATGGATGCCGCCCCGGCGACGCCGACGCAGATGCGCCGGGATTTCCCCTGGGATGCCGATGCCAAGGCCGAGCTGGACCGGATCGTGGCCAGCCATCCGGTGCTGACCCGGATCTCTGCCGCGAAATCGCTGCGCGACGCCGCCGAGACCGCGGCGCTGGCGCGCGGCGAGGAACGCGTGGTGCTGGAAACCGTACGAACCCTCGCGCCCGGTGGCGCGACGAACCCCAACTGAGAGGGAGGACCGACCGTGGCCCATATCGACGAAAGCTCCCGCCCCCGCGCCGGTCGCCGGCGCAGCGGCGAGTACATCCTCTACTTCGTGGTCATCTTCCTGCTGGCCCTGCCGTTCGCGGCGGTCGACTGGGTGCGCGACGTCGCCGCCCGCGGCACGCTGAACCTGGCCGGGCCGCTGGCCCGCGCCTGGGCCGAGGCCGAGCGGGTCGTGCCACTGATCTTCTCGGCCTAGGCCGAACCGTCCTGACCATCCGCAAGGGTGGGCAGTCTCCCGAGGGCCCTGGCCCAAGGGGGCCCTGTCGCGAGGGTTTCGCGGCGTCAGTCAAACGTTCCGGAGGAAAGTTCATGGCTGATAGAAGCGACCTGTCCTTCACAGGTCTAACCGACGAACAGGCGCAGGAGCTGCACTCCGTCTACATGAGCGGGCTTTGGCTGTTCACGGCCGTCGCCGTGATCGCTCATCTGGCGGTGTTCATCTGGCGCCCCTGGTTCTGAGGAGGATTGAGGCATGAGCAAGTTCTACAAGATCTGGCTGATCTTCGATCCGCGGCGCGTCTTCGTTGCACAAGGCGTGTTCCTGTTCCTGCTGGCGGCGATGATTCACCTCGTCCTGCTCAGCACGGATAGCTACAACTGGTTCGAGATCGCGGCGGCCAAGCACAGCTACGTCGCGGAGTGACCAGGGCTCTCGCTGCGGGCGGGCGCCGGTCCGGTTCTCGCCCGTAGCAAATCACGACAGACACCACCGACGGCCGCGTACCACCGCGGGCGGGCCGCCGAAATCGGGAAGTGAAAACGATGGCGTTGCTCAGCTTTGAAAAGAAGTATCGCGTCCGTGGCGGGACGCTGATCGGCGGCGATCTGTTCGACTTCTGGGTGGGGCCCTTCTACGTGGGCTTCTTCGGGGTCACGACAGCTTTCTTCGCCCTCCTGGGAACCGTGCTCATCTTCTGGGGCGCGTCGCAGCAGGGAACCTTCAACCCCTGGCTCATCAACATCGCGCCGCCGGACCTGAAATACGGCCTGGGCCTCGCGCCGCTGATGGAGGGCGGGCTGTGGCAGATCATCACGATCTGCGCGATCGGCGCCTTCGTCAGCTGGGCGCTGCGCGAGGTGGAGATCTGCCGCAAGCTGGGCATGGGCTACCACGTGCCGGTCGCCTTCAGCTTCGCGATCTTCGCCTATGTCACGCTGGTGGTGTTCCGGCCATTGTTGATGGGCGCCTGGGGGCACGGCTTCCCCTACGGCATCTTCAGCCATCTCGACTGGGTGTCGAACACCGGCTACGCCTATCTGCATTTCCACTACAACCCGGCGCACATGCTGGCGGTGACCTTCTTCTTCACCACCACGCTGGCGCTGGCGCTGCACGGCGGGCTGATCCTGAGCGCGGCCAACCCCGAGAAGGGCGAGGAAGCCAAGACGCCCGACCACGAGGACACCTTCTTTCGGGATTTCATCGGCTACTCGGTCGGCACGCTGGGCATCCACCGCGTCGGCCTGCTGCTGGCGCTGAACGCCGGCTTCTGGAGCGCCATCTGCATCATCATCTCCGGCCCGGTCTGGACCAAGGGCTGGCCGGAATGGTGGAACTGGTGGCTCGAACTGCCGATCTGGCCCAGCCAAATGGGGATCTGAACCATGGTCGAGTATCAGAACATCTTCACGCAGGTGCAGATCCAGGGTCCGCCCGAGATGGGTATGGACGACAACGGCCAGATGATGGCCGAACGCACCGCCAACCCGTTCTTCTCCACCCTCGTGGGCTGGATCGGCAACGCCCAGATCGGCCCGCTCTACCTGGGCTGGACCGGGCTGATCTCGGCGGCGACCTTCATCCTTGCGCTCAACATCGTCGGGCTGAACATGCTGGCGCAGGTCGGCTGGTCGATCCCCGAGTTCCTGCGCCAGGGCTTCTGGCTGGCGCTGGAACCGCCCAGCCCGGAATACGGCCTGTCGATCCCGCCGCTGGATGACGGCGGCTGGTACATCATCGCCAGCTTCTTCCTGCTGGTCAGCGTCTGCACCTGGTGGCTGCGGACCTATCTGCTGGCGCAGCAGCACAAGATGGGCAAGCACGTCGCCTGGGCCTTCGCCTCGGCGATCTGGCTGTTCCTGGTGCTGGGCCTGTTCCGGCCGATCCTGATGGGATCGTGGTCGGAAGGGGTGCCCTACGGGATCTTCCCGCATCTCGACTGGACCACGGCGTTCTCGATCCGCTACGGCAACCTCTACTACAACCCGTTCCACTGCCTTTCGATCGTGTTCCTCTACGGGTCGGTGCTGCTGTTCGCGATGCACGGGGCGACGATCCTCGCGGTGACGCGGTTCGGCGGCGACCGGGAGCTGGAACAGATCTACGACCGCGGCACCGCGTCCGAGCGCGCGGCGCTGTTCTGGCGCTGGACGATGGGCTTCAACGCCACGATGGAGGGTATCCATCGCTGGGCCTGGTGGTTCGCCGTTCTCACCCCGATCACCGGCGGCATCGGCATCCTGCTGACCGGCACCGTGGTCGACAACTGGTTCATCTGGGCGCAGGAACACAACTTCGCACCGATGTACGACGGCCAGTACGGCTACGAGGCCTACGGCTCCTACGAAGCCTTCATCGGGCAGGAGGACTGATCATGTTCCCGACTTGGTTCGACAAATGGAACAGGGAGAACCCCACCGACATCTGGGGGCCGGCCTTCCTCGTCGGTGGCGCGATGGGGGCGGTCGTGGTCGCGGGGCTGATCATCGCCTGGGGCCAGCCGCTGCCGGGCGACAGCCTGCAGACCGGGCCGCGCGGCACCGGGATGTCGGTGCCGGAGTTCGACCGCGACCGTCTCGCCCCCGATCCCTCGATCGCGGACTTCTACACCGAGGCACCCTATGTGCCCGAGGGCGGCGAGCCGCTGGCACGTGACGTCTACCAGAACGTCCAGGTGCTGGGCGACCTGACGGAGGACAACTTCCTGCGGCTTATGAACGCCTTCTCGGCCTGGGTCGCGCCGGACGAGGGCTGCGCCTACTGCCACGGCGATGTCGACCTCGAGGAGTACGGCCAGGACAACCTCTACACCAAGGTCGTGGCGCGGAACATGATCCAGATGACCCAGTCGATCAACGAGGGCTGGGACGGGCATGTCAACGCCAACAAGCAGGTCGGCGTGACCTGCTACACCTGCCACCGCGGCGAGAACGTGCCGTCGGACATCTGGTTCCGGATGGGGCCGGTGAACGAGGCCACCGCCGGCTGGTCGTCGATCCAGAACCGCGCGACCTCGATGAGCCAGTTCACCTCGCTGCCCTCGGACGCGCTGGAAACCTACCTGCTGAACTATGGCCGGATCGGGGTGCACGACCTTGAAAGCCGGGTCGCGGGCTCGCCCGCCGACGCGGGCTTCCCGTCGATCCAGGATACCGAGCGGACCTACGCGCTGATGAACTACGTCGCCAACTCGCTCGGCGTGAACTGCGTCTTCTGCCACAACAGCCGCGCCTTCTACGACGGAGCCGAGGTCACCCCGCAATGGGGCACCGAAAGCCTTGGCATCGGCATGGTGCAGGAGATCAACAACGACTGGCTGGTGCCGCTGCGCGACACCTATCCGCCGGAACGTCTGGGCCCGGTCCATGCCGACGCGCCCAAGGCCGCCTGCAAGACCTGTCACAAGGGCTACCAGCAGCCGATGCAGGGGCTCAACGTGATCGCCGACTGGCCGGAACTGGCCACCACCTCGGGCACGCCGGACTACAGCGGCGTCACCGAGTGAGACAGGGCCGCGGCGGGGCTTCGCCCGCCGCGGCCGAAGGGGTCCGGTCCGTCAGTCCCATTCGGACCGGGCAGGGAGCGTCCCGTTCCCGTTCCTGCCCAGCGCAGGACCCGGCGCCGCATCCGTCACGACCGGATGCGGCGCCCCAGGGCGGGGCGCGGACGGGGGAGGAGGAGACCCGATGTCCATGTCCGATACACCGACACTCGACCGTGTGGCCGGACCGGCCGATCTGCGCGCCATGAGCGACGCCCAGCTGGCCACGCTGGCCGGCGAGTTGCGACGCGAGGTGATTTCCGCCGTGTCCGAGACCGGCGGGCATCTCGGCTCGTCGCTGGGGGTGGTGGAACTGACCGTCGCGATCCACGCGGTGTTCAACACCCCGCATGACAAGCTGATCTGGGATGTCGGGCACCAGTGCTACCCGCACAAGGTGCTGACCGGCCGGCGCGACCGGATCCGCACGCTGCGCCAGGAAGGCGGTCTGTCGGGCTTCACCAAGCGCGACGAAAGCCCCTACGATCCGTTCGGCGCGGCGCACAGCTCGACCTCGATCTCCGCCGCGCTGGGGTTCGCCGTGGGCCGCGACATGGGCCAGGCGACGGGCGACGCGATCGCGGTGATCGGCGACGGCGCGATCAGCGCCGGCATGGCCTACGAGGCGATCAACAACGCCGGGCACGAGGGCCGGCGACTGTTCGTGATCCTCAACGACAACGAGATGTCGATCGCGCCGCCGGTCGGCGCGATGTCGCGCTACCTGTCGTCGATCTACGCGAGCGAGCCGCTGGCCCGGATGCGCAACCTCGCCGAAGGCTTCGAATCCGCGATGCCCGAGCCGATGCGCGCGGGCATGCGGCGCGCGCGCCAGCTGGTTTCGGGCCTCGGGCCGTCGGGCACGGTGTTCGAGGAACTGGGCTTCGACTATGTCGGCCCGATCGACGGGCACGACCTGGGCCAGCTTCTGCCGGTGCTTCGGGCGGCGCGGGCGCGGGCGACGCGGCCGGTGCTGATCCACGCCGTCACCGTCAAGGGCAAGGGCTTTGCCCCGGCCGAGGCGAGCGCGGACAAGTATCACGGCGTGTCGCGGTTCGACCCCACGACGGGGGCGCAGAAGAAATCATCGGGCGGCGCGCCCAGCTACACCTCGGTCTTCGGAACCGCGCTGGCCGAGGCCGCGGCCCGCGACGACCGGATCGTGGCGGTCACCGCCGCCATGCCCTCGGGCACCGGGGTGGACAAGATGGCGGCGCGGTTCCCGGCCCGCGTCTTCGACACCGGGATCGCCGAACAGCATGCCGTGACCTTCGCCGCCGGAATGGCGGCCAGCGGGCTCAGGCCGTTCTGCGCGATCTATTCGACCTTCCTGCAACGCGGCTACGACCAGGTGGTGCATGACGTCGCGCTGCAGAACCTGCCGGTGCGCTTCGCGATCGACCGCGCCGGTCTGGTCGGCGCCGACGGGCCGACCCATGCCGGCGCCTACGACATCGCCTATCTCGCCAACCTGCCGGGCTTCACCGTGATGGCCGCCGGGGACGAGGCGGAACTGGTGCACATGGTGGAAACCGCCGCGGCCTTCGACGAGGGGCCGATCGCGTTTCGTTATCCGCGCGGCGCGGGCACCGGCGTGGCATTGCCGGATCGCGGCGAGGTGCTGGAGATCGGCAAGGGCCGGGTGCTGCGCGAAGGCAGCGATGTCGCGCTGCTCAGCTTCGGGGCGCATCTGGCCGAATGCCGGATCGCGGCGGAGCGGCTGGAGGCGATGGGCGTTTCGGTCACGCTGGCCGATGCACGCTTCGCCAAGCCGCTGGACACCGCCCTGATCGCCCAGCTGGCGCGCCACCACGGCGCGCTGATCACCGTCGAACAGGGCGTGCAGGGCGGCTTCGGCGCGATGGTGATGCATCACATGGCCCATGCCGGGCTTCTGGACGGCGGGCTGAAGTTCCGCCCGATGACGCTGCCCGACCGGGTGATCCACCAGGCCGGCCCGGAGCGGATGTATGCCGATGCCGGCCTCACGGCCGACGATATCTGCGCCACCGCGCTGGCGCTGGTGCGCGGCGGGCGGCAGGCGCCGCGGCTGGAAGTGGTGTCGTAAGGGGCTAGGCCCCGCTCAGGCGTCCTGCCGGGCGGGGCCGAAGATCCGGCCGGCATGGTCGGCCAGGTAGATCCGCAGCCAGGGCGTGAACCTGTCGGGCGCCTCGGCGATCTCGGCGGCGAGCGCGTCGATGCCGATCCAGCGCACCTCGGCCACCTCGTCGGGATCGGGTCTCAGCCGCAGGCCCTCCGGCGCATCGGCCACGAAAATCTCCACGACCTCGTGTTCCACCAGCCCGCCGCCGACATCGGCCCGGTATTCCACCGTGCCGCGGGGCAGGGGGGACAGCCCGACGATCCCCAGTTCCTCTTCCAGCCGGCGCGTCGCGCAGACCTCGGGCGCCTCGCCCCAGTTCGGATGGGTGCAGCAGGTATTGGCCCACAGAAGCGGCGTGTGATACTTCCCCGCCGCCCGGCGTTGCAGCAGGATTTCCGGCCCCTCGGGCCCGTCGCGCAGCACGAAGACCGATACCGCGCGATGCCTGAGCGCGCGGCGATGCGCGTCGAGCTTTTCCACCGGGGTCAGCGTGCCGTTCACCCAGGCCGGGATCATCACCGTCATACGTGTTCCGGGCGCACCAGCCCCGTCAGGTGGGCGAGGTTCTTCAGCCCGATCTTCAGATGCGCCATCACCCGGGCGCGGACCAGCTTCTTGTTCATGTAGGCCTCGAAGGTCAGCCGCTGCACATCGACGTCGTGGCACAGCGACACGAAGCGTTCGCGCCGCTCGTCGGACTTGTAATAGGCATCCTGCATCGAGGCCAGCACCCGGAACACCGTCTTGTGCTCGCGCATGAACAGCTTGCGGGCCAGCGCCAGGTCCGCCGCCCGCCCCGAGGCGAGGCAGGCCGCCGCCGCCTCGGCCGCCACCCGGCCGCCGACCATCGCGTAATAGATCCCCTCGCCCGAACTGGGCGCGACCACGCCCGAGGCGTCGCCCGCCAGCACCACGTCGCGGCCGTTGTCCCAGCGGCTGAGCGGCTTGAGCGGGATCGGCGCGCCCTCGCGCCGAAGCGTCGCGCAATCCGACAGGCCCGAGGCGGCGCGCAGGTCGGCGGTGGCCTGCTTGAGGTTCACGCCGTCCACCCCGGTGCCCATGCCGATGCTGGCCGTCGCGCCATGCGGGAACACCCAGCCGTAGAAATCGGGCGAAATGCGGCCGTCATAGACCACGTCGCAGCGGTCGGGATCGTAATCGCCGACCGGGCCGGGCGCCTCGACGATCTCGTGATAGGCGATGACGTAGGGGGTTTTCTCGCCGCCGGCGACCTCGGCCTGCGCGACCTGGCTGCGCGCGCCGTCGGCGCCGATCACCAGCCTCGTCGGCAGGGCGCGGCTTTCGCCGCTGGCCGGGTCGCGGTACAGCACCCGCGTGACGCCGCCATCGCGGTCGATCTTCTGGTAGGTGCCGGTGATCTCCTCCGCCCCGGCGGCGACGGCGCGCTCGCGCAGGAACGGGTCGAAATCCTTGCGGTCGACCATGCCGACGAACCCGCCCTCGATCGGGATGTCGACACGCCGCCCGGTGGGCGAGATCATCCGCGCGGTCTTGATCCGGGCCACCAGCTGGCTGTCGGGGATGGCGAAATCGGCGATCAGCCGCGGCGGGATCGCGCCGCCGCAGGGCTTGATCCGGCCGCCGCGTTCCAGCAGCGCGACGCGGTGGCCCATCCGGGCGAGATCCTCGGCTGCGATGGCTCCGGCGGGTCCACCGCCGACGACGACGACATCGTACATGATCATTCTCCCGGAACGAGGGTCTGGGCCGCGGGCTGCGGCGGCGCGATGGATCGCAGCGCGATCCAGGCGGCGAAGAGAAACAACAGCGCCTCGGCGAGGAACACGCTGCCGAAGGCGGTGACATCGGCGCTGCCCATCCGGCGCATCAGGTCGACGGCGGCGGCGCCGGTCAGGCCTCCGAAACCCGCGGCGATGGCCTGCGCCGCGCCCCACAGGCCCATGCGCATGCCCTCGCGCGCGCCGCGGCCCTCGCCGGCGAGGGCCATCATGGCGCCGATCGCGGCCACCGCGAAGGCGCCGTTGCAGAACCCCAGCGCGACCACCGCCGCCAGCAGCGGCGCGCCCGGCCCGGCCTGGCCCATCAGCGAGATCGTGGCCAGGCAGGCGGCCGAGCCGAGGCAACCGGCGATCACCCAGCCGCGCAGCGAGCCCAGCCTGAACCCGGTCGCGGCGATGCCGACGGTCAGCATGCCCAGGAACACGCCGCCGTTCTGCGCCCCCGACAGCGAGGTCGACTGGCCCGGCGTGAAACCGAAGACGAGGCCCGCATAGGGCTCCAGGATCAGTTCCTGCATGAAATAGGCGGTCATCGACAGGAACACGAAGATCGTGAATCGCCGCGCCCGCGGTTCGCCCCAGACCTCGACCAGCGCGGGCCAGAACGGCGTCGCGCCAGCCTCGGCGCCGGTGTCGCGCGCCAGCCCGCGTTCGACGCCGGCGACCGCGAGCGCGGTCAGCAGCACCGCGCCGCCGGTCACGCAGGCCACGATCTTCACCAGCAGGGCGGGCGAATAGGGATCGAGCAGCGCGCCCACTGTGCCGGCCGTGGCCGCGATGCCGAGGATCATCATCAGCCAGGTCATCGAAGCGGCAGCGGCCCGGCGCGTGGGCGCCGTGCCGGTGGCCAGAAGCGCCAGCATCGAGGTGCCCGAGGCGCCGACGCCGACGCCGATCAGCGCATAGGCGAGGATCGACAGCGCCAACCCGCCCCAATAGCTTGCCTCGAAGGCCAGAACCCCCAGCGTCGCGCCCATCCCGCCAAGCGCCAGCACCGCCATGCCGCCGACGATCCAGCGCGTGCGATGCCCGCCGGTATCCGACCGGTAGCCCCATTGCGGGCGGCTGAGCTGGATGCCGTAATGCAGCGCGACCAGAAGGCCCGGCAGCACAGCGGGCAAGGCCAGTTCGACGACCATCAGGCGGTTCAGCGTCGATGTGGTCAGCACCACGATCGCGCCGAGGCACATCTGCACCAGGCCAAGGCGGAAGATCGATAGCCAGCCGAGCGTCATGGCAGCGCCTCCAGCCCGCGCACGGCGAAGGCCGAGACCATCATGCCCGAGACGTAAAGCGTGACGCCGGTGCCGTTGTACCATGGCGTCAGCGCGCGTGGATCGGTCATCATCCGCCGCATCGCAAGGCCCTGTCCGGCCAGCAGCGCCGCGACCGCCAGCGCATGCCACGGCCGGTCCCAGCCAAGAAGCAGCGCGATCACCGCCAGTTGCGGCACCGCCATCACCCAGCAGGCGATCCGTGCCGCGCGTTCGGGGCCGAGCGTGGCGGGGAGAGACCGGATGCCGGTGGCCCGGTCGCCCTCTATCGCCTTGAAATCGTTCAGTGTCATGATGCCATGCGCGCCCAGCGCATAGAGCAGGGCAAGCCCGAGGACGGGCAGGGCGGGCGCGCCCTGCGCCAGCACCGCCGCGCCGGTGATCCACGGCAGCCCCTCGTAGCACAGGCCCACCAGCCCCGGCCCCCACCAGCCCGATTTCTTCAGCCGCAGCGGTTCGGCGGAATAGGCCCAGGCCGCGATCACGCCGAGGCAGGTCGCGCCGAAGCCCCAGGGGCCAAGGAACCATCCCATGACAAGCGCCAGCGCCGACATCGCCAGCGCCACCCACAGCCCCCAGCGCCCCGGCACCCGGCCCGAGGGGATCGGGCGGTGGGGTTCGTTGATCGCGTCGACATGGCGGTCGCACCAGTCGTTCGCCGCCTGGCTCATCCCGCAGACGACGGGGCCGGCCAGCACCACGCCCAGCAGCACCAGGCCCGGCCGGTCGCCCACCGGCACGCCGGACGAGACGACGCCGCACAGATAGGCCCACATCGGCGGGAACCAGGTCACCGGCTTGATCAGCGTCAGCAGCGCGGCCGGGTCCGGGTAACGGGAGTCATGTGTGGGGTGGCTGACAGTCATGTGTCAACCATGCCTTACATTCCCGAGTCTCTCAAGAAAAAGTGTCAGGTCCGTGGCAAGAATGCCGGACCGCGCCGCCCTAGTCTTCGCTGTCGGTGCTGAGCAGATCGAACTTGCGCAGCTTCACGTAAAGGCTTTGCCGCGACAGGCCCAGCATCTCGGCGGCCGCGGCGCGGTTGTTGCGGGTCAGCTCCAGCGCGGTCTCGATGCACAGCTTCTCGATCACATCGGTGGATTCCGCCACGATGTCCTTCAGCTTGGCCGAGCCGACAAGCTCGGCGACGCTGCCGCTCGACCGCGTATCGGCCTGGTCGACCAGCGGCGCGCGCACCGCCTCGGCCCGGTTCGCGTCGCGGATCAGGAAGGCCACGGCGGGGCGGGCGCGGTTGTTGAGATAGCTGACCGAGATTTCCACCGCCGTCCAGCTGCCGACATCGTTCGTCAGCTTCGTGGAATAGACATGCATCCGGCCCGAGCGCGCGGCATTGTCCAGAAGCACGTTCATGTCGATCTGGCCGCGCGCGAGGTAGTCGGCGAGGCTGCGGCCGCGCGGATCGGCGCGCTGGGCGAAATCGACCAGTTCGATGAACGCCTCGTTCGCCGCCTCGATGATCCCGCCCGCATCGGTGAACACCATCGCCTCGGAGCCGTTGCGAAACAGCGCGTCGAGGTTTTGCAGCATCCGCTCGTCGCGGACCGGCACGGATTCCTCGGGGTCGAGCCGGCAGATCAGAACCCGCTCGCCCGCGGCGCGGAACAGCTTGGGCGTGATCGTCAGCGATTTCCGGCCCCGCCGGGTCTGCACGGTGGTCTCGTTGTCGTTCTCCGACACCGCCAGCCGCATCAGGTTCTCGACGAATTCGCTGTTGCGCCGGTCGCGGAATTCCTGGCCCAGGCCGTTGCCCTGCAACTCCTCGCGCCGGGCGCCCAGCAGCGAGGCGGCGGGCCCGTTCAGGTCGCGGATCTTGCCGTCATGGGCGCTGACCAGAACGAAGGCATCGCGCGTATGCGCCATCAGCATGCGATAGCGCGCATCGTATTCGCGCCGCTCCTCGTAGCCGCGCTCCAGCGCCATCTGCGCCTGCACCAGCCGCTGCTGCGATTCCGCCACCTGCCGCAGATCGCGGCCCAGCAGCAGGATCGCGCCCTCGGTGCCGACGCGGTGGATCGTGTAGCGGATCGGGAACTGCCATACCGCGTTGTCGCGATGATTGAGCTCGACGCTGAGCCCGTCGCCTTCGCCGATCGCGGCCTTGCGCAGCACGCGTTCGAGTTTCGGGATGCTTTCCTCGGTCAGGAAATCGCGCAGGGGCCGGCCTTCCCAGTGGCCGAGGTTGCCCATGCTCTCGGCATTCGGGTTGACCAGCACCGCGGTCGTCGTGCCATCGGGCGTCATCACGATCGACAGGTCCGCCGCCGAGGCCAGCACCCGGCCCAGCAGTTCCGGCTCGATGATCGGAAGCGACCGATTACGCCGAATTGATGATGTGTCGCTCTTCATTACTGGGCAACCATGATCGGCATAGGTTGACGGTCTCTTTCGATGGCCGAGAGAACCTCCTCGACATCGTTGGTCAGATAATCGGCAAGTACTTCGCTTTTCAATACGCGCGCGGAGCCATAATTCAACACCTGTCCCCCGACTGCGACGGTCGGACACAGCGATTTGTCCTGCCTGATGGCGCGCAGAACCTCGCACAGCCTGCCCAGGGTCGCTTCGGTGGAGGCCGAGAAGAACACGCAATCGTAGGAGCCGAAGCGCAGCCGCTCGCAGATCGACCGCGGCGTCGCCTGGAACTGGATCTGGACGGAGAGCTTGCGGCGGCGCAACTGGTCGGCCAGCACGATCGCGCCGAGGATATGATCCTCGCCGTCCACGACGGCGACGAGCGCGCCGGTGCAGTCCTGCTGCGTCGGGTCGCATTGCCAAGCGTTGCCGCAGCGGCGGCACAGTTCCTGCAGCCGCGCGCAGGCCAGCGACACCTCGAGGAAGCCGGCCTCGTCCTCTTCCCACATCCGGCCAAGCGCCTGCGCGGCGGCCGGGATCACGATATCCATGATGTCGCCCGGGGCCATCCGCAGGCCGACAAGGTCGCGTTGCAGCGCCGCCGCGTCGAACCCCTCGCGCATGAAGGTCGCGTCGATCACCCGCCGAACCGCGTCCTCGCCCCTGGCCTCGCTTCCCGGGGAACTTCGCCGACCGATCTGTTCAAGGGCCAGTGCCGCCAGATCCGCCACCCGGCCCGTGCGGGACATGTGAAGCTTCGGCCGGTCGTGATCGCCAGACATGGTTCGCCTCCGGCTTGCCGCTCCAGACAGGACAGCGAAGGCTGCGGAGTGAAGCGAAGGGGCATTCCCTTCACGATCAACGGATTCGCAACGATCTGTCAATAGAAATGGACATCCGGCTCCAAGGGCGGGGCGGGGGCATCCGAAAGACCATGGCCCGTCCGAAGGCGCGAGGCAAACGTTTCAATCGGGTATTTTCTTGGAAAAATCCCGTATCTCCGGGCCGCGGCGGGTTTTCGTGGCGGCTTGCGGCGTCAATGGAGCTGGATTCACGACTGTAAGTTTGGGTTGACACTTTCGCGCGACCGGCCTTAGGCTTCCTCAACGGGAAGACATGGAGTCGGCCATGCCGGGACGGTTCGAAGGGGGGGCGAAGCAGCACAGGCTTTACACTCCCGAACAGCGCAAGCGGCGCGACGCGACCGTTTGGACCCTGGTTCAGGGAGTGCTGGCGCCGCTGCAGTTCGCGGCCTTCCTGATCTCGCTGACGCTGATGCTGCGCTACCTCGTCACCGGGGCGGGATACGAGGCCGCGACCTGGTCGATCGTGGTCAAGTGCGGCTTTCTCTACACCATCATGATCACCGGCGCGATCTGGGAGAAGAAGGTCTTCGGCCAGTATCTCTTCGCGCCCGCGTTCTTCTGGGAGGACGTGTTCAGCTTTGTCGTGATCGCCCTGCACACCCTTTATATCATCGTGTTGCTGGACGGGACGGCGACGCCGGCGACCGAAATGGTGATCGCGCTGGCGGCCTATCTCGCCTATGTGATCAACGCCGGGCAGTTCCTGTGGAAGCTCCGGATGGCGCGTCTCGAGGGGGCGGGGCCATGACCGCCGGTTGCCCCTCCGCCGGCGCGCCGGTTCTGCGCGAACGCGGCCAGCACGAGGTCTTCTGCGGCCTGACGTCGATCATCTGGCTGCACCGCAAGATGCAGGACGCGTTCTTCCTGGTCGTCGGGTCGCGCACCTGCGCGCATCTTCTGCAAAGCGCCGCGGGCGTGATGATCTTCGCCGAGCCGCGGTTCGGCACCGCGATCCTCGAGGAAAGCGACCTGGCCGGCATGGCCGACGCCCAGGCCGAGATCGACCGCGAGGTGGCGCGGCTGCTGTCACGCCGGAGTGACATTCGCCAGCTGTTTCTGGTGGGTTCCTGCCCCTCCGAGGTGATCAAGCTCGACCTCGCCAAGGCGGCGGAACGGCTGGACGCGCAGTTCGCGCCGCAGGTGCGGGTGCTGAACTTTTCCGGTTCCGGCATCGAGACGACCTTCACCGAGGGCGAGGATGCCTGCCTCGCCGCGCTCGCGCCGCGCCTGCCGGCCAGCGACAAGCGCCAGCTTCTGGTGCTGGGCGCGCTGCCCGACGTGGTCGAGGACCAGATGCGCGGCCTGTTGGCCGAGATCGGCATCCCCGAGGTCGCCGTGCTGCCGGCGCGCAGGGCGGGCGACGACCCCGCCATCGGTCCGCATACCCGCTTCGCGCTGGCCCAGCCGTTCCTCGGTGACACCATGGCGGCGCTGGAACGCCGCGGCGCCCGTCACATCGCCGCGCCGTTCCCGTTCGGCGAAGAGGGCACGACGGCCTGGCTGACCGCCGTGGCCGCGGCGTTCGGCATCCCGGCCGAGCGGGTCGAGGCGGTGACGGCAGCCCCCCGCGCCCGCGCCCGCAAGGCCATTTCCGCCGCGCGCGAAACGCTTGACGGCAAGTCGATCTTCTTCTTCCCCGACAGCCAGCTGGAGGTGCCGCTGGCGCGGTTCCTGGCGCGCGAATGCGGGATGCGGCCGGTCGAGGTCGGCACACCCTACCTGCACCGCGGCATTCTCGGCCCCGATCTCGCGCTTCTGGGCGACGGGCCGCGGCTGTCCGAAGGCCAGGACGTGGAGCGCCAGCTCGACCGGCTGCGGGCCGACCGGCCGGACCTGACGGTCTGCGGCCTCGGCCTCGCCAACCCGCTGGAAGCGGAGGGGCTGGCGACGAAATGGGCGATCGAACTGGTGTTCACGCCGGTGCATTTCTACGAACAGGCCGGCGATCTTGCCGGGCTGTTCGCCCGGCCCCTGCGCCGCCGGGCGCTGCTGACGCCGGGGGTGGCGGCATGAAGCTGGCGGTCTGGACCTACGAGGGGCCGCCGCATGTCGGCGCGATGCGGGTGGCGACGGCGATGCGCGACGTCCACTACGTGCTGCACGCGCCGCAGGGCGACACCTATGCCGACCTGCTGTTCACGATGATCGAGCGGCGCGACCATCGCCCGCCGGTGACCTACACCACCTTCCAGGCCCGTGACCTGGGCGCCGATACCGCGGCGCTGTTCAAGACCGCCTGCAAGGCGGCCTACGACCGGTTCCGCCCCGAGGCGCTGATCGTCGGCGCAAGCTGCACCGCCGAACTGATCCAGGACGATCCGGGCGGGCTGGCCGAGGCGCTGGACCTGCCGGTGCCGGTGATCCCGCTGGAACTGCCCAGCTACCAGCGCAAGGAGAACTTCGGCGCCGACGAGACGTTCTTCCGGATCGTCAAGCGGCTGGCGCAGCCGATGGAGCGGTCCGCGCGGCCCACCGCCAACCTGGTCGGCCCCACCGCTCTGGGGTTCCGGCATCGCGACGACATCGCCGAGGTGACCGCGCTGCTGGACGAGATGGGGATCGCGGTGAACGTGGTCGCGCCCTACGGCGCGAGCCCGGATGACATCGCCCGCCTCGGCGCGGCGCATTTCAACGTGCTGATGTATCCCGAAACCGCCGAGGCCGCCTGCCGCTGGATGGAAAAGGCGCTGGGCCAGCCCTATACCCGCACGGTGCCGATCGGCGTCGGCGCGACGCGCGATTTCGTGGCCGAGGCCGCGCGGCTGGCCGGGGTGGCGCCGAAGCTCGACACCGCGCGGCTGCGCCTGCCGTGGTATTCGGCCAGCGTCGACAGCACCTACCTCACCGGGAAGCGGGTGTTCATCTTCGGCGACGGCACCCATGCCATCGCCGCCGCCCGGATCGCGACCGAGGAGATGGGCTTCGAGGTCGTGGGCCTTGGCTGCTACAACCGCGAGATGGCGCGCCCGGTGCGGGCCGCGGCCAAGGCGCTGGGGCTCGAGGCGCTGATCACCGACGATTACCTCGACGTCGAGCGCGCCATCGAGGAGGCCGCGCCGGAACTGATCCTCGGCACCCAGATGGAGCGCCACATCGGCAAGCGCCTGGGGATCGGCTGCGCCGTGATCTCGGCCCCGGTCCACGTGCAGGATTTCCCCGCCCGCTACGCGCCGCAGATGGGCATCGAGGGCGCGAACGTGATCTTCGACACCTGGGTGCATCCGCTGGTCATGGGGCTGGAGGAACACCTGCTGGCGATGTTCCGCGACGATTTCGAGTTCCACGACGCCGCCGGGCCCAGCCATCACGGCCACAAGGCCGCCGCAGCGCCCGCCGCGGCCGAGGCGCCGGTCGCGGCGCCCGCGGTTACCGAACCGGCGGCCAACGACAACGGCGGCAAGGTGATCTGGCTGGCCGAGGCCGAGGCGGAACTGCGCAAGGTGCCGTTCTTCGTGCGCGCCAAGGCCCGCCGCAACACCGAGGCCTATGCCGCCGCCCGCGGCCAGGCGCGGATCGACGTCGAAACCCTCTACGAGGCGAAGGCCCACTATGCGCGATGACGTGACATACCGGGCCGCGCCCGCCTACCGCATCGTGGTCGTCACGCTCGATGCCCATGCCGCCGAGCCCTGCGCGCAGGTCACCGGCCGGTTGCAGGCCGATTTCCCCGGCCTGTCGGTCGAGGTCTTCGCCGCCGCCGAATGGGGCGAGGCGCCCGACCGGCTGGACGCGGCGCGCGAGGCGGTGGGCCGGGCCGACCTGATCGTCGCCAACCTGCTGTTCCTCGACGAGCATATCCGCGCGATCCTGCCCGCGATCGAGGCGCGGCGGGCCGCGTGCGACGCCGTCGTCGGCATCATCTCGGACGCGCAGATCGTGCGGCAGACCCGGATGGGCACGCTGGACATGAGCCAGCCGGCCTCGGGCGCGCTGGCCTGGCTGAAGCGGCTGCGCGGCTCGTCCAAGCCGTCGTCGGAAACCGGCGAGAAGAAGATGCGGCTGCTGCGCCGGTTGCCGAAGATCCTGAAATACATCCCCGGCAAGGCGCAGGATCTGCGCGCCTGGTTCCTGTGCATGCAGTACTGGCTGGGCGCCTCGGACGCGAATATCGAGGCGATGGTGCGGTTCCTGATCTCGCGCTACGCCCGCCGCGACGCCTGGCGCGGCACCGAGGCGCCGGCGCCGATCGAACACCCGGAGGTCGGGCTTTACCATCCCGATCTTCCCGGCCGGATCGTCACCTCGGTCGCCGATCTGCCGGCCCGGCGCGGCACGAAGGGCACCGTCGGCCTGCTGATGATGCGCTCCTACGTCCTGAGCGGCGATACCGCGCATTACGACGCCGCGATCCGCGGGCTGGAGGCGAAGGGGCTTCGGGTGATCCCGGCCTTCGCCGGCGGGCTCGACGGGCGGCCGGCGATCAAGGCGTTCTTCGCGCCCGGGGACAAGGTGCAGATCGACGGGCTGGTGTCGCTGACCGGGTTCTCGCTCATTGGCGGGCCGGCCTACAACGACAGCGCCGCCGCGGTCGAGGTGCTGAGCGCGCTCGACGTGCCCTATGTCGCCGCGCATCCGCTGGAATTCCAGACGCTTGACCAGTGGTCGGGCTCCGCCCAGGGGCTGGGGCCGATCGAGACGACGATGCTGATCGCGCTGCCGGAACTCGACGGTGCGACCAATCCCACCGTCTTCGCCGGCCGGCACGGTGCCGCCGTGTGCAAGGGCTGCGACCGCGCCTGCACCGGCCAGGGCAGCCGCGCGATGGCCGCCTGCGCCGAGCGCGTCGAGGCGCTGGCGGGCCGGGTCGAACGGCTGGTGGCGCTGCGCCGCTCGCGGCCCGCCGACCGCAAGCTTGCGATCGTGATCTTCGGCTTTCCGCCGAACACCGGCGCGGCGGGCACCGCGGCCTACCTGGATGTCTTCCGGTCGCTGCTGAACACGCTGCACGCGCTCAAGCGCGAGGGCTACGACATCGACCCGCCGGAGACGGTGGAAGAGTTGCGCGCCACGGTCCTGGGCGGCAATTCCGCGCAATTCGGGCAGGAGGCGAATGTCGCCGCGCACGTGCCCGCCGACGCGATGGTGCGCGACACGCCCTGGCTGAAGGAGATCGAGGCGCAATGGGGCCCGGCGCCGGGCCGCGTGCAATCCGACGGGCGCGGCGTGTTCGTGCTGGGCGCGCGGTTCGGCAAGGTCTTCGTCGGGTTGCAGCCGGGCTTCGGCTACGAGGGCGACCCGATGCGGCTGCTGTTCGAGCGCGGCTTCGCGCCCAGCCATGCCTTCGCGCAGTTCTACCGCTGGCTGCGCCGCGATTTCGGCGCCGACGCGGTGCTGCATTTCGGGATGCACGGCGCGCTTGAATTCATGCCGGGCCGGCAGGCCGGGCCGGGGCCGGGCGACTGGCCCGACCGGCTGATCGGCGATCTGCCGAACGTCTATCTCTACGCCTCGAACAACCCGTCCGAGGCGACGCTGGCCAAGCGCCGGTCGAACGCGGTGACGATCAGCCACCTGACGCCGCCGCTGTCGGCCGCAGGGCTTTACAAGGGCCTGGCGGAACTCAAGGACAGCCTGACGCGCTGGCGCGAGACCGCCGGAGGGCCCGACCGCGAGGAACTGGAGGCGCTGATCGCCGAACAGGCCGAATGCGTCGATCTCGGCGGCCAGCCGCCCGAGGCGCTGTGGCTGAAGCTTCTGGAAACCGAGGATGCGCTGGTGCCCGACGGGCTGCACATCGTCGGCGCGCCGCTCAGCCCCGAGGCGCGGGCCGCCTATCTCGACCTGCGCGCCGATCTGCACCCGGCCGAGCGCGAGCGCGTGGCCGAGGCGCTGGACGCCGATGCCGAGATGCCGGCGCTGATCCGCGCGCTCGGCGGGCGCTACACCCCGCCGGTGCCGGGCGGCGACCTGATCCGGTCGTCCGAGATCCTGCCGACGGGGCGCAACATCCACGCTTTCGATCCGTTCCGCATGCCCACCGCGCATGCCTGCCGGGAAGGCGCGCGGCAGGCGCAGCTTCTGCTCGATACCCATGCCACGCTGCCGCGTTCGGTCGCGCTGGTTCTGTGGGGCAGCGACAACATCAAGTCCGACGGCGCGCCGCTGGCGCAGGCGCTTGCGCTGATCGGCGCGCGGCCGCGGTTCGATGCCTTTGGCCGGCTCTGCGGCGCCGAACTGATCCCGCTGGAAGAGCTGGGCAGGCCGCGGATCGACGTGGTGATGACGCTGTCGGGGATCTTCCGCGATCTTCTGCCGCTTCAGGTCAAGCTTCTGGCCGAGGCGGCGCTGAAGGCGGCCGAGGCCGACGAGCCGCTGGAGCGGAACTTCGTGCGCGCCCATGCGCTGGCCTATGCCAGCGAGGCCGGGGTCGATCTGGAAACCGCCGCGCTGCGGGTCTTCTCGAACGCCGAGGGCGCCTACGGATCGAACGTGAACCTGATGGTCGACTCCTCGTCCTTCGACAGCGAGGACGAACTGGCCGACATCTTCCAGGCCCGCAAGAGCTTCGCCTACGGCGCGAACGGCAAGGTCCGCCAGGGGGCGGAGCTGCTGCAGGACAACCTGGGCCGCGTCGAGGTCGCCTACCAGAACCTCGAGTCGGTGGAACTGGGCGTCACCACGGTCGACCATTACTTCGACACGCTGGGCGGAATATCCCGCGCCGTGCGCCGGGCGCGCGGCGAGGAGGCGAAGGTCTACATCTCCGACACCACCCGCGGCTCGGGCCGGATCCGCACCCTGCGCGACCAGGTCGCGCTGGAAACCCGGTCCCGCGCGCTGAACCCGAAGTTCTACGAGGGGCTCTTGCGCCACGGCGCCGAGGGCGTGCGCCAGATCGAGGCGCATGTGACCAACACGATGGGCTGGTCGGCCACCACCGGCGAGGTCGATCCCTGGGTCTACCAGCGCCTGTCGGAGACCTTCGTTCTGGACGAGGAGATGCGCAAGCGGATCGCCGAACTGAACCCGACCGCCTCGTACCGGATGGCCAATCGCCTGCTGGAAGCGTCGGACCGGTCCTACTGGCAGCCGGACGAGGCGATGCTGGCCGCGCTGCAGGACGCCGCGGACGCGCTGGAAGACCGGATGGAAGGGATGGCCGCGGAATGACCGGGGCGCAAGGGAACCACACAGCGCCGGGCACGATCCCGGCAGGAGGGAGAACAGCATGAGCCCGCTCGACAGGCAGGTGCCCGATCTGCGCGGCCTCGATGGCGAGGGATCGGTGCAGGTGCAGCAGGATCCGGCCGCCCGGATCGAGGGCGCCAAGGTGTTTTCGGTCTACGGCAAGGGCGGGATCGGCAAGTCGACCACCTCGTCGAACCTCTCGGCGGCCTTCGCAAGCCTCGGCAAGCGCGTGCTTCAGATCGGCTGCGATCCCAAGCATGACAGCACCTTCACGCTGACCGGCAGCCTCGTGCCGACGGTGATCGACATTCTCAAGGAGGTCGATTTCCACGCCGAGGAACTGCGGCCCGAGGATTTCGTCTTCGAGGGCTGGGGCGGCGTGAAATGCGTCGAGGCCGGCGGCCCGCCGGCGGGCACCGGCTGCGGCGGCTACGTGGTGGGCCAGACCGTCAAGCTTCTGAAACAGCACCACATGCTGGAAGACACCGACGTGGTGATCTTCGATGTGCTGGGCGACGTGGTCTGCGGCGGCTTCGCCGCGCCGCTGCAACATGCCGACCGCGCGGTGATCGTCACCGCGAACGATTTCGACTCGATCTACGCGATGAACCGGATCATCGCCGCGGTGCAGGCGAAATCGGGCAACTACAAGGTCCGGCTGGCGGGCTGCGTCGCCAACCGCTCGCGCGAGACCGACGAGGTCGATCGCTACTGCGCCCGCGTCGGCTTCGACCGGATCGCGCATATGCCCGATCTCGACGCGATCCGCCGGTCGCGGCTGAAGAAGAAGACGCTGTTCGAAATGGACAGCGACCCCGAGATCGAGGCGGTGCGCGCCGAGTACGTGCGCCTGGCCCAGAAGCTGTGGAACGGGACCGAGCCGCTGGCCCCCGATCCGCTGCCCGACCGCGAGATCTTCGAACTGCTGGGATTCGATTGATGGCCTACGAGACCACCCGCGACCGGGTCGAAACCTATTTCGACCGTACCGCGACCCGCACCTGGGAGCAGCTGACCAGCGACGCGCCGGTCAGCCGCATCCGCGAGACGGTGCGCCGCGGCCGGGCGGAGATGCGCGCGCGTCTGCTGGCGCAGTTGCCAGAGGATCTGCGCGGCGCGCGGGTGCTGGATGCCGGTTGCGGCACCGGGCAGATGACCGCGGAACTGGCCGCCCGCGGCGCCGAGGTGGTGGCGGTGGATATCTCGCCCAGCCTGATCGGGATCGCCCGCGCACGGCTGGGGCCGGATCTGGCGCGGCGGGTGCGGTTCGTGGCCGGCGACATGCTGGATGCCGAACTGGGGTCGTTCGACGACGCGATCGCGATGGACAGCCTGATCTACTATGACGCGGCCGATCTGCAGACCGCGCTTTCGGCGCTGGCCGGGCGGGTGCGGGGCCGGGTGCTGTTCACCGTGGCGCCGCGCACCGGCCTGCTGATGGCGATGTGGTATGCCGGCAAGCTGTTTCCGCGGTCCGACCGGTCGCCGGTGATGGTGCCGCAGGCGCCGGCCATGCTGGCGCGGCGGCTGGCGGGGATCGGCGCGGTGCGCGATCTCGGCGCCGTGCGCTCGGGCTTCTACATCAGCCACGCGCTGGAGGTGCGGGCATGAGCGCAACGGGCCGGACACTGGCGCGGTTCACGACCCGCATCCTGCCCTTCGCGGATGCGGCGAGCGCGGGCTTGCCGCTGGGTCAGCTTTTGCGGCTGTCGCTGTTCCAGGTCACGGTCGCGATGGCCTCGGTGCTGTTGCTGGGCACGCTGAACCGGGTGATGATCGTCGAGCTTTCGGTGCCGGCGATGATCGTCGCGGTGATGATCGCGCTGCCGGTGCTGTCAGCGCCGTTCCGGGCGCTGCTGGGCTTCCGGTCCGACAGTTACCGCAGCGCGATCGGCTGGAAGCGGGTGCCGTTCCTGTGGTTCGGCTCGCTGTGGCAGTTCGGCGGCCTGGCGCTGATGCCCTTCGCGCTGCTGGTTCTGGGCGGCGACACCGCCTATGACATTCCCTTCGCGGGCGAGGTGCTGGCGGCGCTGGCCTTCCTGATGACCGGGCTGGGGCTGCACATGACCCAGACCGCGGGCCTCGCGCTGGCCTCCGACCGGGCGACGGATGAAACCCGGCCGCGCGTCGTCGCGCTGCTTTACGTGATGTTCCTGGTCGGGATGGGCGTTTCGGCGCTGATCTTCGGCGCGTTCCTGTCGGACTTCTCCAACCTCGGGCTGGTGCGGGTGGTGCAGGGCGCGGCGGTCGTCGGGCTGCTTCTGAACCTCGTGGCGCTGTGGCGGCAGGAAAGCGTGCGGCCGATGTCGCGCGCCGAACGCGCCGCGCCCGGCCCGCGCTTTGCCGAGGCCTGGGCGGATTTCGCCGCCGGCGGGCGGGCCGGGCGGCTCTTGCTGGTGGTGTTCATGGGCACGATGGCCTTCAACATGCAGGACGTGCTGCTGGAACCCTATGGCGGCGAGATCCTGGGCCTGTCGGTCGCGGCCACCACGCGGCTGACGGCGGCCTGGGCGCTGGGCGCCTTCGCGGGCTTCGCCTTTGCCGCGCGGCGGCTTGCGCGCGGGTCGGATTGCCTGCGCCTCGCCGGGGCGGGACTGGTGATCGGGCTTTGGGCGTTCTCGCTGGTGATCTTCGCCGCGCCGCTCGGCTCGGCGGCGCTGTTCTTCGCCGGCGCCGCGCTGATCGGGCTCGGCGGCGGCATCTTCGCGGTCGCCATGCTGACCGCGGCGATGCAGATGCCGGTGGCCGGGGCGGCCGGCCGCGGGCTGGCGATCGGCGCCTGGGGCGCGGCGCAGGCCACGGCGGCGGGGCTTGCCATCGCGCTGGGCGGGGTTCTGCGCGACGCGGTCGGAATGGTCGCGATGTCGGGCCAGCTCGGCGTCGCGCTGGCCGATCCGGCGACCGGGTATTCCTTCGTCTATCACCTCGAGATCGCCCTGATCTTCTTCACTCTCGTAGCGCTCGGTCCCCTGGTCCGGGTCGGGCGCGCCACCCCCCGTGCCACGGGGGACACCGCGCGGATCGGCCTGGCCGATTTCCCGACATGACGCGCGGGCAAAGGAAAAGGAACACGCCATGACCCAGACCTTTTTCGGCCAGTTCGACCTCGCCAGCCTCACGCTGTGGCTGTTCTGGATCTTCTTCGCGCTGCTGATCTTCTACCTGCAGCGCGAGAACATGCGCGAGGGCTATCCGCTTGTCGACGACGACGGCAAGGAGGCCGCGAACCAGGGGCCGTTCCCGGTGCCCGAGGACAAGACCTTCAAGCTGCCGCACGGTCGCGGCACCGTCACCGTGCCCTCGGGACAGACGCCCGAGCGCACCGACATCGCGCTGGCGCGCACCTCGAAGGCCAACGGCTTTCCGATGGTGCCCACCGGCAACCCGCTGGTCGATGGCGTCGGCCCGGCCTCCTGGGCGCCGCGGCGCGACCTGCCCGAACTGGACGGCAAGGGCCATCCGAAGATCGTGCCGCTCAGCGGCGCCGAGGGCTTCCACGTCTCGGCCGGGCGCGACCCGCGCGGCCTGCCGGTGATCGCCGGCGACGGCCAGACGGTGGGCATGATCACCGACATGTGGATCGACGAGCCCGAGCAGATGGTCCGCTACCTCGAATACCAGCTCGATGCTGAATGGGGCGAGGGCAAGCGGCTGGTGCCGCTGCCGCTGGCGCGGATCAAGAAGGACGGGGTGAAGATCCACTCGATCTACGCCGAACACTTCCGCGACGTGCCGCGCAACGCCTCGGCCACGCAGGTGACGCTGCTCGAGGAAGACAAGATCAGCGCCTATTACGCGGGCGGCAAGCTCTATGCCTCCGCCGACCGGCTTGAACCGCAAATCTGAGACACGGGAGACCGGAGATGAGCCACGACGATTTCGCCGTCGAACCGGTCCGCGGGCTGCCCGAGCGGCCGCCGGAGGACGAGAAGATCCTCTGGCAGGGCCGCCCGGCGGTCTGGGCGCTGGCGCGCTCGTCGCTGCTGCTGCCCTGGGTCGCGGCCTATTTCGTCGGGCTGGCGCTGTGGCGCTTCGGCTCGATCGTCGACATCGTGCCGCTCGGTCGTGCCGTGGCGCTGTCGATGCCGTTCCTAGTGCTGGGCGCGGTCGCCTGTGCGCTGTTGTGGCTGATCGCCTTCGTGCAGGCCCGCGCCACGGTCTACACGCTGACCAACAAGCGGGTGGCAATGCGGATCGGCGCGGCGCTGACGGTGACGCTGAACCTGCCCTACACGCGGATCGACTCGGCCGATCTCGAACTGCGCCGCGACGGCACCGGCACCATCGCGCTGACGCTGCAGGACCGGGTGCGCATCGGCTACCTGATGCTTTGGCCGCATGTCCGGCCGTGGCGGGCGCCGACGCGGCCGGCGCTGCGCTGCATCCCCGATGCCCGGCGCGTGGCGGCGATCCTCGCCGAGGCGGCCGAGGCGCGGGTGAGCGTGCCGCAGGTGGCCGCGAAAGCCGATGCCGGCGCGGTGGCGCTGGCGGCGGAATAGAGACACGGACGACGGAAGGGAGACCGACGAAATGGGACGCGTCATGCACTCCACCGACCGGGCCGCGAAGGCCCATGACGAGATGATTCCGAAGGTTCTGCTGCGCGCGATGGCGGCGATGGTCGTCGCGGCGCTGGCGATCGTGACCTACGCGCGGGTGATGGACCTGCCGGTCGCCGCCACGCCCGATGCCGCGCCGATCCTGGTCGAGCGGGTGGTCTATCTGAAAACCGAGGATCTGAGCGGCAGCGTGACGGTGCGCGACGCCGCGACCGGCGCCGAACTGGCGCTGACCGACGAGGAAGGCGGCTTCATTGCCGGTGTCGCGCGGGTCGTGGCGCGCGAACGCACCAAGCACCGGGCCGCGCCGGACGGACCGGTGATCCTGACGCAAAGCCGGTCCGGCCGGCTGGCGATCACCGATCCGAGCACGGGATGGAGCGCGGACCTGATGGGGTTCGGGCGTGACAATGCGGAAGCCTTCGCCCGGCTTCTCGCAGGGTTCTGACAAAGGGAGGGGCGGAAATGGGACTGTTGACGAAAGACTTCGAACGCGTGCCCTGCACGGTCGAGGTCAGCCACAAGTTTGAAAGCCTGCACGCGCATGTGCGCTTCGACAACGGGGCGGTCGTGTACCCCGGCGACGAGGTCACCGTGCACGGGCCCGAGATCATGGCGCCGTTCGGCGAGATCGTGATCGAACAGCGCGAGGCGACGATCGCCCGCGCCAGCCTGCTCGAACGGTTCTGGACCCGCCTGACCGGCGATTTCGAGGTCATGGAACTGTGCGAGTTCTCGTTCTCCGAGGAGGTCGCGCTATGAACGTCCGGGCCACCCACACCGCCGATGCCACCACCGTCGAGGAGGGCCTTGCGATCCAGGAGGCGCAGGCCGTCGTCGACAGCCGCGGCGCCACCGAGGTCGCGATGCAGAACACGCTGCTGACGCCGCGGTTCTACACCACCGACTTCGAAGCGCTCGACGCGATCGACGTCACCCCGGTGCGCAAGGACTGGGACGCGCTGATCGCGCAGATGGTCGCCGACCCGAACAAGGGGCATTTCCGCAAGAACGAGGATTGGGACCATATCGACTGGGACGGGATGGAACCGGGATTGCGAAAGGAATTCATCGACTTCCTGATCTCGTCCTGCACCGCCGAATTCTCGGGCTGCGTTCTGTACAAGGAGATGAAGCGGCGCGGCAACAATGCCGATGTCACGCAGCTCTTCCAGCTGATGGCGCGCGACGAGGCGCGGCACGCGGGCTTCATCAACGACGCCCTGCGCGAGGCGGGCGTGGCGGTGAACCTCGGCTTCCTGACGCAGAAGAAGAAATACACCTACTTCCGGCCGAAGTTCATCTACTACGCCACCTATCTCAGCGAGAAGATCGGCTACGCGCGCTACATCACCATCTACCGGCATCTGGAAAAGCACCCCGAGCACCGGTTCCACCCGATCTTCAAGTGGTTCAAGGAGTGGTGCAACGACGAGTTCAGCCACGGCGAGGCCTTCGCGCTGCTGATGAAGACCGATCCGAAGCTGACCAGCGGCGTGAACGTCTGGTGGATCAAGTTCTTCCTCACCGCCGTCTACGCCACGATGTACGTGCGTGACCACCAGCGCCCGGCCTTCCATGCCGCGCTGGGCGTCGATCCCGACTGGTATGCCCGCGAGGTGTTCGAAAAGACCTCGGCGTTGTCGCGGCAGATCTTCCCGATCACGCTGGATATCGACAATCCGCGCTGGTGGAAGAACTGCAAGGCGCTGTCCGAGGCCAATGTCGATCTCGCGGCGGCGCTGGAGCGGGGCGGGGCCGCCGGCGCGGCGAAGGCCGCGGTGGCGCGGGCGCGGGCGGCGCGGGCCTTCCTCGCGCTGCTGTCGATCCCGGCGCATCGCCACGAACTGCCCGCAAGCACCCGGCTGGAGCCCTGCTACTGATGCCCACCGCGCCGTGGATCGCCGCGCTTGTCGCGCTGTTTGCCTGGTGGGCCTCCACCGGGGCGATCCTGGTGGCGGTGCGGCTGGCCGACCGGCGCGGCATCGGCGGCACCGCCGTCGCCGTCGCCGGTCTGCCGATCCTCGGGCTCGGGCTCTGGGCGCTCTGGGCCAGCCTTGGCCGTGCCGATCCCGGCGCGGCCTACCTCGGGTTCGCGTCGGCGCTGGCGATCTGGGGCTGGATCGAACTGGCGTTCCTGACCGGCGCGCTGACCGGGCCGAACCGCTATCCCTGCCCGCCGGGTGTGCCGGAGTGGGAACGCTTCCTGCGGGCCTGGGGCACGATCGCCTATCACGAACTCACCCTGGCCGTGGCGCTGATCTGCCTTGGCCTCGTCAGCTACGAGGTCGGCGGGGGAATCGGCGGGGCCTGGGCGTTCTGGACCTTCGCGGTGCTGTTCTTCGCGCGGGTCTCGGCGAAGCTGAACCTGTTTTTCGGCGTGCCCTACATCAACACCGAATTCCTGCCCGCCGCCCTGTCGCACCTGGCCAGCCATTTCCGGCAGGGATCGCTGAACCGGATGTTCCCCGCCTCGGTCAGCGTGCTGGCGCTGGCCGCGGGATGCTGGCTGGAACGGCTGTGGTCGGCCCAGACCGACACGCAGGGGGTGGGCTTTGCGCTGCTGGCGGCGATGACGGTGCTGGCGCTGATCGAACACTGGCTGATGGCGGTGCCGTTGGCCGATGCGAAACTCTGGCGCTGGATGCTGCCCGCTTCCGGCCCCGACAAGACACGACCGGAGGGACAGGATGGATTTTGACGCGCTTTTCACCGGGCAGCTGGACCGGCTCCGCGACGAGGGCAACTACCGCGTCTTCGCCGAACTCGAACGCCGCTGCGGCGATTTTCCGACCGCGCGGTCGCACGGGCCGGTGGTGGAGGGCGATGTCACCGTCTGGTGCTCGAACGACTATCTCGGCATGGGCCAGCACCCGGTGGTGCGGCAGGCGATGAAGGACGCGATCGACGCCTGCGGCACCGGCGCGGGGGGCACGCGCAACATCTCGGGCACCAATATCCATCACCAGCGGCTGGAGGCGGAACTGGCCGACCTGCACGGCAAGGAATCGGCGCTTCTGTTCACCTCGGGCTACGTGTCGAACTGGGCCAGCCTGTCGACGCTGGGATCGCGGCTGCCTGGCGCGGTGATCCTGTCGGACGCGCTGAACCACGCCTCGATGATCGAGGGCATCCGCCATTCCCGCGCCCAGAAGGTGATCTGGAAGCACAACGATCCCGAGGATCTCGACCGCAAGCTGGCGCAGCTGCCCGCCGAGGCGCCGAAGATCGTCGCCTTCGAATCGGTCTACTCGATGGACGGCGACATCTGCCCGATGGCCGAGATCGTCGAGGTCGCCGAGAAGCACGGCGCGATGACCTATCTCGATGAGGTGCATGCGGTGGGGCTTTACGGCCCGCGCGGCGGCGGGATCTCCGAACGCGAGGGCCTGGCGGACCGGATCACGCTGATCGAGGGGACGCTGGGCAAGGCCTATGGCGTGCTGGGCGGCTATGTCGCGGGGTCCGCCGCGCTGTGCGATTTCATCCGCTCGTTTTCCTCCGGGTTCATCTTCACCACCGCGCTGCCGCCGGCGGTCGCCGCCGCGGCGCAGGCCTCGATCGCGCATCTCAAGCGCTCCGACACGGAACGGCAGCTGCAACGCCGCCGCGTCGCGCAGTTGCGGGCCGGGCTTGATGCGCAGGGCATCCCGCATCTGCCGAATCCCAGCCACATCATCCCGGTGATGATCGGCGATCCGGTGAAATGCCGGCTGATCGCCGACATCCTGATGCGCGATTACGGGATCTACGTGCAGCCGATCAACTATCCGACGGTGCCCAAGGGAACCGAGCGGTTGCGCTTCACGCCCTCGCCGCTGCACGGGGCGGCGGATATCGACCACCTGGTCGGCGCGCTCAGCAAACTGTGGAGCCAGTGCGCCCTGGCCCGCAAGGCGGCCTGAGCCCGCTTCGGGCCCGTCCGCGCCGCGCTGCCGCAAAAACAGGCAGGTCTCCGCCTTTCGTGCATGGCCTTTCGACAAAGCGAGTTGAAGAACCACGGCACACGCGGCTATGATGCGCCAAGGTATGGGTTGTGGATATTTCGTCGGGAACGGCTGCGCAGCGGTTCCCGATGGCGTGAGCATAGTCGGAGAAGGCCTTGGTAAAGCACGCGGCAGGACGCGATATCGTTGCAGGAGCCGTCGGCGAGATGCCGTCGGCCAACAACGACCTGATGCGCATCATCGTCTACGGCGAGGCGCTCAGGGCCGTGGCGACCTATCTTGGCACACAGCTGATCGCGCCGCCTTACGGCGCGACGCTGGATCTGCTTGATGATGCCTATGCCCGGATGGCGCGGCAGCGCGGTCAGTTCTCGCCCGAGGATTTCGGCGTCTACGTGATGTCGCTGATGCTCGAGTTCGCCGAGGACGAGGAGGATGTGCGCCAGGTCCGGCTTGGCGCGGCGCGCTACGTGCTCGACGTCAAGGAGCGGCTGGCCCCCGATCTTCAGATGCTGGCCGACGATGCCCGCGAAACGCTGGCCGGGACCGGCCTGCTGGCGCGGCCAACGGATCCCGAACAGCGGTTCGTCTGCGTCTCGGCCACCGGCACCGTGTCCAAGGGCCTTGCCAGGTCGATCGCGGCGCTGGCCGCCGAGGATGCCGCCGAGGCCGCGGCGAGCGCCGCGCCGGCCGCGCTGGCGCCGGCCCAGCCCGCGCCGCTGCGGGCCGAGCCGACGCCGCCGCGCGATTTCCCGCCCGCCGGACCGGCCGGTCCGCCGAAGCTGGGTGGCCTGCACCGCCCGCAGCCGCGCCCCGCGCCGGTCGGCGCGCCCTCGGCCGGGCAGGCGGCACGGCTGACGCCGCCGATCCCCGCGGGCGCCGCGACCGCAGCCGCCGACAGCCTGCGCCCGGCGGCGGCAAGAACCGCCGAAAGCGTGCCGCGGGTGGCGCGCCCGCGCGGCGGCGCCGCCACGATGGGCAAGCCGATGCGGCGCAGCGAATGGTCGAAGGCCGTGGTGGTGGTGGTGTTCCTGTGCATCTACGCCGCCGTCGCGCTGTTCGTGCTGATGGGCGAGGCGATCCGCCCGCTCTGAGGGCGCGGCCGCGCGGCGCCCGGCCGGCGTGCGCCGCGCGCAGCTTGCCATTCGCAAGGCCCTGTCCCAAGATACTGCAATGCAGCATGACGATGCCATGCCAACGGGGCTGCGGCCCGCGGAACCCGCGCCCGGCGATCCGCTCTCGCGCGGCGGGATGCCGCGGGGTTTGCGGCTGCGGCTGGAACAGCTCGTCGCCTCCGTCTACCCCGAGGCCGATACGGCGGCGCTGGCCGAGCGGCTGGCGCAGGCCTTCTGGCCGGGCGCGCGGCGGCCGCGCCGGCGTGGCCGCAACCCCGGCAATACGCTTTGGTCGCAGCGCGACGCCTACGTGATCACCTACGGCAACTCGATCATCGACGGAGAGCACAAGCCGCTCGACCTGTTGCGCGATTTCGCCCGCCGCTACCTCGCCGACGCGATCACCGGGATACACATCCTGCCGTATTTTCCCTTCACCTCCGACGACGGTTTCGCGGTGACGGACTACTACGCCGTCAATTCCGCGCTGGGCGCCTGGGAGGATATCAGCCGGATCGCCGAAGAGTTCGACCTGATGTCGGACCTCGTGCTGAACCATTGTTCCAGCCAGAGCGCCTGGTTCAGCGCCTATCTTCAGGGCCACGCGCCTTATGACCGGTTCTTCCGCGAGGCCGAACCCGACGACGATCTGAGCGCCGTGGTCCGGCCCCGGTCGCACCCGCTGTTGCGCCGGGTGGAAACCGCGCGCGGGCCGCGCCATGTCTGGTGCACCTTCAGCCACGACCAGGTCGATTTCGACTTCTCCAACCCCGAGGTGCTGGAGGCGTTTCTCGACGTCCTGCGCTTTCACATCGATCGGGGCGTGCGGACGCTGCGGCTGGATGCCGTGGCATTCTTGTGGAAGGAACCGGGCACGCCCTCGATCCACCTGCGCCAGACCCACGAGATCGTGCGGCTGATCCGGCTCTTGCTGGATTTCGACGAGGCGCCGGTGATCCTGATCACCGAAACCAACGTGCCCAATGCCGAGAACCTGAGCTATTTCGGCAATCGCAACGAGGCGCACGCGGTCTACAATTTCTCGCTGCCGCCGCTGATCCTGCACGCGCTGCTGAACGGCACGTCGGAATACCTGCGGTCATGGCAGATGGCGATGCCGCCGGCGCAACTGGGCTGCACCTATTTCAACTTCACCGCCTCGCATGACGGGATCGGGCTGCGGCCGGCCGAGGGGCTGATCCCCGAGGATGACATCGCGCGGATGATCGAGACGGTGCGCGGCTTTGGCGGGCTGGTATCGATGCGGCGCATGGCCGACGGAACCGAACGGCCCTACGAACTCAACGTCGCGCTGTTCGACGCGCTGCAGGGCACCGTCGCCGGGCGCGACGATCTGGGCATCCCGCGATTCCTGTGCTCGCAGGCGATCGCGATGGCGCTCGAGGGGATCCCGGCCTTCTACATCCATTCGCTGCTGGCAACCCGCAACGATACCGAGGGCGTGGCGAAACTGGGCTACAACCGTGCGATCAACCGCCACCGCTGGGACTATGCCACGCTCGAGGCGCGGCTGGCCGACCCGGCCAGCGACACCGCGCAGGTCTTCGCGGCGATGAAGCGGATGCTGAAGGTGCGGGCGCGGCAACCGGCGTTCCATCCCAATGCCACCCAGTTCACCCTGCAGCTTGGAGACGCGATCTTCGGCTTCTGGCGGCAAAGCTTCGACCGGTCGCAAAGCATCTTCATCCTGGCCAACGTGACCGCCGAAACCGTGACGATCCCGGCCGCCGCGCTGAACCTGATCGACGGGAACGACTGGCACGACCTGCTGTCGGGCGAGCGGGTGGACGAGTTGCGCGGCGACATCGCGCTGGCGCCCTACCAGTCGCGCTGGATCAGCAACGGGGTGGCGCGGTGACCGGGCGGGTGATCGTCTTCACCGATCTCGACGGCACGTTGCTGGACCATGAAAGCTATGGCTACGCGCCGGCGGTGCCGCTGCTGTCGCGGCTGCGCGCGGCCGGCATCCCGCTGATCCTTGCCAGCAGCAAGACCGCGGCGGAAATCGCGCCGCTGCGGGCGGACCTTGGCTTTGCCGAGTGCCCCGCGATCGTCGAGAACGGGGCGGGGGTGCTGCCCGCCGGGCAGGCGCGGCCTGTCGCGGCGCGCACCCACGCGCGCATCCGCGCCGCGCTGGCCGCCCTGCCGCCGGCCCTGCGCGCCCGGTTCAGCGGCTTTTCGGACTGGAGCGCGGCGGAACTGGCCCGCCGCACCTGCCTGGCGCCCGAGGCGGCGAAACGCGCCCAGGACCGCGACTTTTCCGAACCCGGCGTGTTTTCCGGCAGCGCGGCCGAGCGCGCGGCGTTTCTCGACGCGCTGGCCGCGGCGGGGATCACCGCCGAGGCGGGCGGGCGGTTCCTTACGCTGTCGTTCGGCGCCTCCAAGGCCGACCGGATCGCCGAGGTCGCGGCGGGCTACGGGCCGGGCGCGGTGACGGTGGCGCTGGGCGACGCGCCCAACGATCTGGCGATGCTGAACGCCGCGGACCACGCGGTGATCGTGCCCAACCCGGCGCATCCCGGCCTGCCGCGCCAGCCGGGCGAGGCGACCGGGCGGATCCGGCGCGCGCCGTTTCCCGGCCCGGCCGGCTGGGCCGCGGCGCTCGGCGCGCTTCTGGACGATCTTCACGCCCTGGCAGGATAGGAACGCGGCCCGATGTCCGACTTTCACCAAAGCGGCGGCGTCGCCACGCTCCACAACCTCGGCCAGCGCCCGGTCGAGGATCTCGAACGGCGGCTGAACCTGTTTGCCGAAAAGCGCAAGATCACGCTGATCCTGCCCTCGCTGTTTTCCGAACTGGAAACCCCGGCGCTGGCCGGGATCGTCGACGAGTTGCAGGGCGCGGGCTACATCGATCACATCGTGATCGGCCTCGATCGCGCGGATGCCGGGCAATACGCCTTCGCGCGGAACTACTTCGCGCGGCTGCCGCAGCGCCACGACATCCTGTGGAACGACGGCCCGCGCCTGCGTGCGATCCACGAGGATCTCGCCGCGGCCCGTCTTGCGCCCGAGGAGGCGGGCAAGGGCCGCAACGTCTGGTACTGCATGGGCCATGTGCTGGCCTCGGCCAGCTCCGACGTGGTCGCGCTGCACGATTGCGATATCGTGTCCTATCGGCGCGAGATGCTGACCCGGCTGGTCTACCCGGTCGCCAACCCCGAGTTTCCCTACCAGTTCTGCAAGGGCTATTACGCGCGGATCGGCCATCGCAAGATGGGCGGCCGGGTCACCCGGCTTCTGGTCACGCCGTTGATCCTGGCCTTGCAGAAATGCTTCGGCCAGAACGACTACCTCGAGTACCTGCGCGCCTTCCGCTACCCGCTGGCGGGCGAATTCGCGATGCGCACCGCGATGCTGCCCGACATGCGCATCCCGTCGGACTGGGGGCTGGAGATCGGCGTCCTGTCCGAGGTCTGGCGCAACCTGTCGCGCCATGCGGTCTGCCAGGCCGATATCGCCGACACCTACGATCACAAGCATCAGCCGCTGTCGGAAGAGGATGCCTCGAAGGGCCTGGCGCGGATGTCGATGGACATTTCCAAGGCGCTGATCCGCAAGCTGGCCACCGATGGCGTGACCTTCTCGACCGAGCATTTCCGCACGCTCAAGGCCACCTACTACCGGATCGCGCTGGATCTTCTGGAAATGTACTACAACGACGCCAAGGTGAACGGCCTCGCGCTGGATCGGCATGTCGAGGAAAAGGCGGTGGAACTGTTCGCCGCCAACATCGTCGAGGCCGGCAACATCTTCCTCGACAACCCGATGGAGACGCCGTTCATCCCGAACTGGAGCCGGGTCCAGGCCGCGCAGCCCGACATCCTGCAACGGATCCGCGCGGCGGTGCGCGACGACACGGCAGACGGCTGAAGGCGGAAGGCGGACGGCGGCGGTCGCTCAGCGGCGCAGCACCGCCAGCGGGCTGGCGGAATCGTCCGTCCACAGCACCGCGCGGTCGGGGTCGAGCCTTGCCCAGCCGTCCTGCGCGACCAGCGCGTCAAGCCGCTCCGCGTCGCGGGCCAGCGCGACGACATGCGACACCTGCGTCCCGTCGGGCGTATCCGGACCCGGGACATGCAGCTTGGCAACCGCCGCAAGGCCAAGGCGCCCCGCCGCACCGGCGAGCACACGTTCGAGATCGTAGTAGCGGTTCGAGATGTGAAAGACGATCGCGCCGTCCGCGGCGAGCCGGTCGAGATACAGCTCCATCGCCTCCAGCGTGGTCAGGTGCACCGGCACCGCGTCCGAGGAATAGGCATCGATCACCAGCATGTCGAACCGCGGCCCGGCCATCCGCTGCAACTCGATCCGCGCGTCGCCCAGGAGCGTCGGCATCGCCGCGCCGCAGGCCGGCATGAACGGAAACAGCGCCGGGTCGCGCGCGATCCGGTCGACCAGCGGATCGATCTCGAAGAACGTCCAGCGCTGGCCGGGCCCGGCATGGCAGGCCAGCGAGCCGACGCCAAGCCCGACGACGCCCACATGCGCCCGCGCGTCGGCCAGCAGCGCCAGCGCCCGGGCCATCGGCCCGGTTTCGTGGTAGTAGCTCAGCGGCACCGGGCGCGGCGCGTCCAGATCGTGCAGCGCCGCGACACCGTGGATCGTGGTGCCGTGGCGCAGCGTCCGGGTTCCGGCCTCGGGATCGTCGATCACCTCGTAGGCGCCGAAGAAGCTGCGGTCGCGCAGGACGGCGGTGTCGCCGCCAAGCGTGGCCACGAAGCCGCCGGTGACCAGCATCGCCACCGCCACGGCAGGCGGGCGCAGAAGCGTGGCGGCCACCGCGAAGAGGTACAGCACCGTGCCCAGCAGCTTCGGCTCCGATCCGATACGGGCGGCAAGGCCGCTGTTGACCGCCGCGAGGTAGCACAGGATCGCCGCCGCGCTGGCCGCGCCGCCCCAGACCAGCGGGGTGCGCAGGCCCCGGACCAGCGGCGCGGCGATCACGAAGGCGGCGAGGATCAGCGTGATCTCGAATTCCGCGTGGCTGTCGAACAGCGCCGGGGCCAGCAGCGAGTTGAACAGGCCGCCGCAGACGCCGCCGACCGACATCGCGAAGTAGAACGGCGTCAGGTGCGCGGCGGCGGGGCGCAGCGCGTAGAGTTGGGCATGGCAATGCAACGCGATGACGAAAAAGCCGCCGAGCACGAAGCCGAAACCGGCCAGCTTGAGGTGAAAGGCCACGCCGAACAGCGCCGGCACCGCCAGCGCCAGCACGCAGGCCAGCGCGATACGCGCCGAGGTTTCGGGCCGCGGGCGGTACCAGCGGGAAAAGCCGATCACGAAGGTCAGCAGGAACAGCGCCAGCGGGATCACCCACAGCAGCGGGAAGGAGCCAAGATCCGTCGTCACGATCGAGGTCGCCCCGAGCAGGAGCGAGGAGGGAACGAAGCCCAGCGCCGCCCAGTGCAGCAGCGTCGCGGGCCGCGGCCCGGTGCTGTCGGCCCCGGTGCGCGGCGCCGCCGCGCGCAGGGCCGAGCCACGCAGGCTGGCCCAGCCGCAGGCGGCCATCCCGGCGATCAGCGCGACATAGGCCGCCGCCCAGCCGCCCGAGATCACCCGCGCGCCGAACAGCGGTTCCGCCACCAGCGGAAAGCCCAGCAGCGCCACAAGCGACCCGGCGTTCGACGCGGCGTAGAGATGATAGGGGTCGGCGGCGTGCCGTGCGCCGGTGCGGGCGTACCATGCCTGGATCAGCGGCGCGTTCGCGGCCAGTGCGAAGAACGGCAGCCCGACCGCGAGGCCGAGGAACACCAGCGTCTGGATCGCCGGATCGGAGCCGGGATTGACGGTCCAGCCCGCCGGCACGGCGATCGGCAAGACCGCGAGCCCGGCGGCCAGCACCAGAAGATGCAGGCCGACCTGGGCCGCCGGCGCCGTGCGGGTGGCCAGAAGGTGGGCATAGCCGTATCCGGCCAGCAGTACCGCCTGGAAGAACAGCATTGCCGTGGTCCAGACCGCGGCGGCCCCGCCCAGGTAGGGCAGCGCCAGCTTCGCGGCCAGCGGCTGCACGAAGAACAGCAGCCCGGCGCTGAGGGTGACGACCCCGGCGAACAGCGCCGGCACCGCGATGCCGGCCTCGGTCTTCACCCTCTTCCGCATCGCTCTCACGTCTCGGCCCTGCTGCGTCATGCGCCTGTCCCTTAGCCTGTTCGCGCGGGGGCAGGTAACATGCAATCGATTAGAATCGGGTAAGCGCCGCAGGCCGGGGCGCGCCCGGCGGCCGATCCCTTGACAAGACCGGCGCGACAGGGTTCGACGGGGCCGGCCGCGCGGGATGCCGCGCCCCCGGCGAGCGGAACGGCACGGCATGAACGCGGATCACCAGACGACAGACAGGGACGCGGCGCGGGCGGCGGCGATATTCTGGCTTCTGTTCGCGGCGGTGCAGGCCACCAAACTCTGGCTGGCCGCCCGGCTCGACCTGCATCCCGACGAGGCGTTCTACTGGCTCGAGGCGCAGTATCCCGCGATCTCCTACAGCGACGTGCCGGTGCTGACGCCGCTGCTGGTCGGCCTCGGCACGCTCTTGGCCGGCGACACGGCGCTGGGGGTGCGGCTGGCGTTCCTCGCGCTGGGCGCGCTGATCCCGCTGGCGGTCTATCGGGTGGCGCGGCTGTTCGGCGACCGGGCGGCGGCCTGGCGCGCGGCGACGCTGGCGCTGGCCGTGCCGCTGCTGTCGATCATGGGGCTTCTGGCGGTGCCGGACGTGCCGATGATCCTGCTGTCGATCATCAGCCTCGGGCTTTTCACGCGGGCGGTGCGGGTGCCGTCGACGGGCCGCTGGGTGGCGCTGGGTCTGGTCGCGGCGCTGGCCTGCAACGCGCACTACCGCTTCGCCTTCGTGATGCTGGGCGGTTTGTTCTACCTGCTGTTCTCGGCCCGCGGCCGCGCGGCGCTGGCCCTCCCGGGGCCGTGGATCGCCGTCGTGCTGGTTCTGCTGGGTCTGTTGCCGGTCCTGCTGTTCAACCTTGGCAACGACCTCGCCGGGGTGCGCTACCACTTCGCCGACCGGCATCCCTGGACCTTCGATGCCGAGGGGTTGTGGTACCTGCCCGAACAGGCGCTGGTGGTCACGCCGGTGGTGTTCGCCGCGCTGGCCTGGGCGGCGTGGCGGGCGCTAGCGCGCGGGATCGCCGGGGGCGGCGACGACGCCCTGCTGTTGTGGTTCGCGGCCGCCGGGGTGCTGAGCTTCGCGGCGATGAAGCCATGGTCGGTGGGCGGCACCGCCTTCACCGTGCATTGGCCGGTGTTCGGCTATGTCCCGCTGCTGATCCTACTGGGCCTCGCGCTGGCGGGCACGGCGCGCTGGATCGGTGCCGCCGTGATCGGTTCTGGCCTGGCGATCGTCGCGGCGCTTCTCGGCTTCCTCGCGCTGTCCACGGTCTACGATCGGCTGCCGGTGTCGATGCGCGGCCTCGCCACCGCCAAGCTGTCGGGCTGGGACAGGCTGGCCACGGCGGTCGAGGCGCTGGCGACGCAGGAGCCGGATGCGGCGGCCACCGTCGTCACCGACCGGGTGACGACGCTGACCTATGTCGCCTTCGGGCTGGGCCGGTCGCGCGGCGTCTACACGATCGACGATCGGCCGCTGGGCGAGGTGCGGGGCCGGGCCAAGCAGGTGGCGATCTGGCGGCTGAACGAGGCCGGGCTGCGCGCCGACCGCGCCGGGCAGGATGCGATCCTGGTGATCGAGACGCGCCGCATGGCGGACGAGACGGCGCGGCTGTGCGCGATCTTCGCGCAGGTCGAACCGCGGGACCGGGTGCGGCGCGACAGCGACGGCCGGTCGTTCGAGATCCTGCTCGGCCGGTCGATCCGGCCGGAGCCCGGGCAGGGGGCCGCGGCGGGGCCGCCCGGCCTGTGCGGCCCGGCCTAGCCCGGGCCGGGCCGGCCGGCCTTCGATGCCTCCGCCTCGCCGATGAAGGCCCGCCGCAGCAGGGACTGGACCGGCCGCTCGACGTAGCGCGTCAACGGCACGGCCAGCGCCAGTGTCATCGGTACCGCCAGCGCGAAGACCGCGCAGACATCCCAGAACGTCGCGCCGCGCAGCGCGGCCGGGTCGGTCGACCGGAAGACGATCACCGCGGCCAGCAGCACGAAGATCGGGTGAAATAGGAACACGGCATACAAGTTCTGCGCCAGCGCCTGCCAGACCCGCCCGCCCGGCAGCCCGCCCGGCCGCGCCGGCCGGGCCATCAGCGCCAGCAGGATCGCCGCGCAGCCCAGCGCCACGAGGGTGTGCGAGGTCACCAGATAGAACACCAGGAAACCGTGACCCACCCAGTCATGCACCGGGCTGGCCGGGTCGTGCAGCGGGATCCAGGCGGTCGGCACGAACAGCGACAGCCCGGCGAGCAGCACGAGGCGGCGGTTGCGCGGCCGGTCCATCGCCCGTTCCAGCGCCTCGCGCCGCAAGGTCAGAAGCCAGGCCAGCCCCAGCCCCACGAAGAACGGGCTCAGCCGGAACCAGGACCGGTGATAAAGCGCGTCGCACAGCGGCATCTCGATCATCTCGTCGAAGAGATAGACGCGCGGCACCTCCAGCTCCGGATGGGCCAGAACATAGGCCCAGCGGATCGCGACGCTGCCGAGGATCAGCGCCACCAGCACAAGGCCCGGCCGCGGCGCGCGCACCACGGCCAGCGCGACGGCGGGCAAGAAGACGTAGGATTGCGCCAGCGCCTCGATCGCCCAGCCGCCGATGTCCATCGTGTTGCCGTCGCCGAACACGTAGCCCATGAACACCAGCGACAGCAGAACCTCTTCGAGCGGCGGATCCTGCACCAGCAGGTAGATCGCGAGGGTGAGGTAGTAGAGCGGCAGGATCCGCGTCGCCCGGCGCAGGAAATGCGCCCGAAACCCGATCGTGCCGCGGCTTCGGTACTCTGACAGAAGCGGCAGGCCGATCAGCAGTGCCGACAGCATGAAGAAGATATCGACCGAGTAGGTGTGCCAGACCGGGTTGAAGACGAACGGGGCCGAGGCGATGAACCCGGCCACCAGATCGGGCGCGTCGACGGCCAGCAGGTAGACGATCAGCGCATGCGCGAAGACCACGTGCAGCATCGCCAGCGACCGGAACGCATCGATCAGTTGCGAATTGCGCGGGGTTGCAAGATCCATCGGCACCGTCCTTCGTGGCGCGCCACTAGAGTGGCTTTTCACCCTGCGGTCAATTCTTCGCGGCGGTTGCCGGGGCTGGCCGCCGTCGCCGTCCGTGCTAGGGTCGCAGCGCCAGATCCTGCAGGGAGGTTCCGACGACCATGACCGACGACAGCGGCCCGGCCTTCGCCAGCTACCCGAGCCTGAAAGGCAAGACCGTCTTCGTCACCGGCGGCGCCTCGGGCATCGGGGCCGAGATCGTTGCGGCTTTCGCGGCAGAGGGCGCGCGGGTGGGCTTCGTCGACATGGATATCGACGCGGGCGCGGCCCTCGCCGGCAGGCTGGGCGGCGACGTGGCTTTCGAGCCGTGCGACCTGCGCGACCTCGACGCGCTGCGCATGGCCTTCGCCCGGCTGGCCGAGCGGATCGGCGCGGCCCGCGTCCTTGTCAACAACGCGGCGCGCGACGATCGCCACGACTGGCGCGAGGTGACGCCGGAGTACTGGGACGAACGCATGGCGACCAACCTGCGGCACATGTTCTTCGCGATCCAGGCGGTGGCCGAGGGCATGATCGCCGCCGGCGGCGGATCGATCGTCAACATCGGGTCGAACAGCTGGTGGGAGGCGGTCGGCAACATGCCGGCCTACACCACGGCCAAGTCGGCGGTGCACGGGCTGACGCGGACGATGGCGCGCGACCTTGGCGACCACCGGATCCGGGTCAACACCGTGGTGCCCGGCTGGATCATGACCGAGCGGCAGAAGCAGCTTTGGGTCACGCCCGAGGCGATCGAGAAACACCGCGCCCGGCAATGCCTGCCCGACCTGATCGAGCCGGTCTACATCGCGCGGATGGTGCTGTTCCTTGCCTCCGACGACGCGGCGATGTGCACGGCCGGCAATTTCATGGTCGAGGCCGGATCGATCTGACCGCGCGGCCGGGCGGTCATTCGGCGGCGGCAGCGGTCGTGACCGGTTCGCCGCCGCAGGCCTCGTGCAGGATCAGCCCTTCCTCGGGGTCGTGCGGATCGCGCCAGGGTGCGCGGTCGAGCGTCGCGCGGGTATGGCGATAGCCCGCGTCCCAGCGCTGGCGGATGCCTTCGGGGCTGAAATCGATGTCCTTCATGTGGGTCTCGTTCTCCAGCGCCGGGGCGATCAGCCGCACGACATGCATCCGCGTCAGGCAGCCGTAGGCGCCAAGCGCGGCGATCTCGGGCCTGTCGCGCATCTCGGCGGGCAGCCGGGCGGCCAGTTCGGCGACGACATGGCGCAGCCGGTGGATCTGGCGCTGGCGCTGGATATGGCTTTCGGCACGGCTGGAATACTGCAGATCCTTCAGCCGGTTGAGCACCTGCCAGATCGATCCGGGTTCGGGGCCGTGCGGGTTCCAGATATGCACGGCGAACACCAGCGCGTCGCGGCGCGGCAGATCGTCGAACACCGCCTCCAGCGGCGTGTTCGACACGATGCCGCCATCCCAGTAGAGCGCCCCGTCGATCCGCACCGCCGGAAAGGCCGGCGGCAGCGCGCCCGAGGCCATGACATGATCGAGGGTGAGCCGCGTGTCGCGGCTGTCGAAATACCGCATCCGCGCATCGCTGACCGACGAGGCGCCGACGGTCAGCCGCGTCTCGCCGGCCGCGATCCGGTCGAAATCGATCAGGTCGGCGAGGGTGTCGCGCAGCGGATCGGTCGAGTAATAGCCCGCCGCCTCGGGGCCGAGCGGGGTGAGCGGCCCGGCGAAGGCCGCGGGATTGGGGCGGAAGAAGGCCGGCAGGCCCAGCGTCATCGTCGCGAGGTTGCGCGCGACAAGGCCCCACCAGGATCCCGGCGCACCGAACAGTTGGGCCTGTTCCACCCGGTTCCAGAACGCCCGCAGCCGGTCCAGCCGGTCGGCCGGCGCGTTCCCGGCGATGATCGCGGCGTTGATCGCGCCGATCGAGGTGCCGATCACCCAGTCGGGGTCCACCCCGGCCTCGTGCAGCGCCTCGTACACCCCAAGCTGGTAGGCGCCCAGCGCGCCGCCGCCCTGCAAGACCAGCACCGTCCGGCCAAGATCGCGCATCTCGCGCGCAAGGTCGCAATCCATCCTGTCACTCGTCCGGTTGCCGCGACGCCAGCCGCCGCCGCCAAGATGGTAGCGGGCGACGGTGACGGTTCAATCGGCCCGCGGCCCCGGCGTCAGGCGGCCAGCCGGTCGTCGCCGTCGGGCAGGTCGAACCGCGCCAGCTGCGCCAGCGTTTCCTGCGCGTTGCTGTCGAGCCGGTGCGACAACGCGCTGGTCTCGGCCGCGAGCGCCAGGTTGGCGCTGGCCATTTCCGAGATGCTGCGCACCTGGGTCTGGATCGCGGCGGCGCGGGTCATTTGTTCGCCGCCGGTCAGCGCCAGCCGCGACACGGTGCCCGAGCTTTCGGCCATCGCCCCGTTGATCTCGCGCAGGGCGTCGGCGGCCTGGGCGACAAGGTCGACCCCGCGGGTGACGGAGCTGTGCACCGATTTCGTCCGCTCGCGGATCTCGTTGGCGGCGTCGGAACTGCGTTGCGCCAGCGCGCGGACCTCCTGCGCGACCACCTTGAAGCCCTCGTTGGAGGTTTCCGGCCCGCCGGAGCGCGCCGCCTCGACCGAGGCGTTGATGCTCAGCAGCGTGGTCTGACGGGCGATGCTTTCGATCAGTTCAAGCGCTTGGGTGATCTTGCCGGTGGTGCCCTGGATATCCTCGATCTGGCTCATCAACTGGCTCGACAGCGCCTGGCCCGCCTCGGAATGCCGCAGCGCGGCCTGGCACAGCGCGTCGGCGCGCTGCGCCTCCTGCGCGGTCTCGGCGGCCGAGGCGGCCAGTTCGTCAAGCAGTTGCACCGAGGCGTCGATCGCTTGCGCCTGATCGGTGGAACGGCGGTGGAACCGGTCGCTGGCCGCGGCGATCTCGGCCCCGGCGTCGGAAACCGAGCCCGCCGTTTCGCCGATCGAGGCCATCAACTCGCCGATCCCGCGGCTCATCCGGTCGACCGCCTCGCCCAGTTCGGCGAACCGGCCCTCGTAGCCCTCGGCCATCCGTGCCGTCAGGCAGCCATCGCCGATCTCGTCCAGCACCCGTTGCAGGTCCGTCAGGCCGTTTTCGGAAGCTTCGCACAGTGCATTGATCCCGTTGCACAATTCCAGCAGGAACCCGTCGCGCCCCGCGGTCGACAGCCGTTTGGAATAGTCGCCGCGCGAACAGGACGCGACGACCTCGGCGACCTCGGCCTCGACGGCCATGCGCTCGGCCTTGCGGGTCTGGTAGGTCTGTTCCTCGGTCGCGCGTTCGGCGGCGATGTTGTCGATGATCCGGTTGAACAGGACCGAGGTTTCATAGGCCTCGTCGCCGTAATCCAGTTCGACCTTCGACATCTGGCCACCATGGTTGCGCGCGATGTCGGCCATGATCGTTTGCAGGATGCCGGTGCCCATCGGCGAATCGTGCTCGTGCTGGTTCAGGCCCTCGATCTCGAAGCGTTCCGACACCCGCAGGCCGCGCCCGCCGTCCGGCCCCTGCATCACCAGATCGGCGACCTTGAACACCGCGAAGGCCAGGCCGAAGGCCCAGGCAAAGACCATCGCAACGCCCTCGATCTGCACCATCGCCTGCGCCAGCCGCGTACCGGCCGGCAGCGCCTCGGCCGGGGCGAAGACGGCCAGCGCGATCGTCCCGAAGGCGCCGGCGAAGCCATGCACCGCGATCGCGCCCAGCGGATCGTCGAGCTTGAAGACGTTCTCCATCACCCAGGTCGAGACGAAGACGACGACGCCGCCGAGGAACCCGATGAAGAAGGCGCTGGACGGGTCCATCAGGTCGGCGCTCGCGGTGATCGCGACCAGCCCGCCCAGAAGCCCGTTGATCGAGGCATCGGGCCGGTAGACGCCGGTAACGGCCTTGCCGATCGCCATCAGCGCCAGCCCGCCGGCGGCGCCCGCCACGATCGTGTTCACCACGATCGGCGCGATGCCGGCCCCGCCGGACAGAAGCGAGCCGCCGTTGAAGCCGATCCAGCCGATGTAGAGGATCAGCGCGCCGCTTGTCGCGAGCACCGAGGAATGGCCGTGCAACACCCGCGGCTTGCCGTTCTCGTCGAACTTGCCGATCCGCGGCCCGAGGATCACGATCGCGGCCAGCGCCACCCATGCGCCGACCGAATGCACCACGGTCGACCCGGCGAAGTCCAGGAACCCCTTGCTGGCCAGGTAGGGCGCGCCCTCGGCGCCCAGAAGCCCGCCCCAGGCCCAGTGGCCGGCGACCGGGTAGATCACCAGCGCGATCAGCACCGCGCCGATCAGGTAGCCGTTGATCGACATCCGTTCGGCCACGGCGCCCGACATGATCGTGGCCGCGGTGCCGCAGAACATCAGCTGGTAGACGAAGAACGCCATCGCCCAGTCGTCCGCCGCGCCGAAGAACAGAAGCGACGTGTCCCATCCGAACAGCCCGGACTGGCTTGCCCCGAACATCAGCATGAAGCCGACGCCGCCGAAGGTGGCGGTGGAGACGAGGAAATCCATCAGGTTCTTCTGGGCGACGTTGACCGAGTTCTTGGATCGGACCGTGCCCGCCTCGAGCAGCAGGAAGCCGACCTGCATGAAGAACACCAGCGCCGCGGCGGTGAGCACCCAGACATGGTCGAGATCGGATTGCAGGGCGGTTGCGGGGGCGGTGTCGGCGGCGGCGGCCGGGGCCGCAAGGGCCAGCAACGCGACGCTGAACGGGACGAGAGCAGGCGACATGCCGGACCTTTCGCTGCAACGGAACACAGCGACTTGGTAGGCGGCATTGGTTAAGATTGTCCGCAGGCCGGCCGGGTCGGTTCCCCGGCCCGGGCCGGCACGGGCCGGGCCCGGTGACGGCCCGCCGATGGCGGCCCGGTCGGCGTGGCGGGGCGGCGGCTCAGTCGGACGCCAGGCGCGTCTCGACCCGTGCGCTGCGCTCCAACGTCCGGTGCACGGGGCACTTGTCGGCGATCTGCAGCAGCTTCTCGCGCTGCGCGGCGTCGAGATCGCCCTCCAGCCGGATCACCCTTTCGAACCGGTCAACCTTGTCGCCCGGCCCGCCGTTCGCGGCCCCGGCATCCTCGGCATGCCGCTTGGCATGGGTCACGTCGACCGAGACATGGGCCAGGGGCCAGCCTTTGCGCCGGGCATACATACGGATCGTCATCGAGGTGCAGGCGCCGAGCCCGGCGGCAAGAAAGCCATAGGGCGTCATCCCCCGGTCGCTGCCGCCGAAGGTGGCGGGTTCGTCGGCCAGCGCGTGATGGGCGGGGCCGGCGGCGACATCCTGCAAGAACCCTGCCGGGTCGGCCTCCGAAACCCGGACCACGCCTTCGGGCGCACCCGGCGGCGGCGGCGGCGGCGCGAGGTTCAGGTAGCGGCCGGCCCAGGCGGCGATCACGTTCGCCGCGTACTCGGCATCGGCCGGGTCGCTGACGAGGTGATCGGCGGTGTCGAGCGTGACGAAGCTCTTGGGGTGCTTCGCGGCGGCGAAGATGTTGGCCGCGTTCTCGATCCCGACGATCGCGTCGGTCGGCGCGTGCAGCACCAGGAGCGCGCGTTTCAGCCCGGCGATCGCGGGGCCGAGGTTTTCCGCCGCCACGTCCTCGACGAAACCGCGGCCGATGCGAACGGCCCGGCCGCCCAGATCGACCTCGGCGACGCCATCGGCGGCGATTCGCTCCAGCGCGTCGGCGAAATTGCGGGTCACGTGGTCGGGATCGAACGGGGCGCCGATGGTCGCCACCGCACGCGCCGAGGGGATCTGCCGGGCGGCCCGCAACATCGCCGCGCCGCCCAGCGAATGGCCGATCAGCAGGTCGGGGGCCATGCCGCGCCCGGCCAGATGCGCCGCGGCGGCGGCGAGGTCGTCGACGTTCGAGGTGAAGGTGGTGTTGGCGAATTCGCCCTGCGAATGGCCCAGGCCGGTGAAATCGAAGCGCAGAACCGCGATCCCCATCGCCGCCAGTCGCCCGGCGATCCGGCGCGCCGCCGGGATGTCCTTGGAGCAGGTGAAGCAATGCGCGAACAGCGCCGTGGCCAGCCGCGGCCCGTCGGGCGTGTCGAGCCGGGCGGCAAGCGCATGGCCGGCGTGGCCGGTGAAGGTCAGGCGTTCGGTCGGCATCGGCGCGCTCCGGCATCAGGATCGGTCGCGGCGCAGGATGGGCCGGCGGCACGCCGGCGACAACGCCGAAGGCCGCCGCGTCACGCCAAGGTGAGCCGGGGACGGCCCGTTCAGTTCCCCGCGCGGCGCATCATCGCCTCGTGCACCGCCGCCATGCCGCGTTCGGCCATGTCGGTGACCTCCGCGGCATGGGTCTGCATCGCCGCGACCAGTTCGGGATCGTCGGAGGTTTGCACGACGACGATCCCGGCCTCGGTGATCTCGATCTCGGTCGCGATCCGGTCGCCGCGGGCGAAGAAGATATCGAGCGTCGGGCTCTGGATGAAGATCTGCGGATCGTCGCGCGCCTCCACCCGTGCGATCATCCCCACGACATGGCTGACCAGCGCCTCCATCACCGCCGGGTCGGAGGACCGGGTGGTGGTGCGAATGCCGTTCGGCAGCGTCTCGACCTCGCGGCCGAGGCTGCGGAAGTTGTGAAACAGCATCGCGATTTCCGCGCTTTCCTCCGGCGTGGCGTTCAGCCCGCGAAGGCCCGGCATCGTCACCTCGTCATGGCCGGTGCCGTCGGCGCCGTGGCCGTGGCCCATGCCGTGCCCGTGCCCTTGCCCGTGCATGCCCTGGCCCGTTGCGTGGCCCATGCCGTGTCCGGCCATCTGCGCCGGGGCCGGGCCGGCGACGACAAGCGCAAGCGCGGCCAGCACGGCAAGCGTGCTTCGGCGCGGCGGTTCGGGGCGGCGGGGGCGGCGGGTCATCGGCTGTCTCCTGCTGGCGGTCCGGGCGCCACTCTAGGTTGCTTTCGCCGCTGGCAGAAGCCCCGGCGGCATGCCGCCTGCGACATCGGCCGCGGTTGCCTTCGCGGCGGGCTTTGCTACCTTCTTTGGGTGGATGATCCTCGGGGGCCAAGATGAACATTCATACCGTCGCTCGACCTTACGCGCAGGCCCGGGATGGCCGGGCCTGGATTGAACTCGGGCTCACCATGGCGCTGTATTCCGGGGGCCTTGCGCTGGCGCTGTCCACGATCGGAACCTGGTGGCTGATGCTGCCGGGGATGGTGATCGCCGCGGCGATGGGGCTTCGCGCCTACATGATCCTTCACGACTGCATGCACCGGTCGTTCTTCACCTCCCGCAGGTTGAACGACGTGGTCGGCACGCTGCTGTCCGTGGTCGCGATGACGCCCTACCAGGCGACGCGCTACATCCACAACCAGCACCACACCCATGTCAGCGATCTCGACCATCGCGACAGTTTCGAGATCTACACGATGACGCTGAAGGAATGGGAGGCGGCAAGCCCGGGCGAACGGCTGCGCTACCGGCTTTACCGCAGCCCGGTCACGCTGATCCTGATCGGCCCGTTCCTGCTTTACACCGTGCTGCGGCGGGTGCCGTCCTACGGGCTGAAGACCGGGATCGGCGATCTGGTGCTGCACAACGCGATGGTGGCGGGATTCTTCGGCGCGGTGTGGTGGCTGGCCGGCTGGCCCGGCATCGCGGTGCTGCTGGGCGCGGTCTACATCGCCTGCGTCTTCGGCGCGATCATTCCCTACGTCGTCCACAATTTCGAGAACATCCATTGCGGGGTGAAGCCGGAACTCGATTTCCGCACCGCCGCGCTGGAGGGGTCGGCGGTGCTGGACTGGGGCGGAGCCTTCGACCTGTTGACGATGAACATCGGCTATCACGACCTGCATCACCTGATCGCCAAGATCCCGGGCTACCGGCTCAAGGCCGCCTATCTGGAACTGGAGCGGCAGGGGCTGATCGAGTCCGAGAAGATCGGCTTCATCGACGGGATCAAGTGCCTGCGCTGGAAGCTTTACGACGAGGATCGGGGCCGGATGGTCCCGTTCCCGCCGGCCCGTGCCGGGGTCGCCGTTCCGGCGGAGTGATCGCGCCCGCGGTTGACTTGGCGCCCCGGCCTTGGGTTCCTGACGGCGGGTGAGTCGCGCCGGCCGGGCGATACCGGTCGTTCAGAAACACCTGCGAGGATGGCCGTGATCAACGGGATTGCCGGAACCGGTGCGAGGGGCGTTTGGACGACACGACTAGGGAAACGCTGGCCGTCGATCTCGACGGCACGCTGCTGCGTTCCGACATGCTGCACGAAAGCTTCTGGTCGGCGGTCAGCCGCGACTGGCGCAACCTCGTGCGGGCCGGCCTGGCGCTGCGCGCGGGCCGCGCGGCGCTGAAGCGCGACCTCGCCGCGCGCGCCGAGATCGACGTCGCCGCCTTGCCGTACGATCCCGAGGTGATCGCCTATGTCGCCGCGTGGCGCGCGGGGGGCGGGCGCACCGCGCTCGTCACCGCCAGCGACAGCGCCTTCGCGCAGGCGGTGGCCGACCATCTTGGCCTGTTCGACGAGGTGCATGGCTCGGACGGGGCGGACAATCTCAAGGGCGGGCGCAAGGCCGCGTTCCTGCGCGACCGCTTCGGGGTCTCGGGCTATTCCTACATGGGCGACGCCGCCGCCGACCTGCCGGTCTGGGCCGGGGCGGCGACGGCGGTGACGGTGAACGCGCCCGACGGGCTGCGCCGGGCGGCCGAACGCGTCGCCGGACGGGTCGAACACCTGGAGACCGTGAAGCGCTCGATCCGGCCCTATCTGCGGGCGCTCCGGCCGCACCAGTGGCTGAAGAACCTTCTGGTATTCCTGCCGCTGCTGGCCGGGCACCGGTTCGACGCGGCCGGCGCGGTCGCGGCGGTGATGGCCTTCGTGTCGTTCAGCTTCGTGGCCTCGGGGGTCTACGTGCTGAACGATCTGCTGGATCTCGCGGCGGATCGGGCGCATCCGCGCAAGCGCCTGCGCCCCTTCGCCGCCGGCAGCGTGCCGATCGCGCATGGCGGTGCGATGGCGGCGGCGCTGCTGGGGCTGGGCGCGACGGTCGCCGCGTTTCTCGGCCCCGCGTTCCTGGGCGTGATGCTGGGCTACTTCGTCCTCACCTCGGCCTATTCGCTCTACATCAAGCGCCGGATCGTGATCGACATCTGCGTGCTGGCCTTCCTCTACACGATCCGGATCGTCGCCGGCGGCGTGGCCACGGGGATTGACCTGTCGGTCTGGCTCGTCGCCTTCTCGATCTTCGTGTTCCTGTCCCTTGCCGCGGTGAAGCGGCAGGCCGAGCTGGTCGACAGCGCGCGGCGCGGGGCGCTGACGGCCAGCGGCCGCGGCTATGTCGTCGATGATCTGCCGATCGTCGCGATGATCGCGATCGGCTCGGGCTACGTGTCGGTGATGGTCATGGCGCTTTACGTGACATCGCCCGCCGTCACGGTGCTCTACAGGTCGCCCGCCTTCCTGTGGGCGATCTGCGGGGTGCTTTTGTACTGGATCACCAACATGGTCATGGTCGCGCATCGCGGCGAGATGCATGACGATCCCGTCGTCCATGCCGCCAAGGATCCGGTCAGCCGGCTGTGTTTCCTGCTGATCGTCGCCTTCGGCGTGCTCGCGGCCGTCTGGCCCCCCTGATCCCGCCCGCCGACCCGGCGACCGCGCCCGGGGATAGGCCGCGCTCTCCGTCGGCATCCGCATCTACCGCCTCGGTATAGGTCGGCGCGCCAACGTGGCCGCACCCCCCGCCAAAGCGCCGTCGCATCGGCGCCCGCCGCCGGATACCCCGGAAGCGGGTAAAGGGGAGCATCACGATGCTGAACGTTCAACTGAGCGCCGAATCCGGCGCGCTGCGTATCGCCTGTCAGGGGGCGCTTGAGGCCGGCACGATCGACCGGTTCGTGGAAACCGCCGCGCGCGCCCTGGAACGCGACGAGGCGACCGTCGTCGCCGACCTGTCGGACCTTCTGCATCTCGACAGCTCCGGCGTGGGCGCGCTGTCGCACCTGTTCCGGCGCCTGGCGCAGGCCGGCCGCCGGCTGGTGGTGGAAGGGCTGCGCGGCCAGCCGCTGGCGCTGTTGCGCGCCACCGGCCTCGACCGCATTCTGGCGGGCGCCAGGCGCACGCGGGCACCCGCACGCCCGATGCTGCCGGCGCGCGGCCTGGCCCGCGGGGTCTGAACCGATGCTGGTCACCGTCGCGCTGCCGACCCGCAATGGCGCCGAACGCCTTGGGACCGTTCTGCCGCGGATCCTCGAGGAATTGCGCGGGTTGCCGGGCGAGGGCGAACTCATCGTCGTCGACGACGGGTCCGACGACGCAACGCCCGATCTGCTCGCGGCCTGGGCGGCGCGCCACCCGGCGATCCGCAGGCTGAGGACCGAAGGCGTCGGCCCCGGCGCGGCGCGCAACCGGGCGATCGCCGCGGCGCGCGGCCGCCACGTGGCCTTCGCCGATGACGACGACGCCTGGACGCAGGGCCGGCTGGGCCGCCAGATCGCGGCGCTGGACGCGCAGGCCGGGGCGGCGCTGTCGTTCACCGACTATCGCCATGTCGACGAAACCCGGCCGCGCGACGTGTTGCCCACGGCCTTCGAATACTGGCCGCTGTGGCGCCGGTTCCGCGACCGCGGCGCAAGCCTCGTGACCGAACCGGCGGCCCTGATCTGCGCGGAAAACGCCGTCGGCACCTCGACCGTCGTCGCCCGCCGCGCGGCGCTGGACCGGGTCGGCGGCTTCGACGCGGCGCTGCCCTCGGCCTCGGACTGGGATCTGTGGCTGAAGCTCGCGCGGCTCGGGCCGGCGGTGGTGATCGGCGAGGTCGGCGCCACCTACGCGATGCGGCCCGGATCGGTCAGCGCGGCGCGCGACGCGCGGATCGCCGCGATGCGCATGATCCTGTCCCGCCAGTCCGACCTGCCGGGCTGGAGCCTGCGCCACGCCCGCGCCCGGCTGGACGAGGCCGAAAGCGAGGCGGCGGAGGCGACCGGCGCCTTCGGGGCCGCCATTGCCGGGGCGTTGCGGGCCGCCGCCCGTGGCCCCAGCCTGCGCCGGCTGCGGCGCTGCGCGGGCCTTGTCCGGGCCTCGGTGGCATGAGCGCGGCCAGCCTTCGGCTGCGGCATTGGGCGCGGACCGGCCGAAGCCCCGCCGCGCGGGCCCTGCGCGGGGTGGCGATGGCCCTGCGCCACCCGCCCGTGCCGGTGATCCGGCCGCTGCACCGGGCCCTCTACGGGCTGCATCTCGCCGTTGCCGGGACGCTGCGCTGGCTGCTGCAGGCGCTGTGGTACACGCCGCTGTTCCAGTCCCGGCTGGCGGCGACGGCCCCGGCGCTGTCGCTGACCAACGGCATGCCGATGGTGCAGGGGCCGCTGCGCATCCGGCTTGGCGCGCGCTGCCGGGTGAACGGCGCGGCGACGTTCTCGGGCCGCGCGGGGGGCGCGGTGCCGGACCTTGTCGTGGGCGACAATGTCACGCTGGGCTGGCGCAACGTGATCGCCGTCGGAACCCGGGTGACGATCGGCGATGACGTGCTGTTTTCCTCCGACGTGCATCTGGCCGGCTACGGCGGCCACGCGCTCGATCCCGCCGCCCGCGCGCGCGGCGAGGCCGAGCCGCTGGCCGAACGCGGCGCGATCGAGATCGGCGCGGGGGCCTGGCTGTGCGCCGGCGTCTTCGTCGCGCCGGGCGTGACGATCGGCGCGGGCACGGTGGTGGCCGCGCGCAGCGTCGTGACGCGCGATCTGCCGGCGGGCGTGCTGGCCGGCGGGGTGCCGGCGCGGGTGATCCGGCGGCTGGACGGTGCGCGCGACGGGGCCGGTGAATGAGCCGGGCCGACATCGTCATCTTCGGCGAGGATTGGGGCCGGCATCCGACCTCGACCCAGGCGCTGGCCGCCGAACTGGCGCGCGAGCGCCGGATCCTCTGGGTCAACTCGGTCGGGCTGCGGCGGCCGCGGGCGGGCGATCTGCGCCGACTGCTGGGCAAGGCGCGGGCCGCCGCCGGCGCCGCCGGGGCGCCCCCCCGCCTGGCCGGGCCGGGCCCTGGCCCGGCAGCGGGCTCGCGCGGCGGCTGAACCCGGTGATCTGGCGTCATGGCATCGGGCGGCGGGCGGCGCGGCTGGGCTTCGACCGGCCGATCCTGTGGGTCAGCCTGCCGACCGCGCTCGACGCGCGCCGCGCCCTGCCGCATCGCGCCCTGGTCTACTACTGCGGCGACGATTTCGCCGCGCTCGACGGGGTCGATCACGGCCCGGTCACGCGGATGGAGACGGAGCTGGCCGAGGCGGCGGACCTGATCGTGGTCAGCCATCCCCGGCTCGCCGCGAAGTTCCCCGCGGCCAAGGTGCTTTACCTGCCGCATGGCGTCGATTGCGGGCGTTTCGCCGCCGTCCCCGGCGCGCCGCCCGCCGGGCCGCCGGTGGCCGGCTACCTCGGCCTGATCGACGGCCGGACGGATTTCGACGCGTTGGAGGCGGCGGCCCGCGCGCTGCCCGGCTGGCATTTCGACCTCGCCGGGCCGGTGGCGGCGGAGGTCGCCGGGCGGGTGGCACGGCTGGCCGCGCTGCCCAACCTGCGGCTGACCGGCCCGGTGCCGGCGGCGGAGGTGCCGGCGCTGTTCGCGCGCTGGACGGCCGGCCTGCTGCCCTATCGCGACACGCCGATGACCCGTGCCTGCGACCCGCTGAAGCTGCGCGAATACCTCGCCGCGGGCCTGCCGGTGGTGGCCTTTCCCTTCGCGGCCGCGCTACCCGGCGCCGCGGCGCTGGAGATTCGCGCGCCCGCCGATCTCGCCGCCGGGCTGCAAGCGGTGCGCGCCGAACCTGCCGCGCGGCGGGCCGAACGGCGCAGGGCAATGGCGGCGGAAGATTGGGGCAGGCGCGCCGAAACGCTCGGCCGGGCGCTGGACGCGCTGGCATGACGGCGCCGGCGCGGTTCCCGGATACCGGCGCGGCGGCCATCCAGGCGGTGCGGATCGGCTACGTGCTGGGCGCCTTCCCGGTGCTGTCGGAAACCTTCGTCTCCGGCGAGGCGGCGCAGCTGGCGCGTTGCGGGGCGCTGGGGCCTGTCTTCGCCTTCGACCCGCGTGACGATCTCGCGCGCGATCCCGCGCTGGCGGCGCATCTGCGCCCGGTGGCGGTCCTTGCGGCGTCCGGGCGCTGGCCGCCCGCCGCGCTGGCCCGGGCGCTGTGGCTGACCCGCGGGTTGCCGCTGGCGGGGCGCGCGTCGCTGCTGCGGCATGCGGGCCGGATCGCGGCGGCGACGCGGGCGGCGGGGGCGACGCATCTGCACGCGCATTTCGGCGGCGGCGCGGCGCTGCACGGCCTGCTGGCCGCGCGGCTGGCCGGGCTCGGCTTCAGCCTGACGCTGCACAGCGGCGCCTATGCGCGGAACTTCGACAATCCGGCGGCCGCGCGGCTGCTGGTGCGGCAGGCCGACGCCGTCGTCGGCGCGACCGAGGCGCTGGCCGCGACGGCGCGGGCCGAGGGCGCGCGCCGGGCGGTGACGATCGCCTGCGGCGCCGATCTGGACCGGTTCCGCCCGACGGCCGGCGCGGCGCACAACGGCCGGCTGCTGTTCGTGGGCCGGCTGATCGACTGCAAGGGCGTCGACAGCGCCATCGAGGCGCTGGCCAAGATCGATCCGGCCCGCCGCCCCGGCCTCGACATCGTCGGCGCGGGGCCGGAGCAGGGCGGGCTGGCCGCGCTCGCCGCGGCCCTGGGCGTGACGGTGCGGTTTCTTGGTGCGCGCCCGAACGGCTGGTTCGCCGAGGCGGGCGGCGGCTACATGGCGCTGGTCGCGCCGTTCCGTCGCGGCCGCGACGGCCAGATCGACAGTGGCCCGGTGGTGCTGAAAGAGGCGCTGGCACTGGGCCTGCCGGTGATCACCACGGACCTGCCCGGCCCGGCCGGGATCGTGGCCGGGGCCGGAACCGTGGTGCCCGCCGATCACCCGGCGGCGCTGGCCGTGGCCATCACGCGCATCGCGGCGCTGGCGCCGGCGGCGCGGGCCGGGGCGGCGCGGGCGGCGCGCGCGCGGGCCGAGGGCTTCGGCCTCGATGCCCAGGCCGCCGCGCTGCGCGCGCTGGCCGCCGAGGTGGCGCGATGAGCGGCGCGCTGCGGCAGACCGCGCTTTACGCGCTGGCGACCCTGGTCGCCCGCGCGATGCCGCTGGTCACCCTGCCGCTTCTGACCCATGCGCTGGGCCCGGCCGACTATGGCCGTCTGGAATACCTGGCGGTGATCGCCGAACTGGGCGGGCTCCTGGCCGGGGGCGGGCTGGCGGCGGTGGTGTTCCGCTTCGCCACGGCGGGGCCGGAGGCCGACCGCCGCCGCGCGGCGGCCGAGGCGACGGGGCTGGCCGCCCTTCTGGCGCTGGCGGCGCTGGCGCTGGGGCTGGCGGCGCTGCCGCTGTTGCCCGGCCTCCTGCCGGTGGCGGTCAGCGGGCCGGAACTGGCGATCGTCACCGGATCGTTCTGCCTTGCGGCCTTCGTCGAGACGCCGCTGGCGGTCCTGCGGGCCGAGGGGCGGGTGCGGCTGTTCACCTGGCTGACGATCCTGCGGGCGCTGGTGCAGACCGCGATCCTCGCCGCGCTGCTCGCCGCCGGGGCGGGGGTGGCCGGGGCGCTTTCGGCGGCGCTGATCACCTCGGCGGCGCTGGCGGCGTTTCTTCTGGCCGACCGGGCGCGGGGCGGCGGCGTCGCGCTGCCGCCGTCGGCGCGGTTCCGGGCCTATCTGCGCTTCGGTCTGCCGATGATGGCCGGCGGCCTGGTCGGTTTCCTGCAGATGGCCGGGGATCGCTGGATCGTGGCCGACCACCTCGGGGCCGAGGCGCTGGCGCATTACGCGCTGGCGGTGAAGGTGGCGATCGTCACCGCGGTGCTGATGCGGCCCTACGACATGTGGTGGGAGGCGAACCGGATGCGCCTGCTGACCGGCGAGGCCGGGCCGGGCGCGGCGCGGCGGGCGCTGGCCATCGGGTTCGGGCTGTCGGCGCTGACCGGGCTGGCGGTGGCGCTGGGCGGCGCGGCGCTGATCCTGTGGGCCACGCCGGCGGCGTTTCACCCGGCCGCCGGGCTGGTGCCGCTGGCCGCGGCGGCGGGGGCCTGCCATGCCGCCTCGGCCTATGCCGGGGCGCGGCTTTACATCCGGGCGTCGGGCCTTCCGGTGCTGGCGGTCAACGCGGTCTGCGCCGCCGTCACGCTGGCGCTATGCCTTGTTGCGGTGCCGCGCTGGGGGCTGGAGGGCGCGCTGGCCGCCCGTCTGGCCGGCGCCGCGCTGCGGATCGCGGCCTTCGCCCTGGCCGCCCGGCTGGTCGACGACGATTCGAATCTGCGGGCCGCCAAACCCGACCGAACGGCGGCCTTGCGGGAGTTCGGAAGCCGGCTGCAGCCGCTGCGGGAAAAATAAATATTCCTTAAGAATCTTTCCCGCGCAACGTGCGCGACACATACTTTTGAATCTATCAAGTGACCTCTTGGCTGTCACATTTCCACCATGTGCGATGCTAGGCATCTTGTGTCGATCGGCGTGATCGTTCGGTCAGTGCATTGAAAGACTTAGAATTTGTCTTGGAGGTGAGTTGATGTTGGAGTTGCGTGTTGCGGATCTTGCGGTGGCAAAGCCCATCCGGACGGAGGATGGCCCGGTGCAGGAGCGTTCTTTCCGCGTCATGGTGGTGGATGATCACGCGCTGGTGCGCGATCTGGTGGCCGCCCATATTTCCTTCGGCACCTCGGCCGAGGTTTCGGTGGCCGGCACATTCGACGAAGCGGTGCAGCGGATGGCCGAAGACGGGCCCTACGACCTCGTGCTTCTCGATCTCAACATGCCCGGCATGAATGGCGTCAAGACCATCGGCCGCGCGATCGAGGCCAACGGCGGCAAACCCGTGGCGATCATCTCGGGCAACTGTTCCGCCGACATCGCGCAGGCCGCGATCGAGGCCGGGGCGGCAGGCTTCGTGCCAAAGACGCTGGCGGCGAAATCGATCCTCGCGGCGGTGAAGTTCATGGTGGAGGGCGAGGTCTACGCCCCGTTCAAGCTGATGTCCGCCACGCCCGACAGCGCGGCGGAGAAGGCCGGCCTCACCCCGCGCGAACGCGACGTGCTGCGCGGCTTGTCCGAGGGCAAGGCGAACAAGGAAATCGCCCGCGATCTCGACCTTCAGGAAGTGACGGTCAAGCTGCACGTCAAGACGCTGTGCCGCAAGCTCGAGGCCAAGAACCGCACCCAGGCCGCGCTGATCGCGCGGGACCGCAACCTCGTCTGACAAGGACGGGCCGGGCATAGCCCGGCCCTGTCCGTCTCCGCCGCCCGTCTAGCCCTCGGTATAGGGTCTGTCTCGGCAGGGTTTTCGCCATATTCCCATAGGCTTGAGCGCTGTTTTTCGCCTCGTGCCATAACCGTTTCGGTGGTTGTGGAAGGGGAGATTCAAGATGCGCGAGACACGCAATGCAACCGGCGCGGCCAAGGCCGGCGGGGCCGTCCTGCTGACCGGCGGGGCAGGATTCATCGGCAGCCATGTCGCGGCCGAACTGATGGCGCGGGGACGCCGGGTGGTGATCCTCGACAGTTTCCTGACCTCGCATCCCGGCGTGATCGCCCGGCTGGAGCGGCTGGGCCACGGCCAGCCCGAGCTGGTCACCGCCGACATCCGCAATGCCCGCGCGCTGGACCGGCTGTTCGCCACCCGCCGGATCGACGCGGTGGTTCACCTTGCCGGGCTGAAGGCGGTGGGCGAGTCGGTGACCGACCCGCTGGGATATTTCGACGTGAACGTCGCCGGCACGCTGACGCTGTTGCAGGCGATGCAGCGCCACGGGGTGCGCGACATCGTGTTTTCATCCTCGGCCACGGTCTATGCCGCGCCGGGCGCCGGCGTGACCGAGGACGCGCCGCTGGGCGCGCTCAATCCCTATGGCCGCAGCAAGCTGATGGTCGAACGGATGCTGGGCGATCTTGCCGCCGCGGGCGGCGGGTTCTCGGCGATCTCGCTGCGCTATTTCAACCCGGTGGGCGCGCATCCCGGCGGCCTGCTGGGCGAGGATCCGCGGCTGCCGCCCAGCAATCTCTTCCCCTGCATCTCGCGCGCGGCGCTGGGGACCGGCGGGCGGTTGAAGGTGTTCGGAACCGACTGGCCGACGCCGGATGGCACCGGGGTGCGCGACTACATCCACATCATGGATCTCGCCCGCGGCCATGCCGCCGCGCTGGAGCGGATCGGCGACGCGGGCTTCGCCGGGCGGCACGTGCCGGTCAACCTGGGCACCGGGCGCGGCTATTCGGTGCTGGAGGCGATCGCGGCGGTGGCCCGCGCCTCGGGCCGCGAGGTGCCGCACGATCTGGCGCCGCGCCGGCCGGGCGACGCGGCGGAATGCACCGCCGATCCGGGGCTTGCGCTGCGGCTTCTGGGCTGGCGGGCCGAACTGGGGCTGGACGAGATGGCGCGCGATCACTGGAACTTCGCCAGCGCGGCGACGGTGGCGGC
>JANSXY010000031.1 GCA_024742695.1 Paracoccaceae bacterium | reverse complement strand
TTCGACCTTCCGGCCAAACGGCGAAGCTGACACCTTCATCATCGGAACTCACGCCCCTAGAAGGCCGATATGCATAGACCAAGTCGGTCAAGACCAAGCCGCCCGCATATCTCTTCAGTAAACCAACAATGTCAAAGAGCGGCAAGACACAAAACCGAACCGTTGCGTCAACCTCGACGCCACCGCCCGATATCGCCTCTTGCATTGTCGTTGCGTCCCGGAACCCGGAACCCCATCGCCACGGCAGTGCCCCGGCGACAGGACACGGTATCTAGCCGCTGATTCCGTCGGGCGCAAGAGGCAAGTTGCATCCGGCCCGCAAAATCTCGCCGAAACCGCCGGGGCGCGGCCGCGCTTGCCGCTTTGCGCGGCGGCGCACTAGGCTGGCGGCAGCGAAAGCGGGGCGGACGATGGCGCAGGATTCAGGCGAAGGCGGGCTCGATCCCGAGAACTGGGAGGATTTCCGGGCGGCCGCGCATGCGCTGCTCGACCGGTGCATCGACCGGCTGGCCGCGGGCCGCGCCAAGCCCTGGCAACCGGTTCCCGAGAAGGTCGTCCGGCGCTATGCCCTGGATCCGGACGGCCCCGGGCGGGGCGAGACCGCCGCCGCCGTCCGGCTCGCCGACGAGATCCTGCCGCACGGCAACGGCAACACGCATCCGCGGTTCTTCGGCTGGGTGCATGGCACCGGCCTTGCCACCGGGATCCTGTCGGAGATGGTGGCGGCCACGATGAACGCCAATTGCGGTGGCCGCGACCACGGGGCGATCCATGTCGAACGCGCGGTGATCGACTGGACGCGCCGGGTGATGGGCTTTCCCGACGGCGCAAGCGGCGTTCTGGTGACAGGCACGTCGCAGGCCACGGTGATCGCCCTGGCGGCGGCGCGGGTCGCCGCGCTGGGGCCGGAAAGCCGGGCCGCGGGCACGAGGGGGGCGCCGCTGGTGGCCTATGCCGGGGCCGGCGTGCACAATGCCGCGGTCAAGGCGATGGAACTTCTGGGCCTCGGCCATGACGCGTTGCGCCGGATCCCCGAAGACGCGCGGGGCCTATCCGCCGGGGCCCTGGCAACCGCCGTGACACGGGACCGCGCGGCGGGGCTACACCCGTTCGCGGTGATCGCAACCGCCGGTTCGGTCGATCTTGGCCGGTTCGACGACCTGGCCGCCCTGGCCGATCTCGCCACCGATCTGGGGCTTTGGCTGCATGTCGACGGGGCGTTCGGCGCCTGGACGCGGCTGGCCGATCCCCCGTGGCGAGCGCTGAGCGACGGCATCGGGCGGGCCGATTCGCTTGCCTGCGATTTCCACAAGTGGATGTACGTGCCCTACGATTGCGGGATCGTCCTGATCCGCGATGCGGAGCGCCATCGCGCCGCCTTCGCCGCGCGCCCGGCCTATCTGGCCGCGCAGCAGGCGGGCCTGGGCGGCGGCGAGCCGTGGTTCTGCGACTACGGGATCGACCTGTCACGCGGCAACCGGGCGCTCAAGGTCTGGACCGCGATCGAGGCCTATGGCCCCGACCGGCTCGGCGCGGCGATCACCCGCAATTGCGCCCTTGCCGCGCGGATGGGCGCCGCCGTTGCGGCCAGGCCGGGGATGCGGCTGGCGGCGCCGGTGGTGTCCTGCCTGTGCGTGTTCACCGCCGATGCCGGGCGCGATCCGGCGGCGCAGTCGGCGCTGAACGCGCGCATCGCGACCGAGTTGCAGCTGTCCGGCGAGGCGGTATTTTCCACAACCGTGATCGACGGTGTCACCTGCCTGCGCGCGGCGATCACCAATCACCGCACCACGGCCGAGGATGTCGACGCGGCGATCGCCGCCGTCGCCCGCGCCCGCGACCGGTCCTGACGGCCGGGGCTTGCCCCGCCGGGCCGGCGCGGAAATAGTCGAGCCCGGCGACTGGCAGGGAGATGCTGATGAACCTCGTCGAGGCAGGTGGCCGCAGGATCCTGTTCCTGATGGCGGCAGAGGCGGAGTACGGCCCCGCGTTGCGGTCGCGGTTCAGCCCGCTGATCACCGGGGTCGGCCCGGTGGAGGCCGGGGTGGCGACCGGCGCGGCACTGGGCCGGCTCGACGCCGAGGGCCGGACGCCCGATCTTGCCGTCTGCCTCGGCTCGGCCGGGTCGCGAACGCTGGAACAGACCGCGATCTACCAGGTGGCCAGCGTGTCCTACCGCGACATGGATGCCTCGCCGCTGGGGTTGCGGAAGGGGCTGACGCCGTTTCTCGACCTGCCGGCGGATCTGCCGCTGCAAACGCCGATCCCCGGCCTGCCGGCGATGCGGCTGTCGACCGGGGGCAACATCGTCTCGGGCGCGGCCTACGACGCGATCGACGCCGACATGGTCGACATGGAAACCTTCGCGGTGGCCCGCGCCTGCATGGCCCACGGGGTGCCGCTCGTCGGCCTGCGCGGGATTTCCGATGGCGCGGCGGAATTGCGCCACGTCGACGACTGGATGGAATACCTGCACGTGATCGACGCCAGCCTGGCGCAGGCGGTCGACCGGCTGATCGCGGCGATCTGAGCGCCCTCCGCGCTTGCCCCCGCGCGCCCCGGCTTGCTAGGGACACGGGTGACGACCAGGGAGACCGGCCATGTCCGAACCGCATGTCCTGATCGCCGGCGGCGGCATCGGCGGGCTCGCCCTGGCGCTGACGCTGCACCAGGTCGGCGTGCGCGCCACCGTCTTCGAGGCCGTGGGCGAGATGCGTCCGCTCGGCGTCGGGATCAACCTGCAACCCAACGCGGTGCGCGAACTGATCGACCTCGGGATCGGGACCGAGGTTCTGGATACCGTCGGCCTGCCGGCGCTGGAATGGGCGCTGGTCGGTCTGAACGGGGCCGAGATCCATGCCGAGCCGCGCGGGCTGGACGCCGGCTACCGCTGGCCGCAATACGCGGTCCATCGCGGCCGGTTCCACATGGCGCTGCATCGCGCCGCGCAGGAACGGCTGGGCGCCGGGGCGATCCGCACCGGCTGCCGCGTCACCGGGTACGAGACCCGCGAGACCGGCGTGACGGCGCTGGTCGAAACCGCGGACGGCGGCCAGAAACGGGTCGACGGTACGCTTCTGATCGGCGCCGACGGCATCCATTCGGCGATCCGGGCGCAGATGCATCCCGGCCAGCCGCCGATCCACTGGGGCGGCGCGATCATGTGGCGCGGCACCACGCGGGCACGGCCGATCCGCACCGGATCGTCCTTCGTCGGGCTTGGCACGCACCGGCACCGGATGGTGATTTACCCGATCTCGCGACCCGGTGCGGACGGGCTGGCCGAGATCAACTGGATCGCGGAACTGACGGTCGACCCGGGCGAGGGTTGGGAACGGACCGGCTGGTTCCGGCCCGTCGAGACCGCCGATTTCGTCCATCACTTCGCGGCGTTCCGCTACGACTGGCTCGATGTCCCGGCGCTGATCTCCGGCGCGCAGATCGCCTACGAGAACCCGATGATCGACCGCGATCCGGTTCCGACCTGGGTCGACGGGCCGGTTGCGTTGATGGGCGATGCGGCGCATGCGATGTATCCCACCGGCTCCAACGGGGCGAGCCAGGCGATCGTCGATGCGCGCGTGATCGGGGCGAAGATGCTTGCCCACGGGGTGACGCCAGCGGCGCTGGCCGCCTATGACGCCGAGCTTTGCCGCCCGGTTTCGGAGCTTGTGCTGCGCAATCGGGGCGCCGGACCGTTCGGATTGCTGGACCTCGTCGACCAGCGCTGCGGCGGCGCCTTCGACGACATCGACGCGGTCATCCCGGCCGCCGAGCGCGCGGCCTTCATGGCAGGCTACAAGGCCGCCGCCGGCTTTGCCGTCGAACGGCTCAACGCCGCCCCGCCGACGATCCCGCCGGGCGCCCGGATCGGCCCCGCGGATTGATTATGCACCATAACAATACTTGTGCGCATCGTTTGCTGCCGCTACGCTGAGCCGGTGACAGGGAGGGCCCCGCGATGGTCGACTTCGCCAAGGTGCGCGCGATCGATTTCCACACCCATGCCGAAGAGCCGTGCTGCGGCCCGCGCGACGACGGCTACACCGAGTTCCAGGCCGGCATGGCCGCCTATTTCCGCAACCCCGCAGGCGCCGACGGCATGCTGCCCAGCGTCCGGGACACCGCCGCCTACTACCGCGAACGCAACATCGCCGCCGTGATCTTCCCCGTCGACGCCGAACGCGAGACCGGCTTTCGCCGCTATTCGAACGAGGAGGTCGCGCAAGTCTGTGCCGAAAACGACGACATCCTGATCCCCTTCGCCTCGGTCGATCCGCACAAGGGTCGCGCCGGCGCACGCGAGGTGCGGCGGCTGGTGCGCGATTTCGGCGTGCGCGGCTTCAAGTTCCATCCCACGATGCAGGGCTTTTTCCCCAACGACCGCGAGGCCTGCTACACCGTGCTGGAGGCCTGCGCGGAGGAAGGCGTCATCACGCTGTTTCACACCGGGCAGACCGGCGTCGGGTCGGGCCTGCGCGGCGGCATGGGGATGCGGCTGAAATACTCGAACCCGATGCATCTGGATGACGTCGCGGTGGATTTCCCCGACATGCCGATCATCCTCGCGCATCCCTCGTTTCCCTGGACGGAAGAGGGGCTGGCCGTGGCCCAGCACAAGCCCAACGTCTACTTCGACATGAGCGGCTGGAGCCCGAAGTACTTCCCCGAGATCTTCATCAAGTACGCCAACTCGATCCTGAAGAAGAAGATGCTCTTCGGCTCCGACTGGCCGGCGATCACGCCCGACCGCTGGCTCGCCGATTTCGAGGCCGCGCCGTTCAAGGACGAGGTGCGGCCGCTGATCCTGAAGGAGAACGCGATGCGGCTGCTCGGTGTCGCGCCCGCGGGCTGAAGCTCAGGCCGCCGTCGCCCCGGCGCCGCCCCGCGCCATGTCGAGCGCGGCGACAAGATCGTTGCGGCGGAACGGCTTGGTGATGACGTCGCAGAACCCGGCATCCAGCAGCGTGACGATCTCTTCGGGCATGGCATAGGCGGTCAACGCGATGGCGGGCGGAACCTCCACGCCCTCGATCCCGGCACGGGCGCGGATCGCCGCCAGCGCCTCCGGCCCGCTCATCCCGGGCATCGAGACATCGAACAGCAGCACGTCGAAGCCGCCGGGCCGCCAGGCCTGCACGGCGGCGGCGCCATCCTCGACATGCGTCATCCTGTGGCCGAGCTGTTCCATCACGTGTTGCAGGACGATCGCGTTCACCCTGTTGTCCTCGGCGGCGAGAATGCGCAGGGCGGACCGGTCGGCGTCATCCTCGGCCAGCGCCGGCGGCTCCGGCGCGTCCTGCCCGGCCGCACCGGCCTCGGCTGCGGGCAGTGGCAGGTCCACGGCGATCCGGGTGCCGCGCCCCGGCGCGCTGTCGATGGCGACATGCCCGCCCATCCGCTCCACCAGTTCCCGAACGATGGCAAGGCCAAGACCGGTTCCGCCGAACTTGCGGCCGACCGAGACATCGGCCTGTTCGTAGGCCTCGAACACCCGCTGCGCCTGTTCGGGCGACATCCCGATCCCGGTATCGGCCACGGTGAACACCAGCGCACCGTCGGGCGACCGCGCCACCGCGACCGTCACCTCGCCGGCCTCGGTGAACTTGATCGCGTTGCCGACGAGGTTGTGCAGGATCTGCTGGATCCGCGCCGCATCGCCAACCGCCTGCCCCGCCGCCTCCGGCGCGACGTCCACCGCCAGCCGCAGCCCCTTTTTCGTCGCGTTGGCGCCATGCAGGCGCACCACGCGGGCGGCGACCTCGGCCGGCAGGAACGGTTCGGCCTCCAGCGACACCTTGCCCGACTCGATCCGCGCGAGATCGAGAATGTCGTTGAGCAGCCCCAGCAACGCCTCGCCGGAACTCTGGATCGTCTCCAGCATCTCTCGCTGCTCCGGCGACAGGGCCGTGGTGCCCAGCAGGTCGGCCATCCCGAGCACCCCGTTCATCGGGGTGCGGATCTCGTGGCTCATGTTGGCAAGGAAGGCCGACTTGGCGCGGCTCGCGGCCTCGGCGCGGCGGCGCGCCTCGTGCAGCTCCGTCACGTCGATCCTGAGGCCCACGCGCCCGCCATCGGGCGTGTCCTTCTCGTAGATCCGCAGCACCCGGCCATCGCCCAGTTGCTGTTCGATCTGCGATTCGGCGCTGTAGTGCGCCTCCAGCCGTTCCTTGAGCCAGGCGTCCTCACGGCCGATCGCCTCGGCATACTGGCCGTGCTCCAGACCGTAGCGCAGGATCGTCTCGAACCGCGCGCCCGGCACGATCGCCGGGGCGCTTTCGGAATAGATTTCCCGGTAACGGCTGTTGGCCAGCACCAGGCGATCATCGGCGTCGTAGAAGACGAAACCGTCGGGCAGCGTCTCGATCGCCGCCTCCAGCCGCCGCCGCGCGATGTCGGCGGCCCGTTCCGCGGCTTCGCGCTGCGTCATGTCCTCGACCATGGCCACGAACAGCGGCCGGTCGTCCTGCATCAGTTGCAGCGAGACGTCGACGGGATAGCCGCTGCCGTCCTTGCGAAGATGGTGGCCGCGGAAGCGCAGCACCTCTTCCCGTCCCGCGCGCAGGGGTTCGACCAGGCCCTCGAAGGCCTCCGCGGTCAATCCGGCGTGGACGTCGAGTGGCGTCATCCGCGCCAGTTCCGCCTCGCCGTAGCCAAGGTTCTCGCGCGCGCCGCGGTTGACCTCGGCAAACAGCAGCGTCTCGGCGTCGAAAACGTAGACCTCGTTGCGGCTGTGTTCGATCATCCGGCCCAGCCGCGCGGCGCGCGCCTCGGCGGCGCCATCGGTCCTGCGCCCGGTGATGTCGGCCTGAACGGCCACGTAGCCGTTCACGCGGCCGGCGTCGTCATGCAGCGGCTGGATGTCCAGCTTCACCCAGTAGATGCGCCCGTCCTTGCCCCGGTTGAGGATTTCCTCGCGCACCGGCTGTCCCTTTGCCAGCGCCGCCGCGATGCGCCGGCGCGCCGCGGGATCGGTGCCTTCGAAATGCAGCAAGTCGCCGGGTTTGCGGCCGAGGAAATCCTCGAGCTTGTAGCCGGTGATCCGTTCGCTCACCGGGTTGACCCACTCCACAAGCCCCTCGGCGTCGCAGACCATCACGCCATGGGCGGTCATGTCCACCAGCGCCTCCAGCCGGGCGAGTTGCCCGTCGCCGCGGCTGTCGGCCAGCGGCTCGATGTCCAGAAGCCGCAAGCCGGTGACCGGCGTCGGCGAAAGGGTCCATCGGTAGGAGTGGCCGGATGCCGCCATCGGCGCCTCGACCCGCCTACGGTCGATCATCGCCCCCAGAAGCCGGTCGGCCTCCGCCGCCGCCTCGGGCGCGATCAGTTGACGCAGCGTCCCCAGGGATCCGGCCCTGCCGCTGGCCGTCACGAAGGCCTCGTTCGCCGCAACGATCTCACCCCCGCCGGACACGAGCGCCATCGGAGAGGCCGACAGGCCGATCATCGTTTCAAGGTGATGCGCGGGGAGGGGCGGGAATGGCAATGTCATATCCGGTGCGAACTGATCGTTCCCCAATGTTTCGTCGGCCTGACCGCAACGGCGTCGCGGATACACGCCCGTGTCCCGGCCTATTCCAAAGTCGTTTCCGAAATCCAAAGGAATACATTCGCGCCGGACAACGCAGGCGCGATTCGCCACGGTCCGGGGACAACCTTGATCCATGTCATCACGCGCTGCCGCGCCGCCTTGCTAGCCTGCCCCCGGCATCAAGCCCTGGGAGGAGGAGACCATGGGCGAGACGATCATCGCCAAACCCGCCGATGTGCGGGCGCATTCGAACATGCCCGACTACGCCGCCGCGCGCGCAGGATTCGACTGGGCGGCGGAACGGGCGCTTCTGTCGCCGCTGGGCGAAGGACGGATCAGCATCGCGCATGAAACCGTCGATCGCCACGTGGCCGAGGGCAATGGCGGCCGCACGGCGATCCGCTGGCTCGGCCGCGACGGCGAGCGCCGCGAATACACCTATGCCGAGTTGCAGCGCGAAACCGCCAGATTCGCCGCGATGCTGGGCCGGCTCGGACTGAAGCGCGGCGACGCGGTCTACGGGCTGCTGGGCCGCAAGCCCGAACTCTACATCGCCGCGCTCGGTACGCTGCGCGCGGGTTGCGTGTTCTGCCCGCTGTTCTCCGCCTTCGGACCGGAACCGATCCAGTCGCGGCTGGAGATCGGCGCGGGCAAGGCGCTGGTGACCTCCGCCGCGCTCTACCGGCGCAAGGTGGCGGGCCTGCGCGACCGGCTGCCGGCGCTCGACCATGTGCTTCTGGTCGATGGCGGGGAAGACGCCGGGCCGGGCTGCCGCGACCTCGCCGGCGCGATGGCCGCCGAGGACGGCACCGGCGCGCCGGTGCCGATGCAGCCCGAGGATCCGGGGCTTTTGCACTTCACCTCCGGCACCACCGGCAAGCCCAAGGGCGTGGTGCATGTGCACGAGGCGATCCTCGCCCATCGCGCCACCGGGCGCATGGTGCTCGATCTCCGCCCCGGCGACGTTTTCTGGTGCACCGCCGATCCCGGCTGGGTCACCGGCACCTCCTACGGCATCCTCGCGCCGCTGGCCAACGGCGCGACGCTGGTGATCGACGAGGCCGAATTCGACCCCTCGCGCTGGTACGCGATCCTGGAAAACGAGCGCGTGAACGTCTGGTACACCGCGCCCACCGCGATCCGGATGCTGATGAAGGCCGGCAAGGACATGGCAGCGGGGCACGATTTCCCGGCGCTCCGGTTCATGGCCTCGGTCGGCGAACCGCTGAACCCCGAGGCGGTGATCTGGGGCAACGAGGTCTTCGGCATGCCGTTCCACGACAACTGGTGGCAGACCGAAACCGGCGGCATCATGATCGCCAACTACCGGTCGATGGATGTCAAGCCGGGCTCGATGGGCCGGCCCCTGCCGGGGATCGAGGCCGGCATCGTCGAGGTGACCGAGGAGGGCGCGACGGAGGTCACGCAACCCGGCGTGATCGGCGAACTGGCGCTGAAACCGGGCTGGCCGTCGATGATGCGCGCCTATCTCAACAACCGCGCGCGCTACGAAAAGGCGTTCCGCTCCGGCTGGTACCTGTCGGGCGATCTCGCGATGCGCGACGCCGACGGCTATTTCTGGTTCGTTGGCCGCGCCGACGACATGATCAAGTCCTCGGGCCACCTGATCGGCCCCTTCGAGGTCGAAAGTGCGCTGATCGAGCATCCGGCGGTCGCCGAGGCCGGCGTCATCGGCCTGCCCGATCCGACGGCGGGCGAGATCGTCAAGGCCTTCGTCGCGCTGAAACCGGGCTTCGAGGCCAGCGAGGAGTTGCGGTTGGACCTGCTCGGCCATGCCCGCAAGCGCCTCGGCCCCGCCGTCGCGCCGAAGGAAATCGAGATCCACGACAGCCTGCCCCGCACCCGTTCGGGCAAGATCATGCGCCGGCTTCTCAAGGCGCGCGAACTCGGCCTGCCCGAAGGCGATACCTCGACGCTGGAGACCGGCGCATGAGCACCCCGACGAAACCGCATCTCGACCACGACCACCTGCGCGACCTGCTGAAAGGCATGATCCGCATCCGCCGCTTCGAGGATCGCTGCGCGGAGCTTTACACGCGGGAGAAGATCCGCGGCTTCCTGCATCTCTACGATGGCGAAGAGGCGATCGCGGTCGGGCTGATCCCGCTTCTGGCCGATGCGGACCGGGTGGTGGCCACCTACCGCGAACATGGCCACGCATTGGCGCGCGGCGTGCCGATGGGGCCGATCATGGCCGAGATGTTCGGCAAGGCCGAAGGCTGCGCCGGCGGGCGCGGCGGTTCGATGCATCTCTTCGATGCCGAGCGTAATTTTCACGGCGGCAACGCCATCGTCGGCGGCGGGCTGCCGCTTGCCGTCGGCCTTGCGCTTGGCGACCGGATGCAGGGCCGGCAGGCCGTGACCGCCTGTTTCTTCGGCGAGGGCGCGGTCGCCGAGGGCGAGTTCCACGAGGCGATGAACCTCGCCGCGCTGTGGAACCTGCCGGTGCTCTTCGTCTGCGAGAACAACGGCTACGCGATGGGCACCGCGCTCGACCGCTCCGAGGCGCAGGGCGACGTGGCGGCGAAGGCCGCCGCCTACAACGTCCCCGCCGAGGTCGTCGACGGCATGGACGTCGTCGCGGTCGAGGCCGCCGGGCGCCGCGCGCTCTCCACCATCGCCGACACCGGCGGGCCGCGGCTTCTGGAATGCCGGACCTACCGGTTCCGCGCCCATTCGATGTTCGACGCGCAACTCTACCGCCCCAAGGACGAGGTCGAGGCGTGGCGCGGCAAGGGTCCGATCGTCCGGTTCCAGACCTGGCTGCTCGAGAACGGCCTGCTGCATCAGGATGAAGTCGCCGCGATCGAGGCCGAGGTCGACGCCGAGATCGACGCCGCCGTGGCCTTCGCCGAGGCCGGCACCGACGAACCGGTCGAAACCCTCACCCGCCATGTCGTGGCCGAAACCCGGCCGGCCCCGCCGCCGCCCGCCGAACCCTCGGGCGAGACGGTGGAGACGACCTATCGCGAGGCGGTGCGCGCCGCGCTGCGCGACGCGATGCAGCGCGACGACCGCGTGTTCCTGATGGGCGAGGACGTGGGCGCCTACGGCGGCTGCTACGCCGTCTCGATGGGGCTGATGCAGGAGTTCGGCGAGGATCGGATCCGCGACACGCCGCTGTCGGAATCGGGCTTCACCGGCGCGGGGATCGGGGCCGCGATGGTCGGGATGCGGCCGATCGTCGAACTGATGACGGTCAACTTCTCGCTTCTGGCGCTCGACCAGATCCTCAACACCGCCGCCACCTTCCGGCACATGTCGAACGGCGCCTATGGCGTGCCGCTGGTGATCCGGATGGCGACCGGCGCGGGCAAGCAGCTGGCCGCGCAGCATTCGCACAGCCTGGAAGGCTGGTATGCCCATATCCCCGGCCTGCGCGTGCTGGCCCCCGCCACGCTGGAGGACGCGCGCGGCATGCTCTGGACCGCGCTGGAAGACCCCGATCCGGTGCTGATCTTCGAGAACGTGATGCTCTACAACCGCAAGGGCCTGCTGGATGCCAAGGCCGGTGCGGTCGACATCGACCGCGCCGTGGTGCGCCGCGCGGGGCGCGACCTGACGCTGGTGACTTACGGCGGCTCGCTGTTCAAGTCGCTCGACGCGGCCGAGACGCTTGCGGCCGACGGGGTCGAGGCCGAGGTGATCGACCTGCGCAGCCTGCGCCCGCTCGACATGGACACGATCCTCGCCTCCGTCGCGAAGACCCACCGCCTGCTGGTGGTCGACGAAGGCTGGCGCACCGGCAGCCTCGCGGCCGAGATCGGCATGCAGGTGGCCGAACGCGGCTTTTTCGATCTCGACGCGCCGCCCGCGCGCGTCTGTTCGGCCGAGGTGCCGATCCCCTATGCCCATCACCTCGAACAGGCCGCGATCCCGCAGCCGGCCAGCATCGCCGCGGCGGCGCGGGCCCTCGTCGGGAGGCGGTGATGACAACCTTCCGCATGCCCTCGCTGGGCTCCGACATGGAGGACGGCACGCTTGTCGAGTGGCTGAAAGCGCCGGGCGACGAGGTTGCCCGCGGCGAGATCATCGCGGTGGTGGAAACCCAGAAGGGCGCGATCGAGATCGAGTGTTTCGAGGTCGGCACCTTCGACCATGCGCTGGTGGAAACCGGCCGCAAGGTGCCGGTCGGCACGCCGCTGGCCGTGATCCGCGCGCCGGGAGAAGAGGGGACGGCGGCAGCCGAACCGCCCCCTGCCCCGCATCCGCCGGAACCCATGGCGGCGCCGGCCGAACCCGCCGCGCCCGAACCCACCGCACCCGAACCCGAACCCGCGCCCGAGCTCGCGCCCGCCCCGCAGCCCGCGCCAACGTCGCAGCCGGCCACCGCCACCGGGACCGGCAGCCTGCGAATCTCGCCCGCCGCCCGCCGCCGGGCCGAGGAAGCCGGGCTTGATCCGGCGGTCTTCGCCGGGGCGGCAAGCCCGGTGCATCTGGCCGATGTCGAGGCGCGGCTTGCCGGCGGCGCGCAATCATCCACCGCCCAACCCGGCGACGCGGGCGCCGGCAGCGCGCTGTCCGAGATGCGCAAGGCGATCGCCGCGGCGATGACCCGCTCGAAGCGCGAGATCCCGCACTACTACCTCGCCCACGACATCGACCTGACCGGGCTGAACGACCGCCTCGCCACCGCCAATGCCGGCCGCGCGCCCGGGGACCGGCTGCTGCCCGGCGCGGTCTACCTGCACGCGCTGGCCGCGGTGCTGAAGAAATTTCCCGAGTTCAACGGCCATTTCGTGGACGGCGCCTTCCGCCCTTCCGACGCGGTCAATGCCGGCATGGCGATCCGGCTGCGCGGCGGCGGGCTGGTCGCGCCGGCGATCCTCGGCGCCGAGGCGCTGGACCTCGACGCGATCATGGCGGCGCTGCGCGACCTCGTGTCGCGCGCCCGCACCGGGCGGTTCCGCGCCTCGGAATTCGCCGCGGCGACGATCACCCTGACCTCGCTGGGCGACCGCGGCGTGGACGCCATGACCGGCGTGATCACCCCGCCGCAGGTCGCCATCGTCGGGCTTGGCACGCCGCGCCAGCGTCCCTGGGTCCGGGATGATGCGGTCGTGCCGCGCACCGTCGCCACCCTCACGCTCGCCGCCGATCATCGCGTCAGCGACGGCCATCGCGGCGCTTTGTTCCTCAATGCGCTCGCCGACCGGATCACAAGCACGGAGATCCCATGACCCCGATCGAAACCGCCATCGCCGAGGAGTTGCGCAAGATCGCGCCCGACATCGACGCCGCCGAGATCGACCACGCCGCCGACCTGCGCGACGAATGCGACATCGACTCGATGGATTTCCTCAACCTCGTCACCGCGCTTGGGCAACGCTACGGGCTGGAGATGCCGGAGGCCGACTATCCGCAGATGCGCAGTTTCGGCAATCTCGCCGCCTACATCGCCGCCCGTGCCTCCTAGGGCCGTCGCCACAACCCTGGCGGGTATTCCGTCTGGACCTGCACGGCCGACCTGATACACTGACCTTCGTTCAGGTAACCATGTCGGCTGCGTAGCGTGTCGGTTCAGGTGGATAACTCGGCCCCGTGCGCCGCGCGAGGCGACGACCGGGCGGGGCAGGTCAGCGGCGCGGTCGTTCGCTACGTCGTCGCGCCGGATGGCCGGGACCGGATCGATTTCATCGGCGGCGCCTGCGAAAGCACGCTGGGCGTTTCCCCGGCGGCTCTGCGTGACGGTCCGGCGCCGCTCTGGGCCCAGGTGGTGCCCGAGGATCTCGCCGCGATGCGGGACTCGATCCGCGACTCGGCGCGCGACCTCACGCGCTGGTTGCACCGCTGGCGGGTGATCGCGCCGGATGGCCGGCGCAAGTGGCTCGAAGGGCAGGGCCAGCCGGTGCGCCTGCCCGATGGCGGCACCCGCTGGGACAGCCTGATCCTCGACGTCACGGAATTCGAAACGCTCCGCAACGAACGCGCCCGGACCGCGGCGGAACTCCGTGCGCTCCGGGCCCGTCTCGACCGGATCGGCCGGGCGCGGATGCTCGGCACGCTCGCCGCGGCCCTGCCGCACGAGATCCGGCAACCGCTCGCGGCGCTGACCAACTACCTGCGATCGGCCGCGCAGCTGCTAGCCGATGCAGGGCCCGAGGCGGCACCGGTTCGCGAACTGGTCGCGCGGGCCGAAGAACAGGCCGGCCGCGCCGCCGGGATCGTCGCGCGGATCGAGGCGCTGTTCACGAACGGCGCGACGACGGCCGCGCCCACCGATCTCAACGCCCTGCTGGACGAGGCGATCGACACCGCGCTCGCCGGGACCGACCCATCACTCGTGGTCATCCGCGATTTCGCAACCGGCCTCGCGCCGCTGTCGCTCGACCGGCTCCAGATCCGGCAGGTGATGGTCAATCTGCTTCGCAATGCCCGCGAGGCCCTCGCGGGCCAGGCCGCGCCCCGGCTGGTCATCCGCACCGAGGCGATCCCCGGCGGCGCGCGTCTCAGCGTCGAGGACAACGGCCCCGGCGTTCCCGAGGCGCTGCGCGCGCACCTGTTCGAGCCTTTCGTGACGGGCCGCGAGGACGGCATCGGCATCGGTCTCACGATCTCGGCCGCGATCGTCGCCGCGAATGGCGGTCGGATCGCGCTGGAACCCGTGCCGACCGGCGGCGCGCGCTTCGTGGTCGAGCTTCCGTCGGCGGCATTGCCCGCGGACTTCGTGCCGGACTGCTAAGTAGTCCTACGCATGTTCCTGACCTCGTTCCGGGCATAATCTGCGGCGCAGCTTTTTCCTACGACCGGGGCCATGCAGCCGGGAACCGAGACAGGCTCCGTTGAATGCCAGTGAGACACGACGCAAGGATGCCGCAGGCCGGCGCCGCACCGCGACCGACACGACGCGCCGGCGCTACAACCACGCGTCGCGGCGGCACGGCGCGTTGACCGTGCCCGTCCATATCGTCGAGGACGATCCCGCGGTGCGGGAGTCCCTGTCGATGCTGTTCACCGAGCGCGGCCACGCTGTCGAGGTCTTTGCCGATGCCGGGTCATTCCTGTCGGCGCTGGACGGCGCCACGACCGGCTGCGTGATCCTCGATCTGAACCTGCCGGACATGAACGGGATCGACCTGTTGCGCAGCGCCGGCCGGCTGGCGCCCGATCTTGGCTTCGTGGTGCTGACCGGCAGGGCGGACGTGCGGCAGGCCGTCGAGGCGATGCAACTCGGGGCGATCGACTTCGTCGAGAAACCGGCACCGCCGGAGCGGTTGTTCGCGGCCGTCGCGCAGGCCCGGCCCGGCCGCCGGCATGCCGATCCGGTGGCGATGGCCCGGATCGATCGCCTGACGCGGCGCGAGCACGAGGTCATGGTCCTGCTCGTCGCCGGTCACACCAACAAGGAAATCGCGCGGCGACTGGGAATCTCGCCGCGCACCGCCGAGGTGCATCGCCGCAACGCGATGCGCAAGACCGGGTCCGACAGCCTTGCCGCCGCCGTGCGCCTGGCGATCGCCGCCGGGGTCGAACCGCCCGAACGCTCCTGACGGCCTGGCGGCGGTCCCCCGAACCGCGCCCGTGCGCCCCTCAGGACCGCGCGGCGGCGCGGGCGGCGCGGGCGATCACCAGTTCCTCGTTCGTCGGCACCACCAGCACCGGCACCGGCGCACCGTCGGGCGAGATCACCGTGGCGTTGCGCGCGTTGCGCGCCGGATCGACGGCGATGCCCATCCAGCCGGTCGTCTCGCAGACCTCGGCCCGCACACGGGCCGAGTTCTCGCCGATCCCGCCGGTGAAGACCACCGCGTCGATCCCACCCAGCACCGCCGCCATCGCGCCCAGTTGGTGGCGGATTCGGGTGGTGAAATAGGCGATCGCCTGCTCCGCCTCGGGGCTGCCCGCCGCCTCGAGGGTGCGCATGTCGTTCGAAAGCCCGGACAGGCCCAGAAGGCCCGAGCGGCGGTAGAGCAGATCGGAGATAGCCGCCGGCGCCATCCCTTCCTGCTCCATCAGGTACAGCATCACGCCCGGGTCGAGTTGCCCGCATCGGGTGCCCATCGCCAGCCCGTCGAGCGCCGAGAATCCCATCGAGGACGCGACCGACCGGCCCTCGTGGATCGCGCAGATCGACGCCCCGTTGCCCAGATGCGCCACCACCACCCGGCCCAGCGCCACCTCCGGCACGATCCGGGGCAGCGCGCCGGCGATGTAGTCGTAGCTCAACCCGTGAAAACCGTAACGCCGAACGCCCCGGTCGTAGTAGTCGCGCGGCAGGGCGAAGGTGTCATGCACCCAGGGATGCGCGCGGTGAAAGGCCGTGTCGAAACAGGCCACCTGCGGCACCTGCGGAAAGGCGGCCATCGCCGCCCGGATGCCGGCAAGGTTGTGCGGCTGGTGCAGCGGGGCGAAGGGTTCCAGCCGCGCCAGATCGGCGAGGATCGCATCGGTGACGGTGACGGGCGCGGCATAGTCCGTGCCGCCATGCACCACCCGGTGCCCCACCGCGCGCAGGTCGAGATCGGGAAACGCCGCGCGAAACCCGGCAAGCGCCGCCGCCAGGGCCCCGGCATGGCTGGTCAGGTCGCCCGGCGGCACCGGCAGGGCCGCGCCGCCGGCCGCCGCGATCCGCAGCGTTCCGTCGGGGCCGATCCGGTCCGCCTGTCCGGTGGCCAGCGGCGCGTCGCCCGCGGCGGGGAACAGCGCGAGCTTGAGCGACGACGACCCGGCGTTCAGCGTCAGGACAGCGGCGGTCATCGCGCCGGCCCGGCGGCATTGAAAAGCGCCGCTACCGCGCAAGAGGCCAGCCGCGACATCGCGCTGTCGGAGCGCGAGTTCAGGATCACCGGAACCTTCGCGCCCAGCACCACCCCCGCGCCTTCGGCATGGCTGATGAAGGCCAGTTGCTTGGCCAGCATGTTGCCCGCATCCAGGTCGGGCACCACCAGGATGTTGGCGCGGCCCGCCACCCCGTCCTTCAGCCCCTTGGTGCGCGCCGCGCCGACATCGACGGCGTTGTCCATCGCCAGCGGCCCCTCGACCAGCCCGCCGCGAATCTGGCCGCGCTCGGCCATCTTCGACAAGAGCGCGCCGTCGATCGACGACTGGATCGCGGGATTGACGGTTTCCACCGCCGACAGGACGCCGACGCGGGGTTCCATCCCCAGCGCCAGCGCCAGGTCGATCGCGTTCTGCACGATGTCGACCTTGGTGGCGAGGTCGGGCGCGATGTTGATCGCGGCGTCTGTCACCATCACCGGCTGCGGCTGGCCCGGAACGTCCATCACGAAGACATGGGTGAACCGGCGACCGACCCGCAGCCCCCGCTCCCTGTCGACCATCGGGTGCAACAGATCCTCGGTATGCAGATGCCCCTTCATCACCGCCGCCGCCCGGCCCTCGTGCACCAGTCGGCAGGCCAGCGCCGCGGCGGCACGGTCGCCGCCGTCCACGTCGATCAGGTCGATCCCCGCCAGGTCCGCGCCGGTCTCGAGGGCCACGGCCTCGATCGCGGCCCGCCGGCCGATCAGGATCGGTGTGATCAGGCCCTCGCCGGCGGCCAGCAGCGCGCCCTCCAGCGATTTCGCCTCGTCGGGGCAGACCACCGCCGTGGGCAGCGGCGGCAGATCGCGCGCCCGCGCCAGAAGGGCCTGGAAATGCCGATGCCGCTCGACGATCAGGCCGGGGATGTCGACCGCATCGCTGGAATAGGGTTCGGTCGGGGCGATCACCTCGGCCTCGCCGGCGACGATCAGGGCATCGTCGCCGATCCGGCGTACCTCGGTCGCGATTGCAAGGCCGCCATCGTCGAATTTCTCGCGCACCTCGACGCGAATGCAGAGCTCGTCCCCGGCATGGGCGCGGGCGTGGAATTCCAGGAACTGGCGGCGGTAGAGCGTGCCGGGACCGGGCAGCCGGGTGCCCAGCAGCGCCGAGATCAGCGCGGCGACGAACATCCCCGAGGCCACCGTCTCCGGCCCGCCGGGCGCCGCGCCGTCCGCCTTGGGCAGATGCATCGGGTTGAAATTGCCCGAAGCGGCGGCGAAGACATAGAGATCGTCGGGCGTGATCAGGCGGCGCATCTCCGCCGTCTCGCCGACCTCGATCTCGGCGAAGGTACGGTTTTCGAGATGCATGTCAGCCCCCTTGCCGCGGACGCGGCGCGCCGCCTGCCAGCGCCGGGGCCGGCACCGGCCGCCCCGGCGTGATCGTCCCGCAGGGCGCTGATCCGCGGTCGCCCGCCCGATGCATGGCCATCCTGCCCATTGTCTCTCCGCAACCGGTCCGTCGGCCCCCTTGTAAAGCGCCGCGGCACAGTCGGGAAGCCCGCGCGGCGGCGCCGACGCGCCGGCCCCGAGTTCCGCATGATTCCATGACAGGACTGCGACGGACGGGACCGCCCATCGGGCGGCCATCCGGCGACGTCCCGCCCGGCCGGTCGGCGCAGGAAAAGCCGCCGCGAATGTCGGCTCCGTCCGCGCCCGCGCGGCCTGCCGAAATCGGCAGTCATCCTCCGATGTTCTGCCCTTTAGGTCAGGCTGCCGGAGAAACCCTTTGGCACGTCAGCAGGGTATGCCAAGCTTGCGTCAGGCGGGACCGGAGAGGATGGCGGCGACGTTCGACGACAGCGATGCAGCAGAAGGGCTTGGCCTTGTCCATTGGCGGCTTGATCCGGACCGGTCCGGGCTTCGCATCGGACCGGGATGGGCCGCGTTCCTGCGTGGCGCCACCGGAGCGCCACCGACCTCTGCCGCGGACCTGGCAGATCGCGTTCACCCCGCGGACAGGCCGGCCTTCGCGCAACTGATCGCCTCCGACACGGCGGCGGCGTGCAGTTTGCGGGTGATCGCCGAGGATGGCCGCGCCCTGCGGATCCTGTGCCGGGTGGCGCCGGGGCCGAAGGGGCTGTCCGGCGTCTGGATCGAAACCGGCGAGGCCGGGCCCCTGGCCGCCGATCCGGCGGCGGAGCCGGAGACCACGGCGCAACGCGCGCTTGCCGCCCTGCCCGACGGCATCGCCGTCTACGACCCCGATGACCGGCTGGTTCTCACCAACGACCGCATGGGCGACCTCTTCGGCTATCCCGATGCCGCACCGCTGATCGGCCAAAGCTTCGAGGACCAGGTGCGCGACGTGCTCGACCGTTCGGGCGTGCCCGAGGCCCGCGGCCGCGAGGCGGAATGGCTGGCCGATTTCCTGTCCCGCCGCGCCGCGGGCGACGTCGAGTTCGAGACGGAACTGGCGGATGGCCGGGTGATCCGGATGCACGACCGGGTGCTGCCCGATGGCTGGCGCGTCGGCACGCGCACCGACGTCACCGATCTGCGCCGCGCCGAACGCGAAGCGCGCGCGACGCTGGCGCATCTGCGCGCGGCGATCGAATCGCTGCCCGACGCGGTTTTTCTGCTTGATGCCGAGGGGCGGTTCACGCTGGCCAACGACAAGGTGCGCCAGCTTTTTCCGCTGATGTCCGACACCGTGGTGCCGGGCCGCCGGTTCGAAGAGATGCTGCGCATCGGGATCGCCCGCGGCGCCTATCCCGACGCGGTGGGCCGGGAAGAGGACTGGATCGCCGAGGCGATGGCGTTCTGGCATCGCGACGAACCGCAGGTCGAACGCACGGTGCGGCTGGCGAACGGGCGCTGGATCATGGCGATCGACCGGCGGTTGCCCGAAGGCGGCTGCCTCAGCCTCAGGATCGACATAACCGAGGTGAAGCACGGCGAAAGCCGGCTGGCGGCGGTCCTCGACGGCTCGGGCCACGGCACCTGGGAATGGGATCTGCAAACCGGCAGCCTGCGCGCGACCGCCCTGATGGAACAGACGATCGACCACTGGCTCGCCTCGGTGGGCCATGACCGCGCCGATGTCGGAGATTCGCCAACGGCGTTCTTTCGCGGCCTCGTCCATCCCGACGATCTTGCACGGCTGGATGCCGAGATGTCGCGCCATGTGGCCGGCGAAACCGACCGGCTGGATGTCGAACTGCGGCAGCGCCATCGCGACGGGCACTGGGTCTGGGGCCGGGTCCGCGGCAAGGTCAGCGAGCGCGATCTGCAAGGGCGGCCCACGCGCGTCGCCGGCGTCATCGTCGACATCACCGATTTCAAGACGATCCAGCAGGATCTTCAGCGCTCGGCGCGGCTGAAACTGGAATTCCTCGAACGGATCAGCCACGAGATCCGGACGCCGCTGAACGGCGTGCTCGGCACCGTGTCGCTCTTGGGCGCGGGACCGGCGCCGGAGGAACAGGCCCGGCTGATCGAGATGGCCGAGGCGGCGGGCCAACGGCTGGTCGCGCTGATCGACCGGCTGGTGGACCTGACCCGGCTGGAAGACGGGCAGGTTCCGCTGACGGCGGAACCGGTGCGGCTGGAAGAGATCGCCGAGGCGTTGCGCGCCGCGCATGGCCCGGCGGCGGGGAGAAAGGGGATCGGCCTCGACATCCTGACGGACCGGACGGCCTCGGCCCCGCGCCAGGCCGATCCCGACCAGTTGCGGCGTCTGCTTGGCCAGCTGATCGACCATGCGATCGCGCGCAGCCCGCAGGGAACGGTCGAATTGCGGATCCGCACGGCGGACCCCGACGCGGTGCGCTGCGACCTCGCCGATGGCGGCCCGGCGCTGGACGAGGCGGCGCGGGCGCGGCTGTTCGAACCGCTGTATCACGAAGCCGGCAACGCGCGGCCCGAGGCCGACGGCGATGCCCTTGGGCTCTGGGCCGCACGGCGCCGGGCCGAGGCGATGGGCGGCACGCTGGCGCTTTTCGACCGCCCCGGCGGCGCGGTGCTGCGGCTGGACCTGCCGTTGCCGCGGATCGCCTGAACCGGCCCTCAGCCGGCCAGAGCGCGTTCCACGGCGGTCGCCAGCTTGTCGGTCAGTTCGCCGATCTGCGCCTCCTCGATGATGAACGGCGGCGCAAGAAGCACATGGTCGCCCTGTCGCCCGTCGCGGGTGCCGGCCATCGGGTAACAGATCAGCCCGGCCTCGAACGCCTCGGCCTTGATCCGTGCGGCGATCCCGCGCGCCGGATCGAAGGGCGCCTTCGTCTCCCGGTCGGCCACCAGTTCGAGGCCAAGGAACAGGCCGCGGCCGCGGATGTCGCCGACATGCGGATGCTGGCCGAACCGGTCGTCCAGCGCGGCGCGCAGGGCCGCGCCCTGCACCCCGGCGCGCGCGACCAGCCCCTCGCGCAGCAGCTTCTCCACCACCGCGCGGCCCGCCGCGGCCGCGACCGGGTGGCCAAGATAGGTGTGCCCGTGCTGGAAGAACCCGCTGCCCGCCGCGATCGCGTCATGGATCGCGCCGGTGCACAGCATCGCCCCGATCGGCTGGTAGCCCGCGCCCAGCCCCTTGGCGATGCAGGCAATGTCGGGCGCGATGCCGTCGGCCTCGCAGGCGAACAGGTGGCCGGTGCGGCCCATGCCGCACATCACCTCGTCAAGGATCAGAAGCACCCCGTGGCGGTCGCAGATCTCGCGGATCCGGCGGAAATACCCCGGCGCGGCCGGCACCGCGCCCAGCGTCGCGCCGACCACCGGTTCGGCGATGAAGGCCATCACGCTGTCGGGGCCAAGGCGCAGGATCTCGTCCTCCAGCTCCTGCGCGGCGCGCAGGCCGTACGCCTCGGCGCTCTCGCCCTCCTCGCGCAGCACGTAGTCGTAGCAGGGCGCGATATGGCTGACCTCGATCAAGAGCGGCGCGAACTGCTGCCGCCGCCAGGCGTTGCCGCCGGCGGCCAGCGCCCCCAGCGTGTTGCCGTGATAGCTTTGCCGCCGCGCGATCAGGTGGCGGCGCTGCGGCTGGCCGGTTTCCACGAAATATTGCCGGGCGAGCTTGATCGCGGCTTCCGTCGCCTCCGACCCGCCGGAGACGAAATAGACCCGGTCGAGCGCGCCGGGCGCATTGGCGATCAAGAGGTCGGCCAGCGCCTCGGCCGGGTCGGAGGTGAAGAACCCGGTATGGGCGAAGGCCAGATCGGCCACCTGCGCCTGCACGGCCGCGATCACGTCGGGGTCGCCATGGCCGAGGCAGGACACCGCCGCCCCGCCCGAACCGTCGAGATAGGCCTTGCCCGAAGCGTCGTAGAGATAGCAGCCCGCGCCGCGCACGGCCTTCGGCGGCGCCTTGCGGCTGTTGCGGTGAAAGACATGGGTCATGCGCTCATCCTTTCGTGACAGGCTTGGCGAAATGCAGGCTCACGCGGTCCATGCCGCGCGCCTCGTAGAACCGGTGGGCCGCGGTCCGGTCGAGACCGCTGCACAGGCGCAGCGCATCGCATCCCTCGGCGGCGGCGGTTTCTTCGGCCGCCCGCATCAGGGCCGCGCCGATCCCCTGACCGCGACGGTCCGGCAGGACGACGAGATCGTCGACGAAGAGCGACCGGCCCCAGCGCAGATCGTCGGTCAGCCGATAGCCCAGCGCCCCGACCATCGCCGCGCCGTCGCAGGCGGCGATCACCCGGTAGCCCTGCCGCATCGCGGCGGCCAGCCGGCGGGCGAATGCCCCGTCGTCAAGATTGCCGCGCAGAACGCGCAGCACGGCTTCGGCCGCGGCCGGATCGGCCAGGGGTTCGGTACGGATCGTCATGCGGCCTCCTTCAGGCTTGCCCGCAACGCGGCGACGGAGGCGGCATTGTCGGCCCAGCGCCGCCCCCCGGCGTCCTCCAGGCCGTTCTCGAACCCGACGCGGCAGTCGCCGCCCGCCCGCGCCGCGGCGCGCAGGCAGGCATGTTCCTCCGCGCCGAAGGCGCAGACCATCCAGCGCGCGCCCGGCGGCAGCAGCGCCAGCCGCGACGCAAGTTCCCCGGGCGCGCCGGGCCGGGCCGGCGCGTAGCTGCCCAGCACGATGAGCACCGAGACCGGCCCGGCCGGAACGATACCCCGCGCCAGCCAAGCCGTCAGCAGCCCGATATCCTCCGCGTCGAAGACGATGTGCTGCACCTCGGTCCCCTGGTCGGCGCACAGGGCATAAAGCCTGGGCGCAAGCCCGGCGTCGCGGGCGATCTCGCGGATCGCGACGCTGGCCCATCCCGGCCGCAGGTCACGCAGGCAGGCAAGCTGCTCCGCCACGCCGTAGCGCCCCGCGGCCTCGGTGGTGATCTGCACCCGCATCGCCGGAACCGAGCGTGCCATTTCCGCCAGCGCCTCGCGGTAGCGGCCGGGATCGAGACTGTGGCCGCCGGCCGCATCGCGGACATGCAGGTGCAACGCCGCCGCCCCCGCGGCGTGGCAGGCCCGCGCCGCCGTGACGGTTTCGGCCAGCGTCACCGGCAGCGCCGGGTGATCGGCCTTGCCGCGCCGGGCGCCGTTCGGGGCAACCATGATCAGCGGCTCAGTCATGGCGATCGCCCCGCATCCGGAACCCGTCGGGATCGTAAAGCGGCCCGTGCCGCACCGTCGCCGCGAAATCCTCGCGCGCGATATCGACCAGAACCTCCGCGCCCTCGGCCAGCGGCCGGTCGAGATGGGCCAGCGCCACCGGATGCCCGACGCGGTAGCCGTAGCCGGCCGAGGTGACCTGCCCGACGATCTCGTCCCCCTGCCAGACCGGTTCGTGGCCGATCGGCACCGCGTCATCGGTCGCGAAAGCCAGCGACACGATCCGCGGCCCCGCCCCGGCGTCCAGCCGCTCGCGCAACGCCGCGTGACCGATGAACCCGCCCGCCGCGCGGGTGGCGGCCATCAGCCCCGCCTCGACGGGCGTGATGTCGCCGTCAAGCTCGTGGCCCATCGCGCGGAACCCCTTCTCGATCCGCATCGCGGTCTGGGCGTAAAGCCCTGCGGGCCGCGCGCCGGCGGCGACAAGGGCGGCATGGAGCGCCGGCGCGTCGGCGGCGGCGCAGGTCATTTCCCACCCCGCTTCACCAACGTAGGACAGCCGCGCGGCCCGCACTGGCAGGCCCGCGATCTCGGCCGCGCCGTGCCGGAAGAAACCGATCCCGGCCAGCCCCGCCGCGCCGCAGGCCGCGGCCACCCGCGCCGCGGCGGGCCCCATCAGGCCGATTACCGCGTAGTCCTCCGTCCGGTCGGAGAGGCGGATATCGAAGCCCTCGGCGTGGCGGGCAAGCCAGGCCATGTCACGCCGGATCGCGGCGGTGCCGACGAACAGGCGGTAGTGATCGGCCGCGATGCGCTGCGCCACCAGGTCGGATTCGAAGCCGCCGCGCTCGTTCAGCATCGCGGTGTAGATCACCGATCCGGGCGGGCGCGCCATCCGCCCGGCGCAGACATGCAGCAGGAACGCCTCGGCCCCCGGCCCCTCGACATCGATCTTGCCGAAGCTGGAGGCATCGAACAGCGCCGCCGCCCGGTGCGCCGCCGCGACCTCGGCCGCGACCGCCTCGAACCAGTCGGGACGGGAAAACCGCAGGACCGGTTCCGCCGGCGCGCCGAACCACAGCGGCCGTTCCCAGCCATAGACCTGGCCGCACCGCGCCCCCGCCGCGCGGTGTTCGGCATCCAGCGGCCCGCGCCGCAGATCGCGCGCCGTGCGGAACTGGCGGCCGGGATGGGCGATCTCGTAATGCGTGCCCAGCACCTCCGGCACCCGCGCCATCAGGTGGTCGACCGTATCGAAGACCGGGGCGAAGCGCCGGGCGTCGGCCTCGCCAAGGTCATAGGCCGTGCGGCCGTGCAGGATGCAATGGGCCAGGTTCATCCCCGCCCCGCCGGCCGAGGCGACGCCGACGGAATTCATCCCGCAGCCCAGGAACAGCCCCCGCGTCTCCGCCGTCTCGCCCAGCATGAAGCTGCCGTCGGGCGTAAAGCTTTCCGGCCCGTTCAGCAGCATCTTCACCTCGGCCGTCTCCAGCGCCGGCAGCCGGTGCAGCGCGTTGCGCATCATCGGCTCGAAATGGTCCCAGTCCTCTGGCAGCAGCCCGAAGGCGAAGCTTTCGTCCAGCACGCCGGGCGCGATCGCCTTGCCCCGGGGCTCGAACGCGCCGACCAGCAGCCCGCCGGAATCGTCGCGGATGTAGAGATGCCCGTCATGGTCGCCAAGCGACGGCAGGTTGCCCGTGATCCCCGGAACCGGCTTGGTCAGCAGGTAGAAATGCTCGCAGGGCCACAGCGGCACCGCCGCCCCGGCCATCGCACCGACCTCGCGCGACCAGAGCCCCGCGCACAGCGCCACCGCGTCGCAGCCGATCCGGCCGCGCGTGGTCTCCACCGCCCTGATCCGGCCGCCTTCGGTCACGATCCCGGTGACGCCGGTGTCCTCGAAGATCCGCGCGCCCCGCGCCCGCGCGCCCCTGACCAGCGCGGCGCAGAGATCGGAGGGCGAGACCCGGCCATCCTCGGGCGACCAGACCGCGCCGATCACGTCGTCGCTGCGCATCAGGGGCCAGCGTTCCGCCGCCTCGCCCGCCGTGACCGAGTGCGCCGCCACGCCGTAGGCCAGCGCCAGCGCCTCCTGCCGGCGGATATGGGTCAGCCGGTCGGGCGTTGTCGCGATCGACAGCGAGCCCTTGTTGATCCAGCCGACCGACTGGCCCGTTTCCCGCTCCAGCCGGCTGTAAAGCTCGATCGAGTAACGGATCATCCGGGTCAGGTTGCGGGAATGGCGCAGGGCCCGCACCTGCGCCGCCGAATGCCACGTGGTGCCCGAGGTCAGCCTGTTGCGCTCCAGCAGGATCGCGTCGCCGGCCCCCATCTCCGCCAGGTGATAAAGCGTCGAACAGCCCATGACGCCACCGCCGATCACCACGACAGCGGCATGTTGCGGCAGGTCTGAAATCGGCATGACAATCTCCGTTCGCGGAGTTCATGAAACACTTGTTTCAAAGGTTGACAACAAAAAACGCGTTTGAAACAGTCGTTTTCAGAACAAGGGGGATTCCGTGGCGGCCGCCGAGACGATCGAGGACCGCATCAGCGCGCATTATGCCGATCTCAGCACCAAGCTGCGGACGGCGGCGGATTACGTCGCGGGGCACCCGGTCGATGTGGCGACGCGGTCGCTGCGCTCCGTCGCGCAGACCAGCGGGGTGTCGCCGGCGACCTTCTCGCGGCTTGCGCGGGCGCTGGGCTATGCCGATTACGAAGCGCTGCGCGAGGCCGGCCGCGCCGCCGTGGGGCAAAAGCTGATCCCGTTCTCGGAACGTGCGCGCAGCCTGCGCAGCGCCGAACGGCAATCGGACGCGGCGGAGTTGCTGCACGAACAGGCCACGGCCTGCATGGCGAACATCGCCTATCTCGATCAGAACATTCCCGCCGCCCGTCTCGACGCGGCGGTCGAGGTGCTGCACCGCGCGGGCACGGTGCTGCTGCTGGGGTCCATGGGGTCGGCCGGGGTGATCGACTATTTCGGATACCAGGCGCAGTGGATCGCGTCGAACTGGCATGTCGCGGGCCGCAACGGCACCTCGACCGCGGCGATCCTGTCGCGGATGGGGCCGGGCGACGCGTTGTTCGTTCTCGTCAAGACGCCCTATGCCGCGCGCTCGATCAACGCGCTCGGGGCGGCGCGGGACAAGGGCGTGACGACGATCGTCGTGACCGACAGCCACGCCGCGCCGGCGCTGCGCTTCGCCGATCACGCCTTCGTCGTGCCGACGGTGAGCCCGAACTTCTTTTCCTCCTACGCGGCCACGCTCGTGCTGTTCGAGACGATCGTGACGCTGCTTCTGACCAGGGCCGGGCCCGAGGCCGAGGATCGTATCCTCGCGATGGAGGACCAGGTGCGCAGACTGGGCGAGAACTGGTCTGAGTGACGAACCCGAAGAAACTTGCAACAAGGGAGAAAGCAATGTTTTCCAATCCGAAGCTGGCTGGGGTCGCGGTCGCGGCCGCGATGATGTTCGGCCCCGCCGCGCAGGCGCAGGAGCAGACCTTCATCACCATCGGCACCGGGGGTGTTACCGGTGTCTACTACCCGACCGGCGGCGCGATCTGCCGCCTGGTCAACAAGGACCGCAAGGAGCACGGCATCCGCTGCTCGGTCGAATCGACGGGCGGTTCGGTCTACAACACCCGCACGATCCGCGAGGGCGAGCTGGATTTCGGCGTGGTGCAGTCCGACGTTCAGGGCGCCGCGATGAACGCCACCAGCGCCTTCGCCGACGATGAACCCTATGCCGACCTGCGCGCGGTGTTCTCGGTCCATCCCGAACCGCTGCATGTGATGGTGCGCGCCGATGCCGGCATCGCCTCGGTCATGGACATGAAGGGCAAGCGCGTGAACGTCGGCAACCCCGGCTCGGGCACCCGCGTGCTGGCCGACGTGCTGATGGCCGCCGCCGGCGTCACGGTGGACGATTTCGCCCTCGCGGCAGAGCTGAAATCCTCCGAACAATCGGCCGCCCTGTGCGACGGAAAGATCGACGCCGCGATCTGGGCCGCGGGCCTGCCCAACGGCTCGTCGATGGAAGCGACCTCGACCTGCGACATCGACATCATCGACCTGACGTCCTCCGGGCTCGACACCGTGCTGGCCTCCAACCCGGCCTATGCCAAGGCGATGATCCCCGGCGGCATGTATCCCGGCAACGACGCCGAGATCACCTCCTGGGGCCCCAAGGCCACCTTCGTGACCGACGCCTCGACGCCGGACGAGGTGGTCTACACCCTCGTCAAGGCGGTGTTCGAGAACTTCGACGACTTCAAGCAGTTGCATCCCGCCTTCGGCCGGCTGTCCGAGGAAGAGATGATCAAGGACGGCCTGTCCGCCCCGCTGCATCCCGGCGCGGAGAAGTACTACAAGGAACGCGGCTGGATGTGATCCGGCCCACCCTGTGACATGAAGGGCGCCCGCCGTCTCACGCCGGCGGGCGCTTTCGCGAACAGACCGATCCGGGGGCCAGAATGACCGACCAGCCGAAGGACCGCGGCGCCGATCCCGCGCTTGAGGACATCGTCGCCGATGCCGATACCGGCGGCCGCGCGCCGCACGACGCCTTCGGCCGCGCGGCGCTGTGGTACATCCCGCTGGTCTGGTCGGTCTACCAGCTCTGGATCGCCTCGCCCCTGCCCTTCCTGCTGGGCGTGGGCGTCTGGAACGACACCCAGACCCGCGCGATCCACCTTGGCTTCGCGGTGCTTCTCGCCTTCATCGCCTTTCCCGGCTTCCGGTTCAGCCCGCGGCACCGGATTCCCGCCCTGACCTGGGCGATCGCGATCGTCGCGGCGCTGGCCGCCTCCTACCTGTGGTGGGATTATCGCGGCGTCGCGCAGCGCACCGGCGCGCCCAGCACGACCGACGTGGTGATTGCCGGCATCGGGATCGTCCTGCTGCTGGAAGCCGCGCGCCGCTCGCTCGGCGTGCCGCTGATGGCGGTGGCGCTGTTCTTCCTCGCCTATGTCTTCTTCGGTTCGTGGTCGGGCCTGCCGGAGGTGGTGCAGTGGAAGGGCGCCAGCTTCGAGAAGGCGATGAGCCACATGTGGCTGACGACCGAGGGCGTGTTCGGCGTGGCGCTGGGCGTGTCGTCGGGCTTCGTCTTCCTCTTCGTCCTGTTCGGCTCGTTGCTGAACCAGGCCGGCGCCGGCAACTATTTCCTGAAGCTCGCCTTCGCGGCGCTGGGGCATCTGCGCGGCGGCCCGGCCAAGGCCGCCGTCATCGCCTCGGCCGCCACCGGGCTGATCTCCGGCTCGTCGATCGCCAACGTGGTGACGACCGGCACCTTCACGATCCCGCTGATGAAGAAGGTCGGCTTTTCCGCCACGAAGGCCGGCGCGGTCGAGGTGTCGTCGTCGATCAACGGGGTTCTGACGCCGCCGGTGATGGGCGCCGTGGCCTTCCTGATGACCGAATACGTCGGCGTCTCCTACCTCGAGGTGGTCAAGACGGCGATCGTACCCGCCGCGGTGTCCTACATCGCGCTGGTCTACATCGTGCATCTGGAGGCGCTGAAATCCGGCATGCCCGGCACCAGCCGGATGCACCCGGTGAAATTCATCCTCGGCGCGATCTTCATGATCGCGATCTCGATCGTCATCGCGGGCGGCACGCTGTGGCTGTGCGGACAGATCGTCACGGCGCTGGGCGCGGCGCTGGGCGGCGCGTCGATCTGGGCGATCCTCGCGCTGATGCTGGTGGCCTATGTCGCCGCCGTGCGCTACGCCGCGCGGGGCCCCGATCTCGACATGAGCCTCGAGTCGATGGAACACCTGCCCCCGGCGCGCGAGATCTTCAAGACCGGCATCCACTACATCATGCCGATCCTGCTGCTGATGTACCTGCTGATGATCGAACGCAAGTCGCCGGGCCTGTCGGCCTTCTGGTCGACCATCGCGATGCTGTTCATCCTGCTCACCCAGAACCCGCTCAAGGCCTTCTTCCGCGGCGAGGGCGAGGCCGCGCGCCATATCCGCGAGGGCCTGTCGGACATCGCCGAGGGGATGATCGCGGGCGCGCGCAACATGATCGGGCTTGCGGCCGCGATGGGCGTGGCCGGCATCATCGTCGGCGCCGTCACCCTCACCGGCATCGGCCAGGTGATGGCGGAATTCGTGGAATTCCTGTCCGGCGGCAACGTGCTGGCGATGCTGTTCTTCGTCGCGCTGATCTCGATCGTGCTGGGCATGGGGCTGCCGACCACGGCGAACTACATCGTGGTCTCGTCGCTGATGGCCGGGGTGGTGGTGGAACTGGGCGCCCAGTCGGGCCTGATCGTGCCGCTGATCGCGGTGCACATGTTCGTCTTCTACTTCGGCATCATGGCCGACGTGACGCCGCCGGTGGGGCTGGCGAGTTTCGCGGCGGCCGCGATTTCCAAGGGCGACCCGCTGCGCACCGGGTTCCAGGCGTTCTTCTACTCGATCCGAACCGCGCTTCTGCCGTTCCTGTTCATCTTCAACACCGATCTTCTGCTGATCGACGTCGGCCCGGTGCAGGCGGTCTTCGTCTTCATCGTGGCGCTGATCGCGATGCTGCTGTTCGCGGCGGGCACGATGAACTGGTTCATGGTCAAGTCGCGGCTGTGGGAAAGCGCGGCGCTGCTGCTGGCGGCCTTCGTCCTGTTCCGGCCGGGCTTCTTCCTTGACCAGATCGCGCCGGAATTCGCCGCGGCCCCGGCGGCCGAGCTGTACGCGCTGGCCGAGGCGGGGGGCGACAACGCCTCGCTGCGCGTGCGGCTGACCGGCGAAGACCTGTACGGCGACCCGGTGGACGCGCGCTACCTGTTGCCGCTCGGGCCCGCGGGGGCCGACGGGGCGGCCCGGCTTCTGGACGGCGCGGGGATCGAGTTCCGCGACGAGGACGGGCGGCTTTACGTCGACAACCTCGCCTTCGGCGGGCCCGCAGAACAGCTTGGCATCGACTGGGACTGGGAAGTGGCGGAGATCGAGGTCGCCGCCGACCGGCTGCCGAAGGAAGTGTTCTACATCGTCGCCCTCGCCCTCGTCGGCGGCGTCTACCTGCTGCAGATGGGCCGCAAGCGCAAACTGGACCAGGGGGAGGTTCCCGCATGACCCGGCATATCCTCTGCGGCGTCGACCTGACGCATGACGACGAGGCCCGCGCGATCCTGGCCGAGGCCGGGCGGCTGGCCGGCTTCTACGGTGCCACCCTCAGCGTGATCACCGTGCTGCCCGACTTCGGCTCGTCCTGGGTCGGCTCGTTCTTCAGGGACGGAACGCTGCGCGAGGCCGCCGAAGCCGCCAGCGCCGCGCTGCACGCGATGGTCGACGCGGCGCTGCCCGGCCACGGCCATGTCCAGCACGTCGTCGAGATCGGCAACGCCTACGAGAAGGTGCTGGACCATGCCGGGCGGATCGGCGCCGACCTGATCGTGATCGGCGCCCACAAGCCAGACCTGAAGGACAGGTTGCTCGGCCCCAACGCCGCGCGGATCGTGCGCAACGCCGATGTGTCGGTGATGGTGCTGCGGCTGGGCTGAAGCCGGTTCAGCCGGCCGGCTGCGCCGGGCCGTCCCGCCGTGACGCGGCGCGGTTCAACGCCAGGATCGCCACCGCCGCCACCGCCCCGGCGATCTCGGTTCCGAGATCGGGCCAGAACATCGCCACGATCGCCGGCGCCAGGACCGCACGCTGCCACAGCGGCATCGGCGCGAACAGGAACCCTTCGAGCAGCGCGGCGAAGGCCACCAGCGCGAGGATCGCGATCGCCCCGTTCCACAAGACCAGCGGCAGCGGTCCGCCCAGGATGATCGCCTCGTTGAACACCATGAACAGCGGGATCAGGTAAAGGCCCTTGGCGAATTTCCACGCCTGGAAGCTCGTCTCCATCGGCTTCGATCCGGCGATGGCGGAGCCTGCGAAACCGGCCAGCGCCACCGGCGGGGTCACGTTGGAATCCTGCGAATACCAGAACACCACCAGATGCGCGATCAGCAGCGGCACGCCGAATTCCTCGGTCAGCGCCGGACCGACGAGGATGATCAGCACGATATAGGCCGCCGTCACCGGCAGCCCCATCCCCAGGATCAGGCTGGCGATGATCACCAGCACGAGCGCGAGGATCAGGTTGCCGCCGGAGAACGCGATCATCATCGCCGAGAATTTCAGCCCCAGCCCGGTCAGCCCGACGACGCCGACGATCACGCCGGCCACCGCGCAGGCCACCGACACCGCGACCGCGTTGCGCGCCCCCAGTTCCAGCGCCCGAAGCGTCAGATCGACCCCGCGGCGGCACAGCGCGACGAAGCCCGCCGCCGTCGGCCCCGACCGCGCGAAATCCCACAGCGCCCGGCCCGCGGCCGCGGCGACGATCGCGACGATCGCGTAGAACCCGACGCGCATCGGCGAATAGCCCGCCACCAGAAGCGCGGTCAGCGCCACCAGCGGCAACAGGAAATGCCAGCCCTCGGCCAAGACCGCGCGCACGCTGGGCAGTTCCTCGGCGGTCATGCCGGTCATTCCCTGCTTCACCGCCGCGATATGGACCAGCAGGTAGACCGCGCCGAAGTAAAGGAAGGCCGGGAAGATCGAGACCAGCACGATGTCCACGTAGGGCACCCGCGTGAATTCGCTCATCAGGAAGGCGCCGGCGCCCATCAGCGGCGGCATGATCTGTCCGCCGGTGGAGGCCGCCGCCTCGATCCCGCCGGCCTGCGCCGGGCGGTAGCCCAGCCGCTTCATCAGCGGGATGGTGAAGGCCCCGGTGGTGACCACGTTGGCGATGGCGGAGCCGGAAATCGAGCCCATGCCCGCCGAGGCGATGACCGCCGCCTTGGCCGGCCCGCCGCGCTGCCGCCCGGTCGCCGCATAGGCGAGATCGATGAAGAACTTGCCCGCGCCGGTCACCTCCAGGAACGCGCCGAACAGCACGAAGACGAAGATGAAGGTCGCCGCCACGCCCAGCGGGATGCCGAAGATACCCTCGGCCCCCAGCGTCATCTGGCTTGCCAGCCGTTCCACCGTGTAGCCGCGGTGGTTCAGGATGCCGGGCATGTAATCCGACAGCCAGGGCAGCGCGCCGCGATTGCCGGCGAAGGCGTAGACAAGGAAGACCGCCGCGATCCCGGTCATCACCGGGCCGACGGCGCGGCGCGCGGCCTCCAGCACCACCAGCGTGGTCAGGATGCCCACCGCGACATCGATCTGGCGGGGAAAGATCGCGTTGGCGATGGTGTCGATGTTCCACGGCACCCAGAAACCCACCAGCACCCCGCACAGGATCAGCGGCCCGTCGATCGACCATCCCAAGACGCCACGCGGCCGATCCGGGCCCGTCGCGGGATAGATCAGGAAACACAGGACGAGGATGAAGCCCAGGTGGATCGGGCGCTGGTAGAACAGGCCCAGCGGCTGCACCCCGGCGGCGTAAAGCTGGAACAGCGACAGCGCCAGCGCAACGACCGTGATCGCCCGCAACACGAACGGCGGCTGGCCGGGCTTCGGCGGTTCGGGAAGGGCGATGTCGGCCATCAGTTCCGGTCCGGGATCAGTGCGATGTGCACCCGCGCCCGCTCGGCGGCGCCGGTGAGGGAAATCAGGGTGTCGCCCATCCGGATCCGGTGATCGACCTTCGGGCCTCCGGTGCGCAGGACATAGGCGTTGCCGGGCACCGGTTCGTCGATATCCTCGATCCAGTAGCCACCCCGCCCGTCCGACACCTGCCGCCCGCGGCCGGGGATATGGTCGAGCCCGGCGGCGAAATCGGGCAGATGAGACCGCTTCAGAACCATCCGGCCACGATCGTTGACATAGCAGTCCTCGACCTCGAAGAGCTGGACGGAATGGTTCCACAGGATGCACCAGCCCGCGCCCTCGGGGGCGGCAAGCCGGGCGATCGCGGTCCCGTCGTCCAGCGTCACCGAAAGGGTTCCCGCAAGGGCCGGAAGGGCCGAGAGGAGGAGGGCGCCAAGCCCTCCTCCGGTGGCTCGGATCACGGCTTCAGCCGGTCGGGGATCGAAGCGCCGATTTCCTCGTAGTAGCGGATCGCGCCGGGATGCAGCGGGATCGGCGTGGCCGACAGGGTGAAGTCGACGGTGGTCTGGTTCGCCGCCGGGTGCACCGCCTTCAGGTCGTCGATGTTCTCGAACATCGCCTTGGTGATGGCATAGGCCAGGTCGTCGGGCATTTCCGACGAGGCGACCAGCACGTTCGGCACGCCCAGAACGGTCACGTCGGCGTCGACGCCCTCGTAGGTGCCGCCGGCCAGCGCGGTGCGCGCGAAGAGCGGTTCGGCGGCCTGCGACGCGGCGATCTCGGCGTCGCTCAGCTCGATCATCACGATCGACTGGGTGGTGGCGAGGTTCAGGATCGACGAAGTCGGCGCGCCGACCGACCAGAAGCCCGCGTCGATGTCGCCGTTGGCCAGCGCGTCGGCGGTTTCGTTGAAGTTCAGGCGCTGTTCCTCGATGTCGTCATAGCTGATGCCGTTGGCCGCGAGGATCGCGTTCGCGTTGACCTCGGTGCCCGAGCCGGGGGCGCCGACGGACACCCGCTTGCCCTTCAGATCGGCCAGCGAGGTGATGCCGCTGCCCTCCAGCGTCACGATCTGCACCATGTTGGCGTACATCGAGGCGACGCCGCGCAGCATCTCAAGCTGCTGGCCCTCGAACCGGCCGGTGCCGGTCTGCGCCTGGTAGACGGTATCGGCCAGGCCGAGCGCCAGGTCCGCATCGCCCTTGGCGACAAGGCCCATGTTCTCGACCGAGGCGCCGGTGACCTCGGCGGTCGCCGAATAGCCCTCGACATGGTTGTTGATGACCTCGGCAAGGCCACCGCCCATCGGGTAGTACACGCCGCCGGTGCCGCCGGTTGCGACGGAAAGCTGCTGCTGCGCCACGGCCGGCCCGCCGACCAGAAGCGCGGCGGCTGCAAGTGCGGTGAAAAGTTTCATGGTTTCCTCCCAGTAGTGTTTGTGTTTCAGAACCTAGGGGGGCGGCCCCGGTTTCGCCACCCCCAAAGCCTTTGGTCCCGCCGCGGCGGCATCCGCCTGCCGCTTTGTTGGGCACTGCGCGTCATGCCGGTTTCAGTCCGCGCCGCGGATCGGGATCGTGGCATCGGGTTTCGGGCTGAACAGCCGCTGCACGAGGTACACGGCGGCAGTGAGCCCGAGGCCGATGACGTCCGAGACGAGCCCGCCCTCGATCATGAACAGCGCCGCGACGATGAGGCCCGCGCGCAGGAACCAGGCCGGGCGGCCGCCGAGGAACCAGCCCTGCACGCCGGAGCTGAGCAGGAAAACCCCGACGGTCGCGGTCGCGCCCGCGCGCAGGATCTCGAACCAGGTTCCCTCCATCAACAGGGCGCTGTTGTAGAAGAACATGAACGGAACGATGAAGGCCGCGATGCCGATCTTGAACGAGGCGACCGAGGTCTCCATCGGGTTCGACCCGGAAATCCCCGCCGCCGCGTAGGAGGCCAGCGCCACCGGCGGGGTGATCGCCGAGACGACGGCGAAGTAGAAGACGAAGAAATGCGCCGTCAGTTGCGGGATGCCCAGTTCCACGAGGCCCGGCGCCACGACCGAGGCCGCCACCGCGTAGGCCGCCGTCGTCGGCATCCCCATGCCCAGAAGGATCGCGATGCACATCGCGAAGAACAGCGCCAGAAGCTGGCTGACCCCGGCAAGGTCGAGAAGCACGGCCGAGAACCGCGCGCCCACGCCGGTCAGGCTGATCACCCCCACGATGATGCCCGCGCAGGCGCAGACCGCGATGATCTGGATCGACATCACCCCGGCCAGTTCGAAGGCCTTGAGGATCGAGCGCAGGCCCATGCGGTGCGGGGTCAGCCAGGAGACGACGGCCGCCGCCACCGTCGCCAGTGTCCCGGCGCGGATCACCGAGTAGCCGAGGAACAGCGCGACGATCAGGATCAGGATCGGCACGAAGAGATAGGCCTGGCGCGCCAGCGCGGCCAGCCGCGGCAACTCGTCGTCGCGCATCCCGCGCATGCCCAGCTTCGCCGCCTCGAAATCCACCATGAAGTAGATCGACGCGAAGTACAGGATCGCCGGGATCACCGCGGCGATCGCGATCTCCTGGTAGGGAATGCCGGTGATCTCGGCCATGATGAAGGCGCCCGCGCCCATGATCGGCGGCATGATCTGCCCGCCGGTCGAGGCCGCGGCCTCGACCGCGCCGGCGGTCTGCTTGCGGTAGCCCACCTTCTTCATCAGCGGGATCGTGAGCGAGCCGGTCGCCACCACGTTGCCGGCCGAGGTGCCGTTGATCATCCCCATCAGGCCCGAGGCGAAGATCGCCACCTTCGCCGGGCCACCGCGCGCCCGCCCCGCCGCGGCGAAGGCGAAGTTGACGAAATAGTCGCCCACCTTCGAGGCCTGCAGGAAGGCCGCGAAGATGATGAACAGGATGATGTAGGTCGACGACACCGCCGTGGTCGGGCCGAGGATGCCGGCATCGGAATAGACATGGCCGAAGAACCGCTGCCAGGAATACGCGTTCTGCACCGCAAGGATCCCCGGCAACAGATGCGCGGCGAAGGTATAGGCCAGGAACACCCCGGTGATGATCACCAGCGCGAGCCCGGCGACGCGCCGCGTGAGTTCCAGGATCATCGCCGCGCCCGCCGTCGCCGCGAAGGCCACCCCGATCGGCACGAAGGGCGTACCGACGGAGTTGCGCGCCGCGGTGCCGTAGATCGCCACCAGGTAGATCGCCACGACGATGCCGCACAGCGCCAGGACCGCGTCCGAGGCCGCGAACAGTTCGCGCCCGCGCCGCTCGAACCAGCCCGCCACGATCGCCCCGAAGGTCGCGACCAGCAGCGGGATGCCGAACCAGCGCACCTCGGTGGCGTAGATCTCGGTCCCGGGAAAGGCCGCCCAGGTCGTCAGCCCGCCCATCTGGGGCAGATCGCCCGAAGCGATGGTGTTGGCGAAACCGATCGCGGTGGCCCCGGCGACCAGCGCCGGAACCGCCAGCGCGGCCGCCGCCAGCGTGACGAACCGCGTTTCCCGGTGCGGCCTGTCGGGATGGAAGCCATGCGCCGAGAACAGCAGGAAGCCGAGCGCCAGCGCGCCCGCGATGTGCACGATGCGGAAGTTCCAGGTTTCCAGCGGGAACTGCGGCAGCAGCGGCAGCTCGACCCCGGACCAGTCGGAGATCGACACGCCGTTCAGCGCCAGCATGTGGAAGGCGGCGTAGATCGTCGACAGCGCAGCGATGAACAGGTAGGCGCGGCCCGTGAACAGCCGGCGGTTGCTCTCTACCGGCTCCTCGTCGACGCCGTCGGCGATCACCGGCTCGGCCAGCGCGGCGTCGGGGATCGGCGTGTCCTCGGGATCGTTGCGCTGCTCCGCCATGCTCGTGCCCCCGTTCTGATGGACGTCTTGGTGCCGGGGCCGGCCCGGACGGCCGGGCCCGGCAGCCCGTCGCGCGGGGCATCGGCCCCGGTGGTGGTGCGCGGCGCCGGGTGGCGCCGCGCGGGTTCGATCACATGCCGTGGATCATGCTGTCGGGAATGTCGGCCCCGGCGTTTTCCTTGAACCAGCGCGCCGCGCCCGGATGCCAGGCCATGACGGTGTTGCGGTTCCAGAACTCCGGCAGCGTCGAGCGCGCCGCGCGATGGGTGTTCACCATCCGCTCGTTGTCCGACATCACCGCGTCGACCGCCGCGTAGACGAAGCTTTCCGGCAGGTCGCAGTTGGCGATCGCGAAGTTCCACATCGACACCGACCGCGCCGGCGCCTCCAGCGTGGTGTAGGTATCCGCCGCGATCTCGAACGGCGCCACCGGGAACGCCCCGGTGATCTTCGCCTGCTCCTCCTCGGTGAACTCGATGATGTTCACCGCGACCTGCGCCTCAAGCTGCGACACCGCCGGAACCGGCACGCCCGCGGCGAAGGCGATCACGTCCAGAAGACCGTCCTGAAGCTGCCCGCCCAGGTCCGACCAGCCGCCGTTGCGGCGCTCGAACTCGACGCCCAGTTCTTCCATCATCCGCGGGAAGTAGGTGTCCGAGGTGGACCCTGCCGGGCCGAAGCCGATCCGCGCGCCGGCCGGAATATCGGCAACCGAGGTGATGCCGGAGGACGCCAGCGCCGTGATCGAGAACGGCGTCTGGTACATCGGGAACATCGCGCAGGCCTGGGTCATCGGAAGACCGGGCGCGATCGGGTTCGCGCCGTTGATCGATTCCGCCGCCGGGCCCATCGTCGTCATCCCGAACGGCAGCTCGCCGGTGTGCACCAGCGCCATGTTCTGCATCGGACCGCCGGTCACCTCGGCGCCGCCGGACACGCCCAGCACCTCGGCAACGATCCCGGCCCAGCCCGAACCATAGCCGAAATAGGTGCCGCCCTGCGAACCCGTGCCGACCGTGAAGCTTTCGGGCCAGCCGGTCCGGTCCATATGCGCTTCTGCATGTGCCGCGCCGGACACGAACGTCGCGGTCACGGCAAGAACGGTGAGTTTCGTGAAAGTCATCTCGAACGATCTCCCTCAAGGTCTGACCGGAGGGCATGGCAACGAGACAACGCTCGCCACCGGCTCCCCCTCCGGCGGTTATGTCCGGTGCGGAACGCCGGGCCGCCTCCTCGCAGCCTCGCCGTCCCTGGTCGCGGCACAGATCTCCCGCGACCGCCGCGCCTGTATTCAGGCCGCTCCGGGCGCTGGCAAGCACCGATCGGCCCGCAACCGCCGCAATCGCGCCGCGGCGCCCCGGCTTGGGCGGGAATCGGAACATTCCGACGTCAGGATGTTACGAAATCCACACATCGGTGGCCGCCAGGCGCTCAGATCCCGGCCAGCCGCCGCCACAGATCGAGCACGGCGACCGTATCGGCATCCGCCGTCATCGCGACAAGGTAGGCACCGCGACGCCCGGCAACGAAGACCTGGCGCCCGCCGGTCGCGGCCGGCGAGAATGCCAGCAGACCCCCGGTCTCCAGCCCCGAGAACAACGGGAAGGCCGGCGTCAGCACCCGGTCGGCCACCTGCTCGGCCCAGCCCAGCAACGTGTCGACATCCGCGCCCTCGCCCCGCACGACGCCGATCTCGTCATCCTGCAACAGCACCGCGGCCACGATCGCCGGACCGGCGGCCTCCAGCAAGGCCCCGAGATCGACACCGCGCGCGCCCGCGCCGGCATCGAGGTCGAGGGCCAGCGCCGCGGCGATCGCCGCCGGGGCGAGACCGCCGCTGGTCGCGTCGATATCCGCTTCCGTCCGCTCGGCGGTGGTGGTGAACCGGTCGGCCCGGCCGCAGAGCGCCAGCAGCGCCTCGGCCACCGGCCGCGCATCCTCGGCCGACAGGTCGTCGCGGCCGAACAGCGCCGCCTGCGCCGGCCGCAGCCCCGCGGGCGCCGGCCCCGGCAGCGCGACCAGCCGTCGGCCGGAAACCAGGCAATCCACCGCGGTGCCATCACCGAAGCCGATGGTCATCCGGCGGCCCAGCACCGCCTCGTCGATCCGCCGCAGAAGCTGCACCAGTCCGTCGCCGGGATCGCCATAGACCGTTTCGCCCGGATCGAGCCGTCCGTCGGCGGCGGCGCGCCGGAACGCGGCCCTGAGCCTGTCGAGATCACTCATCGCCCGCCCCCTCTCCGCGCAGCACGGCATGGGCGGCGCGGATCAGCCGCGCGGCATCGGCATCGGGCCGGCAGATGCAGCACAGCGCCTCGTTCGGCGCGTCCGGGTTGCGAAAGAAGCCGCGGCTGCCCGTCGGGCCGAGAACGAAGACATGATCGGCCGGATCGTCCGCCGCCACGGCGGTCTCGAACAGCATCGCCGCGCCGAGGCACAGGGCATCCAGGTATTCCTGCGGATAGCGCAGCGCGCCGTCGGCGCCGAGCACCGTGCGCGAGCCGAGATCCGCGTAGACCGCAAGTTCGCAATCCGGCAATCCGGCGCGGAACTCTTTCAGGGCTTGCGGTGTCATCGTCGTGCCGGCCGGGTTGCTGAAATCGCTTTTCCCGCTTTTGCGCCAACTGGCCTCAGGTCACAAGCCCGCAGTCGGTCCGGTGGCCGGCGGTCAGATCAGCGAGCCGCCGGATTCCGCGCGCCGCGGCCGCGGGGTCCGGTCCCCGGCGTTCAGCAGAACGCGTCGCGGCATCACGACCGGGCGGACCGGCTCGGGCCCGGCCGGTTCCCGCGCCGCGTCGGCCGTGGCCGCCGCGGGCGCGTCGGCGGGTCCGCCATCGGCGCGGGCCGTGGTGTCGGCGGCGGGATCGGGCGCAGCCGGATGCGGCGCGCGCGGCGCAACCTCGATCGGCCGGCGCACCGCCCCGGCGGCGGCCTCGGCCCCGG
>JANSXY010000043.1 GCA_024742695.1 Paracoccaceae bacterium | reverse complement strand
TCGCCCGGCGATACATGTCGCTTGAAACGCTCGCCCGCCTCACCGACAATCCCACCGTCAGGCTGTCCGCCGTGGCGACCTGATCAAGCCCTGACCTCTCCGAGGGTCGGCGCTCTTACACCATCCCCCGGGACACTATCCTTCTTTTCGATGTCAAGCAAGGAGCTGGGCCGGAGCACAAGAAGCGCCCTGGCACGGCTCAAGGTCCCGACGCGAGGTCGGACCGTGGCATGGAAGCTTGTTTTCGAAGCTATCGGACTCGACGGACGCATCAGCGGACAAGCGCTGCAGGATGTAACTCGTCCCATGCTGACGGCGGAAGAAGTGGCCGCGCGTAACGGCATCGATCCGGAAACGATCTACCGGTGGCACCGGGATAACAAGAACAATCTCCCGCGACCAGTTCGTCTCGGTCCTCGCGGGATGCGCTGGCTTCGCGCCGAGATCGAAGGCTGGGAAGGTATCCGCGATCCTGTCGAGTTCCCCCGTGCACCTCGAAAAGCGGCGCCGTTCGGCGCCATCAAACCAAACCCCTCATAATAGGAACCGTTGGAAATGAAACGCGATCCACGGTCACCAGATACGCGATCGGCATCCAAGACACACCGATACCGAGAAGGCGATCCTGATACACACACCCACCGGATTTCACAGGCGGAAAGACCGGGGGTGTCCGTGTCAGATCCGCGATTTGGGCACGAAACCGCGGATAAGACACGAGGACTCCCCGGATGCTGAACCTGACGATGAAGAAGGCAGAGGCGACCGCGAAGCCCGTGCCGCTGCGCGTGCCAAGCCTGCAGGATGTCATCGACGATATCGATCGGCGGGTCGATGCGCGACAGATCACGGTGTCTACCGCATCATCCTACCGCTCGGCGATCTCTCTGCTGGCACGAAAGCTCAACAAGCCGGTTGCACATTGTCGGGCCGACATCGACGAGTTTGACCGGCGTTTTCCGCTGGAGGGCTTCGATACTGACTTTCACGACAGCGAGAAAGCGTACCACACCTGGCGGCGTCGCGCGCGGAGTGCCCTGGAGCCTGTGCTTCGACCCGACGTTACCCGGCGGGCAACCTGCGACGTCGAGGATGACTGGACGCGTCTCGTTGCGGCACTGAAGCCTTATACGCAAGATCATCCGGTGCGGTGGCGGATCGCGCCGCAAAAGCTCATTGCCGTGGAGCAATTCGCGAAGACCTGCAGGTCACACGGTCGCGGCCCCCGGGATGTCGACTGCGCCTTCATGAGCGACCTCGAGACGCTCTACGGCGGCAACAAGCGCGTGAACCATCGTGGCGCGGCGGCGCGGTTGGACGAGTGGCGCGACATCCCTGAAGCCCTCCCGTTTCTACCCGCACAGCCGATCGGTTTCAGCAAGGTTGATCATGTCAAGCCGATCGAACTGCCGGAATCATTCATGAATGAGATCGAGCCCCTGATCCGGTCTGCGACCGAGAAAGACTGGGATCCGATTGCCCAGGAGTACACGACGAAGCACGGCAAGCACGCGCGCCTGGCGGGCAGCGGCTTCAGGACCTACCTTCGCACCGCCGTGTCGATTGGAGCGCTCCCGGCAGATGCTTCCTCCTGCCTGCAGGTGTTTCTCGATCCCGACTGTGTTCGCCGTGTGATGCTCTCCCTGATCGAGCGAACGAAACAGGAGAAGGGGCAGCAGGCCCTCGCGCCTCGCAGCCTGCGGAAGTACGTCAAGATCATCGTGCAGGTTCTATCGCACGCTGGTCACGAGCCGGGCGCCCTGACCCAGGCGTTGACCGCGAACCGGGTCCTCAAGGTGGGCGCGACAGCCGACCGGATGATGACCCCGAAAAACCGGGCGTTCTGTGAAAGCCTTCTGGCGCGCAAGGACCTGAAGGTGAAGTTCCTGTCGTCTTACCTGCACCTACGGCGTGCGGCGGAGACGATCGTCAACCGGGCCAAGGCGGAAGGACGAGGTTTGACGCCTCAAGAACGTTCCCGAGCAGGTATTCTTGGAATGTGTGCCGCATTCGCCGCGATCGAAATCGCCGGAGCGCCCCTGCGCGTTTCCAATGTACGGGAAGCGAAGATATATGGGGACGACGCCTGGATCCGTGTGCCCGAGAAAGGGCAGGGCCCCATCGCGGTGCATATCCCGGCTGCATTCACGAAGGCGAAGACCGAAGAGATCCGCTTCACTATCCGGCACAACAGGTACAAGGGCCACGATACGATCCTCTGGTTCGTACGCTGCATCCGGCCGCTCATTCCGGGCGCAGCCGGAAACCCGTATCTGTTTCCATCGCCAAGGAAACCCGGAGCGCCCGTATCAGACGGCTGGTTCCGCGACGAGTTCAAGTCCGCAGCACGGGCTATCGTGGGTCTCCCCATGTGCCCGCACCAGTTTCGCCACGGGCAGGCATCGCTGCTGCTCCACAAACACCCAGGCGATGTCGTGGTGATCGCGAAGCGGACCGGGCACACCGTGGAAGCCCTGTTGCGCTTTTACGCCTTCATAGACGCGATCAAGGCGATGGAGCGCGGCCAGGACATGATGATCGGATTGATCGATGACTGAACAACCAACCTCTCGTACCTATGACACACGCACCAATTCGGCGGTGCTTGCATCGACACGCTTTGCGCCATACCGGCACCTGCCGGGCATCGTCGATGTGCCTAAGCGCGAGCTTCGCATGCTCGACCGGTTTCTCGCTTACGCGGAAGGGGCCGGGATCATTGATCCCGATCCCGAAGACTTTCTGTCTTTCGCGAAAGAGGTGTCTTCCAAGCGGGCGCTGCTGGATCTGCGTCTTGCTTTCGGCAAATTCCTTCCGAACGATTCAGCGATCCGCGAAACCCTGCAGGATTCGATCCGTCGTCAGACACCCCGAAGCCGCCGCTGCGATTGTCGGGGGCATGAGGAGATCGTCCAAGCACGTCATTTCGAGCCGTATCGGGATCTGCCAGGATTTGACGGGATCCCGATCGAGGAACTGCGGGTGTTCGACCGTTTTCTCCTCTTTGCCGAGGCCGAGGGCATAGAGATCCCGACGCCGGACGATTTCTTGCGGTTCTCCGAAGACACCAAATCGACCCGGCGCTTGCGCGCGCTCGAGACGGCTCTGCTCCGGATTCTGCCCGACAATCCGGCCGTCGTTCTGACACTCCGGGATGCGATCCGGCGCAAGGCTCCCCCGAAGGCCACGCCAAAGCCGCGATCGGAGCGGCCGTCGGAGTTCAGTATTCCACGGATGGAGTTGCCGACGGCTTGGCTGGAAACTCTCGCAAGGCTCGAAAGGGGCGAGGACGAGACCGCGCCGCTGGCGGAAAGCACTCTCAAGAGCATGGAGGAAGTCCTTCGTGCATATGCCGGCACACTGACCGCGGCCGACTGGCCCGTCGCGCTGTCGACGACCGGTGTAAGGCTCCACGACGAGGCTCTCCGTGACCGTGGCGCAAGGCCGGCTACTCTCTTGACGGCAACGACGCGGCTGCACCAGTTCGCCGTTCGCCACGGCGAACCTGCCGACCTCGTGGAGGCGCTGCGGCTCCACAGGAAGGCGCTCCGGCGAGCGACGAAGGGCGTCATCAAACTAAAGGAGGCGCGCCTCGAGGCCCTGCCGGACCTGAAACGGACCTGGATGCTTGCCGAGGACCTTCTCCTTCGGAGCAGGACGGCATCGACCCGCGCGTTGCGGAACAGGTTCCGCAACGAAGCCTTCGTCATTGCCTTCTGGACATTGATCCCGATGCGACTGGCGGACGGACGACTCGTATGGGGCACCGATATCTGGCGCGACGGGGATCACTACCGGATCGATGTGACAACGCAAAAATGCGAGGTGCCGCTCCGCGGGCGTTTGCACAAGCGCCTGACGCCCTTCTTCGACGCCGTCCTCCTCCAGGGGGTTGATCCCGCGTACCTGCCGGAGATGTACGACCTGGCCGTCGAGCATGGTCGATATCTGCTACGCGACGTCGATGGGCGGGCTCTGGCGGCGAAATACCCGTCGAGCGTCTGGCGGGCGCATATGGGCACTGGCGCGCATATTTCGCGGACTCGGATCCACAGTGAACTCGGGCGCCTCGGTCCCGAGGGCGTGGAGGCCGCATTGGCACTTTGTGCCCAGGCAGATTTTGCCACTCGCAAGGATTATCAGAGTAGCAGGGTGCAGGAAGCGCTGATAGAGCGCGGGCAAGAGATGGTCGATGGCCTGTTTGAGGACGTCGCCGACGAGATCCTGTCTGTATTTTGAATAACACCAATGGCTCGTGGTCGTCTGGGAGCTCACGGTGCCGTTCTGCCCTGCTTTCGGGGCGAAGCCGGACGGAACGGCGCCGAATGCTCCGTGAAGAAACCAAGGAAACAGGAGATAAGCTGCCAACACCCACCTTGACCATCGCGGCGGCCTGATCGGTCGTCCATCGGGAAGCGATCGTCGGCACGGTTTTCCCGTGCCCCCATCACCCGACGTGGCCTTTGGCTACGTCCATCGATGGAAGACGAAATGAACCTACCAATCATCCTCGCCACACAGGTCACGAGCAGCGATATGGATGCCCGTGATCTCGCGTTTGCTCGGCTCGGAGAGTTCGTAACTGATCTCGGTGACATGCTCGCGAATATCGCGAGGCTCACGTGCAAACCGCAGATCGCGGCGCTCGCGGACGATATCGGAGCGCTACACCGCACACCCGATGGCAACGACGCGGAGGTGATCCGCTCGGCGATCGGTCTTCTCGACCGTCTTACATCGGAGCTCTGCGCCATTCCCCCCGATGTCGGAATCGTCTCACCGGTCCACGAGGTGGACGGAACCATTCTGAAGGAATTGGATGCAGCCGTGCGTTATGCCGGTGCCTGCGCCGAGGATCAAGCGAAGGCGCTGCGCCGGCTTCTCGAGCAGTAGTTCATGTGCAGTCTGGAATCGCCGATGGTCGAGCCATCGGCGGCTCCGATCGTCATGACCTACGAGCCGAGATTGACGAGTTCCGAAATCTGGTCCGGTCGCCGGTTTCAGTCGCATCTACGGCGTGAGATCGCACCTCGTGGATCCAGGCTGCCAGGTCTCTCATCTCGGCCGCGCGATCACTGGACACCCGGATTGTCGGGGCCGGTCCATCAAGGACCGACGTTACTCCAAGGCGGCTTGTCGCCGCCCCTCCAGCAGAGCATCCTGACTTTGTGGATAAGGCCGCCTCGGATCCTGCGGATATCTCCGACGTGCTGTCTGAGATCGACGGTACGTTCGAGCGGGTCGGTTTCGAGGATGGGCCGCTGTCGCAGTGGCTCTACTGTGAACGCGATGGCTCCGCGAAGATCAGGAGATGTTCGAGAGCTTGTGTGGCTTCCTCACTCCCGGGCATAAGGATTTCATAGGAGGTTGAGATCTCAAGCAGACAGTCCGCTGCTTGTTCCTTGTCGAGACGTTTTGCGGAAGAACGTGGTTTGGAAGCAGGCAGCTTGGTACCTTCAATGCGCACCTCCATCAGCGCTTCTTCTGTTGCTGCATCATAGACACCGATCGCAGCGATAGCGCCGTTGGTTTCCAAGTCCACATCAACAAAGACCTGGGGCAGCAATGAGATACGACAGCCGGAGATGATCGGATAGCCAAGGGCACTCCTCTTGACGATTTCGATACCGTAATCGACAAGATCGAGGTGAGCTTTGAGATCTGCGAGCCCATCATCGGAATAGTGCGCGTCGACTGTTGTTCCTTCGAGATGACCGAGGATTCGTTGCCGAATTCCCGTATCGACGCCGGCATGCAGGAGGCGAGACGACAGCGTACGCCGGAGCGCGTAAATGTCTTCGTGTTCCGATGCGATGTCGAGGGTCTTCAGAACCGTGCGCAGTCTATCGCCAAATATCTGCGACTTCTTTCCATGCATCTTGTCTTCAGGAATCTCTGGAAACAGCCAGACCTGTCCCGCCCGGCGACGCTGTCGAACCCATTCAATGAAACCGAGATCGAGGAGTATTTGGGGAATGGGCAGGATCCTCTGGGATTGCTCGTTTTTCAAATTGCCTTCGATCACGATGCAAAAGACGCGGTTGCGGAGTATCACGTTCGACAATGCCAGTTGGAGGATTTCCTCGGGTCGGGCGCCCATATGAAGCATCATCAGGGGGACCCAGTAGAGTGCATCGCGGATCAGAACACCCTTGTCGCTCGTGGCGCGGCGTGATCTCTGACGACCCGTAGAACCTTGATAGATCGGCGATGTCAGCAACCTCGCGATACGCTCGAGCGACCAGGAGCGGCGGACCTTCGGCTTCGAGATCCGCGTCGGCAAACCACATTCTGTCCTTGCCGTACGTTTCCACTTGGCCATCAGACCTTTGAGTTGCCTGTGCGAGGGAATGATGCGGTCATCTTCATCGATGTCACGCCCGACCCGTTGATTGCCCAGCGCTGCTACGATGATCCGGCGAAACATGTCGCGCAGGACGATCGTGTAGCCTTCGGTCAGCCGTGGTGTGAGGCCGGCGACCAGCTTTTGCCGTCTATCAGGTTGGGTGAGGCTTTGGTCGGCCAGGACTACTGCGATGAGTTTTCTGTCTGCGGCGTCGGCGCCCCGACGCTCTTCGGAAGGAGGTGGGCTCCTGTCGATACCATTGAAGCGGTTCTTCCCGTGGACCTTGCCCCAGTTCTTTGGCATCCACCAGACGAACTCCAGGAACTCGACCGTTCGCTGGTGGGTCAGTTCGGTCATCGACACGTCGCCGAAAAAATCGAGAGCAAGCTTTCCGACAGAGGCAATCTTCTTGGCAACTTCGTCTGGAGCATCGTTCTTTGCCTTCTCAATTGCCTCCGACAGCCTCATCGGGGGGCGAAGGCCTTCCAGGCTCGGTTGGAGGCCGTGCTCTTTGAGGAGTTCCCGGCCAACCTGCAGCGGATCGTCCAGGTCTTGCTCGACCTGCGCCTCGAGCTCCAGAAGGCGCCTCCGTGTAACCAGGATTTGCCGGGCCAGAGCCGGAGTCTTCAGATCTGAGGGATCCAAGCCCAACACCTGCGCGGCCTCATGTGCGGCGTCGATGGCGGTGGACCAAGTCCGTCGCCGAAGAGCTGACTTGAGTTCTTCGAGATCTGCCTGGATGGACGCGAGGCGGTCGATTTCGGGGTGAGCGGGTTCGGGCGAAATGAGGTCTTCGTTGATCCGTTGCACGGTCGAGCGGACCATTTCCTGCAACAGGGCCCGGATCCGATCTGGATCGACTTGGTTTCGGGTGATCTCCTGGATCAACATGGTCTCTCCGTTGTCAAGGGCTGCGCGCAGAAGGCAGGCCCTTTGGGTTGCTACGGAAAGAACATTTGTTCGAAGCGAGACGGACAGAAATTCCGGGGCGCCAACCCGTCTCAGCGGCTGCGGCCACCTGCGCCGGAAATGAAAGATGCCACCCCGGCGCACGAGGTGCAGACCCCATTTGCGTCGCGAGTCAGCCTGGCGCTTGCGCTTTCCATGTGAAGCAGGATGTGAAGCACCGCGATGCACGCAACGGGAGAGCCTCGACGCACACGATGGCATCTCGTTGTTTTTTATTGAGTTTTTTCGGATCATGGCTGGGGCGGTAGGATTCGAACCTACGGTGCACGGTACCAAAAACCGCTGCCTTACCACTTGGCCACGCCCCAACTCGGCGGGTTCTTAGCCAAGCGGCCGGGGCCGCGCAAGATCGAATTCGTCTCCCGGCCGGCCGCGTCGCGTCGTGGCGCGTTGTGCCGCCCGGCGGCGCGGGCTAGGAGCGTGGCATGCAAGCTGTCGACGTTCTGATCCTCGGCGCCGGGGCGGCCGGCATGATGTGCGCGATCGAGGCGGCGCGCCGCGGCCGGCGCGTCGCGGTGCTCGACCATGCCCGCGCGCCGGGCGAGAAGATACGGATCTCCGGCGGCGGGCGGTGCAACTTCACCAATCTCTCGACCGCGCCCGAACGGTTCCTGTCGCAAAACCCGCGCTTCGCGCTGTCGGCGCTGGCGCGGTTCACGCCGGCCGATTTCGTCGCCCGGATCGATGCGGCGGGAATCGCCTGGCACGAAAAGACCCTGGGCCAGCTTTTCTGCGACGGTTCGGCGAAACAGGTGGTGGCGATGCTGACCGGCCAGATGGCCGAGGCCGGCGCGGCGCTGGAGCTCGGCACCTCCGTCACCGGCATCGATCGAAACGGCGGTTTCACGGTGCACACGGATCGCGGCGCGTGGTCGGCCGCAAGCCTCGTCATCGCCACCGGCGGCAAGTCGATCCCGAAGATGGGGGCCACCGGCTTCGGCTACCGGGTGGCGGAGCAGTTCGGCCTGCGGCTGACGGAAACCCGCCCCGCGCTGGTGCCCTTCACCTTCGCCGAACAGGATCTGCCCGCGATCGCGCCGCTGGCCGGGGTTTCGGTTCCGGCGCGGGTGGCCGCGGGCCGGGTGGCGTTCGACGAGGCGCTGCTGTTCACCCATCGCGGCCTGTCCGGCCCCGCCGTGCTGCAGGCCTCGTCCTACTGGCGCGAGGGCGCGGCGGTGACGATCGATCTCTGCCCCGGCCAGGATGTCGGCGCCAGCCTGCGCGCGGCGCGCGACACGTCGGGCAAACAGGCGGTGCACTCCGTGCTGGGCCGGCTGCTGCCCGACCGGCTGGCCGCCGACCTCGTCGCCGGGCAGGGGTTTTCCGGGCCGCTCGCCGCGCAGTCGAACGCCGCGCTCGAAGCGCTTGGCCAGCGGGTGAACCGCTGGCAGGTCAAGCCGGTCGGAACCGAAGGCTACCGCACCGCCGAGGTGACGCTGGGCGGCGTCGACACCCGCGACCTCGACGCGAAGACGATGCAGGCCCGCGCCGTGCCCGGCCTGTACTTCATCGGCGAGGTGGTGGACGTGACCGGCTGGCTTGGCGGCTACAATTTCCAGTGGGCCTGGTCTTCGGGCTGGGCCGCGGGGCAGGCGGTCTGAGGGGCTTGCGTCAGACCCGCAAGGGATCGGCCTTCGCCAGCCTGTCGAATTCCATCAGCGAGGCGACGAGATCGGCCATCCGGTCCAGCGGCACCATGTTCGGCCCGTCGGAGGGCGCGTTGTCGGGATCCTCATGGGTTTCGATGAACACCCCGGCGATGCCGATCGCCACCGCGCAGCGCGCCATCACCGGCGCGAATTCGCGCTGCCCGCCGGTCGATCCGCCCTGCCCGCCGGGCTGCTGCACCGAATGGGTGGCGTCCATGATCACCGGGTAGCCGGTGCGCGCCATGATCGGCAGCGACCGCATGTCGGCCACCAGGGTGTTGTAGCCGAAGGAGGTGCCGCGTTCGGTCAGCAGGATCCGCTCGTTGCCGGTGCTGGCGACCTTGGCGGCCACGTTCGGCATGTCCCAGGGCGCGAGGAACTGGCCCTTCTTGACGTTCACCGCCGCGCCGGTTTCCCCGGCGGCGAGCAACAGGTCGGTCTGCCGGCACAGGAAGGCCGGGATCTGGATGATGTCGGCCACCGCTGCGGCCGCGCGCGCCTGATCGGCATCGTGCACGTCGGTCAGCACCGGGCAGCCGATCGCCGCCTTCACGCCGGACAGAACCGTCAGCCCCGCGTCGATCCCCAACCCACGCTTGCCCGACAGCGAGGTGCGGTTGGCCTTGTCGTAGCTGGCCTTGAAGACGAATTGCGCCCCGGCCGCGCGGCAGGCCTCGGCCATCGTGCCGGCGATCATCTGCGCGTGGTCGGCGCTTTCCAGCTGGCAGGGGCCGGCGATCACGGTCAGCGCCTGGTCGTTGCCGACGGCAAGACCGCCGATCTCCACGGTTTTCATCCTGTCCTCCGTTCAGGCAACGACCTGTTCCCTGAGGATCGAGGCCGTCAGCGACAGCATCAGGTAGATGCCACCGAAGACAAGGAAGGCCAAGAGCGTGTTTTCGGCCGACCGCGGATAGGTCGCCTCGTCCGGCGGGATCGGCGGAACGCCGAGCGACAGGTAGCGCACCTGCTTGGTCGCCTCGATCCGCGCCGCTTCCAGCTGCTCGGCGGCCTGCGCCAGCATCTGCTGGCGGGTCGCCAGGTCGGCCTCGGCGATCCGCAGGCGCCCGGCGATCGCGGCAAGCGAAGCGGCGCCGTCGCTGCCGCGGGTGAGCGTGCCGCGCTGCGTGTCGATCAGGGCCTCCAGCCGCGCGATATCGCCCCGCACGCCGGCCACCCGCGCGGCATTGGGGCGCGGATTGTCCAGCAGCTGGCCGAGTTCCAGCCGCCGTTCGGCAAGCTCGGTCTCGAACCCGGCGATCCGGGTCATGATGCCGCCGGCCTCGCCCGCCGGGTCGATCACGCCAAGCCGCTCCTGCAACTCCAGAACCCGGTCCTGCGCGGCCAGAACCCGCGCTTCCGCCGCGTCATAGCTGTCGCGCGCGCCGGTCATCTGGTCGGCCCTCAGCCGATGGGTCAACTGGTCGACCTGTTCCTCGGCATAGCCGATGAGGGCGCGGGAAAACGCGGCGCTGGTCTCGGGGTCGGCGGCGACCACCTCCATGCGGATGATGCCTTCCATCGGGTCGAAGCCGATGGTGACGTTGCGCTTGTAAAGCCGGTAGGCGGCTTCCATCGTCGCCTCCGGTTGCAGCCGGCGCAGCGGGTCGATGCCGGGCCGCGAGAAATGCGCGCGGAACCCGAGGTCGGCGTCGAGCCGCAGCATCGCCTCGCGCGACTGCAGGTAGCTTTGCACGGTGATCGAATCCTGCGCCGTTGCCAGCGACATGCCCGAGAACATGCCGCCCGCCCCCGACGCGGTGGCGGCGCCCGTCTCGGCCTGCTGGATCACGAATTCCGAATGCGTTCCGTAAAGCGGCGTGGCGATCCTGAAGAAATACCAGGCCGCCAGAAGCGAGGGCAGCAGCACGAAAGCGGCCAGCCGCGACACAAGCAGGGCCAGTCGCAGCCGGCGGCGTCGCGCGATGTCGCGCTGGATGCGGCGAATCTCGCGGGCGCGGATGGCCTCGGCATCCTCGGCCGGGGTGGCGGGGCGGGAACCCGCAACCGGCCCGTCCGGCACCTGGCCGGCGGGGCCGGGCGCGGCGGCCTCTGTCCCGGCGGGCGCGGTGCCGACGACTTCGAACAGCCCCGCCTTGCGGAACGGGTCGATCCCCTGGCGCCGCAACGCCCGCACGGCATCGTAATCCGATGTCGCCTCGATCCCGTGTCGGGCGGCAAGCCGGCGCGCCATCCGCAACTGCCGGCCGCTCAGCCCCTCGGCGCGGATCGCCGCGATCTCGGCGGCGCTGTCGGGGGCCGTCTCGCGGTTCCGCGCCGCGCCCCGGGGCGTTGCGGCCGGCGGCAGGCCGTCCTCGGGTTCATCGGGTGACGGGCCGGAGGCGGCCTGGTGGGATTTTCTAGCCCTGGGTGTCGTAGTCATAGAGACGCTTCGCTTCTTCCAAGGTGTCAAACATGAAAAGCTGTCCGTCGCGTAGTACGGCGGCGTGGGAACAGAATTTCTCGAGCGTGCGGGCCTGATGCGAGACGACGATCACCGTCGCCCGTGCCAACCGTTCGCGCAGGATCGCGCCGGCGCGCTTGTTGAACGCGGTATCGGTGGTCGAGGGCATGCCCTCGTCGATCAGGTAGATGTCGAAATCGAGCGCCAACAACAGCGCGAAGGTCAGCCTTGCGCGCATACCCGCGCTGTAGGTGCCGACTGGCTGGTCGAAATACTCCGCGATCCCGGCCAGCCAGCGGCAGAACGCCTCGACATAGTCGGGGTCCAGACCGTAGAGCCGGGCGACGAAGCGCACGTTCTCGGTGCCGGTGTAGCGCGGCACCACGCCGCCCATGAAGCCCAGCGGGAACGAGACGCGGCAGCGGCGGCGGATCTGGCCCTCGTCGGGCTTTTCCAGCCCGGCCATCATGTTGATGACGGTGGTCTTGCCGGTGCCGTTCGGCGCGAGGATGCCAAGGGATTGCCCGGGTTCGACGCGGAACGACGCGCGGTCGAGAATGACCTTGCGCTGCTGACCCGTCCAGAAGGACTTGCTGACGGTATCGAACTCCAGCATCACCCGTAACGCACTCGTACTACACACACGGCGTTCACCCTAAGGGCCTGTCCCTAACCGGTCGCTAACACAGCCTCATCCGAACGGATTGGGCCGCGCGGCACGCGCCGCCGCGGTACGGGAACGGCGACGGGGCAGGCAGGGCCTTGCCCGTGGCCGCCGGGCCGCTAGGCTCGCCCGCGATGACCGATCTCGTCGCCCGGATTTCCGCCTGCCGCCTTTGCGCGGAGCGCTTCGCCGGAACCGCCACGGCGCATGCGCCGCGCCCGGTGGCCTGGTTCCGCCCCGGTGCGCGGATCCTCGTGGCCGGGCAGGCGCCGGGCCTTCGGGTGCATCGGGCCGGGCGGCCGTTCGACGATCCCTCGGGTGTGCGGCTGCGGGACTGGATGGGGGTCAGCGAGGCCGAGTTCTGGGATCGCGGGCGCATTGCCGTCGTGCCGATGGCCTTCTGCTTTCCCGGCTACGACGCGAAGGGGGCCGATCTGCCGCCACCGCCGCTTTGCGCGCGAACCTGGCGGGCCGAGGTGATGGACGCGCTGGGGCCGATGCCGCTCACGCTGCTGGTCGGCGGCCATGCCCAGGCCTGGCACCTCGGCCCGGCGGCCCGCCGCGCCGGGGTGACGGCAACGGTGCGCGACTGGGGCAGGTACGCGCCCTCCGTCTTTGTCTTGCCGCATCCGTCCTGGCGCACTACGGCATGGCGCAAGACCAATCCCTGGTTCGCCGCAGAGCTGGTGCCGGCCCTGCGCGCGGCCGTTCGCAAGGTGCTGGACGATGACTGAGACGACCGCGCTGGACCGGACCCATGCCGCGATGGCCGCCGCGCCTGGCTACGATGCCGCGCGGCTCAGGTTCTACGCCGCGCTTGCCGATGCCGAGCTGTTCCTGCTGATCGAGGAGGCCGAGGACGGCGCCGAGGTACGCCCCCGCGTCTTCGCGCTGGAGGAGGGCCGGTTCGTTCTGGCCTTCGACCGCGAGGATCGGCTGGCGGCCTTCGCCGAGGGGCCCGCGCCCTATGCCGCGCTGCCGGGCCGGGTGCTGGCGCAGCGGCTGGCCGGATCGGGGATCGGGCTGGGGCTCAACCTTGCCGTCGCGCCCTCGGAATTCCTGATGCCGCCCGAGGCGGTGGACTGGCTGGCCGCGACGCTGGGCGCGGGCCCCGACGAAACCGCGGCCCGGCCGGTCGCATTCACCGCACCGCGGGGCCTGCCCGAGGCGCTGCTTTCCGCGCTCGACGCCAAGCTGGCGCTGATGGCCGGGCTGGCCGAGCGCGCGCTGCTGGCCGGGGTGACCTACGAGGATGGCCGGCGCGGCCACCTGCTGGCGCTGGTGGGCGCGCGCGCCGGGTCCGAACCGGCGCTGGCCAAGGCGGTGGCCGAGGCGCTGACCTTCTGCGGGATCGAGGCGGGCGAACTGGACGTGACCTTCCTGCCCACAGGCGCCCCGGCCACCGGGGCGATGGAACGCGCCGCGCTGGCCTTCGACATCCCCGCGCCGGCATCGCGGACGGCGCAGATCGTCACCCCCGCCGCGCCGGGAACGGACCCGTCGCGCCCGCCGAAGCTGCGCTGAACGCGGCCGGGCCGCCGCCACGGGCTTTTCGCGCTGGACCGGGGCGGCCCCGGGCCGTAAACCAAGGCCATGAGCGAGCAGGACAACGACCTTCCGCCGCAAAGCGGGGCAAGCCAGTCCGAACCCCTGAGCCGCGCCATCGGCGAGCGGTACCTGACCTATGCGCTGTCGACGATCATGCACCGGGCGCTGCCGGATGCGCGCGACGGGCTGAAGCCGGTGCATCGCCGCATCCTTTACGCGATGCGGGAACTCAGGCTCGCCTCGAACGGCGGGTTCCGCAAGTCGGCGAAGATCGCCGGCGACGTGATGGGCAACTACCACCCGCATGGCGACGCGGCGATCTATGACGCGATGGCCCGGCTCGCGCAGGATTTCAACATGCGCGTGCCGCTCGTCGACGGGCAGGGCAACTTCGGCAACATCGACGGCGACAACCCCGCGGCCAGCCGTTACACCGAGGCGCGGATGACCGCGGCGGCCGAGGCGCTGCTGGACGGGCTGTCGGAGAACGCGGTGGATTTCCGCCCGAACTACGACGGCACGCTGGAGGAACCGGTCGTCCTGCCGGCGGCCTTCCCGAACCTGCTGGTCAACGGCGCGTCGGGGATCGCGGTGGGCATGGCCACCAACATCCCGCCGCACAACCTGCACGAGGTCGTCGACGCCTGCCTGCATCTGGTCAAGGCCCCCGAGGCGCGCGACGAGACGCTGCTGGCGCTGATGCCCGGCCCCGATTTCCCGACCGGCGGGGTGATCGTGGAACCGCCCGAGTCGATCCGCGAGGCGTATCGCACCGGGCGTGGCGCGTTCCGGCTGCGCGCGCGCTGGCAGGTCGAGGACCTGGGCCGCGGCACCTGGCAGATCGTGATCACGGAAATCCCGTTCCAGGTGCAGAAATCCAAGCTGATCGAACGGCTGGCGGAACTGATCCAGACCCGCAAGGTGCCGGCCCTGGCCGATGTGCGCGACGAAAGCACCGAGGATATCCGCATCGTGCTGGAGCCGCGCGCGCGTACCGTCGAGCCCGAGATGCTGATGGGCATGCTGTTTCGCAATTCCGACCTGGAAACCCGGTTCTCGCTCAACATGAACGTGCTGATCGACGGCCGGGTGCCGAAGGTGTGCGGCCTGCGCGAGGTGTTGCGCGCCTTTCTCGACCATCGCCGCGAGGTGCTTCTGCGCCGCTCGCAACACCGGCTGGAGAAGATCGATCACCGGCTGGAGGTTCTGGGCGGGCTCCTGACCGCGTTCCTCAACCTCGACCGGGTGATCGACATCATCCGCTACGATGCCGACCCGAAGCGCGCGCTGATGGCCGAGGACTGGAGCGCGCCGCTGCCGCGCGCGGCGTCCGAGGCCGCCTATGTCTCGCCGCCGCTGCGGGCGGGCGACTGGCCCGGCGGGTTGACCGAGGTGCAGGCCGAGGCGATCCTGAACATGCGGCTGCGCAGCCTGCGCCGGCTGGAAGAGATGGAACTGCGGGCCGAGCGCGAGGCGCTGGAGGCCGAGCGCGCCGAGATCGCCGCGCTACTGGCCGACGAGGGCCTGCAATGGAAGCGCATCGCGGCCGAGTTGCGCGAGGTTCAGAAGAAATTCGGCCGCTCCGCCCCCGGCGGCGCACGGCGGACCGGCTTCGCCGAGGCCGGCGAGGTTGCCGACGTGCCGATGGAGGCGATGATCGAACGCGAGCCGGTCACGGTGATCTGTTCGAAGATGGGCTGGATCCGCGCGATGAAGGGTCACCAGCCGCTCGATGCCGAGGTCCGGTTCAAGGACGGCGACGAAGGCCGCTTCGTCTTCCATGCCGAGACGACCGACAGGATCCTCGTCTTCGGCTCGAACGGGCGGTTCTACACGCTGCTTGCGGCCAACCTGCCCGGCGGGCGCGGGATGGGAGAGCCGGTGCGGCTGATGGTCGACCTGCCGCAGGAGGCCGGGATCGTCGATCTCTTCGTCCACCGGCCGGGCGACAGGCTGATCGTCGCCTCGGACGCCGGCGACGGGTTCGTGGTGGCCGAGGACGATGTCGTGGCCCAGACGCGGGCCGGCAAGCAGGTGCTGAACCTCGGGGCCGGGGCGAAGGCGCGGGTCGTGCGCCGGGTGGCGGGCGATCACGTCGCGGTGGTCGGCGAGAACCGCAAGGTGCTGGTCTTCGCGTTCGAGGAATTGCCCGAGATGGCCCGCGGCAAGGGTGTGCGGCTGCAGAAGTACAAAGATGGCGGCCTGTCCGACCTGACGACCTTCACCCTTGCCGAGGGGCTGAGCTGGAAGGATCCGGCCGGCCGCACCCGGACCGAGACGGACCTGGCCGAATGGCTGGGCAAGCGCGCCGGCAGCGGCCGGATGGCGCCGCGGGGCTTTCCCCGCGACAACCGCTTTACCTGATCCCCGGCGCGGCCGCCGCCAGCGCCGCGACATCGCCGCCGCAGATCGCCGCCTCGGCGGCGACGATCGCCGCGATCGGCCAGTCCCACCAGGCGATGTCCAGCAGCCGGGCCACCGTGTCGGGATCGAACCGCATCCGCAGCACGCGGGCCGGGTTGCCGGCGACGACGGCGTAGTCGGGCACCGTGCCGCCCACCACCGCCCCGGCGCCGACGATCACGCCCGTGCCGATCCGCGCGCCCGGCAGGATCGTCGCGCCCTCACCGATCCAGACGTCGTGGCCGACCACCGTGTCCGGCCCCGGCCCGGGCAGCGAGGGCCGTGGCGCGCTGTCGTCGGCGGGCGCGAAGATCGCGAACGGGTAGCTGGAGACTCCGTCATGGCGATGGTTCGCCGAGGCGGTGATGAACCGCACCCCGTCGGCGATCTGGCAGAACCGGCCGATCACCAGGCGTTCGGGCGAGAAGTCGAACAGGTAGGGTGCCAGGCGCCCCGCCCAGCCCTCGGGCGTGGCCGGCGGCGCGAAGCTGCTGGCATAGCTGTAGTCGCCCGCCGCGATCCGCGGGTGGCGCAGCACCGCCGCCAGGAAGACGGTGCCGGCGTGATGGCTGCCGTCGGGCAGGATCACCGGGTGGGTGGTCTCGGGGGGCGGGAAGGCGACAGGCAAGACGACCTCCTTCGGACCGGCATCGGCGGGGTCGGGGGCGGGATGCGTGAACGCGCGGTCTTCAGGGTTCGCGCCGCGCCGCCCTGCGCCGCCTTGTGCCACGTCGCGGCACGCGTGCCAACCGCGCAAGACGAAAACGGGGCCGCTTGCGCGGCCCCGCCGGTCTTCCGCCGCTGGCGGAAATCACTCGATGATCTTGGAGACGACGCCTGCGCCGACGGTGCGGCCGCCTTCGCGGATGGCGAAGCGCAGCTTCTCCTCCATGGCGATCGGGGCGATCAGCTCGACCTCGAACTTCAGGTTGTCGCCCGGCATCACCATCTC
>JANSXY010000027.1 GCA_024742695.1 Paracoccaceae bacterium | reverse complement strand
TGATCAACGGCCTGATGACGCTGTCGGGCGCGTGGGACAAGCTGCGCACCGACCCGATCATCCGGATGATGGTGGTCTCCGTCGGCTTCTACGGCATGTCGACCTTCGAAGGCCCGATGATGTCGATCAAGGCGGTGAACTCGCTGTCGCACTACACCGACTGGACGATCGGTCACGTGCATTCCGGCGCCCTTGGCTGGAACGGCATGATCACCTTCGGCGCGCTCTACTTCCTCGTGCCGCGGCTTTGGAACCGCGAGCGGCTCTATTCGCTCAGCCTGGTGTCCTGGCACTTCTGGCTCGCCACCATCGGCATCGTGCTCTACGCGGCCTCGATGTGGGTGACCGGCATCATGGAAGGCCTGATGTGGCGCGAGGTCGATGCGAACGGCTTCCTCGTGAACGCCTTCGCCGACACGGTGAGCGCGAAGCTTCCGATGTACGTGGTCCGCGGTCTGGGTGGTGTGCTCTACCTCACCGGGGCGGTGATCATGGTCTACAACCTCTACATGACCGTGGCGGGACAGCCGGCGAAGGCCGATGCCCGCGTCGCGGCGCCTGCCGAATAAGGAGGGGCGAGACATGGCTATCCTGGAAAAGCACAAGATCCTCGAAACCAACGCGACCCTCCTGCTGGGAGCCTCGTTCCTGGTCGTGACGATCGGCGGCATCGTGGAAATCGCGCCCCTGTTCTACCTCGAGAACACGATCGAGAAGGTGGAAGGGGTGCGGCCCTACAGCCCGCTGGAACTGACCGGGCGCGACATCTACATCCGCGAGGGCTGCTACGTCTGTCACAGCCAGATGATCCGCCCGATGCGCGACGAGGTGGAGCGCTACGGCCACTACAGCCTGGCGGCGGAGTCGATGTACGACCATCCGTTCCAGTGGGGCTCGAAGCGGACGGGGCCCGACCTCGCCCGCGTCGGCGGCCGCTATTCGGACGAATGGCATGTCGATCACCTGATCGACCCGCAATCGGTCGTCCCGGAATCGGTGATGCCGAAATACGGCTTCCTGATGAACCGCGAGATCGATGCGGAGTACATCGAGGACCGGCTCAAGACCGATGCCATGGTGGGCGTGCCCTATACCAGCGAGATGATCGAGGCCGCCAAGGCCGATTTCGCCGCGCAGGTCGATCCCTTCGCCGACACCGAGGGGCTGCTGGAACGCTATCCCAAGGCGCAGGTGCGCAACTTCGACGGCCAGCCCGAGCTGACCGAGATGGACGCGCTTGTCGCCTATCTGCAGATCCTGGGCACGATGGTCGACTTCTCGACCTTCCAGCCGGATCCGGCGCGCTGAGGGAGGGGACCGATGGAAACCTACACCATGTTGCGCCAGTTCGCGGACAGCTGGGCGGTGCTGGCACTGCTGCTGTTCTTCCTCGGCGTGGTCGTCTGGGCCTTCCGGCCCGGCAGCCGCAAGGTGCACGAGGACATCGCGAACATCCCGTTCCGGTACGAAGACAAGCCGGCCGGCGATGACGGGTCCGCCCGTCGCGCCGCGCCCGGCGCGGCCAAGGAGGCCTGACGAATGAGCAAGCAACCGGTCAAGAAGACCTACGAGACCACGGGCCACGAGTGGGACGGGATCGAGGAACTGAACACGCCGCTGCCGCGCTGGTGGCTGTGGACCTTCTACGCCACGATCGTCTGGGGCGTGATCTACACGATCGCCTACCCGGCCTGGCCGCTGGTCTCTTCCGCCACGCAGGGCATCCTGGGCAAGTCGGCCGCCGGCGATACCCGCCTTGCCGTCGCCGCCGAGATCGAGCGCTACGCCTCGGCCAATGCCGAGATCGAGGCGCGGCTGGCCGCGGCCGATCTGACGACGATCGCCGATGACACCGAACTCAACGCCTTTGCCGCAAACGCCGGCGCGGCCGTGTTCCGCACCTGGTGCGCGCAGTGCCACGGGTCCGGCGCCGCCGGCGCGGTGGGCTACCCGAACCTGCTCGACAACGACTGGCTGTGGGGCGGTGACATCGAATCGATCCACACCACGATCCGGCATGGCATCCGCAACGAGGAAGACCTCGACTCGCGCTACTCGGAGATGCCGCGCTTCGGGGCCGACGGCCTGCTGGAAGACCAGCAGATCGACGAGGTGGTGCAGTACGTCCTGCAACTGTCGGGGCAGGAGCATGACGCGACCCTCGCCGCGGCGGGCGAGACCGTCTACCTCGACAATTGCGCGGCCTGTCACATGGAGGACGGATCGGGCGACATCTACCAGGGCGCGCCGAACCTTGCCGACGCGATCTGGCTTTACGGCGGCGACGTGGCGGCGCTGACGGAAACGGTGACCTACTCGCGCTACGGCGTGATGCCGCCGTGGCAAAGCCGCCTGTCGGAATCGGATATCGCCGCGGTCGCGGTCTACGTGCACCAACTGGGCGGCGGCGAATAGCGCCTCCGGCCATCGCGAACGACCCGGACGGGGGGCCATCGGCCCCCCGTTTTCCGTTCGGCGGACCCGCGGCATCGCGCGCCTGCGGCAGCGCGCCGCAGCCTGAATGCCCGATGCAAGTTGACCCAAGTCAAGGCAGCCGCCGGCCATCGGCGCATCATGCGAACGGGCCTCGGGTCATACCCGGACCAGAGCACCGGCGCCCCGTCCTGTTCGCGCGTTTCCTGGGGGCGCCGGTGCCATTTCATGCATCATGGACCTCCATTTTGACGCATGTCAAAGCCCGGCCGCGCGCGGGCCGGCTATCTGGGTCCGATACCGCCCGCCAACGGAGAATCCCGTGAGCCCGTCCGAACAACCCGAAAGCCTCTATGCCGCGCGCGTCCCCGTCTTTCCGCGCCGCGTGAAGGGGACGTTCCGCAACCTCAAATGGGTGATCATGGCGATCACCCTGGGCATCTACTACGTCACGCCCTGGCTGCGCTGGGATCGCGGCCCCGACATGCCGGACCAGGCGGTGCTGGTCGATCTCGCGAACCGGCGCTTCTTTTTCTTCATGATCGAGATCTGGCCGCACGAATTCTACTTCGTCGCCGGGCTTCTGATCATGGCCGGGCTGGGGCTTTTCCTGTTCACCTCGGCGCTGGGGCGGGTGTGGTGCGGCTATGCCTGCCCGCAAACGGTCTGGACCGATCTCTTCGTGCTTGTCGAACGCTGGGTCGAGGGCGATCGCAACGCCCGCGTCCGCTTGTGGAACCAGAAGTGGGACGCGCGAAAGTTCCGGCTTCGGATCACGAAATGGACGATCTGGCTTCTGATCGGGCTCGCCACCGGCGGGGCCTGGGTGTTCTACTTCACCGATGCCCCGACGCTGTTGCGCGACCTGGTGACGCTGCAGGCCCATCCGGTGGCCTACACGACGATGGGGGTGCTGACCGCGACGACCTTCCTGTTCGGCGGCTTCGCGCGCGAACAGATCTGCATCTACGCCTGCCCCTGGCCGCGGATCCAGGCCGCGATGATGGACGAGGACACGATCACGGTCGCCTATCGCGAGTGGCGGGGCGAACCGCGCGGCAAGCATCGCAAGGCCGAGGGCGCCGAGCAGCTGGGCGACTGCATCGACTGCATGGCCTGCGTCAACGTCTGCCCGATGGGGATCGACATCCGCGACGGCCAGCAGCTTGAGTGCATCACCTGCGCGCTGTGCATCGACGCCTGCGACGAGGTGATGGAGAAGATCGGCAAGCCGCGCGGGCTGATCGACTACCTCGCGCTGAAGGACGAACGCCTCGAACGCGCCGGCGAACACCCCCGGCAGATCTGGAAGCACATCTTCCGGCCGCGCACGATCCTTTACACCGCGTTGTGGAGCGCGGTGGGCGTGGGCCTTGTGGTGGCGCTGTTCGTGCGCTCGCCCATCGACGTGAACGTCACGCCGGTGCGGAACCCGATCTACGTCACCCTGTCCGACGGATCGATCCGCAACACCTACGAGATCCGGCTGCGCAACAAGCAGCACGAGGAACGCCCGTTCGAGATCACCGTGACCTCGGACCAGCCGTTCCAGTTCACATCGTCGCTCGAGGGGACGGACGCGAATTTCGTCATGGTGCCGCCGAACGAGACGCGCACCCAGCGGCTTTACGTCGTCGCCCCGCCGGGCAGCGTGCCGGCGCAAAGCGAACACACCGACATCCGGATCTGGGTGCAGGATCTCGACAGCGCCGCGCGCGTCCACTCCGACGTCGTCTTCAACGGGAAGGAAAACTGAGATGACCGCTCCGCTCACCGGCCGCAAGGTTCTGGCCATCGCCGTGACCTTTTTCGGCATCATCTTCATCGTCAACTTCTTCATGGCCTACAAGGCGGTCGGCACGTTTCCGGGGCTGGAGGTCAAGAACTCCTACGTCGCGTCGCAAAGCTTCGATCGCGATCGCGCCGCGCAGGAGGCGCTGGGCTGGACGCTGGAGGCGACCTATCAGGACGGTCGCCTGCTGCTGGACTTCCGTGATGCGGCGGGCCAGCCCGCGCCAGTCTCCGAGGTCTCCGCCCTGGTCGGGCGCACGACGTCGCGGGGCGAGGATTTCACGCCCGAGTTCATTCAACTGGGCAGCGTCTACGAGGCGCCGGCCAGCCTTGGCCACGGCAAGTGGATGATGCAGCTGGAGGCCTTCGCCGAGGACGGCACGCGGTTCCACCAGCGGATCGACCTGTTCGTGCGGGAGTGACCTTTTGGACGGCACCGTAACTCCCTCGGTCTCGGCCTGCCCGGCCTGCGCCGTCGCCCCCGCGGCGGCCGATGTCGCGGCCGCCGCGCGGGCCGACGACTCCGCGCCGGTGCTTCTTTCGGTGCCCGGCGCGCATTGCGCGCTGTGCATCTCGACGCTGGAAAAGGGGCTGGAGAAACTGCCGCAGGTTCGTTCCGCCCGCGTGAACCTGACGCTGAAGCGCATCAGCGTCGAGGCGGCGCCGGGCGTGACCGCGGCCGATCTGATCCCCGAGGTCGCGCGCCTGGGCTACACCGCGCACGAGCTGGACTCCGGTATGTTGCGGGCCAGCGGCACCGACACGACCGGCCGCGACCTGATGATGCGGATGGGCGTGGCGGGCTTCGCGATGATGAACGTGATGCTCCTGTCGATCGCCGTCTGGTCGGGCGCGCAGGACGCGACGCGCGACCTGTTCCACTGGATTTCGGCGGCCATCGCCTTGCCGACCATCGCGTTCGCCGCGCAGCCGTTCTTCCGCTCCGCCCTGGCCGGGTTCCGGGCGGGGCAGCTCAACATGGATGCTCCGATCTCGCTGGCGATCCTGCTGGCGGCCGGCACCTCGCTTTACGAGACGTGGAACTCGGGCGAACACGCCTATTTCGATGCCGCCGTGGCGCTGACCTTCTTCCTGTTGATCGGGCGGTTCCTCGATCATCGTACCCGCGCCGTCGCGCGATCCGCGGCGCAGGAACTGGCGGCGCTGGAAGTGCCGCGCGCGCTCAGGCTGACCGGGGCGGGCGAGGCCGTGGTGCCGGTGGCCGAACTGGCCGTTGGCGATCTTGTGCGGGTGCTGCCCGGCGCGCGGGTGCCGGCCGATGGCGTGGTGGAGGACGGCACGAGCGAGATCGACCGCGGGCTTCTGACCGGCGAAAGCCTGCCCGCCTTCGCCGGGCCGGGCACGGCGCTGGCCGCGGGCGAGATGAATCTGACCGGCCCCCTGGTGCTGCGGGTGACCGCGGCGGGGCGCGATTCCTCGCTGCACCGGATGGCCGACCTCGTGGCGGTGGCCGAGGCCGGGCGCGGGCGCTACACCTCGATCGCCGACCGGATCGTGAAATACTACGCGCCGGGCGTCCATATCCTCGCCGGGCTCAGCTGGGCGGGCTGGATGCTTTATGCCGGCGACATGCGGCAGGCCACCAATATCGCCGCGGCGGTGCTGATCATCACCTGCCCCTGCGCGCTGGGCCTGGCCGTGCCGGCGGTGATGACGGCGGCCTCCGGCCGGCTGTTCCGGCGGGGCGTGCTGATCAAGGACGGCACCGCGCTTGAACGTCTGGCCGAGGTCGACACGGTGGTGTTCGACAAGACCGGCACGCTGACAGAGGGCCGGCCGGAGCCCACCAACCTTGGCGAGCATCCGCGCGAGACGGTCGCCGTGGCGCTGGCGCTGGCCGCCGGATCGTCACATCCGCTGGCGCGCGCGCTGGCCGAGGCGGCAACGTCCATGGGCATCGGCCCCGCCGCGGTCACCGGGTTGCGCGAAGTGCCGGGATACGGCGTGGAAGGCCGCTGCGGCGAGCGGTCCGTGCGGTTCGGCCGCGCCGCCTGGGTCGGCGCCGAGGCCGGCGCGGACACCGCCGCCTGGCTGCGCATCGGCCAGGAACCGCCGCGCGAGTTCACCTTCGCCGACCGCCTGCGCGACGGCGCGGCCGAGACCGTGCAGGCGCTTGTCGCGCGCGGGCTTCGGGTGGAACTGCTGTCCGGCGATGCCGAGGCGCCGGTTGCCGCGCTGGCGCAGCGCCTGGGGATCGAACACTGGCGCGCGGGCGTTCTGCCGGCGGAAAAGGCCGACCGTGTCGCGCGGCTGACGGCCGAGGGCCGCAAGGTACTGATGGTCGGCGACGGGCTGAACGATACCGCTGCGCTGGCCGGTGCGCATGTGTCGATCTCGCCGGCCACCGCGCTCGACGCGGCGCGCACCGCCTCCGACATCGTGCTGATGGGCGGTACGCTGACGCCCGTGGCCGAAACGGTGGAAACCTCGCGCCGGGCGATCCGCAGGATCCGCGAGAACATCGGGATTTCCAATGTCTACAACCTGATCGCCGTGCCGCTGGCCGTGGTCGGGCTGTGCACCCCGTTGATCGCGGCGCTGGCGATGTCGTCGTCGTCGATCACGGTGACGCTGAACGCCCTCAGGCTCAGGCGGTGACGGAATGGAAGTTCTGGCCTTCCTGATCCCGGTGTCCCTGTTCCTTGGCGGAATCGGCCTGGCGGCGTTCTTCTGGTCGCTCAGGGGCAAGCAGTACGACGATCCCGAGGGCGATGCCCGGCGCATCCTGTCCGACGACTGGGACGATCACCCCAAGCCCTGAACGGCCGGTCGAACGTCTCAGGGCGCGATCACGCTGCAGGCTTCGCCGCGCGCGGTCAGGCGTTCGCAGGCACGCTGCGCCCCGATCTCCGTCATGCCGACGAAGTTCGCGTCGAAGCCCGTGTCGCGCCGAACCACCTTGCGCAGCGCCTCCGACAACATGTCGATCTCGGACAGGGCGGCACGCAGAAGCTTGCGTTCGGCGGCATCGCGCGTGCCTTCGCGGCCGAGATGTATGCCGAAATGCCGCCCACCCGAGGTCGAGACGCGGCTGACCACTTCGCGCGGCGCCTCGGCCTGGGCCGTCGCCGCCGGTTCGACCGAGGCCAGCACGATCGAGGCCTGCCGTTGCGGCGGGGCCGCGGGGGCCGCGGTCGTTGTGCCGGCGGGGGCCAGCGATTCAAGCGCGCCGGCCAGTTTCAGCGTTTCGGGCTGCGGTTCGCTTTGCGGAAGGAAGATCGGGCCGTCGCCCGCCGCGACGTCCGGGCGCACGACCTCGGGTGACGGTGTCTCGCCGGCGCCGGCAATCTCGATCTCCGGTGCGGTCGCCGTGTCCGGCCGCGGTTCGGGCCGGGGTGCGGCGGCGCTGGCCAGCACGACCTCGACCCGTGCGGGGGCCTCCGGTTCGGCCGGCGCCGGTACGCCGGTGCCGTGCGCTTCCGCCACTGCGGCCGCGATCGCATCGTTCAGGGCGATGGCCACCGGCTCCGGCGCTGCCGGGCCGTCGGGGCGCGGCTGCGGACGCAGGCTGGTCATCACCGCGCCGCTGGCCCGCGCGACGCCGCCGCCACCGCCCGGCTGGTAGGGCGGACGCTCGGGCTTCAGCACCGCGACGCGGCTGGGCGCCTTGCGAAACCCCAGGTCCAGCAGTTCGGCCATCTTTTCGTTGCGCCAGACCGTCGACTTGCCGCCGAACACCACGCCGATGATCCGCTCCTGCCCGCGCTGGGCCGAGGCGACGAGATTGAACCCGGCGGCCGAGGTGTAGCCGGTCTTGATCCCGTCCGCGCCCTCGTAGGCATTCAGGAACCGCCGGTTGGTGTTGCGGACCTGCGCGACCTTCGCATCCGCGGTGATGCGCGAGAACAGGTTGTAGTACTCCGGGTAGTCGTAGAACACGTGCCGGCCCAGCGTCGCCATGTCGCGCGCGGTCGACAGATGGCCCGCTTCGGTCAGGCCGTGCGCGTTCTTGAAATTCGTCCGGTCCATGCCCATCGCCTTGGCGGTGCGGTTCATCCGCCGCGCGAAGGCGGCCTCGGAACCCTCGATCGCCTCGCCGATCGCGGTGGCCGCGTCGTTGGCCGACTTGATCGCGGCGGCCCGGATGAGGTGGCGCAGCGCGATCTTCTGACCTGCGCGCAGGCCAAGCTTGGAGGGCGGTTCCGCCGCGGCGTGGCGCGAGATCGTGACCATCGTGTCAAGCGTGATCTCGCCGCGCTCCACCGCCTCGAAGGCGAGGTAGAGGGTCATCATCTTGGTCAGCGAGGCGGGATGCAGGCGGGTGTCGGCGTTCTCGGCATGCAGCACCTCGCCGGTGCGCGCGTCGATCACGAACGAGGCGAAGGGGGCGGCCCGAACGGCGGCTGCCCAAAGCAGGATCGCCACGACGAGGAGGATGGAAAAAACGGAACGGCCACGCCGCAAGACACCGGTGGTCACGGTTTCAACCCTTTTTCTGCCTCGTGGTCGCGGCTCTTGCCGGCCGGACCTTGTTGTTGCTCCAAGGCTAGCACAGCCATGGTCGGCGGAAAACACCTTATTTTCAAAGACTTTGGCGGCTCTCCTGCGACAACTTGCAGCGCCCGGTCCAGATATGGGCCGCAGCCAGGCCTCCGCCACAATATCTGGTGTCAGGCCGACAGCGATTCGACCCAGTCCGCGAAACCCGAAAGGTCCGGCATCTCGGCGAAGCGCGGATGGCCCTCTGGGCGGTCGGCGCGTTCCAGTTCCCAGGTCACCTCGTGCGGGACATGCACCGCCCATGCGCCGGCCTCGAGCGCCGGAATCACATCGGATTTCAGCGAGTTGCCGACCATCGCCGCGCGTTCGGCCGTGACGCCCTCGCGGGCGAATGTCTCGGTATAGGTGCGCGCGGTTTTCTGCGACACGATCGCGACCGCGTCGAACAGGTCGCCCAGCCCCGACTGCGCCAGCTTGCGTTCCTGGTCCAGCAGGTCGCCCTTGGTGATCAGCACCAGCCGGTAGCGCCCCGCCAGCGCCTCGACCGCGGCGCGGGCATGGGGCAGAAGCTCGATCGGGTGCTCCAGCATCTCGCGCCCGGCCGACAGGATCTCGTGGATCACCCCGCCGGGTACCCTGTCCTCGGTCACCTCGACGGCCGTCTCGATCATCGACAGCACGAAACCCTTGATGCCGAAGCCGTAGTGGCCAAGGTTCCGTCGTTCCGCCGCCAGCAGCCGGTCGGCGAGATGGTCGGGTTCGGCATGGTCCGCCAGGAGCGCCAGGAAGCGTTCCTGCGTCAGACGGAAGAAGCGTTCGTTGTGCCACAGCGTGTCGTCGGCGTCGAAGCCGATCGCGGCAAGTCGGGCTGTGTTCGGCATGGCAATCCTCCGGCTCTTTTCTGCACCGGTGACGGGGTGTGTTCAATCCACGCGATCGAGGCCTTTTCAGCGCGGGCGGAGGTTTTATATTGTGCCCCTGCCAGCCTAGCCCCCGAATCCCCGGAGTTCGCCTTGCCGATGCGGCCCTTGATCATGTCAGACCAGGACGATGACCGGGACGGCGAAACCTCGGTCGTCACCAAGACCCGGACCAAGACGCAGCGCCCGCCGCTCTACAAGGTGCTGCTTCTGAACGATGATTACACGCCGATGGAATTCGTCGTGCATGTTCTGGAGCGGTTCTTCGGCATGAACCATTCGCAAGCCTTCGAGATCATGCTGACGGTGCACAAGAAGGGCGTCGCGGTCGTCGGCGTGTTTTCCTTCGAGGTGGCCGAGACCAAGGTGGCGCAGGTGATGGATTTCTCGCGCCGGCACCAGCATCCGCTTCAGTGCACGATGGAAAAGGAATAGCGCCGGTCCCCGGCGTGCCGCGATGAGTGCCTCCCGCCTCACCCTCGCCCTTGCGGGCGGCGACGCGCTTCCGGCCGCCGGAACGGTGCTGGCGATCGGCCCGCCTGCGGGGGCGGACCTGTCAGCACTGCCGCGCGACCGAACGCTGATCGTGCAGCCGATGCGGCCCGACCACGACGCCTGGGCGGCGCGCGGCTGGCAGGTGGCGGCCGCGATCCCCGAAGGCACGGCCGCGGCGGCCGCGATCGTCTTCCTGCCCCGCGCCCGCACGGCGGGCCGCGCCCGGATCGCCGCGGCGGTGGCGACGGTGCCGGCCGGCGCGCCGGTCTGGATCGACGGGCAGAAGACCGACGGGGTGGAGCCGACGCTGCGCGACCTGCGCGCGCGCGCCGGCGTCGGAGAGGTGCTGTCGAAGGCGCATGGCAAGGTCGCGGCGTTCGCCGCGCCGGGGGCGGACGCCTTCGCCGACTGGCGCGCCCGCGCGGTAGAGGTCGCGCCGGGCTTCGTGACGCTGCCGGGGGTGTTTTCCGCCGACGGTCCCGATCCCGGCTCGGTCGCGCTGGCCGCGGCGCTGCCGGACCGGATGCCGCCGCGGATCGCCGATCTCGGCGCCGGCTGGGGCTGGCTGGCCGCGCAGGTGCTGACCCGCCCCGAGGTGGAAGAGCTGCACCTCGTCGAGGCCGATCACGTCGCGCTGGACTGCGCGCGCCGCAACATCGCCGACCCGCGCGCGCGGTTTCACTGGGCCGATGTCACGCGGTTCCGTCCCGAGGCGCCGTTCGACGGGATCGTGATGAACCCGCCGTTCCACTCTGGCCGGGCCGCGGAACCCGACCTCGGCCAGGCCTTCATCCGCGCCGCGTCGACGATGCTGGTGCCGCAGGGCCGGTTATGGATGGTTGCCAACCGGCACCTGCCCTACGAGGCCGTGCTGCGGCAGGCGTTCCAGGAGGTCACGGAAATCGGCGGAACCGGCGGGTTCAAGCTGTTTGCCGCCGCCGGACCGGGTCGCGGGGGCAAACTCGCGCCCGGTGCGGTCCGCCGGCGTTCCCGCGGGTGAACCGCGGCGGGAAAGCCGCTACTCTGCGCCCCCAGAATCAGTTTGGAACCGACATGTCCCTTTCGATCTCCGGCAAGACCGCCATCGTGACCGGCGCCGCCAACGGCCTCGGCCTTGCCATCGCGCGGCATTTCCTCGCCCGCGGGGCCAACGTGATGTGCGCCGATCTCGACGAGGACAGGCTGGCCGAGGAATTCGGCGAGGCCGGCAATGCCGATGGCGAGGGGCCGGCACGGTTCTTTGCCGGCGACCTGTGCGAGAAGCTGACGGTCGCCAACCTGCTTTCCGCCACCGCCGATGCCTTCGACCGGGTCGATATCCTGGTCAACGCCGCACGCCAGGTCATGCGCTCCGATCCGCTGGGCGATGATGCCGCGCTGGAGACGATGCTGCGCCAGAACCTGCTCGGCACGGTCAAGCTCAGCCAGGCCACGGCGAAGCGGATGATCGCCCAGGCCGAACGCGACGGCAACGAGGACGAGACGGCGGGCGTGATCGTGAACATCAGTTCGATCGTCAGCCAGCGCAGTCATCCCGAGCTTCTGGCCTATTCGGTTTCCGCCGCCGCGCTCGACCAGGCGACGCGGTCGCTGGCGCTGGCGCTGGCGCCGCACCGGGTGCGGGTGAACGGCGTGTCCTTCGGCAGCGTGATGAGCGCGAGCCTGCAGAACGCGCTCAAGGAAACCCCGGAATGGCGGCTGAAGATCACCAAGGGTACGCCGATGGGCCGGATCGCCCCGGCCACGGAGATCGCGGAAACCGTGCAGTTCCTTGCCTCGGATGCGGCGCCCTTCCTGACCGGGCAGATCGTCACCGTCGATGGCGGGCGGATGCTGCTGGACCCGGTCGGCGCGCCGGCGCACTGACCTGTTGGCCTATTCGGGATAGAGCGCCCGGCATTCGGCCACCGCCGCCTCGGCGCGCCGCGCCTCGGCCGCGCGCCGCTCGATCAGGCCGTCAAGCTTGCGGCGTTCCGCCACCGGGTCGATCGGCACCCTGTCGGTCACCGTGTAGGGTTCGCGCACCCAGCACCACCGCGCCGGCTGCGCCGGGCTGTCCTCGGTTGCGGCGACGGGCGGGTCGCACAGTTGCCAGCTGCGCCGCCAGGCCGTCCGCTCCACCAGCGCGTAGCCGCGGTCGAGATTGCCGCGAACCTCCGCCACCAGCCGGTCGATGACGCGCAACTCGCGCATGGCGGAGTTGACGCAGGCCTCCTGCGGGGTGGCGCAGGCGGCCAGCAGCGCGAGACAGCCAATCAGCAGACGACGCATCTGAACCTCCGGGTCGGACGGCGCGAGTCTAGCCTGCGGTGCGGTCCTTGTCAGCGTCTGGTCGCGGCGCCGCGGACCTGCTAGCTGAAGGGAAGCTTCGAGGGAGGATCGAATGACCGAGGATTTCGACGATCGCAAGGCCCGCGCATCGGCCTGGTTCCGGCAGTTGCGCGACGAGATCGTGGCCGCCTTCGAGGCGCAGGAAGACAGCCAGGCCACGGGGCCCACCGCCACCCTGCCCGCCGGCCGGTTCGAGGTGAGCGAGACGGTGCGCGCCAGCGATGACGGATCGGATGCCGGCGGCGGGCTGATGAGCGTGATGCGCGGCGGCCGGGTGTTCGAGAAGGTCGGCGTCAACGTCTCCACCGTGCATGGCCGGCTGGGTGCGGCGGCGCAGAAGGCGATGGCCGCGCGCGGCGTGCCGGGGATGGAAGACGATCCGCGGTTCTGGGCCTCGGGCATCAGCCTGGTGGCGCATATGCAGAACCCGCATTGCCCGGCGGTTCACATGAACACGCGGATGTTCTGGACCCCGCACGCCTGGTGGTTCGGCGGCGGATCGGACCTGAACCCCTGCATCGAGTACGGCGAGGATACGGCGGCGTTCCACGCGGTGCTGAAAGGCGCCTGCGACGGGCATGGCGCCGATCTCTACGACCGTTACAAGGCCTGGGCGGACGAGTATTTCTTCGTGCCGCACCGGGGCCGGGCGCGGGGCGTCGGCGGCATCTTCTACGACGATCTCAACACCGGCGACTGGGAGCGCGATTTCGCCTTCACGCAGGACGTGGGCCGCGCCTTCCTGCCCGCCTTCCTGCCGGTCACCGAGCGCCGGCGCGGGCAGGCCTGGACCGAGGCCGACCGCGAGGCGCAGTTGGTCCACCGCGGGCTTTATGCCGAATACAACCTCGTCTACGACCGCGGCACGAAGTTCGGCCTTGCCACCGGCCATGACGCCAACGCGGTGCTGATGAGCTTGCCGCCGGTGGCGAAATGGCCCTGAGCGCGCGACCCCGACGGGTTTGCCGCCGCGCGGGGCATCGAGCCCCGCCCGGCGGCGGGGCGCCCGGCGGCGGCCGTTTCGCACCGACCCGGCCGGGGATCGGCTGGGGAAGCGCCTGAAGCGGCCTTCTGCCCCTTCAGACGCCCCCTCGATGGTCTGGGCGAGTCGCCGGCCCGTCAAGGACGCGTGCCGCGCCGCCTTCGGCGGTCGCCCTGCGGGCGATCCCTGACCGCCCGTCGACTCACCCGTTGCGGATCGTCTCGATCAGAAGCGTGACGTTGTCGGGATCGGCCTCGGGCGTGATGCCGTGGCCGAGGTTGAAGATATGCGGGCCGTTCGAGAAGGCCTGGACGATGCGGCGCGTCTCGTCGACAAGGGCCTGCCCGCCGGTGACCATGTGCCGGGGATCGAGATTGCCCTGCACGCAGCCGCCGGTCTGGACATGCGCCGCGGCCCATTCGGCGTCGACCGAGTTGTCGAGCGCGACGCAATCGGCGCCGGTGGCGGCGGCGAAGCCGATGTAGCGTTCGCCGGCCTCGCGCGGGAAGGCGATGACCGGCAGGCCGGGATAGCGGCTTTTCATCTCGGCGATGATCCGGCGCGCGGGGGCGAGGGCGAAATCGTCGAAATCCTGGCCCTTGAGGCTGCCGGCCCAACTGTCGAAGAGCTTCACCACCTCGGCCCCGGCATTCACCTGTTCCGAGAGATATTCGATCGTCGCCTCGGTGATCTTGTCGATCAGCGCACCGAAGGCGGCGCGGTCCTCGGCCTTCATCGCGTGGGCGGGGGCCTGGTCCTTGGTGCCGCGACCGGCGGTCATGTAGGTCGCCACCGTCCAGGGCGCGCCGGCGAAGCCGATCAGCGTGACCTCGCGCGGGAGTTCGCGGGCGAGGATGCGCACGGTCTCGTAGACCGGCGCGAGCGTGTCGTGGATCGCCTCGACCGGCTTCAACGCCGCGACCCCGGCCGCGGTGGTGGTGGTTTCCATCCGCGGCCCCTCGCCGGTGACGAACCACAGTTTCGGGCCCAGCGCCTGCGGCAGCAGCAGGATGTCGGCGAACAGGATCGCCGCGTCGAAGCCGAAGCGGCGGATCGGTTGCAGGGTGACCTCGGCGGCGAGATCGGGCGTGTAGCACAGCGACAGGAAATCCCCCGCCTGCGCGCGGGTGGCGCGGTATTCGGGCAGGTAGCGCCCGGCCTGCCGCATCAGCCAGACCGGCGGGGTGGGCAGCACCTCGCCCGCAAGGGCGCGCAGGATCGTCTTGTCACTCATCGGGGCCTCCTTGGTTGTCCCTGCGTCGCCGCTTGCGCGGCGCGTGTCAATCCTTGCGCGCAGCCGGGTCTCGGGCGTTGTCAGGGGGCTGACGTGCGGGTAAGGCTTCGGCCATGACACAGGACATGCCCACACCCGACCGTCCCCTGCGCATCGGCACCCGCGGTTCGCCGCTGGCGCTGGCGCAGGCCCACGAGACCCGCGCCCGGCTGATGGCGGCGCATGACCTGCCCGAGGCGGCCTTCGAGATCGTTGTGATCAAGGTCACCGGCGACCAGGTGCTGGACAAGGCGCTGAAGGAAATCGGCGGCAAGGGCCTGTTCACCCGCGAGATCGAGGAGGCGCTGATCGACGGCGGCATCGACATCGCGGTGCATTCGATGAAGGACATGCCGGTGGAGCAGCCGGCCGGGCTGGTGATCGATTGCTACCTGCCGCGCGAGGACGTGCGCGATGCCTTCGTCTCGCCCTCGGCGGCGGGAATCGCCGATCTGCCGCAGGGCGCGATCGTCGGTTCCTCCAGCCTCAGGCGGCGGGCGCAACTGGCGCATCGCCGGCCCGACCTGCAGTTGGTGGAGTTTCGCGGCAACGTGCAGACCCGGCTGCGGAAGCTCGAGGACGGCGTGGCCGTGGCGACCTTCCTGGCGATGGCTGGGCTCAACCGGCTGGGCATGGCGGATGTCGCGCGCGGCCCGATCGACCCCGAGGAGATGCTGCCCGCCGTGGCGCAGGGCGCGATCGGGGTAGAGCGGCGGGTGGCCGACGACCGCGTGGCGGCGATGCTGGCGGCCATCCACCACCGTGACACCGGGTTGCGGCTGGATGCCGAACGCGGGTTCCTCGCCGAACTGGACGGATCGTGCGAGACGCCGATCGCGGGGCTGGCGCTGCTGGACGACGGCGAGGTCTGGCTTCGCGGCGAGATCCTGCGCCCCGACGGGTCCGAGGCCGTGGCCGACGAGATCCGCGGGCCGGCGGCCGAGGGCGCGGCGCTGGGCCGCGACCTTGCGCGCCGGCTGCTGGGCCGGGCCGGGGTTCTTCGACTGGCGCTGAGGCCCGTCGCGGCAGGCGTCAGGGCAGAAGCTTGCCGGGGTTCATCCGGCCCTCGGGGTCGAAGGCGGCCTTGATCGCGCGCATCACCTCAAGCGCGACCGGATCCTTCAGCCGCGCCATCGAGCCCTTCTTCGACAGCCCCACGCCGTGTTCGGCCGAAAACGAGCCGCCAAGCGCGGTGGCGACCTCGTCCACCGCCGCGCGGATCGCGTCGCCCAGCGCGGGATCGTCGCGCGAGGGATAGGCGGTGTAGTGCACGTTGCCGTCGCCCAGGTGCGCGACGACCATCTCGCGCGCCTTCGGGTCGATCCCGGCAAGGCGCTGGTGCATCCGGGCGAGGAACGTTTCCACCCGGTCGAGCGGCACCGCGATATCGGTGTCGACGATCGGGGTTTCGGTCAGCGTGATTTCCGCCGCCGCCTCGCGCCGGGCCCAGAATTCGGCGCGCTGCGCCTCGGTCCGGGCGACGACGGCATCGCTGGCCGCGCCGGCCTCGATCGCCTCGGCCAGCGCGTCCTCCAGCATCACGGTCAGCGGGAGCGTGCCGTCCGGTTCCGGGTTGCACAGCGCCGGGGCGGTCGCGCCGACCTCGACGAGGATCGTGGCGGGCGGGTCCGGGGTGAACGGGAAGGCCAGGTCGGGCCGATGCCGGGCCAGCCGCGCGGCATAGACGGCGGGCATGTATTCGAAGGCCTCGACCCCGCCGCCGGTGCGTTCCCGCAGCCGGTTCAGCAGCCCCAGCGCCGGGGCGAGGCCGGGCATCGCCACCAGCGCGGTGGCATAGGCGCGCGGCTTCGGCACCAGTTTCAGCACGGCGGCGGTGATGATCCCGAGCGTGCCCTCGGAGCCGATGAACAGGTCTTTCAGGTCGTAGCCGGAATTGTCCTTGTGCAGTTCCGTCATCAGGTTCAGCACCCGGCCGTCGGCCAGCACCGCCTCCAGCCCCAGGCACAGGCCGCGGGTGGAGCCGTAGCGCAGCACGTTCGAGCCGCCCGCGTTGGTGGCAAGGCAGCCGCCGATCATCGCCGAGCCGCGGGCGCCGAAGGTCAGCGGGAACACGAGGTCATGCGCCGCGGCGGCGTCGTGCAGCCGCGACAGCACCACGCCGGCCTCGACCACCGCGACGCGGGCCTCGGGCCGGATCTGCCGGATCCGGTTCATCCGTTCCAGCGAGATCATCAGCGCGCCCTCCGCCTCGGTCGCGCCGGTCAGCCCGGTGTGGCCCCCGACCGGCACGATCGCCAGCCCGGCCTCCGCGGCGGCGCGGACCGTCTCGGACACCTCGGCCGTCGTGCCGGGCCGGGCGACGGCCCGCGGCTGCCAGCGATACTTGCCCGTCCATTCCCGGCCGTAGCGCGCGGCATCCGCGCCGGTGAGCACTTGTGCCGGGCCGAGGATCGCCCGAAGCTTGCCGATGATATCCATTCCGCCGCCCTCCCGATGCCGCGCACCGGCCCCGTCATGACGCGAACGGGCCAGCGTGGGAAGGGGGCAGGTGACGAGGATGGGACGAAACAGGGAGAGGCCGATGTCCAACGATCCGCTGATGCAGCCCTACCGCCTGAAGCATCTGTGGCTGAAGAACCGGGTGATGTCGACGGCGCATGAGCCCAGCTATTCCGAGGACGGGCTGCCGCTGGAACGCTACCGGCTTTACCATCGCGAGAAGGCCAAGGGCGGCATCGCGCTGACGATGACGGCCGGGTCCGCCATCGTCAGCCAGGACAGTCCCGAGGCCTTCGGCAACCTTCACGCCTGGCGCGACGAGATCGTGGAGCCGATGAAGCGGCTGGTGCAGGACTGCCACGAGGAAGGCTGCGCGGTGATGATCCAGCTGACCCATCTGGGCCGCCGCACCGGCTGGAACAAGGGGTTCTGGCTGCCGGTCCTGTCGGCCAGCCCGGTGCGCGAGCCCGCCCACCGGGCCTTCCCGAAGGAGGCGGAGGACTGGGATATCGAGCGGATCGTGGCCGATTACGCCACGGCGGCGCAAAGGATGCAGGCCGCCGGTCTGGACGGGATCGAGTTCGAATCCTACGGCCACCTGATGGACAGTTTCTGGTCCCCCGCCACCAACCGGCGCGCGGACGACTGGGGCGGCAGCCTCGACAACCGGCTGCGCTTCACCTGGGCGGTGATCGACGCGGTGCGCGCCGCCGTGGGCCCGGATTTCATCGTCGGCATCCGCATGGTCGCCGACGAGGACTGGGACAAGGGCCTGTCGAAGCAGGAAGGGATGGAGATCGCGCGGCGCATCGCCGCTTCGGGCAAGTTCGATTTCATCAACCTCATTCGCGGCCATATCGATACCGATGCCGCGCTGACCGGGGTGATCCCGGTGCAGGGCATGGCCTCGGCCCCGCATCTGGATTTCGCGGGCGAGGTGCGGGAGGCGACGAAATTCCCGGTCTTCCATGCCGCGCGGATCCCCGACGTCGCGACCGCGCGCCACGCCATCGCCTCGGGCAAGCTGGACATGGTCGGGATGACGCGGGCGCATATCGCCGATCCGCATATCGTCGCCCGCGTCAAGGCCGGGCAGGAGGACCGGATCAGGCCCTGCGTCGGCGCGACCTATTGCCTGGACCGGATCTACGAGGGTGGCGGGGCGCTGTGCATCCACAACGCCGCGACGGGGCGCGAGGCGGAGATGCCGCATGTCATCCCGCGCGCCCGGACGCCGAAGCGCGCGGTGGTGGTCGGCGCCGGCCCGGCGGGGCTGGAGGCCGCGCGGGTCGCGGCGGAACGCGGCCATACCGTGACGCTGCTGGAGGCCGCCGACCGCGCGGGCGGGCAGGTCAACCTGCTTGCCGCCAACCCGCGCCGCCGCGAACTGGTGGGAATCGTCGACTGGCGGCTGGCGGAACTGGCCCGGCTGGGGGTGGAGATCCGCTACAACGCCTATGCCGAGGCCGCGGATGTGCTCGCCCTCGATCCCGAGGTGGTCGTGATCGCCACCGGCGGGCTGCCGCAGATGCCCGACATGGCGGGCGACGATCTGGCGGTATCGACCTGGGACATCCTGTCGGGCGCGGTGAAACCGGCCGGCCGCGTGCTGGTCTACGACGATGCGGCAAGCCACGCGGGGATGAGCGCGGCGGAGGTGATCGCGCGGGCCGGCGCGGAGGTGGAGCTTGTCAGCCCCGAGCGGATGCTCGCGGCCGATATCGGCGGCATGAACCACGCGCCCTACATGCGCGCCTTCCAGGAATTCGGCGTGCGGGTGACGATCAACACCCGCGTTGCCGGCATCCGGCGCGAGGGCAACGAACTGGTCGCCACGCTGGGGTCGGACTATGCGCCCGGCTGGTCGGAAGAGAGGCGGATCGACCAGGTGGTGGCCGAACACGCGACCACGCCGATGGACGAACTCTACTTCGCGCTGAAACCGCTCAGCCGCAACCGGGGCGCGGTGAACTACGCGGCGCTGACCGGGCACAGGGCGGGTGGAATCTTCCCCGACCGCAAGGAAGGCGACCCATTCGCGCTGTACCGGATCGGCGACGCGGTAGCCGCGCGCAACATCCACGCCGGCATCTACGACGCGCTGCGGTTCGGGATCCGGTGGTAGATACGCGGGCGCACGCGACGTCCGGCCTGTTCTCGATGCCGGTTTGGGCCTATCCTGCGCGGGCGGGCGGCCCCCGCGCGATCACAGGGATCATCGGGAGGAACGTCATGAGATGGATTGCGGTTGCCGCTGTCTTCGGCATGGGCTTGCCGGGCGCGGGTCTGGCCGATCCGGCGACGGAATGCGGCGGCGGCAGCCAGGTCGAGATCGGGGCCTGCGTCTCCGAGACGCTGGGGCGCGTCGATGCCACGGTCGAAATCTATCTTGGCTTCGCGATGCGATCGGCGGAAGAGCTTGACGGCGCGACCGGCCGAACCGTCGCCGCGCCGGCGCTGGAGGCCGCGCAATCTGCCTGGGCGGCCTACCGCGAGGCGCATTGCGAATTCGTCGGGGCCACCTTCGGCGGCGGATCCGGAACGGGGATCGCGATCACGTCGTGCAAGATCGAACTGGGACGGGACCGCGCCGCAACGCTGATGCGCTACGCGCAGTGACGCAAGCGCCGGCCGGGCGGCCGGTCGTCAGCACCGCCCGATCGCCCGCCCGATCACGGCGATAGCGCCCCAAAGAAGGCCGATGCACAGGATCGCCGCTCCCGTCATTTCGATCCGCCCGGCGATGCGCTTGTGAAACAGCCATTCGGCCTGCATCGCCGGTGTCGGATCCTGATACGGCAACCCGGCAAAGCCCAGGTCGTAGACAAACCCCGCCAGGATCAGGGCCCCGCCGAGCAGGCTGAAGGCGGTGGGCCGGAACATGCGCATGCCGGCAGGATAGGGCAAGACCCGCTGGCCTGGCCAGCGGTGCCGCCCGGTGGCCGGGTGGCGCGGGTGCGCCGGTCGCTAGCCTTGCGCCTGCTTCAGCAGTTCCAGCACCCGCGGGCCGATCCCTTCGACGATCAGCGCCACGCCCTTGCCGTTGGGGTGGATGCCGTCGGATTGCATCATCTCGCGCATCGTTTCGCGCAGGTCGTCGCGTCCCGCCAGGGGTTCGAGGAAGCTGCGCACGTAAAGCGCGCCGTAGCGTTCGGCCATCTCGGGGAAGATCGCGTCGAATTCCTCCTTGTACTCGGGCCCGTAGTTGCCCGGCGCGTCGATCCCCACCAGCAGGACCGGCAGGCCGCGGGCCGCGACCTCGTCCATCATGCCCTCGATGTATTGCCGCGTCGCCTTGGGGGCGAAGCCGCGCAACAGATCGTTGCCGCCCAGGGCGATCATGATTGCGTCGGTTTCCGGCTCGCCATCCAGCGTCCAGCCGATGCGCGACAATCCGCCCGCGGTGGTGTCGCCCGACACACCGGCATTGATCACCTCGACATCGGCGCCCTGCGCGCGAAGCCAGGCCTGCAACTGCGGCACGAAGCCCTCTTCTGCCGGCAGGCCGTAGCCTGCCGTGAGGCTGTCGCCCAGCGCCACCAGCGTCATTTGCTCCGCCGTGGCGGGCAGCGTCGAGATGACAAGGCCGAGCGCGAGGTTGCGCAGGCCCGCAAACGCGCCATATGCCATCACTCGGACGTGGAACAAGGACGATGCGATGACCGATGCGGTGCTTACCCTCGACAGGGCCGGGCTGGTGCTGGATGGCAATGCCGGGCCGGTCGAGATCCTGAAGGATGTCACGCTCGCCATCCGGCGCGGCGAAAGCGTGGGTCTGGTGGGGCCGTCTGGGTCGGGCAAATCGTCGCTCCTCATGCTCATGGGCGGGCTCGAACGCGCGACCTCGGGCAGCGTGTCGGCCCTGGGGCAGGATCTGACGGCGCTGAACGAGGACGCGCTGGCGCGCTTCCGCAGGGGCAATATGGGCATCGTTTTCCAGTCCTTCCACCTGATCCCGACGATGACGGCGCTGGAAAACGTCGCGATGCCGATGGAACTGGCCGGCGTGCCAGACGCGTTCGCGCGGGCGGAGACGGAATTGCGGGCCGTGGGCCTGGCCGAGCGGATGGGCCACTATCCCGCGCAGATGTCCGGCGGCGAGCAGCAGCGCGTGGCGCTGGCCCGCGCGGTGGCGCCGCGGCCCGCGATCCTTCTGGCCGACGAGCCGACCGGCAACCTCGATGCCAAGAACGGCAAGGCGATCATGGATCTGCTGTTCGAACTGCGCGACCGGCACGGGGCCACGCTGGTGCTGGTCACCCATGCGCCGGATCTTGCGCTGCGCTGCGACCGGGTGGTGCGGCTGGCCGCCGGGCGGCTGGCGGGTGAAGAGGCCGCGGCATGACCCCCGGCCTCGTCTGGCGCATCGCCCGGCGCGAATTGCGTGGCGGGCTGCGGGGATTTGCCGTGTTCCTCGCCTGCCTGGCGCTGGGGGTGGCGGCGATCGCCGCGGTGGGCACGGTGCGCGAGGCGATCCGCGCCAGCCTGACCGACCAGGGCGCGGTGCTGCTGGGCGGCGATGCGCAGATCGAATTCACCTACCGCTTCGCCACCGAGGAGGAACGCGCCTGGATGGACGAAACCGCCACGGCGGTGTCCGAGATCGTCGATTTCCGTTCCATGGCCGTTGCCGGCGAGGGCGAGGCGGCGGAGCGGGCGCTGACCCAGGTCAAGGCGGTGGACGATGCCTATCCGCTGACCGGCACGGTCGAGCTTGACCCGCCGATGCCGATGGCCGAGGCGCTGGCCGGCACGGGCGGCGTGCCCGGCGGGGTGATGGACGGTGTCCTCGCCGACCGGATGGGGCTGGAACCCGGCGACAGGTTCCGGCTGGGTCTGGCGGAATTCGTGCTGACCGCGCGGCTGGTCTACGAACCCGACAGCGCCGCGGGCGGCTTCGGCCTTGGCCCGCGCACGATCGTGAAGACCGTCGACCTTGAGGGTTCCGAACTTCTTGGCACCGGCACGCTTTACGAAACCGAGTACCGGATGCTGTTGCCCGAGGGGGCCGACCTGTCGGCCACCCGCGCGGCGGCGGAGGCGGCGTTTCCCGAGGCCGGGCTGCGCTGGCAGGACAAGCGCCGCGCCGCGCCGGGGGCCGAGCGCTTCGTCGACCGGATGGGATCGTTCCTGGTGCTCGTCGGGCTGGCGGGGCTGGCGGTGGGCGGCGTCGGCGTCTCGGCCGCCGTGCGGTCCTACCTCGACGGCAAGGTGGAGACGATCGCGATCCTGAAGGTGCTGGGCGCCAATGGCGCGGCGATCCGCGCCGTCTACCTCGTGCAGGTCGGCGTGCTGGCGGCGGTCGGCGTGGGGCTGGGCCTTGTGCTGGGCGGCGTGGTGCCGGTGGCGCTCGCGCCGCTGATCGAGGCGCGGATGCCGATCCCGGTCGAGATCGCGCCCTCGGTCGCGCCCTTGGCCGAAGCGGCGCTTTACGGCCTTCTGACCGCGGCGCTGTTCACGCTGTGGCCGCTGGCGCGGGTCGGCGAGGTGCGCGCGGCGGCGCTGTTTCGCGATATCGGGCCGGGGCGGCGGATGCTGCCCCCGGCGAAGATCGGGATGGTGCTGGTGGCGCTGCTCCTGGGTCTTCTGCTGTCCGCGATCCTGTTCACCGGCCTGCCGGAACTGGCGCTGGGCACCTTCGGCGGGGTCGTGGCGGCGCTGGCGCTCCTGACGCTGGCGGCCGCCGGGCTGCGCTGGCTGGCGCGCCGGGGTACCGGGCTGGCCCGCGGCCGGCCCGGGCTGCGCGCCGCGCTGGCCGCGATCGGCGGGCCGCGCGAAGAGGCGACGGCGGTGATCCTGTCGCTCGGCCTTGGCCTGTCGGTGCTGGCCGCCGTCGGGCAGATCGACTGGAACCTGCGCTCCGCCATCGACCGCGACCTGCCGAAGATCGCGCCGTCGTATTTCTTCGTCGATATCCAGCCCGACCAGATCGAGGGCTTCCTTGCCCGCCTGAAGGCGGACCCGGAGGTGAGCGAGGTGGAAAGCGCGCCGATGATGCGCGGCGTGATCACCGAGATCAACGGCCGCCCGGCGCGCGAGGTGGCGGGCAATCACTGGGTGGTGCGCGGCGACCGCGGCGTGACCTATGCCGCGGTGCCGCCCGCCGACACGACGGTCACGGCGGGGCAGTGGTGGCCGGAGGATTACGACGGGCCGCCGCAGGTCAGCTTCGCCCGGGAAGAGGCAGACGAGATCGGCCTGGGGCTTGGCGACCGGGTCACGGTGAACATCCTCGGCCGCGACATCGAGGCCGAGATCACCAGCCTGCGCGAGGTCGATTTCTCGACCGCCGGGATCGGCTTCGTGATGACGATGAACCCGGCCTCCGTCATGGCCGCGCCGCATACCCATATCGCCACGGTCTATGCCGCGCCGGAGGCCGAGGCACGGGTGCTGCGCGAACTCGCCGGGGCCTATCCGAACATCACCGCGATCCGGATCAAGGACGCGATCGACCGGGTGACCGAGGCGCTGGGCGCCATCGCGCGGGCCACGGCGGTGGCGGCGGGCGCCACGCTGATCACCGGTTTCGTGGTGCTGATCGGCGCGGCGGCGGCGGGCGAACGCGCGCGGCTGCGCGAGGCGGCGATCCTCAAGACGCTGGGCGCGACGCGCGGGCAGGTGCTGCGATCCTTCGCGCTGCGCTCGGCCCTGATGGGCGCTGCGGCGGGGGGTGTGGCGATCCTCGTCGGCGGGCTGTCGGCCTGGTCGGTGATGACCTTCGTGATGGAGGCCGAGTTCCGCTTCGAACCGGTCAGCGCGGTGGCGATCGTCACCGGCGGGGCGGCGGCGACGCTTCTGGCGGGGCTCGTCTTCGCGCTGCGCCCGCTGGGCGCGCGCCCGGCGCAGGTGCTGCGCGCGCGGGACTGAGGCTGCGGGCGCGGGCGGTCAGCCGCCGCCGCGCTCGACGATCCGCACGCCGTCCGACAGCGCGTCCGACGGATGCGGGATCACCCGGTCGCCGGGCGCGAGGCCGTCTTGGATCTCGGCATGGGTATCGTTCATCCGCCCCGTCGTCACCGGCACCAGCCGGGCCACGCCGTCCTCGGCCCGAAACACCGCCCAGCCCTCGCCCTGCCGGAACAGCGCGCCGGTCGGCACCTGCACCGCGCGCTCGGCCTCCCAGGCGGTGATCCGCAGGAACACGGCGAAACCGTCGCCCAGGCCCGGTCGCGCCTCGGGCGGGCTGACGAGGTCGAAGATCGCGTCGACCCGCTGTTCCTCGATCCCCAGCGCCGAGACGCGGGTGCGCGCCGAGGGTTCGATCCGCCGCAGCCGGGCCTCCAGCGCCTCTGGCCCGCCCCAGCGTTCGACCCGCGCCGCCGCGCCGGGGGCAAGCCCCACGGCATCGACCGACAACAGGTCGGCCACGATTTCCAGGTCGTCGGGCCGGCCCAGCGTGACCAGCGGGCTGCCCGGCGTCACCGCATGTTCCGAGACGTTGGCGACCGTCAGCACGGTGCCATCGATCGGCGCGACCAGGTCCACGCAGCAGCCGCGCGCCGCTTCTCCGGTCTCGGGGCCGATCAGCACCGCATCGGCCCGGTCGCGCGCCGAGGTCGCCATGTTCACCGCCGAGCGCGCGGACTCCATCGCGGCCAGCCGGATCGTGACGACCTGCGTGGCATCCTCCAGTTGCGTTGTCGAGGCGACGCCGCGTTCCACCAGCGTCCTGATCCGTTCGTACTGCGATTGCGCATAGGCCAGTTCCTCCGCCGCCTGCCGGGCCTGGCTTTCGGCCAGCGACAGCGCCGCCTCGGCCTCGCGCAGCGCCGCCTCGGCCTCGGCACGGGCGCGGGCGTCGAGCAGCGCGGGGGCCAGCGGTTCGACGACGGCAACGACATCGCCCTTCGCCACCCGGTCGCCGACCTCGACCACTGCGCGCCGGGCGGTGCCCGCGATCGGGGCCGAGACCTCGTAGACCTGCCTGATCCGGGTCTTGCCATCGGCGTTCACCGTGCCGCGCATCGGCCCTTCGGTGACGACGGCCAGATCCACCGGCACCGGCTGCGGCCGGAACGCCACCCAGGCCAGCGCGGCGAGGGCCAGCGCGGCAAGAAGCAGAAGGAAGATGCGGCGGGCGGACATGGATCACTCCCGTGTCTTGAGAACCGATACGAGGTCGAGCCGGTCAAGCCGGCGGCGAACCACAAGGGCGGAGCCGGCCGCGGCGGCCAGCACCAGCAGGCTGGCCGCCGCGAAGGTGGCGGGTTTCAGCACCACCGGCACGGCATAGAGATCGGATTGCGAGCCATGCGCCAGCGCCCCGGCGATCGACGCGCCGATCGCCCAGCCGACAGGCTGCGCGGCGACGGCGAGCACGAGGCTTTCTCCGACGAGGATGCCAGACACCTCGCCGCGGGTGAAGCCGAGGATCCGCAGGCTGGCGAGGTCGCGCGCGCGTTCCGACAGCTGGATGCGTGCGCCGTTGTAGGTGACGCCGAAGGTGATCAGCACCGCCACGGTGATGTAGATCGTGTTCATGATCACCACGTTCTGGGCGATCGTGTCCTCGAAGGAGCGCCGCACCTGGGTCAGCATCACGGTGCCGGCAAGCGCGGGAATGTCCTTCAGCGCGGCATCGAATTCGGCCTCTGCCGCCGGGTCCAGCGCGACGTTGACGGCGCCGATCCGCGGCGCCTCGCGCCGCAGGGCGGCCAGGGCGTCGGCCTGCATGTAGGCGCCAAGGCCAAAATACTGCTCCACGATCCCGGCGACCGGCAGGCGGTGGATCTCGCGCCGGCCGGTGAGGAACTCCGCCTCGATCACGTCGCCTGGCCCTGCCTCCAGCCGGTCCGCGAGGCGCGAGGACAGAAGCAGACCGCGCGGCGGCAGGGCGACGGGCCGGCCCTCGGCATCGACGGTGCGGGCGAGGTCGGCGCCCGGCGGGCGCGCCTCGATCCCGATCCGGCGTTCGCGCGGGCCGTGCCGCAGGATCGCCGGCTGGCTGGTCTGGCCCTCGGCCATCAGGACGCCGGGCAGGGCGCGCACCTCCTCGACCGCGATTGCCGGCGCCTCCTGCGCGAGGATCAGCGCCGCGTCCTGGCGCGCGGCCTGGGTGAAGGCGATGTCGATCAGCTTGTCGAGCGCGTCGTCGAGGAAGTTGGCCGCGACCATCACCGCCACGGCCAGCGCCAGCCCCAGAAGCGTGAGGCCCGATCTGAGGGGCCAGCGCAGGATGCCGCGCCAGACCATCATCGCCGGCTGGCCCAGCCCGGCGCCGGCCAGCAGCCGGTCCGACAGGGTGCGGCCGTAGCGCGGCGGCGCCGGCGGGCGCATCGCCTCGGCAGGTGGCAGGCGGCCGGCGGCGATCGCCGCCTGCAACGCCCCGCCGGAGGCGGCGGCGAGGCCCAGAAGCCCGGCCACCGCGTAAGGCCCGGGCTGGGCGCGCCAGACGAGATAGGGAAAGTCGAAGAACTGCGCGTAAAGCTCGGCCAGCGCCCGCGACAGCCAGGTGCCCACGCCCCAGCCCAGCAGGATGCCCGCGGCCGCGGTCAGCGCCGCAAGCATCAGGTAGTGCCCCGCCACCGCGAGGTTGGAATAGCCCAGCGCCTTCAGGAGCCCGATGACCGGCCGTTCCAGCGCCACGATCCGGCCCAGCACCATGTGGACGAGGAAGGCCGAGATGCCGAAGAACACCGGCGGCAGGATCCAGGCCATCGCCTTCAGCTGCTGGATCTCGGCGGTGACGAAGGCATCCGAGAGTTGCTGGTCGCGGCCATGGGCGCCGGTGCCGCCATAGGGCGCCAGCAGCCGGTCGAGCGCGTCGATCACGGCGTTCGCGTCCGCGCCGCCGGCCAGCGCCAGCGAGACGTCGTTGAACGCGCCCTGAAGGTCGAAGGCCGCCGCCGCGGCGCGGTCGGGCAGCCACAGGATGCCGTAGCCCGCGTTGTCGGGCATCAGCGCGCCGGGGCCGAGCGTGTAGACGAATTCGGGCGACAGCGCCGTGCCGGTGATCGCAAGGTCGCGCTTGCGACCGTTGAGATTGGCGATCAGCCGGTCGCCGGGGCGCAAGCCGTTGGCCTTTGCGAAGGCGGCGTTCACCAGAACCTCGTCGCGGGCTTCCGGGTCGGGCAGTCGGCCGGCGGCGAGGATCGGCACGTTCAGCCGCGGCGGCCCGCCCGCCGCGGGCAGCGACAGCACCTGGCCCATGCCGGGCCGCGACCGTCCGGCAAGGTCCAGCGTCACCAGCCCGGCCACCCGCGCCTCGGCGGCCACGACGCCGGGCAGCGCGGCGATTTCGGGCATCAGCGCGCGCGGTGCGCGGGTGGCGCGGGCGAAGACATCGGCGAAACGCTGGCGGTCGTAATAGGCCTCGCGCGTCGTTTCCAGCGCCTGGAACATGCCCAGCGACATCAGAAGGATGGCCACGCCGCAGGCCAGCACCAGCGCGATAGCCGCCGCCTGCGACCAAAGCCGCACAAGGTCGCGCCCGAGTTTGCGGGACAGCGCGCTCACCACGCGATCTCCGACGCGGCGCGGCGGGTCGTGTTCACCTCGACCTCGGCCACCCGGCCGTCCTGGAACCGGATCACGCGATGCGCCATTTCGCGGATCGCGGCATTGTGGGTGATCACGAGGCAGGTGGTGGCGAAGCGGGCGTTGACCTCGGCCAGCGCGTCCAGCACCTGCACCCCGGTCTGGCTGTCCAGCGCGCCGGTGGGTTCGTCGCAAAGCAGCACCTCGGGGCGCTTGGCGATGGCCCGCGCGATCGCCACGCGCTGCTGCTCGCCGCCCGACAGTTCGGCGGGAAAGTGATTCACCCGCGGGCCGAGGCCGACGAGGCCCAGCGCCTCGTCCGGCGACATCGGGTCCGCCGCGATATCGGTGACAAGCTGCACGTTCTCGCGCGCGGTCAGCGAGGCCACGAGGTTGTAGAACTGAAAGACGAAGCCGACGTGATCGCGGCGATAGCGGGTGAGATCGGCCTCGTCCATCTCGGTCAGGCTGCGGTCGCGGAACCAGGCCTCGCCCCCGGTCGCCCGGTCGAGCCCGCCGAGGATGTTCAGCAGCGTCGACTTGCCTGACCCGGAGGGCCCCAGCAGCACCACGAACTCGCCCGCCGGCACGTCGAGATCGACGGCGTCGAGCGCGCGCACGGCGGCGGCGCCCGTGGCGTAGACGCGGGACAGCCCGCGGGTGCGATAGATCGTCTCGGCCATGGCGCCTCTTCGCACGAATCCTGCGCGGGGGCCTTGATCCGGCGCAAGGCCCGCCCCATACATATTCTGTAGATTGAATGTGAAATCGGGCGACGCCCACGCCGCCCGCAACCACCCTGCCAAGGAGGCTGACATGACCCTCGATCGTGCCGTGATGATGTTCGCCGGTTTCATGGTTCTTCTCAGCGTGGTGCTGACGGCTTTCGTCTCGCCGCTGTTCGTCTGGTTCACGGTGTTCATCGGGCTGAACCTGATCCAGTCCTCCGTCACCGGGTTCTGTCCGGCGGCGGCGGTCTTCAAGAAACTGGGGTTCCAGACCGGTTGCGCGTTCACCTGATCGTGAGACCTTCGGCCTAGCGTACCGCCCGGGCTTGCCCGGCTTCGATCCGCCTTGCTAGCCTGACCAATGGGATAGGAGGCACGGATGGAACGACGGCAGGTTCTGGGCGGCATCGCGGCGGCCGGTCTGGCGACCCTGATGGGCGACCGGGCCGAGGCGGCGCAGGAACCCGAGTATCTCGATATCGGCGGGCCTCGAATCGCCGACGAGTTGATGCCGCGCTACGTCCGGGTGAAACCGGAGTTCGAACCGGGCAGCGTGCATGTGCTGTCCGACAGCTTTCTGCTCTATTTCATCGCGGCGCCGCGCCGGGCGATCCGCTACGGCGTTGCGGTGGGTCGGGCGGAACTGGTGTTCCGGGGCGCGACGGTGGTGGGCCGCAAGCTGGAATGGCCACCCTGGCGCCCGACGCCCGAGATGATCGCGCGCAACCCCTCGGCCTATGCGCGCTATGCCGACGGAATGCCCGGCGGGCCGGGCAACCCGCTGGGCGCCCGCGCGCTTTACCTCTACCAGAACGGCTTCGACACCGCGATCCGCATCCATGGCACGACGGAGCCGCAATCGATCGGGCGGGCCGTTTCGAACGGCTGCATACGGATGGTCAATGAGCATGTCATCGACCTTTATGCGCGCGTGCCGATCGGCGCGCCGGTGATGGTGTACTAGCCCTTCCGGCCAGGCGACGGGCGCGCTACACCGGCCAGCATGCCGTTGCCCCTCGCTTCCGTCGCCGATCTTGCCGGCCTGCCGTTCGACACGCTGATCGACGTCCGCTCGCCCGCGGAATACGCCGAGGATCATCTGCCCGGCGCCATCAACCTGCCGGCGCTGTCGGACGACGAACGCGCCCGGGTCGGAACGATCTACAAGCAGCGCTCGCCGTTCGAGGCGCGCCGGATCGGCGCGGCGCTGGTGGCGCGCAACGTGGCTAGCCATCTCGACGGGCCACTGGCCGACAAGGCCGGTGGCTGGCGGCCGCTTGTCTATTGCTGGCGGGGGGGGCAGCGATCCGGCTCCGTCGCGATCATCCTGTCCCAGGTTGGCTGGCGGGCCGAAACCCTCGCCGGCGGCTACCGCAGCTGGCGGCGGCTGGTGGTCGCGCTGTTGCAGGACAGGCCGGTGCCCGCGCCGGTCGTGGTGCTGGACGGCAATACCGGCACCGCCAAGACCGAGGTTCTGGCCGCGCTTGGCCGCCGCGGGGTGCAGGTGATCGACCTCGAGGGGCTGGCCAACCACCGCGGCTCGCTTTTCGGTCACCGGGCGGGCGGGCAGCCGGCGCAGAAATGGTTCGAAAGCCGCCTGGCCGTCGCCCTGGCCGCGCTCGATCCCGGCCGGCCGGTGGTGGTGGAGGCGGAATCGAGCCGGATCGGCAGTGTCGAGGTGCCGAAATCGCTCTGGGCCGCGATGCGGGCCGCGCCCAGGGTCAGGGTCGCGGCGCCGGTGGCGGCGCGGGCGGACTACCTGGCGCGGGCCTATGGCGACCTGACGGAGGATGCGGCGCGTCTGTCGGCGGTGATCGCCCGGCTCGCCCCGCTGCATGCGGCAGAGGTGATCGCCGGCTGGCAGGCGCTGGCGCGCGCCGGCCGGTTCGCCGAACTGGCCGAAGACCTGATGGCCCGGCACTACGATCCGCGCTACGCCCGGCACCGCGCCCGGATGGACCCGCTGCGCGAGGAGGTCGTGATGGCGGAGCGGCTGGACGCGGCGGCGATCGAGGCGCTGGCCGGCGATGTCGCGGCGGCGGTGGAGCGGCTGGCGGGGGCCTAGCGGGACCGGTCCAGCGCGATCCCCGGCTCCCCGGCATGGACGTGGCCGATCACCGTGGCCGCGGCGAGGCCGGCCGCCCGCACCTCGGCCACCAGCGCGGCGGCGGCATCGGCGGGAACCGCGGCCAGCAATCCGCCGGCGGTCTGCGGATCGTGCAGCAGATCGACGCGCGGATCGTCCGGCCCGGTGACGAAGGGCCCGACCGCCGCGCGGTTGGCCGGCAGAAGGGTCGATCCCTGTCCGGCCTCGGCCAGCACGAGCGCGCCGGGCAGAAGCGGGATCGCGGCCAGGTCGAGCGTGGCCGCCACGCCGGAGGCTTGCAGCAGTTCCAGCAGGTGACCCGCCAGCCCGAAGCCGGTGACATCGGTCATCGCATGCGCCCTGGCCGCCAGCGCCGCCGCGGCCGCGCCCTGCGGCAGCTGCATCGAGGCCAGGGCCGCGGCCACCGCCGCGCCGGGCGCGGCGCGCGCCATCTCGGCGGCGAGGATCACGCCGGTGCCCAGCGGCTTGGTCAGGATCAGCGCGTCGCCGGGCCGCGCCCCGCCCTTGCCGATCGGCTCTTGCGCCGACAGGCCGGTGACCGCGAAGCCCAGCGTCAGTTCCGCGCCGAGGCTGGTGTGGCCGCCCGCGACATCGACGCCGGCCGCGCCGAACACCTCCGCCGCCGCCGCCATGATCTCGGCCAGCGTGCGGGTCTGAAGCGCCGCAGACATCGGCGGCAGGATCACCTGCGCCAGCGCCGCTTGCGGCGCGCAGCCCATCGCCCAGACATCGCCCATTGCATGCACCGCCGCGATCCGCGCCATCGTCACCGGGTCTTCGGTGAAGGCACGCAGATGGTCGGTCGTCGCCACCTGCCAGCCGACGCCGTGGCGCAGCACCGCGGCATCGTCGCCCGGGCCGGACAGCACGTCCTCGCGCTGCGGCGCGGGCAGGGTGGCCAGCGCCGCCAACAGGTCGCCCGGCCCCATCTTCGCCCCGCAACCGCCGCAGAGCGGCTTGTCGCCGGCCAGTTCGGCCCGCACCCCCGCGGCCAGCCGCTTCGGCAGGGCCGGGGCGGGCATCTGCGGCAGGTCGTCGAACAGCGCCATGAAGCGGCGGTCGATCCGGTCCTTCCAGCGCCACAGCCAGCCGCCATCCAGCGGCAGGCCCCACTTGTCGGCCACCGCGCCGCGCCCGCCGGTCGAGATCAGTTTCAGATAGTCGCGCTGCGGCCGATAGCTGCGCATCGTGCCCGTCCCGCTGGCCGCGACACCGAGATTGTGCAGCAGCACCGGTGCCTGACGCACGGCATAGACCCCGGCCTTTGGCCGCGGCGCATGCGACAGATGCGCGATGTCGCCCACGGCGAACACCGCCGGATCGGTCACGGTCTGCAATGTCGGCCGGACCGCGACGAAGCCCTCGACAAGGTCGAGCCCGGTATCGGCCAGCCAGCCCTGCGGCCGGGTGCCCGCGGCGCCCAGCGTGAAGGCCGAGGGCACGAGGCGGCCATCGGCCAGTTCCACCGCATCGGCATGGACCTTCGCCGCCGGCACCCCCGCCAGCACCGTCACCCCGGCGCGGTCGAGATGGGCCAGAAGCCGCGCGCGCGCCCCGCGCCCGACCGCCGAAAGCGGGGTTTCGGCGGCCTCGATCAGGCTCACCCGCCCGCCCGGCCCAAGCCGGTGCGCGGCCGCCAGCGCCAGTTCCACCCCCGCCACGCCGCCGCCGATCACCGCGAGGACGGGCTCCGCCCTGCCCTCGGCCACGCGGGTCACGAACCCGTCCCACTCATCCGCGAAGGCATCGAGCGGCTTGGCCGGCACGGCATGGAGCGCGAAACCCGGCAGCCGCGGCATGTCCGACGAGATGCCGATGTCGATCGAGGCGATGTCATAGCCCACCGGCGGACGGCCCGGCACATGCACCCGGCGCGCGGCCGTTTCGATCCCCTCGGCCCGGCCAAGGATCAGCCGCGCCCCGGCGTGGCGGGCGAGCCGCACGAGATCGATCTGCAACGCGTCGCGCGGGTAGTAGCCCGCCACGTGGCCCGGCAGCATCCCCGAGTAGGCGGCCGTCGGCAGCGGGTTGATCAGCGTCAGCCGCGCGCCGGGCAGGGGCCGCATTCCCCACATTCTCAGGACCAGCGCATGGGTGTGGCCGCCGCCGATCAGCACGATGTCGCGGGTCAGGGGCAGGGGGCGGGCATGCATGTCGTCTCTCCTTTGCCGGCGGCGCCGCAACCATGCCGTGCCGGCCGTGCCGGGGGTCACCTCTACCGCCCTCGCCCGAGCTTGGCGAGACCGGGCAATCCGCCGTCGGCCCCACAAGGCGTCCGCGCGCTCGCCCCGGGGCCGCTCGCGGCATGCGACGGCGGCCCGATCGCGGCGCGATTTGGCCTTGACGCACGTCAAAGGCTCGCTTACCTCCGCCATCGTTCGGGGCGGAGTAGCTCAGTTGGTTAGAGCAGCGGAATCATAATCCGCGTGTCGGGGGTTCAAGTCCCTCCTCCGCTACCACTATCATCCCGATTTCCTGCGACATGATCGCTTCAGGCTCAGGTCTCGTTCTCGCGTCGTGGCCGGAGCGTGACGGTCGTGGCGAGTGCGACGGCAGAGAGGACGACCCCGGGGCATCCGCCGTGGCGCGTGGCAACCGGTCCGCCCCCGGCAAGCCGCCCATCCGGCCGCGCCGGGTCAAACGATCCTGGCCGGGCACCGGCCCGGTCTGCGGCCCGGTCTGCGGCCCCCGCCACCCGTCAGCGCAGGCGCTGGCCGCTCCCGGCATCGAAGAACAGCGCGTCGGCGGGATCGAAGGCGACGGTGACGTCGCGGCCCTCGGGCAAGTCCGCGCCGTCGCGGGTTTCGACAATGATCTTCTGGTTCCCCGGCGCGAGAAGATAGTCGTAGGACACCGCGCCAAGACGTTCGCGGATATCCAGCACGACGCCTGTCGGGGTGTCGCCGGGCGTGATCGACAGGTGCTGCGGGCGCAGGCCGACGCGCACGGCGGCCCCGGGCGCGGGAAGCGCCACCGATGCCTCGATGCGCAGGTCGCCCAGCATCGGGATGCGGACGGCGCCGGTTTCCGCCACCGCGTCCAGGAAGTTCATCGACGGCGAGCCGATGAAGCCGGCGACGAAGACGTTGTCGGGATCGGCGTAGAGCTGCATGGGCGAGCCGACCTGTTCGACCCGGCCGGCGCGCAGGACAACGATCTTGTCGGCCAGCGTCATCGCCTCGACCTGGTCGTGGGTGACGTAGATCATCGTCGCGCCGATTTCCTTGTGCAGCCGCGCGATCTCGATCCGCATGTCGACACGCAGTTCGGCATCGAGGTTCGACAGCGGCTCGTCGAACAGGAACACCTCGGGCCCGCGCACGATGGCCCGCCCGATCGCCACGCGCTGGCGCTGGCCGCCCGACAGGGCCTTGGGCTTGCGGGCCAGGTAGTCGTCGAGTTTCAGGATGCGGCTCGCCTCGGCGACCTTGGCGCGGATCTCGGCCTTGGGGTGGCCGGTCATGCGCAGGCCGAAGCCCATGTTCTCCTCGACCGTCATGTGCGGGTAGAGGGCATAGGTCTGGAACACCATGGCGACGCCGCGTTCGGCGGGATCGGTGCGCGTGACGTCGCGACCGCCGATGGCGATCCGGCCTTCCGTCGTTTCCTCCAGCCCGGCGACCATGCGCAGAAGCGTGGATTTCCCGCAGCCCGACGGCCCGACGAACACGCAGAACTCGCCATCCTCGATGGTCAGGTCCACGCCGTGGATCACCTGGGTCGCGCCGTAGCGCTTGATCACGTTGGTCAGTTGCAGCCCTGACATTGCCGTCGGTTCCCCCCTCGTGCGCCGTTCATTCCGCCGCGTCGGGGAAGCGCCAGTCCTGCGCCTCCGCCGCGATCGCCCCGGCCGCGGCGCTGATCCGCGGCAGGTGTTTCTCCAGCCCCTCCAGCGTCTCGCGCGCGGTCGAGGAGGTGACGGAAATCGCCCCCAGAACGCGGCCCGCGCGGGTCAGGATCGGGTGGGCGAGACAGATGATGCCGGGTTCATGTTCTTCCTTGTCCCAGGCGAATCCGCGGGCGCGGATGTCGGCGAGGTCGGCGCGCAGCGCGGCCTCGGTCGTCAGGGTTCGCGGGGTGAAGCGATGAAAGCTTTGCTGCGCGATCGCCTCGGCCAGCTGGTCCTCGGGCAGGAACGCCAGCATCGCCTTGCCGACGCCGGTGCAGTAGGCCGGCCCGATCTTGCCCGCGGCGGAATACATCTCGATCGGCTGCCGCGCGTTGCGCTTGTCGACATACAGCACCTGCGCCCCGTCAAGCTGCGCCAGGTGCACCGTTTCGCCCACCGCCTCGGACAGCGCGTCGACATGCGGACGCGCGATCGGGGCCAGGGCCGAGCTCTGCCAGGCCGCATGCGCAAGCCGCACGAGGCGCAGGCCCGGCGCGTAGGTCTGCCGGTCCGGATCGAAATGCAGCATGCCCTGCCTCGTCAGAACCTGCACGAAGCGGTAGAGCGTGGCCTTGGGATAGGGCGAGCGATCCAGCAGTTCGGCGAAGCGCACCGGACGGCCGAAGCCGGCCACCTCGTCCATCACCGACAGTGCCTTGGCGACGGTGCCGTCCCCGGCTGCGCGCTTGTCCATCTCTGCCCGCTCCTCCTCGGCCCCCGGCGAACCGGCCGCTGGTTTGGTGTTGACAAGACTAGGCTGACTCGCGGTAGGATTTCAATATAGGAAACAAAGTCTCAAATAATGAAACTGTAGCCTGTAAACGGGATCACCAGGGAGGACACCATGCGATCCATTTACAAGACCGGCGTCGCGGCGCTGGCCGCATCCACCATGTTGGCGGGCGCCGCGTTTGCGGATGCCCACGGCGCGCTCAGCGGAACGCTGCGCATCGTTTCGGACATGTCGAACCCCGGCCCCCGCGCGGTGATGGAGGGTCTGGCCGCCGATTTCGATGCGATGCATCCCGACCTGACGGTCGATCTGACCATCGTCGACCGCGAGGCCTGGAAGACCCAGATCCGCAACGTGCTGTCGGCGAACCCGCCTGACGTGGTGAACTGGTACGCCGCCAACCGCATGGGGCCCTATGTCGATGCCGGCCTGTTCATGGACATCACCGAGTGGTGGGACGCGGGCGACTTCGCCGGGCTTGAATCGGTGCGCGGCGCGCTGACTCAGGATGGCCGCGCCTGGGGCGTGCCCTACACCTACTACCAGTGGGGCGTGTACTACCGCGAAGACATCTTCAACGAACTGGGGCTGAGCGAGCCGGAAACCTGGGAACAGGAACTGGCCAACTGCCAGGCGATCGTGGACTCGGGCCGCGCCTGCTACACGATCGGCACCAAGTTCCTGTGGACCGCCGGCGGCTGGTTCGACTACCTGAACATGCGCACCAACGGCTTCGATTTCCACATGCAACTCGCCCGCGGCGAAGTGGCCTGGACCGACGACCGCGTGCGGCAGACCTTCGCCAACTGGCGGCAGCTCATCGACATGGGCGCCTTCATCGCGGATCACCAGACCTACAGCTGGCAAGAGGCGTTGCCGTTCATGATCAACGGCGAGGCCGCCGCCTACCTGATGGGCAACTTCGCGGTCGACCAGCTGCGCAACGGCGGGCTGACCGACGACCAGCTGGATTTCTACCAGTTCCCGATCATCACCCCCGGCCTGCCGCAGGGCGAGGACGCCCCGACCGACACCTTCCATGTCGCCGCCGGCGCCCAGAACGTCGACGCGGCCCGCGCCTTCCTGAAATACGTCACCTCGGCCGAGGTGCAGACCGCGATCAACGGCCCCGAGGGGCTGGGCCAGCTTCCGGTCAACGCGAATGCCTCGGTCGCGGATGACGAGTTCATCCAGCAGGGCTTCGCGATGCTGTCGGGCAACGCGCAGGGCGGCATCGCCCAGTTCTTCGACCGCGACTGGCCGGCCGAGATGGCGTCGGTCGGGATGGAAGGCCTGCAGGAGTTCATGGTCTTCCCCGACAACCTCGACGACATCCTCGCGCGCCTCGAATCCGCGCGCCAGCGCATCTACCAGTAACCGGCGACCCCGGCGGCCCGCGTCCCACCGGACGCGGGCCGCCGGCCCGGCCCGTTCACGCCATCCGCAAGCCGGCCCGACAGGCTTTCGCATGCCGTGACCACACCGGAGCGACCCACCCCATGAGCATGGCCGGAACGGACCAGACCTGGCTGCGACGCAACCGCATGACGGTGACGCCGCTGCTGTTCCTGTTGCCGGGCGTCCTGTTCTTCGTCGTCTACGTGATCACCCCGATCTTCCAGAGCTTCGGCATCTCCTTCTACCGCTGGGACGGTCTGGGCGAGGCCACCTATGTCGGCCTGGCCAACTACGAAGAGCTGCTGACCGATCGCAACTTCGAAGTCTCGTTGTGGAACAACGTGAAATGGCTGGCGTTGTACCTGCTGGCGATTCCCGCGGGGCTGTTCATCGCGCTGTTCCTGAACCAGACGGTCGCGGGAATCCGGCTTTACAAGTCGCTGTTCTTCTTTCCCTTCGTGCTCAGCCAGGTCGTGGTGGGCCTGGTGTTCTCGTGGTTCTACCTGCCGCGCGAGGGGTTGTTGAACGCCATCCTGCAGGCGCTGGGCCTCGGCACCGTCAACATCCTCGGCGACCCCGATCTGGCGACCTACGGGATCATCGCGGCCGGGCTTTGGCCGCAGACCGCCTATTGCATGATCCTGTACCTGACCGGGCTGAACGCGGTGGATCCCGAACAGGTGGAGGCCGGACGGCTGGACGGCGCGAAGGGCTGGAAGATGCTGTGGTTCGTGATCCTGCCGCAGCTTCGGCCCGCCACCTTCATCGCCTTCGTGGTCACCATCATCGGCGCGCTGCGCAGCTTCGACCTGATTTCGGTCATGACCAACGGCGGGCCGTTCGGTTCCACCCGCGTGCTGTCGTTCTACATGTTCGAGAAGGCGCTGGGCGAATACGGGTTCCGGATGGGCTACGGCTCGGCCATCGCGGTGGTGCTGTTCCTGATCATGCTGGTCTTCATCGGCTACTTCCTGTGGCAGATGTGGCGCGACGAACGCGACGCGCGGCGCGGCTGAGGGAGAGACGCGATGTTCCCCAAACCGATCCAGCAACGCTCGCGCGCGGCGCAGGTCGCCTACCAGTCGCTCCTGCCGCTGGCGCTTGTGCTGTGGCTGCTGCCGCTGATCGCGGTGATGGTCTTCTCGATCCGGCCCTTCGCCGATTTCACCCAGGGCAACTACTGGGGCGTGCCGTCGAGCTTCGAACTGTTCACCAACTACGGCCGCGTGTTCTTCGAATCCGACATGCCGCGCTACCTGATGAACTCGGTCCTGATCACGGTGCCGACCGTGCTGGGCGCCGTCGCGCTGTCCTGCATGACGGGCTTTGCCCTCGGCATCTACCGGTTTCGCGGCAACCTGCTGATCTTCTTCATGTTCATCGCTGGCAACTTCGTGCCGTTCCAGATCCTGATGGTGCCGGTGCGCGACCTGACGGTGGGCATGGGCCTTTACGATACCAAGCTGGGGCTGGTGCTGTTTCACATCGCCTTCCAGACCGGGTTCTGCACGCTGTTCATGCGCAACTTCATCCGTGCCCTGCCCTACGAACTGATCGAGGCGGCGCGGGTCGAGGGTGTCGCCGAATGGCGGATCTTCTGGTTCGTGGTGCTGCCGTTGATGCGACCCGCCATCGCCGCCCTGTCGGTGCTGATCTTCACCTTCATCTGGAACGACTATTTCTGGGCGCTGGTCCTGACGCAGGGCCCCGATGCCCAGCCGGTGACGGCCGGCATCACCTCGTTCAACTCGCAATTCGTGGCGCAGTATCACCTGATGAGCGCGGGCAGCATCGTCGCGGCGATCCCGCCGGTCGCGATCTTCTTCCTGATGCAGCGCCACTTCATCGCCGGTCTCACGCTGGGGGCTGTCAAGTGACCGTAAAGCTCGCGTTCATCGGTGCCGGATCGACGATCTTCATGAAGAACATCGTCGGCGACATGCTGCATTTCGAGTCCCTCCGGGATGCGCGGATCGCGCTGATGGACATCGACCCGAAGCGCCTGGAGGAAAGCCGCGTCGTGGCCGAGAAGATGATCGCCACGATGGGCACGGGCGCGACGGTCGAAACGACGGGCGACCGTGCGCGGGCGCTCGACGGGGCCGACTTCGTCGTCACCGCGTTCCAGATCGGCGGCTATCGTCCCGCCACCGTGATCGACTTCGAAGTTCCCAGGCGACACGGGCTGCGGCAGACCATCGGCGACACGCTTGGCGTGGGCGGGATCATGCGCGGGCTGCGCACCGTGCCGCATCTGTGGGCGGTCGCCGCCGACATGGCGCGGCTGTGCCCCGATGCGCTGCTGCTGCAATACGTCAACCCGATGGCGATCAACACCTGGGCGCTGGCCGCGCGCTATCCGCAGGTCCGGCAGGCGGGGCTGTGCCACTCGGTCCAGAACACGGTTGCGGAACTTGCCCATGATCTCGACATCCCGGCCGACGAGATCCGCTACCGGGTGGCCGGCGTGAACCACGTCGCCTTCTTTCTGCGCCTCGAACACGCGGGGCGCGACCTTTATCCCCGCCTGCGCGAGGGCTACCGCGCCGGGCGCCTGCCGAAGCCGCCGCTGCTGATGCCACGGTGCTGGAACATGGTACGCTACGAGGTCATGGATCACCTCGGCTACTTCTGCACCGAAAGCTCCGAACATCTCGCGGAATACGTGCCGTGGTTCGTCAAGGACGGGCGCGACGACCTGATCGAGACGTTCCGGATCCCGCTGGACGAATATCCCCTGCGCTGCGTCGAACAGGCCGAGGGCTGGGCCGAACAGGCGCGGGCGCTGGCCGCCGCCGGCGGGATCGAGGTGCCGAAATCCCACGAATTCGCCGCCGAGATGATGAACGCCGTCGTCACCGACACGCCCTATGTCGCCTACGCGAACCTGCCCAACCGGGGCCAGGTGCCGCAGCTTCCCGACGGCGCGGCGGTCGAGACGCCGGCCCTTGTCGATGCCAACGGCGTGCAGCCCTCGACGGTGACGGACATTCCGCCGCAGTTGGTCGCGCTCATGCGAAGCCAGATCAACGTGCAGGAACTCACGGTCCGGGCGCTGCTGGAGGAGGACGTGCGCCACATCTACCATGCCGCCTACATGGATCCGCATACCGCCGCCGAACTCGATCTGCGCCAGATCCGCACCCTTGTCGACGAGCTGCTTGCCGCGCATGGCGACTGGCTGCCGGCATGGGCGCGGCCCGGGCAGGTCGCATGAGCGGGGATCGATGCACGCCACCGGCCGTCCGCATCGCGCGGGCCGGTCCCGGGCGCCGGATCGCCGCCGGTATCCCGGTTTCGTGGAGCGCAGCGCATTGACCGATCCTGTCTTTCCCGACCTGAACGGGGCATCCGTGTTCATCACCGGCGGCGGTTCCGGCATCGGCGCGGCGCTGACCGAGGGCTTCCTGCGCCAGGGCGCGCGCGTCGCCTTCGTCGGGCGGTCCGACTACCGCGCCTTCGCCGACCAGATCGGCCTCAGCACCGGCAATCCGCCGCTGTTCCTGCGCGCCGACATCACCGACACCGACGCCCAGAAGGCCGCCATCGCCGCCGCCGCCGAGGCGCACGGCCCGGTGCGCATTCTCGTCAACAACGCCGCCAACGATCAGCGCCACGCCACGGAAGACGTGACACCGGACTTCTGGGACGCGATGATGGCGGTGAATCTCAAGGCCTATTTCTTCGCCGCGCAGGCCGTCGTGCCGGGGATGCGCGCTTCGGGTGGCGGGGCGATCGTGAATTTCAGTTCGATCAGCTACATGATGGGCAACAGCGGCTACCCGGTCTACACGGCGGCGAATTCCGGCATCAACGGCATGACCCGCAGCCTCGCGCGCGAGTTCGGGCCGGACCGGATCCGGGTGAACGCGCTGGCGCCGGGCTGGGTTCTGACCCAGGCGCAGCGCGACAAGTGGGCAACGCCCGAGGCGCTGGCCGCCCACATGGACCGCCAGTGCCTGAAACAGCACCTTGCCCCCCGCGACGTGGTCGCGGCGACGCTGTTCCTGGCCTCGGACGCGAGCCGCATGATGACAGGGCAGGCGCTGGTGGTGGACGGCGGCGTGGCGGTGACGGGCTGATGGCTGTGGCGGGCGGCAAGGTGGCATGGGTCGCGGCGGACTGGGGGACGACGCAGCTGCGCCTGTGGCTGATGGCACCGGATGGCCGGGTGCTGGACGAACGCCGCGCGGGTTGCGGCATGGCCACGATGCAGCCGGACGGCTACGAACCGGCCCTGCTTGGCCTGCTGGCCGATGTCCTGCCCGCCGAGGGCGCGCTGACGGTGGTGTGCTGCGGCATGGCCGGATCGCGACAGGGCTGGGCCGAGGCGCCCTATGCCGCCGTGCCCTGCCCGCCGCCCTCGTCCGATCGCGCGACCCGCGTCGCCACCGCCGACAAGCGGCTGCGCGTCTGTCTTCTGCCCGGCATCCGGCAGGACGATCCGCCCGACGTGATGCGCGGCGAAGAGACCCAGATCGCCGGCGTCCTGGCGGCCTTTCCTGGTTTCGACGGGATCGTCTGCCTGCCGGGCACCCACACGAAATGGGCACATGTCAGCGCCGGCGAGGTGGTGAGCTTCCGCACCTTCATGACCGGCGAACTGTTCGCGCTGCTCCGGGACGGGTCCGTGCTGCGCCACGCGGTGCAGGGCCATGGCTGGGACGACGCGGCCTTCGACGCGGCGGTGTCCGACGCGCTGTCGCGCCCCGCGGCGATCGCCGCGGAACTGTTCGCGATCCGGGCGGCCGCGCTGCTGCGCGATCTGCGGCCCGAGGCGGCGCGCGCGCGGCTTTCGGGCCTTCTGATCGGGATCGAACTGGCCGCCGCGCGACCCTATTGGCTGGGGCAGGAGGTGCGGATCGTCGGCGAGGCCGGGATCGCCGGCGCCTACCGGCAGGCCCTGGCCGCGCAGGGTGTCGCCGCCCCGATCCTGCCCGCCGACGAGATGACGCGGGCCGGCCTGCTGGCCGCCTACGCAAACCTGGGAGAGACCGCGGAATGACACGTCGCCTGATCGCGATTCTGCGCGGAATCCGCCCCGACGAGGCCGCCGGGGTCGCGCGCGCCCTCATCGATGCCGGCATCACCCGGATCGAGGTGCCGCTGAACTCTCCCGATCCCTACGCCAGCATCGCCACGATGGTGGAAACGGCGGGCGATGCCGCCCTGATCGGGGCCGGCACGGTGCTGGAGCCGGGGGCGGTGGACCGGCTTGCGAAGATCGGGGCCCGGCTTGTCGTCTCGCCCGACTGCAACCCCGAGGTCATCCGCGCCACGAAGGCGGCGGGCCTGCTGTCCTACCCCGGCGTCTTCACCGCGACCGAGGCTTTCGCCGCCCTGCGCGCCGGTGCCGACGGGCTGAAGCTCTTTCCCGCCTTCCGGCTCGGGCCGGACGGCTACGCGGCCCTCGCCGCCGTCCTGCCGCCGGGCACCGAAAGCTACGCCGTCGGCGGCGTCGGGCCGGCGGATTTCGCCGCCTGGGTCCGCGCCGGGATCGCCGGTTTCGGCATCGGTACGCAGCTTTACCGGCCGGGGTACTTGCCCGCCGAGGTCGCCGCCCGCGCGCGCGATATCGTCGCGGCCCACGATCGGGTGATGACATGACGATGCGGGTCTTCAGCGACACGGCATGCCGGCTGGGCGAGGGCCCGCTGTGGCACCCGGACCGCGCGCAGCTGTTCTGGTTCGACATCCTGTCGAAGCGCCTTCTGACGCGCGAGGGTGGCGGCGAGCGGACGTGGCAGTTCGACACCCATGTCTCGGCGGCGGGCTGGATCGACGCGCGGACCCTGATGATCGCCGGCGCCACCGGGCTGATGCGCTTCGACATCGACACCGGCAAGGCCGAGACGCTGGCCCCGCTGGAGGCCGACAACCCGGTCACGCGGTCGAACGATGGCCGGGCCGATCCCTGGGGCGGGTTCTGGATCGGGACGATGGGGCTGAACGCCGAACCGGGGGCGGGCGCCATCTACCGCTATTACCGCGGCGAGGTTCGCCGCCTTGTGGCCGGGGTCACGATCAGCAACGCGATCTGCTTCGCCGTCGACGGTGGCCATGCCTTCTATACCGACACGGTCACCGGCAGGATCATGCGCCAGCGGCTGGCCGAGGCCGATGGCTGGCCCGCGGGCGACCCCGAGGTCTGGCTCGACCTGTCGGCAGAGGACTTCTCGCCCGACGGGGCGGTGATCGATGCGCAGGGGTATTTCTGCAACGCGCAATGGGGGGCCGGCCGTGTCGCCCGCTATGCGCCTGACGGCAGCCTTGCCGAGGTCTGGCAGGTTCCGGCCAGCCAGTCGAGCTGCCCGGCCTTCGGCGGCCCCGACCTGACGACGCTGTTCGTGACGTCGGCCGCCGTGGGCCTGACGGACGAGGCGGCGGCGGGCAAGACCTTCGCGCTGGAAACCGTGGTGGCCGGACAGGCCGAGCATCGGGTGATCCCGTGACGCCCGGTCCGCGCAGCCTTGGCGTCTGCTACTACCCGGAACACTGGGATCCGGCGATCTGGGCCGTGGATGCCCGCCGCATGGCCGAGGCCGGGCTGACCTGGGTCCGGGTCGGAGAATTCGCCTGGAGCCGGATCGAACCGGAACCCGGCCGGCTGGACTGGGACTGGCTGGACGCGGCGATCGACACGCTGGGCGCGGCGGGGCTGAAGGTGGTGCTGGGTACGCCGACCGCGACGCCGCCGCGCTGGATGCTGACGCGCCACCCCGACATGCTGGCCCTCGACGCCGAGGGCCGGCCCCGCGGCTTCGGATCGCGCCGGCACTACTGCTTCAGCCATGCCAGCTATCACGAGGAATGCCGCCGGATCGTGACGCTGGTCGCCGACCGTTACGGCCGGAACCCGCATGTCGCGGCCTGGCAGACGGACAACGAATATGGCTGCCACGCCACCACGCTGTCATGGTCGCCCGCCGCGCTGGCCGCCTTCCGCCGCTGGCTGGCCGCGCGCTACGGATCGATCGCGGCGCTCAACGCGGCGTGGGGCAACGTGTTCTGGTCGATGGACTACGGCAGCTTCGACGAGATCGGCCTGCCGAATCTCACCGTGACCGAACCGAACCCCGCCCATGCGCTCGCCTTCCGGCGGTTCTCGTCCGACCAGGTCGTGCGCTTCAACCGGATGCAGGCGGAGATCATCCGCGCCCGATCGGATGCGCCGATCTCGCACAACTACATGGGGCGGATCACCGACTTCGATCACTACGCCGTCGGCGCCGATCTCGACATCGCGACCTGGGACAGCTATCCGCTTGGCTTTCTCGAAGACCGGGTGCCCGCGACGCCGGAGCATCAAAGGCGCTTCGCCCAACAGGGCGATCCGGATTTCCAGGCCTTCCACCACGATCTCTACCGCGCCGTCGGGCGCGGCCGCTGGTGGGTGATGGAACAGCAGCCCGGGCCGGTGAACTGGGCCCCGTTCAACCCCGCCCCGCTGCCCGGCATGGTCCGGCTCTGGACATGGGAGGCCTTTGCCCACGGTGCCGAGGCGGTGTGCTACTTCCGCTGGCGGCAGGCGCCCTTCGCGCAGGAACAGATGCATGCCGGTCTGCTGCGCCCGGACAACGCCGGGGCGCCGGGGCTGGACGAGGCGCGGCAGGTGGCGCGGGAACTGGCCGATGCGCCCGCCGTGGCGCCGGCGCGGGCGCCCGTGGCCCTGGTCTTCGATTATGACGCCGACTGGGCCTGGTCCGTTCAGCCGCATGGCCGGGGCCTTGACTACTTCGGCATCGTCTTCGCGCATTACCGCGCGCTGCGGCGCGCGGGGCTGTCCGTCGATATCGTACCGCCGCGGGCGGATGCGCTTGCGGGATACCCGCTGATCCTGGCGCCCGGCCTGATGCATCTGCCGCCGGCGCTGGCCGCGCGGCTTTGCGACGGCGAGGCCGAGGTTCTGCTGGGGCCGCGCACCGGTGCCCGCACCGGGGATTTCGCGATCCCGGTGCCGCTGCCGCCCGCACTGCCCGGCTGGGATCTCGTTGTCAGCCGGGTCGAAAGCCTGCGGCCCGACATGCCCCGCGCGCTGGTCGGCGGCGGACAGGTGACGGGATATGCCGAGACGCTGGAAGGCAGCGGCGAAAGGGTGCTGACCGGCGAGGACGGCAGCGCCGTGGCCTTGCGCCGCGGGCGTGTCACCTACATGGGCGCGTGGGGCGATGCCGCGGCCCTCGATCGCCTCGTCGCCGATCTGTGCGCGCGTGCGCGGCTCGCCACGCTGGCGTTGCCCGACGGCGTCCGGGTCCGCGACACGGGGGCGGAACGGTTCTGGTTCAACCACAACCCGCAGGTCACCGAAACGCCCGCCGGCCCGATCCCCGGCGCCGGTGTCCTGCGCCAGCCCAGCGTGTGATCCGCGGCCGCTGCCGGCTGTTGCACACGCAATCCCGGCGCGGGTGCCGCCACTGCACCAGCGCGGCCAGGACCGCGCGCCCCGAGCGACCGATGGGCGGCTTGACCCTGCCGGCAGGTCCGATCGTGCGATGCGATGGCTGCCATTCCTGAACACGTATAGAACCATGTGCGTGGCGCCGGAGCCGGAGTTCCGTCAACTTCTTCAAGACATCCGCAGCTTGAGCTTGGCAGCATAGCAGATCCTGCTCAATCCAAGTCCGAAGTGTGGTTAGTATTCCCAGAGCGACCGTCTTCGGACGGAGCTCGACTTCTCACGTTTGTTTGCGCTCGCGTGTTATCGCGAAATCTCGACTGCTCCTCTCTACTTGGCTGAGAGCGCCTAGTGGTAGTCTGCGATGCGGTCTTTTTGCCGCTTGAGGAATTTTCCTGAATATTCTTTTCGATTAGTTTGTCATTGTATTCCTTCCATCTTTTTTTCAGCGCCGCGCGTTTTTCTGCAGCCCGTTCACTCAGTTTTCTGAGTTCCCGCTGTCGTGACCTCTTCAGCTTCGATCTCTTGCCGCCTTTACCCATAAGCTGATCCTTTCCTCCGCGACCGGGCACGGCCGCAGCTTCGCGACGATATCCTTGGGCGTGAGCTTCTTCTGGAGTATTCCTGCATTCACAATCTGGCCCGAAAGCCTACTTCAGTTAGAGCCATTATTCAGTGGGCGGGCCACGTATGACGATAGTGTCCCGGGGGATGGTGTAAGAGCGCCGACCCTCGGAGAGGTCAGGGCTTGATCAGGTCGCCACGGCGGACAGCCTGACGGTGGGATTGTCGGTGAGGCGGGCGAGCGTTTCAAGCGACATGTATCGCCGGGCGA
>JANSXY010000067.1 GCA_024742695.1 Paracoccaceae bacterium | reverse complement strand
TGTGCCCGACTTCGACCACAAGAAGATCATCGGCGGCAACATGGACATGTTCCACGCCAGGCGTCCGCAGGTACGCAAGATCCTCTCCGATCCGAAGAACCTGCCCTACCGCGGCAACGTCAGGCTGGGCGAAGAACGGCTCACGATCGAGGTTTCGTGGGTCGCCGGCCCGGACGGTGCGCATCTGGGCTATGTGGCCGAATGGAAGCGCGTCACCGATGAGCAGCGCAAGGATGCCCTCATCGGGGCCCTCGACAGCGCGCAACTGCGGGTCGAGATGTCGCCGGACGGCGCGATCATCGACGCCAACGCCGCCTTCCTGTCCCTGTGCGAACGCGACATCGACCAGCTGCGCGGCCTCGACCTTCTGTGCCAGATCAGCCTCGACGACCAGCCCGTCGCCGACCGTCTTCGGACCGGCGAGGCGGTCACCGGCACCTTCGCCGTCGATGTTCCGAAACTCGGCCTGCGCCTGATCGAGGGCGTGCTGGCCCCGGCAAAGGACTTTGCCGGACGCGTCATGCTGGCCGCCCTGATCGGCCGCGACGTCACCGCGGAACGCCGTGCGGCCGAGACCCGCGCCGCCGAAGACGAACGCACCCGCAGCGAACAGGCGCATGTCGTCACCACGCTTGGCGCGGCGCTGGGCGATCTCGCGAACGGAAAGCTGTCTGCGCGGATCACACAGGCCTTCCCGGCCGACTACGAGAAGCTCCGGGGCGATTTCAACGCCGCGTCGGAAAACCTTGCCGGGGCGATCGCCCTTGTCGTGGAAAGCGCGGAGTCGATCCGCAACGAGGCCAACGAGATCGGCTCTGCCTCGAACGACCTCAATCGCCGGACCGAACAGCAGGCCGCCACGCTGGAGGAAACCGCGGCGGCGCTCGACGAGCTGACCGCGTCGGTGCAATCCGCCGCGACGGTGGCCGAGGCCGCGCGCAACATGGTCGAAACCACGCAGGAGCGGGCCAAGAAAAGCGGCAAGGTCGTGCGCGACACGATCAACGCGATGCAGGAGATCGCCGAGGGCTCCGCCAAGATCTCGAAGATCACCAGCGTGATCGACGAGATCGCCTTCCAGACCAACCTCTTGGCCCTGAACGCCGGGGTCGAGGCGGCGCGGGCGGGCGAGGCGGGGCGCGGGTTCGCCGTCGTCGCCTCCGAGGTGCGGGCGCTGGCGCAGCGGTCTTCCGACGCCGCGCGCGAGATCGCGGTCCTGATCGAAACGTCCAGCAGCCAGGTCCGGCGCGGTGTCGACCTCGTGGACGAGGCCGGCAACGTGATCGGCGAGATCGAGGCCAGCGTCGGCGAGGTGAAGGATCAGATCACCGGCATGGCGGGATCCTCCGCGGAACAGGCCACCGGGATCCGCGAGATCAACGTCGCGGTCAATCAGCTCGACCAGGTGACCCAGCAGAATGCCGCCCTGTCGGAACAGACCAACGCGGCGACCCAGTCGCTGATGTCGATGTCCGCGGCGCTGCTCGAAAATACCGCAAGGTTCGACGTCTCCAGCGTCGCCGCGACCGCCGCCCCCGGCCCGAAGGCCGAGACGGCCGTGTTCGGCAGCCGCCGGTCCGCGCCGAAGCTCGCCGTGGCCGGCGGCCAGGCGACGGCCGCGGCCATGCCCGCCGGCGCCGAAGACTGGGAAGAGTTCTGAGGCTTGCGGCCCCGGCCCGCGCGGTCGGGGCCGATCCACGATCCGCCGCGAGGGCCGGCAACGAAACGCGGAGAAAGGACACCATGCAGATTGATCCGATCACCGGGCGCGACAAGAGCCACGAGTACCTGTCGTTCAAGCTCGACCAGGAGGACTACGCTGTCGAGATCATGGCGGTGCGCGAGATCCGAAGCTGGTCGCATGCTGACCCGCTGCCGCATGCCCCGACCTACGTGCGCGGCATGATCAACCTGCGCGGCATCCTGCTGCCGGTGCTGGACCTGTCGGCGCGCCTGGGCATGGCACCGGTCGATGCCGATCGCCGCAGCGCCGTCATCGTCGTGCAGGTCAACGACCAGAACCTCGGCCTTTTGGTCGGGGAAGTCTCGGACATCCTCGACATCGGCACCGAGGCCCTGCAATCCCCGCCCGAGGTCGCGGACGACGGCGGCGCGGGCTATGTCTCCGCCCTCGCCGTGATCGAGGAGCGGATGGTGCGGATCCTCGATCTCGGCCGGTTGCTGCCGGCGAAGGAAGAGTTCGCGGCCTGACGCCTGCCGGCGCGGAACCGCCAACTGGGGGCGCGACATCTCGTGAACGCGGGGCGTTCCATGCGACGCGCCGCGTTCCATGCCCGGCATTGCGCAGGCATTTGCACGAGTGTCGGCCGTGTGCCTGTTGATTTCCATTCAGAACTGACCCGGGTAGCGGCCTGATTTCCACTGAGAACTGACCCATGTGACCCTCCCCTTCGCGACAGGCGATGGGGGACAACGGAGTGATCCACATGGGACTTTTGAACATC
>JANSXY010000062.1 GCA_024742695.1 Paracoccaceae bacterium | reverse complement strand
CGACCCCGGCGTTGGCGTCGAGCAGGCAGATCGCGCCGTCGAGAACGGCCAGCGAGCGCTCGACCTCGATGGTGAAGTCGACGTGACCGGGGGTGTCGATGATGTTGAAGCGGAACTTGGTGTCCGACGTGCCCTCGGCGCTCGGATCCTCCTGGCGTTGCCAGAAGGTCGTCGTCGCGGCCGAGGTGATGGTGATCCCGCGCTCCTGCTCCTGCTCCATCCAGTCCATGGTGGCGGCGCCGTCATGAACCTCGCCGATCTTGTGCGACCGGCCGGTGTAATACAGGATCCGCTCGGTCGTCGTCGTCTTGCCGGCGTCGATATGCGCCATGATCCCGAAGTTGCGGTAGCGCGTGAGAGGGTAATCGCGGGCCATCTGTCAGGTCCTTGAGCTGTAGGTTACCAGCGGTAGTGGCTGAACGCCTTGTTGGCATCGGCCATCTTGTGGGTGTCTTCGCGCTTCTTCACGGCGCTGCCGCGCGAGTTCACGGCATCCAGAAGCTCGCCGGCCAGGCGCTCTTCCATGGTGTTCTCGTTGCGGTTCTTGGCCGCGGTGATAAGCCAGCGGATCGCCAGCGCCTCGCGGCGCTCCGGGCGCACCTCGACCGGCACCTGGTAGGTCGCGCCGCCGACCCGGCGGGAACGCACCTCGACGGCGGGCTTCACGTTGTCCAGCGCCTCGTGGAAGACCTCGACGGGCGCGCGCTTCAGGCGGCCCTCGACGCGGTCGAGCGCGTTGTAGACGATCCGCTCCGCGACCGACTTCTTGCCGTCGATCATCAGGTTGTTCATGAACTTCGTCAGAACCCGGTCGCCGTACTTGGCGTCAGGCAGGACTTCGCGCTTCTCGGCGGCGTGACGACGGGACATCTCCGTATTCTCCTTACTTCGGCCGCTTCGCGCCGTATTTCGACCGGCGCTGGCGACGATCCTTGACGCCCTGGGTGTCGAGCACACCGCGCAGGATGTGGTAGCGCACGCCCGGAAGGTCCTTCACCCGGCCGCCGCGGATCAGCACCACGGAGTGTTCCTGCAGGTTGTGCTTTTCGCCGGGGATGTAGCTGATCACCTCGTAGCCGTTCGTGAGCCGCACCTTCGCGACCTTCCGCATCGCCGAGTTCGGCTTCTTCGGCGTCGTGGTGTAGACGCGCGTGCAGACGCCGCGCTTCTGCGGACAGGATTCCAAGTGCTGGGACTTGGAGCGTTTCACTTTCGGCTGCCGCGGCTTGCGGATCAGCTGCTGGATCGTCGGCATTCCGGTTCTACCCCGTGTTGCAACCCGTTCATGTCGCGCCCTCAGGGGCGCCTCGTCTTGGTTTCGGCATTCGCGCGTCCGCAAACACCAATACCGCATACGCCCCCTGCGCGGGGACGACGCGGTGGAATTCCAGAGGATCGAGGCGCGGCGCGCCCGGATCATGACCACTCAAATCTGGTACCTGCACGGCACGGGCAACCAGGGCCCCGCAGCGCGAGTGCGCGCCGTATAGGGGGAGTCGCAGGGGTTGTCAACAGCCCGTCAGGCGGTCAGCGCGTCAGCGCGGCGGCGGCGCGCGGGTCGGCATCGCGGCGGCGACGCGGCCCAGCCGGCGCTCGCGGTGGAAGGTGTAGATCCCGGTCGCCACCACGATCGCCGCACCCGCCAGCGTGAGCGGATCGGGAAAGTCGCCGAACACCAGCCACCCAAGCCCGATCGCCCAGAGCAGCGCGGTGTAGCGAAACGGCGCCACCGTGCCGATATCCCCGGTGCGCGCCGCCGAAACGATGAAGACGTAGCCCATCACCAGGCAGACCGCCGCGGCCGCGAGATACCCCGCCTCGCCGGGGCCGACCGGGGACCAGCCGCCGAACGGGGTCATCGCCGCGCCCAGCAGCATCACCGTCGCGGCGGCATAGATCGCCACCGTGACCGAGGGCAGCGCCGAGGACATCCGCCGCGTCGACAGGTCGCGCAGCACCACGCAGGCGACCGCGCCGACACCCGCCAGCGCCCAGATGTTGAAATCCGCGCTGCCCGGCCGGACGATCAGCAGCACGCCGGCGAAACCGATCAGGATCGCCGAGAGCCGCCGCCAGCCGACCGGTTCGCCAAGGAACAGCGCCGCCCCCAGTGTCACCGCCAGCGGCAACGACTGCAGGATCGCCGAGAGATTGGCCAGCGGCATGTGCATCAGCGCGGTCAGGAACAGGACCGTGGCGCCGATCTCGGCCACCGACCGAAGCCCGACCAGCCGCCTGTCGGCACGCGGCAGCGTCAGCCGCAGCCCGCCCGTGACATGCGCCAGGGGCACCAGCAGCGCCAGCGTCAGCAGCCCGCGCAGAAAGATCGCCTGATACAGCGGCAGCGTCTGGGTCACCGCCTTCATGAACGCGTCGTTGAGGGTGAAGCCGGCCATCGCGGCCATCATCAGCCCCGCCCCGCGCATGTTGTCGGATATCGCCATCGCCGCCCACCCGTGCCCGCGCCATCCAGACCAGAACCGCCACGCCGCCGCAAGGCCCCGCGCCGGCGATCGGCGGCAGGGCGATTTTGGTCCTCAAGTATCCTCGGGGGGCGCCGCCGAAGGCGGCCGGGGGGCAGACAGCCCCCCGCCCTGGCCAGCCGCGCCCGCCGCCGCCTCGGGCGCGAAACGCGAACGGCCCCGCCGGGGTGGCGGGGCCGTTGCAATGGCTGCCGTCAGGCCGCGATCAGTCGCGGCTTTCCGGGGTATCGACGAGACCGAGATCGGCCTCGCCGCCCAGCACGTCGTCCATCGGCGCGGCAAGCGCGGCGGCGGCCTCGGCCTCCTCCCGGCGCGCCTCGATAACCTTCTGGTCGCGCTCGGCGGCGATCCGGCGCACCCGCGTCGTCGCGCCGCCGGTTCCGGCCGGGATCAGCCGGCCGACGATGACGTTCTCCTTCAGGCCGACCAGCTTGTCGCGCTTGCCCTGCACCGAGGCCTCGGTCAGCACCCGCGTGGTTTCCTGGAACGACGCGGCCGAGATGAACGACCGGGTCTGCAGCGAGGCCTTGGTGATCCCCAGAAGGATCGGCTCGCCCTGTGCCGGACGGCCACCCTTGGCAATCGCCTTCTCGTTGGCTTCGTCGAACTCCGCCTTGTCCACGTTTTCGCCTTTCAGCAGCGTGGTTTCACCAGAGTCGAGGATCTCCCACTTCTGCAGCATCTG
>JANSXY010000055.1 GCA_024742695.1 Paracoccaceae bacterium | reverse complement strand
CGGTAGTCGACCATCAGCTTTTCCAGCGCCGGGTTCATGTGCAGGATCCTGAAATCCTGGTCCAGCAGCATCATCGCGGCCGACGAGCCGTTGAAGGCGGCGCCCTGGAAGGCGGCATCGGCGGCGCCCCTGGAACTGTCCTCCAGCTCTTCGGCCAGCTGCAGCAGGTCGCGGGCGGCGATGCCGATCTCGTCCTTGCGCATCGCGGCGGCGAGCGACAGGTCGAACCGACCCGCGCGCAAGCTGCCGATGGCATCCTGCAGCGCCCCGTACGGGCGGATCGCGAGCAGATAGATCGCCACGGCAGGCGCGAGGAAGCACAAAGCCTCGATCGCGGGAACCAGCCAGGCCGGCGCGCTGGCCGAGATCAACTGGCGTGCGGCGAAGCCCAGCGCGGTGAACAGCAGGGCGATCCCGATCGACTTGGCCAGCAGCGAGTTCAGGACCGGAACGCGGGTCGGGGAGTTTTCGGTGATCTCCATGGATCCCTTTTCCAAATGAGGATGGGGTCAAACCGGACGAGCTAATGAATGGACACGAATGATCGCCATTGGCGAAGCTGTCGCCAAGGTTTGCCCGCCGGGGTTGTGCAATGGTTAAGCGCGCTCGACCAGTTCCGAGAATCCGGCGGAAAATCTTCATCCCGTGTTAGGAATGTGCCGGGCAAGAAGCCGTGGCCCACGGCGCTCCGCCACGGGCCAGGTCTTCGCGGGGTCCATGCCGTTGTTGCCCTTCAAGCCACTGACATTCTTTGTCTATCGGTCGCTGAAACTATGCGGGCCGAATGCCGTCGATGATCTTGTCGCGCGGTCTGCCCGCAACAACCGGGCCGCGGGCGTGACCGGTCTTCTGGTGCACGACCCGGTCCATTTTCTTCAGTTTCTCGAAGGTCCGATGGAGGCCGTTGGCGCGGCGGTTCTGCGGATCGCCGCCAGCGACCTGCACACGGACATGACCAACCTTGCCTGCGAGCCGACGGACATGCGGCTGTTTTCGGACTGGAGCCTCAGGGCGGCGGCGCTCGACGGCCGCGGCAGTGCGATTGCCGATCTCGCCGACTCTCTGGATATCTCCGATCCGCAGGGGTGCATCTTGCGGCTGCGGTCCTACGCCTTGCAGGTCGCTTGACACGGAAAGGCGGATGGCCGGGGCCTGAACCGGCCAAGACGGCGCGTGGACCAAAGCCACGCCACCATGACCTTTGCGGGGTGATCTCGACCCGGCCGGGGCAGCGCATCGGATTGCCGCGCCAAGCGGTGCGGACTTGAGTGAGGATCAGCCACAAGCCCGGATCACCGGCAAAGCGTCGGATAATGCGGCTTCGAGCTTGGCGCGGCTGACCGGCTTGGTGACGCAGGCCCGGAAGCCGGCGGCAAGATAATCCGCGATCTGCTCGGGCAGGGCATTGGCCGTCACCGCGACGAAAGCCACGTCGGACAAGCCGGCCGCCGCCGCCTTGTCGCGAATGGCCGCCAGAGCCGCCAGCCCGTCCATGGTCGGCATCATGATGTCGAGAAGAACGATGTCGAACGCGCCGGGTTGCCAGGCGGCGAGGGCTTCGGCGCCATCGCCCGTCACTGTCACGTCGAACCCGAGCTTGCGCAGAATGCCCGACAGGACCAGCTGGTTTGTCGGAATATCGTCGGCCACAAGGGCACGCAGGCCGGCAAATGGCATTTCCGGTGCCCGGACGGGCATGAGGTGTGTGGCATCCGTGGGCATGGGGACGAGGGCGGCGTCCGCAAATGCATCCGCATCCGCGGCTTGCGCGGCCGCACGGGTCTGATCGTCAGCGTCGTCGCTTGCCGTCGCGACCGGGGGCAGGGGCAGACGAAACCGCGCGCGGGTGCCTTGGCCCGGTGCGCTGCGCAGATCCAGCGTACCCCCCATTTCCTTGATCAGCACCCAAACGATATGCAGCCCAAGGCCATAGGTGCGCAAGGTCGGCACCTCGGCGTGATGGCCTTCGCGTATCCGGGCCATGATCCGATCCGTTTCGGCCTGATCCATCCCGGCCCCGGTGTCGCGAACTTCGAAGTCAAGCCAGCCATGATCCCCCGCATCGATCTCGATGGCGATCTCGCCATCACGCGTGAACTTCACCGCGTTGCTGACCAGGTTGAACAGCACCTGGGACAGCCTTTCACGATCGCCGATGTATGTTCCCGCCGCCAGCGGCGCGCATCGAACGACGATCCGGGTGCCTTCCTGTTCCGACAGAAGGGACATCGTGGCCTGAACGGCCTGCGCCGTTTCAAGAGGCGAAAACGCTTCCGGTCGGAGGTCGAACGTGCGCTGTTCGATCCGCAAGTTGTCGAGGATGTCGGCCACCAGGCGTTCAAGCAGGCGGCCCGAGCTGCGGACAAGGCCAAGCTCGCGGCGGAGTGTCGGATCATCGAGTTCCGGAACGACCACGTCGAGAATGCCGAGTATTCCGTTGAGCGGCGTCCGCAACTCGTGGCTCATCTTTGCCATGAAGTCCGACTTGAACCGTTCCGCCCGCACTGCCGCATCGCGTTCCCGCGCGAGGGCGAAGACAAGATCGCGGCGTGCGACCTGACGCGAATGATGCAGCCAGACGGCAGCGCCCAGTGCCGCCAGGACGATCGCGTTCAGGGCCCAGAACTCCGGCCGGCCGATCGGTGACAGGGCGACGATCCTGGCGGCCGGGATATGCGCGACGGCCTGGAAGGGCAGACCTGCATCACCATCCTGACGCACCACATTCGCCAGACCGGACGAACCGGTCGGGAGAGGCATGAACCTGATGAACTCGAAATATCCCTGACGCGAATACAGTGCGCCGTCGCCTTCGGTGGCGATGCGGTCCCATGCATCCGGCGATGTCGAGGCAAGGGTCGATGCTGTGCCGTCGGGTCGGGTAATATGGCTGAAGTCGTCGGCTCCCGCACCGAAGAGCCAATGCCCCCGGCTGTCTGTAACGAAGAACTGAGTGTCGCCGACTTGTCCCACGAGGCCGGCGACGCGGTCTGCCGGTCGAATGTTGAGAACCACGACCCCAATCAGCGCGCCGGAGCCCGTGCGATAGGGTCTTGCAAGGCGAACCGTCGGCTTCAGCGGTTCCTCGATGACGCCATCCTCGATGTTGAGGTCGAGGTTCGAGACATAGAACGCGTCGCGGGCAAGCCCGCGGGCGTCGTCGAAATAGGGCCTTCCCGACTTGTCTTGCAACGCGTCGTCGGGGACGATCCTGACCCGGCCGTTCGTCCGATCGACTCGGATCGCCTCCCGGCCGTTCGGTGCGATGATCCTGACCTGATCGAGGGTGGGATCATCGCGAAGCATCTGCGCGAACAGGTTCGTGATATCCTGCCGCCGCGCGGTGAAATCCTCTGGATTGCGAACCAGAACCCGAAGGAAGGCATCCAGATGCTGAAGCTGGATCGTGCCACGGTGATATGTCGCTTCGAGCGACGAGGCGATCTGGCGCAGCACGATCCGGTCGCTTCGTGCGGCCTCGGCGATCTCGTCGCGCACGCGGCTCACGGAAAAACCTGCTGCCAGCACGACATGAGCCAGCGCCAAGACCAGGAAGGGCAGCAGAACGCGTCGTTTCCGTGGCCGTCGCAGCCCGGTGCTTTCCGATGCCGCGGCGCCCTTCACCGCCGACAGGCTTGATCCGGCTTGATCGGAGCTGTGCTCGGCGGCACCGGACCCTTTGTTAGGCCCGCCGACAAGGGTGCTCATGGAGTGGGTCCGTGGTTGTGCATTTTCTATCCGATTCAGGGTCGCCAAGACGACCGTTGCACAAGACTTGAGCTTACACTTTCGGGATGTACCGACAAAAGAATGTATCGATTGAGAGTTGATGAACATGATCGGCGTCAACTTCATCTTTGGCGCAAAAGAAATCAGTCGGTGACCGCCAAACACGGGGTGAGAGGCTCCGGCCGCTTCGGCCTACTCCACGGACTGCGGTATGGCGACCGCGCGGACGTGGTCTGCCTCTTGCAACTGGTCCACATCCCCGCACTTCATCGCGCCGCCTTTGCCGAGGTCTTCATGCAAGCGGCGCGCGAGGCAGATCCGGACGCAGATGCGGCAACCCTTCAAAACGCACATGACCGCGCGATGGCAGGGCCTTGCCTGATCGCCGTCCTTGCCCGCCTGACGCCATCTCATCCCGTCGTTCCGGTCGAGGAACAGTGGATCAGCGTCGGGGCAGGGCTGCAAAACCTGCTTCTTGCCGCAAGATCGCTTGGGCTGCATACGAAGCCGCTCAGCGGCAGGCGCCTGCGATCACGGGCTCTACGCGAAGCCTTTCGACTGCCCGAGCACACGTATCTTGCCGCTTTCGTCGTTGTTGGCCGCTACAGCGGTCCGCCAACGGAGAAGCCCAGACGGACAGCAAGCGAAACCTTGCAGGTCTGGTCACCCGGATAGAGGCACGATGGCCGTTACAAGCCCGAGCAACTGGCGCGATGGCCCAACTTTATTCCCACTCCATCTGCTGGAAGGCGGTTTGCGCGTTGCGGCCGGCAAGGCTGTCGAATTGCTCCAGATAGGCGAAGGCCGACTGGTCCACGAGAGGCGCGGCCAGGATATCGCCGCCTTCGTCGAGTAGTGCGCCGATCTGCGCGCGCAGGTTCATCAGGTAGTCGTAGGTGTCGGCACGGGCGTGCTCCATTGTCGAGGGCCCGCCATGTCCCGGCACGACATGCGCAGCCCCCGTCGCCTCCACCGCGAGATACGCGTCGGGCCAGTGCGTGATCGAACTCTGGTCGCCCACGCCGAGGATCCGCTCGACATAGACGATGTCGCCGGTGAATACCGTGTCGTGTGCCGGCACCCAGACGAAGCTGTCACCCGGCGTGTGTGCAGGTCCACGCTGGACGATTTCGAACCGCAGCCCGCCGACCTCCAGCGTGTAGGCATCGGAGAAGGCGATGTCCGCGAAGCTGGGCTCGGTCGCCTCGAGGGCGTCACCGATCAGCTGCGACAGCGCTGTCATCTGCATCGAGGCACGGACCCTCTGGTCCTCCAACGCTGTTTGGGATGCGATCACTGTCGCACCCTGCGCCTGCCAGTAGCCGTTGCCCAGCCAGCGGTGATCCTGCCCGCCGGTGTTGATGACATGGGTCACCGGCTGATCGGTGATGCTGCGGATGGCCGCATGCAGCATCTCCGCTCCCTGCCAGGAGCCACCCGGATCCATCAGCACCGCCCCTTCGGACGTCACGACCAGCCCGAATGTCGCGTTGTTGCCGAGGTTCTCCGGACTGCGCTGTTCGGACGGACCGACGATGGCCCAGACATCGTCCGTGACGGGTTGGACCTTGAGAACGTCGGCAAGGCCGGCATTCGGCGCGAAAAGGGCGACCGCGGCAACGAGAGCGCGGATCATGCGCGGAGCCAGCCTTCGAGCTTTCCCGCATCCGGCAGACCGCCGGAATGGATAAGCTTGCCGTCGACCGAAATGCCCGGCGTAGACATGACCCCCGCCATGGCGATGGATTTCGCATCGGTGACCTTTTCGACAGTCACGTCGATACCGAGCCGGGACGCAGTTTCCCTGACCATGGTTTCGGTCGTCTCGCAGCGCTTGCAGCCGGGACCGTAGACCTTGACGGTTTTCATGAACCTGTCCTTTCCGAGAATGGCGTCAACCCGAAGGGCCGCGGTTGGGTTGGACCCGGAGGGTCGCTCATAGCAGGAAGTTGAAGAGAAAGCCTGTGGCGAGGATCCCCGCCGAGACGACCGCGAGGAAGATCGCGATCAATCGGAGGGTCAGCACCTGCTTGAGGATGATCATCTCGGGCAGCGACAGCGCGATCACCGACATCATAAAGGCCAGCGTCGTGCCAAGCGCCGCCCCTTTGTCCAGCAGCGCCTCCACGATGGGAATGACGCCGGCCGCATTGGTGTACATCGGCACGCCCACGACGACGGCGGCGGGAACCGACCACCAAGCCTCGCCGCCCATGATCCGCAGCATCATCTCTTCGGGGACGTAGCCGTGGATGGCGGCGCCGATGCCGATACCGATCAGCACCCAGATCCAGACCTTGCCGACGATCTCGCGCACCTGTTCGACGCCGATCTTCAGCCGGTCGACGAGGGTCAACCGTTCCTCGGGCATGTCGCCGATGGGGCCCGCGTTCAGCTCGCGCACCCAGTCCTGCAGGTAGCGCTCCAGCCCCATGCGCCCGAGGACGAAGCCTGCGACCGTCGCGATAGTGAAACCGAAGACGAGGTAGATCGTCGCGATCTGCCAGCCGACGAGGCCGTAGAGCAGCCCAAGGCCCACCGGCCCAACCATCGGCCCGGCGATCAGGAAGGAAAACGTCACCCCCAGCGGTATGCCCGCCGAAACGAAGCCGATGAAGAGCGGCACAGAAGAGCAAGAGCAGAAGGGCGTCATCACGCCGAGCGCAGCCGCCAGCGGATAGCCCCAGATCTGGTTCTCGCCCGCCAGGATGGCGCGGGTCTTCTCCGGGCTGAACCAGCTGCGCAGCACGCCCGTGACGAAGACGATACCTGTGAGCAGCAACAGCACCTTAGGCACGTCGTAGATGAAGAAGGCGATCGCCTCGCCGGTATGGCTGTCGCGCGCGACCGGGAAGAGCGACGTCGCCCACTCGGAGAACGGGATCAACTGGCCGTAGACGAGCCACCAGACGACGGCCGCAACCGGCACACCGACATACCATGCCCAATCCGGCAGTCCGCGTGGGGCGTGGTGTTCGTGGGTCTCAGTGGTCACGCAACCTCCAATTCGGATCTATGTTCCGCAGCCAGGACCGCGTCGATCACCGCCGCGAGCTCCGGCGCGAGGTCGGGGTTCCTTCGATAGCGCACCCATTGCGCATCGCGCCTGTCGAGCACGAGACCGATAGTGTCCCGGGGGATGGTGTAAGAGCGCCGACCCTCGGAGAGGTCAGGGCTTGATCAGGTCGCCACGGCGGACAGCCTGACGGTGGGATTGTCGGTGAGGCGGGCGAGCGTTTCAAGCGACATGTATCGCCGG
>JANSXY010000033.1 GCA_024742695.1 Paracoccaceae bacterium | reverse complement strand
GACCTGCCGCTGACCGGGGGCGCGGTGCATCTGGGGTCGGGCGGGGCGGCCCCGCTGGTGCTCGACATGGACACCGGCCGCTACCGTCCCTCCACCCTCGCCGATCTCTACGACGCCGCGCGGCTGGTCGACCGGCTCGCGCATGTGCAGTTCTTCTCGCGCTCGCTGGTCGCGCGGGATGTCGAGGGCGACCGGGCGCTCGACGTCAACACCTGCTACGCGGCGCTTGCGGGCACGTCGAAGCACGTGATGGTCAGCGCCGCGCATCCCGACCATGTCGCCGATATCGCCGCGATCTGCCATGCGATCGCAGGTTCGGCCAGGGCCTTCGCGGCGCGGCCGTTCCTGTCGCTGAACATCAATCACGTGGCGCCGCCGATGCGGTTCGCCCCCGAGGCGGCCGAGGTGCTGGTGGCCGCGGCACGCGCGGGCATTCCCTGCATGGTCAACACGTTCGGCCAGCTCGGCGCGTCAAGCCCTGTCACCGTTGCGGGCTGCGTGGCGCAAACCAATGCCGAGACGCTGGCGGGCCTCGTCGTGGCCTGGCTGGCCAATCCCGAAACCCCCGCGATCCATGGCGCGCGACCGATGGTGACCGATCTGCGGTCGGGCGCGATGGCCGGGGGCAGCGGCGAGCAATCGCTGCTCACGGCGGCGGCGGCGCAGATGGCGCGGTTCTACGGCCTGCCCTCCTCCACCATCGCGGGCGCGACCGACAGCAAGTCCGCCGATGCCCAGGCGGGCTATGAAAAGGCCTTGTCGGTCACCATGGCGGCGCAGGCCGGGGCGAACCTGATCACCCAGGCCGCGGGCATGCAGGCGGGGCTGATGGGCGCCTCGTTCGAGGCCTACGTGATCGACAACGACATGCTGGGCGCGGTGCGGCGCAGCCTTGCCCCGATCGATACCGGGCCCGAGGCGCTGTCGCCCGAGATGATCGCGCAGACGGTGCGGGGCGAGGGTCATTTCCTCGGCCATCCGCAGACCTACGGGCGCATGACATCGGATTTCCTCTATCCCGACCTGGCCGACCGCCGGCCGATCGACGACTGGGAGGCGGCCGGCGCCCCCGACATCCGCGCCGCGGCCCGGGCCCGGGCGCGCGAGGTGCTGGCCACGCATTTCCCCGTCCATATCCCGCGCGCCGTCGACGACGAGATCCGCGCCCGGTTCGACATCCGCCTGCCGCGCGACCGGATGGTGCCGGCGTGAAGATCGCGATCTACGGCACCGGCGCGATGGGATCGGTCTATGCCGCGCTGTTTCGCGAGGCCGGGCACGAGGTCTGGGCCATCGATCCCTGGGCCGCGCATGTCGCGGCGATCGAGGCCGGCGGCCTTCGGCTGGAAGGCGCCAGCGGCGACCGCACCGTCACCGGCCTGCGCGCGACGACCGACATCACCCTCGCCGGCCCCTGCGACCTGATCGTGATTGCGACGAAGGCCAGCGGCGTGGCGGAGGCGGCGCGGGCCATCGCCCCGGTGCTGCGCGACGACACGCTGGTGCTGACCATCCAGAACGGCCTTGGCGCGGCGGAGCGGATCGCGGCGCACATGCCGGTGGACAACGTGCTGCTGGGGGTGGCCGACGGGTTCGGCGCGGCGCTGAAGGGGCCGGGGCACGCGCATCACAACGCGATGAACCTGATCCGCATCGGCGAGATCGGCGGCGGACTGACCGAGCGGGTCGAACGCCTCGCGGCGCTGTGGCAGGCAGCCGGGTTCAAGGCCCGCGGCTTCGGCGACATCCAGCAGCTGATCTGGGAGAAGTTCCTCTGCAACGTGACCTTCAGCGCGCCCTGCACCGTGTTCGGCGTCACGGTGGGCGAATTGATGGGCCATCCCGAGCGCTGGCGGATCGCGCTGACCGCGATGCAGGAAGCCCATGCGCTGGCCCGCGTCATCGGGGTGACCCTGTCGTTCGACGACCCGGTCGCCTATGTCACCGCCTTCGGCCAGCGGATGCCGAATGCCCGGCCCTCGATGCTGCTCGACCACATGGCCGGACGGTGTTCGGAGCTGGACGCGATCAACGGGCAGGTGCCGGTCCTCGGCCGCCGGCACGGCATCGCCACGCCCTGCAACGATGTGCTGGTCGCCGTGCTGCGCCAGCGCGAAGAGGCGTTCGGAGGACCGCCGGCATGAAACTCGCAAGCTTCGAACATCGCGGCGCGGCGCTCTACGGCCTGACCGACGGCGAGACCGTCGCGCCGGTCGTGCCCGCGTTCCGGGCCCGCTTTCCCGACCTGAAGAGCGTTCTGGCCGCCGGCGCGCTGGCCGAATTGGCCGAAGCCACCGGCCCGGTGCTGCCGCTGCCCGAGGTCGCGCTGCTGCCGCCGATCCCGAACCCGGCCAAGATCGTCTGCGTCGGGATGAACTATCGCAAGCCCTACCCCGTCGACGGCGTCGCCCCGCCCGATCCCGAGAACATCGTCCTGTTCGGCAAGGAGCGCCAGTGCATCCTCGGCCATGGCGGGACACTGGCGATTCCGCCGGGGGAGGCGGCCGAAAGCTTCGACTACGAGGCCGAGATCGCGGTGGTGATCGGCCGCGAAGGCCGCTGCATCGCCCCCGAAGACGCGATGGATCACGTGGCGGGGTTCACCGCGTTCAACGACGGCTCGGTACGCGACTGGCAACGCCATTCGGTCTATGCCGGCAAGAACTTCGAGCGCTCCGGCGCCTGCGGGCCGTGGATCGCGACGACCGACGAGATCGCCGATCCGGGGGCGCTGCGCCTCACCGCGCGGCTGAACGGCGCGGTCGTGCAGGACGCCATGGCCGCGGAAATGATCTTCGGCCTGCCGGACCAGATCGCCTATGTCTCGCAGTTGATGACGCTTTACCCCGGCGACATCATCGCCACCGGCTCGCCCGACGGGACCGGCGGCAGCCGTACGCCGAAACGCTTTCTGCGCGCCGGCGACCGGCTGGACATCACTGTTTCCGGCGTCGGCACCCTGTCGAACACTGTCGGCGCAGATGGCTGAGCCCGCCCACGGCTTCAAGCTGGACGCGCCCGACCGGGTAGCGGTGGGGGTCGCCACGGCGCGCACGGCGGCACTGACGGTCTTCCGTGCCAGCGGCTGCCCCGAGGCGGAGGCGGCCGAGATCGCCGACCACCTGATAGAGGCCGACCTCGCAGGGGTCGAATCCCACGGTGTCGTCCGGGTGCTGCAATACGCCCGCGAATACGCGGACGGGCTGCTGGTGCCCGGCGCGACGCCGGACATGACCCGCGAGGCCGCGAACCGCAGCCGGATCGAGGCGCATGGCGGCATCGGCATCCCCGCCATGCGCCTTGCCGTGGCGCAAGCCGCAGAGGACGCCCGCGATACGGGGCTGGCGATGGCCACGCTGACAGGGGCGGGACACACCGGCCGGCTCGGCGCCTTTGCCGAAGCGGCGGCGCGGGCGGGGTGCATGACCATCGCGCTTGGCGGTGGTGACAGGCGGCGCTGGCGAATGGTGGCGCCGCACGGCGGGCGGCAGGCGCTTCTGCCGACGAACCCATGGTGCATCGGCATCCCCGGCGGCGACCGGGGGCCGGTGGTGCTGGACGCCGCAACCTCGATGCTGGCGGGCGGCTGGATCTATGCCGCGCGGGCCGCGGGAACCGCCTTGCCCGCCGGCGCGGTGATCGACCGGCACGGCGTTCCCACCGCCGATCCCGAGGCGTATTTCGCCGGTGGCGCGATCCTGCCCAAGGGGGGCGCCATGGGCTATGGGCTGGCCCTGGTCGCGGAACTGGTCGGCGAGGCGATGCTGGGGCCGGTGGAGCGCGGCGAGATCAACTGGATGATCCTCGCCGTCGATTGCCGGAACTTCCGCGCGCCCGCGGCGATGCAGGCGGCGGCGGAGGAAATCCTGGCCGAGATGCGCGCCTGCCCGCCGATGCCCGGCGTCGCCCGCGTCGAGATCCCCGGCGAGCGCGAGCGCGAGCGTGCGGCCCGTGCCGATCCGGGCCTTCTGCATCTGCCGCGCCCGGTCTGGGACCGGATCGCCGCACTCGCCGCCGGGTGACGCCGCCCGACGGCGCCGCCATCGCCGTCACCGGGCACGGAACCTGTCGGCGATCAGGCGGCCATCGGCGGCGACGCGGCCGCGCATCTCCGCAGGGGTTCCAGGCGACGGGCGGTCATCGATCCGGGTGCCGGCGTCGATCTCGAATGCCGCGCCGTCGATCTCGTTCGGCCCGGTCAACATGCCGCGCAGCCGGACTTCGCCGCCGGCGGGGATCGGCGCGGCCCGCCCATCGTCGTCCCGCGCGCCGCCGTCGATCCAGGCCCGCAGCAGCGCAACCTGCCCGGCGTCGAGCCAGGGCGGCCCGTCCAACGGCATCCGGGGGCGCGCCAGGCCCTCGATCCGCCGGAACACCTCGGAGGCGGGTGCATTGCCCGGAATGACGGCGATCCGCTCACCCCCGGCAAGGATATCGGCCAGCGTGCCAAGCCGCAGACCCTCGGGCGGCGCGCCGAGGCGGGAATTGTCGGAATGGCAGACGATGCAGCGCCGGCGAAAGATGTCCGCGACCTCGCCGAACACGACCACGCCATCGGCCAGCGGATCGGCGGCGGGCGCGGCCCGCGGCGCTGGCGGCGCGTCGGCCTGCGGCGCCTCGGCCCCCGCGGCGATCCATTCGGAGATCGCGGCGATCTGGTCCGGTGCAAGCCAGGGCGGCCCGTCCAGCGGCATGCGCGGCTCCGCCGCACCGGTCAGACGCTGCATCAACGGGCTGGCGGCCGGATCGGCCGGGATCACGACCGGCCCGTTCTCCGATCCGCGCATCACGCCGGCATGATCCTCCAGCGACAGGCCGAGCGGCGCGTCCTCGCCGGAATGGCACCCGGTGCAGCGTTCCTCGAGGATCGGTTGCACGATGTCCCATGTCCCGGCCACGGCCGCGGCGGCTGGAAGGACACACGCGACACTCGCGGCCAGGCGTCGCGCGCGATGGATCCATCGGTCGTTTCCGGGCATCGGGTTCTCCTTCCGGCGCGCGCGGCGGGGGTGTTCGGGTCCGGTACGGTCGCGGCACCCGTCCGCACCACCCTAGCGCAAGGCCGGGCCGCCGCGACCGGTCCAAGGTCGGGTGCCCGTGACGGTCGGGATCGGACCATGGTCCGATGCTGCGCCGGGAAAGGTCCGAACCCTGCCGGAAAAGGTCCGCCCGGTATCGCGTCGCGGCGCGCGCCGGAGCAGGACTGAACCGGCAAGGGCGCCATACCGCCCGCATCGACACAGGAGACACGCGATGAAGACCACGCTTTCCATCAGCCGCCTCGCCTTGCTCGCGGCGTTCGGCTTCGCCCTCGCCTCGACGCCGGTATCCGTCACCCCGTCCGGCGACGGCTGGACCATCGGGCTGTCAAAGGCCTTCGCGAAGGACGGCGACGACGACGACCGGGATGATGACCGGGACGACGACCGCGACGATGATCGGGACGATGATCGCGACGACGACCGGGATGACGACCGCGACGACGACCGCGACGATGATCGGGACGATGACCGTGATGACGACCGTGACGATGATCGCGACGACGATCGCGGGCGCGACGATGACGATGATGACGATGACGATGACGATGACCGCCGCAGCGGGCGCGACCGCGACGACGATCCGAACGGCGTCGAGGTTTCGCTGGCTGACGGCGGGCGCGTCGAGATCGAGTTCGGCCGCTACGAACGCAAGGACCGGTTCGGCAACACCATCGTCGAGCGCCCGGCCACCGCAGCCGACTATGCCGCGCTCGGGATCTCACCGCCCTCGGGGTCGACCAGCCGCTCCTCGTCCTCCGCGACCACCGGCGGCAGCGCCGCGGGCGCTTCGGGGTCGGGCGGCGAGACGCCCGCCCAGATCCGCGTCGGCCGCGTCGTGAAGGCCGAGGTTTCCGGTGGCAACATCGAGGTCACCTACAGCCGCGGCTGGAAGGAAGAGATCGAGAACGGCCGCTACGAACTGAAGGATCCGGCGAACCGGACCGTGGTGCAGCGGCCGGCCACCGCGCGGGACCGCGCCCGCCTGGAAGGTGTGATCAACTGAACCCGGCGCGGATCGGCAAAGACAGCGGGGGCGGCCCAAGGGCCGCCCCCGTTTTCCTTGCCCGGCCGGTTTTTCCCTGGCCGGAACGGGGCGTGGCCCCGATCTAGTCGCCGCGCCAGTGGTCGCGCGCCATCAGCGCCGCCTCGACCCGGTTGCGCGCCTGGAGCTTCTGCAGGATCGTCGTCATGTAGTGCTTCACGGTCTTTTCCTGCAGATCGAGCTTGCGCGCCACTTCCTTGTTGCTTTGTCCCTCCGCCACGAGCCGCAGGATATCCTCTTCGCGCCGCGTCAGATCGTCGATCGGGCTGGCCTGCGGCGCGACCGGCGGCTTGTGCATCGCATCCAGCACCTTCATCGCCAGCGACGGCGACAGGTAGCTGCGCCCCGCGGCAAGCTCGCGCACGATGTCGACCAGCTCGCGCGCGCCGATCCCCTTCAGGATGTAGCCCCGGGCACCCGATTTCAGCGCCTCGACGATGTCGGCGTCTTCCTCCGACGCGGTCAGCATCGCGATCGCCGGGGCGGGTTCGGTGCCGGCGATCTCGCGCAGGGCGGCCAGCCCGCCACCGGGCATCGAGATGTCCAGCAGCACGACGTCGGGCTGCGTCCGCCGGGCCAGGTCCACCGCGCCCGCGGCATCGGCCGCCTGGCCGAGCACCGCGAAGCCCTGCTGGTCGGCCAGGCTGCGCGCCAGCCCTTCCCGGTAGATCGGATGATCGTCGGCGATCACGAGGCTGATGGTCATGCCCGCTCCCCTCCCAGATCGAGTTCCATTGCAAGCCGATGGCCGCCCGCCTTCGGCACCTCGGTGCAGACGCGGCCGCCAAGGCTTTCGACCCGGTCGCGCAGACCCGACAGGCCAAGCCCGGGTTCGGCCCCCGCCAGCCCCGGCCCGCGGTCTTCGACGGCAAGCCGCAGCGTGCCGCCGCGGATCGTCAGGGTCACGGCCTGCTCCCGCCCGCCGCCGTGGCGGAAGGCGTTGTTCAGCCCCTCCTGCACGAACCGATAGATGCAGATCTTGACCGCGGCAGGCAGGTCCGCCGCCGCGGACCGCGGAACCTCGCAGGAAAAGGCGACGGCGGTTTCCGTCCGGGCCTCGTGCGCGGCGATGACGGACTGGGCGATCTCGCAGGGACCGCGCCGTTCGATATCGGGCAGCAGCAACCCGCGCGAGATCGCGCGCATCTCGGCAAGCGCCTCCTGAACGGCGGCGGAGATCGCCGCGGCCTCGCGCTTGCGGGTTTCCGGGCAGTCGGCATCGGCGAGGCTGTCAAGGCGCAGCGCGGCATAGCCAAGATGCTGGGTCGGACCGTCATGCAGGTCCGCCCCGATCCGGCGCAGCGCGTAGTCGTTCATCGCCGAGACCCGGGCCGCCGCGTTCTGCACCCGCATCCTCAGCGCCGTGTTGCGCTCCGACAGCCGCGCGAGATCGGCCAGTTGCCGCGACAGGGCCGCCTGCTGGCGATCGATCGTCTTGCTGCCGTTCAGCACGATCGCGTACAGCACGGCGCCGATCGCCGTCATCACGCCGAACACCGCCAGCCAGCTTTCGCGCCGGGCCCGCACCAGGTCGGCGACAAGCTGGTGGTTGACCTCGTAGAATTCCGCCACCGCGATGATGTCGCCCGACCAGCTTTCCCTGACCGGGCTGTAGATTTCCAGCAACGGCAGGTCCAGCGCGGCCTGCCCGGCGTCTTCCTCGTCCGCCAGATGGTCGAATTCGGCCCGCACCTCGCCCGCCCAGGCGAGCCGCAGGTTCTCGGTCATCTCGAAGCGCTGGCCGACCAGGGCGGGATCGTTCGCGGCGGCGACGAGACCGTCGGGCTTCCACAGTTTCCAGGCCGCGACCCGTTCGCCCAGCGGCGTGTTCTCGAAAATCTCTTCCATCGCCCGCAGCGCGCCGGGCGACAGGCTGTCTTCCTCCGCCAGTTCCTGGCTGAGCGGCGACAGCACGCTTTCCATGTAAAGCGCCGTGGCATTCGCGGTGTTCCGAACCACACCGGCCTCGATCAGCGACCCGACCCAGGTTCCCACGGCGAGCATCGCCGCCAGCATGACCGCACCGCCCGTCACCGCAAACTGTCTCGCCAGCGACCAGCCCGCGAGGCGATTCCCAATACCCATTGACGCCATGACGGCTCCGAAATTGCGCGGGCAGACTACGACACGGCCGCCGGGCGCACCATGGACCTTGGTCCTATCTTCTCCGATCCGCGGGGATTCGCTGCAAGACCTCGCGGCGGGCCGCCTGGCCCCGGTGCGACCTGGGGCAGGTCGCTTACGGGCAATCGGCCGGATCGGTCCGGGCCTAGGCTTCGAAGCCGAAGGAACCGCGACACCCGGACGATGACAGCATCAACCCAAGCCGTGACCATGCCTGCCGAACACGGGCGGGGATTGATGCTCGTGTTGCTCGCGGGCGTCCTTTGGTCGACCATGGGCCTTGGCATCCGCCTGATCGAGGATGCGACGGTCTGGCAGATCCTGCTCTATCGATCCGCCAGCCTCGCGCTGTTTCTCTACGTCGTCATCCGGCTGCGGTCGAAGGAAAGCCCGTTCGCGCAGATCCGGCGGGTCGGCGCCCCGGTGGTGATCGCCGGCCTGTCGCTGGTCGCCGCCTTCTCCGGCGGCATCTACGCGATCCAGGCCACCTCGGTCGCCAATGCGATGCTGCTGTTCGCGACATCGCCGTTCATGGCCGCCGCGCTGGGATGGATGCTGTTGCGTGAACCGGTCCGCCGCGCCACCGGTCTGGCCAGCCTGGTGGCGATCGCCGGGATCGCGATCATGGTCGCCGACAAGTCGGCGGGCGGCGCGCTCGAGGGCAGCCTCGCCGCCCTCGGCTCGGCGCTGGGCTTCGCCGCCTTCACGGTCTCGCTGCGCTGGGGAAAGGCCGGAGAGATGCTGCCGGCCGTCTTCCTTGCGGGCCTGTTCGCGGTGGCATTGAGCGTGGTGATCTGCCTGTCGGCCGGTCTGCCGCTTCTGCTGACGCCGCGCGACGGCGGCATCGCGGCCGGAATGGGGGTGTTTCAGGTCGGCGCCGGGCTGATCCTCTACACGATCGGATCGCGCAGCCTGCCCGCGGCGGAACTGACGCTGCTGTCGCTGGCCGAGGTGGTGCTGGCGCCGCTGTGGGTCTGGCTGCTGCTGGGCGAAACGGCGACGGCCAACACGCTTCTGGGCGGCGCGGTGCTGATCGCCGCGATTGCCGGCAACGCGATCTCGGGCGCCACGCGCAAACCCCCGCCGATCGCGGGCCCCTGACCCCGCCCCGGCGATCAGCCCATCAGGCGACGGAACCAGCCGCGCTTCTTGCCGCCATCCTCGCCCGCGGTTTCCTCCGCCGCGTCGTTCTCGGGCGCGTCGGCGGGGGTTTCCACCGCGTCCTTGAGCCGCGTGAAGAACTCGTCGGCCATCTTCTTGGCGAAGCCGTCGATGATCCGGCTGCCAAGCTGGGCCAGCTTGCCGCCGACATTCGCATCGACCTCGTATTCCAGCAGCGTGCCGGCGCCGGCCGGCGACAGCCGCACCTTCGCGCCGCCCTTGGCGAAGCCCGCCGGCCCGCCCTTGCCTTCGCCCGAAATCGTCAGGCTTTCGCCCGGAACGATATCCGCCATCGTCACCTGGCCGGTGAACCGCGCCTTGACCGGACCGACCTTCTGCACGACGACGGCCTCGAACCCGTCCTCGGGGGTGCCGGTCATGCTTTCGCACCCCGGCACGCAGGCCTTCAGGACTTCCGGATCGAGGATCGCGGCCCAGACCGTCGCCGGGTCTGCGGCGATCTCGCGGCTGTCGGACATGTGCATGGCGTCTCTCCTGGCAGGTCCGGCCGGTGCGGCACGGATCGATTTCGCCGCAGGATCGCGGCTCGGGGCGCACGACGCAAGCCCCCGCCGGCAGGTTGCGCGCATCCCCCGCGCATGGTCTGATCCGGCGGCACCGACCGGAGGCCCCAAGCCCGTGGCGCTCTACCGCCTTATCCTCTCGCTCGCCCTGCCGGTCCTCCTGGCCCGGCTGGCCTGGCGTGTGCTGGGACGGCGCGAGGCATGGGCGGATTTCGCCGAACGGCTGGGTGGCGGCGGACGCGGCGCCGGGGGCGCGCTGTGGCTGCACGCCGCCTCGAACGGCGAATTGACCTCGGCGCTGGGGCTGATGGCGGCGCTGCGTGCCCGCCGCCCCGACCTGCCGATCCTCGTCACGACGAACAGCCTGACCGGGCGCGCCCTGGCGCTGCGGACCGGCTATGCCGCGGCGCTGGCCCCGCTCGATGCCGGTTGGGCCGTCGCCCGGTTTCTCGCCCGCCATCGCCCCGCCGCGCTGGTGACGATGGAGGCCGAGCTTTGGCCGAACCGCTTCGCGGCCTGCGCGGCGCGGGGCATCCCGATCCTCGTGCTGGGCGCGCGGATGTCGGCCCGCTCGGCGCGGGGCTGGGCGCGGCTGCCGGGGCTGGCGCGGCGGGTGCTGGCGCTGCCGCGCCTCGTCGCGCCGCAGGACGCCGAAAGCGGCACGCGGCTGGTGGCGCTCGGCCTGCCGGCCGCGCGGCTGGGGCCCGTCGTCAACCTCAAGGCGATGCCGGCGCTGACGCCGCCCGACGCGGCGGAACGGGCCCGGCTGGCGCCGCTGTTTCCGCGCGCCGACACGATCCTCGCCGCCTCGACCCATGCGGGCGAGGAGGCGCTGATCCTCGCGGCGTTCCGCGCGGCCCGGCGGGCAAGGCCGGACCTGCGGCTGATCCTCGCCCCGCGCCATCCCGCGCGGGCCGACGAGGTCGCCATGGCGATCCGCGCCGCCGGGCTGGATTCCAGCCGCCGTTCCGCCGGCGGGGCGCCGGGCGCGGCCCCGGTCTACCTGGCCGACACGCTGGGCGAGATGGCGCTGTGGTATGCGCTGGCAGGCGTGACGATCGTCGCGGGTTCGTTCACCGACCGGGGCGGGCACACCCCGCACGAACCCGCCGCCGCCGGTTCGGCGATCCTGCACGGGCCGGACGTGGCGAATTTCGCCGCCAGCTACGCCGCGCTGGATGCCGGCGGCGGCGCGCGGGCCTGCGCCGATGCCGACGCGCTCGCCGCGGCGCTGGCCGACCTCGCCGACCAGGCGCGGCAGGCGCAGATGGCGGCCGCGGCGCGGCGCATCCTTGCCGCCGAAGCGCCCGATCTTGCCCCCCTCGTGGCCGCGATCGAGGCCGCGCTCGACCCAAGCGAAAGGAACCCCGAGAGATGTTCAGCCTGACCGAGCTGGAGGCCGCCGCCGGCCTCGTCCATCGGCACATGGACCCGACGCCGCAATATGCCTGGCCGACGCTGGCCCGGCGGCTGGGCTGCGAGGTCTGGGTCAAGCACGAGAACCACGGGCCGACCGGCGCCTTCAAGGTGCGCGGCGGGATCACCTTCATCGACTGGCTGCGCCGCACCCATCCCGATTGCCCCGGCGTGATCACCGCCACCCGCGGCAACCACGGACAAAGCCAGGCCCGCGCCGCCACCGCCGCCGGGCTGCGCGCGGTGATCTACGCGCCGAAGGGCAACTCGGTCGACAAGAACGCGGCGATGCGGGCCTTCGGCGCGGAATTGCGCGAATTCGGGGCGGATTTCGACGAGGCGCGGGAAGAGGCGATGCGCGCCGCCGATGCGGAGGGGCTGTTCCCGGTGCCGCCGTTCCACCGCGAACTGGTGCGCGGCGTGGCGACCTACGGGCTGGAACTGCTGCGCGCGGTCCCCGACCTTGACACCGTCTACGTGCCGATCGGCTGCGGATCGGGGATCTGCGGCACGATCGCGGCGCGCGACGCGCTGGGGCTGAAGACCGAGATCGTCGGCGTCGTCTCGACCGGCGCGCAATGCGCGAAGCTGTCGGTCGAGGCGGGCCGCCCGGTGCCGACCGACAGCGCCCGCACCTTCGCCGACGGAATGGCGGTGCGGGTGCCGGTGCAGGCCGCGCTGGACATCTACGGGCCGGGCGCCGCGCGCATCCTCGCCGTCACCGACGACGAGGTGGCCGAGGCGATCCGGGTCTATTTCCACGACACCCACAACCTTGCCGAGGGCGCCGGCGCGGCCCCTCTGGCGGCGCTGATGCAGGAACGCGACCGGATGGCCGGGCGCCGCGTCGGCGTGATCCTGTGCGGCGGCAACATCGATGCCGACTGGGCGGTGACGATCCTGTCCGGCGGCACGCCGAGGGCCTGACCGTCCGCGCCTGTCCGGGTTCCGGTGGTCAACCCGGCCACCGGCTGCTATATTGCCGTGCATCCCGACATGACCGGACCCAACCGGCAGGCACGGCAGAGCGAAAGCAGGCATCGATGAAGACCCTGGGCAAGAAGGAAACCGGCGACAGCGTGGGCACCCAGCACGGTGCCCTGTGCTTTCGGATGAGTGCGAAGGGCGCGGCGGAGATCCTGCTGATCACCTCGCGCGATACCGGGCGCTGGGTGATCCCGAAGGGCTGGCCGGTGCCGGGCCGCGACGCGGCCGGCAGCGCCGCGCAGGAGGCCTGGGAAGAGGCCGGGGTGAAGGGCCGGGTTCACGATACCTGTCTCGGCCTCTATTCCTACGGCAAGGTGATCAACGGCAAGACGGTGCTGCCCACCGTGGTCACCGTCTACCCGGTCACGGTCGAAAAACTGGCGAAGACCTACCCGGAAGTGGGCGCGCGGCGGCGCAAGTGGTTCAGCCCCGCCAAGGCGGCGACGAAGGTCGACGAACCGGAACTGGCCGACCTGATCGCGCGCTTCGATCCCGCGCCGTTCCGTGAAGGTTGATTTTACCGTACCGCTGAATACTTGATGGATCGCCCGGCTTCGTTTGGGCCGGTGTGCCACGAGGTGCGACCAAGATGATCCGCTACGCGCTGCGCTGTGCGCAGGACCACAGGTTCGAAAGCTGGTTCCAGTCCGCCGAAGCCTTCGACAAGCTGGCGGCGGCGGGGATGGTCACCTGCGCGATCTGCGGTTCGGGCAAGGTGGACAAGGCGCTGATGGCGCCCTCGGTCAAGGCCGCGCCGAAGGCGGAGGCGGCAGCCGAGGCCCGCCCGCTGGCCACGCCCACCACCGAACTCGAACGCAAGATCGCCGAACTGAAACGGCACGTGGAGCAGAACTCCGACTACGTCGGCGGCGATTTCGCGCGGCTGGCGCGCGAGATGCACGAGGGCGCGACGGAACACCGGGCGATCTGGGGCGAGGCGAAGCCGGACGAGGCCAGAAGCCTTATCGAGGACGGCGTTCCTGTCGCGCCGCTGCCGTTCCGGCCGACCGGCAAGAGCAACTGACGCGGCGGGCGGGCGCTACCGCCCGCTCCCTTTCGGCGCCGACCCGCCACCTCCGCGCGCCGTGGCGCGCAGACGTTTCGCGGCGCGCACCAGCTTGCCCAGCGCGCGACGCGGCAGGCTGGGGCGCCCGACGCCGTCCCAGCGCATGTGCTGAAACGACTCGCGGAACGCGAAGCGGGCGAGGTGCCTGTCGACGACATCGCGCGCGCGGGGTGCGAAGGACAGCTCCTTCAGCTCGATCCGCACGGTCAGACGCTCGGGATCGGCGCTGGCGTGGACGGTGCCGAAATCGAAGGCCAGCGTCGCCTCGGTCGGCGTATGGGTCACGTCGAGCTTGTGCGCGAAATGCTTGGCCAGCTGCTGCACGTATTTCGACGCATGCGGGGTCGCGAAGGTGCCGGTGGTGACGTGCATGGCCGCCTCGATCTCAAATCGTTTCACTCGAATGGCCCGCCGCACGGCATCGGGCCCCCGGCTGTCATCCCCGCCGGGGCGCTGCCGCAGGCAGATTGGCAAACCCGCCTGCGTCTGGCAATTCACGGCGCCGTGCGGGCCGGCGCGGGCGCGCCACCTCAGTCCTTGGCGCGCTCGACGTAGCTGTTGTCGTCGGTGTTGATCACCACGCGGGTGCCCGCGCCGATATGCGGCGGCACCATGATCCTCAGCCCGTTGTCGGCCATCGCCGGCTTGTAGGAGGACGACGCGGTCTGGCCCTTCACCACCGGCTCGGTCTCGGTGATCTCGACGGTGATCTTCTGCGGGAACTCGATCGCGATGCAGGCGCCGTCGTAGGTCTTGAGGTAGCAGCGCATGCCTTCCTGCAGATACACCTTGCCGTCACCGACGACATCGGCGGACACGGTGATCTGTTCGTAGGTCTCGGGTTCCATGAAGTGGTAGCCCTCGCCATCGTCGTAGAGGAAATCGTATTCCTTTTCCTCGACATGGGCGCGCTCGACCTGTTCGGTCGTCCGCCAGCGTTCCGACACCTTCACGCCGTCCGAGATCCGGCGCATGTCGACCTGGGTCACCGGGGTGCCCTTGCCGGGATGGAAGTTCTGGGCGGTCAGCACGACGTAGAGCTTCCCCTCAAGCTCGACGACATTGCCCTTGCGAAGGCTCGAGGCGATGACTTTCACGGATGCATCCTTGCGGTTTTGGATGGCGCGGCCTAGGCCTGCGCCCGATCGCGACGCGCGTATCGCACTTTGTCATGAATTTCCAGACGAAAGCGCCCCGATGCCGGCCACCGGACCCGAGACAGACGCAACGCCCTGGTGGGACGCCGCCCGCCATGCCGACCGCCGCCCGCTGCTCCTGGCCCGCAACCGCGTGCAGGCGGCGCTGCGGGGCTGGTTCGGCGCGCAGGGCTTCACCGAGGTCGACCCGGCCGCCTTGCAGGTCTCGCCGGGCAACGAGGCGCATCTGCACGGCTTCGCGACCGAGGCGCTGGGGCCGGACGGGCGGGCGCGGCCGATGTACCTGCACACCTCGCCGGAATTCGCGATGAAGAAGCTGCTGGCGGCGGGGGAAGACCGGATCTTCGCCTTCGCCCATGTCTGGCGCAACCGCGAGGCCGGGCCGCTGCACAGCCCGGAATTCACGATGCTGGAATGGTATCGCGCCGGCGCGGACTACACCGCGCTGATGGAAGATTGCGCGGCGCTTCTGCGCGCGGCGGCCAAGGCGGCGGGCACGGAGGCGCTGCGCTGGCGCGGCGCGGAATGCGACCCCTTCGCCGCGCCCGAGCGCCTGCCGCTGGCCGAGGCGGTGGCGCACCATGCCGGCCTCGACCTGATGGCGACGGTCCGGCCCGACGGGGCGGGCGACGCCGCCGCCCTGGCCGCCGCCTGCGCGGGGGCGGGCATCCGCACCGCGCCCGATGATACCTGGTCCGACATGCTCAGCCGGGTACTGGTGGAGAAGGTGGAACCGGCGCTGGGCCATGGCCGCGCCACGCTCCTGGATCGCTACCCGGTGGCCGAGGCGGCGCTGGCCCGCCCCTGCCCCGACGATCCGCGCCTGGCCGAGCGGTTCGAGCTTTACGCCTGCGGGGTGGAACTGGCGAACGGTTTCGGCGAGTTGACCGACCCGGCCGAACAGCGCCGCCGGTTCACCGCCGAGATGGATGAAAAACAGCGCGTCTACGGCCACCGCTACCCGCTGGACGAGGATTTCCTGGCCGCGCTGGCCGACATGCCGCCCGCCGCCGGCATCGCGCTGGGTTTCGACCGGCTGGTGATGCTGGCCACCGGCGCGCCCCGGATCGCGGCGGTGCAATGGGCGCCGCCGGGCTGACGCCAAGTTGACCGGGCCGCGCCGGACGGGTAAGGCTTTGACAACCGGGCGGCAGGGTGGCCGGGTCGGTGGTGACGAGTTCAGGTGTAGCAAGTGCAGGACATGGCCAGACCCGGTTTCCCCCGCCAACGCGCGGTCACGCTGATCGAGGCGGTGCTGTTCATCTCGGTCGCGCTGGGCCTGATCGTCGGCGGGATCGTGTTCTTTCAGCAGGCGTCACTGAATGCGCGGATCAGCGCGCAGGTCAGGGTGTTGTCGTCCATCGTGGCGGAATCGCGCGCCCTGATGAACAATCAGGATGCGGACACTCGGCTTGGCGCGGCGGGCGATGTACTTGTCGCGGCCGGTTCGGTGCCCGCAAGGATCATCGCCGATCCGCCGATCCAGTGGAATCCGGGCAATCCCGCAGATGTGACGCGACTGAAGACCGAGTGGGACACGGGGCTCGTGATCTCGAATTCCTGGGCTGCGGTAGGTTTTGGGGTGGGCAGCGCATACGAATATTACCTAACCCTGACCTTGCATGACATCCCGGTGGAAGCCTGCGTACGCCTCGCGCCGACGGACGCCTCGGGCAAGACCGTGTTCGGCGATGGCGCACTCCGTGTCGGCATCGGGCCCGGACAGTCCGTCGGCGGCATCGGCACCCCATTCCCGGGGCTTTCGCCATCGGATGCGGCCGCCGGATGTGCCGCCGGGGCAGCCGGCGGGGCAACCACCGATCTGGAATTCTTGATGAAATTCTCGACCTGACAGTCGACCTGGCAACCCGACCATCCGGTTCGTCCCGCCACCCTTGCACCGGGCCTGTTGCGCGGTAGGCTGGCCCGGCAAGCAGGGAGGCCGCCATGACCACACTCATCACCGGGGCGAACCGGGGCATCGGGCTGGGGCTTTGCCGGGCCTTCGCGGCGCGCGGCGAGGAGGTGATCGGCACCGCCCGCCGCCCGGCGGCGGGGCTTGTCGCCTGCGACATGGCCGATCCGGCCACCATCGCCGCCCTGCCCGCGGCGCTGGGCGACCGGCCGCTCGACCTGCTGGTGTGCAATGCCGGCGTCTATCTGGACAAGGGCCACCGGATCGGCGCGGGCTATGCGCCCGAGTTGTGGGCCGAAACCTTCGCGGTCAACGTCACCGGCGTGTTCCTGACCGTCGAGGCGCTGCTGCCCGCCCTGCGCGCGGGTCGCGGGCGGATCGCGATCATCTCTTCGCAGATGGCCTCGCACAGCCGCGCGCCGGGTGGCAGCTACATCTACCGCGCCTCGAAGGCCGCGGTGCTGAACCTGGGCCGCAACCTCGCCACCGACCTCAAACCCGAGGGGATCGCGGTGGGCATCTACCATCCCGGCTGGGTCAGGACCGACATGGGCGGGGCCGAGGCGGATATCGACCTCGACACCTGCGTCGCCGGGCTGATGGCGCGGTTCGACGCGCTGGACATGGCCGCCACCGGCTGCTTCCTGTCCTACGACGGGTCGCCCATGCCCTACTGAGCGGAAAGGCTTGCGGGACCGGGCGCTCTCGCCTATGACGCGCGCGGTTTCCTGCGGGCGGGCGATGGGGGCGTGATGCCGCTTCTGGTGATGAAATTCGGCGGCACCTCGGTGGCCGATCTCGACCGGATCCGCAACGCGGCCGAGAAGGTGCGCGCCGAGGCCGAACGCGGCTACGACGTGATCGTCATCGTCTCGGCCATGGCGGGGCGCACCAACGAGCTTGTCGGCTGGGTGGAACAGACCGGGCCGTTCTACGACGCGCGCGAATACGATGCCGTCGTCGCCTCGGGCGAGAACGTGACCGCCGGGCTGATGGCGCTGACCCTGCAGGAGATGGGCGTGCCGGCGCGATCCTGGCAGGGCTGGCAGGTGCCGATCCAGACCACAGCGCAGCACGCCGCGGCGCGGTTCATCGACATCCCGCGCGACAACATCGACCAGAAGTTCGCCGAGGGCATGAAGGTCGCCGTGGTGGCCGGGTTCCAGGGCATCAGCCCCGAGGGCCGGATCACCACGCTGGGCCGCGGCGGATCGGACACCACCGCGGTGGCCTTCGCCGCCGCCTTCGGGGCGGAGCGCTGCGACATCTACACCGATGTCGACGGGGTCTATACCACCGATCCCCGGATCAGTTCCAAGGCCCGCAAGCTTGACCGGATCGCCTACGAGGAGATGCTGGAACTGGCCTCGCTCGGCGCCAAGGTGCTGCAGACCCGGTCGGTCGAACTGGCGATGCGCTACAAGGTGCCGCTGCGCGTGCTGTCGAGCTTCGAGGACGTCACGGACGCGTCGGGCACGCTGGTCTGCGACGAGGAGGATATCATGGAATCGAAAGTCGTCTCCGGCGTCGCCTATTCGCGCGACGAGGCCAAGATCACGCTGTTCACCATCGAGGACCGGCCCGGCATCGCCGCGGCGATCTTCGGGCCGCTGGCCGAGGCCGGCGTGAACGTCGACATGATCGTGCAGAACATCTCGGAAAAGGACTACGACGAGGCCCATGCCGGCGCGGTGACCGACATGACCTTTTCCTGCCCGGTCAACCAGGTCGAGCGCGCGCGCAAGGCGATGGAGGACGCGCAGGCGCGCGGCGAGATCGCCTATGACGAACTGATCGTCGACACCGACGTGGCGAAGATCTCGGTCGTGGGCATCGGCATGCGCAGCCATGCCGGCGTCGCGGCGCGGATGTTCCAGTCGCTTTCGGCCGAGGGGATCAACATCAAGGTGATCTCGACCTCCGAGATCAAGATTTCCGTTCTGATCGACCGGAAATACATGGAACTCGCCGTACAGGCGCTTCATGATGCGTTCGAACTGGAGAAGGCGGACTGAAAACCGCCCGGCAGGGAGCCATGCCCGAACGGAGCGAGAGCGAGAGCCGCAAGCTGCTCAGACGGCTGCGCGACACGCTGGCGGAGCCCGGCGCGGGGCAGGCGCGGCTTGACCGGATCACCCATATCATCGCGGATTCGATGTGCACCGAGGTGTGTTCGATCTACCTGTTCCGCGATCCGGAGACGCTGGAACTGTGCGCGACCGAGGGGCTGAACCCCGACTCGGTCCACCAGACCCGGCTGCGGCTGGGCGAGGGGCTTGTCGGTCGCGTCGCGAAATCGGCGGTGCCGGTCAATACCGGCAACGCGCCCTCCGAACGCGGGTTCCGCTACATGCCGGAGACCGGGGAGGAAATCTATTCCTCGTTCCTGGGTGTGCCGATCCAGCGCGTGGGCGAGCGGCTGGGCGTGCTTGTCGTCCAGTCGAAACAGGCGCGGCAGTTCTCCGACGACGAGCTCTACGCTCTCGAGGTCGTCGCGATGGTGCTTGCCGAGATGACCGAGCTTGGCGCCTTCGTCGGCGACGGCGAAGGCATCCAGCCGCTGCACCAGAACCCCGTCGTGTTCCGCGGCGCGACCGGGCAGGAGGGCACGGCGGAGGGCCGGGTGTGGCTGCACGAGCCGCGCGTGGTGGTCACTAACCCGGTCGGCGACGACCCGGTGGCCGAAACCCGGCGGCTGCACGAGGCGATGGAGGAATTGCGCCAGACCGTCGACGCGATGATGAGCGCGGCGGAAGATACGACGGCCGAGCACATGCAGGTGCTCGAAACCTACCGGATGTTCGCCAATTCCCGCGGCTGGCGCCGGCGGATGGAAGAGGACATCGCGCTGGGCCTGTCGGCCGAGGCGGCGGTGGAAAAGGAACAGTCGACCGCGCGCGCGCGGCTCGAACAGGCCTCGGACCCGTACCTGCGCGACCGGCTGCACGATCTTGACGACCTGTCGAACCGGCTCTTGCGGCTGCTGACCGGGCAGGGCCGCGACACCGGCGCCGAACTGCCGGAAAACCCGGTTCTGGTGGCCCGCAACATCGGCCCGGCGGAACTTCTGGAGTACGGCCGCAAGCTCAAGGGCGTGGTGCTGGAGGAAGGATCGGTCGGCAGCCATGCCGCGATCGTGGCGCGGGCGCTGGCGATCCCGCTGGTGATCCATGCCGAGCGGATCACCACCGAGGCGCTGAACGGCGACACGATCCTTGTCGACGGCGACCAGGGCGTGGTGCACCTGCGCCCCGAAGACACCGTCGCCGCCGCGTTCCGCGACAAGATCGCGATGCAGACGGACGCGCAGAAACGCTACGCCGACCTGCGCGACAAGCCCGCGACCAGCCATTGCGGCACCACCGTCGGCTTGCACATGAACGCCGGCCTGATGGCCGACCTGCCCTCGCTCGCCGGGTCGGGGGCCGAGGGCGTGGGCCTGTTTCGCACCGAATTGCAGTTCCTGATCCGCAACAAGGTGCCGCGGCGCGGCGAGCTGGCCGCGCTTTACGCGCGGGTCATGGATGCCGCGGGCGGCAAGCGGGTGGTGTTCCGCACGCTCGACATCGGCTCGGACAAGGTTCTGCCCTACATGAAGCCGCAGGACGAACCGAACCCGGCGATGGGCTGGCGCGCGATCCGCGTCGGGCTGGACAAGCCCGGCGTCATGCGGATGCAGTTGCAGGCGCTGATCCGCGCCGCCAACGGCAGGCCGCTGTCGGTGATGTTCCCCTTCGTCGCGCAGATGGAGGAATACCGCGCCGGTCGCGCCGCGGTGCTGGACGAGATCGAGCGCGAGCGGCGGCTGGGCCATGTCCTGCCCGAGACGGTCGAGATCGGCGCGATGCTGGAGACGCCGAGCCTGGCCTTCGCGCCGCGCGCGTTCTTCGAGATGTGCGATTTCGTCTCGATCGGCGGCAACGATCTCAAGCAGTTCTTCTTCGCCGCCGACCGTGAGAACGAGCGGGTGCGGCGGCGCTACGACACGCTCAACGTCTCGTTCCTGTCGCTGATCGAAACGATCGTGGAACGCTGCGCGGAGACCGGCACGCCGGTGTCGTTCTGCGGCGAGGATGCCGGCCGGCCGGTCGAGGCGCTGGCCTTCGCCGCGATGGGGGTGCGCGCGCTGTCGATGCGGCCGGCCTCGATCGGGCCGGTCAAGCACCTGATCCGCCGGGTTTCGATCTCGGAGGCGCGGCAGGTGATCGACGTGGCCCGCGCCGAGGGCGCGCAATCGGTGCGCCCGGCGCTGATGGACTGGCTGGCGCGCCAGGATCTCTAGGCGCCGCGTTGCCGATGCCGTCGCGGCGGGGGTTTCACACCCCCGCACCCCCGTGGGATATTTCCGGACCAAAACGGACGAAGGGAAGAGACCATGATCCTGCGCCGGACGTTGTTGCTGGGGACCGTGTTGCTGGCCGCCTGCGCGGCACCGCCCGCGCCGCGCGAGGCCGAACCCACCGGGCCGGCGGAGGTGCAGCGGCTGATCGGGAAATGGGCGGCGCGCTACGAGATTCCCGAAAGCCTGCTGACCCGCGTGGTGCGCGAGGAAAGCACCTTCAACCCGGCGGCGCGCAACGGCCCCTACTGGGGCCTGATGCAGATCCATCCGCAGACCGCCGCGACGATGGGCCATCGCGGCCCGCCCGAGGCGCTTCTGGACGCCGATACCAACCTGCGCTTCGGCGCGCGCTACCTGCGCGGCGCCTGGCTGGTGGCGCGCGGCGATCCCGAGGGCGCGATCGGCTGGTACCGGCGCGGCTACTACTACGAGGCGAAACGGCTGGGCTTGCTGGAGGAAACCGGCCTGCGCTGAGGTTCAGCGCAGGATCGAGCGCAACTCCTCTTCCAGCGCGGCGCGCGGCAGGCCGGTTTCGCGCGCCAGCCGGGCGAGGCCGAACTGCACCCGCGCCATTTCCTGGTAGTAGCCGGTGAAGACCCAGTTCACCGCCGCGCCCGCCACCGCGCCGATCACCGGCGCGGCCTGCGCGGCCAGCTTCTGGCCCAGCACCACCGACAGCCGTGGCGCGACCCGCGCGATCAGGCCCTGCACGCTGTGGCCGGTGATCGTGAGCCGGGCGGCGAGGAAGCCGAGGTCGGCGTCGTCGTCGTCCTCCAGCGGGCCGGCGGCGGCGAAGACCCTCAGGCAGTCGAGCCGCACCTCGGGATCGGTCGGATCGAAGCCGTGCTCCTCGGCGATGCCCTGGATCGCGCGCAGCAGCACCGTGGTGGTGACCGGCAGTTCCGCCAGCGCCGTGGGCAACCCGCCGGCGCCGCCGGCGGCGCCCATCGCGGTGGCCAGCGCCGTCGTCACCCAGTCGTCACGGCGCCGGATCGACCGGCGGCTGAGCGACGCGGCGGTGAAGGCCTGGTCGAGCGCGGCGCGGGTGGCGGATTCGAGCCGGCCGCGCACCGCGGGCGGCAACCGGTGGATCAGCCCCTCGGCAGAGCCGCCGACGAGTCCCAGCAGGTGCATGCCGAGGCCGTTCGCGGCGCGATGACGCGTGGCGAGGCGCGCGAGTTCGGCCACCGCCGCGGGATCGAGCGCCACTGCCTGAACCTGTGTCATCCTGCCCTCCGCCTTCGGATCGACAGGATATGGGGGTTCACGCCGCCTTTTCCACCCGGCCCGCGACGCCCGCCCAGGCGCCCGGCACCAGGTCGAGCCCCAGCACCCGGTCCGGGTTGGTGGGCGGCGGCATGGTGACACCGTCGAGCCGGGAAAAACCGAAGCGCGCGTAGTAGGGCGCGTCGCCCACCAGCATCACCCGCGTCCAGCCCAGCCGCCGCGCCTCGGCCAGGCTTTCGTGGATCAGCAGCGCGCCCAGCCCCTCGCCCTGCCGCGTCGGATGCACGGCCACGGGGCCCAGCAGCAGCGCGGGCTGCCCGCCGGCGCGCACCGGCCAGTAGCGGATCGCGGCGGCCAGCGTGCCGGTGTCGTCGCGCAGCGCCAGGCACAGATCGGCGACCGGGGCCACGCCGTCGCGCAGGCGGTAGGACGACAGCGCGGTGCGACCCGGCGCGAAGCACAGGTCGTAGAGCGCCTCGATCTCCCACCAGTCGTCGGGCCCTTCCACCGCCAGCCGGTACATCCGTCCCCCGTTTTCGCTGGCACGCCGCGTAGCACGCCGCTAGGTCAGGTTCAAACCGAGGAGTCGCGCGATGTTCTACCGCCCCGAGGCGGGCCATGGCCTGCCCCACAACCCGTTCAACGCGATCGTTTCGCCGCGGCCGATCGGCTGGATCTCCTCGCGCGGATCGCAGGGCGACAACCTGGCCCCCTACTCGTTCTTCAACGCGGTCGCCTATGTGCCGCCGCAGGTCGTCTTCGCCTCGACCGCCACCAAGGATTCGCTCGCGAACATCCGCGAGACCGGGGTCTTCGCGGTCAACATCGTGGCGGAGGCGGCGAAGGAGAAGATGAACCTCACCTCGGGGCCCTACGCGCGCGGCGACGACGAATTCGCGCTGGCCGGCGTACCGAAGGCCGACTGCGAGACGGTCGACTGCCCGCGCGTCGCCGACGCGCCGGCGGCGCTGGAATGCCGGGTGGTGGAGATCATCGCGCTGCGGGGCGCGGACAATCATCTGGTGCTGGGCGAGGTGACGGGCGTGCATATCCGCGACGATTGCCTTGTCGACGGGCGGTTCGACGTGACGCGGTTCCGCCCCCTGGCACGGCTGGGGTACCGGGACTACGCGGTGGTGCGCGAGGTGTTCGAGATGAAGCGCCCGGCCGATTGACCTTGCCGCGTGGCGGCCCGGCTGGCACACTTTCCGCGTGTGTCCGGGGTGTGCGCGGTGGCGGGTTTCAGAACGGCTGACGAGTTCCTCTCGCCGCGGGGAAACTTCCGGCCCACGGCGGCCGAGCGGCAGCTGATCGCGGCCTGCCGGGACGGACGGGGTTGCGTGCTCGGGCTGGGCGAGCGCCCGATGGCCCCCTACGCCGGCAACCGGATCCGCGCGGAGCTTCTGCGCCTGCTGATCATCGGCGGTTCGCCGGATTGCGGGATCGCGGGCACCGGCGTTGACGTTCAGGGCGCGTGGATCGACGGCAGGCTCGATCTCAGTTTCGCGACCGCCCGCGGGGTGACCGTCTTCCTCAACTGCACCTTTCCCGACCAGCCCGACCTGATCGACGCGAAGCTCCATCGCCTCAGCCTGCGCGGCAGCGACCTGCGCCGGGGAATCCGGGCGACAGGCATGACGGTCGGCCAGTCCGTACTGTTGAGCCAGGGCTTCGTTTCGAGGGGGGCGGTCTACATCAACGGGGCGAGGATCGGCGGGCAGCTCGACGTCACCGGTGCGGAATTCGACGTGCCGGGCCGTCTTGCGCTGGTCGCCGATTCGATGCGGGTCGGGACCACGTTCTTCTGGCGCGGGGTGACGGTGCGTCGCGGCATCGTGACCCTGGCCGGCGCGCAGGTCGGCGCGCTCAACGACGATTTCGATAGCTGGCGCCGCGCCGGCGAGACCGGGGCCGCGGGCGGGCTGCGCGGGCATCCGCAGGATCTGTGCCTGGACGGGTTCAGATATGACCACGTCTGGGGGCCGACCGATGTCGGGCAGCGGCTGGACTGGCTGTACCGCGGAACGCTGTGGCGGGGGCGGTTTCGCCCGCAACCCTACCGGCAGTTCGCGCAGGCCCTGCGCCGGCAGGGCCACGACCGGGACGCGCGGCGGGTGCTGGCGGAGATGGAGCGGCGCATCGCCATGCACCAGCGGCGGGCCGACCAGCGCCGCGTCTGGGCGCTGCGGCGGGGGAAGGCGGGCGCCGGCGGCGATATCGGCGCGCAATGGATCGCCTGGCGCGGGGCACAGGCCTGGAACTGGCTGTTCCGCTCGGTCACCGGCTACGGCTACCTGCCGCATCGGGCGCTATGGTGCTATCTCGGCCTGCTCACCGTCGCGACCGTGGTCAACTTCGTCGCCTACCGGGCCGGTGTGATGGTGCCGGATTCGCCGATCATCCTGACGTCGGCGGACTGGACCGAGGCGATGCGGATCGACCCGGATCGACCCGCGCTGGTCTGGGCGGGCGAGCCGTTGCCGCCGTCCAAGGCGCCGGGCGGTGCCGAGACCCTGACCTCGGCCGCGCATTACGAGACCTTCAACGCCTTCGCCTATTCGCTCGACCTCACCCTTCCGATCCTCGACATGGCACAGGAGGACTCCTGGGGGCCCTCCACCGTCCAGGGGTTCGGAACGGCGGTCTGGGCGCTGGGCTGGGCGTTCAAGCTGGCGGGCTGGCTGATCTCGGGTCTCGGCGTGGCGGCGGCCACTGGCATCGTGAGACGCGACCGCGGGTGAGGCTTCCCCCCCGCCCCGCCGTTGCCTAGGATACCCCGCGACAGCGAGCCCGGGGGCGCCATGCCGAAGACCGTGAAGGACTACATCCGCACCATCGCCGATTTCCCGCATGAGGGGATCCTGTTTCGCGATGTCACCACGCTCTTCGCCGATCCGCGCGGGTTCCGGATGGCAATCGACCAGCTTCTGCACCCCTATGCCGGCGAGCGGATCGACAAGGTCGTGGGACTGGAGGCGCGCGGCTTCATCCTCGGCGGGGCGATCGCGCACCAGCTTTCGGTGGGCTTCGTGCCGATCCGCAAGAAGGGCAAGCTGCCGGGCCGGACGCTGGCGCAGGACTACAAGCTGGAATACGGCGAGGCGATCATGGAAATCCACGACGACGCGCTGATCGCCGGCGAGCGGGTGCTGATCGTCGACGACCTGCTGGCGACCGGCGGCACCTGCGCGGCGGGGATCAAGCTGTGCGAGCGGTTGGGGGCGGAGGTGATCGCCTGCGCCTTCGTCGTCGACCTGCCCGACCTTGGCGGCCGCGCGCTGCTGGAGGAGATGGGGATGGAGGTGCATGCCTTGTGCGCCTTCGAGGGCCTGTAGCCCGCCCCGGCGCCGATAACGCTTTGTCAACCTGGATCGCGCAAGTATAGGGTGTCCGATCTTTCGGATGCTGCTTGCACCTGTGATCCTCACAGCAAACGCCTCGCCCTCCCCCCGGGCGGGGCGTTTCGCATCGCGCGGGGCGGCGTCAGCCGCGCAGCACCGCGCCGGGGTTGAGAATACCCGCCGGGTCGAGCGCCGCCTTGAGGGTGCGCATCGCCGCAAGCCTGCCGGGGTCGCCGAACCGTTCCAGATCGCCGACCTTCAGCCGCCCGATCCCGTGTTCGGCGCTGACCGATCCGCCCAGCGCATCGGCCACCTCGTGCACGCAGGCCTTGACCGCGTCGCGCTGCGCCTCGTGATCGGCGCGGGTCCGGCCCGGCAGGGGGAAGACGTTGAAATGCAGGTTGCCGTCGCCGACATGGCCGAAACAGTTGATCCGGAACCCGTCGATCCGGGCCAGCGCCCGGGTCGCGCGGTCGATGAAGGCGGGGATCTCCGACAGCGGCACCGAGGTGTCGTGCGACGAGACCGCGCCGATCCGGCGGTTCGCCTCGGGCAGGGACTCGCGCAGTGTCCAGAACCCGGCGCGCTGCGCGCCGGATTGCGCGATCACGCCGTCCTCGACCAGCCCGCGATCGGCCGCTTCCTCGAACAGCCCTTCGAGTGCCAGCGCCGGGTCGAGCCCCTGCGGCAGGCCAACCTCGATCAGAACCGACCAGTCGGGCCGGCCGGCGAAGGGCTGGCGCACCTCGGGCATCGTTTCGTCAAGGAACCGCAGGCCCTGGCCGGAAATCAGTTCGAAGGCCGACACGCAGCCCGCCATCCGGTCCTGCGCCAGCGCCAGCAGATCCAGCGCGGCGCGCGGGCCGGGCACCACCATCATCGCCGTCCCCTCGCCCGCCGGGATCGGGTAAAGCCTGAGCGCCGCGGCGGTGATGATCCCCAGCGTCCCCTCGGACCCGATCAGCAGGTTGCGGATGTCATAGCCGGTATTGTCCTTCCGGAGCCGCTTCAGTCCGCCGATCACGGAGCCGTCGGCCAGCACCGCCTCGATCCCCAGGCACAGGTCGCGCGCGTTGCCGTAGCGCAGCACCCCGACGCCGCCGGCATTGGTCGCCAGCGTGCCGCCGATCCGCGCCGTGCCTTGCGCGGCGATCGACAGGGGGTAAAGCCGGCCGGCGTCGCGCGCGGCCCGCTGCACGTCCGCGAGGATCGCGCCGGCCTCGACCGCGATCACGTTCTCCTCGGGCCAGAGACCGAGGACCGAGGCCATCCGTTCCAGCGACAGCAGCACCGGCGCGGGCCCGTCGGGCAGGATCTGCCCGCCCACCAGCCCGGTGCCGCCGCCCCAGGGCACGATGCCCACCCGCGCGGCGGCGCAGGCCCGCACGATCGCCTGCACCTCGTCTCGATTGCGCGGCAGCGCGAGAACCGCGGCAGGCGTGGTGAACCGGCCGCGCGGCTCTTCCCGGTAGGCCGGCGGCGCCGGGCGGATCGTGTCGGGCGGCAGGGTTTCGGCCAGCCGGGCGGCAAAGCCCGTGTCGGCAGCGGTCAGGTGGCGCGTCATGATCAGGCTTTCGGACTGGCGGGCGGGGTGCGGGCCAGAAGCCAGACTTCGGCCCGGCGTGCAATCCCCATCGGCCCGGTCCGGCGCGCTCAGCGCAGCGGCCGCGGGCGCAGCACCATCACCGTGGGCCGCGAGGGCAGGGTTTCCAGCGACAGGTCGATGGAGTTCTCGCCGGTCCAGACCACGTCGAATTCGTCTTCCATGCCGCCGACGAAGGCCTGGAGCGTGCCGTCGCCGAACCAGTGCATCGGGATCACCACGCGCGAGCGAAAGCGCTTCAGCACCCGGATCATCGTCGGAAGGTCCAGCGTCATGCCGCCGTCGACCGGGGCCATCACCACGTCGAGCCGGCCGATCAGCGCGTATTGCGCCGGCGTCGGTTCGTGGTGCAGGTGGCCAAGATGGCCGATGCACAGCCCCGCGACCTCGAAGACGAAGACGGAATTGCCGTTCTCCTCCACCCCGCCGAACGACCGGATATCGGTCGGCACGTTGCGGACCAGCATCTCGCCCAGGTCAAGATGGTGATCGGCCGGTTCGCCGAAGCCTTCGCCCCAGCCACGAAGGACATGCGGGATCCGCGGATCGGGGGTCGGCGTCCAGTGCGTGGCATGGGCGTGGTTCATCGTCACCACGTCGGGCACGATATCGGGGTTGCCCAGCTGGCCGGTGAAATCGGTCGCGGCCAGCAGCCCGCCGGGCGTCTCGATGGCGAAGGTGGCGTGGCCGACGTAGTTCAGCCGCACCCAGTCGCGCGGCAGCGGATCGCCCCAGGCCGCCTTGTGGATGTAGGCCGCGCCGGGCACGGACTGCGCCAGCGCGATGCAATGGCTCGGGATCCTGTCCTGCGCGGCGGCGGGGACGGCCAGCAGGGCGAGCGCGGCAAGGGCGTGGACGAATCGCATCGGCGGCACCTCCTGCCGCACAGGATAGGGCCGGTGCCGCGGCTGTCACCTGACGGTTGCGTCAGCCCGCGCCGGTGCGCCCGCGCCGGTCGGCCCGAAGGTTGGCGTAAAGCACGTGATTGCGCCAGCGTCCGGCGATCTGCAGGTAGCTTTGCGCCACGCCCTCGTACTTGAAGCCGCAGGCCTCCAGCACCCCGCGCGAGGCGGCGTTCTCGGGCAGGCAGGCGGCCTCCACCCGGCTGAGGTCGAGCGAGGTGAAGGCGTAGTGCACCAGCGCGTCGATCGCCTCGCGCATGTAGCCCTTGCGGGCGTGGTCGGCGCCGACCCAGTAGCCCAGCGTGCCCGCCTGCGCCGGGCCGCGGCGGATGTTGTCAAGCGTGATGCCGCCGATCAGCGCCGCGTCGGCGCGGCGGATCAGGAACAGCGGCAGCGCCGTGCCCGCGCCCTCGGCCCGCGCCGACCAGTAGACCCGGTTGGTGAAGGCGCGACGGCTGAGATGGTCGGCGGCCCAGGTCGGCTCCCAGGGCATCAGAAAATCGCGGCTTCGGTCGCGCAGCTCCGCCCAGGGCCGGAAATCGCCGTGCTCGGGCAGCCGCAGCGTCAGTCGCTCCGTCTCGATCCGGACCTTGCGGCGCCGGAAGACCATCAGGCGGCGAGCCTGCGGCGCAGATCGTCCAGCGAGGGCGCCCCGGCAACCGGGCCGTACAGCGCGAGCGCCGCGCGCGCCTGCCCGGCCAGGCGTTCGCCATGGGCCAGCACGTCGGCGCGGCCGACCGCGTCGATCCGGGCCGCGGCCTCTTCGACCGTCGGGACGAACCCGTGGATCAGCAGCATCCGCGCCATCCGTTCGGCCCGCGCCGAGGGGCTTTCCAGCCCCATCAGCAGCCCCGCCTTCATCTGCGCGCGGGCCCGCGCCACCTCGGCCTCGGACATGTCCTCGGCGGCGCGCCTCAGTTCCGCCACCGTCAGGTCGCACAGCGCCCCGATCTCCTCGGCCGAGGTGCCGGCGTAGATCGTCAGCATCCCGGTATCGGCATAGGCACCGGCCTGCGCGTGGATCGCGTAGCACAGGCCCCGTTCCTCGCGGATCTTCTGGAACAGCCGCGAGGACATGCCGCCGCCCATCGCCGTGGCGTAGACCTGTGCGGTAAAGACATCGGGATCGCGATAGGCCGGCGACTCGAAGGCCAGGGCGAAATGCACCTGTTCCAGCGCCTTGTCCTCGCGCCGTTCGCGACCGTCCCAGCGGGCGGGTTCCGGCACCCGTTCGGGCCGCGGGGCGAGATGGCCGAAGATGTCTTCGGCCTGCCGCACCAGTTTCTCGTGATCGACCGCGCCGGCGGCCGACACGATCATCCGGCCCGGCGCGTAGTGCTCGGTCACGAAACGTTCGAAATCGGCCCGGCCGAAGGCGGCCACCCGTTCCTCGGGGCCAAGGATCGTGCGGCCGAAGGCCTGGTCGGGATAGGCGGCTTCCTGCAGCCAGTCGAAGATGATGTCGTCGGGCGTGTCGAGCGCCTGGCCGATCTCCTGCAAGATCACGTGGCGCTCGACCTCGATCTCCTTCGGGTCGAACAGCGGATTGAGCGCGATGTCGGCCACCACGTCGAGCGCCAGCGGCACGTCCGGGCCCAGAACACGGGCGTAGTAGGCGGTCATCTCGCGGCTGGTATAGGCGTTGATGTAGCCGCCGACGTCCTCGATCTCTTCGGCGATCCTCAGGGCCGACCGGCGCGTGGTGCCCTTGAAGGCCATGTGTTCGAGGAAATGCGCGATCCCGTTCTGCTCGGCCTGCTCGTGGCGGCCGCCGGCGCAGACCCACAGGCCCACGGCGGCCGAGGCCAGCCCCGGCATCTCTTCGGTCACGACGCGGGTGCCGTTGCCCAGCGTGGTCAGCCGCACCGTCATGCCCGCCGCCTTTCGCGCACCAGCGCCTCCAGCGCCGCAAGATCGTTGGGCACCCGCGTCACGCGCTCTGGCCTGGTCATGATCCCCTCCATATGCGGCGGCAGCGCCGGGCGGATGCCGGCGGCCTGTTCCACGGCATCGGGAAACTTGGCCGGATGCGCGGTGGCCAGCGTGACCATCGGCCGGTCCGACAGATGCGCCTCGGCCACCCGCACGCCGACTGCGCTGTGCGGGCACAGAAGCTCGCCCGAGGCGGCCAGCGCGTCGCGGATCGTCGCGCGCGTCTCGTCCTCCGAGACGCGGCCCGAGGCATAGACCTCGCGCAGCGCCTGCAGCGCGCCCTGGCTGACGGCGAATCCGCCGTGCGCCTTCAGTTCGTCCATCAGCTGCGTCACCGCCGCGCCGTCACGGCCATAGGCCTCGAACAGCGCGCGTTCGAAGTTCGACGATACCTGGATGTCCATCGACGGGCTGATCGATGGCTTCACGCCGTCGGTGTCGTAGCGCCCCGTGGCAAGGCAGCGGTGCAGGATGTCGTTCTGGTTCGTCGCCACCACCAGCCGGCCCACCGGAAGGCCCATCGCCCGCGCGATGGACCCCGCGAAGATGTCGCCGAAATTGCCGGTCGGCACGGTGAAGTCCACCGCCCGGTGCGGCGCGCCGAGGCTGGTGGCGGAGGTGAAGTAATAGACCACCTGCGCCAGGACCCGCGCCCAGTTGATCGAGTTCACGCCGGCCAGCCCGACCTCGTCGCGGAAGGCGAAATCGTTGAACATGTCCTTCAGCCGGGCCTGGCAATCGTCGAAATCACCGTCCAGCGCGAGCGCATGCACGTTGGCATCCTCCGGCGTTGTCATCTGCCGGCGCTGGATGTCCGACACCCGGCCATGCGGATAGAGGATGAAGACATCGACATTCGGCAGGCCGCGAAACGCCTCGATCGCCGCGGAGCCGGTATCGCCCGAGGTGGCGCCGACGATCGTCACCCGCCGGCCGGCACGCTCCAGCGCGACCTGGAACAGCTGGCCGATCAGCTGCATCGCGAAATCCTTGAACGCCAGCGTCGGGCCGTGAAACAGCTCGAGCAGGAAGTGGTTCGGGCCAAGCTGCACCAGCGGCGCGCGGGCGGCATGGCGGAACCCGGCATAGGCGCGGCCGATGATCCGGCGGAATTCGTCGTCGCCGAAGCTCTCGCCCACGAACGGCCGCATCACCCGGAACGCGGCGTCCTCGTAGGACAGGCCGGCCAGCGCGGCGATCTCGTCCGCGGTCATCCGTGGCACGGTTTCGGGCAGGTAGAGCCCGCCGTCGCGCGCGAGGCCGGTCAGCATCGCCTCTTCGAAAGGCAGCACCGGCGCGCGGCCGCGGGTGGAAACGTAGCGCATCTGGATTCCGGTCGTCGTGGCGTTTCAACTCGTCCGGCGACTGATACGCCACAGGAAGAAGCCTGTCATCCCCACCCAGGCGACGGCCAGGGAAAACCAGGTGACGGCATAGCCGAAATGGTCGTTCGGAATGCCCGAGGTGTCGACCGGCCGCGGCAGGATGCCCTGCGCCGGCCCCTCGGCCTCGCGCAGAACGATTAGCACCGGTTCGGTATCCAGCGCCCCGGCCATGCTTGGCACGTCGCGCGCGAACCACAGCCGGCCCGCGACATCGGGGGGCGGGGTGAAGGCATCGGCATCTTCGGGCCACATCAGGTTGCCGGTCACGACAAGCCCGGCGGCGGGCCGTTCGGTACGGCGCTCGCCCTCGGGAACGAAACCGCGGTCGAGCATGATCCGGCGTCCGTCGTCGGTTTCGAAGGCCGCGATCACCCGGTACCCCGCGCCCTGCCCCTTGACCGCCGAGAGCACCGCAAGTTCCTCGCCCGTGGTCGCGCCGGCCACGGTGACGGCCTGGTAGCGCAGCGCCTCGGGATCGAGGGTTTCAAGGCTGTCGAAGGCCAGCGGGTCGGCCGCCAGCCGCGCCTCGATCTCCGCCAGCACACCTTCCTTCCAGTCCATCCGGCGCACCTGCCACAGGCCGAGCGAGATCAGGATGGCGGTGCCGCCAAGCCCGATGACGAGTGCGAAGAGCAGCCGGCGCATGGAACCTCCTTGCAACGGAAAGGGCGCGGGGTGATGCCCCGCGCCCCTGTCAGACTTGGCCGGTCGGGCGTCAGCCGCCCCAGACGTAGACCGCGAAGAACAGGAACAGCCAGACCACGTCGACGAAGTGCCAGTACCAGGCCGCGGCCTCGAAGCCGACGTGCTGTTCGGGGGTGAAATGCCCCTTCGTCGCGCGGAACAGGCAAACCGCCAGGAAGATCGTGCCGACGATCACGTGGAAGCCGTGGAACCCGGTCGCCATGAAGAAGTTCGCGCCGTAGATGTTGCCGGCGAAACCGAAGGCGGCGTGGCTGTATTCGTAGGCCTGGAAGCCGGTGAAGATGATGCCCAGCAGGATCGCGAGGATCAGGCCGTTGATCATGTCCTTGCGGTTGTTTTCATGCGCGATGGCATGGTGCGCCCAGGTCGCCGCCGCCCCCGAGCACAGCAGGATCAGGGTGTTGATCAGCGGCAGGTGCCACGGATCGAAGGTCTCGATCCCCGCCGGCGGCCAGACGCCGTCGATCGCCGGGCTGATGCCGTCGGGATGCATCGGATACATCGCGTGCTTGAAGAACGACCAGAACCACGCCGCGAAGAACATCACCTCGGACATGATGAACAGGATGAAACCGTAGCGCAGGCCGATCCGCACCACCGGGGTGTGATCGCCGGTCTCTCCCTCGCGCACCACGTCGGCCCACCAGCCGAACATCGTGTAGAGCACCAGGACGAGGCCTATGAAGAACATCCACGGCGTGATGTCGCGCATCCAGAGCACCGCCCCGAACAGCATGACGAAACCGCCGACCGCGCCGAGGAACGGCCAGATCGACGGTGGCAGGATGTGGTAATCGTGGTTCTTCTCGTGCGCCATGTCGGTTCCCTCGTCGGTTCCCTCTTTCGGGGATCAGTTGGTCGTTGCGTCGGCTTGCGAAGGCAGGGCCACGGCGGCGTGCTCTTCGGGCAGGTCGGTCTGGTAGAAGGTGTAGGACAGCGTGATGTGGCGGATGTGGCCCGCGTCGCGGTCATCGACCAGTTCGGGATCGACGAAGAACGACACCGGCATCTCGACCCGCTCGCCGGGTTCCAGCACCTGCTCGGTGAAACAGAAGCACTCGATCTTCGAGAAGTAGTAGCCCGCCAGGTCGGGGCTGACGTTGTAGCTGGCGGTGCCCGCCACCGGCACGTCGGTCGGGTTGTAGGCCTCGTAGAACACCAGCCCGGTTTCGCCGATCTTCAGCTTCATCTCGCGGGTCATCGGGCGGAACTGCCAGGGCATGTCGCGCTCGGTGCTGGCGTCGAACCGGACGGTGACATATTCGTCCAGCACCACGTCCGAGGCCGCCTCGGCCACGTTGGTGGTGCCGCCGTAGCCGGTCACCCGGCAGAACCAGTCGTAGAACGGCACCGCCGCCCAGGCCAGCGCGCCCATCGTGACGACCACGCCGATCAGGCGCAGGGCGGTTCGGCCGTTCTGGGTCGACTTGTCCATCAGTTCTCCTCCGTCCCGGGCAACAGGCTTGCCCTTGGCTGGTGATCGTAGCCCTCGATCATGCCGCCGTTCGACACCTTGACGACCGTCAGGCCGAAGATGATCGCCGCGAAGCCAACCAGGACGAGGCCAAGCCCCAGGTTGCGGCCGAAGCGGCGGCGGTGCAGGTCGTGCTCGCGCCCGATCGCCATGCTACCAGATCCCCCAGCCCAGGCCGCGCAACGCCGCATCCGCCAGCAGCGCGCCGAAATGCAGGAACAGGTAGCTCAGCGAGAAGCGGAAGAAGGCTTTCTCGGCGCGGTAGTTGTCGGCCTCGGCCTGCGCCTCGTCACGCGCCCGGATCCGCCAGGCGCCCAGCACGAAGCGCGCGTTGAGAACCAGCGCGGCGGCAAGGTAGACCGGCCCGCCGATCGGCGTCGCGGCAAGCGCCAGCGCCACCGGGGCCAGCAGCAGCGTGTAGACGAAGACGTGGTTGCGCGTCGCGCGGCGACCGTGGGTAACGGTCAGCATCGGCACCCCGGCGTTCGAATAGTCATCCTTCATGAACAGCGCCAGCGCCCAGAAATGCGGCGGCGTCCACATGAAGATCAGCGCGAACATCAGCACCGCTTCGAGGCCGACGCCGCCGGTCGCCACGGCCCAGCCGATCATCGGCGGGAAGGCCCCCGCGGCGCCGCCGATGACGATGTTCTGCGGCGTCAGCCGCTTCAGCCACATCGTGTAGATCGCGACGTAGAAGAAGATCGTGAAGGCAAGGAAGGCCGCCGCGAACCAGTTGGCGGCAAGCCCCAGCATCATCACCGAGATCCCCGACAGCGCCAGCCCGAGGCCCAGCGCCTCGCCCGGCGTGACACGGCCGGCGGGCACCGGGCGGGACTTGGTGCGGCGCATCACCGCGTCGATATCGGCGTCGTACCACATGTTCAGCGCGCCCGAGGCGCCGCCGCCCAGAGCGATGAACAGGATCGACACGAAGGCGACCAGCGGATGCACCGACACCGGCGCGACCATGAGCCCGACGAAGGCGGTGAACACCACCAGCGACATCACCCGCGGCTTCAGAAGCACCACGAAATCGCCGAACCCGGCGTCGCGCGGCGTGTCGTGGGCGGTCAGGTCGCTCATCCTGGCGTGTCTCCCTCGCGCGGGTCCGGGCACCGGGGCCCGGCCGCGCCCCTCGTTCAGACGGTCAGTCGGCCGAGGCGACGTCGACCGGCGCCGGCAGGCCGGCGTACAGCGCCTTCGCCTCGTCCAGCCAGGCGGCATAGGCCTCTTCGCTGACCACCTTCACGGTGATCGGCATGTAGGAGTGATCCTTGCCGCACAGTTCCGAACACTGGCCGAAGTAGACGCCTTCCTTCTCGGCCGCGAACCACAGCTGCGCGATCCGGCCCGGCACCGCGTCCTGCTTCACGGCGAAGGCCGGAACCGTCCAGGAGTGGATAACGTCGGCGGCGGTGACGTTCATCACGATCGTCTTGCCGACCGGCACGACGACGGCGGTATCGGTCGCCAGAAGGTAGGCGCTGTCCTCGTAGCCGTAATCCGCGAGGTCTTCGCGGGCCAGCATGAAGCTGTCGAAGCCGAAGCCCTCGTCGACATATTCGTAGCCCCAGAACCACTGGTAGCCGGTCACCTTGATCGTGATGTCGGCCTCGGGGATTTCCTGCTGCTTGAACAGGATCGGCAGCGAGAACGAGCCGATCACGACGAGGATCAGCACCGGAACGATCGTCCAGGCGACCTCGATCGGGGTGTTGTGGGTGAACCGCGCCGGGGTCGGGTTCGCGCGGGAGTTGTAGCGCAGGATCACCGCGGCGAGCAGCACCAGCACCAGCACCACGACACCGGCCATGATCACGTGAAGAAGATGGTCGAGCCACTGCTGGTCGCGCGCAAGCTCGGACGCCGCGGGATGGAACCCGGTCCCGTTCGGCACCGGCGCCCCGACGACAGGCAGCCCTTCGACCGCGCTCTGGGCGCGGACCGCGCCGGCCGTGATCGTTGCGATGAAGGCGGCCGCGACGGCGGCCCGAAGAGTGGCAAGACGCATTCCCGTTATCCCATTTTTGACGCGGCTCTCCCTGCCGCCCGGCCGGCCGCCTCTCCCCGAGGAAGCCCCCGTTGTGTCGCGGGCATTCTAAAACCATATTCGTCTGGGTCCGACAAGCGAAACCGTTGCGACACGGCGCCGCGAGTTGACCTGGATCAACGACGAGGAAAGCCCAGAACATGACCGACACCCGCTTCGCCCCGTTCGAGACGCATCTCGACCAAGAGGCCGCGCTGGCCACGCTGCGCGCCGCGACCGAGGGGGCGGAGGATGGCGAACTGTTCCTTGAACGGCGCCGGTCCGAGGCGCTGGTGCTTGACGACGGGCGGATCAAGACGGCCAGCTACGACGCCTCCGAAGGCTTCGGCCTGCGCGCGGTCAGGGGCGAGGTGGCGGGCTATGCCCATTCCACCGAAATCAGCGAACGCGCGCTGGCCCGCGCGGCGGAAACCGCGCGGCTGGCGGTGGGCGATGGCGGTGGCGTGATGGCCCCGCCGCCGCCGGGATCGAACCGCCGGCTTTACGGCGATGGCGACCCGATGGCGGAGGCCGGTTTCGGCGTGAAGGTCGATCTGCTGCGCGAGATCGACGCCTTCCTGCGCGATCTCGATCCCCGCGTCGTCCAGGTTTCCGCGACCGTCTCGGCCTCGCTGCAGGAGGTCGTGATCCTGCGGCCCGAGGGCGGGATCGTGGCCGATACGCGGCCGATGGCGCGACTGAATGTCGCGGTCATCGTCGAGGAGAACGGACGCCGCGAAAGCGGCCACTACGGCGGCGGCGGGCGCACCGGCCTATCGGGCCTGATCGCGCGCGACCATTGGGAAGGCGTGGCCCGCGAGGCGCTGCGCGTGGCGCGGGTCAACCTGTCGGCGGAACCGGCACCCGCGGGCGCGATGGACGTCGCGCTCGGCCCCGGATGGCCCGGTATCCTGCTGCACGAGGCCGTCGGCCACGGGCTGGAGGGCGATTTCAACCGCAAGAAGACCTCGGCCTTCGCCGGGCTGATGGGGCAAAGGGTGGCCGCGCCCGGCGTCACCGTGCTGGACGACGGCACGATCGAGGGGCGGCGCGGATCGATCACCGTGGATGACGAGGGCACGCCCTCGGGCAAGACCGTGCTGATCGAGGACGGGATTCTCGTGGGCTACATGCAGGACCGGCAGAACGCCCGGCTGATGGGGGTTGACCCGACCGGCAATGGGCGGCGGGAAAGCTACGCCCATATCCCGATGCCGCGGATGACCAACACCTACATGCTGGCCGGCGAGGCCGATCCCGGGGCCATCGTCGCCGACCTCAAGGACGGGATCTGGGCGGTGGGCTTCGGCGGCGGGCAGGTCGACATCACCAGCGGCAAGTTCGTGTTTTCCTGCACTGAGGCCTACCGGGTGAAGAACGGGCGGGTCGGCGCGCCGGTGAAGGGCGCGACGCTGATCGGCGACGGCGCGACCGCGTTGCAGCGGATCCGGGCGATCGGCAACGACATGAAGCTCGATCCGGGGATCGGCAATTGCGGCAAGGCCGGGCAATGGGTGCCGGTGGGCGTGGGCCAGCCGACGCTGTTGATTGGCGGGCTGACGGTGGGCGGCAGCGCCACCTGACCGACTTTCGGAGAGTGCCGCGAACTTTTCGGTATCCGGTAACGACTCGTTAACCTTAACGGCGCAATCTTGGCCTTGCGAATGAGGCGAAGGACCGGATGGAGAACGGTTTGTTTTCTCTTCCCACCCCCTTCACCCCACCCACCACGGAAGAAGATGAACTCGTCTGGCTTCGCCTCATTCGCTCCCGCCGCGTCGGGCCCACGACCTTCTGGCGACTTCTCGGTGAAACCGGATCGGCGCAGAACGCGCTGGAAGCCTTGCCGGAGGTGGCCCGCGCGGCGGGGGTGAAATCCTACGCTCCGTGTTCGGAGGCCGAGGCCCGGACCGAACTGGCGGCTGGACGGCGCGCCGGCGCGCGGCCGGTTTTTCGCGGCCAGCCCTGCTATCCCGCCATCCTCGCCGAAATCGCCGACGCGCCGCCGATGCTGTGGACGATGGGCGACGCTGGGCTGGCCGGCCGACCGGCAGTGGCCGTGATCGGGGCGCGCAACGCCTCGTCGCTCGGGCTGAGGATGGCGCGGCGGCTGGCGGAGGATCTCGCGGCGGCGGGGCATACGGTGGTCTCGGGCCTGGCCCGGGGGATCGACGCGGCCGCCCACACCGCCGCCCTGCCCGCCACGATCGCGGTTCAGGCGGGCGGGATCGACGTGATCTATCCCGCGGAAAACGCCGCGCTGGCCGCCGAGATCGCGGGCCGCGGGCTGCGGCTGTCCGAACAGCCGCCGGGGTTGCAGCCGCAGGCGCGGCATTTCCCGCAACGCAACCGGATCATCGCCGGGCTGGCCCGCGCCGTGATCGTGGTGGAGGCCGCGGCGCGGTCGGGGTCGCTGATCACCGCGCGCATGGCGCTGGACCAGGGCCGCGAGGTGCTGGCGGTCCCCGGCCACCCGATGGATGGCCGCGCCGGCGGCTGCAACGCGCTGATCCGGGATGGTGCCGTGCTGGTGCGCGGCGCCGAGGACGTGCTGGCCGCACTGGGCGGCGCGGCGGCGCCGGCCGCGCGGGTCGCGCGGGT
>JANSXY010000014.1 GCA_024742695.1 Paracoccaceae bacterium | reverse complement strand
TTCAGGGCGGGTGGAGAGTGGTGATTACGGGTAGCGTGCCTGAGGAGTATCTCGCATGGCGTCCGCGCCGGGGGACTGTTGTTCGGGGGCTAGGCGCCGGGCGGGCTTGGGGGTGGCGGGGGGCGGGGGGGGGGGGGTGGGGTGGGGGGCGGCGGGGGGGGGGGGGGCGGGGCCCCCCGGCCGCCACGGCCCCCTCGACGGGGGCCGCGGCGGCGCCCCCCGGGATATTTGACGACCAAAATCAGGATGGTCAGGCGGCCGCCGCGGCGCGCCCGGCATGGCGGCCGGTGGCGAGGCAGGCGGTCAGCAGGTAGCCGCCTGTCGGCGCCTCCCAGTCCAGCATCTCGCCGGCGGCGAAGACGCCGGGCAGCGCCGTCAGTTCGAGCCCGTCGGTCAGCCCCGCCCAGGCGATGCCGCCGGCGGTGGAGATCGCCTCGTCGATCGGGCGCGGCCCGTCGTGGCGGACCGGCAGGTGCTTGACGAGCGCGGCGAGGCGGCCGCCCTCGGGCAGCGGACGGCCCCATTCCTGCAACAGCGCGATCTTCACCGGGTCGAGCCCGAGGGCCTTGCGCAAGCGGTTCGCCGTGCTGTCGCGCGCCGGCGCGCGGGCCAGCCGGGCGGCGACCTCGGCCTCGGCGCGGTCGGGGACGAGATCGAGGGCGAGACGGGCGCCGTCGCGGACCTCTGCGGCGATGGCGTAGACCCCGCCGCCTTCGAGCCCGCGCCCCGAGATCACGAATTCGCCGCGCTGCCGCCGCTTACCGGCGATCAGCGCCACGCCCTTCACCGGCGTGCCAAGATACCGCGCCATGTGGTTCGACCAGCGGACCGTGAACCCCATGTTCGCGGGCCGGAACGGCGTGATCGGCACGCCCCGGTCGGCCAGCCACGGCGCCCAGGCGCCATCCGAGCCGAGCCTTGCCCAGCTGGCCCCGCCAAGCGCGAGCACGGTGACGGCGGGGGCGAGGATCTGCCGGCCCTCGGGCGAGTCGAAGCTCAGCCCGCCGTCGCCGAAGCCGGCCCAGCGCCAGCGGGTGCGCAGGCTCACGCCCAGCCCGGCCAGCCGCGCCAGCCACGCGCGCAAGAGCGGGCTGGCCTTCATCGCCACGGGGAAGACGCGGCCGGACGACCCCGTGAACACCTCCTGCCCCAGGCCGCGGGCCCAGGCCATCACCGCGTCGGGGCCGAACTCCGCGAGGATCGGGTCCAGCCGAGGGCAGCGATACGCGGCGGAAAACCGCTCCGCCGGTTCGTTCTTCGTCAGGTTCAGGCCGGACTTGCCGGCCATCAGGAACTTGCGCGCCGGGCTGGGCCTGGCCTCGGCCAGGACGACGGCGCGACCGGCGCGCGCCAGTTCGTCGGCCGCCATCAGCCCGGCGGGGCCCGCCCCGATCACCAGCGCGTCCATCCTTGCCTCCGCCGCCTCGCGCGCCAATCTGTGGCAGGCGGCAGAGGCTTTCACAAGGCGCCCGGATGGAGCGAGACGACCCGATCTGCCCGCTCTGCGGGCGGCCGATCCCGCCGGAGGCCCGGCAAAGCCTGCATCACCTTGTGCCGAAGCTTCGCGGCGGCAAGGGCGGGCCGGTGGTGCGGCTGCACCAGATCTGCCACGACGAGATCCACGCCACGCTGACCGAAACGGAACTGGCGCGCGACTACGCCTCGATCGAGGCGCTCCGGGGCCATCCCCGGATCGCCCGCTTCGTGGCCTGGGTGGCGAAGCGGCCGCCGGGCTTCCACTCCCGTGGCGTGGGGCCGCGCCGGCGGCGCTGACCGGGCCGTTCAGACCGCGCCGGGCGGGGCGGGCACCAGCGCCTTGATCGCGGCGACATGGCCCGAGGTCGCGCCCAGGGCCGCGGCGGCCAGATCGTCCACCGCCGCCGCCAGCCCCTCGGCCGGCACCAGCCTGTCGACAAGGCCCCAGGCCAGCGCCTCCTCCGCCCCGATCCGCGCGCCGGCCATCAGGATCATCTTGGCGCGCGCCGGCCCGATCAGCGCGGCGAGCCGGCCGGGATCGGAGGGTTGCGGCAGGAAGCCCAGCTTCATCACCGGGTAGAAGAAGCTCGCCCCCGGGACCGCCAGTCGCAGATCGCAGGCCAGCGCCATGCCGAAGGCGCCGCCGGCCAGCGTGCCGTTCAGCGCGGCGACGGTCAGGCAGGGCAGCCGCGCGATCACGGCGGAAAGCCGTTCCCAGACCGGGTCGGTCGCCAGCCCGGCGCGCGCCTCGTCAAGATCGGCGCCGGCGGAAAAGACCTTGCCGCGCCCGGTCAGCACGAAGACGCGGGTTCCGTCCGCCGCCGCCGCCTCGGCCGTGCCGGCAATCTCCTCCAGCATCGCGCGGGTCAGCGAATTCGCCTTGTCCGGCCTGTCGATCACCACCCGCGTCAGCCCGCCGTTCCGGTCCACCCCGATCATCCGTTTCGCCTTCACGTTCTTTTTGCCAAGACTACATAATCAGGAAGACGGCGCGGGTTCCACCGCGGCGAAGCGCTTGACCGCCGGGTGAGGGCGCGAAACACTCCACCTATCCGGGTCTGACCGAAAGGGTTTCTCACGATGCAGTTCAAAGTTCACGTCGGCGCGGCGAGCCTGGCCGCCCTTCTGGTCGGCACTCCGGCGCTGGCCGATGTCACCGCCGAAGAGGTCTGGCAGGCCTGGATCGACTATTATTCCGACATGGGCCAGCAGGTCGAAACCGGCGGGCAGACCCGTACGGGCGATACGCTGGTGATCACCGACGCGGTGTTTTCCGGCACCCAGCCCGACGCGACCTTCAGCCTGACGATCCCGGAAATCCGGCTGCGCGAGGCCGGCGGCACGGTCGAGATCACGACATCCGAGCAAATGCCGATCCGCGTGACCGGAACCGGAGAAGAGGGCGAGGCGATCGACATGTCGATGCTGCTGCGCCATTCCGGCATGGTCACCGTCGCCTCGGGCACGCCGGAGGACATGACATACGAAATGACCGCGCCGGAGCTTGCCTTCACCATGGGCGACATGGCCGTCGACGACACCACGATGGAGATGGCGATCGAGGCGGTTCTGGCCGGAAACGCGGCGACCTACCGGGTGACGCAGGGCGCGGTGCAGCGCATCACCTCCGACTTCGCCAGCGAGACGGTGAGCTACGCGGTTTCGGCGACCGATCCGGAGGGCAGCGGCCGGTTCGCGCTGACCGGCACGGCCACCAACCTGGCCGGCACCTCGGAGGCCGACCTGCCCGAGCAGATGAACCCAGAGGACATGTCCGCCGCGATCGCCGCGGGGCTGAACGTGACCGGCGCGGTGAGCTCGGGGGCGGGCACCTACAACATGGATTTCGCCGACGAGGGCGAAGCGTTCCAGGTCGAGGGCACCGGCGGCGGCGGGCGTATCGAGTTCTCGATGTCGGGCGACGGGTTGCGGCTGTCGACCGTGGGGCGCGACACGACGTTCGCGATGACGTCGGCCTCGCTGCCCTTCCCGGTGAACCTGTCGGTCGCCGAAAGCGGCTATTCCTTCGTCATGCCGGTTGCCAGCGGGCCGAACGCGCCGTTCGGCATCGGCCTGAAGATGGTCGATCTCGTCGTTTCGGAAGACATCTGGGGGATGTTCGATCCGGGCGCGCAGCTGCCGCGCGACCCGGCGACGCTGATCGTCGAGATCGCCGGCCGGGCGAACATGTTCGTCGCCCTGACCGATCCGGCCGCGGCGGACATGGAAGCCGCACCGGGCGAGCTGGAGGCGCTCGATCTCACCGCGCTGCAACTCCGGCTGGCCGGGGCGGAGCTGACCGGCGAGGGCGGGCTGACCTTTGACAATTCCGACATGTCGATGGGCTTTCCGAAGCCGCTCGGCGCGCTGGATTTCGCGCTGACCGGGGGCAACGCGCTGCTCGACAAGCTCGTTGCGATGGGGCTTCTGCCCGAGGATCAGGCGATGGGCGCGCGGATGATGATGGGCCTGTTCGCGGTGCCGACCGGGCCGGACGCGCTGTCGTCCAAGATCGAGTTCCGCGAGGACGGCGGCATCTACGCCAACGGCCAGCGGCTGCAGTAACCCGCCAGGAGGCGGAGTGGCGGCGGCCCGCCCCGGCAGGGGCGGGCCGGCTTGCTTCCGAGGCCCGGCTTGCGCCCCGGCCCCGGCTGTCCTACCTGCCAAGCGGACAGACGCGAAAGGACCACCATGACCGACCGGCTGGAGATGCTGACCGCCCGCCTGCTCGACGCCGCGGCCAAGGCCGGGGCCGAGACGGCCGATGCCATCGCGATCGAGGATCGCTCGATCGGGATCGACGTGCGCGGCGGCAGGCTGGAACAGGCCGAACGCTCGGAAGGCGTCGAGATCGGGCTTCGGGTGCTGATCGGCCGGCGGCAGGCCTGCGTGTCGGCCTCCGACATCTCCGACCGGACGCTGGCCGAGATGGCCGAACGCGCCACGGCGATGGCCCGCGAGGCGCCCGAGGATCCGACCGCGGGGCTGGCGGATCCGGCGCAACTCGCCACCTCGTGGGATCTCGCCGCGCTTGATCTCGACGATCCGGCAGCCGAGCCGGACCCGGCCGCGCTGCAGGACGACGCCTGCCGCGCCGAAGCCGCCGCGCTGGCCGTCGCCGGTGTCAGCCAGGCGCAGTCGGCCTCGGCCGGCTACGGCCGGCGCCGCGTCCACCTCGCCGCGACGAACGGGTTTTCCGGGGGCTACGCGCGCACCTCGCGCTCGGTCTCGGCGGTGGCGATCACCGGCGAGGGCACGGCGATGGAGCGCGACTGGGCGGTCGAATCCCGGGTCTACCAGGCCGATCTGCCCGATCCCGAGGGCGTGGGCCGGCTGGCCGGCGAACGCGCCGCCGCCCGTGCCGGCGCGCGCAAGCCGCCGACCGGGGCATTCCCGGTGCTGTACGACGAACGGGTTGCCGGCGGGCTGGTCGGGCACCTGCTGTCGGCGGCGAACGGCGCGGCGGTGGCGCGCGGGGCAAGCTGGCTCCGCGACGCGCTGGGCGAGCGGGTGCTGCCGCCTGGCCTGTCGGTGATCGAGGATCCGCACCGCGCGCGGATCTCCGGCTCCCGCCCCTTCGATGCCGAGGGGCTGGCCACCCGCCGCCGCGCCATCGTCGAGGACGGGGTGCTGGCGGGCTGGGTGCTGGACCTCGCCACCGCGCGCAAGCTGGGGATGGAGAGCACCGGCAACGCCCAGCGCGGCACCTCCGCGCCCCCCGCGCCCGGCACGTCCAACATCGCGCTGACGCAGGGCACGGCCAGCCGCGACGACCTGATCCGCGAGATGGGCCGCGGGCTGTGGATCACCTCGCTGATCGGCGCGACCATCAATCCCACGACGGGGGACTATTCCCGCGGCGCCTCGGGCTTCTGGGTGGAGGGCGGCGAGATCGCCTGGCCGGTCAACGAATGCACGATCGCCGGAAACCTGCGCGACATGCTGATGCGGATCACCCCCGCGAACGACGCGCGCATGCATCTCGGCACCGTCGTGCCCAGCCTGCTGGTCGAGGGGCTCACGCTTGCCGGAGAGTGATCTCGCGCTGCTGATCCGCGCGGCCGAGGAGGGCGGGCGGATCGCGATGTCCTACTGGGGCCGCGCGCCGAGGATGTGGGACAAGCCCGGCGGCGCCGGGCCGGTCAGCGAGGCCGACCTGGCCGTGGACAGCTTCCTGCGCGAGGCGCTGACCGCGGCACGCCCCGATCACGGCTGGCTGTCGGAGGAAACGGCGGATACGCCCGACCGGCTGGGCCGCGCACGGGTGTTCATCGTCGACCCGATCGACGGCACCCGCGCCTTCCTTGGCGGCGGACGCGATTTCGCCCTGTCGCTGGCACTGGTGGAGGCCGGGCGGCCATTGGCCGCCGTCGTGCATCTGCCCGCGCATGATCTGACCTACGCGGCCGACGCCGCCGGCCCCGCGCACCGCAACGGCATGCCGATCGTTCTGCCGGAGGCGGCGCGCGACGGCCCGCCAAGGGTTCTGACCGGGCGCCCGACGCTCGACCCCGTGCACTGGCGCGAGGGCGGCCCTCCGCCGATGGAGCGGCATTTCCGCTCGTCGCTGGCCTACCGGCTGTGCCTGGTGGCCGAGGGCCGGTTCGATTCCATGCTGACGCTGCGCCCGGCCTGGGAATGGGACGTGGCGGCGGGCGCGCTGATCGCCGCCCGCGCCGGCGCCGCGGTGACAGACGCGGCGGGCCGCCCGGTCGTCTTCAACGCCGCGCATCCGCAGACCCCCGGCCTTGTCGTCGCGCCGCCGGGGCTGCATGCCACGCTGCTGGGACGGCTGCGCCCGCCCGCGGCCTGACCCGCCGCGCCGGCGCCGGGCGCGCCTTGAGACGCCCTCGCCGCTCGCCTATGGTGCCGCCGATCCCGACAGGAGCCCACCGCATGTCCCAACGCCTTCACCTCGTCTTCGGCGGCGAACTCGTCAGCCCGGAAAAGACCGTGTTCAAGGACGTCGACCAGATCCATGTCGTCGGCATCTTCCCGGACTACGACAGCGCCTACAACGCCTGGAAGGCCGAGGCGCAGCGCACGGTCGATGACGCGCATACCCGCTATTTCATCGCCGATCTGCACCGCCTGCGCGACGGCGAGGCCAGGGCCGACGCGGCCGGGGATCCGGGCCTCTGACGGCGCGCGCGCGGTGGCCTCGCCCAGCTTGTCCCTCTACCTGCTCGCGGCCCGGCGCGGCGCCGCGGGGCCGCGACCGGTGCTGCCGCCGGCGCCCGGCGGCAGCCCGCTCGTGTGGTTCGATCTCGGTCGCCGCGCCGAGGTCACCGGGCTGGTGCAGCTCGCACACCGCATGCGGGTGGCCCGGCCGGGCATCGCCTTCCTCGTCACCGCCGGGGGCCGCGCCCCCGACGTCGACCGGTTTCCCGAAGGCACCGTCGCCGCATCGCGGCCGGTCGACAGGCTGCCCGATCTGAATGGCTTCCTGGCGCATTTCGATCCCGGCCTCGTCGTGCTGACCGAGCCCGATCTGCCGCCGGCGCTGATCCATGCCGCGCGGGCGCGGGGCCTGTCCGTCGCGCTGGCCGATTTCGAACTGCCGGAGGGCACGCCCCTGCCCTGGCGCTGGAGCGTCGGCATGGCCGGCGCGCTCCTGCGGCGGCTTGGCCCGATCCTGGTGCTGGACGGGGCGACCGAGCGCGGCCTGATGCGGATCGCCGGGCCGGGGCTGCCGGTGCATGTCACCGGCCGGATCGAGGCGACCTACGATCCGCCGGGACATGACGAGGCCGAACGCAGCGCGCTGGCCGCGCTGATCGGGGCGCGCCCGGTCTGGCACGCCGTCGACGTGCCCGAGGCGGAGGAGGAGGCGGTGCTTGCCGCCCATGCCTGGGCCCTGCGGTTCGCGCATCGCGCGCTGCTGATCCTCGCCCCCGACAACCCTGATCGGGCCCCGGCGCTGGTCGAGAGGCTGGAACGGGCGGGGTTCGATACCGCGCTGCGGTCCGCCGACGAGGATCCGGTGGAGGACGTTCAGGTTCTCGTCGCCGATGTCGAGGGCGAATCCGGTCTGTGGTTCCGGCTTGCCCCGGTCACCCTGCTCGGCGGCACCCTGGCCGGCGCGGGACCGCGCCGGTCGCCCGCCGAACCCGCCGCGCTCGGCTCGGCGATCCTGCACGGCCCGCAGGTCCGAAGCCATGCCGCGGCGCTCGCCGAACTGGACGCCGCCGGCGCCGCCTGGCGCGTGTCCGCCCCGGCGGCGCTGGCCGAGGCGGTGGCCGACGCGATCACCCCGGACCGGGCCGCACGGCTTGCCCTCAATGCCTGGAAGGTCGTGACCAAGGGCGCGGAGGTCCGCGAACGCGCCATGCAGCTGCTGTTCGACCGTCTCGACGCGGCCCAGCCCCGCGACGCGGGGCGCCGCTGATGCGTGCCCCGGCGTTCTGGGACAATCCGCCCGACCGGCCTGGCCTTGCCGCGCGGCTGCTGGCGCCGCTGGGCCGTCTCTACGCCGCCGGCACCGCCCGGCGGCTGGCCCGCGGCCCGCGCGCCCGGGTCGGCGTGCCGGTGATCTGCCTGGGCAACCTTGGCGCCGGCGGGGCCGGCAAGACACCCGCGGCGATCGCGATCCTGCAGATCCTTTCCGCCCGCGGGATCGCCGCGCATGCCGTCAGCCGTGGTTTCGGCGGCCGCCTCGAAGGCCCGGTCCGGGTCGACGAAACGCGCCACGATGCCGCCGATACGGGGGACGAACCGCTCTTGCTGTCGGCGTTCGCGCCGACCTGGGTGGCGCGGGACCGCGCCGCGGGCGCGCGTGCCGCGGTCGCGGCCGGGGCGCAGGCGATCGTGCTGGACGACGGGTTCCAGAATCCCGCGCTGGCGCAGGATCTCGCCATCGTCGTCGCCGACGCGCGGCACGGGTTCGGCAACGGCCGCTGCCTGCCCGCCGGGCCGCTGCGCGAGTCGGTGGCGGTGGGCCTCGGCCGCGCGGACCTCGTGCTGACGATCGGCGACGCGGCCGCGCAGGCCGCCTTCGACGCGTCCTGGGGCGGGGCGGTCGCCGGCCTGCCGCGGCTGCGCGGCGCGCTTCGGCCCTTGCAGACGGGCATGGATTGGGCTGGACTGCGGGCGCTCGCCTTCGCCGGAATCGGCCGGCCCGAGAAGTTCTTCGCCACCCTCGCCGGCCTCGGGGCCGAGGTCGTCCGGGCCGAGGCGCTGGACGATCACCAGCCGTTCACGCCGGCGCTGCTGGCGCGGATCGAGGCCGAGGCCACGGCGCTGGGCGCGCAGATGGTCACGACGGAAAAGGACGCCGTGCGCCTGCCCGCCGCCTTCCGGCCCAGGGTGCTGACCCTGCCGGTGCGGCTGGCCTTCGACGATCCCGCGCCGCTCGAGGCCGCGCTGGGCCGCCTGGGGCTGTAGCGCCCCGACGTCATTTTGGTCTTCAAGTATCCCGGGGGGCGCCGCTGCCGGTCCCGGCAGCGGCCGGGGGGCAGCGCCCCCCGCGCCGTCAGGCCGAGGCCCGCTCCAGCATCCGCCGGTAGGCCGGCCGCGCCCGCATCCGGTCCAGATACTCCGACAGCCGCCGCTCGACGATCGGGAACTTCGCCGACAGCGCCCAGGTGCCGCAATGCGTGAGGATGAAATCCGGCACCGTCATCACCTCACCCATCACGAACGGGCCCTCGCCGATCCGCTGCGCGAGCGTGTGCTGGCTGCGTTCGAATTCCCACTTCAGCGAGTCCTTGATCGAGGAATGGCGGATCTCCTCGGGCAGGACGAAACTGTGCCGGGCGGCCATCCACAGCGCCGCGTCGAACTCGTCGAGCAGGAATTGCGTCAGCCCGTCCTGCCGCGCGCGTGGCAGGGTGCCGGCGGGATGGGTGAACCGGCCGTGCTTGTCGGCGAGGTATTGCAGGATCGCGGTCGAATCGGTGATCGGCGTGCCGTCCTCGATCAGCACCGGGATCTTGCCCGCCGGGTTGAACTCCACCACCCCGGCCGAGCGCGGCGTCGCCGCGACATGCTCGAACGGAACGCCCAGTTCCTCGAGCATCCAGATCACCCGCGCGGCGCGGCTCTTGACGGTTCCGATGACGGTATACATGGCGCCCTCGCTGGCCTGTCCGGCAGAGCATCGCCAAAGCCGTGCGGGCCGGCAAGCCCGAACGGCGTCAGCGCGTCCGAAGCATCGCCAACCGGACGAGCGCGCGTTCGAGGATCGCCATCGCCGGCACCCGCGGCGACGAGCGCAGCGCGAGGTCGGTGGCGAACAGGATGCTCAGCGCCTGTTCGGCCTGCGCCGCCGTCCAGCCGCGCGCCTGCGCCAGCATCCGGTCGCGGCGCGGCCCGAAGAGCGGCGGGCGCAGCCGCCCGATCGCCGCGCCGGGGCCGCCGGGATCGCTGACCAGCGCGTGCAGCGCCCGGAAATGCCGTTCGGCGGCCAGGCACAGCGTGACCGGGTTCACCCCCTGCCCGGCCAGGCGCTGCATCATCCGCGGGATCGCCTCGGCCTGCCGTTCGGCGGCCAGGGCCACCATGTCGTCGACCCCGGCCTCGATCGTCGCGGGGGCGAGGCTGGCGATCTCCGCCGGGCTCAGGGGCGCGGTGTCGCCGTGCTTGAACAGCCCGATCTTCTCGACCGTCTGGCGGAAATCGCCGGGATCGAGCGTCCGGGCCAGCACGGTCAGCGCCTCCATCGCGTCGTCGGGAAGCCCGGTCAGGCCGGCACCGGCGAGGATCGCGCGGATCTCCTCCGGGCCCGGCGGATCGTCGTAGATGCCGATGGCGACGGCGTGATCCGCACCCTCGAAGGTCTTGCGCAGCGCCGATTTCGTCGCCAGCGCGCCCGCGGTGACGACCAGCGCGGCATCGCCCGGCCGCCAGTCGGCCAGCGCGGCGGCGATCGCCGGGGCGGCGGCATCCGTCGCCTCCTCGACGAAGACGGCGCGCGGGCCGGGAAAGAATCCCTGCGCGCGCAGCGCGTCGGTCAGCAGCGCCGGGTCGCGGCGCAAGTCGCCCCCGGCCATGCGGGTCAGCCGCATCTCGGCTTCGCCCTCGGGTCCGACCAGCGCGGCGATCGCCTGCTGGCGGCGCAGCGCCACCCGCATCGCGTCGGGCCCGAACAGCAGAAGACCCGCCCGCGCCGGATCGGGCGCGGCGCAGTAGCGCACCGCCGCGGCGCCGGAAAGCTTCACTCCGCCCGGCCCGCGAAGGCGGCGTAAAGACGGGTGACGATGGCGTCGGCCAGAACCCGCATCAGCCGCTCCTCGGCATCGCGGCGCGCGGCCTCGGTCGCGATCACGGTGCCGAGCGCGGAATAGGACACGAAGGACGAAACCTCACCCGAGGCGACCTTGCCGCCGGAGGCGGCGCGCAGCCGGTACTCGGCGGTTCCGACGAGGTTGTAGCGGGTGGTCACGTTGCGCTGGGTGACGGCCACCCGCACCCGCTCGACGTCGATCGAGTGTTCCAGCACCCAGTCGCCCTCCGCCGCGCGGCCCAGCCGGGCCTCCAGCGCCTCGACCAGCGCGAAATCGTAGCGGTTGCGCGGCGCCTCGATCGCCACCCGGCCGACGATCCCGGCGCCCGGACCCGACGGCGCGAGCACGGGTTCGTAGCCGCAACCGGCCAGCCCCGCGAGGGCGGCCAGCGACAGGATCACGCGGCGGCGGTCAGATGACGACATTGACGATCCGGCCCGGTACGACGATCAGCTTCTTCGGCGCGCCACCGTTCAGGGCGCGCTGCACAGCGTCGTCTGCCAGCGCGCACTTTTCAACCTCTTCCTTGGACATGTCCTTCGGAACCGTGATCTCCGACCGCCGCTTGCCATTGACCTGGATCGGCAGCGTCACCGTGTCCTCGACCAGCATCGCCGGATCGGCCTTGGGCCAGGCCGCCTGCACCGCCAGCCCGTCACCGCCCAGCATCTGCCAGACCTCTTCGGCCAGGTGCGGCACCATCGGCGACATCAGCTGCGCCAGCGTGCGCATCGCCATGCGCCGGGTTTCCGCCCCGGCGCCGGATTTCGCCAGCGTGTTGGTGAAGGCGTAAAGCCGCGCGACGGCGGAGTTGAAGGCGAAGCCCTCGATCCCCGCCGTGACCTCGGCGATGGTGCGGTGCATGGCGCGGGTGAGCGCCGCGTCCTCGTCCGGCAGCGCCGGCGCGTCGGACCGCGCGATCTCGTCGGCCAGCCGCCAGACCCGGCCAAGATGGCGATAGGCGGCCTCGGCCCCCGCCGCCGTCCATTCCACGTCGCGTTCCGGCGGGCTGTCGGACAGCATGAACCAGCGCGCGGTATCGGCGCCGAAATCGCGGATGATCGCCACCGGGTCGACCACGTTCTTCTTGGATTTCGACATCTTGGCGGATGGAATCACCTCGACCGCCGCGCCGTTGGCCTTCAGCCGGACGCCGCCCTCGGCGCGCTCGACCTCTTCGGGCAGGTGGTAGACGGGCCGGCCGGCGGCGTCGCGGGTCATGTAGATCTCGTGCGTCACCATGCCTTGCGTGAACAGCGCGTCGAAGGGCTCGATCGCCTTGGCGGGCAGGTGGCCGGTCTTGTGCATCGCGCGGGCGAAGAACCGCGAATAGAGCAGATGCAGGATCGCGTGTTCGATGCCGCCGATATACTGGTCGACGTTCATCCAGTAATCGACCTCGGCCGCATCGGTCGGCGTTGCGGCGCGCGGCGCGGTGAAGCGGGCGTAATACCACGAGGAATCGACGAAGGTATCCATCGTGTCGGTCTCGCGCCGGGCCGGGGCGCCGCATTTCGGGCAGGCGCAATCCCGCCAGGTCGGGTGCCGGTCCAGCGGGTTGCCGGGCAGGTCGAAGGTCACGTCGTCGGGCAGGACGACGGGCAAGTTTTCCTTCCGCTCGGGCACCACGCCGCAGGCCTCGCAGTGCACCACCGGGATCGGGCAGCCCCAGTAGCGCTGGCGCGAAAGCCCCCAGTCGCGCAGCCGGTAGTTGGTGACGCCGCGGCCCACGCCGGCGGCTTCGCAATGCGCGATGGCGGCATCCACCGCCGCCTCGCCGGTCTGCAGCGCCGCGCCGGCGAAGCCGCGGATGTAGCGCACCGGTTCGGTCTTCGGCGGCACGTAGGCCTCGGCCAGCGGCGCCTCGTCCGCGCCCTCGGAGACGAAGACGGCGGGAATCGGCAGGCCGTATTTCGTGGCGAAGTCGAAATCGCGCTGGTCATGCGCCGGGCAGCCGAAGATCGCGCCGGTGCCGTAATCCATCAGGATGAAGTTGGCGATGTAGACCGGCAGTTCCCACTCCGGGTCGAACGGGTGGCGGACGCGGATACCGGTATCCATCCCCTTCTTCTCCGCCGTCTCCAGCGCCTCTTCCGAGGTGCCGACATGGCGGCAGTCGGCGCAGAACCCGGCCACCGCCGGATCGTGCCGTTCCAGGTGTTTCGCCAGCGGATGATCGGCCGAGATCGCGACGAAGCTGGCCCCCAGCAGCGTGTCGGGCCGCGTCGTGTAAACCTCGATCCGGTCGAATCCCTCGGGCGCGTCCAGCGTCGAGAAGGCGAATTGCAGCCCCCGGCTCTTGCCGATCCAGTTCGCCTGCATCAGCCGCACCTTTTCCGGCCAGCTGTCCAGCCCGTCCAGCGCGTCGAGCAGCTCGCCGGCAAAGTCCGAGATGCGGAAGAACCACTGCGTCAGCTCGCGCCGTTCCACCACCGCGCCGGACCGCCAGCCCTTGCCGTCGATCACCTGCTCGTTGGCCAGCACCGTCATGTCGACCGGATCCCAGTTCACCGTCGCGGCCTTGCGATAGACCAGCCCGGCATCGAGCATGTCGAGGAACATCGCCTGCTGCTGGCCGTAGTATTCGGGATCGCAGGTAGCGAATTCGCGGCTCCAGTCGATCGACAGGCCCAGGGGCTTCATCTGGTCGCGCATCACCGCGATGTTGCCGTAGGTCCAGGCCTTCGGATGGCCGCCCTGTTCCATCGCGGCGTTTTCCGCCGGCATCCCGAACGCGTCCCAGCCCATCGGGTGCAACACGCTGAATCCGCAGGACATCTTGTAGCGCGCGATGACGTCGCCCATCGTGTAGTTGCGCACGTGCCCGATATGGATGCGGCCCGACGGGTAGGGGAACATCTCCAGCACGTAGTATTTCGGGCGCGCGGGATCGTGGCGGGCGGTGAAGCAGCCCGCCGCCTCCCATGCGGCCTGCCACTCGGGTTCGGTCTGGCTGGGGTTGTAGCGGGTCATCTCGGGCCTCGGACATGGGCGGGTGCGGCCCGCCTTATACCGCGCGGCGGCGGCAGGTCCAGCCCGCCACGGGCCCGCGGCGTCAGAGCCCCGCGTCGCGGATCCGCAGCTGCCGCGCGCGGGTGAGGATCGCGTCTTCCACCTGCCGCGTGGTTTCCGCCGAAACCGGCCCGGCCCGGGTGACCAGCGCAAGCTTCAGCGACCGCGCGTCCAGCGCCGGATCCTGCACGAAGACGGTGGCGCGGTAGGCGGTGCCGCCGCCCGGCGGCGTGCCGAAGCCGGTGACGATCACGCCCGAGAACGGATCGACCGATTCGATCGGGAGGAAGTTCAGCACCTCGAGCGAGGCCTGCCAGATGTACTTGTTCACGCCGACGGTGACGTTCGGATCGTCGCGGTTCTCGAACAGGTCCCAGATCGTCTCGCGCTTCTCCTCGGTCCGGGTCGCGGCGATTCGCTGCTGCGGCTCGGCCTCGTCCGCGCCGCCGCCGCGATTGAACGGATTGAAGTTGCCGCCGCAGCCCGACAGCGCGGCCACCAGCCCCGCCACAAGACCGGCGCGCGCGAAGGACCGAAGCTTGGCCGGATGCCTGGATTGCCGCGTCATGCGCCTTCCCCCTTGGTTTCCCGGTTGTCTACCGGATGGCCCATTGTGCGACAAGGTCTTTCCCCGAAACGCGTTCCTGCCCTCCTTTCGGCGGGTGTGGCATGTCTGCACCATGCCGAGGGTCAATGCCGGGGGCACGGGAACCGACCGTTGCCATTCGCGGCGTCACGGGGGAATAACGGCGCATACCCAATTCGGATTCCCCTGAGTTGGGCCACCTTGAGACAACGAGGGAAATCGAAATGAAAAAGGTTCTCTTTGCTACCACTGCCCTGGTGGCCTTCTCCGGCGCTGCTGCCGCTGAAGTGTCGCTCTCGGGCTACGCTGAGATGGGTATCGCCGGCGGCGACACGATCGAAACGCAGCTGTGGACGGACATCGACGTGACGTTCAAGCTGTCGGGCACCACCGACAACGGGCTCGAGTTCGGCGCCACCATCGACCTGGACGAAGAAGGCGGCTTTGCGGCCACCAACGGCGGCCCGGAATCGGTGTTCATCAAGGGTGCGTTCGGCAACCTGACCATGGGCGACACCGACGGCGCGCTGGACTGGGCGCTGACCGAAGTCGCGATGCTCACCGCGATCGCCGATGACCACTCGACCCACGGCGGCTACAACGGCAACGGTTCGTTCGACGGCGTGTTCGACGGCCAGATCGCCCGCTACGACTACTCGTTCGGCGACTTCGCCGTGGCGGCCTCGGTCGAGCTGGACGACACCGGCGTCAACGACCCGAACTTCGGCCTCGGCGCCAAGTACTCGGGCGACTTCGGCGGCGTCGGCCTCGGCGTTGGCGTTGGTGTTCACATGTTCGAAACCGGTGGCACCAGCTACGACACCGCCGGTATCTCGGTGAAGGTCTCGGCCTCGGGCTTCGACGCGGTCGTGAACTACGTCGACTGGGATGACTACCTCGGCAACGAGAGCTACACCGCCATCGGCCTGGGCTACACCACCGGCGCGCTCGGCCTGACCGTCAACTACGGCGTCATCGAACTGACCGCCGGCGGCGAATCCGAAGGCTGGGGTGCTGCGGCCAACTACGATCTGGGCGGCGGCGCTGTCCTGATGGTCGGCTACGGCGACACCGACGGTGGCGCGTCCACCTGGTCGGCTGGTCTCGGCCTGTCGTTCTGATCCTCGCCAGAGGAACGGATTGGGAAGAGCGGGCCTTGCGCCCGCTCTTTTCCTTTTGGGCTCGGCTCGCCGGAACGGATCTAGGCGATGCTCTGCGCCCGAGCGCTAGACAACGGTTGACGCTGGCCCTTGCAGAAGCCATTCCCGCGCGACGGCGCTGCCAGGCTTCGCGCCCGTCACCGGACGTCGTTGTCACACCCCGCCATCGCGCCGTTGTCGCAATGCGCATTCAGCCGCGCGGTGTCCTCCGGCGTCCAGTCGGCGGGGTTCGTCACCTGGACCCAGGGGCCGATGTAATCCTGCGCATAGTAGGAATGCCCGTGGCCCGGCGGCGCGCCGAACGACAGCGCCATGTCGAGCGCGAGCTGAAACTGCGTCACCACCGGCATGAAGAACAGGTGGCTGGACATGTCCGCCGCCGGGGGATCGCGCATCCAGGGCGGCGCGCGCCACAGCGAGGCCGGATCGTAGAAGACCACCGGATCGCTGGAATACTGCAGGAACACGATCCGCATGTCGCCCCAGTCGGCCGGCGCCTGCGAGGCATCGGTGCCATGCGAGGCATAGCGCACCAGCGATCCGTCCCCGATCCTCGGCAGCACCCAGCGGCTGTCCGGGTCCCGCTGGTTCTGGACGTAGTTCCAGAATGCCGAGGGAAACGGCGGGCCGGCCCAGAACGCGCCATCGATCGGATCGTCGAGCAGCCGGAACAGGTTGGTCGCATACATCGACGACCATGCCCCCAGGCTGAGCCCGTTGACGTAAAGGCGCGGGCGCTCGTCGGCCGGCAGCGTCTTCCAGTAGCCGTGCACGACCTCCTGCAAGGCCAGCGCCTGCTCGAGCCCGGTTCGAGTCTCGAGGATCAGCGCCAGCGGCGACTGCAGGTAGGAATACTGCACCGCCACGGTCGCGATGTCGCCGTTGTGCATGTATTCCACCGGGTCATGCGCGCCCGGGTCCATCCAGCCGGTTCCGGTCGGGCTCGTGACGATCAGGACCGCCCGTTCGAAGGCCCCCAGCCGCAGAAGTTCCCGCAGCGCCAGCTCGGCCCGGTCGCGCGGGGTTTTCGCGTTGGCGCGCCCGACATAAACCCGGATCGGATCCAGCGCGGGCCGGCCGGTGAAGGCCGATATCGCCTCGGCACCCGGCCCGGAGGTGATGAAGTCGCGCCCCGGCTTTCCGATCGCGCGCCAATCGACGACCGAGGCGGCGCTGCCGGTTCTCGCCGGGTCCGCCGGCGGCGGCGGCGCATCGTCGAACAGCGCCTGGGCGGCGAAATAGCTTTCGTCGAGGCCCGCGACGACATGGTCGAGAATCCCGTCGCGGGTGACGACCAGCAGGATCAGGACCACGGCGATGAAGCCGAAGACATTCGCCCGCCGCGGCGGCATCACGTGGTAGAGCCGGGCCCGGATCAGCCGAAACAGCGATGCGATGGCACGGCCCAGACCGAAGGCAAGGGCGAAGGTCGCCAAGGCAAGGGGGACGATCCGCATCAGGTTCAGGGCATTGGCGGGGTCCATGCCCATCTTCTGCCGAAGATCGTTCTGCCAGGTCAGGCTGGAGCCCAGAACCCACAGCAGGAACGCAAGGATCACGCCCCCGGCCAGCCAGGTCAGCGCGCGGGCCGGGCGGCCGGACAGACGCGGCAGGTCCGCCGCTGTCCACAGGAGGGCGACCACCTGCCCGCAAAGGTAGCCAAGCGCCATCACCAGACCGCCCAGTATGCCCTGCACCTCCGGCCCGCGCGGGATCAGCGACGGCGTCAGCGAGGCCGCGAGGAACAGCAGGCCCAGCAGGAAGGAGCCGACGGAGAAACTGCCGACGATACGTGAGACGAGGCTTCCGGTCATCGACGTCCCCTTTCAACTCGCAAGGCTTCGGTCATCCGAAATGGGCACGCTGCGTATCCGGATGTCCAGCGACTTGGCCGATTTAGAGCCAGCGGATGCCCGGCCACCACCGTCGCGATCACCGCCTGTGCCTTGGCGAACGGGTCGCCATGGCCGATCCCGAACACCAGATCGACGCGCCGGGTGTCGCTGGCGGAGGTGTTGGTGATCTCGTCGCTCCAGACCTTTCTGTCGGGAATCACGATCACCCGGTTGTCGGGCGTGGCCACCGTGGTGGAGACGATCGCACCGATCTCACGGTTCCCGAGCTTCCCGCGACGCTGACGTAACCGCCCTCGCCGAAGGGCCGGTTGATCATGAGGCCGGCCGCAAGGTTGCCCAGCGTGTCCTGCGAGCGCGAAGGCGATGTTCAGCCAGTAGCACACCATGACGATGAAACCGCGCGGCAGCATCGAAAGACTAGGCACGCGATCGACACGGTGCCGGACCCAGCCGCGCACGATCCGGGCGACGACGAAAAGGACGAAATGCGCGCCGCCGACGACGGCGATCCGAAACGCCAGTCGCACCCCGCCATCGCGCGACAAAAGCCAGTTCAACGCGCTGTCGGCGAGTTCCCGAACCGTAAGGCGGAAGGTTTCCTGCACCGCGACCGCCGCGATGTAGCCCCTGAACCCATGCACCTCGGCCGGGTCGCCGCCCTTCGCCTCTAGGCTGGACACCACGGCGGCGAACCGTTCGAAGACCGGTCTGCGTTCGGCCAGCAGGATCAGCCGTGCCGCGCGCAACGGGACGGCGGCCGCACCCTCCACGGCGCGAATCTCGAGGCTCACGTCGCCGATGGCCCGCTTTGCGGCATGCGCCCCGTTCTGTCCGGCCACCACCATCCGCCGGTGTCTCGACATCCCCGGGGCCGGCGGCTAGGGTCCGCCGCGTCCAGACGGGGTAGGGGATGACGCCGCTTTCCGCGACCGAGATCAAGACGGCCTATGCCGAGGCGCAGCGCCTGCAGGCCTCGGGCCAGGCCGAGGCGGCGCTGAAGGCCTATGGCCGCATCGTCGAGGCACGTGCCGACATTCCCGAGGTGCATTTCCAGATTGGCCGGCTGTTCACCGACGGGTTCCGCACCGATCGCGCGATCACCCATCTCGCGGCGGCGGCCTCGCTGAAACCGGCCGAACCGGCGATCTGGCAGGCTTGGGCCGATGCCGCGGCGCTGTCGGCCGATCCGGATGTGCAGGCGGACTTCCTCGCCCGGCTGAAGGCGTCCGCGGTGCCGCGCCCGGCGCAGGTTGCCTTGCAGGACCGGTTCGGCGCCCTGAAGGCCCAAACCCGCCCCGCCACCGGGGGCCTGCCGCCGAAGGAGGTCTCCGCGCTGGTGGCGCTGATGGGCCAGGGCCGGTTCGCAGAGGCCGCGGCACGTGCGGCGACGCTGCTGAAGAAGGCGCCGAAGGCCGCCGCGGTGGCCAACATCCTCGGCTCGGCACAGGACAGGCTGGGCCGCCGGGACGCGGCGGAGGCGGCCTTTCGCCAGGCCGCGCGGATCGACCCGGCCTATGCCGAGGCGCAGGCCAACCTCGGCCAGCTTCTGTTCGACCTGGGCCGCACGGACGAAGCGGTGCCGCCGCTGCGCCGCGCGGTGGCGCTGACCCCGGCCAATGTTCCCGCGCTTGCCATGCTGGGCCGGGCGCTGACCCGGCGCGGCGAGGCCGATCTGGCGATGCGGTTCATCGATCGGGCGCTGGCGCTCGCGCCGCGCGACGTGCCGGCATTGATCGCGCTGGCCAATGCCGAAACCCGGCGCGGCCGCCATGCCGAGACCGAGGCCGCGCTCCTGAAGGCCGAGGCCGAGACGGGCGACCTGCCGATCGAGGCGCGCACGCTCCTGGCGCAGGCGCAGGCCCGGCTGGGCCGGGACGAGGCGGCGATGGCGAATTACGACCGGGCGCTGGCCGCGGCCCCGAACCTGCCGCTGGCGCTGGCCGGCAAGGCCGGGCTGTTGCAGACGCTGGGCCGGTTCGACGAGGCCGAAGAGTGGTTCCGCCGCGCCTTCGCCACCGGCGCGGCGCCGGGAGAAACCTACCGGCTGTTCATCACCTCGCACAGAACCGGGGCCGACGATCCGATCCTCGCGCAGATGCGGGCCCGGTTCGACGATCCGGCCACGCCGGAGGAAGACCGCGCGCACCTCGGCTTCGCCATCGCCAAGGCGCTGGAAGACGTGAAGGACCACGCGCCGGTCTTCTCCTATCTCGACGCCGCCAACGCGCTGGTGCGCAAGGCCCATCCCTGGGATATCGCCACGCGCCATGCCGAGATCGCCGAGACGATCCGCGCCCAGGACGGGTTCGATTTCGCCGCCGCGCCGCGGATCGAGGGGGCCAGCGACTACGCGCCGATCTTCGTCACCGGGATGCCGCGGTCGGGCACCACGCTGGTGGAACAGATCATCGCCAGCCACAGCGCGGTCGAGGGCGCGGGCGAGGTCGGTACCGGCACCCGGCTGGCCCAGCAGCTTCTCATGGCCGGGGGCGACGGCCACTACCGGCATGTCCGCGACCTGGCGGAGGCCGAGATCGCCGGCCTCGGCCACGACTACGCGGCGGCGCTGCGCACCCGGTTTCCGCAGGCGGCGCGGGTCACCGACAAGTCGATCCAGACCTATCTGTTCCTTGGCCTGATCAAGCGCGCCTTGCCGAACGCGCGCTTCGTCGTGGTGCGGCGCGACCCGCGCGACACGCTTCTGTCGATCTACCGCAACAAGTTTCCCGAGGGCACCCATCTTTACGCCTATGACCAGCGCGACCTCGCGCGCTACTGGCGCACCTTCGAGCAGATGGTCGCGTTCTGGCGCGATCGCCTGCCCGGCGGCTTCCACGAGATCCGGTACGAGGATCTCGTCGCCGATCCCGAGGCGCAAAGCCGCGCGCTGATCGCCGCCTGCGGGCTCGATTGGGAAGACGCCTGCCTCAACTTCCATCAGAACACGCGCAAGGTCGAAACCCTCAGCGTCTACCAGGTGCGCCAGCCGATCTCGCGCGCTTCGCTCAAGGGGTGGAAACGCTACGAGGCCGATCTGAGGCCGATGCTGGACGAACTCGGGGAGATCGACGATGCCGCTGGCTGACATCCTGGACCGGATCGCAAGGGCCGAGGCGGCGGCGGGGCGCGCGCCGGGATCGGTGCACCTGATCGCGGTGTCCAAGGTGCAGCCGAACGACCGGGTCGAGGCGGTACTGGAAGAGGGGCACCGGCTGTTCGGTGAGAACTACGTGCAGGAGGCGGCGGCGAAATGGCCGGCCTGGCGCGCCCGCTTTCCCGGCGTCGCGGTCCACATGATCGGGCCGCTGCAGTCGAACAAGGCGAAGCAGGCGATGGAGCTGTTCGAGGCGATCCACACGCTCGACCGGCCCAGCCTGGCGAAGAAACTCGCCACGCAGGCGCAGGCGCGCGGGGCCTGCCCGGCGCTGTTCGTGCAGGTCAACACCGGGGCCGAGCCGCAAAAGGCCGGCGTCCTGCCGGAAACCGCGGATGCCTTCATCGCCGAATGCCGGGCGATGGACCTGCCGGTGGCCGGCGTGATGTGCATCCCGCCCGACGGCGAAGACCCCGCGCCGCATTTCGCGATGCTGGCCGGGATCGGGGCGCGGAACGGGCTTGCCGGCCTCTCGATGGGAATGAGCGCCGATTTCGAAACCGCCATCGCCCACGGCGCCACCCATGTCCGCGTCGGCAGCGCGATCTTCGGGGCGCGGGCGGCGAAGGCCGGGTAGGCCGCGTCCGATTTTGGTCTTCAAATATCCCGGGGGGCAAGGGGGGCAGAGCCCCCCGCCTTGCCGGGTGTCACATCCGCTCGAAGGCCAGCGCGATGCCCTGGCCGCCGCCGATGCACATGGTGATCAGCGCCCGCCTGCCACCGGTCCGCTCCAGCTCGTACAGCGCCTTGACCACGAGGATCGCGCCGGTCGCCCCGACCGGATGGCCCAGCGCGATCGCGCCGCCGTTGGGATTGACCTTCGCGGGGTCGAGGCCAAGGCCCCTGTTCACCGCCAGCGCCTGCGCCGCGAAGGCCTCGTTCGATTCGATCACGTCGAAATCGTCCGCCGTCAGGCCGGTGCGGGCGCACAGCGCCTCGACCGCCGGGATCGGGCCGATGCCCATCACCTCGGGCCGCACCCCGGCATGGGCATAGCCCAGCACGCGGGCGCGGGGTTTGACGCCCGACGCCTCGGCCGCCTCGGCCCGCGCCAGCACCAGCGCCGCCGCGCCGTCGTTGATGCCGCTGGCATTGCCCGCCGTCACCGTGCCGTCCTTCTCGAACACCGGGCGCAGGCCGGCCAGCGCCTCGGCGGTGGTGGCCTTGGGATGCTCGTCGGTGTCGAAGATCACCGGACCCTTGCGGCCCTTCACCTCCACCGGAACGATCTGCTCGGCGAACCGGCCCTCGGCGATGGCCCGGGCGGCGCGTGCCTGGCTTTCCAGCGCGAACGCGTCCTGCGCGGCCCGGTCGATCCCGTGTTCGCGCGCCACGTTTTCCGCCGTCACACCCATGTGGCCGGTACCGAACGGGCAGGTCAGCGCACCGGTCATCATGTCCACCGCGCGGGTATCGCCCATCTTCTGGCCGAACCGCGCGACCGTCAGCGCATGCGGCGACCGGCTCATGCTTTCCGCGCCGCCGGCGAGCGCGAAGTCGGCATCGCCCAGCAGCAGCGCCTGGATCGCCGAAACGACGGCCTGCGCGCCCGATCCGCACAGCCGGTTGACGTTCATCGCCGGGGTGCCGTTCGGGATACCCGCCTCGATCGCGGCGACGCGCGACAGGTACATGTCGCGCGGCTCGGTATTGATGACATGGCCGAAGACGACATGGCCGATGCGGTCCGCCGCCACCCCGGCGCGATCGATGGCGGCCTTCGCCGCGATGGCGCCCAGCGTGATCGGCGAAACACCGGCCAGCCCGCCGCCGAACGTGCCGATCGCGGTGCGCGCGCCCGACAGGATGACGATATCGCTCATGTCCCGACCCTCCCCAAGACGTCGGGCAGAGGCTAGCGGCAATCCCGCCCCGCCGCCAAGCGAAAGCATGGGCGACGCGGCGTCACGAAGGCCCGCTCACGCCTCTTCGATCACCCGCGCCAGAACCCGGCGAAACGCCGCGACATCCCCGGCGCTGCCCAGCCGCGCGGTCATTTCCGCCTGCCAGTCCAGCGCCACGGGCACGATCCGCGCCACCAGCGCCGCGCCCGCCGGTGTCAGCGTCAGCGCCACAAGCCGCCGGTCCACGGCGTTCTCGGCCTTGGCGACGAGGCCCGCGCGTTCCAGCCGCGCCGCCGCCCGGCTGACCTTGGACTTGTCCATGTCCACCCGCGCGTGGATCTCGCGCACGCTGACCGGCGCGCCGGCGGCCGACAGATGCGCCAGCACCCGCCATTCGGGGATCGTGATGCCGAACTCCTCGCGGTAGCGGTCGGCGAAGCCGCGGCTGACGCGGGCCGCGGCCACGGCAAGCTGGTAGGGCAGGAAATCGTCGAGATCGAAGCCGGTCATGATGCGCCGATCATGGCGGGCGCGCCGGCCCCGTCAAGCGCACATGGCTTGACTTCGTTGCATCTGCAACGATAATCCATACCGAGGACAGGACGCGCCGGACGCGACCGGGAGGATATCATGACCAGCTTCGACTTGCCGCGCGGGATGGTCCGCGCCCCTTCCAACGTCGGCACGGTGGAAGGCTACATGCCGGGCTTCGGCAACGACTTCGAGACCGAGGCGCTGCCCGGTGCCCTGCCGCAGGGCATGAACTCGCCGCAACGGTGCAATTACGGCCTGTATGGCGAGCAGCTTTCGGGCACCGCCTTCACCGCGAACCCGCCGGAACGGACCTGGTGCTACCGCATCCGCCCCTCGGTGAAGCATTCGGCCCGCTACACGCGGATCGATCTGCCGCACTGGAAATCCGCGCCGAACGTCGATCCCGACGTCGTCAGCCTCGGCCAGTACCGCTGGGATCCGGTGCCGCATACCGATGCGCCGCTGACCTGGCTGACCGGGATGCGCACGATGACCACGGCGGGCGACGTGAACACCCAGGTGGGGATGGCGAGCCATGTCTACCTGGTCACGGCGTCGATGCAGGATGCCTATTTCTTCTCCGCCGACAGCGAGCTTCTGGTGGTGCCGCAGGAAGGCCGGCTGCGGTTCTGCACCGAGCTTGGGGTGATCGACCTCGAGCCCAAGGAAATCGCGATCATCCCGCGCGGCCTCGTCTACCGCGTCGAGGTGCTGGAAGGCCCCTGCCGCGGCTTCGTCTGCGAGAACTACGGCCAGAAGTTCGAACTGCCCGGCCGCGGCCCGATCGGCGCCAACTGCATGGCCAACCCGCGCGACTTCAAGGCCCCCGTCGCGGCCTTCGAGGATCGCGAGGCGCCGTCGACCCTGACGATCAAGTGGTGCGGGCAGTTCCACGAAACCCGGATCGGGCAAAGTCCGCTCGACGTGGTGGCCTGGCATGGCAACTACGCGCCCTACAAGTACGACCTGCGCACTTACTGCCCGGTCGGCGCGATCCTGTTCGACCATCCCGATCCGTCGATCTTCACCGTGCTGACCGCGCCCTCGGGCGTGCCGGGCACCGCGAACATCGATTTCGTGCTGTTCCGGGAACGCTGGATGGTGATGGAAGACACCTTCCGCCCGCCGTGGTACCACAAGAACATCATGTCGGAGCTGATGGGCAACATCTACGGCCAGTATGATGCCAAGCCGCAGGGCTTCGTGCCCGGCGGCATGAGCCTGCACAACATGATGATCCCCCACGGCCCCGACCGCGAGGCGTTCGAGAAGGCCTCGACCGCCAATCTCGGCCCCGACAAGCTCGACAACACCATGTCGTTCATGTTCGAGACGCGGTTCCCGCAGCACCTGACGGAATTCGCCGCGAAAGAGGCGCCGTTGCAGGACGATTACATCGACTGCTGGACCAGTCTGGAGAAGAAGTTCGACGGAACGCCGGGGAAGAAATGATCGAGTTCATCGGATCGGTGACGGTCGGTGGCTGGGTCGCCATCGCGCTCCTCGTGGTCGCTATCGTGAACGTGCCGCGCACGATCCGCGACGCCAGGGGCAAGGCCGACCTACGTGATAAGCTACCGCTGCGATCCGACGGGCGGCCGGACGTTTCGCTGTCGGTCGGCGGCGGCTATTGAGAAGGTCGGCAATGACGAAGCTAATCCGATCCTGGGTCGACAGCGCCAATGCGCCCGACACCGACTTTCCGCTCAACAACCTGCCCTGCGGGGTCTTCTCGCTGGAAGGGGACGAACCGCGCTGCGGCGTGGCGATCGGCGCGATGATCGCCGACGTGGCCGCGCTGGAAGAGGCCGGGCTGATCGACCTGGCCGGCGGGCCGGTCTTCGACGTGCCGTTCTGGAACGAGCTGATGGAACTGGGGCCCGAGGCCTGGGCGACCTTCCGCGCGCGGATGGTCGAATTGCTGGCCGAAGGGTCCGACTGGCGGGGCGAGGTGGAGCCGCATCTGGTGCCGCAGGATGCGGTGGAGTTGCACCTGCCGTTCCTCGTTTCGGAATATACCGATTTCTACGCGGGCAAGAACCATGCCTTCAACGTGGGCACGATGTTCCGGGGGCCGGAAAACGCGCTGCCGCCGAACTGGCTGTCGATCCCGATCGGCTACAATGGCCGCGCCTCTTCCGTCGTCGTGTCCGGCACGCCGGTACGCCGCCCCTGGGGGCAGCTGAAGGCCCCGGATGCCGAGCTTCCGGTCTTCGCCCCCTGCCGCCGCTTCGACTTCGAACTGGAACTGGGCGCGGTGGTGGGCCAGCCCTCGGACGGAATGGTCGGCGTGGCCGAGGCCGAGGCGATGATCTTCGGCTACGTCCTGCTGAACGACTGGTCGGCGCGCGACATCCAGGCCTGGGAATACCAGCCGCTTGGCCCGTTCCAGGCGAAGGCGACGGCGACGACGATTTCCCCCTGGATCGTGATGACGGCGGCACTGGCCGAGTTCCGGGTGCCCACGCCGCCACGCGACCGGCCGCTGCTGCCCTACCTGAGGGAACCGGGGCCCCTGAACCTCGATCTGTCGCTGGAGGCGGCGCTGACGCCCGAGGGTGGCCGGGAAACCGTCATCGCCCGCACCAATGCGCGCGAGCTTTACTATTCCGCCGCGCAGCAATTGTGCCACCACACCACCTCGGGCTGTCCGATGAACGTGGGCGACCTGCTGGGATCGGGCACGATTTCCGGCGAGACGAAGGACAGCCGCGGCAGCCTGCTGGAGCTTTCGTGGGGCGGCAAGGAGCCGCTGGAGATCGTGCCGGGCGTGACGCGCAGCTTCATGGAAGATGGCGACACGCTGATCCTGCGCGGCCACGCGCAGGGCGATGGCTACCGTATCGGTTTCGGCGATTGCACGGGGCAGGTGCTGCCCGCGGCCGGCCTGCCGGATTGGGCGAAGGAGTGACGACGATGGCCAAGGCATTCGCCTCGCAGGGCGACCTGACGGAAAAGAAGACCAGTTTCTCGGAAATCGGCCCCGGCCTTTACGCCTTCACCGCCGAGGGCGATCCGAACACCGGCGTCATCGTCGGCGACGACAGCGTGATGATCGTCGAGGCGCAGGCGACGCCACGGCTGGCGCGCAAGGTGATCGAACATGTCCGCGAGGTCACCGACAAGCCGATCACCCACCTGGTGCTGACCCATTACCACGCCGTGCGGGTGCTGGGCGCCTCGGCCTATGGCGCGCGCGAGATCATCATGTCCGACGCCGCCCGCGCGATGGTCGCCGAACGCGGGCAGGAGGATTGGGACAGCGAGTTCGGCCGCTTCCCGCGGCTTTTCCAGGGGCACGAGGAAATCCCCGGCCTGACCTGGCCGACCACGACGTTCTCGGAACGGATGACCGTCTACCTCGGCAACCGCCGGGTGGACATCATGCATCTGGGCCGGGCCCATACCGCCGGCGACGCGGTGGTCTGGCTGCCCGATGCCGAGGTGATGTTCACCGGCGACATCGTCGAATACCACTCCGCCTGCTATTGCGGCGACGGCCATTTCGCCGACTGGCCGGACACCCTGGCCAATATCGCCGCGTTCGGGCCCAAGGCCATCGCGCCCGGTCGCGGCGATGCGCTGGTGGGCGAAGAGATGGTGGCGAAGGCGATCGCCAGCACCGCCGATTTCGTCGCCTCCACCTACAAGCCGGCGGAGAAGGTCGTGGCCCGCGGCGGCAGCCTGAAAGAGGCCTGGGACGCGGTGCGCGCGGCCTGTGACCCGAAGTTCGCCGATTTCGCGATCTACGAGCATTGCCTGCCCTTCAACGTCGCCCGCGCCTATGACGAGGCGCGCGGCATAGATACCCCCCGCATCTGGACGGCCGAGCGCGACCGCCAGATGTGGGAGGCGTTGCAGGGCTGAAGCCGCGGCACCGGGAGGAGACCATGCCCTACGATTACAAGCCCTTTCCCTACGCGGCCCCGCCGGGGCTGAAGCATCCCGAGCCGCGGCACAAGGTCGTCATCGTCGGCGCCGGGCCGATCGGGCTGGCGATGGCGCTGGACCTGGCCGGGCAGGGCGTGGCCTCGGTCCTGCTGGACGACAACAACGTCGTTTCGGTCGGCAGCCGGGCGATCTGCTGGTCGAAACGGTCGCTGGAAATCCTCGACCGGATCGGGGTGGGCGAACAGGCCGTCGACATGGGCGTGACCTGGAAGGTCGGCCGCACCTATCACCGCGACGAAGAGGTCTATTCCTTCGACCTGTTGCCCGAGGACGGCCACAAGATGCCGGCCTTCATCAACCTCCAGCAATACCATATCGAGGAGATGCTGGTGCGCCGCGCGCTGGAGGAGCCGCTGGTCGACCTGCGGTTCAAGAACCGTGTCACGGCGGTGGACCAGGCGGGCGACCATGTCCATGTCTCGATCGAAACGCCCGACGGGCCCTATGCGTTGACGGCCGACTACATGATCGCCTGCGATGGCGCCAAGTCGCCGATCCGGTCGATGATGGACCTCGATTTCGAGGGCGAGCTGTTCGAGGAACGGTTCCTCATCGCCGATATCGAGATGACGGCCGAGTTTCCCGCCGAACGCTGGTTCTGGTTCGAACCGACGTTCCATCCCGGCCAGTCGGCGCTGCTGCACAAGCAGCCCGACAACATCTACCGGATCGACCTGCAACTGGGCTGGGACACCGACCCCGACGAGGAGCGCAAGCCCGAGAAGGTGATCCCGCGGATCCGCAAGGTCGTGGGGCATGACGATTTCCGGCTCGACTGGGTGTCGATCTACAGCTTCCAGTGCCGGCGGCTGGCGCGGTTCGTGCATGGCCGGGTGATCTTCGCCGGCGACAGCGCGCATGTCGTCTCGCCCTTCGGGGCGCGCGGCGGCAACGGCGGGTTGCAGGATGTCGATGCGCTGGGCTGGCGGCTGGCCGCGGTGGTGGAGGGGCGCGCGGCCCCCGCGATCCTCGACGACTACGACCGCGAAAGGGTGCATGGCGCGGACGAGAACATTCTCAATTCCAGCCGCACCACCCGGTTCATGACCCCGGCCGACGGGGCCGAGCGGCGGTTCCGCGATGCGGTCCTGTCGCTGGCCGGCAAGACCGGTTTCGCCCGCGCCTTCGTCAACGGCGGGCGGCTGTCGCAGCCCTGCGTCTACCCGCTGCCCGGCGCGCCGGACCATCCCGACCTGCCCGAGGTCAGCCGCCCCGGCGCGGTCGCGCCCGATGCGCCACTGGGCAACGGCTGGCTGACCGAGGCGCTGGGCGGGCGCCCGGTGCTGCTGGCGCTGGGCTGCGCCGCGCCGCAGATCGACGGGCTGGACGTGGTCGCCCCGGAACTGACCGAGACGCTGGCGCGGCGCTATCTTGGCGCGGCGCGGCAGGCGCTTTATCTCGTGCGGCCCGACCAGGTCGTCGCGGCGCGCTGGGTCGAGGCCGATGCGGGCGCCATCGCCGCGGCGCTGGGCGCGATCTGGGGGGCGCGGGCATGACCCTGAAGACCGACCTGAACATCGCCGATCCCGACGCGCTTTACGCCGCGCTGCTGGCCGCCCACAAGGGGCTGAGCGCCGAGGGCAGCGCGGCGCTGAACGCCGAGCTGATCCTTCTGTTGATGAACCATGTCGGCGACGTGGGCGTGATCCGCGCGGCGCTGGACCTGGCCCGTCAGGGCAAGGTCTGAGGCGCCAGCGGCACCCGTCCGGCATCGGTCAGGAGAAAGGCCGCGCGGCCTTCCAGCACGATGGCCGACAGCGGGCCGCCATAGGCCGCGCCGCTGTCGATGTTGATCCGGTTGCCGTAATGCGTGGCCGCCTCCACCGGGCTGTGGCCGTGCACGATCAGCGGCCCGTGGTCGCGGGTATCCAGAAGGAAGGGTTCGCGGATCCACAGCAGATCGGTTTCCTTCTGCTTCGCGACCTTCACGCCGGGCCGGATGCCGGCATGGACGAACAGCGCCTCGCCGGCCTCATGCCGCGTCGGCAGATTGGCGAGGAACGCGCGGTGCGCCTCGGGCACCGAAGCCTGCGCCTCGGCCCGCACCCGGTCGGGCCGCTGCCAGGGGTTGGCCTCGATCCCGTAGGAGGCCAGCGTTTCCACCCCGCCGATCCGTTCGTGCAGCCAGGTGAAGTCCGGCCGCAGGCCCGGATCGGTCTCGCCGCGCAGGAACAGCTCGAACATCCGGTCGTGATTGCCCTTCAGCACCACCCAGGGCGCGCCCCGGGCCAGCCCGGCGGCGAGATGGTCGATCACGCCGCGGCTGTCGGGGCCGCGATCGACGAGGTCGCCGATATGCACCACCTGCGCCGCCGTGTCGCCGCAGGCCGCCCGGTCCGCCGCGACCCGCTCATGCGCCGCGCGAAGCTTGTCGAGATGGCCGTGAATGTCGCCGATGGCGTAGATGCGCATGCGATCGTCCGGACTGCTGTGTGCTTCCTAACGCAGTGCGCGACACAGTGAAACCGGGGCCGGCGAAAACCTTCGGCCGAAGGCGTCCGCCGGCCTGCCCGATCACGCCACGTCGAATTGCAGCGGTCGCACCTGCTGGAACATGCCCGTCGATTCCAGCGTTTCCACCACCTTCGGGTCGATCGGCTGGTCGAGGTACAGAAGCGCGATCGCGTCCTGCCCCACGCCCGACCGGCCCAGCGTGAAGTTGGCGATGTTGACGCCGTTCTTGCCCATCGTCATGCCCAGAAGCCCGATGATGCCCGGCACGTCCTCGTTGGTCGTGTACAGCATGTGCGCGCCGATCTCGGCGTCGATGTTGATGCCCTTGATCTGGATGAACCGCGGCTTGCCGTCGGAAAACACCGTGCCGGCGACCGAGCGTTCGCGGTCGTCCGTCACCATCGTGACCTTGATGTAGCCGTCGAAGGCGCCGGACTTGTCCTGCCGCGTGGTGGCGATCTGGATGCCGCGTTCCTTCGCCACCACGGGGGCGGAGACAAGGTTCACATCCGGGTTCGTCGCCGCCATCACGCCGGCGATCACCGACTGGTTCAGCGCCGCGAGATTCATGTCGGCCACCCGGCCGTCGTAGAGGATGTTGATCGCGCGGATCGGTTCGTCCGTCATCTGGCCGATGAACGATCCGAGGTTCCGCGCCAGCGCCAGCCAGGGGCCCATCACCGCGGCCTCCTCGGCGGTGACGGAGGGCATGTTGAGCGCGTTTTCCACCGCGCCGGTCAGCAGGTAATCCGACATCTGTTCGGCGACTTGCAGCGCGACGTTTTCCTGCGCCTCGGTCGTCGAGGCGCCGAGATGCGGGGTGACGACCACGTTCGGCAGGCCGAAGAGCGGGCTTTCCGTTGCCGGTTCCACCGCGAAGACGTCAAGCGCCGCGCCGGCGACATGGCCGGATTTCAGCGCGTCGGCCAGCGCCTCCTCGTCGATCAGGCCGCCGCGGGCGCAGTTGACGATCCGCACGCCCTTGCGGGTCTTCGCCAGTGCCTCGCGCGACAGGATGTTGCGGGTCTTGTCGGTCAGCGGCACGTGCAGGGTGATGAAGTCCGCGCGGCCCAGAAGCTCGTCGAGGTCGACCTTGGTCACCCCCATCTTGCGGGCGCGATCCTCCGACAGGAACGGATCGTAGGCGATGACCTTCATCTTCAGCCCCTGCGCCCGGTCGCAGACGATCGAGCCGATGTTGCCCGCGCCGATCACGCCCAGGGTCTTGTTGTAAAGCTCTACCCCCATGAAGCGGTTCTTTTCCCATTTGCCGGCATGGGTCGAGGCCGATGCCTCGGGCAGTTGCCGGGCAACCGCGAACATCATCGCGATGGCGTGTTCGGCGGTGGTGACGGAATTGCCGAAGGGCGTGTTCATCACGATCACACCCTTCTTCGAGGCGGCGGGAATGTCGACATTGTCGACGCCGATCCCGGCACGGCCGATGACCTTCAGCCGGTCGGCGCCTTCCAGCAGCTTCGCGGTGACCTTGGTGGCCGAGCGGATGGCAAGCCCGTCATACTGGCCGATGATCTCGGCCAGCCTGTCCTTGTCCTTGCCCAGGTCGGGCATGAAATCGACGTCGATGCCGCGATCGCGGAAGATCTGGACGGCGGTTTCGCTGAGCTTGTCGGAGACGAGTACCTTGGGTGCCATGGGGCATGTCCTTCGAGTATCGGGAGGAAGCGGGGCCGCCATGGCCCCGGATGTTCGGCGAGATTTCGCGCGCGATCAGGCCGCGGCGGCCAGCGCCGCGCGTTCGGCGAGGTATGCCCATTCGATCCAGGGCATCAGCGCGGCGACATCGGCGGTTTCCACCGTCGAACCGCACCAGATCCTCAGGCCCGGCGGCGCATCGCGGTAGCTGCCGATGTCCAGCGCCACGCCCTCGGCCTCCAGCCGCTTCGCCACGGCCTTGGCGAAGGCCGCGCCGTCGGTGATGTCGGGATCGGTGAACTTCAGGCAGACCGAGGTGGTCGAGGCCGTGGCCGGGTCTTCGGCGAGATTGGCGATCCAGTCGTGGCTGTCGACGAAATCGGCCACCGCGGCGGCGTTCGCCTCCGCCCGCGCGATCAGCGCCGGCAGGCCGCCGATTCGCGCAGCCCAGTCCAGCGCGGCGAGGTAATCCTCCACCGCGAGCATCGAGGGGGTGTTGATCGTCTCGCCGCGGAAGATGCCGTCGTTGATCTTGCCGCCCTTCGTCAGGCGGAAGATCTTCGGCAGCGGCCAGGGCGGCGTGTAGCTTTCCAGCCGTTCCACGGCGCGGGGCGACAGGATCAGCATGCCATGCGCCGCTTCGCCGCCCAGCACCTTCTGCCAGGAGAAGGTGGTGACATCGAGTCTGTCCCACGGCAGGTCCATCGCGAAGGCGGCCGAGGTCGCGTCGCAGATCGTCAGGCCGGCGCGGTCCGCCGGGATCGCATCGCCGTTCGGCAGCCGCACGCCCGAGGTGGTGCCGTTCCAGGTGAACACCACGTCGCTGTCGAAATCGACCTGGGCGAAATCGACGATCTGGCCGTAGGGCGCCTTGCGCACCGTCGCGTCGAGTTTCAGCTGCTTGACCGCGTCCGTCACCCAGCCTTCGCCGAAGCTTTCCCAGGCCAGCATTTCCACCGGGCGCGCGCCCAGCAAGGACCACATCGCCATTTCCACCGCGCCGGTGTCGGAGGCGGGAACGATCCCGATCCGGTAGTCGGCGGGGACGCCCAGAATGCCGCGGGTGCGGTCGATCGCGGCCTTGAGCTTCGCCTTGCCGACCGCGGCGCGATGCGACCGGCCCAGCGGCGCGTCGGCGAGCAGATCGAGCGAATAGGCGGGGAACTTGGCGCAAGGGCCGGAGGAAAAGCGCGGATTTGCCGGCCGCGCGGCCGGGGTCGAAACGTCGGTCATGCTACCCTTCCAGGTAAAAGCCCCTCGTTGGGGAGGGGTGTCCCGCCGCCGTCGCTACAGCGCGGCACGGTCTGGCACAAGCGGGAAAATCGCGGTAATGCGCCGCATCGCCGCCCGAAAACGACACCCGTCTCCACTATCGGAAACCTGACCATGCATGTCGCCACGCTGATCGCGAGCCCCGACCGCGCGAACCTCGACCGCGCCACGGTGGAGGCGCTGCGCGATGCCTGGGGCGGCGGCGCGGCGCGCTGGCTCAATCCCGGCGTGGCGGCGGAATTCGACCTTGCCGCGATGCCGGGCAACCGCTGGGAGGTTTGGGAAGGGTTGCAGGGGCTCGGCCTCGATCTGGTCGTGCAACCGGCCGAAGGGCGGCGCAAGCGGCTGTTGCTGGCCGACATGGACAGCACGATGATCGGCCAGGAATGCATCGACGAACTGGCCGCGATGGCCGGGATCGGTGAAAAGGTCGCCGCGATCACCGCCCGCGCGATGAACGGCGAGCTGGATTTCGAAGCCGCGCTGACCGAGCGCGTGGCGCTTCTGCGCGGTCTGCCCGAGGCGGTGGTCGGCCAGGTGCTGAGGGAACGCATCACCTTCACCCCCGGCGGGCGGGAACTGGTGGCGACGATGAAGGCCAATGGCGGCCATGCCGCGCTGGTCTCGGGCGGGTTCACGGCCTTCACCGGCGCGGTGGCCGAGGCCTTGGGCTTCGATGAACACCGGGCCAACCGGCTGCTGGCGTCCTGCGGCAAGCTCACCGGCGAGGTCGCGCGCCCGATCCTTGGCCGCGAGGCGAAGGTCGCCGCGCTGCGCGAGATCACCGGCCGGCTGGGGATCGGCACGGAGGCGGCGATGGCGGTCGGCGACGGCGCCAACGACCTTGGCATGCTGGGCCTTGCCGGCGCCGGGGTGGCGCTGCACGCCAAGCCCGTGGTCGCCGCGGAATGCGACATCCGCATCAACCACGGCGACCTGACCGCGCTGCTTTACATCCAGGGCTACGCGGTGACGGACTTCGCGGTCTGAAATCGCTGCCCGGATAGCCCGGGGCGTCAGCCCCGGGCAGCGCCCGCACCGCCCCCCCGGGGCGGGCGCTTCACGCCCTCCCCGCGGCGCGGGCGCTGCCCTTTGCGCCTGTTTCCGCCGTGGTCCTTGGCCGGTGGATGGAGGTCAGCAGAACCCCTCGGCCAGCCGCATCTCGCCGGTGACCAGCCCGCGCCAGTTCCGGATCGGGCCGGTCAAGAGGCCCTCGACCACCTCATGCGAGGGGTCGAGCACGCCAAGCCGCATCAGGATCGCGGTGATCGCCGCCTCGGAGGCGCGGGTTGCCCCGTCCTCGATCTTCAGCGCCACGCCCAGCCCGCGGTCGGGGACGATGGCGACGAACACCGCCTCCGCCCCGGTCTTGACCGCGACGCGGCCTTCCATCGCGCGCATCAGCCGGGTGCAGGCGCGGCCCTCGCCCGCCACGTATTCGGGATGGGTGGCCATCGCGCGGGTCAGCCGGACCATCGCGCGCGACCGCGCGTCGCCGGTCTCGCGCGCCGCGGCGAAGCGGGCGGCGGCGCGGGCGAAGCCATGCAGCGTGGTGGCGAAGTTCGGGGCCGAACAGCCGTCGATCCCCCAACCCGGCGAGGTCACTTCCGTCACCTCCTCGAAGGCCGCCTTCACCGCGCGCTGCACCGGGTGGTCGATCTCCACGTATTCCGGCCCGGAGCGCAGGTGCCGCGCCAGCGTCAGGAACCCGGCATGCTTGCCCGAACAATTATTGTGGATCTGGCAGGGTTCGGTATCGGAACACAACAGCGCCTTCTTCGCCGCCGCGTCGCGCGGCATCTGCGGGCCGCAGCGCAGATCGGCCTCGCCCAGCCCCAGCGCGGCCAGCCAGTCGGCCACCATCTCGGTGTGGATCGCCGCGGCGGCGTGGCTGGCGCAGGCCAGCGCCATCTGCGCCTCGCCCAGCCCCGCCGCATCGGCCGCGCCGCTTTCGACCAGCGGCAGCGCCTGCATCATCTTGCAGGCCGAGCGCGGCAGGATCACCGCCTCTGGCTCTCCCCAGGCTTCCACGATCCCGCCCGCCGCATCGCAGACCACCGCGTGGCCCATGTGCCGGCTTTCCATCATTCCACCGCGCCACAACTCGATCATCGCCTGTGCCGCCATCTTTCCGCTCCTTCCTTCATACCCGCGTGAATTCAGCGATTTTCCGCTTCCGGGGCTTTCGCCCGCCGGCGATTATGCAGTAAACCCGCAATACCGGTTCGAACCGTCCCGTGCCACGGCAAAGCCGCGGGGACAGGGGCAGGGAATGTTCCGGGCGGAGACAACGACAGGCAGCGCAAGAGCAGGAGGCTGCGAACACATGACCTCATCGATCGCACGCGTCACGGGCGCATTGCTGGCCGCCATGATCCTGGCCGGGCCGTCCGTTGCACAGGAATCGGATAACCGGGTCGCCGCCGACACGGATTGGAGCGTGTTCATCGAGGAACAGCCGGCGAAGGAATGCTGGGGTGTATCGGCGCCGAAGTCCTGGACGGCCCAGCGCGATGGCAACGACGTGACCAGTGACGTGCGCCGCGGCGATATCCTGCTGTTCGTCACCTTCCGCCCCGGCGCGGGCGCCGCGGGCGAGATTTCCTACACCGGGGGCTATCCCTTCGCCGACGGCTCGACGGTATCGATGCGGGTCGGGTCCGACAGCTTCGATCTGTTCACCGATGGCGAATGGGCCTGGGCCGGCGGCCCGGAGGAAGACGCGAAGATCGTCGCGGCGCTCAAGCAGGGCGCGTCGGCCGTCATCGTCGGCCGCTCCGCGCGCGGCACGCAGACGTCCGACACGTTCTCGCTGCTTGGCTTCACCGCGGCGATGACCGAGGCCGAGAGCCGCTGCGGCAGCTGATCCGGGCGAAACCGGTTCCGTTTCGCGCGCCGATCGCCTATATCGGCGGCCTGCCCCGAGGACCGCGTGCCATGACCATGCCCGAGATGCCCCAAGCCGGCGGCCCCGCCGCCCCGATCACGCAGGACGTGCTGACGATCCCGCGGAAGCTGCCCGAGGGCGGCCCGGTCAACCTTGTCGGCCTGACGCGGGACCAGTTGCGCGATGCGCTGATCGCGGTGGGCACGCCGGAAAAGCAGGCGAAGATGCGGCTGGGCCAGATCTGGCAGTGGATCTATCACTGGGGGGTGCGCGATTTCGCGGCGATGACGAACCTCGCCAAGGACTACCGCGCGCTTCTGGCCGCGCATTTCACCATCGAGTTGCCGCAGGTCGTCAGCCGCCAGGTTTCCGCCGACGGAACGCGGAAATACCTGGTGCGGATCGCCGGCGGGCACGAGGTGGAAACCGTCTACATCCCCGAGGAAAACCGCGGCACGCTGTGCATCTCCAGCCAGGTCGGCTGCACGCTGACCTGTTCGTTCTGCCATACCGGCACGCAGAAGCTGGTCCGCAACCTGACCGCGGGCGAGATCGTGGGCCAGGTGATGCTGGCGCGCGACGACCTTGGCGAATGGCCCGAACCGGGCAAGCCGAAGGATGAAACGCGGCTTGTCTCGAACGTCGTTCTGATGGGCATGGGCGAGCCGCTTTACAATTTCGAGGCGGTGCGCGACGCGATTAAGGTGGTGATGGATGGCGAGGGGCTTTCGCTCTCGCGCCGCCGGATCACGCTGTCGACCTCGGGCGTGGTGCCGGAAATCGCCCGCTGCGCCGAGGAGATCGGCTGCCTGCTGGCGGTGTCGTTCCACGCCACCACCGACGCGGTGCGCGACAAGCTGGTGCCGATCAACAAGCGCTGGAACATCGAAACCCTGCTGGCCGCGCTGCGCGACTATCCGCGCCTGTCGAATTCCGAGCGGATCACCTTCGAATACGTGATGCTGAAGGGCGTGAACGATTCCGACGCCGATGCCCGGCGGCTGGTGAAGCTGATCGCCGGCATCCCGGCCAAGATCAACCTGATCCCGTTCAACGAATGGCCCGGCGCGCCCTACGAACGCTCGGACTGGGAGCGGATCGAGGCTTTCGCCGACATCGTCTACAAGGCCGGCTATGCCAGCCCGATCCGCACCCCGCGCGGCGAGGATATCATGGCCGCCTGCGGGCAGCTGAAATCCGCCACCGAACGCGCCCGCAAGAGCCGGGCCGAGATCGCGGCCGAGGCCGGGCTGGGCGGCTAGGCTCCGCCGGGCATATCCGTCCTCGCCCCGCCCGCCGGTGTCAGGGTGCGGCCCAGAGGGTCAGGTCCAGCGACTTGCCGCTGCCAAGGCTGAGGCCGGTGATCCGGGCCAGCGGCCGCGCGCCGGCCTGTGTCATCGGGCCGGAGGCCGATGTCGGCAGCAGCACCCGCGCGCAAGGCTCCGCCAGCGCCGCCACCGGGTCGTCGGCCCCCAGCGGACGAACCGGGCCGGGCGACAGGAAGGTCAGGGACGGTTCGTCGAATCCGTCGTTGCGGATCGTCGGGGCGGGACAGTCCGGGCCGACCGCGGCGGCGACGATCCGCGGCGCGGGCCAGACCGCCTGCACCGCGGTCACCCCGCGCACCAGCCCGGCGGCGAAGCCCCAGCCCATCACCGCAAGCCCCGCCGCGGCGGCCAGCGCGAGGCCGCCGGTCAGCGCCTGGCGGGTCAGCGCCGCGCCCAGCCCGATCGCGGCAAGCCCCAGCGCCAGCGGCGCCCATGGCACCGGCCCCAGCGTCGCGGCATAGGCCCCGATCGCGGCCAGCGCGGCGACGGGCAACAGCGTGACCGCGCCGAAGGCCAGCCAGTGCCAGAGCCGGCGTGGCGCCGCCACCGCCTCATCCCAGACAAGGGCGACGGCAAGGACGAGGGCGGGGTAAAGCGGCAGGACGTAGTGGGTAAGCTTCGTCAGCGTCGCCTCGAACACCAGCCAGGCCGGGATCGCCCAGGCCGCGGCGAAGACCACCGCCGCGCTGCGCCGCGCCCGCCAGATCGCCGGCAGCACCAGCGCCAGCGCGGCGGCGGCGGGAAAGAAGGTCAGCCACATCACGGCCAGGTAGGTGCCCGGCGGCGCGCCGTGGTTTTCCTGCCCGGCGGCGACCTTCGCCAGCATGTCCTGCCCCAGAGAGGCGGCCCAGAACCCGCCATCGGACCGGATCGTGATCGCGACATACCAGGGCAGCACCAGCGCCGCGACCAGGACAAGGCCAAGGCCCGGCCGCAGCGCGCCAAGCCAGCCGGCCCGGCGCAGCCCCAGCGCGAGAACCAGCGCGGCAAGCCCCGTGACCATCACCCCCACGGGCCCCTTGACCAGGATGCCCGCCGCCACGGCAAGCCAGAAGGCCAGGACAAGGGGCAGCGGCAACGCCACGGCGGCCCCCGGTTCCCGCGCGGCGCGCCACAGACGCGCCAGCACCCATTGCGCCACCACGACCGTCAGCAGCAGCACCGCGTCGGTCTTGGCGATCCGCGCCTCCATCCCAAGGCTGAAGACCCCGGCGAACATCAGCCCCGCGGCCAGCCCGGCGCGCGGCCCGGCGAAGTCCGCCGCGATCCTCGCGGTCATCAGCACTGCCGCCACCGCCGCCAGCAACGACGGCAGACGGTAGCGCCACAGCGCCGCGCCCTCCGTCGCGCCGGTCGCGGCGACGGCGGCGGATTGCAGCCAGTAGATGCCGACGGGTTTCTTGTGCCGCGGGTCGTCGCGGAACCGCGGATCGACGAAATCGCCGGTGTCCAGCATCTGCCGGCTGGCCTGGGCAAAGCGCGGCTCATCGCGGTCGAGCGGCGGCATCGTGGCGAAACCGGGCAGGAACATCGCCAGCGACACGACGATCAGCAGCGCCGCCGCGCCGCCCCGCCCAAGGCCGGACAGCCGCGCCTCCAGCCAACGGGCGAGGCCGGCCATCTCAGGCCCCGTCCGTCTCGGCGAGGATCAGCGCCACCGCCTCTTCCGCCGTCTCGACATACCGGAACAGGCCCAGATCGGCCTCGGCGATCACGCCGGCATCGGCCATCGCCTGCCAGTTCACGACGGTTTCCCAGTAGTCGCGGCCGAACAGCAGGAAGGGTATTCGCTTCATCCGGCCCGACTGGATCAGGGTCAGCGCCTCGAACATCTCGTCCATCGTGCCGAAGCCGCCGGGAAAGATGCAGATCGCCCGCGCGCGCATCAGGAAATGCATCTTGCGGATCGCGAAGTAGTGGAAGTTGAAGCACAGGTCCGGCGTGACATAGGTGTTGGGCGCCTGTTCATGGGGCAGCACGATGTTCAGGCCGACGGAATGGCCGCCGGCCTCGTGCGCGCCGCGGCTGCCGGCCTCCATGATCCCCGGCCCGCCGCCGGTCATCACCACCATCTCGCGGCCATAGGACTTGAGGCTTTCGGCCGTCATCAACTGCGCGAAGCGCCGCGCCTCCTCGTACCAGTTCGACAGCGCGCCGAGGCCGGGGTGGTGCGGTTCGGCATCGGCCGCCGGGATCCGGGCCGAGCCGAACATCACCACGGTGGATTCGATCCCGCGTTCGTCGAGGATCATCTGAGGTTTGAGCAGTTCCAGTTGCAGCCGCACAGGCCGCAACTCTTCCCGCATCAGGAAATCCTCGTCGGTGAAGGCGAGCCGATAGGCCGGCGCGCGGGTCTGCGGCGTGTCGGGCGCGCGGTGGGCGGCGACGGCATCCTCGCTGCTGTGACGGAACGGGTGGCTGCGGCTGTCTTCGGTCATCTGGTCGCGTCTCCTCGGGCCGATTGCGCGGCTTCGCCGCCCGGTCTATAGGCTTGGCCCCGATCCGGCCACACCTGAACGCGAGGGACAACGATGTCGAACGCCGCACTCGAAGCTGCCATCGAAGCCGCCTGGGAGGCGCGCGACACGATCACACCGACCACCGGGGGCGAAACCCGCGAAGCGATCGAGGCGACGCTGAACGCGCTCGACTCCGGCACACTGCGCGTGGCCGAGCGGCAGGATGACGGGCACTGGCATGTGAACCAGTGGGCCAAGAAGGCGGTCCTGCTGGGCTTTCGCCTGAAGGACATGGAAAGCCAGGACGGCGGGCCGCAGGGCGGCCACTGGTGGGACAAGGTCGATTCGAAGTTTCGTGGCTGGGGCGACGCGGAATGGCGCGCCGCCGGCTTTCGCGCCGTGCCGAACTGCGTGGTGCGCCGGTCGGCCTACATCGCCAAGGGCGTGGTGCTGATGCCCAGCTTCGTCAACCTCGGCGCCTATGTCGACGAGGGCACGATGGTCGACACCTGGGCCACCGTCGGATCCTGCGCGCAGATCGGCAAGAACGTGCACCTGTCGGGCGGCGTGGGCATCGGCGGCGTGCTGGAGCCGATGCAGGCCGGCCCCACGATCATCGAGGACAACTGCTTCATCGGCGCCCGGTCCGAGGTGGTGGAAGGGTGCATAGTGCGCGAGGGATCTGTCCTCGGCATGGGCGTGTTCATCGGCAAGTCCACCAAGATCGTCGACCGCGAGACCGGCGACGTGATGTATGGCGAGGTGCCGGCCGGGTCCGTGGTGGTGGCCGGCTCGATGCCGTCGAAGAACGGTGTGCACCTGTACTGCGCGGTGATCGTCAAGCGCGTGGATGCGCAGACCCGGTCGAAGACCTCGATCAACGAGTTGCTGCGTGACTGACACCGAAAGGCCGAAACGCCCGCAGCAGGTCTTCACCCTCGTGGTGGAGGTCGGGCGCAAGCCGGGCGACGGGTTGCCGAAGGCGGCCACCGGCGCGGCGCTGATGGTCTATGCCTCGGGCGTGGACGAGGCCGAGGCGGTGCGCGAGGCGGTCGCGGTCCTGAAGGTGGCCGACTTGGCGGTGCTGGATGTCACCGGCTACGGCACCGCCGAGGAACGCGCGGCGCAAGGCCACGAGATCGAGGAGGACGAGCGCGCGTTGATGGATCGCGCGCTTGCGGAAAACGCGGTGATCGTGGCGCAGGTGACGCCGTTCTTCGAAGGGGACCGGGCATGACAGCGCTTGACCCCGTCGACCTGACCGCGCGGCTGATCCGCTGCCCTTCCGTCACGCCGGAAGAGGGCGGCGCGCTGCAATTGCTGGAAGCCGAGCTTTCGGCGGCCGGCTTCGCCTGCACGCGGGTGGACCGGAACGGCATTCCCAACCTCTTCGCGCGCTGGGGGGCGCGGGGCGCGAACCGCGCCTTCGGCTTCAACGGCCACACCGATGTCGTGCCGGTGGGCGACCCCGCGGACTGGAGCCGCGACCCGTTCGGCGGCGAGATCGTCGATGGCGTGCTCTGGGGGCGCGGCGCGACCGACATGAAATCCGGTGTCGCGGCCTTCGTCACGGCGGCGGTGGATTTCGTGCGCGAAACCCCGCCCGACGGCGCGATCGTGATCACCGTGACCGGCGACGAGGAGGGCGTGGGCATCGACGGCACCGCCGCGATCCTCGACTGGATGGCGGCGAACGGCGAGCGGATGGATGTCTGCCTCGTCGGCGAACCGACCTGCCCGGAGCGGCTGGGCGACATGATAAAGATCGGTCGCCGCGGGTCGATGACCGGCCGGATCGTGGCGCACGGCGTACAGGGCCATTCCGCCTATCCGCACCGCGCGAAGAACCCGCTGACCGCGCTGGTACGCCTGTTGGACCGGCTGGCAGGGCACGAGCTTGACGCCGGAACGGCGCATTTCGATCCCTCGACGCTGGCGATCACCACGATCGACACCGGCAACCCGGCCACCAACGTGATCCCGGCCAAGGCCCGCGCCACGGTCAACATCCGGTTCAACGACGCGCATTCCTCGGCCAGTCTGTCGGACTGGCTGCGCGCGGAGGCCGCCCGCGTGACGGAAGAGACCGCGGTGCGCTTCGACCTCGATATCTCGGTGTCCGGCGAAAGCTTCCTGACGCCGCCGGGCGCCTTCGTCGATCTCGTCGCCGGCGCGGTGGAGGCGGAAACCGGCATCTTGCCTGCCCTGTCGACCACCGGCGGCACCTCGGACGCGCGGTTCGTGAAGGATCATTGCCCGGTGGTGGAGTTCGGCCTGGTCGGCAAGACGATGCACAAGGTCGACGAACGCGTCGAGGTCGCGCAGATCGAGGCCCTGAAGGCGATCTACGCGCGCATCCTGCGGGACTATTTCAGATGATGTTCGAGATTTCGGAAACTTCCGATATCGATGCCTGCCTCGCGCTTCGCCGGATCGTCTTCATCGATGAACAGGGTGTGCCCGAAGCCGATGAGCTTGACGGTCTGGACGATACGGCCCTGCATCTCATGGCGCGTCGGGGCGGCCGCCCGGTCGGCACCGCCCGAATCCTGACCTTCGGTGACACCGGCAAGATCGGCCGCGTCTGCGTTCTGGCCGAGGCGCGCGGCGCCGGAATCGGCCGCGCGCTGGTGCTCGCGGCGGTGGATCGCCTGGCCGCCGATCCGGCCATCGCGCGCGCGAAGCTTTCGGCCCGGACCGATGCGATCGGCTTCTACGAAGGGGTGGGGTTCGCCGCCATCGGCGCGGACTACATGGACGCCGGGATCCCGCATCGCGACATGATCCGCCCGCTCCGCGAACCCGCGTGACGCCGCCCGCGGGCCGTGTTACGCCTGCCGCCATGACGCCGCTGCCCACCAAGGACCAGATCCGCGACTGGATCGCCGACCACCCGGAGGCGGCGGCGAAACGCGATATCGCCAAGGCCTTCGGCATCAAGGGCGCCGCGCGGATCGAGCTGAAGCGGATGCTCAAGGAGCTGGAGGAGGAAGGCGTGATCGAGCGCCGCCGCCGCAGCTACCGCGACCCCGAGGCGCTGCCGCCGGTCACCATCCTCAAGGTGCTGCCGCCCGACGCAAGCGGCGATCAGTTCGCCCGGCCGCTGGAATGGCAGGGCAAGGGGCCGGAACCGCGCGTCCTGTTCGTGCCGCGCAAGGCCGACGCCCCGGTGGCCGAGGGCGACCGGATTCTCGCGCGGCTGAACGAGGTGCGCGGCGAGGATCACGATTACGAGGCGCGGCTGATCCGCAAGATCGGCGTCAACCCGATCCGGATTCTCGGCATCTTCCGGGCCGAGGCGCAGGGCGGCCGGATCGTGCCGATCGACAAGGGATCGGACAAGGAATGGCGGGTGCCGGCCGAGGCCACGCTGGATGCACGGGACGGCGAACTGGTCGAGGCCGAACTGGCCGGGCCGCGCGCGTCGATGGGGCTGCCCAGGGCGCGGGTGACGGATCGGCTGGGCGATGCCGGCGCGCCGCGCGCCGTCTCGCTGATCGCGATCCACCAGCACGGAATCCCCGATGCCTTCCCCGACGCCGCCATCGCCGAGGCCGACGCGATGGAACCGGCCGGCATGGGCGACCGCGAAGACCTGCGGTCGATGCCCTTCGTCACCATCGACCCGGCCGATGCCCGCGACCACGACGACGCGGTGCATGCCCATGCCGACGACGATCCGCAGAACGAAGGCGGCCATGTCGTCTGGGTCGCGATCGCCGATGTCGCGCATTACATCCGCCCGCAATCGGCGCTGGACCGCGAGGCGCGCAAGCGCGGCAATTCCACCTACTTCCCGGATCGCGTGGTGCCGATGCTGCCCGACCGGCTGTCGGGTGACCTGTGTTCGCTGCACGAGGGGCTGGAGCGGCCGGTGATCGCCGTGCGGCTGAAGCTGGACGCGCGGGGCCGCAAGGTCGGCCATCGGTTCGCCCGCGCGATGATCCGCTCGATCGCCTCGCTCGACTATGGCGAGGTGCAGGCGGCGCAGGACGGGCGGCCGAACGACCGTTGCGCCGCATTGATGGACGAGGTGATCGCGCCGCTCTACGGCGCCTGGCAGGCGACGGTGACGGCGCGGGCCGAACGCCAGCCGCTGGAACTCGACCTGCCGGAACGGCGGATCGAGCTGGCGCCCGATGGCCGCGTCGCCTCCGTCGCGTTCAAGGACCGGCTGGATGCGCACCGGCTGATCGAGGAATTCATGGTGCTGGCCAACGTCGCCGCGGCGGAGGAGTTGCAACGCCTGCGCCGGCCGCTCCTGTTCCGCGTGCACGAGGAACCGAGCCCGGAAAAGATCGACGCGCTGCGCGAGGTCGCGCAGGCCTCGGGCTTCACGCTCGCCAAGGGGCAGGTGTTGCAGACCCGGCACCTGAACCGGCTGCTGGCGCAGGCCGAGGGCACGGATTTCGACGAGCTTCTGAACATCACCACGCTCAGGTCGATGACCCAGGCCTATTACGCGCCGCAGAACTACGGCCATTTCGGCCTGGCGCTGAAAAGCTACGCGCATTTCACCTCGCCCATTCGCCGCTATTCCGACCTGATCGTGCATCGCGCGCTGATCTCCGGCCACGGCTGGGGCGATGACGGGCTGTCCGCGGCCGATGTCGAGATGCTGGAAGAGACCGCGACGCAGGTCAGCGAGACCGAGCGCCGCTCGATGGCCGCCGAGCGCGACACGACCGACCGCTACCTTGCCGCCTATCTCTCCGACCGCGTCGGCAGCGAATTCGCCGGCCGTGTCTCGGGCGTCACGCGCTTCGGCTGCTTCGTGAAGCTGGACGAAACCGGGGCCGACGGGCTGATCCCGGTGCGCTCGATCGGGCGCGAGTTCTTCCATTTCGATCCCGACGCGCAAACCCTGATGGGATCGGAAACCGGCCTCACGATCGGCATCGGCCAGCGTGTGACCGTGCGCCTGGCCGAAGCGGTGCCGGTGACCGGCGGGCTGATGCTGGAACTGCTGGAGGTCGAGGGCCGGGCGCTGCCCGGCGGCGCCTCGGCCCGGCGCGGCGGTCCGATCCGCAAGCGGGCGGTGAAGGATCGGCGCAAGGCCGCCAAGACCGCGCGCAAGGTTCAGCGCAAGCGGCGCTGAGGCTGGGGCGGGTTCACCGACGGGCGACCAGCGAATAGCTCAGGGGGAGCTGCGGCTCCCGCCCCTCGTAGATGTCGTAGTCGACCTCGCGGTTGGAATGCGCGTATTCCCCAAGGGATACGATCGTCAGCCCGGCGCCCGCGCAGGACGTGACGATTTCCCCCAGGCGGTGGACGAACCAGTAGCCGGTCTCGCCGGGGCCATGCGCAAGCCCGTCGTAGGAAATGGCGTCCGTCACCGGGAAGGGATCGCGCCGGAAGTAGCTCGTGGCCGGCGCGAAAGGGGTCGCACCCGCCGGATCGAACATCTCGAGGAACGGGTGCGTCTCGTAGATCACCAGAACGCCACCCTCCGCCAGAAGGCTCGCCACAGCGCGGAAAAAGCCGGGCAGATCGGGCATCCAGTTCACGACACCGATTGTCACCAAGGCAAGCCCGTGTTGGCCGAGGCCCTCTGGCAGGTCGTAAATGTCCGCCTCGACAAGTCTTGGCGAAAGGCCGGACACCGCGCAAAGACGCCGCGCCTGATTGAGGAAAGCGCCGGACTGGTCGATGCCCAGGACGGGGCGCAGGCCGAGCGCGGCCAGCGACAGAAGCTCGCGTGCATTGTTGCAGCCGACCTGAACCGCCGCCTTGCCGGCAAGGTCGAGGCCGGACAGGAGGTTGATAAGCGTTTCGTCGAGCACGCAGAAACCCGGGCGCGCGGCGGCGGCCAGCATCTGCTCCCACTCCTCGCCGGTTTCGTGCAAAGGGGCGGATGCGTTCCATGCAGCGCGGTTCGCGCGGGTGAAGGCCGCCCTTGTGATCTCGTCCGGCATCACTCGTCCTCCACAACCCGCGACCTGCACAGGGAATGATCCCGCCCGGCCCCCTGTCAAGAGCGGGAACCGGTCCGCCCGGCGGCGGTTCCGCCCGCCACGGCGGCGCGGTGCGCAAGAGACCCGCGAAGGATAGGTAGATGGCCGCCAAGACCGCGCGCAAGGTTCAGCGCAAGCGGCGATAGGGCTTTTGCCAAATCACCGGGGCCGCGCTACACTGCCGCCAAGGGCCGAAAACGGCCGAACAGGCGGGCAGTATCATGCGTAAAATCGTGGCGGCGGCGGCGATCTCGGCGGGGCTATCTGCCCCGGTGTCGGGCTATGCGCCGGAAACCTCCTTGCGGCCGGTTCCCCGGCCCGGGCCGGAGAAGATCGTGATGAGCAGCGCAAACGCCGGATTCGACCGCTGGATCGGATCCTTCCGGTCCCGCGCGCTGGCCGCCGGGATTCGCCCCGATGTGTTCGACCGGGCGATGCGCGGGTTGTCCTACAACACCAACGTGATCGAACGCGACCGCACGCAGGCGGAGTTCACCAAGACGATCTGGGACTATCTCGACAGCGCGGTGTCGGACACGCGGGTGAAGAACGGCAAGGCCGCGCTCGCCGATCATCGCCGCCTGCTGGAGCGGATCGAGCGGACCTATGGCGTGGAAAAGGAGGTCGTCGTCGCGGTCTGGGGGCTGGAAAGCGCCTATGGCACGTTCCGCGGCACCACCCCGGTGATCGAGGCGCTGGCGACGCTGGCCTATGACGGCCGCCGCGGCCGGTTCTTCGAGGGTCAGCTGATCGACGCGCTGAAGATCGTGCAGGCCGGCGACGTGGACCCGCGCGCCATGACCGGCAGCTGGGCCGGCGCGATGGGCCATACGCAGTTCATCCCGTCCTCGTTCCTCGCCTATGCGGTGGATTTCACCGGAGACGGCCGGCGCGACATCTGGGGCGAGGATCCGGCCGATGCGCTGGCCTCCACCGCCGCCTATCTGGCCCGCTTCGGCTGGACGAAGGGCCAGCCCTGGGGGATGGAGGTGGCGCTGCCGGCGGGCTTCGACTACGCGCTCACCGGCGAACGGATCCGCAAGCGCGGGCGCGACTGGAACGGGCTGGGCGTGCGCGATGCCGCCGGCCGGCCGGTGCCGGATCACGGGCCGGCCTCGATCCTGGTGCCGGCCGGATCGCGCGGCGCGGCTTTCATGATCTTCGGGAACTTTCATGTCATCGAGCGCTACAACGCCGCCGATGCCTACGTGATCGCCGTGGGCCACCTCGCCGACCGGATCGCCGGCGGAGCGCCGATCCGCGCGGGCTGGCCGCGCGGCGACCGGGCGCTGCTCCAGGCCGAGCGGATGGAGTTGCAGGAACGGCTGACGAAGGCGGGCTTCTCCACCGGCGGGGTCGACGGCAAGATCGGGCCGAAGACCATCGCCGCGGTCCGCGCCTACCAGCGCGCCGCCGGTCTCGTGCCCGACGGCTACGCCAGCCTCGAGATCCTCAAGCGGCTGCGCTGAACCCGGTACCGCGGCGATTTTGGCCGGGAAATATCCTCGGGGGGCGCCGCCGCAGGCGGCCGGGGGGCAGACAGCCCCCCGCGCTCCCGCCTGCCGTCAGGCCGCCGGCGTCAGGATATGGCGCAGCAGCGCCACGGGATGGCTGCGCAGCGTGAGCCTGAGCGCGACGTAATCCTCCACCACCTGCTCGCCCTCGCTCATCGCGCGGAACTGCACCGCCGGTTCCACGATCCCCTCGCCATCCATGTCGCCGGCGAAAAGCGGCAACGGCGCGTCGCCGGTCACCGCCCGCGCGGCCCAGAGCGCGGCGCGCCGATCCAGCCCGAGCGCGGCGAAGGCATCGGCCTCGGCCAGAAGCGCCAGCACCTTCGGCCCCGCGCCGGCCCGGCGCCAGACATCCTCGACCCCCGGGTAGCCGTTGCCGCGGGCCGCTACGATCCAGTCGGCCTCGTCCTGTTTCAGCCCGCGCAGCTGCCGGAACCCCAGCCGCAGCGCCAGCCCGCCCGTGCCGTCGGGTTCCATCGCGTTGTCCCAGAAACTCGCATTGATGCAGACCGGGCGCACCTCGACCCCGTGCTCGCGCGCGTCGCGGACGATCTGCGCGGGCGCGTAGAACCCCATCGGCTGGCTGTTGAGCAGCGCGCAGGCGAAGATGCCGGGATGGTGCCGCTTCAGCCAGGCCGAGGCATAGACCAGAAGCGCGAAGCTGGCCGCGTGGCTTTCGGGAAAGCCGTAGCTGCCGAAGCCCTCGATCTGCGCGAAGCAGCGCGCGGCGAACTCGGCGTCATGGCCGTTCGCGTCCATGCCCGCCATGAACCGGTCGCGGAACTCGCTGACGTTGCCGTGCTTGCGGAAGGTCGCCAGCGACCGGCGCAGCCGGTCGGCCTCGGCGGGCGAAAACCCCGCGCCGATGATCGCGATCTGCATCGCCTGTTCCTGAAAGAGCGGCACGCCCAGGGTCTTGCCCAGCACCTGTCCCAGCGCGTCGGAGGGGAAACTGACCCGTTCCTCGCCCCGCCGCCGGCGCAGGTAGGGATGCACCATGTCGCCCTGGATCGGGCCGGGCCGGATGATCGCGACCTGGATCACCAGGTCGTAGAAGGTGCGCGGCCGCATCCGGGGCAGGAAGTTCATCTGCGCCCGGCTTTCGACCTGGAACACCCCCAGCGAATCCGCCCGGCACAGCATGTCGTAGACCGCCGGATCCTCGGGCGGCAGGCTGGCCAGCGTGTAGTCGGTGCGGTGATGCGCGCCGATCAGGTCGAAGGCCTTGCGGATGCAGGTCAGCATCCCCAGCGCCAGCACGTCGACCTTGAGGATGCCCAGCGCGTCGATATCGTCCTTGTCCCAGGGGATGACGGTGCGATCCTCCATCGTCGCGTTCTCCACCGGGGCAAGCTCGTCAAGCCGCCCTTCGGTGATGACGAAGCCGCCGACATGCTGCGACAGGTGGCGCGGGAAGCCCTGGATTTCCGCGATCAGGTCCAGCGTCAGGCGCAGCCGCCGGTCCGTCGGGTCGAGCCCGATCTCCCGCAGCCGTTCGTCGGTCAGCTCGCCGCCGCGCCAGCCCCAGATCTGGCTCGACATCGCCGACAGCGTGTCGTCCGACAGGCCCATCGCGCGGCCGACCTCGCGCACCGCGCGCTTGCCGCGGTAGTGGATCACGGTGGCGCAGAGGCCCGCGCGGTGGCGGCCGTAACGCTCGTAGATGTGCTGGATCACCTCTTCCCGGCGCTCGTGTTCGAAATCGACGTCGATGTCGGGCGGCTCGCCCCGCGCCTCGGACACGAAGCGTTCGAAGACCATCGTGCCGATCTCGGGCGAGACCGAGGTGACGCCAAGGCAGTAGCACACCACCGAATTCGCCGCCGACCCGCGCCCCTGGCACAGGATGCCGCGCGACCGGGCGAAGGCCACGACGTCATGCACCGTCAGGAAATAGGGTTCGTAGCCCAGCCTGGCGATCAGCGCGAGTTCATGCTCTAGCATCGCGCGGACCCGGTCGGGCGCGCCCTCGGGATAGCGCCAGGCCAGCCCCTGCCGCGCCAGCCGGTCGAGCCGCTCTGCCGCGGTCTCGCCGGGCGCGAGTTCGGAGGGGTATTCGTAGCGCAATTCGTCCAGCGCGAAGGTGCAGCGCGCGGCGATCTCGCCGGCGCGGCGCACCATGTCCTCGTGGCCGCGGTAGAGCCGCAGCATCTCGGCCTGCGACCGCAGGCGGCACTCGGCATTCGCCAGCGCGGCGCGGCCCAGCCGGTCGACAGGCGTGCCGGTGCGGATCGCGGTCAGCACGTCGGCCAGCGGGCGGCGGGCCGAAACATGCATCAGCGGCCGGGCCGAGGCGACCGGGGCGAGGCCCAGATCGGCGGCCAGCCCCGCCAGCCGGTCGAACCGCGCCGCGTCGCGCCCGTCATAGGCCGGCGCGACCAGCAGCGAGACGGTGGCCGCGCCCAGCCGGGGCAGCAGCCGGTCCACCCGGCCGCGCCAGTCGGCGACCTCGGCGTGCCGCGCGGCGGCCGGCGGATGCAGCAGCAGTTCCATTCCCGCCGCCCAATCGGCGAGGTCGCCGGCCCGCAGCAGGCAGTCGCCCTTCGGCGCCCGCAGCCGGCCCAGCGACAGCAGCCGGCAGAGCCGGCCCCAGGCGGCGCGGTCGCGCGGGATCGCGGTGAATTCCATCCCGCAGTCAAGCCGGACCAGCGCCGCGGGCAGCAGCCGCGGCGCGATCCCTGCCTCGCCTGCCTCGGCCTGCGCCTGCGCGATCTCGCGCGCCGCGCTGTGGGCGCGGACGATCCCGGCGACGGAATTGAGATCGGCCACGGCAAGCGCCGGCAGGCCGAGCACGGCCGCCTGCGCCATCATCTCCTCGGGATGCGAGGCGCCGGTGAGGAAGGTGAAATTGCTGGTCGCGCTCAGTTCGACGAACATGGGCCCGAATGTTCGCTAAATGTTCACGTTCTCAGTGGGGCGAGTCGGGGGTGTGAGTCAAGCTTCGGGAGTGGGCAAACCCATCCCGGGGCGCGTACCCCTCGGGCAGGCGCGCGCCCGTGCATCACCCGCAGCGACGGGGGCAATCACGCCAGATGGTCGCGAAACGCCGCGACGACCTCGGCATAGACCGCGCGCTTGAACGGCACGATCGCGGCGATCATCTCGTCGGCCCGCATCCAGCGCCATTCGCTGAACTCGGGATGCTCCGTCGCGATGTCGATCTGGTCGTCGGTGCCAAGAAACCGCATCAGGAACCAGCGCTGCTTCTGGCCGCGGAACCGCCCGCCCCAGATGCGGCCCAACAGTTCGGGCGGCAGGTCGTAGGTCACCCAGTCCGGCGTCTTGCCCAGAACCTCGACAAGGTCGGCCGTCACCCCGGTCTCTTCCCGCAACTCGCGCAGCGCGGCCTGTTTCGGCCTTTCGCCGTCGTCGATCCCGCCCTGCGGCATCTGCCAGGCGGCGGCATCGGTGTCCTTGCGGCGACCGGCGAAGATCATCCCCCGCCGGTCGATCAGCACCACACCCACGCAGGGGCGGTAGGGCAGGCCCTCGGCGACGGCGCTCACGGCTGCGCGGCGCGGTCCATCGCCGCCAGCCCGTGCAGGATGTCGATCGCGTAGGCGAGCTGGTAGTCCTCCTCGCGCAGCTTCGCGGTTTCCTCGGCGCGGGTCAGTTCCTCTTCGGCCTGGCGCAGTTCGTCCTCGGTCATCGAATCGGCGGACAGCGAGCCGCGCAGATCGGCCTCCGAGCGGTTCCGCGCCGCCGAATCGTCCTCGTCCTCCTCGGCCTGCGGGCGGCGCGGCGGCTGTTCGACGATGATGTCGGGCGCGATGCCCAGCGCCTGGATCGACCGGCCCGAGGGCGTGTAGTAGCGCGCCGTGGTCAGCCGCATCGCGCCGTTGCCGCGCAGCGGGATCACCGTCTGCACCGATCCCTTGCCGAAGCTCTTGGTGCCCACCACGATGGCGCGGCGATGGTCCTGCAATGCGCCGGTGACGATCTCCGAGGCCGAGGCGGAGCCGCCGTTGATCAGCACGACGATCGGCTTGCCTTCCGCCAGATCCCCCGGCGTGGCGTTGAAGCGTTCGCTGTCGGCCGGGTCGCGGCCGCGGGTGGAGACGATCTCGCCCTTTTCGAGGAACGCGTCGGACACCCGGATCGCCTGGGTCAGAAGCCCGCCGGGATTGTTGCGCAGGTCCAGCACGATGCCGTCGATCTGCTCCATACCCCCGGCATCCTCGACCGCCTCCTTCAGCCCCGATTCGAGGTTCGGATAGGTCTGGTCGTTGAAGGTGGTGACCCGCAGCACCACGCTCTTGCCCTCGACGCGCGAGCGCACGGCGGTCAGCTTGATCGTGTCGCGGATGATCGACACGTCGAAAGGCTCCGGCTCGCCCTCGCGCACCACGGTGATGATGATCTCCGACCCCACCGGGCCGCGCATCATGTCCACCGCCTCGTCGAGCGTGAGACCCAGCACGCTTTCGCCGTCGACATGGGTGATGAAGTCGCCCGCCTGCATCCCGGCCGCGTCCGCCGGCGTGCCGTCCATCGGCGAGACGACCTTGACGAAGCCTTCCTCCTGCGTGACCTCGATCCCCAGGCCGCCGAACTCGCCGCGCGTCTGCACCCGCATGTCCGAGAAATCCTCGGGCGCAAGGTAGCCCGAATGCGGGTCGAGCGAGGTGAGCATGCCGTTGATCGCGGCCTCGATCAGTTCGTCGGTCTCGACCTCTTCGACATACTGCGCGCGGATCCGCTCGAAGATGTCGCCGAAAAGATCGAGTTGTTCGTAGACCGAAGCGTTGCTGCCCGTTTCCTGCGCCACCAGCGGCCCGGCCACCTGCGTCGACAGAACGATCCCGGCCAGGGTTCCGCCAAAGGCGGCGATCACGAATTTCTTCATCCTCGGTCTTCCCTAGTTCGGCCGTGTCGCCGCGAACCACTCCGTCGGGTCCACGGGCTCGGCCCCTTCCCTGATCTCTATATAGAGCGTTTCGCCGCGTCCGGCACCACCGCCATCTTTCGCCTCGGCCAGAAACGCCGCGCCGAAATCCTCGGGTGCCGGTTCCGCACCGCCCATCACGCCCAGCGCCGCGCCCGCGGGCACGATGTCGCCGGGATCACCATAGACCTGCCCAAGTCCGGCCAGAACCAGCAGATAGCCCTCGGCGGGTTCCGCGATCATCACGTTTTCGTAGCCGGCGAGCGGCCCGCGATAGCGGATCGTCGCCGGCCAGGGCGCGGTGACGAGCGCCACGGGGCGGGTGGCGACCAGCATGCCGGGACGGCGGATGCCGGCCGCGTCGGCCTCGCCGGGCCGGCGCAGGAGCGTGCCGATCACCGGCATCGGCAGGCTGCCCTTCGCGCCCGCGAAATCCGCCATCGGCGCGCCGATATCGGTTTCCATCGTCGCCAGACCCACGGCGAAGGCATCCAGCGTGTCGCTGTCCTGCAAGAGCTGGCCCAGTTCCTCCGGATCGTCGAGGAACCGGCGCGGCAGGTCGGTGCGGTTCTGGATCGCCTGGCTCAGCGCGCCGCGCGCCTCCTGTGCCGCGGTCAGTCCGCGGGCCAGCATCTCGACCGCCCCGGCCTGGACCGCGCGCAGCGTCGCGACCTCTTCCAACTGGGCGCCCAGCCGCGCGGCCTCGGCGCGCACCGCCGGCGTGACCTCGCCCATCACCAGCGCGGCGCGCACCGCCGCCTCCGGCCCGTCGGGATGCAGGAAAGCCACCGGCGCCGGGGCGCGGCCGACCGCCACCATCCCGGCCAGAAGCGCCTCGAGCCCGGCCTGGCGGCCCTGGAACTCGGCGGCGATCTCGGCCTCGCGGATCGCCGCGCGGCGCAACCCGTCGCGCAGGGCGCCAAGGCCCGCCTCGTAGGCGCGGATCGTCTCGGTCAGCGCCCCGATCCGGTCAGACCGGCCCTCGGCCGTTTCCAGCGCGAGGATCGCGCCGCGCAGATCCTCGGCGGCGCGGCGCGCGGTCTCCGCCGCGCTGTCCCGCGCCGCCGCCGGGGCGGCCAGCGCCAGCGCCGCCGCCAGGATCGGACCCAGGCGAAGCCGCGACCTCATGGCTCGATCAGGCTCCGCCCGGTCATTTCCGGCGGGGCCGGCAGGCCCATCAGCTCCAGCAGCGTCGGCGCAAGATCGGCCAGCCGCCCGCCCGCGCGCAGCCGCGCGCCCTCCGGCCCGCCGACCAGGATCACCGGCACCGGGTTCGTCGTGTGCGCGGTATGCGGCCCGCCCGTTGCCGGGTCGATCATCATCTCGCAATTGCCGTGGTCGGCGGTGACGATCATTGCCCCGCCGGCGGCGCCCAGCGCGTCGAGCGCGGCGGCCAGCCCCCTGTCCACCGCCTCGCAGGCCCGGATCGCGGCCTGAAGATCGCCGGTATGGCCGACCATGTCGGGATTGGCGTAGTTCACCACGATCAGGTCGTATCCCGCGCCGATCGCGGCGACGAACCGTTCCGTCACCTCCGCCGCGGCCATCTCGGGCGCCAGATCGTAGGTCGCCACCCTGGGCGAGGGCGCCATGAACCGGTCCTCTCCCGGTTCCGGCTCTTCCTTGCCGCCGTTGAGGAAGAAGGTGACATGGGGATACTTCTCGGTCTCCGCGGCATGGAACTGGCGCAGCCCGTGGCCGGCCACCCAGCCCGCCAGCGTGTTGACGATCTCGCGCTTGGGAAACACCGTTGTCATCCAGGCGTTGTGGCGGTCGGAATACTCGACCATGCCCAGCAGCGCCGACAGCTTCGGCCGCGTCCCGGTTTCGAACTCGAAGAATCCCGGCTCGCCCAGCGCGCGCAGGATCTCGCGCGCCCGGTCGGCGCGGAAGTTCAGGCAGAACACGCCATCGCCGTCGCGGATGCCGGGCGCGTCGTCGATCACGCTGGGGGTGATGAATTCGTCGGTTTCGCCGCGCGCATAGGCGGCGGCGACGGCCGCCTCCGCCGTGTCGCACTCCTCGCCCAGGCCGTGCACCATCGCGTGATAGGCCAGCGACACGCGCTCCCAGCGATTGTCCCGGTCCATCGCGTAGTAGCGGCCGATGACGCTGGCGACATGCGCGCCCTCGGGCAGCCGCGCGACGAGATCGGCGATGAACCGGTCGGCCGATTTCGGCGGCACGTCGCGCCCGTCGGTGATCGCCTGCACCGCCACCGGCACTCCGGCCGCGGTGATCGCCCGCGCCGCGGCCAGCACGTGCTCGACATGGCCATGCACCCCGCCGTCCGAGATCACCCCGATGAGGTGCGCGGTGCCGCCGGCGGCCTTCACCCGGTCGATGAAAGCCAGCAGCGCCGCCTCGCGCGCGAAGGATCCGTCCTCGATCGCCAGGTCGATCTGTCCGAGATCCATCGCCACCACCCGGCCCGCGCCGATGTTCATGTGGCCGACCTCGGAATTGCCCATCTGGCCCTTCGGCAATCCCACGTCCGGCCCATGGGTGATCAGCGTGGCATGCGGGCAGGTGGCCCAGATCCGGTCGAAGGCGGGGGTGTCGGCCAGCACCGGCGCATTGGCGGCCCGGTCGTCGCTGAGGCCCCAGCCGTCGAGGATGCACAGGACCACGGGTTTCACGCCAGCCATCGCCGTCTCCTCTTGCCAGGCGCCCCCTGTCTACGCCCGCCTCGGGGTCGGGGCAACCGTGCCGAATCCGCAATCATTTTGGTCGTCAAATATCCCGGGGGGAGCCGTCGGCGGCGCCGTCGAGGCGCCGACGACGGCCGGGGGGCGGCGCCCCCCGCAGCCCGGTCCCGCCGGTCAGGCCCGGTGGTAGGGGCTGCCCGAAAGGATCGTCGCGGCGCGGTACAGCTGTTCGGCCAGCATCGCCCGCACCAGCATGTGCGGCCAGACCATCGGGCCGAGCGACAGAACCAGGTCCGCGCGGTCGCGCAGCGCCGGGTCCAGCCCGTCGGCGCCGCCGATCGCGAAGGCGGCGTCCTGGCGGCCGGCATCGCGCCAGCGCGCCAGAACCGCGGCCAGATCGGGCGAGGACATCTGACGCCCGCGTTCGTCCAGCACCGCCAGCGCCGCACCGGCCGGAACCGCACGGGCCAGCAGCTCGGCCTCGGCCGCGGGGCCGCCGCCCTTGCGGTCCTCGACCTCGTGCTCGACCGCCGGGCCAAGGCCCAGGGGCCGGCCCGTCCGGTCGAACCGTCTGAGGTAGTCGTCGACAAGCGTGCGTTCCGGGCCGGCGCGCAGCCGGCCCACCGCGCAAAGATGCAGGCGCACGCGCGGTCAGACGGGCGCGGCGGCCTGGCGCAGGCCCGAGGGCTGCCACATCTTCTCGAGCTGGTAGAACTCGCGCACCTCGGGGCGGAAGACATGGACGATCACGTCGCCCGTGTCGATCAGCACCCAGTCGCCCTGGTCCTTGCCCTCGACCTTGCTGAGGATCCCGAACTCCTGCTTCAGACGGTCCATCAGCTTCTCCGCGATCGCACCGACCTGGCGCGAGGACCGGCCCGAGCAGATCACCATGTGATCGGCCACGTCGGACCGGCCGCGCAGATCGATGGCGACCACGTCTTCGGCCTTGTCGTCGTCGAGGGATTCGAGAATCCGCGCAAGCAGGGCATCGCTTTGCACGTGGTCGACGGATCCCGTCATGGGAACCGCCGGGGCGGCGGGCACGGCCGCCGCGATTGCGTCATGAGACAGGACATTGTCCTCCGATGTCGCGCGCCGTTCCAAGGCCCCGGCGCCGGGCCCCTTCAACATAGCATCGCGACCGCGAAATCTCAATGTCGACGGCGTGTGCGCGGCCAGGCCGGGCGGCGAGGATTGCCAAAGCCCACCGCAGGGCGTATCTGGAGCGCATGATCCGCTTCTTCGACATGGACGACCGAGCGCGCCTGCCCTGGCGCTTCTACGGACAGGCCCGGTCCGTCCTGGCGCGACTTTGACGCCCGCCCAAGCGATCCCGGGCCCCCGCGGCCCTGCCCCTTTTCCCCATCGCCACAGACGAGATCAGCCATGACCGGCGGAAAAACGCTCTACGACAAGATCTGGGACGCGCATGTCGTCCATGAGGCCGAGGACGGCACCTGCCTTCTGTATATCGACCGTCACCTGGTGCACGAGGTGACCTCGCCCCAGGCGTTCGAGGGCCTGCGGATGGCGGGCCGCACCGTGCGCGCGCCCGACAAGACCATCGCGGTGCCCGATCACAACGTGCCCACGACCGCGGGCCGCGAGAACCCCGAGAACATGACCGAGGACAGCCGCATCCAGATGGCGGCGCTGGACACCAACGCGCGCGACTTCGGCATCCACTACTACCCGGTCAGCGACGTGCGGCAGGGCATCGTCCACATCGTCGGGCCGGAACAGGGCTGGACCCTGCCGGGCATGACGGTGGTCTGCGGCGACAGCCACACCGCCACCCACGGCGCCTTCGGCGCGCTGGCGCACGGGATCGGCACCTCCGAGGTGGAACATGTGCTGGCCACCCAGACGCTGATCCAGAAGAAATCGAAGAACATGAAGGTCGAGATCACCGGCAAGCTGCCGCCGGGCGTGACCGCCAAGGACATCACGCTGTCGGTGATCGGCGCGACCGGCACGGCGGGCGGCACCGGCCATGTCATCGAGTACTGCGGCGAGGCGATCCGCGAGCTGTCGATGGAAGGCCGGATGACGGTGTGCAACATGGCGATCGAGGGCGGCGCCCGCGCCGGCCTGATCGCGCCGGACGAAAAGACCTTCGCCTATGTCAAGGGCCGGCCGCATGCCCCCAAGGGCGCGGCCTGGGAGGCGGCGCTGGCCTGGTGGAAGACGCTGAAATCCGACGACGACGCGCACTGGGACAAGGTCGTGACGCTGAAGGCCGAAGACATCGCCCCGGTCGTCACCTGGGGCACCAGCCCCGAGGACGTGCTGCCGATCACCGGCACCGTGCCGGCGGCGGAATCGTTTTCCGGCGGCAAGGTCGGCGCGGCGCAGCGTTCGCTCGACTACATGGGCCTGACGCCGGGAATGAAGCTGACCGACATCCGGATCGACGCGGTGTTCATCGGGTCGTGCACCAACGGCCGGATCGAGGATCTGCGCGCCGCGGCAGAGGTTCTGAAGGGCCGCAAGCTGGCGCCGGGCGTGCGCGGCATCGTGGTGCCGGGTTCCGGCCTGGTGCGCGCGCAGGCCGAGGAAGAGGGGCTGGCGCAGGTGTTCACCGACGCGGGCTTCGAATGGCGGCTGGCGGGCTGCTCGATGTGCCTGGGCATGAACCCCGACCAGCTGGCGCCGGAAGAGCGCTGCGCCTCCACCTCGAACCGCAACTTCGAGGGGCGGCAGGGCTACAAGGGCCGCACCCACCTGATGAGCCCGGCGATGGCGGCGGCGGCGGCGGTGACCGGGCATCTGACGGACGTGCGCGATCTTGTGGCCGAGACGGTCTGAGGGGAGACGAGGAAGATGGACAAGTTCACCACCCTGACCGGCATCGCGGCGCCCATGCCGCTGGTCAACATCGACACCGATATGATCATCCCCAAGCAGTTCCTCAAGACGATCAAGAGGACGGGGCTGGGCGTGAACCTCTTCGACGAGATGCGCTATGACCGCGAGGGCAACGAGATCGCCGATTTCGTGCTCAACCAGCCGGCCTGGCGCGATGCGGAAATCCTTGTCGCCGGAGACAATTTCGGCTGCGGATCGTCGCGCGAACACGCGCCCTGGGCGCTTCTGGATTTCGGCATCCGCTGCGTGATCTCCACCAGCTTCGCCGACATCTTCTACAACAACTGCTTCAAGAACGGCATCCTGCCGGTGGTGCTGCCGCAGGACGCGATCGATCACCTGATGGACGATGCGCGCAAGGGCGCGAACGCCCGGATCACCGTCGATCTCGATGCGCAGACGGTCACCGCCGCGGACGGCACGGCGTTTTCCTTCGATGTCGATCCGTTCAAGAAGCACTGCCTGCTGAACGGGCTCGACGACATCGGCCTGACGCTGGAAAAGGCCGCGGCGATCGACAGCTACGAGGCCACCGCGGCGCAGGCGCGCCCCTGGGTCTGACGTGAAACGGCCGGGCGGGGCGCGAGTTCGCCTTGCCCGGCCCGCGTCCCGGCGCAGCATGGCGGTATGCCGGGGAAGACGACACGCCGCCTGATCCTTGCCGTTTCGATCCTGATCGCGCTCGCCGCCCCGGCGGCGCGGGCAGAGGCGCTTCGACTGGCGTTCTACGCCGCCGAACTGGGCCGCAAGGGGCCCGGCCTGCTGTATCGTGACATCGCGCGCGGCGACGATCCGCAGGCCGAGGCGGTCGCGGCGATGATCGCGGCGGCGTCGGCGGATGTGCTGGTGCTGTCGGGCATCGACTACGACCACGATCTGCTGGCGCTGTCGGCCCTGGCCGACCGGGTTGCCGCGGCGGGCGGCGGCCCCTACCCGCACCGCTTCGCGCTGCCGCCCAATGCCGGTCTGGCAACCGGCCTGGACATCGACGGCGACGGCCGAACCGGCGGGCCGGGCGATGCGCAGGGCTGGGGCCGGTTCGCCGGGTCGGGCGCGCTGGCGATCCTGTCGCGGCTGCCGGTGGACGGCGCGGGGGTGCGGGATTTCTCGGGCCTGCCCTGGGCCGATCTGCCGGGCAACCTGATCGACGGCGCGGGCCTGTCGGCCGCGGCGGCGCAGGTGCAGCGGCTGTCCTCGCACGGGCACTGGCTGGTGCTGTTGCACCTGCCCGGTGGCGGGCGGATCGCCCTGATGACCTGGCAGGCGACACCACCGGTCTTCGACGGGCCGGAGGATCGCAACGGCCGGCGCAACCACGACGAGGCGGCACTGTGGCTGCGGCTGCTGGACGGCGACCTGGGCGCGGCGCCCGAACCGCCCTTCGTGATCCTCGGCAACGCCAATCTCGACCCGCTGGACGGCGAGGGCCGGTCGGCGGCCTTGCGGGCGCTCCTGTCCGATCCGCGCCTGCAAGACCCGGCGCCGGGCAGTGCCGGCGGGGCGGCGGCGGCCGTGGCGCAGGGCGGGGCCAATGCCGCGCATCGCGGCGACCCGGCGCTGGATACCGTGGACTGGGGCGACGATCCGGGGCCGGGCAACCTGCGGGTGACCTATCTGCTGCCCTCGGCCGATCTGGCGGTGGGCGGCGCAGGCGTGCTGTGGCCGGAGCCGGGCGATCCGATGGCGGGGGTGGCCGCGACCGCCTCGCGCCACCGTCTCGTCTGGATCGACCTGGCGCTGCCCTGACCGCCGCGCGGCGGGGCGCGCCGGGGTGCCGTGGCCGCTGCCGCACCGCGCCCGGCCCGGCCGCTTGACCGCGCCTTCCCCTTTGGCTAGGCGGGCGTGACCCTATCCGACAGTTCCAGGAGAGCGCCGTGGCCAACCCTTCCCTTCTCATCCTTCCCGGCGACGGGATCGGCCCCGAAGTCATGGCCGAGGTCCGCAAGATCATCGACTGGTTCGGCGCGAAGCGCGGCCTGGCGTTCGACGTCAGCGAAGACCTTGTCGGCGGCTGCGCCTATGACGCGCATGGCACGCCGCTGACCGATGCGACGATGGCGAAGGCGCAGGAGGTCGACGCGGTCCTGCTGGGCGCCGTCGGCGGACCGCAATACGACGACCTCGACTTCAGCGTGAAGCCGGAACGCGGGCTTTTGCGCCTGCGCAAGGAGATGGACCTTTACGCCAACCTGCGCCCGGCGCAGTGCTTCGACGCGCTGGCCGATTTCTCGTCGCTCAAGCGCGACGTGGTGGCCGGCCTCGACATCATGATCGTCCGCGAACTGACCTCCGGCGTCTATTTCGGCGAGCCGCGCGGCATCCATACCGAGGGCAACGAGCGGGTGGGGATCAACACCCAGCGCTACACGGAATCCGAGATCGCGCGGGTCGCGCGCTCGGCCTTCGAACTGGCGCGGCGGCGGGGCAACAAGGTCTGCTCGATGGAGAAGGCCAACGTGATGGAATCGGGCGTACTGTGGCGCCAGGTCGTGCAGGAGGTGCATGACAGGGAATACCCCGACGTGGAGCTGAGCCACATGTACGCCGACGCGGGTGCGATGCAGCTGACCCGCTGGCCCAAGCAGTTCGACGTGATCGTGACCGACAACCTGTTCGGCGATCTGCTGTCGGACCTGGCCGCGATGCTGACCGGATCGCTGGGCATGCTGCCCTCGGCCAGCCTGGGCGCGCCGATGGCGAACGGACGGCCCAAGGCGCTTTACGAACCCGTCCACGGCTCGGCCCCGGACATCGCCGGGCAGGGCAAGGCGAACCCGATCGCCTGCATCCTGTCCTTCGCGATGGCGCTGCGCTACTCCTTCGACAAGGGTGACGAGGCCGACCGGCTGGAGCGGGCGGTAGAGACGGTGCTGGCCCAGGGCCTGCGCACCGCCGACCTTCTGGGCGAAGAGGGCGCGCAGCCCGTGTCGACCGGGCAGATGGGCGATGCGATCGTCGCCGCGCTGGACGCGAGCCTCTGACCGGGCGCGGCCGGGGCCCTTCGTCCAAGGCGCCCCGGCCCGCGCCTGCGCACGTCTTGCGTGCCGACCGGGTCTTGCTGGGTGACCGGCGCCCCCGCCGGCGCCCCGGCCCCGATATCCCTCAGATCCGCAGCAGCGGCTGCGCGAGGCGCGGCAGGATCGCGCGGAACTTCAACGGCCCGTCGGTCGCCGCAAGGCAGATGCAGTCCATCCCCGGTTCGGCGACCGGCGTGTGATGCATCTCCTCGGTCGCGACCTCGACATCGCCGGGCCCGTAGCGGCCATCCTCGTCGCGGAACGCGCCCTGAAGGACAAGCGTGATCTCGGTGCCGTTGTGGCCGTGATCGGGCACGGCGCTTCCCGCCGGGATGTGCAAAAGCCGCACCGTCGCCTCGCGGTCGGTCTCGAGGATCGCCTGCCGCACGCCCATGCCGATCGGCCGCCAGCGCACCGCCTCGACATCGCCGCCGACGTAGTCCTGCAGCGGTACCGGGAACAGACCCGGCCGCCGCACCCGGCGCACCGGCGGCGCGGCCGGTGCATCCGCACCGTCGATGCGGGCCATCACGGCCTCGAAACAGTCGTCGGACAGCGCCATTTCCTCGGCCCCGTCGATCAACCCGCCGCCCAGCGCCTCGTAGGAGGCGAGCCTCGCGCGGCACTCGTCGCACATCGACACGTGGCTTGCCACGACGAGAGAGAAGGCCTCGGGCAGGGTTCCGGCGGCGTAGCCCATCAGGAGGGCATCGGTCAGGTGATGTTGGATCTTGGTCATGTCGATTGCTTCATTTCGTGGCGCAGGCGGTCCAGCGCGAGGCGGATACGGGATTTGATCGTGCCGAGCGGCAGGCCGGTCTCGGAGGCGATCTCGCTATGACTGCGCTCTCCGTAGAAGGCGCGTTCGATCAGGTCACGTTGCTTGTCGGGCAGCTGCGCGAGCGCCCGCCCCAGACGTTCGCTTTCCTGCTGGAGCGCAAGCGCCTCGGCCTGGTCGGGTTCGTGCTCGGGGCCCCACGGCAGGTCTTCGGGTTCGGGCCGGCGGGATCGGCGGATCAGGTCGATCCGGCGGTTGCGCGCGATCGTGAACACCCATGTCGCGACCGATGCGCGCTCGGGGTCGAACAGATGCGCCTTTTGCCAGATCGTCGCCATCACGTCCTGCGTACATTCCTCGGCCAGCGCCTCGGTTGCGCCGGACTTCACCAGAAAGGCCTTCACGCGCGGCGCGAAATGGCGGAAAAGACGGGCGAAAGCCGCCCTGTCCCGCTGGGTTCGGACGCGGATCATCGCGTCGACCCAATCGGCATCCTGCGTTTCGGTTTTCACCGGTGATTCCACGTTTCCCGCCCCAAGTGCCTGCCGTTGCCGGGCCCCATCATAGGGACGCCCGTCAGTGGCTGCATCCGGAAAGAGAAGTGTGTCCACACCGGTCAACATGAACCGTCTACGCAGGCCCGCCGCTATCGGATCACCGCAAGATGCGCTTTGATCCAACGCGGCCCTGCCACCGTAACCGAACGAACGACCAAGCCTGGAGATCGCGCATGCCCTTCGAACTTCCGCCCCGCCCGCCCCGCCGCATCGCCGTGATCGGCGGCGGCATCTCCGGCATGGCGGCCGCGCATCTGCTTGGCGAGGATCACCGCGTCGTGCTGATCGAGGCCGAGGGCCGGTTGGGCGGCCATGCCCGGACGGTGATCGCGGGCAAGCGGGGCGATCAGCCGGTGGATACCGGCTTCATCGTGTTCAACCGGGTCAACTACCCGCACCTGTGCCGGCTGTTCGACCGGCTCGACGTGCCGGTGACCGAAAGCGACATGAGCTTCGGCGCCTCGATCGACGGCGGGCGGATCGAATACGGGCTCAAGAATTTCCGCGCGATCTTCGCGCAGAACCGCAACATGGCCCGGCCGGCCTACCTGCGGATGCTGCGCGACATCTTCCGGTTCAACGCGCGTTGCCGCGAGGCGGCGGATCGCCCCGACATGACGATCGCCGAACTGCTGGACAAGATCGGCACCGGGGCCTGGTTCCGCGACTACTACATCACGCCGCTGTCCGGGGCGATCTGGTCGACGCCCTGCCACGGGATCCTCGATTTCCCGGCGCAGGCAATGGTGCAGTTCTTCGACAACCACGCGCTTCTGGCCGCGACCGGCCAGCACCAGTGGTACACGGTCAAGGGCGGATCGATCGAATACGTCCGCCGGCTGGAACGTCACATGCGCGCCGCAGGGGTCGAGATCCGCACCGGCGCGCCGGTGGCCGGGGTGCGGCGCGGGCCGGCGGGCGCCGAGGTCCGGCTGGAGGGCGGCGAGTGGGAGCTGTTCGACGAGGTGATCCTCGCGACCCATTCCGACGACGCGCTGCGGCTTCTGGCCGATCCCACCCCGGACGAGACCGCGGCGCTGTCGAAGGTGCGCTACCAGCCCAACACCGCGGTGCTGCATGCCGATCCCTCGACGATGCCGCGGCGCAAGGCGGCCTGGGCCTCGTGGGTCTATGTCGAGGAGCGCGGCCAGCGCAAGGACCGGATCGACCTGACCTACTGGATGAACTCGCTGCAGCCGATCCCGAAGGACGATCCGCTGTTCGTCACGCTGAACGCCACCCGCCCGATCCGCGAGGAACTGATCTACGACCAGGTGACATTCAGCCACCCGGTCTACGATCTCGCCGCGCTGCAGGGCCAGGCGGAGGTGCGGGCGATGAACGGCACCAACGCCACGTGGTTCTGCGGCGCCTGGATGAAGAACGGCTTCCACGAGGACGGTTTCGCCAGCGCCGTCGACGTGGTCGAGGCGATCGCGCGCCGCGCCGCGCCCGTGGCGGCGCAATGAGCGATATCGACCATATCCGGGGCGAAACGTTCCACGGCCGCCACGGCGGGGTGAAAAACGCGTTCCGTTATGGCGTGGACTACGTGCTTCTTGACGCCGAGGCGGAGCCGCGGGCGCCGGGGCTGTTTTCGCGCAACCGCGGCAACCTCCTGTCGCTTCACGATCGCGATCACGGCGGGCCGCCGGGGCAGGGCCGCGGCGCGGTCTGGGTGCGCGAGGTTCTGCAGGCGCATGGCATCACCCTGCCGTGGCTGAGGATCGAGTTGCTGACGCAGCCGCGGGTGCTGGGCCATGTGTTCAACCCGGTGTCGTTCTGGCTGTGCCGCGACGGCACCGGCGCGCTGCGCACGGTGATCGCCGAGGTCACCAACACCTTCGGCGACCGGCATTCCTACCTGTGCCACCACGAAGATCTTGCCGCGATCACCCGTGAGGACACGCTGACCGCGCGCAAGATCTTCCATGTCTCGCCGTTCCAGGAAATCGCGGGCGAATACCGGTTCCGGTTCGACATCGGTGCGGAGAAGATCGGCATCTGGATCGACTTCCGCGATGGCGAGAACGGCGTGCTGGCGACACTGGTCGGCCGCCGCGCGCCGCTGACCAACGGCTCGATCCTTGCCGCCTGCCTGCGCCGGCCGTTCGGGTCGCGCCGGGTGCTGGCGCTGATCCACTGGCAGGCGCTGAAGCTGTTCCTGAAGGGTGCGCGTTACCACACCCGCCCCGCGCCGCCGGTCGAAGAGGTCTCGCGGTGAGCCGGGCGGCGCCCCTGCCGGCCTATGCGCTTTTCGCGGCGATGCTGGCCTCGGCCGGGCTGCCGATCTACATCCACGCGCCCAAGGTCTATGCCGACGAATTCGGCGTCAGCCTTGCCGCGCTGGGCGCGGTGCTGTTCGGCCTCAGGCTGATCGACCTGGTGCAGGATCCGGGCCTTGGCTGGCTGGCGGCGCGGCTGGGGCGGTGGCGTGGCACCGCCGTCGTGCTCGGTGTGGCGATCCTGGGTGCCGCGATGCTCGGGCTGTTCGCCGTGCGCCCGCCGGTGGCGCCGCTTTGGTGGTTCGCGCTGATGCTGGTGGCGCTGTTCTCGGCCTACAGCTTCCTGACCATCGTGTTCTATTCCCGCGGGGTGGAACGGGCCGCGGCGCTGGGGCCGGGCGGGCATCTGCGGCTTGCCGGATGGCGCGAGGGCGGGGCGCTGGCCGGGGTGAGCCTGGCCGCGCTGGCGCCCGCCGCGCTCGCCCCCGCGATGACCACGCCCTATGCCGGCTTCGCGCTGGGCTTTGCCGTGCTGTGCCTCGCCGCGGTGCTGGCGATGCGCGGCGACTGGGCGGGCCGCGTCGCAGGCCCCGAAGGCGGGCCGGGTTTCGCCGCGGTGCTGGCCGATCCGCTGGCGCGGCGGCTTCTGTTGCTGGCGCTGGTCAATGCCGCGCCCCTTGCGGTGACCGCCACGCTGTTCCTTTTCTTCGTCGAAAGCCGGCTGGCCGCGCCGGGCTGGGAAGGGCCGCTTCTGCTGCTGTTCTTCGTGGCTGCCGGGATCGCCGCGCCGATCTGGTCGCGCGCGGCGCGGACATGGGGCGCGCGGCCGGTGCTGCTGGCCGCGATGGCGCTGTCGATCGCGGCCTTCGGCTGGGCCGCGCTTCTGGGCCCCGGCGATGTGCTGCCCTTCGCGGTGATCTGCCTCGCCTCCGGCGCCGCGCTGGGCGCGGACATGGTGATCCTGCCGGCGCTCTTCGCGCGGCGGCTGGCCGAGGCCGGGCTGGGCGCCGGCGCGGACCAGGGCTTCGGCCTGTGGGCCTTCGCCTCGAAATTCACGCTGGCCTTCGCGGCGGTGACCCTTCTGCCCGTGCTGGAGCGCGCGGGCTTTTCCAGCGCCGGCCCCAATCCCGAGGCCGCGCTGGTGACCCTGGGCGCGCTCTACGCGCTTCTGCCCTGCGCCTTGAAACTGGTTGCCGCGGCGCTGCTTGCGGCAACCCCGATCCGGGAGGATTGAGATGACAACGGCCCTGACCCTCGCCCTTGGCGCCGCGCTGGCCTTCGCATTGACGGCATTGCGCGGCCATTACCTGGGCTTCGCCGGCCAGAAATCTTCCGACTACACCGACAAGGGCCCCGCCTTCGACATCCGGCGCGAGTTGCAGGGCCCGATCCTGTGCGAAGGCGTGATCTTCGGCCCCACCGGCCGCGTGACGTCGCGCTTCGTGGCCGACATGGACGCCCGCTGGGACGGCAACACCTGCCGGATGACCGAGGATTTCCGGTACGACAGCGGCGCGACCCAGGCCCGCGAATGGAACCTCACGCTGGGCAACGACGGCGCGATCCGCGCCGAGGCCCCCGATCTCGTCGGCACCGGCACCGGCCGGCAGGAGGGCGGATCGGTCGTTCTGCGTTACCGGATCCGGCTGCCGGAAGATGCCGGCGGGCATGTCCTGTCGGTCACCGACTGGATGTATCTCGCCCCGAATGGCACGATCGTGAACCGCAGCCAGTTCCGCAAGTTCGGCATCAAGGTGGCCGAACTGGTGGCGACGATGCGCCGGGTTCCGGCGTGAGGGACTGGTCGGGCAAACGCTACTGGCTGGTCGGCGCGTCGGAAGGGCTGGGCCGCGCGCTGGCAGAGCGGATGTCGGCCGCCGGGGCCGACCTGATCCTTTCGGCCCGCAATGCCGACCGGTTGGCGGACCTGGCCGGATCCCTGCCCGGCCCGGCGCGCGCCGTGGCCGTCGACGTGGCGGATGCCGGGTCGGTCGGCGCGGCGGCGGCGGCAGCCGGGGAGATCGACGGGCTGGTGTGGCTTGCCGGGGTCTACTGGCCGATGCGGTCGCAGGACTGGAACGCCGACCAGGTGGAGGCGATGTGCGACATCAACTTCACCGGCGCGGCGCGGGTTCTGGGCCATGTCGTGCCGGCGATGGTGGCGCGCGGCCGGGGGCATATCGTGCTGACAGGCTCGCTGTCGGGCTTTCGCGGGCTGCCGGGCGCGGTGGGCTACGGCGCGTCGAAGGCCGCGGTGATGTCGCTTGCCGAGACGATGCATGCCGATCTGCGCAAGACCGGGGTGGAGGTGCAGCTTGCCAACCCCGGCTTCATCCGCACCCGCCTGACGGACAAGAACGAGTTCCGCATGCCGTTCCTGATGGAACCGGGGCAGGCGGCGGACCGGATGTTCGCGCACATGAACACGCGCCGCTTCGCCGCGAATTTCCCGCGCGGCTTCGGCGCGGTGTTCCGGCTGAGCCAGTTCCTGCCCGACTGGGCCTATTTCCGCCTGTTCTCCTGAGCCGCCGGTTCCGCTTGCGCTGCCGCGCGGATGCGCGGAAACTGCGAGGGAAGAGGAGAACGCCATGCTTCAGATCAGCCCCGCCAAGGTTGCCCAGGTCATCATCCGGGCGCGTGAGATCGATGCCAAGGTCGGCACGTGGGACACCGCCGGCGACGATGCCGATGCCGACTCGATCCTGGAGGCGCGGGCCGGCGACGCGACGGAGGCGGAACTGCGCGCCTTCATCGACGGGCTGAACGACGACGAACAGACCAGCCTCGTGGCGCTGATGTGGATCGGGCGCGAAACCTACGGGGCCGACGAGTTGGCAGAGGCGATCGATACCGCGCGGATGGAAAAGACCGGCCCGACCTCGCGCTATCTTCTGGGCGTGCCGCTTCTGTCGGATTACCTGGAGGCCGGGCTGGATGCGCTGGGCATTTCCGTCGAGGATGCCGAGGACGAGATCCTGAAATCGGTCTGACCCGGCGCGTTGCGGCGCGGTACGGTCAGGCGCCGGCGGCGATCCGGGCGAGGATCGCCAGCGCCTCGTCCTCGCGGCCGTCGGGGACGAACAGGTGATCGTGGTAGAAGCCCGATACCGGGTTCACCCCCATTCCCTCGCGCGCAAGCTCGGTGGCGATCCGGGCGATGAAACCGACCGCCGCCAGCGAGGAATGCACGTCAAGCGTGATCCTCCGGCAGGGAAACTCGTGCGCGATGCCGTGCGCCTCGGCCTCGGCCCGTGTCAGGATCAGCGTCAGCCCCTCGGCCTCGTGAAACGCCATGCGCGGGACGAGGCCGGCGGGCGCCGCCCCGCCCGGCAGGGTCGCGAAGACGTAGGTCTCGGGGTCGAGCGTGGCGGTGAGCGTCCGCAGCAGGATGTCGAGGTTCGTCTCGCCGCTCATCGCCCTCTCCGTTTCCTGCGGGGGTTTCAGCCCTTGAGGAGGTGGTCGACCCGTTCGAGATGTTGGGCCAGGTGCCCGACCTCGTCGAGCCAGCGCGCCACGAGTTTCGGATCGTGCGGCGCGGGATGCACGCCGACCGGGATCTCGCGGTTCAGCACCGCCTCGACCGCCAGCGCGACCGGGATCGACACAAGCCGGGCCATCGCGGTGCCGCGCACGTCGCCCCAGGCATCCATCGCCCAGGTCTGGTGCCAGACGGGCCTGCCGCCCTTCTCGGCCTTGAGCGAGACGAACAGCACGACGCGGTCGGGGTCGTCCTCGGCCGGGCCATAGGCGTTGTCGCGCCAGAACCCCTCGGACATCTCGCGCAGCCGCGCCTCTCCCGCCGCGCCGGACAGCGTCTCGATCTCGGCGAAGACATCGGCCCATGCCTCGGCCCAGCCATTCAGCCGCAGGGTGCCGCGCACGAAATCGCGCACCGTCCAGGCCGGATCGAAACGGTAATCCGCCATGAACGGCAGGCTGTCGCGGTTCGGGTAGACCTCGAAGGTTTCGGGTTGCGGCAAGGGCGCGGAATAGGCGCTGATCGCGTCCCAGGGCCGGTCCACCCGCAACTCGGAGAAATCCTTCAGCGAGCGCGACGGAGAGCGCAGCGCCTTCAGCACGCCCAGCGGCGACCACGAGAACTTGTAGCGGAACGCGTTCGCGTTCTTCGGGATGCCGCCGCAATAGGAGGTGAAGGAAATCACGTTGTCCGGCGCGTAGGCCGGGCTGGCGCGGTAGGCCGCGACAAGATCATGCGCCATCAGGTGATCGATGCCGGGGTCCAGCCCGACCTCGTTGACCAGCGCCACGCCGGCCTCGCGCGCGGCGTCGTCAAGCGCGCGCATCTCGGGCGCGATGTAGGACGACGAGACGAAATGCGCGCCCTTGGCGATGCACAGCGTCGCCAGCGGCACGTGGTGGTCGCCCGGCAGCATCGACACGACAACGTCGCCCTTCGCCAGAACCGACTCCAGCGCGTCCATGTCGAAGGTTCGGATGTCGTCGGTCAGGTCGCCGACCGCGGCGCGGGCCTTGTCGGCCGTGCGGTTCCAGACGGTGACGGGCCGGCCCGCCGCGATCAGGCGGCGCAGTCCGGGAATGGCCGACAGGCCGGTGCCACACCAATGGATCGTCATGGGTTTCTCCTTCAGACTGCGGCGACATGCCGGTCGAATTCCGCCTTCGCCCGGCCCCAGACGCCCGCGTCGAGCGCGCCGAGGGCCAGGAGCGAGGGCAGAAGCTGCGCGGCGTAGTCCTGCGAGCTTTCGACCGGCAGGAGCGAGGGCAGGTTGTCGATCGCGGTGACGTCGAGCGGCGGGTCTTGCGCCACCCGCAGCGCCGGGGCGGCCCAGTCCGTCACCCGATCGTAGACCTTGATCGGCGAGAAATCGGAGGTCGGATCGCAGGCGATGTCGCCGATCACGGTCAGGTCGCGCGGCGCGGTCACGCCATCGGCGGGCACGAAGACCGGGCAGCCGGGGCGCGCGAGGATGCAGTTGAGGAACACCTCGTGTTCCAGCACCTCGGGGAACGGGCCGCCGTGGGCGGTTTCCGCGATGTCCCATTTCGTCACGGCGACGTCCATCGCCGCGCAGAGGTCGGAAGCCCCGGTGCCGACACGGCCCAGCGCGCCGATCACGATGGCGCGCGGGCGGGCGGCGCCGGTGGCGTCGAGTTCCGCCGCGAGATCGGCCAGAAGCGCGTCCTTGCCGGGGTATTTCGCGACCGCGCCGCAAAGGCCGCCGCGCTGCTGCGCGGCCCAGCATTTCAGCGCCACGGCGGCCCCGGCGAAGCCCGCCCAGTAGCCGAAGGCGGCGACGCGACGGCCGGCCTCGTCGACGAGGTATTCGAGGTCGTAGAGCGTACCGCCGCCGGCCTTGAACCGTTGTAGCAGGACGCGGCCGACCGGCTGGCCCTTGTAGGCATGGCCGAACATGATGTGGCGGTGGATCAGCGGCGTGCCGTCCTCGGGCAGTTCCTTCAGCCCGAAGACGATCGCGTCCCGCGGTGCGCTGGGCCAGGCGTTTTCGGGCGCGATGGCGCAGCCCGTGTCGCGGTAGCCGTCGATCGGGATCGCGCGGACGGAGCTTTCCTCGATGGTCACGGCGATGCCCGCGTCGATCAGCGCCCGCGCGCCCTCGGGGGTCAGCCCCACCCGTTCCTCGTTCGGCCGCTGTTCGGCGCGGACCCACAGATGCGTCATGCTCGTCTCCGGTCTGGCGGCGGGCACTCAAGCAGATGGCGGGGGCGAGGGGAAGGGGGCAGCGCCCACCCCTCGGGCCGGTCGCCGCCCGTGTCGCGTTGGGCAAGGCCCACGGGGAACCGCATGGAACCGGGTTCAGCCCCAGGCGACATCGCCGAGAAAGATGTATCCCGCGCCGTAGATCGTCTTGATCAGGCGCGGGTTCTTCGGGTCTTCGCCCAGCTTGGTTCTCAGCCGCGAGATCCGCACGTCCATCGCCCTGTCGAAGCTGTCGCCGGCCGCGCCGCCCAGCGCCTCCTGCATCTGCGCGCGCGAGATCAGCCGCTTGGGACTGTCGAGAAAGAGCCGCAGCACCTCGCCCTCGGCATGGGAGAACGGCACCTGCCGGCCGGTCGCATCCTCCAGCACGTAGCGATCGAAATGCGCGGTCCAGCCGGCGAAGCGGGCGGTCGCGCCGGCGCGATCCTCCTTCGCGCCGCCCTTGCGCAGCCGGGCGCGGACGCGGGCCACGACCTCGGCCGGGTCGAAGGGCTTGATGATGTAGTCGTCGGCGCCCAGCTCCAGCCCCGTTACACGGTCCTGCACCTGAGCGCGGCCCGACACGATGATGATCGCCGCCCCCGATTCCAGGGCCAGCCGATGCACAAGCGCCAGCCCGTCGCGGTCCGGCAGGCCAAGATCGACGAGGCAGACATCGGGCGGGTTGCGCTTCAGTCCGGCCTCGAACTCCGTGGCGCGGCCATAGCCGGCGGTGCGGAACCCGGCCTCTTCCAGCGTGTCGACCAGCAGGCGGCGAATCTCCGGCTCGTCGTCGAGGATGGCGATCAGCGGCGCGGTCACTGCGCGCCCCCGAGGTCGAGGAAGGCGGCAAGATCGGCCTCGCCGAACGGCTTGGTGATCACCGGCAGCGCGCCGGCCTCGGCCCGCCGCCGGTCGCCCGGCGGCAGCGAGGTCATCAGCCGCACCGGGGCCTCGACGCCGCGATCCGCCAGTGTCCGGGCCAGGGCCACGCCGTCCGTTTCGCCGGGCAGACCGATGTCGGACAGCACCAGCCCGATGCCCGGAAGCTCGACAAGCCCCAGCGCCTCTTCCGCGCTCGCCGCCTCGATCACCGTGTGGCCCAGCCGGCGCAGCATCTCGCGCACGTCGGCGCGAATCTCGTCGGTATCCTCGACGAGAAGCACGAGCCGGGGTTCCGCCGGCGGTTCGGCCGGACGCAGTGGCAGCCTGAGCCGCACCCGCGCCCCGCCCTCGCGCCGGTTCGCCAGCTTCACGGTGCCGCCCGACAGCCGCGCTTGGTCGTAGACCATCGACAGGCCAAGGCCCGATCCGGCGCCGCCCTTGGTGGTGAAGAACGGATCGAGAGCCTGGTCGAGCGCGGCCTCGGAAAAGCCCGGTCCGGTATCGTCGACCGTGATTTCCACCCAGGTGTCGCGCACCGGGCGCACGGTCAGCGCGATCCGGCCCGCCGCCTCGCCGATCGCGTCCTTGGCGTTCAGGATCAGGTTCAGCAGGCTGTCCTGCAGCGACCCGGCATCCAGCATCAGCGGCGCCTCCAGCGCCTCCTGCCGGATGGCCAGCTCGATCCCGTCGGGCAGGGTCGGCGCGGCCAGCGCGCGCAGCCCGGCCAGCACCTCGCCGATCAGCGCGGGCGCCGGGCGCACCTCGCGCGGACCCGAGATCGCCGCGATCCGGTCCAGCAGCACCCCGCCGCGGCGCGCGGCGGCCAGCGTCGCCTCGGCCATCTCGCGCACGTCCCCGGGCAGATCGGCCGCGCGCAGCACCCGGCCCTGAAGGCCGAGGATGATGGTCAGCAGGTTCGAGAAATCATGCGCGAGGCCGGAGGTCAGTTGCGCGGCCAGTTCGCGCTTGGCGGTCTGGGTCAGCGCCGCGCGGGCCTGCGCCTCGGCGGTGACATCGGCCGATAGGATGTAGACGCCGGCCACCGGGCCGTCGCCGACACGGTCGGGCGTCAGCGCGATGCGGATGCGCCGGCCGGAGGGGTCGTGGGTGATCTCGAACACGTTGGCCTCGCCGGCCAGCGCCTGCCGCAGCCACGGTTCGATCCGCGCGAAGGTCTCGGCCCCCAGCGCCTCGGCCACCGGCACGCCGACGATGTCGGACAGGCTGCCGGGCATCACCGCCGACAGACGGCGGTTGGAAAAGGTGTAGCGCAGCCCGGGATCGACATGCGCGATATGGGCCGGCGTCATTTCCGTCACAAGCCGGGTGCGGGCCTCGATCTCGGTCAGTTCGCGCTTGGCTTCTTCCAGCGCGGCGTTGGTCGCCGCCAGTTGCCGGTTGGCCTGCGCGAGTTGCTCGGTATGCGCCAGAAGCTGGTCGGACAATTCGGCGGACCGCGCGCGCAACAGCGCCTCCTGCCGCTTCATCGCGGTGATGTCGGTATAGACCGTGACCCAGCCGCCCTGCGGCAGCGGCGCGCCCTCGACCGAGATCGTGCGGCCGTCGGGGCGGCGGCGTTCCATGTAATGCGGGCGAAAGGCGCGGGCCTGGTCGACGCGGGCGCGCACCGCGGCCTCCGCGTCGTCGACGGGGCCATATTCGCCGCGGTTGACAAGAAACCGGATCGTGTCCTCGAAGGCGGCGCCGGGGGTGACGAGATGTTCGGGCAGGTCGAACATCTCCTGGAACGGGCGGTTGCACAGCGCAAGCTTCAGGTCGCGGTCGTAGATCGACAGCGCCTGCTGGATCAGGTTCAGCCCGGCCCGCATCAGCTTGGCGGTCGTCTCGTCGGCCTGCATCCGCTCCTCCTGCCCGTATCGGTACACGCGCCCCGGACGACGGCCAAGGGGGTAGGCTGGCTGTTACATTTCGTTAGGATTGGGAAAAAGTGACGAAACCTTTGCCGCCCAGCAATGTGCCCACGCAACCGGCGCGGGAGGAGGACCCGGCCGGCGGCAGGGAACGATGACGCCGGGAAACCGGCGCGGGAGGAGAGTTTGGCGACGGACAGCGCGGCTTCGGCCGGCCCCCAGTCCATTCCGGCGCTACTGGCGCGCAACGTCGAGCGTTACGCCGCGTTGCCGGCCTACCGGGAAAAGGAATTCGGCATCTGGCAAAGCTGGACCTGGGCCGAGGCGGCGGAGGAAATCCGCGCCATGGCGCTCGGGTTCCTGTCGCTGGGGATGGAGCGCGGCGACTACGTGGCGATCATCGGCCGCAACCGCCCGGCGCTTTACTGGTCGATGGTGGCGGCGCAGATGTGCGGCGCGATTCCCGTGCCGCTGTACCAGGACGCCGTGGCCGAAGAGATGGCCTACGTGCTCGACCATTGCGGCGCCCGCTTCGTCGTGTGCGGCGACCAGGAGCAGGTCGACAAGGTCATCGAGGTTCAGGACCGGATCCATCACATCGAGCATGTCGCCTATCTCGATAAGCGCGGGATGCGGAAATACGACCATTCGCGGATGAACGCGCTGGAGGACATCGTGGCCGAGGGCCGCGCCGGCCACCACCGCTACGGAGCGGAGCTGGACAAGCGGATCGCGGAACTGGGCTACGACCAAACCTGCGTGATGCTCTACACCTCGGGCACCACCGGCAAGCCCAAGGGCGTGGTGCTGTCGAACCGCAACATCATCGAGACCTCGCGCGCCTCGGTCGAATTCGACCGGCTGACCCACAACGAAGAGGTTCTGGCCTACCTGCCGATGGCCTGGGTGGGCGATTTCATCTTCTCGATCGGCCAGGCCTACTGGGCGGGGTTCACCGTCAACTGCCCCGAAAGCGCAGAGACGATGATGACCGATCTGCGCGAGATCGGGCCGACCTATTTCTTCGCGCCGCCGCGGGTGTTCGAGGGGCAGCTGACCTCGGTGATGATCCGGATGGAAGATGCCAGCCGGCTCAAGAAGTGGCTGTTCCACCGGTTCATGGCGGTTGCGCGGCGTGTCGGCCCCGCGATTCTCGACGGCAAGCCGGTGGGCGGCGGCGACCGGCTGGCCTATGCGCTGGGCAACCTGTTCATCTACGGGCCGCTGAAGAACACGCTGGGCTTCAGCCGGGTGCGCGTGGGCTATACGGCGGGCGAGGCGATCGGGCCGGAGATCTTCGATTTCTATCGCTCGCTCGGGATCAACCTGAAGCAGCTCTACGGCCAGACCGAGGCCTCGGTGTTCATCACCCAGCAGCCCGATGGCGAGGTGCGTTCGGATACCGTTGGCGTGCCGTCCCCCGGCGTGGAGGTGCGGATCGCCGATTCGGGCGAAGTCTACTACCGCTCGCCCGGCACCTTCGTGGAATACTACAAGAACGCCGAGTCGACCGCCTCGACCAAGAATGCCGAGGGCTGGGTGGCGACCGGCGACGCGGGCTTCTTCGAGGAAGGCACCGGGCACCTGCGGATCATCGACCGCGCCAAGGACGTGGGCAAGATGGCGGACGGCCGGCTGTTCGCGCCGAAATACGTCGAGAACAAGCTCAAGTTCTTCCCCAACATTCTGGAGGCCGTCGTCTTCGGCGCCGGCCGCGACCGCTGCACCGCCTTCATCAACATCGACCTGACCGCGGTGGGCAACTGGGCGGAGCGCAACAACATCGCCTATTCCAGCTACCAGGAACTCGCCGGCCACCCGAAGGTCTACGACATGATCCGCGGCCACGTGGAGGAGGTGAACCGCTCGGTCGCCGAGGATCCGATGCTGTCGGGCTGCCAGGTGCACCGCTTCCTGATCCTGCACAAGGAACTGGATGCCGATGACGGCGAACTGACGCGCACCCGCAAGGTGCGCCGCAACATCATCGCCGAGAAGTTCGACGACCTGATCGGCGCGCTCTACGACGGATCGGAGACGGTCTACACCGAGACCGAGGTGACCTACGAGGACGGCCGCAAGGGCAAGATCAAGGCGACGCTGAAGATCGCCGACGCGGCGATCGTCGAACCGGCCGGGCAGAGGATGGCGGCGGAATGAACGACATGAGCACCGAGGGCTACACCACCGCCGACGGGCGCAAGATCGGCGGCGTGCTGATGGAGATGAAGAACATCACGCTGCGCTTCGGCGGCGTGGTGGCGATCAAGGATATCAGCTTCGACATCCGCGAGGGCGAGATCCGGGCGATCATCGGGCCGAACGGCGCCGGCAAATCCTCGATGCTGAACGTGATCTCGGGCTTTTACGTCCCGCAGGAGGGCGAGGTCTGGTTCCGCGGCTACCGGCGCGGCCCGATGCGGCCCTACCAGGTCGCCCGGCTGGGCATCGCGCGGACCTTCCAGAACATCGCGCTGTTCGAGGGCATGAGCGTTCTCGACAACATCATGACCGGGCGGCTGAACCACATGAAATCGGGAATGCTGGCGCAGGCGCTGTGGTGGGGCAAGGCCGAACGCGAGGAAAGCGAGAACCGCGAGCAGGTCGAGAAGATCATCGACTTCCTCGAGATCCAGAACATCCGCAAGACGCCGGTCGGCCGGCTGCCCTACGGGCTGAAGAAGCGGGTCGAACTGGCCCGCGCGCTGGCCGCCGAGCCGAAGCTTCTGCTGCTGGACGAGCCGATGGCGGGCATGAACGTCGAGGAGAAGGAGGACATGAGCCGCTTCATCCTCGACGTGAACGACGAGTTCGGCACCACCATCGCGCTGATCGAACATGACATGGGCGTGGTCATGGACCTGTCGGACCGGGTGGTGGTGATGGACTACGGCAAGAAGATCGGCGACGGCACGCCCGACGAGGTGCGTCGGAACCAGGACGTGATCGACGCCTACCTGGGCGTGGCCCATGACTGACCGGGCGGCAAGGGGGAACAGCTGAGATGCCTACCGAAATCCTCTACGGCGTCGAGGTCGCGCTGAACGGGCTGATGGCCGGGGTGTTGTACGCGCTCGTCGCGCTGGGCTTCGTGCTGATCTTCAAGGCCAGCGGCATCTTCAACTACAGCCAGGGCGTGATGGCCCTGTTCGCGGCGTTGACCCTCGTCGGGATCATGGAGGGCCAGGTGCCCTTCGCGCACCTGATCAACGCGATCTTCGGCACCAAGATCCACCATTTCGGCTGGGAGGTGCCGGCGTTGCTGGCGATCGCGCTGACGACGATCGTGATGGTCGTCTTCGCGTGGCTGGTGCAGCGGTTCATCTTCCGCCACCTCGTCGGGCAGGAGCCGATCATCCTGTTCATGGCCACGATCGGCCTGGCCTATTTCCTCGAAGGCGTCGGCGACCTGATGTGGGGATCCGACATCAAGACGCTGGACGTGGGCCTGCCGCAGGGCGCCTCGTTCTGGATCGAGGAGAACACCGCCTTCCTGGGTGGCGAGGATTTCTACGGCTTCTTCATCGACAAGCTCGACGTCGTCGCGGCGGTGGTCGCGGCGGTGCTGGTGGCCGGGCTGGTGATCTTCTCGCAGTACACCAAGCAGGGCCGCGCGATGCGCGCGGTGGCCGACGATCACCAGGCGGCGCTGTCGGTGGGCATCTCTCTCAGCTTCATCTGGGTGCTGGTGTGGTCGCTGGCCGGGTTCGTGGCGCTGGTCGCCGGGATCATGTGGGGCGCGAAATCCGGTGTGCAGTTCTCGCTGTCGCTGATCGCGCTCAAGGCGCTGCCGGTGCTGATGCTGGGCGGCTTCACCTCGATCCCCGGCGCGATCGTCGGCGGGCTGATCATCGGCGTGGGCGAGAAGCTGTTCGAGTTCCTGATCGGCCCGATGGTCGGCGGCGCGACCGAGAACTGGTTCGCCTACGTGCTGGCGCTGATCTTCCTCGTGTTCCGGCCGCAGGGCCTGTTCGGCGAGAAGATCATCGAGAGGGTATGACGGGATGGCCAAGCTGATCGCGACCCTGAACGTCATCGCTTGGTCGGGCTTCTGGGCCTTCGGCTACCTCGCGCTCGCCTCGGGCGGCGACGAGGGCGGCAACACCGTCGTCGCGCTGATCCTTGCGGCGCTGGGCGCCGGGGCCGGGCTTTCCTGCTGGTTCTGGCTGGTCCGCCATTCCGAGGCGACGGGCTATGCGAGGCCGGCCAACCGGGCCGTGATTGCCGAAGACAACGAGGAGACGGTCTGATGTTCTACCGCGAGGCCGGCGACTTCAAGACATCCTACCGGGACGACAGCCAGACCTTCCCGATCAGCTTCGACCGCTGGCGGTACTACGCGGTGCTGATCGTCGCCTTCGGCGTGATCCCGTTCCTGATCAACGACTACTGGGCGAACGCGCTTCTGGTGCCGTTCCTGATCTACGCGATCGCGGCGATCGGGCTGAACATCCTGACGGGCTACTGCGGCCAGGTCAGCCTGGGCACCGGCGGCTTCATGGCCGTTGGGGCCTATGCCTGCTACAAGCTGATGACGGCCTTCCCCGACGTGTCGATCCTGATCCACGTCCTGCTGGCGGGCGGGGTCACGGCGCTGGTGGGCGTGCTGTTCGGCCTGCCGTCGCTGAGGATCAAGGGGTTCTACCTTGCGGTGGCGACGCTGGCGGCGCAGTTCTTCCTCGTCTGGCTCTTCAACAAGGTGCCGTGGTTCTACAACTACTCCGCCTCCGGCCAGATCAGCGCCCCGGAACGCACGTTCCTCGGCCATGCGGTGACCGGGCCGGCGACCACGGCATCGGCGAAGTACCTGTTCTGCCTTGCGATCCTCGTGGTGCTGGCCTGGCTTGCGCGCAACCTCACCCGCGGCACCATCGGCCGCAAGTGGATGGCGATCCGCGACATGGACATCGCCGCCGAGATCATCGGGGTGAACCCGCTGACCGCCAAGCTTTCGGCCTTCGCGGTGTCGTCGTTCTTCGTCGGGGTTTCGGGCGCGCTGTTCTTCGCGGTCTACCTTGGCGCGGTCGAGGTCGGCGAGGCGTTCGGCATCCAGAAATCGTTCCTGGTGCTGTTCATGATCATCATCGGCGGCCTCGGATCGATCTTCGGCAGCTTCGCGGGGGCGGCGTTCCTCGTGCTGCTGCCGGTGGTGCTGAAGGTGATCGGCGTCGATCTGCTGGGCTGGCCGACCGATATCGTGGCGCATATCCAGCTGGTGATCATCGGCGCGCTGATCGTGATGTTCCTGATCCTGGAACCGCACGGGCTGGCGCAGTTGTGGCGTGTCGCGAAGGAAAAACTGAGACTCTGGCCCTTCCCCTACTAGGCCGGGCCGAGCCCGCGCGCCGGCCGGCCCCGGCGGTGCGCGGCAGGAGGAACCGAACATCGGACGAACCAAGGGAGGATTACCGATGAAGATGATGAAACTGGCTGCACTGGCGCTGGCCGGCGCCGTGGCCTCGGGTCCGGCGGTCGCCGAACTGGTGATCCCGGATCTCAGCTACCGCACCGGCCCCTATGCCGCGGGCGGTATCCCGTTCTCGGACGGCTACCAGGACTATTTCGCGCTGCTCAACGCCCGTGACGGCGGCATCGGCGGCGTGCCGGTCCGCGTTGTCGAATGCGAGACGGGCTACAACACCGAGAAGGGCGTGGAGTGCTACGAGTCGACCAAGGGCGAGGGTGCGCTGGTCTACCAGCCGCTGTCGACCGGGATCACCTATCAGCTGATCCCCAAGGCGATGACCGATGGCATCCCGCTGCACACGATGGGCTATGGCCGGACCTCGGCGGCGAACGGCAAGGTGTTCGAATGGGTGTTCAACTACCCGGCGAACTACTGGAACGCGGCCTCGGTGGCAGTCAACTACCTGCTCGACGAGAACGGCGGCGACCTGTCGGGCAAGAAGCTCGCGCTGGTGTACCACAACTCCGCCTACGGCAAGGAGCCGATCCGCACGCTGGAGGAACTGGCCAAGAAGCACGGCTATGAACTCAGCCTGCTGGCCGTCGACCACCCGGGCCAGGAACAGAAGAGCCAGTGGCTGCAGATCCGCCGCGAACGGCCGGACTACGTGATCATGTGGGGCTGGGGCGTGATGAACCAGGTCGCGATCCAGGAAGCCGCGAACATCAACTTCCCGATGGAGAACTTCATCGGCACCTGGTGGTCGGGCGCCGAGCATGACGTGACCCCGGCGGGCATGGCCGCCAACGGCTACAAGGCGCTGAACATGAACCGGATCAACCCGGACATGCCGGTGTTCGACGAAATCCGCACCCATGTGCACGAGGCCGGCAACGCCGCCGGCGACGGGTCCAACGTCGGCTCGGTGCTCTACACCCGCGGCATGTACGCGGCGATGCTGGCGGCCGAGGCGATCCGGATCGCGCAGGAAAAGCACGGCGTGGCCGACATCACCCCGGCGATGATGCGTGACGGCATGGAAGCCCTGGCGATGACCGATGCGCGGATGGCCGAACTGGGCGCGCCGGGCATCGGGCCGGAGTTCTCCGTCTCCTGCGAGAACCACGGCGGGTCCGGCATGGGCATCGTGCAGCAGTGGAACGCTGCCGACGGCAAGTGGGTCGCGCTGACCGACTACATCATGAGCGATGCCTCGGTCATCGATCCGCTGATCGAGGAAGACTCGATGGCCTTCGCGGCCGAGGCCGGCGTCGAGATGCGCTGCAACTGATCGAAATCCGCGGGGGCCGGGCCGCCCGGCCCCCGCACCACCGATTATCGAGGCCCGAGATGCTGGACGCCGCACCCAAGACCGAGACATCCGATGCGATGGCGGGGGAAACCCTGCTCGAGGTCAACAACATCGAGGTGATCTACAACCACGTGATCCTCGTCCTGAAGGGCGTCAGCCTGAAGGTGCCCAAGGGCGGGATCATCGCGCTTCTGGGTGGCAACGGCGCGGGCAAGACCACCACGCTCAAGGCGATCTCGAACCTGCTGCATTCCGAGCGCGGCGAGGTCACCAAGGGCACGATCACCTATCGCGGCCGCCACATCGCGGAACTCACGCCGAACGACCTGGTCAAGAGCGGCGTGATCCAGGTGATGGAGGGGCGGCACTGCTTCGAGCACCTGACCGTCGAGGAAAACCTGATGACCGGCGCCTATACCCGGCGCGACGGCAGCGCCGCGGTCGCCCGCGACCTCGAGATGGTCTATGAATATTTCCCCCGGCTGAAGGAACGCCGCAAGAGCCAGGCGGGCTACACCTCGGGCGGCGAACAGCAGATGACGGCGATCGGCCGCGCGCTGATGAGCCGGCCGGAAACGATTCTGCTGGATGAACCGTCGATGGGCCTGGCCCCGCAGCTGGTCGAACAGATCTTCGACATCGTGCGCCGGCTGAACGAGGAACAGGGGGTGACCTTCCTGCTGGCCGAGCAGAACACCAACGTCGCGCTGCGTTTCGCGCACTACGGCTACATCCTGGAATCGGGCCGCGTGGTGATGGACGGCCCCGCGAAGGAACTGCGCGAGAACCCCGACGTGAAGGAATTCTACCTCGGGATGTCCGACGAGGGGCGCAAGAGCTTCCGCGACGTGCGGTCCTACCGCCGCCGCAAGCGCTGGCTTTCGTGATGAGGGATGTTTCGGTGAGCTATTTCGACGATCTCGAAACCCGCAGCGCCGACCGCCGCGCCGCCGACCTGGCCGAGGCGCTGCCGCGCCAGATCGCCCGCGCGATCGACCGCGCCCCGGCGATCGCCGGCCATCTGCGCGACGTCGAAGCCGCGGCGGTGACCGATGCGGCGGCGCTGGCGCGGCTGCCGGTGATCCGCAAGTCGGAACTGGGCCGCGCACAGGCCGACCTGCCGCCCTTCGGCGGGTTCACGACGGTCGCCCCGGCCGATTTCGAACATGTCTTCCAAAGCCCCGGACCGATCTACGAACCGGGCCGCGTCTCGGGCGACTGGTGGCGCACCGGGCGGTTCCTGCACGCGGCGGGGATCGGCCGCGGGGATATCGTGCACAACTGCTTCGGCTATCACCTGACGCCGGCGGGGATGATCTTCGAAGCCGGGTGCCGGGCGGTCGGGGCGGCGGTGCTGCCGGCCGGGACCGGGCAGACCGAACTCCAGGTTCGCGCCGCGGCGGACGTGGGCACCACCGCCTATGCCGGCACGCCCGATTACCTCAAGGTGATCCTCGACAAGGCCGACGAGATGGGCGTGACGCTGAAGATCAGCCGCGCGGCGGTGGGCGGCGGGGCGCTGTTCCCGTCGCTGCGCGCCGAATACCGCGACCGCGGCATCCTGTGCCTGCAGTGCTACGCGACCGCGGACCTGGGCAACATCGCCTACGAGAGCCCGGCGATGGAGGGGATGATCGTCGACGAGGGCGTGATCGTGGAAATCGTGCGCCCCGGAACCGGCGATCCGGTGCCCGACGGCGAGGTGGGCGAGGTCGTGGTGACCACGCTGAACCCCGACTACCCGCTGATCCGCTTCGCGACCGGAGACCTGTCGGCGGTGATGCCGGGGCACAGCCCCTGCGGACGCACGAACCTGCGGATCAAGGGCTGGATGGGGCGCGCCGATCAGACCACGAAGATCAAGGGCATGTTCGTGCGCCCCGAGCAGGTGGCCGACCTGGTCGCCCGCCACCCCGAGGTCAGCCGCGCCCGCGTCGTCGCCGGCCGCGAGGGCGAGATGGACGTGATGACCGTCAAGGTCGAGGCCGAGGGCGGCGACATGGCCGCGCTGGAGGCCTCCGTCCAGTCGGTTCTGAAGCTCAAGGGCACGGTCGAGATCGTGGCGCCGGGCAGCCTGCCCAACGACGGCAAGGTGATCGAGGATACCCGCAGCTACGGCTAGGGCGCGCCGTGATGGCGGGTCAGGTGCGTTTCGATCCGCTCGATCTCGCGCGACAGGGCGCCGACCTGGCGTTCCAGCACCTCGATGTGGTGGCGCAACCCCTCCAGCCGCTCGGCCTGGTGATGCAGCATCGCGCCCGCGTCGGGCAGATCGGCGACGCCCAGAACCGCCCCGCACTTGCCGCAGGCCACCGCCCCCAGCCGCCTGGGGGCGCCGTAGGGTTCCAGCACGATCATCTTGGTGCCGGTTCCGCCGCAGAATCCGCACTTGGCCACCATTGCCCGCTCCTTCGACCGCAGGGATGGACGAGCGCGAAGTCTGGCGGAAACCGGTCAACAGGACATTGACGCGGCCAAACGGAAAGGGCCGCGCCGGATGCCCCGGCGCGGCCCTTTTCATCGTCGCGAAGTCGATTCAGCCCTGGCGGGCCTTGAAGCGACGCTGCGTCTTGTTGATCACGTAGATGCGGCCCTTGCGGCGCACGATCTGGCAATCGCGGTGACGCTGCTTCAGCGAGCGGAGCGAGTTGCGGACCTTCATCGGTCTTCCCCTGGTCGCGGCGCGCGTGCGCCTTTGCAAGAACGATGCCCCCGCGAACGGGGGCGGCGATGGTGGGCGCGACTGGGATCGAACCAGTGACCACTACGATGTCAACGTAGTGCTCTACCGCTGAGCTACGCGCCCTGAGCCGTCATCGATCCGCCCTGCCAATGGTCCAGGACGCGGGCGGAACCGCGTCGGTCCGGCGGTCTATAAAAGGAGTCGTCCGGCCTTTCAAGGGGTTTCGGCGGCGTCGGAAATGTCGCTATAGTCCTGACGACGGGGGTAAAGAATGGCCGACGCGCCCTATCGCCTGACCCAGCCGACGACGCGGTTGACCAGCGTCGTTTTCGCCTCGCCGCACAGCGGCCGGGCCTATCCCGCGAGTTTCCTCGCGCGATCGGTGCTGGACAAGCGTACCATCCGCACCTCCGAGGATGCCTTCGTCGACGAGTTGCTGCGCGCCGCGCCGCAGGCGGGCGCGCCGCTGCTGGCGGCGACGGCGCCGCGCGCCTATCTCGATCTCAACCGTGCCCCGGACGAACTCGACCCCGCGCTGATCGAGAACGTGCGGCTGGCCGCGCACAATCCGCGGATCAACTCGGGCCTCGGCGTGATCCCGCGCGTGGTCGCCGGCGGCCGCGCGATCTACCGCGGCAAGCTGACGCTGGCAGAGGCGGCGGAGCGGATCGACGCGATCTGGCGGCCCTACCACGAGCGGCTGGCAGCGCTGATCGGCGAAAGCCAGGCGCTATTCGGCGAGGCGATCCTCGTCGACGTGCACTCGATGCCGCGCGAGGCGATCGAGTCGATGGGCGGGCGCGGACGCCGGCGGCCCGAGATCGTGCTGGGCGACCGGTTCGGGGTGACCGCCGCGCCGCGGGTCATGGACCGGATCGAGGCCGCTTTCGCCGACGAGGGCCTTTGCGTGGTCCGCAACACGCCCTTCGCCGGGGCCTATATCGCCCAGACCTACGGGCGCCCCGCCTCCGGCCGCCACGCGATCCAGGTGGAGATCGACCGTTCGCTCTACATGAACGAAGGCGAGATTCGCCCGCATTCCGGTTTCGCGCCGTTCTGCCGGCTGATGGACCGGGTGATCGGCTGCATCGCCGAAATTGGGCGCCCCGAGATCGGCCTCGCGGCCGAGTAGCGCCGGGCCGACCGCCGGGGAACAGCGCCGGGGATCAGCGCAGCGACCGGCCCTTGACGATCGCGTCGGGTCCGAAACGGGCGCGTATCCGGTCGGTCGCGCGTTCGGCCTCGGCCCGAAGCGCGGCGCCGGGATCGAGAAGATCGGCGGTCCGGTCGGCGACCGTGGCGGGCGCCAGATCGGACAGGCCGATCCCGATCAGCCGGAACGGCCCCGGTTCGGCCACCTGCGCCAGCAGCGCCTGCCCCGCCTGCCACAGCCGGTCGGCCATCTGCGTCGGTTCGCGCAGCGACTGGCGCCGGGTCAGCAGGGTGAAATCCTGCCGCCTGAGCTTCAGCGTCACGGTGCGCCCGGCGAGGTCGCGGGCCTTGGCCCGGTCCGCCACCTTTTCGGCCAGCCGCCACAGATGCCCCTCCAGCCGGTCGCGCGCGGCGATGTCGGCGTCGAAGGTGGTTTCGTTGCTGATCGACTTCACCGGATCATGCGCGCTGACGCGGCGATTGTCCTCGCCGTGCGCGAGGTGCCACAGCCGGTCGCCCATCGATCCGAACCGGGCGCCAAGCTCCTTTCGATCCCAGCGCAGCAGGTCGTCGATCCGGGCGATCCCGGCGGTCTCCAGTTCCGCCTGCATCGCCGCGCCGACACCCCAGATCAGGCCGACAGGCTTGCCGGACAGAAACGCCGCCGTCTCGGCCCGGCCGATCACGGAGAAGCCGCGCGGCTTGTCGAGGTCCGAGGCGATCTTGGCCAGGAACTTGTTGTGCGACAGGCCGACCGAGGCGGTGACGCCGATCTCGGCCTCGATATCGCGGATCAGCCGGGCCAGCAGCACGGCGGGCGGCGCGCCGTGCAGCCGTTCGGTGCCGGTGAGGTCGAGGAACGCCTCGTCCAGCGACAGCGGCTCCACCGCCGGGGTCAGCGCGTCCATCTTCGCGCGGATCAGGCGCGACACCTCGGCATAACGGTCGCCGCGCGGCTTGATCACCACCGCGTCGGGACACAGCTTCAGCGCGGTGAACATCGGCATGGCCGAACGCACCCCGCGGATCCGGGCGATGTAGCAGCAGGTCGACACGACGCCGCGATGACCGCCGCCGACGATCACCGCGCGGTCGCGCAACGCGGGATCGTCCCGCTTCTCGACGGCGGCATAGAACGCGTCGCAATCGACATGGGCGATCGACAGCGCGTCAAGCTCGGGATGCGCCAGAACCCTGGGCGACCGGCAGGCCGGGCAGCGCGGGCCGGAGTCGAATCGGGTCAGGCAGTCGCGGCACAGGGCGGGCATGGCGCCGCGATCCTAGCACCGGGGCGCGGCGGCGGCGACGGTCACCATTCGTTTTCCCTGCCATGCCATCGGGGCTTTTCAGCCGTGCCGGGGGGTGGCACTGTGCGCGCTGTCTAGGTTTTCCGGAGGTCGGGTCGTGGATCCATCGGTTCTGACAGGCGGCAATGCCGTCTTTCTGGCGCTCGCCATTTTCGTCATCCTGTGTGTTCTTCTGGGGGTCAGGATCGTCCCGCAATCGGAAAAGCACGTCGTCGAACGGTTCGGACGGCTGCGCGCGGTGCTGGGGCCGGGGATCAACCTGATCGTGCCCTTCCTCGACCGGGTGGCGCACCGGGTCAGCGTGCTGGAACGGCAACTGCCGAATGCCCAGCAGGATGCGATCACCTCCGACAACGTGCTGGTGAAGGTCGAGACCAGCGTGTTCTACCGGGTCACGGAACCGGAGAAGACGGTCTACCGGATCCGCGACATCGACGGGGCGATCGCCACGACGGTGGCGGGGATCGTCCGTTCCGAGATCGGCAAGCTGGAGCTTGACCAGGTACAGTCGAACCGCGCCGAACTGATCGGCAAGGTGCGCGAGGCGGTGGCGCTGATGGTCGACGACTGGGGCGTGGAGGTGACGCGCGCCGAAATCCTCGATGTGAACCTCGACGAGGCGACGCGGGCGGCGATGCTGCAGCAGCTCAACGCCGAACGCGCCCGCCGCGCCCAGGTGACCGAGGCCGAGGGCCAGAAGCGGGCGGTGGAGCTGAATGCAGATGCCGAACTGTACGCGGCGGAGCAGGAGGCCAAGGCGCGGCGCGTGCTGGCCGATGCCGAGGCCTATGCGACCGGGGTGATCGCCATGGCGATCCGCGACAACGGGCTGGAGGCCGCGCAGTACCAGGTCGCGCTGAAGCAGGTCGAGGCGCTGACGGCGGTGGGCCAGGGCGAGGGCAAGCAGGTCGTCGTGGTGCCGGCGCAGGCGCTTGACGCCTTCGGCGACGCGTTCCGAATGCTCAAGGGGCGGGGCTGATGGATATCTGGCAGATCTGGTGGGTCTGGCTGGTGGCCGCGGCGCTGCTTGGCATCCTGGAGATCGTGCTGCCGAGTTTCATGGCGCTGGGCTTCGGGCTTGGCGCGGCGCTTGTCGGCCTTCTCGTCGCCCTGGGCGTGCTGGGCGGCAATCTGGCGATCATGATCCTGGTCTTCGCGGTCGGGTCGCTCGCCGCGTGGATCGGGCTGCGGAAATGGGCCGGGATCCGGCAGGGCCAGGTCAAGGTCTGGGACCGCGACATCAACGAGAACTGAGGCCGTTGCACGGGCTGCGGCCGACGCGGCGGGGGCTTCGCGCCCCCGCACCCCCGCGGGATACTTGAGGACCAAAATCGCGCCTGCCGTGGCCGGCGCCGTCAGGCCGCGGCGAGGTCGTCCAGGATCGCCCGCGCCGCCGCGGCGGGGTCGGGCGCGGCCCAGACCGGGCGGCCGACAACGATGTGATCGGCGCCGGCCCGGATCGCCGCCGCGGGCGTGGCGATACGCTTCTGGTCGCCCGCCGCCGCGCCGGCGGGGCGCACGCCGGGCGTGACGATCAGCCGGCCCGCGGCCTCGGGCAGGGCGCGGATCGCAGCGGCCTCGCGCGGCGAGGTGATCACCCCGTCGGCCCCGGCCCGCAGCGCCCGCGCGGCGCGTTCGACGGTGATTTCGGCCAGATCGCCCGGCACGATCATGTTGGCATCGAGATCGGCGCGATCGAGCGAGGTCAGGACCGTGACCGCGAGGATCTTCGTGGCGGAGCCGGCGGCGCCTTCGGCGGCGGCGCGCACCACCTGCGGATCGCCGTGCACGGTGAGGAAATCGAGATCGAAGCGCACGAGGCCGCGCACCGCCGCCTCGACCGTCGCGCCGATGTCGTAGAGTTTCATGTCGAGGAAGACACGCTTTCCGCGCTCGTCCTTCAGTTCGCGGGCCAGCGCGAGGCCGCCGGTGGTCAGCATCCCGAGCCCGATCTTGTAAAAGCCCACCGCCGGGCCGATCCGGTCGACGAGCGAAAGCCCCGACACGGCGTCCCCGGTGTCGATGGCGACGATCAGGCGGTCGTCGGTTGCTGTCATGGTGTCCCCCGTGCTGCCGCCCCGCCGTCATCGGCGCAACGGCGGGCGGGGTCAAGCCCGGCGGTCAGGCGGCGTAGCGGGCGCGACGGCCGATCCGGCCGGTGGCGTAGCCGAGTTTCGCCTGCGCCAGCAAGCGTTCGCGCAGCGTCGCGGCGCCGGGCGCCTGGGCCGGCGAGGACACGGTGACATCGACACGTTCGATGCCGGCGGTCTCGTTGGGCAGTACGATCAGCGTCACCAGCGCCTCGACCTCGCCGAAGGCGCGATCGCGGCGGGCGCGGGTGATCCGGGCGGAGAGGATTCGCATGGTCGGTCTCACTTCTGCGAGGGTCGGGCGCGACCGGCCGGCACCGGCACCGGCCGCGGCGCCGGCCCCGGCGGGGCCAGAAGGCGCGCGGCGCGGCGAAGCAGGGTGCGAAGCATCGGCAATGTCCCGAACGGTGGCGATATCCGCCATCAAGCCACGGCCAGGGTTACCAAACCGTTGCCGGTGGCGATTCCGCTGCCCGGCGCTTGAAATGCCGGCGGAGACTTGCCACCTGATCTATCGAGACCCGGAAGGGGCGTGCCGCGAGGCGGGCGCCGCAAAGGCCGGGGGCTTGGAAAAGGAGAAGACCGATGAACGTCGAGAAGTTCACGGAACGGTCGCGCGGGTTCCTTCAGGCCGCGCAGACGATCGCGATGCGGGAAGGCCACCAGCGGCTGATGCCCGAACATCTTCTGAAGGCTCTGATGGATGACGACCAGGGGCTTTCGGCGAACCTGATCCGCCGGGCCGGTGGCGCGCCCGAGCGGGTGGCCGAGGCCGTCGAGGCGGCGGTGGGCAAGCTGCCGAAGGTGTCCGGCGATGCCGGCCAGGTCTATGCCGACGGGGCGACCGTGCGGGTGCTGGACGAGGCCGAGAAGATCGCCAAGAAGGCCGGCGACAGCTTCGTTCCGGTGGAACGGATGCTGATGGCGCTGGCGATGGTGCCTTCGAAGGCGAAGGAGGCGCTGGATGCCGGCGCGGTGACGGCGCAGAAACTGAACGCCGCGATCACCGATATCCGCAAGGGTCGCACCGCCGACACGGCGAGCGCCGAGGAAGGCTACGACGCGTTGAAGAAATACGCGCGCGACCTGACCGAGGCCGCCGAACAGGGCAAGATCGACCCGATCATCGGCCGCGACGAGGAAATCCGGCGCACCATGCAGGTGCTGAGCCGGCGGACCAAGAACAACCCGGTGCTGATCGGGGAACCCGGCGTCGGCAAGACCGCGATCGCCGAGGGGCTTGCGCTCCGCATCATCTCGGGCGACGTGCCGGAAAGCCTGAAGAACAAGAAGTTGCTGGCGCTGGACATGGGCGCGCTGATCGCCGGTGCGAAGTACCGCGGCGAGTTCGAGGAGCGGCTGAAGGCGATCCTGAAGGAGATCGAGGCCGCGGCGGGCGAGATCATCCTGTTCATCGACGAGATGCATACCCTTGTCGGAGCGGGCAAGACCGACGGCGCGATGGATGCCGCGAACCTGATCAAGCCGGCGTTGGCGCGGGGCGAGTTGCACTGCGTGGGCGCGACCACGCTGGATGAATACCGCAAGTACGTGGAAAAGGACGCGGCGCTGGCCCGCCGGTTCCAGCCGGTCTTCGTGGAGGAGCCGACGGTCGAGGATACCGTGAGCATCCTGCGCGGGATCAAGGAGAAGTACGAGCTGCACCACGGCGTCCGGATCTCCGACTCCGCGCTGGTGGCGGCCGCGACGCTGAGCCATCGCTACATCACCGACCGGTTCCTGCCCGACAAGGCGATCGACCTGGTCGACGAGGCGGCGAGCCGGCTGCGCATGGAGGTGGACAGCAAGCCCGAGGAACTGGACGCGCTGGACCGCGAGATCCTGCAAAAGCAGATCGAGGCCGAGGCGCTGAAGAAGGAGGATGACGCGGCGTCCCGCGACCGGCTGGAGAAGCTGGAAAGGGAGCTGTCGGACCTGACCCAGCGGTCGGCCGAGATGACCGCGCGCTGGCAGGCGGAACGCGACACGCTGGAAAGCGCGCGCGGCCTGAAGGAACAGCTTGACCGGGCGCGGGCGGAGCTTGAGCAGGTCAAGCGCGAGGGCAACCTGGCGCGGGCGGGCGAGTTGTCCTACGGCGTGATCCCGCAGCTTGAACGGCAGCTGTCCGAGGCGGAGAACCGCGAGGAGTCGATGATGGTCGAAGAGACCGTGCGGCCCGAGCAGATCGCCGAGGTGGTGGAACGCTGGACCGGCATCCCGACCACGAAGATGCTGGAGGGCGAGCGCGAGAAGCTTCTCAAGATGGAGGAGGAGCTGGGCCGGCGCGTGATCGGCCAGCGGCAGGCCGTGGTCGCCGTGTCGAACGCGGTGCGCCGCGCCCGCGCCGGGCTGAACGACGAGAACCGGCCCCTGGGCTCGTTCCTGTTCCTCGGCCCGACCGGCGTCGGCAAGACGGAACTGACGAAGGCGCTGGCCGAGTATCTCTTCGACGACGACAGCGCGATGGTGCGCATCGACATGTCGGAATTCATGGAAAAGCACGCGGTCGCCCGGCTGATCGGCGCGCCGCCCGGCTACGTCGGCTATGACGAGGGCGGGGTGCTGACCGAGGCGGTGCGGCGCCGGCCCTACCAGGTGGTGCTGTTCGACGAGGTCGAGAAGGCGCATCCGGACGTGTTCAACGTGCTGTTGCAGGTGCTGGACGACGGGGTGCTGACCGATGGGCAGGGCCGCACCGTCGATTTCAAGCAGACGCTGATCGTGCTGACCTCGAACCTCGGCAGCCAGGCGCTGAGCCAGTTGCCCGAAGGGTCCGACAGTTCGGCGGCGCGGCGCGACGTGATGGACGCGGTGCGGGCGCATTTCCGGCCCGAGTTCCTGAACCGCCTCGACGAGACGATCATCTTCGACCGGCTGACGCGGGCCGACATGGACGGGATCGTGAAGATCCAGATGCGGCGGCTGGAGAAGCGGCTGGCGGCGCGCAACATCGCGCTGGAGCTGGACGAGGGCGCGCGCAAGTGGCTGGCCGACGAGGGCTATGACCCGGTGTTCGGCGCGCGGCCGCTGAAGCGGGTGATCCAGCGCAGCCTGCAGGATCCGCTGGCCGAGATGATCCTGGCCGGCGACGTGAAGGACGGCGACACGCTGACCGTCACCGCCGGGGCCGACGGGCTGATCGTGGGCGAACGCGTGGCGGCCACGAACCGGCCGAAGCCCGACGACGCGGTTCTACACTGACAGGGTGGCCCGGCGCCGGGATGGGTGCCGGGCCCCTTGCTTCCTGTCAGGGCCGGGCGGCGAAGGCGCGCACCAGGGCCGGCAGTTCCGGCGCCCGGCAGCTTTCCTCATGCGCGAGGCCGGGCAGCAGGGTGAGGGTGAAATCCGGGCGCAGCGCGACGAGTTTCTCGGCGAACGGCCGCTCCGGGTCGGCCGCGCCGATGATCCCGGCGACCGGCCCGGCGATGCCTGACACGGCTTGTTCCGGCAGGCCGAGGATCGCGTCCATCGCCTCGGCGAGCGCCAGCAGGGCCTCGGCATCGTGCCGATCGGGTTCCGGCGGGCGAGCGGCGAGGCCGAGCGCGATGGCGAGATAGACGTCGCGCAGATCGGCGCTGGACCAGCCCGAGCCGATCAGCAGCGTGCCGGCGGCATGGCCGGGATGGTCGGCGGCCAGCCTGAGCGCGAGGTCGGCACCCATCGAGAAGCCGACGAGGCGGGCCGGCGCCGCCGCTTCCGCGTCGATCACGTCGAGAATGTCGTGAACCAGCCGCGTGCCGTAGCCTTGCGGGTCGCGCGGCCGGTCGGATGCGCCATGGCCGCGCGTGTCCGGCGCGATCACGCAGAAATCCGGCGCGAGCGCCGGCGCGACGCCATTCTCCCACCAGATCGCCGAGGTTTGCGCGAGCCCGTGCAGAAGCACCACCGGCGGGCCGTCGCCGGACATGCGATAGCCGATCCGCGCGCCGTCGCGCGCCGTGATGTGCCGCGGCGCCGGGATCACCGGATATCGCTGCGCAGCGCCGGCAGGCCGATGCCCGTCGCCTCGAACCCGCCATCGACGGCGATGCACTGACCGGTGACGTAAGAGGCCTCGTCCGAACACAGGAAGCAGATCACGTTCGCCAGTTCGCGTTCGGTGCCGTAGCGGTTCAGCGGGATCGCATCGTGATAGGCATCGATGATCTCCTGGCTGTGGACGGCCATCGCCAGCTTGGTGCGCACCGGGCCGGGGCAGACCGCGTTCACCCGGATGCCGTGTTCGCCCAGTTCCACCGCCTGTTGCAGCGTCAGGCCGATCACCGCCGCCTTCGAGGTGCCGTAGGCGACCCGCAGGGTGGAGGCGCGCAGGCCGGAGATCGAGGCGATGTTGACGATCGCGCCGCGGCGCGCCTTCAGCGCCGGGGTCAGCGCCTGGCTCATCCGGAACGTGCCGTCGAGATTGGTGTCCATCACCGTGCGCCAGCGGTCGAAGCCGGTTTCCTCGATCGGGCCGAAATCGGCGACGCCGGCGTTGTTCACCAGCGCGTCGAGCGCCGGGATCGCCGCCGCGACCGCCTCGACATCCTGGCCGATGGAAATGTCGCGAACGTGCAGGGTCGCCCCCGCGAGATCGGCACCCGCGCGGTCCAGTTCCTCGCCGTCGCGGTCGAGCATGTGGACATGCCAGCCGCCTTCCAGAAACCGCCTTGCCGTGGCAAGGCCGATGCCGCGCGCGGCGCCGGTCACGAGTGCGGTCTTCATCGGTTCCCCCCGTCGTCAGGTTCGGGGAAACCTCGGCGCGCCGCCCCCGCGGAGTCAAGCCCTATCGCGGGGGCGGCGCGGGTCGATCCGGGCAGCAGCACCATGTCGATCAC
>JANSXY010000020.1 GCA_024742695.1 Paracoccaceae bacterium | reverse complement strand
CCCTGTCGCAGGCGCAGCTTCCGGATGATGTTCAAAAGTCCCATGTGGATCACTCCGTTGTCCCCCATCGCCTGTCGCGAAGGGGAGGGTCACATGGGTCAGTTCTCAGTGGAAATCAGGCCGCTACCCGGGTCAGTTCTGGATGGAAATCAACAGCTCTCCACCAAAGCCGGGCAAGTCCAGCTTTGGCGCCGCAGTTTGCTGATCGTGTCCGATCCGCAGGGAGGGTTTAGTCGGTTCAGGATGCCGCGGCACTTGTATCTGGCGCTGCGGCTATTGCGAGGAGATGCCGGAGGTCGGTGTCGGGATCCTGGACAAGCTGGGGATCGACCGTATGGCCTGCCTCGATGATGCGCTTGGCGACCATGTAGGCACGCGGGTCGTTCACGGCATCGACTGCCAGAAGCTGATCGCCTTTGTAGTACCAGATGGAGGTTGAAAGGCTTTCGCCGGATCGCTCAACCACTCGGTCGTATCCCGTGTTCAGCCCGGCGATTTGAAGCTTGACGTCATACTGGTCCGACCAGAACCAGGGCGTGGCGATGTAGGCCCTGTCGACACCTATCATGTTCGCGGCGACACATTCGGCGTGGTCGATCGCATGCCCCACACTCTCGAGCCGGATCCGCGTGCCCTTGTGCGGAAACGAGGCGCAGTCGCCCGCCGCCCAGATCGCGGGATCCGACGTGCGGCCCTGTTCATCCGTCCGGATGCCGTTGTCGATCGCAAGTCCGGCCGCTTCCGCGAGGCCGGTCGCGGGTGACACACCGACCCCGACAAGCACGAAGTCGGTCTCAAGCTCCCGTCCATCGCTCAGCGCTGCGGCCCGAACTGTGCCGCTGCCAAGAAGGCGGTCCAGACTTGTGCCTTCCAGCAGTCGAACGCCATGGGCAGCGTGAAGCGCGCGGAAGTAATCCGAGGTTTCCGGCGCGGCGACCCGCTGCAGGATGCGCGGCGCCGCCTCTATAAGCGTCACCTCAAGCCCGAGGCTCGCCGCAACCGCGGCCGCTTCAAGCCCGATGTATCCGCCCCCGACGATCAGTAGCCTGCGGCCCGCGACGAACTCGGGTGCCATCGCATCGATATCGGCAAGGCCGCGTATCACGTAGACGCCCCCGAGACTGCCCCCGATCAGTGCCGGCAGACGCCGCGGAACGGAGCCGGTCGTCAGTGCTAGTTGGCTGTAGGCGAGCGTTTCACCTCCGACCTTGAGGAGCCTTGCCGCCGGATCGATCTCGGTCACCCAGTCGCCAAGGCGAAGATCGATATCCTGGCTGGCGTAAAAGCTCTCCGGCCTGAGAAACAGGCGCTCGCGGTCCATGTCACCCTTGAGATAGGCCTTCGACAAGGGCGGCCGCTGATAGGGGGGGACACGCTCGCCGCAGATGAGTGTGAGCCGACCGCTGTAGCCGACCTCTCTCAGCTTCGCCACGAGCGAGGCGCCCGCCTGGCCTCCACCGACCACCACAATGCCAGTCATTGCAATTTCCGTTCCGATGCTACTTCTTGCAGTCTGTTTCAAAAGGTGAAGCCGGTGCCAGGTGGGAGCCGTTTCGACCCATCAGATCTGCTTCTCCGGCATTTGCACGACGAGGCCCTTGAGCCCGTCCGTAACCTTGACCTGGCAGGTGAGACGGGACCGCACCGGATCGGGCTCGTAGGCGAAATCGAGCATGTCCTCTTCCATCGCCTCCTTCGCAGGCAGCAGGTCGACCCAGGCAGGATCGACATAGACATGACAGGTCGAGCAGGCGAAGGCACCGCCGCAATCAGCCTCGATGCCGGGAATGCCGTTGTCCCGCGCACCCTCCATAACTGTCTTTCCTACGACCACGTCGACCGTGTGGCGGGTTCCGTTATGTTCGATGTAGGTGATGGCAACCATGACAGGTTTTGCTCCGCTCCCTTGCGTCGTCACGTGCGCGCAATCCGCTTTTCCCAGATCTGTGCAAGACGGTGCGAAGGGCAAATTCAAAGGCTTTAATGGTGGTATTGATAACTCCGACACCTCAGCCTGCAGGGGTGCCGCGACACACCCAGTTGCTATCTTGGCCACCTCGTTTGGCATTTGTGAACTGGAGGGGCTTTCCCCCGCCCCCATAGCCTTCGCTGAACGACGCCGAGCGAGTTGCCCCGACCGCCACGAGAACGCTGGGAGGCAAGAAAAACATGTCCAACCGCGAAGCACTGCCATACCGAGAGCAAGAACGCTATCAAAGGTCTTGTTGGAATAACTTGGCTTGAAGGGTAGCTGGACGCTGGCTGGCTTCATCGCACGTCGCCAGCGTGGCCGCCTCACCTGCATCCTGCTCAAAACTACCTATCGCGACGTCGACGTAATGAGGATCAATGTCGATCCCGGCGCTACGGCGAACTGTGTCACACCGATCGACTGAAAGCGGCGCTTCTGCTCTTCCCTGAGAACGAGGCGCAGCGAGAGCCATCTTCCGCGAAGCGGGCCAAGCACTGGCCTTCCGAAGGCTGCCCATGGCGGGGGCTCTGCAGGTTCGCGTTCATCGTCGTCCTGATCCACGTCGCGACCTCCGGGATGATGCTTCCCGCGGACGGGCACCCCACCGGAATGGAAAGGATCGGCAGGACACATACGCGGTGCCATTCATCTCTACGATCCCCGATCCCGCGTCCGGGACAGCTGCGCTTTGCCTGCTCAGCGCCAGACAGGCGCGAGGCATCCCTCCTGGCACCCCCGATGCCCGCCGCGATCATCCGTTACCGGAAGAATTTTCCTTAGGTGAAAAAGTATTTGCGTCTTAAGCATATCTATGGCAGCAGTTCGTTTGCGAGACCACGCAAAGGTCGCACTCTTTCAAACCAGGGCCCAGAAGGACGGCAGGAGGCCGAGCGACTGGGCGGTGCGGGCGGGCAAGACCTTTGGTGGGATTGCGGCATTGAAAAAGGAATGCGTGCCGACCGCGTGGCTCTCCGCCTCTCAACGCTCGGCAGCAACACGGAGGCTGAACCATGGCATCGATCGACGCCGAAGTTTCCAACAAGGGCAGTGGCACGCCCCCCAAGCGCCAGATGCAGGGCGGCTGGAACTGGCACCCCGAGTTGCCCCTTCCCACCTCGCCGCTAGCGCAATGGCCGCTTCGCCCCTTCGTTATCCTGAAGATGGTGTTGGGCGGTTGGCTGCCGATCTCGCAGAAGCTGGTCGTGGCCGGCATTGCGGTTCTGACCTGGTTCTACCTCACCCCACCGTTGGAACAGGCGCAGAGCTTCGCGCTCGACTGGATCGCCTTCGTCTTCCTGCGCAACCTCGTGATGTTCTCGTTGCTTGCAGGGGGCCTGCATCTCTGGTTCTACACCTTCGCCGGCCAGGGCAACGCATTCCGCTACGACAAGCGGAGCTTCCAGAATGGACAGCGCTTCACGCTGGGCAGACAGGTCTGGGACAACATGTTCTGGTCCTTGGTCAGCGGCGTTCCGATCTGGACGGCCTATGAGGTGATCGGCCTTTGGGCCTTTGCCAACGGCTACATGCCGGTCATGGCCTGGGCAGACAATCCGATCTGGTTCGTCCTGCTCTTCGTCGTCCTGGCGATCTTCGGCAACATCCATTTCTACTGGATTCACCGCCTGATCCACTGGCAGCCGCTCTACAAGCACGTGCACCACATCCATCACCGTAACATCATCTGCGGGCCCTGGTCGGGTTTTTCGATGCACCCGGTCGAACATCTAATCTACTTCAGTTCGGCGTTGATCCACATCGTGCTGGCCTCGCACCCGATCCATTTCCTCTTCAGTCTGCAGGTCAAGGCGCTGCTAGCCCCGACATCGCATGCGGGATACGAACGGGTCGTGCCGAACGAGGAGGCCGAGACCGGCATCAATGTCGGGGATTTCTACCACCAGCTGCATCATCGGTATTTCGAGTGCAACTACGGTGAACCGGAGCTGCCCTTCGATCACTGGTTCGGAACGCATCACGATGGGACGGAAGAGGCGACCAAGCGCATCCGGCAGCGCATTCGCGAAAGCGGCGTGACGCGCTCGTGACCGGAGGGGTGCTATCGGCAAGACGCATAGCACCCTTCGAGGATTTGAACTGGAGCGGCATCCTTTCGCCACTCTACCCTTCGACGGCGAGCGGGACATCTCAACGCCGCCAAAAAGCCATGACAGCGCGTACGCGCCCCAAGAAAGACACCGACATGAAGCCACCCATCCATGAAAACGTGAAGATCCATGCCGAGGACGGCGTTCTGCAGGTCACGCTCGACAACCCTCCGGCAAACGCGATCAACGCGCCCAACAGCCGCGCCTTGGGCGAGGTGATGCTGGAGTTCCGGGACGATCCCGACCTGCGTGTCGCTATCATCACCGGCGGCGGCGACAAGTTCTTCAGCGCCGGGTGGGATCTCAAGAACGCGGTGGACGAAATCATCGAGGACCCCGATTACGGCGTCGGAGGCTTCGGCGGCATCCAGGACCTGCTGGGAATGAACAAGCCGATCATCTGCGCGGTGAACGGCATCTGTTGCGGCGGCGGGTTCGAGTTTGCACTCGACGCCGATATCCTGATCGCCGCCGATACCGCCACCTTCGCCTTCCCCGAGATCAACGTCGGCACCTACGCGCCGGCAGCCTGCATCGCGCTGCCCAAGCGCATCCCGTATCACATCGCGATGGAGATGCTGCTGACAGGCCGCTGGTTCGACGCCGAGGAGGCGCATCGCTGGGGCCTGATCAACCACGTCGTGCCCAAGGCGGACCTCATGGACAAGGCCTGGGAAATGGCGCGCAAGCTGGCCAAGGGGCCGCCGCTCGTCTTCGCGGCCACCAAAGAGATCGTGCGCGATGCCGAGAACAAGAAGTTCCAGGACGCGCTGAACAAGGTCAACGCCGGGCAATACAAGACCGTGGAAATCATGATCCCCAGCGAGGACCGCAAGGAAGGCCCCCGCGCCTTCGTCGAGAAGCGGGCGCCGAATTTCCGCGGCGTATAGGACCGGGTCGCGCGGGTTCAGCCCGCGCGGCCCTGCCCCAATCGGAGAGGTTCGCATGAACGCCAGCCCGCCCGACGGCGCCCGCACGGGCAACGCGGTCCGAGACCCGCGCTACGACATCCTGTTCGAGCCGGTGCGCATCGGCCCGGTCGAGACGCGCAACCGGTTTTACCAGGTGCCCCATTGCAACGGCTCGGGCTATCAGTACCCGCGCACGGCGGCCGCGATGCGCGCCAACAAGGCCGAGGGCGGTTGGGGCGTCGTCAACACGGAATGGTGTTCGATCCACCCCTCCGCCGACACGCCCGCGACCGGGTGCAGCCGTCTCTGGTCCGACGAGGACGTGCGCCAGAATGCGCGGGTGACGGAGGGGATACATGAACACGGCGCGCTGGCCGGGGTCGAACTGAGCCATTCGGGCCTGACCTCGCACAACCTCTACAGCCGCCTGCCCACCTTCGGTCCCTCGGTTCGCCCGAAGTCCGCAAAGGATTTTCCCGGCAACGCGGTGGAAATGAGCCCTGCGGATATAGCCGAACTGCGCCGCTGGCACCGGATTGCCGTGCGCCGGGCCATCACAGCCGGCTTCGACATCGTCACGCTTTACGCGAGCCACGGGATCACCGCCTTCACGGATTTCCTGTCACCGCAGCTGAACCGGCGCACAGATGCCTATGGCGGCCCCATCGCAAACAGGGTCCGGTTGCTGCGCGAGGTCCTCGAGGACACGCTGGAGGAAGCGGCGGGTCGCGTCGCCGTGGGGTTGCGCTTCGGTCTCAGGGAAGCCGCTGACGGCAGCATCGACGAAGACGGTCGTGCGGTCGTCGAGATGCTGGCCGACCTGCCCGACCTCTGGGACGTCAACGTGGCCACCGGGGCGGACATGCTGACCTCGCGCTTCCGCAAGGAAGGCTGGCAGGAGGACAGCATCGGTTTCATCAGGGGCCTGACCTCGAAACCTGTGGTGGGCGTGGGCCGTTTCACCAGCCCCGACACCATGGTCTCGATGATCCGCCGTGGGGTGCTGGACCTCATTGGCGCGGCACGGCCATCGATCGCCGATCCGTTCATGCCGAAGAAGGTCGAAGAGGGTCGGCTCGATGACATCCGCGAATGCATCGGCTGCAACATCTGCCTCGCTTCGAACCAGCTGACCGTGCCGATCCGCTGCACGCAGAATCCCACCATGTCGGAGGAATGGCGCCGGGGCTGGCACCCCGAGCGGATCCCGGCGACGGATACCCCGGGCAACGTCCTCGTGATCGGTGGCGGGCCCGCAGGGCTGGAGGCCGCACGCGCAGCCGGTGCGCGGGGCTATGACGTGACGCTGGCAGAGGCGACGCGCGAGCTTGGCGGCCATCTCAAACGGGTCACGCGCCTTCCGGGCCTTTCGGAATGGATCCGCGTGCGCGATTGGCGCGTGGGTCAGATCGAGAAGATGCCCAACGTCGAAGTCTACCGCGAAAGCCGCCTAACGGCCGCGGACGTGGCCGACTTCGCCCCCGATCACGTGATCGTCGCCACTGGATCTGGTTGGCGGCGCGACGGCGTGGGCCTGAGCAATCTCGACCCGATCCCAGGGGCGGAGGCGTCCCATGTCCTGACCCCCGACGATATCATGGCAGGCGCCGAAACGACCGGCCCCGTGGTCGTGTTCGACGACGACCCCTACGTGATCGGCGGCGCGCTGGCCGAGAAAATGGCGGCAGAGGGGCATGCCGTTACTCTGGTCACGCCGATGCCGCAGCCGTCCTCCTGGACGCAATACACCTACGATATCGGCGCAGTGCAGCGGCGGCTTGTGGCCGCCGGCATCCGCATCCTGCCCAACCGCAACCTCAGACAAATCGGGCCGCGGGACGTCGAAGTCGCGGGGATGTACGGTGAAGCACCGGAAACCCTTTCCGCTGCCACCGTCGTCCTGGTGACGATGCGCGACGCGGACAACGCCCTAATGCGGGACCTGGAGGCGCTGCGCGCCGAAGGCGGCTTTCCTGCCTTGCGTTCTCTAACCGTGATCGGCGACGCGCATGCGCCGGGGCTGCTGGCCGAGGCGGTGTTCACCGGCCATGCCGCGGCCCGCGCGCTCGATGCGCCAGTCACGGACGACGCGCCCTTCCGCATCGAACAGGCCGATATCAACACGGACCTGCCGCTTCCCGGGAGGCGCAGATGAAGGATGCCTGCAGCCCGCCCGAGATCGCCCGTGTCTGGCGCAACTTCGTCGATGGCGAATGGTGCGAGGGACCCGGCGGCGAACACTTGACGGTGATGGACCCCGCAACGGCGGAGCCGCTGGCGGAGGTCGCGATGGCCGGGCCCCGGGACATCGATCGCGCGGTCGCAGCGGCGCGGGGCGTCACCGCGTCGCGGGCGCTGTCGGGGATGCGCCCGCTCGACCGCGGCGCGATGGTTCAGCAGATGGGACGGCTCCTGCGCGACCGCGCGGACGAGACGGCGCGGATCATCTGCCGCGATGTCGGCAAGTCCCTGTCGGATGCGAAAGGCGAAGCGTTGGCCGCCGCGCGCTATTTCGAGTATTTCGGCGCCGCCGCCAGCCAAATCGAAGGGCAGTTCATCCCGCTCGCCGATGGCCTGACCACCTATGTCAAACCCGAACCCCATGGGGTGGTCGCGCATATCGTTCCGTGGAATTTCCCGCACCTGATGGCGGCCCGGTCGCTGGCGCCCGCGCTGGCCGCGGGGAATGCGAATATCGTCAAGACGGCCGAGCTTGCACCGCTGTCGTGCTACGTCCTAGCCGAAGTCGCGATGGAGGCGGGGTTTCCTGCAGGCGCCGTCAACTTACTCTGTGGAACAGGGGCCGAGGCCGGAGCGGCGCTTGCCGGTCACGGGGGCGTCGACCTGATCGTCTTCACCGGGTCGGACCAGACAGGTCGCGAGATCATGCGCGCCGCGTCAGCCCGTATCGTCCCAAGCATCCTGGAACTGGGCGGCAAGTCGGCAGCCATCGTGCGGTCCGATGCCGATATCGACACCGTCGTCGAGAACGTGCGCATCGGTATCTTCGAGAACGCCGGACAAGTCTGCGATGCGATGTCCCGCCTGATCGTCGAAGCGGACATCCACGACCGCGTGGTAGAGGCGGTGGCGGAGATGGTCCGCGGGCTGAGCATCGGCCCGGGCTGGGAGAACGCGGACATCACGCCGCTGATCTCCGCCGGTCAGAAGGCGCGCGTGACAGATGCCGTCGCGTCGGGCCGCGCGGCCGGGGCGCGCGTTGTAAATGGCGGCGGCTCCTGCCCCGACCGGGCCGGATACTACCACGAGCCGACCGTTTTCGACCGTGTGACCGCCGACATGGACCTCAGCCGCAAGGAGATTTTCGGCCCTGTCCTGTCGATCCTGCGAGCCGACGACCTCGACCACGCCATCACCCTGGCCAATAGCACCGATTACGGCCTTGCCGCCGGGGTCTTTACCCGCGATCTCGACGCCGCCCTCTGGTGCGCCGACCAGCTCGAAGCGGGGCTCGTGCACATCAACGAATGGGCGCTCGGAAGTTGCGAGACACCCTTCGGCGGCGTGAAGCAATCCGGGATCGGGCGCGAGCGCGGGCGCGAAGGGTTGGCAGGCTACGTGCAGTCGAAATCGATCAATATCCGCCACGCTCGACCAATCTGACGGGCGCGGCATGAAAGGCTTGACAGAACGCAACGGATGTTTCCTCATAAGAAAACAATGTTGCGTCATAATGGGCGCAGGCGTTCCCGGCATGTGATGCCATTTCGGCAGGACTCATGCACGGGAGGCTCCGTAAACCAGGGAGATGGCAATGAAAAAACCGCAATTCCACACGCAGGTCAAAGGCCCGACGCGGCGTGGCTTCATGGCGCAGACAGCGGCGCTCGGGGCCGTCGGCGCAAGTGGCGGCCTGGGCCTCTGGCCGGGGCGCGCGCGCGCGACGCCCATGATGGGCGGGCATTTCAACGTGGCGCTCAGCGGCTCGGCGACGACCGACACGCTCAATCCCCGCCTCGCGCAGAATGAGATCGTCTATGGCACGCTCTACAACATCCATGCCTACCTGATCGATGTCGGCCCTCGGAACGAACTGATCCCCGAGATCGCGTCGTCCTGGACGCCCGACCCCGACACCAGCCGCTGGGTGTTCGACCTCAATCCGGATGCGAAATTCCACAACGGCCAGTCGGTGACGTCGGAAGATGTGATCGCCTCGATCGCCTTCCACATGGCCGAGGATTCGGAATCCGGCGTGAAGGGCCAGCTCGAGATCATCTCGGAGATGACGGCGGACGGGCCCAATCGCGTGGTGATGCAACTCGCGCGTCGCAACGCCGATTTCCCCTATCTCTTCTCGGCCTACCAACTGGCGATCCTGCCGGCAGCGGAAGGCGGCGTGGACTGGCAAAGCGGCATCGGCGCGGGCGCTTACGTGCTGGAAAGCTTCGAGCCCGGCACCGGCGTTCGCCTGTCGCGCAACACCGAGATGTGGCTGCCCGATCGCGGCTTCGTCGACACGATCGAGATTACCGCCGTCAACGATCCCAGCGCGCGGGTTCAGGCCCTCCTGTCCGGGTCGGCCGATATCATAACCAAGGTCGACTTCCGTCTGGCCGACCGGATCAACGGTGTGCCGGGGGTCAAGCTGATCACCAACGGGCTGCGGGCGCATTACAGCTGGCCGATGCTGACCGATACCGCACCTTTCGATGACAACAACATCCGCCTGGCGATGAAATACGCCTTCGACCGCGAGGCGTTCATCGAGCGTATCCTGGGCGGCTTCGGCACGCTCGGCAACGACAACCCGATCGCGCCGTCGCACCAGTTCTTCAACACCGACCTGGAACAGCGCATGTACGATCCCGACCGGGCGCGGTTCCACCTGCGCGAGGCCGGTCTCGACACCATCACGGTGCCGCTGTCGACGTCGGAGGCCGCGTATTCCGGCGCCGTCGACAGCGCGGTCCTGTTCGCGGAAACGGCGCGGCCCGCGGGGATCGAGGTGGAGATCACGCGCGAACCTGCGGACGGATACTGGACCGAGGTTTGGGGACAGAAGCCGTTCATCAACTCCTACTGGGGCGGGCGCCCGACGGAGGACTCGATCCTGTCGCTGATCTATTCCTCGCAATCGGGCTGGAACGACACGCGGTTCAATAACGCGCGTCTGGACGAGATCATCGTCGAGGCGCAGGGCGAGGCCGACACCGACCGGCGGCGCGAGCTCTATTGGGAGGCACAGGCGATCATCCACAACGAGGGTGGCGCCCTGATCCCCGCCTATATCCAGGCCGTCGACGGCGCCGCCGAGAAGGTCAAGCACCCCGAGGAGATGTCGGGCGTGTTCGAACTGGACGGCATGCGCGGCCTGCAGCGCTGGTGGATCGACGAAAGCTGATCCTGCCCGCGAACACCGACACTCTCCCTGTCGGAGGCCGTGCGGACCACCGTTGCCCGAAGCGGCACGAATGGTCCGCACGGCCGTTTCTTTTTCGGGTGATTTCCTTTCGGCAAACCGAAGGCTCCGTTGCGGATTTTGAATTGGGCCGACCCGGCCGCGCCGGTCTAACCTTCACGCCATCATCAAGGTGATCCGCCCATGACCCTGCCCGACACCTCCGGCATCTCCACCGAAACGCGCGATGGCGTTCTGATCGTCACGATCGACCGTCCGCCCGCCAATGCCATCGACGCGAAGGCAAGCCAGGCGCTTGGGAGGATCGTTCTGTCCTTCCGGGACGATCCGGATTTGCGCGTGCTTCTCCTGACCGCCACCGGCGAGCGGTTCTTCTGCCCCGGCTGGGACATGAAGGCCGACCCCAGCGGGCTGGGCAACGACGCCGATATGGGCGTCGGCGGCTTCGGCGGGTTTCAGGACATTCCGCGCCTTTACAAGCCGGTGATCTTCGCGATCAACGGCATCTGCTGCGGCGGCGGCCTGGAGATCGCGATGGATGCCGACATCCTGATCGCCGCCGAGCACGCGACCTTTTCCCTGCCCGAGGTCAATATCGGCACCCACGCCCCTGCCGCCTATATCGCGCTGCCCAAGCGCATTCCCTATCACATCGCGATGGAAATGCTGCTGACCGGGCGCTGGTTCGATGCCGCGGAGGCGCATCGCTGGGGTCTCGTGAACCACGTGGTGCCCGCCGCCGACCTGATGGACAAGGCGTGGGAGATCGCGGCCAAGCTCGCCAAGGGCCCGCCGCTTGTCTACGCGGCGACCAAGGAGATCGTGCGCGATGCGGAGAACAAGACGTTCCAGGACGCGCTCAACAAGGTGAATGCCGGGCAATACGAGACCGTCGCCCGCATGATCCCCAGCGAGGACCGAAAGGAAGGCCCGCGCGCCTTCGTCGAGAAACGCGCGCCGGTGTTCCGCGGCGTGTGACGGAAAAGGAATGGCACGATGAACGAGACACGCCCGATCCCGCCCGAAGCGGCCGAGGGCCATCCGTTGAGCCCGCTCCTCGCGCCCGCGTCCATCGCGCTGGTCGGCGGCTCGGCCAAGCGTGGCTCCGTCGGCGATCTGATGATCCGGACGCTGCGCGCGGGCGGCTATTCGGGCAAGGCCACGGTCGTGAACCCGTCCTTGCCCCGAATCGATGGGGTCGAGGTGGTCGGCGGCCTGTCGGAGCTTTCGCAAGCGCCCGACCTCGCGGTGCTGTCGGTCTCCTCCCCCCGCATGGAGGCGGCCCTGGCCGAGGCGATCCGCGTGGGTGCGCGCGCCGCCGTCATCTTCGATTTCTGCCAGATCGAGCACGACACCACGCCCGTCCTGACCGACCGCCTGCGCGCCATGGCGGTGGAGGCGGGCGTTCCCGTCTGCGGCGGCAACGGGATGGGGTTCTTCAACTTCGACGCGGGCACCTTCGTCAGCTTCCAGGAACCCACCACCCTGACGCCGGGGAATATCACCGTTCTGTGCCATTCCGGGTCCGTCTTCGCGATGCTGGCCGACGCCGCGCCGCGCTATGGCTTCAACCTGCTGACCGCGCAGGGGCAGGAAATCAACGGCACGATCGCGGACTACATGGATTACGCGCTCGACCAGCCGACGACCCGCGTCGTCGCCCTGTTCGCCGAGGCGATCCGCGATCCTGAGGGTTTCGTCGCCGCGCTCGACAAGGCCGCGCGGCGCGATGTTCCGGTCATCATCCTCAAGGTCGGACGCACGGCCGCCAGCGCGCGTTTCGCGCTCACCCATTCCGGCGCGCTTGCGGGCGATCACGCGGCGTTCGAGGCGATCTGCGATCGCTATGGCGCGATCCGCGTGCCCGATCTCGACGCGATGATGGCCGCGGCACAGATCCTCGCGATCCATCCGAGGATGGGCCCGGGCGAGATGGCGAGCCTGCTCGATTCCGGCGGCTTGCGGGAGTTGATGCTGGATCTCGCCGACGATCTCGGCCTGCCCTTCGCCGATCTCGCGCCCGCCTCGGTAGAACGTTTGGAAAAGCGTATCTATTTCGGGCTGGAACCGGCAAACCCGCTGGATGCCGCCGGCCCCTATACCGAGGAACTGGGCGTGGTGATGGGCGATTGCCTCGATATTCTTGCAGAAGATCCGGGCGTCGCGGGGCTGGTGCATGAATTCTTCTACACCGACACCACGGCGGGGGTTCAGAGCACCATCGATGCCGCGCGCAAGATGCCCGCGCGCCACGCCAAACCCTATGCGCTGAGCTACGCGCTCGGCGCCGCGCCGAACATGGGGTTCGCCGCCGAGATGCTGGGATGCGGCGTGCCGGTGATCAACGGGCTGCGCCCGATGCTGGAGGGCGTGAAGGCGGCCTTCGACTACCGCGCCTTCCGATCCCGGGAGACCGAGGACGCCCCCGCCCTGCCCCGGGATGCGCTCGGCCTTTGGCACGATCGGCTGTCAGCGATGTCCCGGATGGGCGAGACCGACGCGCTGCGCATGCTGGCCGATCTGGGGCTGGACACGACGGCGGGCGTTGTCGTCGCCACCGAATCCGATGCCGTGAGCGCCGCCGACGCGCTGAGGTATCCCGTCGTCCTCAAGACCGCTGTTCCGGGGGTTCTGCACAAATCCGACAGTGGCGGGGTGCATCTGAACCTTCCCTCGGCGGAGGCCGTGCGCGCGGCCTATTCCGCGCTCGGCGGACTGGGCCCCGAGGTCGCCGTCGCGCCCATGGCCGATCCCGGCGTCGAGATCGCGCTCGGCATGGTGAACGATCCGCAATTCGGGCCGGTGGTGATGGTCAGCGCCGGGGGCACGATGGTCGAAATCCTCGACGACCGCGCCTTCGCCGTCGCGCCGTTCGGCACGGGCGAGGCCCGGCGGCTCCTGCAATCGCTCAAGGCTTGGAAACTGCTTCAGGGCGCGCGCGGTGCGCCGCCATCGGATATCGACCGGCTCACCGAAGCTCTGGCGCGGTTTTCGGCGATCTGCCACGCGATGCGCGACCATATCGCCGAGATGGACGTGAACCCGGTCATCGCCGGACCCCGCGCCGCGCCCGCGGTCGATGCCGCGGTGGTGTTGCGCACCCAGGTGCCGGTGACACCGACATGAACCTCTCGGACTATGCCGACCACGATGCTCTTGCGCTGGCTGCGCTGGTTCGGTCGGGCGAGGTCAGCGCCGCGGACCTGGCCAGCTGCGCGGCGGAGGCCACGGCACGGGTGAACCCCGCCCTCAACGCCGTGCGGGAGGTCTATTCCGATGCGGTCGAAGCCCCGGACATCGCATCGGAGGGTCCGTTCAGCGGCGTGCCCTTCCTGCTGAAGGACCTGTCGGCCACGCAGGCCGGGCGCGTCTGCGATTCCGGCAGCCTGATGCTGAAGGGCCATGTGGCCACCGCCGACAGCGAGATCGTGCGGCGCATGCGGGCGAGCGGTCTGAACCTGATGGGACGCACCGCCTCGCCCGAGTTCGGATGGTCGGCCTCCACCGAAAGCCGCCTTGCGGGGATCACCCGCAACCCCTGGAATACCGACCGCAGCGCCGGGGGGTCGAGCGGCGGGGCCGCCGCCGCCGTCGCATCCGGGATCGTGCCGATGGCCCATGCCTCGGACGGCAGCGGTTCGATCCGCAATCCCGCCGCCTGGTGCGGGCTTGTCGGCCTCAAGCCCAGCCGCGGACGGATCAGCGCCGCCCCCGGCATCGGCATGCCGCCCGGCGGTCGCCCCGTGCAATTCGTCGTCAGCCGAACCCTGCGCGACAGCGCCGCCGCGCTCGACGCCTGGGCCGGTGCCGTGCCGGGCGATCCCTTCGCGATTGCGGAGCTGGCGATGCCGTGCCGAACCGCCTGCACGAGACCCCCCGGCCGTCTGCGGATCGCCGTCAGCACCGCCGCGCCGAACGGGGGGGCGATCGAGCCCGAGGTGGTAGCCGCCGTACAGGACACCGCGCGCCGTCTTTCGGCCATGGGCCACGACGTCGAGGAGGCCGCGCCGGATTATGACTGGGACAGGCTGGTCGATGCCATCCTGACGACCGCCGCCGCCGGCATCGCGCTCCGCGTCGAGGAGATCGCGCGCAACACCGGACAGGCCGCGTCGCCCACCCTGCTTCATCACACGACCTACGAGACTTACAGATATGGCAAAACCATCCCCGCCACCGAACTGATCGCCGCCATGGCGCATCTCGATGCAGTCACGCGGCAGGTGGCGCCGTTCTTCGGCACGCACGACCTGTTCCTGACGCCGACGAGTATCCGAACCGCGCCGCCGCATGGCACCCATGACGCCGACATGCAGGGTCTCAGGCCGCGCCAATGGTCGGACATCATCCATGCCGAGGATTGTTTTCTCCTGCTGGCGAATGTCACCGGCCAGCCCGCGATCAGCCTGCCACTGGGCCAGAGCACCGAGAGCCTTCCCATCGGCGTTCACCTCGAGGCCGCATTCGCGCGCGAGGACCTGCTGTTCCAGGTGGCGGGACAGCTGGAGGCGGCGATGCCCTGGACATCCCGCCGCCCGCCTGTTCACGTGACCGATGCGCCGCGCAGGGAGAGGGCATGAGCGATCGATCGTCCTTCACCTCCCTCGCCGAGATCGTGGAGACCGGCCATTGCATGGGCTGCGGCCTGTGCCAGTCCATCGCGGGCAAGGACCGCATCGAAGCGACGATCACGCCCGACGGCCGCCAGCGCCCGCGCCAGATCGCGCCGATCGACCCGGAACAATGGGCGCTGATCGCGCGCACCTGCCCCGGGATCAATGTCAGCGCGCCGTCCACCGAGGACGGCATCGCCGTCGACCCGGTCTGGGGGCGGCTGGACAAGGTGGTGCTGGGACATGCGACCGACCCCGACCTGCGCTTTCGCGCGGCGGGTGGCGGCGCGATGACGGCGCTGGCCGCCTCCCTTCTGGCGCGCGGCGAGGTCGATTTCGTGATGCAGGTGAAGGCGGCGGCGGAGGCCCCGATGCGCAGCGAGACCGTCTTTTCGCGCTCCGTCGACGAGGTCATTCGCGCCTCCGGGTCGCGCTACGGTCCGTCCACGCCGCTCGACTCGCTGCGTGCGGCGCTCGACCTCGGCGAACGCTTCGCCGTCGTGGGCAAGCCCTGCGACATCACCGGCGTCCGGAATTACGCCCGCGAGGACCCGCGCGTGGTCGAACACTGCAAGGCGATGCTGGCCATCGTCTGCGGCGGCGGGCCGGAGTTCCGCAAATCCCGCGATCTCGTGCACGAGCTGGGCTATCGCGAGCGGGACGTCACCGTGATGCGCTATCGCGGTTACGGAAATCCGGGCCGCGCGCGGGTGGAGACACGCGACGGCCACGCGGTGGAGCTGACCTATGCCGAGCTTTGGGACGACGAAAGCAAATGGTGTAGCCAGCCGCGGTGCAGGATCTGCCCCGACGGGATCGGCGAAAGCGCCGACGTGGTTTCGGGCGATTTCTGGCCCCATTGCCAGCCCACGAAGGAAGACGCGGGCTTCAACTCGATCATGGTTCGGACGCAGCGCGGCCGCGCGATATTCGAGGCGGCGCAAAACTCGGGGTTCCTGACGGTGGTGCGGCGGCTGGAGGTGGCGGACATGTCCTACACCCAACCGCACCAGGTCACGAAGAAACGCGAGATGTGGGCGCGGCTCAGGGGGTTGGAAGCCGCCGGGCACCCGGTGATGCGGGTCGAGGAGGGTTTGCGCCTGCGTGACCTCGCGGAGGCACAGAGCCTTGCGGAGAACCTGCGCGCCGCACGGGGCGCGCGCCTGCGTGTGCATCGCGGCCGGTTCAGCGAGGACCCGGTGACGCCCGCCGACGAGGACTAACCGTTCCTTGCGAAGCGTTCGGGCACGACCATCGTTCCGAACACGTCCTGCAGCGTCTCACGCCGCCGGATCAGCCAGGAAAACTCACCGCTGACAAGTGCCGTGGCAGGGCGCGGCAGGGAATTGAACTGATGTCCCTTCGCCTCGGCATACATGCCCGCGTCGAGGATCGCGATCAGATCGCCTTCCTCGAGCTCCGGCAGCGGGACATCCTTGCCGAAGATGGACGGAACACAGGTCTGCCCCACCACGTCCGCCGGGTGCGAGAGCGGGCGTTTCATCTTTTCCGCCGCGAGGACCATGTAGGTATACCCGAAAAGGTCGACCTGAGGCAGGTTGTTGGTGGAACTGTCCACGTTGATCCAGGTGAACCCCAGATCGGCATCGGTCTTGACCACGCCCACGCTGGTCAGGAACACGCCGGCATTGCCGACGATGTAGCGCCCCGGTTCCAGCCAGAGTTCCGGCAGCGGGCAGCCGCCTTCCTCGAACACGCGGGCCATCTCGGTGCAGACCGCGTCGGCGTAGTCCTCGATCGGGTTGGGGTTGCGCAATTCGCCCGAGGCCTCGGGGTCGCGCTCCCGCGCCCAGCCGCCGCCGAGATCGACCATGACGGGCGCGAAGCCGGTCCGCTTGTGCAATTGCGAGATCGTCGCGGCCAGTTCCCCGCCCACAGCGGCAAACATCGCCGGGTCTTTGGAGGCACGCCCAACATGGGTGTGATAGCCGAACATGCGCAGGTGCGGGTGATCCTTCAGCCGCGCGATGATGCGTTCCGCTGCGGGCAGCGTCTCGCCCCATTTCGACCGCCGCATGGCGCCGAAGAAATCGGGGCGCTTGAAACAGTCGCTGGTGAACTCGGCGAAGTAGTCCTCGGGCAGCACCTTGATGCGGATGGCGACGCGCACGGGCTTGTCCATCGCGGCGGCCACGCGCTCGATCGCGTCGACCTCCTCCTCGCTGTCCATGTTGATGCACACACCATGCTCGATGGCCTTGGCGATGATCTCATCGGATTTCCACGACCCGTTGACGACGATCTTTGCGGGATCGGCCCCGCCCTCGAAGGTCGCGTGAAGCTCTCCCATCGAAAAACAGTCGCCGCCCGCCCCTTCCTCGCCAAGGATCGCGCGAATGGCGATATTGGGATTTGCCTTGATCGCATACATGATGTTCACGGGCCGCGGCCATCGACTGGTGAAGGCGGCCCGGATCCGGCGGTAATTGTCGCGCAGGGTCCGTTCTGACATCACGAAAAGCGGGCTGCCATATTTCTTGACGAGGCTGCGCGCCGATTGCCCGTCGATGCACAGCGTTCCAGTCTCATCGACGCTCAGGTGATCCTGCGGCGTCAGCCAGTGGTCCAGCAGCGTCTGGGAGGAATCGAAATCCATGGCGTTCATCGGACCGGCCTTTCCTGTGCCGTGCGGGTGGTATGGCCTGACGATAAGGGACGGGCGCCGATGCGAACCAGTTCAAAGCCCGCAAGGTTTGTATTGACCGAATTGATAGCTCGTCGGCCAGGCAGCTAGGCGTCCGCATCCTTCGCCGCATAGGGCAGTTGCAGCGCGGTTTGCAGCACCTTGACCAGCGCCAGCACGCTGCGTTCCGGAGTCTCGTCACGGCAGAACAGGCCGAACTCGATCGCCGGCAGGGGCGGCAGGCCATCTGCCTCCCCGAGTACGCGCAGGGACGGGCGCAGGCATTCTCCGATAAGATACGTCACGCCCAGTCCCGCCTCGACCGCCGCGAAGACCGAGGCGAAGGTCGTCGTGGAATAGACCTGACGCCACGTGACCCCGGCATCTTCCAGCGTCGCGAGGACCTGCCAACCCCAACGCCGGTCCCCCTCGCCGATAAGAACCAGCGGCAGGGGCTTGCCCCGATCGAGATCGAGATACTTGTTCGCGACCCACAGAAGCGGCGTCTTCCACCGAATATGCGGCGCGCGGGACATGTATTGCGTGGTACCGAGCGCGAGGTCGATGCGCCCCTCGTTCAGGTGCTCTTCGAGGCGCGCGGTCTCCGCCACCACGATCTCGATCTCGATGGTGCGCTGCATTTCGACGAACTGGCGCAGAAGATGTGGCAGGCGACCGACCGAGTATTCCTCCGTCATGCCGAAGCGCACGGTGCCACTGGCCAGATCGGCATCCGAGATCTGCATCAGTTCGTGAAGGAGCGACAGAACGCGGCTGGCATAGCCCACCACCACCTCGCCCTCGCGCGTCAGGACCACGCCGCGGGAATGACGGCTGAGCAGACGCACGCCCATCTGCTCCTCGAGCTGCTTGATCTGGATCGAGATGGCCGATTGCGACCGGTGCAGAATGTCCGACGCGGCGCTTATGCTGCCGGACCGGGCAACGGTCACGAGGCTGCGAAGCTGGTCGACATTCGGCAGATGCATGGTGTTATTGCCCCGTGACCGCCATCGGGTGTTCGACATGCATCACCGGAGCCACGCCGGTCATGCAAAGGGCCGCTTGGCATTGCGTGCCGAACGCACGGATTCCAGCACCTGCGCATCGAGCAGCACGCAGACGTATTTCGCCCGGTCGCCTTCAATGGCCAAGGGCCCATGCGGCACGGAGGCGTCGAAGATCAGCGTGTCGCCGGGGAGCAACTCGATCTGGCGCCGCCCGTAGGCATAGACGATCCGCCCTTCCAGCACATAGGCGAATTGCGTGCCGTCATATGCGTGCGAGGCGTGGTTCTCGATCGGGTTTTCCAAGGTCACGACATAGGGTTGAAACCCGCGCAGCTGACCGGCACTGGCGACCAGCAACTCACAGATCATGCCGCTGCCGTTCGGTGCCTGCTGCACGTTCAGGCCGGTGCCATGCGGCACATGGATCATGTGCCCCTCGTCATCATAACCTTGGAACAGCTGATGCACCGGCAGCGAGATCGCTGCCGCGATGGACGAGATCGATTGAAGCGAAGGCGACACGATGCCGGTTTCGATCTTCGACAGGTTGCTAGTCGATAGGCCAGTCGCCTGCGCGAGATCGGCGATCGTCATGCCAAGGCGCATCCGGCGTTCGCGGATCTGCGCACCGACGAACTGGTTGAGGCTACGCCGCGCATCGTCTGCTTCGGTCGCGACATCGGCCCACCGCTTGGCAGGTGAGTTGAGTGGCATCGGTTTTCCCATTTCAATCTATAATGACGACAATGGCCGCAGAACGCGCAGGAAGTCCAGTTCAGCGGCCTGCCGCATAGCGTGCAGTCGGACCAAGAGGCAAGGCTCATGGTTCTTTTAAAGAAAAACTTGCGTCATCTTAAGAACGTCGCGTAACCTTTTGCAATAGCCATGCACCGCGTGCCTACGTCCACCGGCAAAGCCTAAACGGCGATCTCGATGAGGCCGAATCGTGAAATTACCCGCCCTAGAGCTGATCCGGAGCCGCGCGGAATCCTCTAGTCGAACGGACACCCCACATGAGGGCCTCACGTGAATTCCCTTCTCAGACTGGCAGGCACGCGCCTGTTCTACGGGATCATCACGCTGGTCGTCGTCTCGATCGTCATCTTCTTCGCGGTCGAACTGCTTCCCGGCGACGTGGCGCAACAGATCCTCGGTCGCGATGCCACGCCCGAGACGCTGGCCGCGCTGCGCGAACGCCTCGGACTGAACGACCCCGCGATCCTGCGATATCTCTCCTGGCTCCGCGGCATCGTGCAGGGCGATCTGGGCGCATCCCTCGTCACCGGCCAGCCGATCGGCGATCTGGTGATCGGGCGGCTGGGTAACACCCTGTTCCTCGCGGCTTTCGCGGCTATCGTCGCGATTCCGCTGGCGCTGTTTCTCGGGGTCATGGCCGCGCTTTACCGCGACACCTGGTTCGATCGCACGATCAACACGGTGACGCTGGCGGCGATTTCCCTGCCGGAGTTCTTCATCGCCTATATCCTCGTTCTGTTCTTCTCGATCGGGTTCAGCTTCCAGATGTCCGGCCCGCTCGCCGTCATCGCGGCCTTCGTCCTGCTGGCGCTTCTGCGCGGCATTCTGCAAGCGCGCAAGACAGGTGAGACGAGCGGCATCCAACTCGTTATCGCGGCCGTCTTCCTGTTGATCCTACTGAACGGATACTTCCGTTTCCTCCCGCTGACGACCGAGCCGATGCGGGTTCTGCCGTCTCTCAGCCGGATGTCGGAGGATACCGATTTCGGAGAACGGATCTTCAACTCGATCCTGCCGATGCTGACGCTCGTTCTCGTGACCACGGCCTACACAATGCGGATGACACGGGCCAATATCGTCAACATCCTGGCGGCCCCCTATATCGAGATGGCGACGCTGAAGGGCGTCCCGCCCGCGCGCATCATCTTCTGGCATGCGCTGCCCAATGCCTGGGCGCCGATCATCAACGTCGTCGCCCTGACGCTCGCCTATCTGATCACCGGTGTCGTCGTGGTCGAGGCGGTCTTCGTCTATCCCGGCCTCGGCCAGCTTCTGGTTGACAGCGTGGCCAAGCGCGACATCACCATGGTGCAGGCCTGCTGCCTGATCTTCGCGGCGGCCTATGTGCTGCTGAACATGATGGCCGATGTCTTCGCTATCGCCACCAACCCCAGGCTGCTGCACCCGAAATGAGCGATCCGATCGATACCATGGTCGATCAGGCCCCCCTGCCGATCGATACCGAAACCAAGCTCCGGCGGTTCTGGCGCCTCCTGAAGGCCGCACCGCTCAGCGTCTGGTTCTCGCTTGTCGTGCTGGCCTGCTATGCTGTGCTGGTCGTCTTCGCCGGGGTCATCGCCCCCTTCCCGGAGACCGAGATCGTCGCGGGCAGTTTCCTTCCGGCCAGCGCCGAGCACCCGATGGGCACCGACGCACTTGGCCGGGATTTCCTGTCGCGGATGATCTATGCCGCGCAGAACACTGTCCTGATCGCCATCGTTACGACGCTGATCTCATTCACCATCGGTGGTTTCCTCGGCCTTCTGGCGGCGACGCTGGGCGGCTGGCTTGACCAGGGTCTGGGCCGTGCTGTCGATGTCCTGATGGCGATCCCGCCGCTGATCTTCGCCCTGCTGCTTCTGTCGATCTTCGGCACCTCGACGCTGAACCTGATCCTGATCATCGCGCTCGTTGACGCCACGCGCGTCTTTCGCATGGCGCGCGCCGTGGCCATGGGGGTTGTCGTGATGGAATATGTCGAGGCTGCGCTCCTCAGGGGTGAGGGCCTTCTGTGGACCGTCACGCGCGAGGTGCTGCCCAACACCATCGCGCCGCTCATGGCAGAATTCGGCCTGCGTTTCTGCTTCGTGTTCCTGACCATCTCGGCGCTCAGTTTCCTTGGCCTCGGCATCCAGCCGCCTGCGGCCGACTGGGGCACGATGGTCCGGGAAAACGCGGCACTCATCAGTTTCGGCGAGATGACGCCCCTCTACCCAGCCGCGGCCATTGGCCTTTTGACGATCTGCGTGAATTTCATCGTCGACTGGCTGCTGAAGATCTCCAGCGGCCTGAAGGAGTAGCGCGATGGCCGAGCCCATTCTGCTGGAGATGCGTGGTGTCAAGATCGAGGGCCAGACCGGTCCCGACTGGCTCCCGATCATCAAGGGCGTGGACCTGACACTTCGGAAGGGAGAGGTTCTGGGTCTGATAGGGGAAAGCGGTGCGGGCAAGTCCACGCTGGGCCTCGCGGCGATGGGATACAAACGTGGCGGATGCCGCATCTCCGGCGGGTCCATTAAGTTCGATGGGCAGGAACTGGTCGGTGCCACCCGCAACGACCTGCGAGCCCTTCGAGGCAGGCGGATCGCCTATGTGGCGCAATCGGCGGCGGCCAGCTTCAATCCGGCGCATAACCTGATCGACCAGTTTAGCGAAGGCCCGATGATTCATGGCCTCGCTGACCGCTCGACCTCGCAGGCCGAGGCCGTGGCGCTCTACGACGCGGTGCAATTGCCGGAGCCGCGGACCATCGGTTTCCGCTATCCCCACCAGGTTTCGGGCGGGCAGCTCCAGCGCGCAATGACGGCGATGGCCATGGCCTGCAAGCCCGACCTCATTGTCTTCGACGAACCGACGACCGCGCTTGACGTGACGACGCAGATCGAGGTGCTGGCCGCGATCCGCAAGGCGGTGTCCGAACTCGGCACGGCGGCAATCTACATCACTCATGATCTGGCCGTGGTCGCGCAGATGGCCGACCGCATCATGGTGCTCCGCTATGGAAATCTGGTCGAAGAGGCCGACACCCGCCGGATGCTGTCGGCCCCGCAGGAGGCCTACACCAAATCGCTCTGGTCGGTCCGAACCTTCGAAGCGACGCCCAAACCCGCAAGCGACCCCGCGCCGCTCTTGCAGGTCGAGAACGTGACCGCCGCCTATGGCGACCTCACGGTGTTGCACGACATCTCCACCAAGGTGCAGACCGGTCGCACCGTGGCCGTCGTGGGCGAAAGCGGGTCTGGCAAGTCCACGCTGGCGCGCGCGATCACGGGGCTTCTGCCGCCCAAGCAAGGCCGCATCGTTATGGACGGCAAGGCACTCGCGCCGGATTTCCGTCGCCGCGGCAAGGACGACCTGCGCGCGATCCAGATGATCTACCAGATCCCCGACACCGCTCTGAACCCGCGCCAGACGGTGGCCCAGATCCTCGCCCGCCCGGCGAGATTCTTCACCGGCCTGTCGGGCAAGGCCTTGCAGGACCGGGTCGACGACCTCCTGGCGCTGATCGACCTTGAGCCGGGCGTGTTCCGCAGTCGTCTGCCGGGTGAATTGTCGGGCGGACAGAAGCAGAGGATTGGGATCGCCCGCGCGCTCGCCGCCGAGCCCCGGCTGATCATCTGCGACGAGGTGACGAGCGCGCTGGACCAGCTGGTGGCCGAAGGCATCCTGCGCCTCCTTGACCGCCTGCAGCAGGAACTGGACCTGTCCTACCTCTTCATCACGCACGACCTCGCCACGGTCCGCGCGGTCGCCGATTCCGTTGTCGTGATGCAATACGGCAAGGTGGTGGAGGACGGCCCGAAGGCCCAGGTCTTCTCACCGCCCCACGACCCCTATACCGAACTGCTCCTGTCCTCAGTCCCCGATATGGACCCCGACTGGCTCACCCGCACGCTCGAAGCGCGGGGCTAGGTCTGGCGCGATACGCCTCTTGTGGCGCGCCGGTCAGGCTTGCAGGTACCCGATCATGTCATGGTAGAGCGCGACGTCGGTCGTGATGATGGGAACGGCAACGTACGGTTGCAGCACCGGAAGCAGGTGAACCATGCGCTGCATACGCCCCGTTGCGTCATCGAAAAAACTCGGGATGCCGGTCACGACCACCGCATCGACCTCACCGGCCCGCTCCAGGACCGAAGCGATCGACGCTGCCGCAAGGCGACCGGGAAAGACCCCGCCATAATGCACCAGCGTCGGCAGGTCCGGGACAAGGCCCAGATCGACCAAGTTTCCGCAATAGGCGACCGAGAAACCGGACGCGGCAAAGTACTCCGACAGGGCCGCGCGCCAGTCCGGTGTCGCGTAGACCGCGTCGATGGCAATCCGCCTTGCACGGCGGGCATGCAAACCATCCGCCAGCGACAGCGGCGCGAGGCAGACCTTCGCCTCGCTGGCCGCTTGTAGCCTGTCGCGAAACGCCACCATGTCATCCCGACCGCCGAGCCCGACCTTGGACCAGTTCGACCCCACGACCGCCACCACGTCCGCGCCCGACGCGGCACAAGCCTCCACCGCCTGCGAGATGGCCCGCGCCATGTCTCGGGCGGCGTCCGCGGCCACGACCTGCCGCGCGGTGACGCCTGTGCCCTCCGGGGCGAGGCGCAGGAAATCGGTGGGCGAAGCGTCGAAATAGCCCGGCGGTCCGACGAACGCGACCTGCTGACGGAAAGGTTTCCGGTTGCCGCCCGTCGGGGTTTCCGACGGTTCGTTTTCGACAGTCTCGTCTTTCATTTGAATCCTTAATCTGTATCTTCAGAAGAAACGTCACGGGGCCCGCATGAAAACGCAACAGCAAACGATTCCGGTCCTTGGCTTCGGTGTCTACGCCCTCGATCCGGCAACGACACGTCGGGCGGTCGAGGATGCACTTGCCACCGGGTTCCGCCATGTCGACACGGCGCAAAGCTACGCCAACGAGTCCGACGTGGGCGCGGCGCTCGCCGCCTTCGGGCTGCCACGCGACGACGTGTTCGTGACCACCAAGATCACCCCACGAAACTTCGCCCCGGGCGCTCTGGTGCCAAGCGTCGAGGCCAGCCGCGAGGCGCTCGGCGTCGATTACATCGACCTTACGCTGATCCACTATCCCTCGCCTTGGGACGAGATCCCGATGGAGGTCTATCTGGAGCAACTGGCCGAGGCGCAGGCGCGCGGGATGACACGGCAGGTGGGCGTGTCGAACTTCACCATCGCGCAGATGATCCGCGCCGAAGAGATCCTGGGCGCGGGCAATGTCGCGACGAACCAGGTGGAGATCCACGTCTATCACCAGAACCCCAAGGTGGTCGCCCATTGCCGCGCGCGCGCGATCCCGGCCACGGCCTATTGCGCGCTGGCCCGCGGCATGGTCTTCGGCATCCCCGAGGCGCGGCTGGGGCCGCATCGGACGCTTCTGGACCTGGCCGATAAGCACGGCGCGACAGTGTCTCAGATCTGCCTCGCCTTCCTGATCGCCGAGGGGCATGTCACCCTCTCAACGACCATCGACCCCGAACAGATGCGCGACAATCTCGCCGCGCGGAACGTTGCCCTCGATGCCTCGGACATGGCGGCGCTGCGCGGAATGGACCGGGGCAAACGCATTGTGGAGATGCCCTATTTCCCGGATTTCGATTGAAACGACCATGAAAGGCAGCCGATGACCGATCTGCCCATCGGCGGCACCTGCCGCCCGGAATTCGAGGCTGTAAGAGAGGCCTTCGTCGCCAATTTCGACGGGGCGCGCTGGGGCGGCGACACGGATGTCGGCGCTGCGGTCTCGGCGCGCGTCGATGGCGAAACGGTGGTGGACCTCTGGGGCGGCCATCGCGACGCCGCCCGCACCGAGCCCTGGACCGCCGACACCATCGTCTGCGTCTTTTCCGTGACGAAGGCCGTGGCGGCCATCGTGATCCACGCGCTGCACAGCGACGGAATGGTCGACATCGACGCCCCCATCGCCGCGGCCTGGCCCGACTTCGCGCAGAACGGCAAGGGCGCGATCACCGCGCGCATGGTTCTGGCGCAGACCGCCGGCCTCCTGAACCCCGATGTGCCTGACGGTTCGCTCTGGACGCAGGGGGTCATGACCCGCGCCATCGAGGCCATGGCCCCGGAATGGGTGCCGGGGACGCAGGCGGGCTATCACAGCTTTACCTACGGCCCGATCCTGCAGGAATGGGTACTGCGGGCCACGGGGACGCCGCTCGATCGGCACCTGCGGGACCGCTTCACAGAACCCTTCGGCCTCGCTTTCGCGACCGGTCTGACCGAGGACGAGATCGCCCGGTGCGCGACCGTCATCGACAATCCCGACAATGGAACGCTCCATCCGTTCCGCAACCACCCCAGCGAGGACGTCTATCACCACTGGCGTGCGCTCGACCGAGCCGAGGACTTCAACTCGGACGACTGGCGTCGGCATGCCTTCTTCTCGCTGGCGGGGCACGGCAATGCACGCGGCATCGCGGGACTGATGACGCCGCTGGCCAATGCCGGGCTTCTCGACGGGCAACAGGTCATCGCGTCGGATCACGTGGCCTCCGCCATCGCCGAGCATTGGTCGGGCTACGACCGTTTCGGCCAGGGGCCGGGCCGCTTCGCGGCGGGGTTCCAGATGGCCGACGACCTCTATCGCTTCGACGGCACGCCCTCTACGGTCGGGTTTCATGGCATCGGAGGCAGCCTCGGTTTCGCCGATCCGGTGCGCCATGTCTCGTTCAGCTATTGCTGCAACGCACTCATTGCCGGAGGGGCAGGTGTCAACCGGATGTCCCAGAGGCTCATCAAGGCGCTCTACGAGGCGCTCTATGTGTGAAGTCTCAGGAGGTTGTTCACCCGGTTCGGGGTTAGGCTGCAATCGCCAAACTCCAGCCGAGGACCCCGAAGGATGAACAACCTCCTGAGACTTCACACATAGAACCCGCCCGCCGAGGCCATGCGCAGGTTAAGGCCTATCCGGGCGCCGCCGTTTACGGCGGGACCAAGTGGTTCGTGGAGAACTTCATGGAGGCGTTGCGGATGGAAGCGGCGATGGAAGGCAGCAAGATCCGCACAGGAAGGCTCCGTGCGCCTGCTCGAGCACGAGCTTCTGGGAGCAAGGCCCGAGATCTGGCGGCACGCCTGCGGCGGCGGCCGGGCTTCACTTTCCAGGCGCACAACCTGCATGACTGGACTTGCTCGATCTTGGTGAAGAGCGCTTGATCGATCCGCGCCCCCGGACCTATTCGCGCCGTCAATCACTGGCACGAAAAAAACTTCAGTATTCCGCTTCGCCTTTGCGGATACCGGCCAATCTATTGAATGAACCGATGAGAAGCCCAGGGAGAGGAGGGCACGGGGGCCTGCTTGAAGCTGCCGCGATGGTGCAGCGCGACGACGAAGAGCAAAGCCAATGTTCGATGTCCATTCCAACGATATCCGCTGCTGCGGCCTGTCCCGGGCGCGCTGTTTCTTTGCGGAGCACGGCCACCAGCTGGCGACGGCCGCCGCATTGCTTGGCGGAGCCGCCGCCGAGGCGAGGGTCGTATCCTGCGCGATCCGGCTCGACGGATGCATGCGCATCGACCGTCGCCTCAAGCAGGATCTCCATGCGCTGCATCGGTTGCTGGCGCTGGAGGATATTCCCGACCCGGACGACCCCAATGGTGGGTTTCTCCCTGCACTCGACCCAGCGTCGCAGGACATCGAGCTGATCTGCCTACTGACGGACATGCTCCAAGATCTGCTGTCCGAGGTCGAGGACACGATCGGCCGCCCGACCCGAGCGGTCCGTCCCTCCGCTGCATGATACCTCACCCGGCTCCTGCCAAAGGGGCCGCGTCTTGACGCCGGCCGAAAGAGGCTCGGCAAACGAAGAGGTCTCAAATGAACCAAGCGCAAACACCAAAGCCGGATCTCGACGAGCTTGCCGCCATGGCGGTGAGGCTCGGGCGGGAACTCGCCCGGAGGGCACATGAAGTCTATCTGGGTGGCAACAGCCGTGATTTCGCCATCGCGGACCGGGCGTTGCGCCGACTTGCCGACCGCAAGCCATTCGACCCGCGAGATGACGGCTCCTTCGCTGCCATCGCCGGAATTCTCGACGACGACCTGAGGTCCGAGATCATCGGCACAGAACGGTACTTCGTCGAAACCCACTGCGATGAGCACGGTGTCCAAGGCGATGTAGTCGAATGCCCGGTCTATAGCCCGCGCGGAATGGCTCTGCTGGACCTGCAGCGAACCTTTGCAGGCTTCGTCGCCACCAGGGATGCCGCCCTCGATCGCATTGCGGCCGACCGCGCGCTCAAGCGCCTGCTTTCGTCATAGGGGGCTGGGATCGTTGCCTAGCCGCGACCGACCGCATGTGCGGAGTACGGGCAGGCCGGGGTGTCACAGCCCAGAGCACAAGAAAGAATCCCATGAGATCAGGCCTCTGGAAGATTCTTTCCTGAGGAAGTTTCCGAGTCCGGCTCATCGAAAAGATGTTCTCGACGGAGCCTGGACCGAAACCCGAAGAGGGACCAGAAAACATGCACATGGAACCTGATGGCAGCATCAGCCTCCCGCGCCCGAGGGATGCAGCGCGGCGGATCCCGATGGGCAAGAAGCGGCACTTCACCGGCAAGATGGTGGTCGGAGAAGATGAAGGCCGCGAGTTCGCATTCGAAAGCAATACCGAACGGCTCGTCGCGCTCGTCATGCTGGCCCGGCACGATGTAACCAATGTCGAGAACCAGGTGCTGTTCAACTGGGTTGATCGCGCCGGCAAGGCCCGGAAGCACTTCTTCGACTTCCGGATCACCCTTCGCGACGGCACTCGGATCGCCGTGGTGGTGAAGGCCCCGCACAAGGCAACCGATGCCGAGTTCCGGATGGAGCTGAGCTGGCTTGCAAGCCAGGTCACGCCCGATTTCGCGCACCGCGTTTCTCTGATGACGGCCAATGACCTCGATCCGGTCGAGATCTACAATGCCGGGCTGATCCACAGCGTACGCGAACCGGACCCTGAGCCTGATGCGGCGGTCCGCCGGGTGATTGCCGCGATTGCGGGCCCGGTGAAGATCGCCGACGTCGTAGATGCCTCCGGTTGGCCGGGCAGAGGGTTTCGCTCGGTCGTGCGATTGGTCCGGTCGCGGGAACTCGAACTTGCCGATCCCGGACGGATCGAGCCCGAGAGCCGGGTGCGCCGGAGGATCATCTGATGCTGGATTTTTCTCCGAGCCCGCAGACGCCGAACTATGCCTTCGGCAAGTACGACACGGTCACTATTTCCGACGTGGCCTACCGGATGATCGACGCGACCGACGCAGGATACGTCTTCCGCCGTCTCGATGGAGAAGGGGTCGCGATAAGCTACACGCGAAGCGAAATGGCCCGGATGGTCAGCCTCGGGCGGGTCAGCCACGAGCGCAATGCCCTGCTTCCCCTGAGCGCCAAGGCCCGGCTCGAAATGCCGGAGCAGATGCTCTCTTCGCTCCCACCTTCGAAACACGCGGCGGCGCGCGGCAGGGAGGCTGTGGTTCGCGCCTTCCTAGACCTCGAAAGACAAGGAAAGGTCAAACGCACGGACGCATCCATCACGGCAGAGAATAACGCGATCACAGGTGCTGCAGCCAAAATACTTAAGAGCGGCAGCGAAATCGAAAAAAGCGCCATCGTTCCCGATTTTTCGGCGCGCTCGCTGCGTCGGTGGCTCGCAGCCTTCGAAAGACGCGGCGTCGGTGGCCTGTTTGATCATGTCGACGAGCGTGGCTACCGGAAACGGCGTCTCTGCCCGCAGACATTGGCTATCCTCACGAAATGCGTGAACGGCTACATGTCTGAACTGCGCCCTACCCAAGCGGCGATCTATAACGATGTCAGGCGAGCGATCCGGAATGCGAACGAGGAACGCCGGATGCGGGGCGAGCCCGATCTGGCATGTCCTACGCGCGAAACCGTCCGCCAGGAAATCCTGCGCCTCGACCCGTACCTTTGCGATCTGATCCGTGAGGGCGCCGACAGGGCAAGGATGAAACACGCGCCTGTGGGGACGGGGCTCGACCTCACGCGCCCGCTCGAACGCGTCGAGATCGACACATGCAGGGTCGACGTGCTGACGCTCATGACGGCATCTGGCCTTCTGGAACAAATGTCGGAGAAAGAACGGCGGCTCCTCGGACTGACAGGATCGACGAAGCGCTGGTTTCTGACGGTTGCGATCTGCGCCACCACCCGATGCATTCTCGGAATGAAGCTTTCGCGCACAGCGAATACGATGGCCACGATCCAGGTCCTCGACATGATCATGCAGGACAAGGGGGTTTGGACCGACGCAGTCGGCGCGCTCACTCCTTGGCACATGCACGGCAAACCCGAACTGATCGTGACCGACTTGGGTCCGGAGTATGCCGCCTATGACGTGCAGATCGCCGCGAGCGATCTTGGAATCCCGCTCATGCATGCACCCGGCGGCTTGCCGGAGATGCGGGCCCGCATCGAGTCATTCTTTCGGACGATGTCGATCAACCTGATGGAGCGGCTGAGTGGTCGAACCTTCAGCAACTCGATCCAGCGAGGGGATTACGACTCCAAGGGCCGCGCGGCGCTGACCGCCGATGATTTCTGCGAAGCCCTGACCCGCTGGGTCGCCGATATCTATCATCGGCGTATGCACAGTGGCCTCGACGGCGAAACGCCTGCCAATTGCTGGGACCGGCTGACCGCGCGTTACGGGGCGGCACCGGGGGCTGACCTCCGCCGTAGACGAATGGCGTTTGGCACGCGGATGGAGCGGACGGTTCAAAAGGATGGGATCACCGTCCTGGGGGTTCGCTATCACTCCGATCAACTCGCCGCCTGGTTCCCGCACATGCGGGACAACAAAATGAAGGTGCGCTGGTACAGTGAGGACATCGGGGCAATCGCGGTCGAGCTGAACGGAAAGTGGATCGACGTCCCCTCTGTTTTTGCACGCTTTCGTGGCGTCCGGGCTCAGACCTGGAACATGGCCCGCGCCGCGTTGGCAGCCCGCTACAAACAGGAGGCCGCGCTCGACGAGGATGTCGTGTTCCAGGCCATTTCAGACATCGAGGCAATCAATGGCAACGCGATGCGGCGGATCGGTCTGCTCACCGATTACTGGACGCCCGACCGGATCGACCGTGAAGAAGCGCGCCGGCACATCGGATTCAGGATCGAACCTTCTGAGGGCGAGACCGATGGCCATCGCACCGAGAAAGCCTATGGCGAAGAGTTCGCCGTCGGCTCCGACCATGATCACGGATTCGTGAACGAGTTTCTTCAGAAATCTCCTGTGCCGGTTTCCGGGCCCGTTCCAACGACAGCAGGTCCGACTCGTGCCGAACATCGCCCCGATCAGGACGATGACCCGGACGAACCTGAGTTCGAGATCGGAGATAAATGATGACTAGCCTTGCCAGCCCTTCCGCACAGACCACACCGCATGCGATCGCCGCCGTGATGGGAAAGTACATCACTCTCGAACGGGACCGGGCGTTTGTCGCGAAGCTAGACCGCCTGCTGATGCGCGACGAGGCCGGCGGGTTCACGGGCCGCCCCGTGACCTTCACGTCAACCGGTGAGACGCGCGGCATCGCCCTCACCGGCACTGCAGGCAGCGGCAAGACGTCGCTGGTGCATCGCGCGCTGTCGAAGCATCCGGCGCTGCAGCCGTCGGAAGCTGCCCAGATGCCTCTCGTGGCTGTCAGTGTGCCGAACCCGGCCACGATCAAGAGCCTCGGAATGGAAATCCTGAAGGCCACCGGATACTCGGAAATCCATTCCGACCGTCCGGCGTGGAAGATCTGGGCGGACGTCGATACCCGTCTTGCTCTCCTCGGCACCGTCGTTCTCTGGATCGATGAGGCCCACGACATTTTCGCGGGCAAAAGTAAAACCGACGCTCCGGAGATCCTCAATCACCTCAAGCGCCGCATGCAGGGAACCGGAGCCGTGATCGTGGTCCTCTCGGGCCTCGAGATACTCTGGGACGATCTCTGCAAGGACAGCCAGGTGAAGCGTCGCTTCGCCCGTTTCGATCTGCCGCCCGTTTCGACGGCTGCAGATCGAAAGGTCCTGGCCAAGGTTCTGGGCAACTTCTGCGATACCGCTGCTCTGGATCGGCCCGAGCAGGGCGACCTCGTAGAACGCCTTGCCTATGCAGGTCAGCAGCGCTTCGGCCTTTGCGTAGAACAGATGATTGCGGCGATCGAGGTGGCTCTGATGCGCGGCGCCTCCCGCCTGACAATCGAACACTTCGCGGAAGCCTACTTCGAAAGAGAAGGGTGCCCGGTTGCCGAGAACGTCTTCATGGCGCCCCGCTGGTCGTCCATCAATCTGCGCCCGAGCGCGAAGTAATCCGGTCATTTCCAGACGGAGGCCTGACATGCCGGCTCTGTTTCCCTTCCTCCCCTTCGATCCGGCAGAGACGCCGCTCTCCTTCGCGACCCGCCTCGCGAGTTTCCACATCCGCAGCTCGGTCGTTCCGTTCTTGCGCGACATCGGTATCAGCCCCGAAGCCTTGCTCGGCGGCGAGCATGATGCCGTGGAGCGCCTGTCCGCGGTTGCCGGCGTCGAAGGCGAAGCGTTGCATCGCAATGCCGCGTGCCGCGTTGCCAAGCGCCGTTTCAACCTGCGCGGAAACGTTGTGAGTTCGGAGTTCTTCTCGAGCCCCTACACGGTGTTCTGCCCCGCCTGCCTGCGCGAGGATGACGCCGGTGCCGCCGACGTGGGAAGCGCCCGGCGCGGGCGTCTCGATTGGACCTTGGGTGCCGTCCGCACCTGTCCGCGACACGGTCTTGCCCTCGTCGCCCGGGAGAAGGCGCAATGGCATGACAAGTACCACGAGCTCGCCCGTCGGGTGCCGGAGCGCGGCGACGATCTCGATCGCCTGATCGAATGCGCTCCGGAGCAGACGCCGTCCCCTCTGCAGGTCTACGTGATGCAACGGCTCGACGGTGACACACCGCATGACTGGCTCGACAGCCAGAGTCTAGAACAGGCGGTGCGGGCGACCGAGATGCTCGGCCTCCTTCTCGAGTTCGGGTCTGCGGCGCAGCCCGCGACCCTTGGCATGCAGGATTGGGACCGCGCTGGCCGTACGGGTTTTGCGGTCACTTCCGCCGGCGAAGCGGCAATTCGCGAAGCCCTTCACGGCGTCCAGGCCGAGTTCCGTGGCAAGGGCGGGAAACCAGGCGGCCGAAAGGTCTTCGGCGCGCTCTACGAGTGGCTGTCCTTCGCCAAGGGCACCAAGGATCCGGGGGACATCAAACGCATCCTTCGCGAACACATCTTTGACACCATGGAAATCGCTGGAGGCACCACAGTTCTTGGCGGCCCGCTGGCCGAGCGACGCCTTCACAGCGTCGAGTCGCTTGCCGCCGAGGCGCGGCTACACCCCAAGACGCTTCGCAATGTTCTTGCTGCCAACGGCCTCATTCCCGTTGAGGAAAAGGTCACCGGGCATCACGTCTTCGATGCACACGAAGGTCAGAAACTCGCCAACTCCATTGGCAGGCAGATCCATGTCAGCGCGCTCGGCACCGCCCTGAACTGCACCCGCCCACAGGCTGAGCAGTTGCTCGATGAGGGCCTTCTTCGGCAGATTTCGAACCGGGTCATTGCCGCCATTGGGCGGACCCGGAAATCTGTCGATTCTCGCGAAGTCGGCGCGTTCCTCGAAAAGCTGCATGACTGCGCGACCGTTGTCCAATCTGTTCCGCTGGAGATGGTGCCGATCTCGAAGGCCGCGGAAAAAGCAAAGGCCACCAGTGTCGATGTCCTCCACCTCGTGTTGGGAGGTTTCCTCACCAGGGTCGTGCGGCTGGCGCATGCATCCGGGATCGCGGCGATCCACGTCGACCCCGACGAAGTGAGGACGGAGATCGGGATCTGCAAGCAGGGTCTCAGGGCCAGCGAAGTGTTCGGGCGCCTCAATGTTTCGCGTTCGACTGGGTGGGCCCTTGTCCTACGGGAAGACGAACCGCGCATCCCGTCAACGATCGTGGTCGGACGGAACGGTTCGCACCAGTTTCATCGGTTCGGCGAAGATGATGTCGCGACCTTCATGGCCAGGTTCGCGACCGTCCCGCAGATCGCCAACACACAGAACTGCGGGGCATCGGAGCTATTGCACCATCTCAAGAAAACCCGTGCCCGCCCGGCCATTCACCGACACGAGATCGGGATGGATCTCTATCGGATCGACCAGTTCCCGGCGCCAAAGGCTGCATAGACCCCCGCCGCATTCGGACAGAAAAGTTCTCAAATCATCGTACTGAAGGCCGCCACTCAGGCGGCCTTCTTCTTTGTCCGCGCGCGGCAGAGACGGCAAATGCCAACAAATTCTGTCACCACGTGCATTTTCCCAATGGCCACAAATCGGTTGCAGAATGGCCAAGTTGCTGGCCGCGCGGAAATTAGACTATATATAAAACAATGGGTTAGGCGGCAACTCTGGCGATTGATGGCCACGATAAGGTGGTCGGATCAGGTGTGTCGTACGGCGATAAACGCCCTTTCCGGGGGGTTTTCTGCACATTTGGTCCGGGGATACTTGCCCTCAGAGACTTAAGTACCTGATATCATTGATTTGGCCTCAATGGGCTCGGGTTACTCCTAAGTATCTCCGGTAGGAAAGCCTGGACATCGGCGGCGCCCGGGTCTGCGCGGCGTGTTCGAAGAAGCCGCGCAGATCTGGGTCCGACCGACGCAACCGACCTCTCAATCCTGGTGAGCCCCTCGCACTTAGGGCTGCGGCAGAACTGGACGGAACCGGGCCTGCGAGACTTGACCATCGTGGCGGCGCCGTAGCGCGCCGTCTTCCGGGACGCGATCGTCGGCATGGGATCCCATGCCCCCATCAGTCGGCCGGCCCCAATCCGGCCCAGCGATGGAGGCGTCATGAACGCTCCTCTTCACATCATCAGCACGGATTTCGGCGGCGGCAACGCCGACGACGGGAAAGACCTGGCCCTGGCCAGGCTTTCGCGGTTCGCGGCCCCTTCATCGCGCACATGACGGAGACGAACTCGAAGGACGCCGGCAGAGTACGGTCCGGCCGCCCTCCGGCCCGGATCAGCAGGCCGCCGTGACGATGATCTCGACCTTCAGATCGGACCGGGCGAGCCGGGCTTCGCCGCAGGCGCGCGCCGGGGCATGACCCTCGGGCACCCAGGCATCCCAGACCGCGTTCATCTCGTCGAAATCGTCGATATCGGCCAGCCAGATGACCGCCTGGAGGATCCGCTCGGGCGAGGATCCCGCCGTCGCCAACAACGCCTCGATCCGCGACAGGCAATCGCGGGTCTGTTCGGCCACCGTGGCGCCATCCCCCACCTGACCGGCCAGATAGGCCACACCCCCGTGCTTGACGATCTTGCTCATCCGCCGCCCGGTCTCGATCCGTTCGATCATGTCGTTCTCCTATTGCGCCGCTTCGGCAGCATCCTCCATCGCGGCCAGTTCGCCAAGCGTCACCGGTTTCAGCGGTGGCCGGATCCGGTAGTAGCCGGTTTCGTCCGGCGTTCGCGCGTTCGCCTCGGCGAGAAGCGCGGTGACGGTCAGGCCGCAATAGCGCCCCTGGCAGGGCCCCATGCCCGCGCGCCCGAAGGCCTTGGCCTGGTTCGGGCCAAGGCAGCCAAGCCGCGCATGGCCCCGGATCTCGCCCGCCGTGACCTCTTCGCAACGGCACACCACCGTCGCGTCGGCCGGGGCCAACGCCTCGGCAAAAGGCGGATAGGCCCGGTCTAGGAACGCGCGTGCGGCCAGTTCGCGGGCCTGCGCGGCCCGCAACGGGCGCGCCTGCCGGTCGCATGCCTCGGGCGACAGTCGCCCCGCCTCCTCGGCGAGTTTCAGGGCGGCGAGGCGCCCGGCGATCTCGGCCGCCGCCGCGCCGCCGATCCCGGCCCCGTCCCCGGCGATGAACAGGCCCGGCATCTCGGTCCGGCCCCAGCCGTCCAACTGCGGCACGAAGCAGGCCTGAGCCTGGTGCCAGCGATGCGCCACGCCCAGCGACCGGGCCGCCTGCATGTTCGGAACCACGCCGTGATGCAGGAAGACCGTGTCGCAGGCGATGCGATGCGCGCGGCCGCGGCTGGTGAAGCGGACGGCCTCGGCCCGGCCCTCGCCCTCGATCGCGATGCCGGTCGCGCCGGTATGCCGGGGAACGCGGGCGCGGGCGATCTCGGCCAGCAGCCCCAGCCCCTTGGCCAGATAGCGCCAGCCGCGCAGCGCACCGCCGGCATGACCCATGGCGCGGGCAAGGTCGCCGCGGCTTTGCGTTTCCACCAGCGCCAGCGGCGGCGTGCCCGCGCGCACCATCTGCGCCGCGATCAGGTAAAGCAGCGGCCCTGATCCCACCAGCACCGCGCGCCGCGCCAGCACCCCGGATTGCTTGAGCAGGATCTGCCCCGCCCCGGCCGTCATCACCCCCGGCAGCGTCCAGCCGGGCAGCGGCATCGGCCGTTCCAGCGCGCCGGTGGCCAGCAGGACGCGGTCTGCCGCGATCCGCGCGCCGCGCCCCTCACGCGTGTAGAGGATCGAGAACCCCTCCTCGATCGCCCAGACGACGGCCCCCGCCACATGGTCGATGCCGTCGCGCCGCAGCCCGGCGGTGAGCCTGGCGCCACGGCCGTAGTCGGCCCCCAGGATCGCGCCGCGCAGCGCCACGGCCCGGTCGACGTCACGGTAGATCTGGCCGCCCGGCCGGGGCTGTTCGTCCACGAGCGTCACGGCCAGCCCGAGGGCGGCGGCCTGCGCCGCCGCGGCCATTCCGGCGGGCCCCGCGCCGATGATCGCAAGGTCACGCCGGGTCATCATGCGCCTCGTGCGGTCTGCGGATCGCCAGCCCCCCGGTCACCTCGATCATGCAGGCCTGCCGCACCACCCCGTCGATCTCGACAAGACAGTCGAAACAGGCCCCCATCATGCAATAGGGCGCGCGCGGCGCCCCCGAGACCGGGGTCCGGCGGAACACCTGCACCCCGGCGGCCAGAAGGGCGGCGGCCAGGTTCGCGCCCTCCGGCAATTCCAGCGTCCGGCCGTCAAACGACACCGGCACCCGCGGCCCGGCCTCGGTCCCGGACTCGGTCTCAAGAAACGGCGAAACGGGCTTCACCGAAAACCTCCAGGTCGGGCGCGGCCGCGCTGCGTTCCAGCCAGTCGGGCAGCAGGCGCGCATGGGCGGCGGCAAGCGTGATGCCGCTGTGACAGGTCACCAGGTAGGCGCCCGGCATCTCGGCGCTTTCCTGGTAGATCGGCAGACCATCGGGCGACAGCACCCGAAGCGCCCCCCAGGACCGGACGAGTTGCGCGCGCGCGAGCGCGGGATAGGCGGCGATCGCCTCTGCGGCGAGACCCGAAAGGCCCGGTTGCGTCACCCGGTCGTCGGGGCCCACCTCTTCGTTGGTGGCGCCGATCTGGATGCCGCCCTCGTCGACCTGCCGGGCGATCAGCGAGGGGCGGTTGATCAGCTTCGGCAGTTTCTCGGTAATCAGCACCTGCCCGCGCTGCGGCCGGACCGGGGCCTTGAATCCCATCGCCGGGCCAAGCTGCGCGGCCCCCAGCCCGGCGGAAAGGATCACCTTGCCCGCGCCGGTGACACTGCCATCGGCGCAGGCGATGCGGAACCCGTCGGGCTTGCTGACGCCGGTCACCGTCTTGCCGGTCAGCACCCGGCCACCCATGCGCCGCACGTCGGCGGCGAGCGCCCGCAGCAGCTTCAGCGGGTTCGCGTGGCCATCCTGGTGGTGCAGGATCGCGCCCACGACCTTCGGGCCGATATGCGGCTCTTCCTTGCGCAGCGCGTTGTGGCCCAGCACCTCGAACGGGTAATCGCCGCCCAGCTTCGCCTTCAGGCCCTCGTATCTCTCCACGGTCGCCTGCAGCGTCTCTTCCGAGAAATGCAGGTCATACCCGCCCTTCTGTTCCAAGGGCACCGCCTGCCCGGTATTGGCCCCCAGTTCCGCCGCGAACTCCGCCCAGATCGCGGCGGATTGCTGCGACCACCGGGCGTAGCGCGGCTGGGTCATGCCCTTGGACTGCACCCAGACCAGGCCGAAGTTCCCCCGGCTGGCCCGGAACGCACCGTCGTCGCCATCCAGAACCGTCACCGTCAGGCCGCGCTTCAGCAGCCCCCAGGCGACCGAGAGGCCGACAACGCCGCCCCCGATGATGGCATAATCGGTGTCCATGGGCCCGTCCCGATGGCGCGAAAAAGGCAGGGGGCAGGGCGGACGATCCGCCCCGCCCCCGCTGGTATCAGTTGCCGGCGGCGGCGACCTGGTCAAGGATCGCCTGGCCCCAGTCGGCGCCCACGTCCTCCAGCACCGCGGGCCAGACATCGGCGCGGGCCTTGGCGGCCATGGCGGCCAGTTCCGCGTCGCTCAGCGCCACGACGGTCGCGCCCAGTTCGTCGACCAGCCGCTGTTCATTGCGGGCCTGGTCGGCTTCGGCGACCTCCCAGCGGGTCGCCTCGAAGGCCGCGGCCTGATCCTTCAGCGCGGCCTGATCCTCGTCGGAAAGCCCCGCCAGGCTTTCGTCCGAGATGATCATGTACCAGACCTCGAAATGGGTATTGGCGGGGATGTAGGTCTTGGTGACGTCGCGGAAGGAGGCATAGTAGCCCTCCGCCCCCGATCCGATCACGCCGTCGACGACGCCGGTCTGGACCGCGGTGAACGCTTCGGAGAACGGGATCGGCGAGGGGATGTAGCCCAGCGCCTCGCCGGTCAGCTGGAAGCTCTTGATGCCCGGCACGCGCACCTTGATGCCGTTCGGCTCGGTCGAGCCGGCATTCGGGTTCTCGACGTTGAGAGAGATGCCGCCGAAATACACCGGGTAGGCCGCCAGCATGGTGATGCCCTGCTCGGCGTAAAGCCCGGCCATGACCTCGCGCACCACGCCGCCGGGCCCGTAGACCGCGCGGGCCTGGTCCCAGTTGCCGGCAAGGTAGGGGAACGAGCTGATCTGCATCCGGCGGTCCGCGGCGGTGGCGGCCGGCTGGGTGGCCATGTCGATGGCGCCCACGCTGATGCGTTCCTGCACGGTCGTGTAGTCGCCCAGCGCCGAGGCCGGGAAGATCTCGACATTGACGTCGCCGCCGGTCGCCTCGGCGACGGCCGCCGAGAAGGCGCGCAGTTCCACGTCGATCGTGGCGTCCTGCGGGCGCACGTGGCTCATTTTCAGATCCTGCGCCTGGGCCTGGCTGCCCAGCGCCATGAGCGCGGCGGCGGCAGTGGTCAGCAATGCGTGTTTCATCGGGTTTCCTCCGTTTGGATTGCAGGGGTCGGGGTGATCAGGGCGCCACGTCGTAGCCGAAGAAGCGCGGCAGGAAGAGCGACAGGTCGGGCCAGAGCGAGGTCAGGAACACCACCGGCACGTAGCCGAACAGGATCAGCTTCATCGCCGGCGGGATCACCTTGGTGACCTTCACCTTGCCGATCCGCGCGCCGAGATAGAGGATCGAGGCATAGGGCGGGGTGACGCCGCCCATCGCCGTGTTGACGCCCATGATCGCGGCGAACTGCACCGGGCTGACCCCGATCGCCGTCATCAGCGGCAGCAGCAGCGGCGCGATCAGGATGATCGCCGTGACGTCGTTGACGACCATGCCGACAAGGAACAGCAGGATATTGATCAGGATGAGCAGCAGCACCTTGTTTTCGGTGATCGAGAAGATGCCTTCGACCATCTGCTGGGGAATGCGCTCGTAGGTGAACATCTGGCTGAGGATCATCGAGAACAGGATCATCATCATGATCGCGCCCACCGCCGTCGCCGCCTCCTTGCCCGCCTCGAGGAAGTTGGGCAGCTTCAGCCCCTTGTAGATCAGGAAGCCGACGGGCACCGCGTAGATCACCGCGACGGCGGCGGCCTCGGTCGGGGTCATCACCCCGCCGTAGATGCCGCCGAGGATGATGATCGGCATCAGCAGCGCGGGAAAGGCGTGCCAGCCGCGGCGCGTGACCTCGCGCGTCAGTTCCGCCGCTGTCGGCTTCTCGTCGAGCACCAGGTTGAAGCGGCGCGACATGAACAGGTTGATCACGGAAAACGACACCATGATCAGCAGCCCCGGCCCCAGCGTGGCGAGGAAACAGGCCAGGATCGAGGTGTCGGTGACCCAGCCGTAGACGATCATCGTCACCGACGGCGGGATCAGCAGGCCGAGGATCGAGGAATTGGCGATCAGCGCGGTCGCGTATTCGCGCGGATAGCCACGCTTTTCCATCTCGGGGATCAGCAGCGGGCCGATCGCGGCGATGCCGGTCAGCCCGGAGCCGGAAATCGCGCCGATGATCGCGCAGGACACGGCGGCGACGACGCCAAGCCCGCCGCGGACATGGCCGATGAAGGCGTTGACGAAGCGCAGAAGCGAGGCAGCGATACCCGATTCCGACATGATCGTTCCGGCAAGCACGAACAGCGGGATCGCCAGAAGCACCGGGTTTCCAAGCTGCTGGAAGCCCCAGAGCATCATGCCCTTCATCGTCACGTCGCCGATGAAATACATCACCATCAGCGCCGCGCCGAAACAGTAGGGCAAGGGCACCCCCAGCGTCAGCGTGATCACCAGCACGGCAATGGCGATGAGCGCGATCTCGATCATGCCGGGCCTCCGGTGCGCAGGATCTGGACATGCCGGGCCAGGTGCCAGGCGGTGTAGACCATCATCAGCGCAAGCCCGGTGAGCAGCGCGATGTCGGAATAGAAGGTCGGGATGTAAAGCGTCGGGCTTTCGCGCCAGACCCTCCAGGCGTAGCGGGTGTAATCCCAGGCCCAGGACAGCAGCCAGAGCCCGACGACGAGGCTGATGACCTCGCCCACGATCGCGAGGATCGTGTGGCCGCGGTCGGTTTTCAGGAAGATCTCGAGCACGTTGGCGCGGATATGCGTGTTCTCGCGCGACGCGTTGACCGAACCGAGGATGTAAAGCCAAAGGGTCGGGTAGAGCATCGTCTCTTCCAGCCCCATCACCGGCACCTGAAGCACGTAGCGGGTGATGACCTGCACGAACTGGCCAAGCGCCACGATGCAGATCAGCGCCGTCAGCAGGTATTTGGCGAACTTGTCCATGCGCTCCCCCGGCCCCGACTCGTCGCGGGGTTCATCGAAGTCTCGGGGGAAGCCAGGCATAAACTCAATTTGATAGTTTCTCTGACTTCATAAAGATGCTTTATGCTATGACCATGAACCTGTCCTTCCGGCAGATGCTCACCTTCCGCGAGGTCATGCGCTCGGGCTCGATCAGCGAGGCCGCGCGCGCCCTCGGCCGGACGCAGCCCGCCGTCTCGACGATGATCCAGACGCTGGAAGACCAGCTGGGGCTGCGGCTGTTCCTGCGGTCGCGCGGCAAGCTGATCCCGACGCCCGAAGCGCGCTTCTTCCTCGAGGAATGCGACGAGATCCTCGCCCGTCTCGAACGCACCGAACGCACCATGGGCCGGATCAGCGCGCTGCAGTCGGGCAAGCTCAAGGTCGCCAGCCACCCCGCCGCGTCCAGCGTGTTCCTGCCGCGCCTTCTCACACGGTTCCTGGAAGGCCGGGGGGAACTCGAGGTGTCGTTCATCATGCGGTCGTCGGACGTGATCGAGGATCTGATCGCCTCCCAGCAGTTCGACGTGGGTTTCGCCGAGACCCCGGCGCCGCGCGCCTCGATCCGGCAGAAGGACTACGATCTGGAATGCGTTTGCGTGCTGCCGACCGACGATCCTCTCGCGGCCCGCGCCGTGATCACCCCGGACGATCTCGACGGTCGCCCCATGGCCGTCCTGTTCGGTCAGCACCGGACCGCGATCCAGACCGAGGCGGCGTTTCGCACGGCCGGCAAGCGGTTCGACAAGCGCCTGGAACTCCGAACCTTTCTACCCGGCCTTCAGTTCGTCGCCGCGGGTGTCTGCGTGATGGTCAGCGACATGATCACCGCCTACAGCCACCTCCTGCAGGCCCCCGAACCGGCCCGCCTGTCGATCCGGCGCTTCCGGCCCCGGATCTCGAACAGCGTCTCGATCCTGACGCCGGGCTACGCCACCCAGTCCCTCGTTGCACGCGCCTTCATCGCCGATCTCGAAGCGGCGGTGGAGCGGATGCAGGCCGAGATCGAGGACACGCTGGGCGCGCCGTAGCCGCCGGCCCGGCCATGCCCGGCGGCGGGACTTCGTCCGCCCGCGGTCCGGTTGCGGGACCGGGCCGATGGCACCATGACAGCCCGCCGCCGACAGGCTATTCAGGATGTGTTATATGCTTTCGACTAGGGCTATTTCGAAGAATTTTTTCCGGGATGATCGATGGGCACGCAGGGCTCAGATGCATTTTCGCGCGTTGCAGCCAGCCTTTCGGATGGAGTGCCCGATGAAGTCCGGCCGGTTTCGGGGCCGGGATCCGACAGCATCGATTCGCGACGGCGCGGCGGCGCCACCCGACCGCGGCCGTTGAAGACGGCCATCGCGACGGTCTCGATCTCAGGTACGCTGGACGAAAAGCTCGCGGCGATCGCCGCGGCCGGGTTCACCGGTGTCGAGATTCTCGAACAAGACCTCGTAGCGGACGACCGCAGCCCGCGCGAGATCGGTCAGGCGGCCCGCGACGCGGGTCTGGAGGTCACGCTCTACCAGCCGTTCCGGGACTTCGAGGGGCTGACGGGCGCGGCGCGCGCCAAGGCATTCGACCGTGCGGAACGCAAGTTCGACCTGATGCAGGAGCTGGGCTGCGAGCTTCTCCTCGTCGTGTCCAGCGTGCATCCGGAGGCGCTGGGCGGCATCGACAGGGCCGCGGCCGACCTGGCCGACCTGGGCGAGCGCGCGGCACGGCGCGGGCTGCGCGTGGGCTACGAGGCGCTGGCCTGGGGCCGGTTCATCAACGATCACCGCGACGCCTGGGAGGCGGTGCGCCGCGCCGACCATCCCGCGATCGGCATCATCCTCGACAGCTTCCATACCCTCGGCCGCCGGATCGACCCCGACACGATCCGCGACATTCCCGGCGACAGGATCTTCCTCGTGCAGGTGGCCGACGCACCGGCGATCGAGATGGACGTGCTGTATTGGTCGCGGCACTTCCGCAACATGCCAGGCGAGGGCGATCTCGACGTAACCCGCTTCCTGCGGGCGGCGATGGCCACGGGCTATTGCGGACCCGTCAGTCTGGAGATCTTCAACGACCAGTATCGCGGCGCGCCGCCGGAGACGATCGCGCGGGATGGCTACCGGGCGCTCGTCGCGCTGATCGATGACGTCCGGCGGGCCGAGCCGAAACTGGCGGTCGATGCCCCCGCGATACCGGGCCGGGTGGCGGCGCGCGGCCTCGACGTCGTGGAGTTCCACGCCTCGGGGGCCGATGCCCCGGGGCTGGCCGCGATGCTCGACAGCCTCGGATTCGAAAGGCTGCCGTCCGTGGCGACGGACGGGCGGCAGCTTTGGCAACAGGGCGAAATCCGGATCGCGGCAACGCCGCGGCCTGCGGCGCCGGCGATTGCGTCGCCGACGGTCGCGCGCCTCGGGTTTCGCGTCGCGTCGGCCGCCGATGCCGTGACGCGGGCGACGGCGCTGGGCGCGAAACCGGTGTCGGGCCCGGCGGGGAGCGACGCGGGCGGACGGGACGCCGTGTGCGATCCCGCCGGCGGGATCGTGCAATTCCTGGATGACGCCGCGCCGCAGGCCGGCCCGGCGACCCCGGCGGGCGGCTGCGGGCTGGTCCGGATCGACCACGTCGCGCAGACCGTGCCGTTTGAGGAAATGCTCGCCTGGTCGCTGTTCTACACCTCGCTTTTCGACATCAGCGCGGGGCCGATCATCGATCTCGTCGATCCCGGCGGGCTGGTGCGCAGCCGGGCGCTCGGGTCGCCCGACGGCCGGGTGCGGTTGGTGCTGAACGGCGCCGAGACGCCGCGCACGCTGGCCGGCCGGTTCCTGGCCGAGGGCGGCGGCGCGACCGTGCAGCACCTCGCCTTCGCGACCGACGACATCCTCGCGACCGCGGACAGGCTGGCCGCGCGCGGGTTCGAAAGCCTGCCGATGCCGCGAAACTACTACGACGATCTCGCCGCGCGGTTCGACATCCCGGCCGACAGGCTGGCGCGGATGCAGGCCGCGAACATCCTCTACGACCGGGTCGGCGACGGAGAATTCTTCCATCTCTATTCCCGCCCGTTCGGGCCCGGCGTTGTCTTCGAGATCGTCGAGCGCCGGGGCGGCTACGGCGGCTACGGCGCGGCCAACGCCTCGTGCCGGATCGCCGCTCAGAAGCGCCTCGCCCCCTGACCGGGGCCGGCACCGCCGCGCATCGCCGGTTCGCCGCGCCGACGGGTCCGCGCAGGGGATTACCCATGCGCCGCCTTTCGAAGTAGGCTTGGCCCGTTGACGCGGCGGGGACGGGCGGATGACGGTACTTCTGTCAGGGGCGACGGGCACGATCGGGCGCGCGGTGGCGGCCGAACTGGTCGCGGGCGGGCACGAGGTTCTCTGTCCGCTACGGCCGGGATCGACACTGCGGCAACCGGGGGCCACACCGGTCGAATGCCACCTGACGAAACCGGGCAGCCTGGCCGCGGCGCTGCACGGGCGCCGGATCGACGCGGTGATTTCCTGCATGGCGACGCGCAGCGGGGCTCCGGCCGATGCCTGGGCGGTGGAATACCACGCGCAGGCGAACCTTCTGGCCGAAGGCACGCGCGCCGGCGCGCGGCATTTCATCCTGCTGTCGGCGATCTGCGTCCAGAAGCCGGCGCTCGCCTTCCAGCACGCCAAGCTGGCCTTCGAGCGCGAGCTGGTTCAGGCCGGGCTTGACTGGACCATCGTGCGGCCGACGGCGTTCTTCAAGTCGCTGTCTGGACAGGTCGCGCGGGTTCAGGCCGGCAAGCCCTTTCTCGTCTTCGGGGACGGTCGGCAGACGGCCTGCAAACCGATAAGCGACCGCGATCTGGCACGCTACATCACCGGCTGCCTGTCCGACCCCGGCAGGCGCAACCGGATTCTGCCGATCGGCGGCCCCGGCCCGGCGATCACGCCGCTCGAACAGGCGACGCGCCTGCACGAGTTGCTGGGGCGGGAGACGCGCGTTCGTCACGTGCCGCTGGCGATGATGGACATCCTCGTCGGGGCGTTCGGGCTTCTGGGCCACGCCAGCCGCCGGATGCGGGACAAGGCCGAGTTCGCGCGGACGGGCCGGTACTACGCGACCGAATCGATGCTGCTTTGGGATGCCGCTCGGGGTCGCTATGACGCCGACGCCACGCCCGAGTTCGGGTCGGATACCCTGTGGGATCACTATGCCGACCTGATCGCGGGGCGGGCCGACGCCGATCTGGGCGCGCACGCGATGTTCTGATCGCCCGGCCCCGGCGCTTCCTAGACGACCGGCAGATGGAACTGCCCGTCGTCCAGCAGCGCCGGCGCGAAACCGGCAATCACCAGTTCGGTGTCGCCGTCCAGCGCGAGGCGGCTGCCCGCATCCGTCGCACCATCGCTCGACACGATGTCCATCACGGCGTCGAAATCCGTGAACCCGAAGGCCGTGAGGTCGATCACGTCGCCCTGCCCGGGGCGGAAATCGATGATCGACACCACCCCCGCCACGTCGGGCACCGCATGGACATCGGCGCCCGACGTGCCGGACAGCACGAGGTCGGCCATCTCGGCCTCCGCGTCCTCCTCCCCGGCCATGAGCGACAGCAGCGCCGCGCCGCCGGACAGGGTTTCGATCGCGACACCGTCTGCGATCTCGATCCGCGCGCGGCCGTTCTCGTAGACCCGGAACACGCTGCCGTCGTCGGTCAGGTCATCCCCGGGGGTCCAGCCCGTGCCGGACAGCTGAACCTCGTCATCGCTATCGCCGGTCACCCGCAGCACCAAATGGCCTTCGACGGTCTCGCCCGCCTCCAGGTGCCGCGCCCCGGTCAGCCGCTGCAGGTCGAGCGCGGAGAGCCTGAGCGTGTTGCCGTTCCCGCCAAGGTCGATCCGCTCGATCGAATGGATCGGCAGGTCGCTCGCCACGAGGTCGAGCGTCAGGCCCGTGCCCTCCAGCCGCAGCGTGTCGGTGCCGGTGCCGCCGTCGATGCGCCGGAATCCAGGGTCGGAAACCGCGATCACGTCATCGCCCGCGCCGCCGTAAAGCACATCGGCCCCGCCGCCGCCGGCAAGCGTGTCGTCTCCCGCGCCGCCGACGACCCTGTCGGCACCGGCCCCGCCGGCGATGCTGTCGTCGCCGACACCGCCGACCCGCACCATCGACCCGGTGAAATCGCCGCCGAACACCACGTAGCCGGCGCCGGCATCGCTCCTGCCGAAAGGGTCGGCCGTGGGCGCGCCGACGATCAGGTCGGCGAAGCCGTCACCGTTCACGTCGCCCGCCGCGCGGACGGAATGGCCGGCCCCGTCATCCGCCGCCGCGCCGACGATCAGGAAACCGTCGGCCGCGCCGAGCGCCGACAGATCGACCGCCGCGCCATCGGACTTGCCGAACACCACGTAGCTGGTGCCGGAACGGTCGCCGTTCAGGTCGGCGTTGGGCGCCCCGACGATCAGGTCGTCGAACCCGTCGCCGTTCACATCCCCCGCCCCGCTCACGGACCAGCCGGAAGAGTCGCCCGCCGCCGCGCCGATGATCGTGAAACCGCCGGTGCCGTCGGCGATGGCCGAAAGCTCGACGGTCGTGTCATCGGTCTTGCCGAACACCACGTAGCTGGCGCCGGCAGTGTTCCTGCCATCGGGGTCGGCCAAGTTCGCCCCGACGATCAGGTCGGCCAGCCCGTCGCCGTTGACGTCCCCCGCGGCGCTGACGGAATTGCCCGCCTCGTCGTCCGCCGCCGCGCCCCTGATCTCGAAGCCGCCGGTGCCCAGCACCGACAGCTCGACCGCGACGCCATCGGGTTTGCCGAACACGACGTAGCTGGCGCCGGAACGGTCGCCGTTCGGATCGGCCGTGGGCGCCCCGACGATCAGGTCGGCGAACCCGTCGCCGTTCACATCCCCCGCCCCGCTGACCGAGTAGCCGGCCGCGTCGCGGTCCGCCGCGCCGGCGATCCTGAATCCGTCATCCGCACCAAGCGCCGCAAGATCGACCGCCGTTCCACCGGTCTTGCCGAACACCACGTAGCCGGCACCGGCATCGCCGATGCCATTCGGATCGGCCCCGTTCGCGCCCAGGATCAGGTCGGCCAGCCCGTCGCCGTTCACATCCCCCGCCCCGCTGACGGAATAGCCGGAGTTGTCCAGGGTCGACGCGCCGGTGATCCTGAACCCCTCATCCGCACCAAGCGCCGACAGGTCGACCGCCGTGCCGTCGAATTTGCCGAACACCACGTAGCTGGTGCCGGCCTCGTTGCCGCTCGGATCGGACCGCGGCGCCCCCAGGATCAGGTCCGCCCGCCCGTCGCCGTTCACTTCGCCCGCCCCGCTCACGGACCAGCCGGTGTAGTCACCCGCCGCCGCGCCCTCGATCGCGAAGCCGCCGGTCCCGGGCGCCGACAGATCGACCGCCGCGCCGCCGGTCTTGCCGAACACCACGTAGCCAACGCCGGACCAGAACCCGTTCGGACTGGCCAAGGGCGCCCCGACGATCAGGTCGGCCAGCCCGTCGCCATCGACATCGCCGGCATAGCTGACGGATTGGCCAGTCCGGTGGAATGGCGCCATTCCCGCCATCAGGAAGCCGCGTTCGTCCGCATCCTGCTGCACCTCGGACAGTTCGATCCGCAGCACCGGCCCGCCGATCAGGCGGACGCCGGTTTCGATCTCGATCCGCGCCAGCCCGCTTTCGTAGACGTCGAAGCTGGTGCCCGCGTCGGACAGTTGCCCCGTCAGGGTCCAGCCCGTGTCGGTCAGTTCGACCCGGTCGGTGGCGCCGCCCGTCACCCGCAGCGTCAGGTTTCCCTCCGCCGTTTCGCCGGTCTCAAGGTGCCGCCGGTCGCTCAGCCGCTGCAGGTCGAGCGTGGAGAGCTTCAGCCCGTTACCGTTCCTGCCCAGGTCGATCCGCTCGACCGACCGGATCGGCAGGTCGCCCGGTTCGGTCAGGTCCAGCGTCAGGCCGCCGCCGTCCAGCCGCAACGTGTCGGTGCCGTTGCCGCCGTCGATCCGTTTGAACCCGAGGTCGGGCACCGCGATCACGTCGTCGCCCGCGCCGCCGTAAAGCACATCGGCCCCGCCGCCGCCCACGAGCGTGTCGTCGCCCGCGCCGCCAACCAGCCCCTCGGCCCCGGCGGTGCCGGTCAGGGTTTCGGCTGCGTCGGTACCGATCTGCATCACCGACCCGGTGAAGTCGAAATCGCCGCCGTAGATCACGTAGCTGGCGCCGGCCTCCGACCTGCCTTCCGGGTCGGCACGAGACGCGCCGACGATCAGATCGGCGAAGCCATCGCCATCGACATCGCCGGCACCGCTGACCGACCAGCCGGACCGGTCGCCCGCGGCCACGCCCCGGATTGCGAAACCGCCGTTGCCGTCGGCGACGCCGGACAAGTCCACCGCCGCGCCGTCGGACTTGCCGAAGACCACGTAGCTGTCGCCGGAGTCCACGCCGTTCGCGTCGGCCAGATAAGCCCCGACGATCAGGTCGTCGAGCCCGTCGCCGTTCACATCCCCCGCCCCGCTGACCGACCAGCCGGACCGGTCGCCCGCCATCGCGCCCCGGATCGCGAAACCGTCGCTCGCGCCCATATCCGACAGGTCCACCGCCGCCGTGTCCCCGGACTTGCCGAACACCACGTAGCTGGCGCCGGAGCCATTGCCGTTCGGGTCGGCCCCATGCGCCCCGACGATCAGGTCGGCGAGTCCGTCGCCGTTCACGTCGCCCGCGGCGCTGACGGACTGGCCGGACTCGTCGTCCCAGGCACCGCCAAGAATCGCGAAGCCGCCGCTGCCGCCGGCGACTTCGGACAGTTCCACCACCGTGGCATCGGACCTGCCGAACACCACGTAGCTCGCGCCGGCATCGGCTACGCCGGACCGATCCGACCGCGGCGCCCCGACGATCAGGTCGTCGAACCCATCGCCGTTCACGTCCCCCGCCCCGCTGACGGACCAGCCGGCGAATTCCTGGATGGGCTCAGGCCCGGCCCGCATCACGAAGCCGTCATCCGGGCCGAGCGCCGACAGTTCCACCGCAGCACCATCGGACTTGCCGAACACCACATAGCCCGCGCCGGCAGATTGCGTGCCGACATCGGGCGCGCCGACGATCAGGTCGTCCAGCCCGTCGCCGTTGACGTCGCCCGCCCCGCTGACGGACCAGCCGCCCCGGTCCCCCGCCGCCGCGCCGTTGATCACGAAGCCCTCCGCCGCGCCCAGAGCGGACAGATCGACGGCCGTGGCATCGGCCTTGCCGAACACAACGTAGCTGGCGCCGGAGCCATTGCCGTTCGGATCGGCCTGAGGCGCGCCCACGATCAGGTCGGCCAGCCCGTCGCCATTCACATCCCCCGCCCCGCTGACGGAATGGCCGGACCAGTCGCCCCCCACCGCGCCGTTGATCGCGAAACCGTCGGCGCCAGTATCCGACAAATCCACATGCGTGCCATCGGACCTGCCGAACACGACGTAGCTTGCGCCCGTACCCAGGGCCCGATACGCCCCGACGATCAGGTCGTCCAGCCCATCGCCGTTCACGTCGCCCGCCCCGCTGACGGAGTAGCCGGACAAATCGTGGGACCGCGCGCCGATGATCACGAAACCGCTGTCATACGTCCCCGTCACCGTGATCGTCACGTCCCGCGTCGCCGTCGCGCCCTTGTCGTCGGTCACCGTCACCGTGAAGGTCTCGGTCTCGCTTGTCCCCTCGGCCAGCGCCTGGGTCTCGTCCCGCGTGTTGTCCAGCGTGTAGGTCCAGTCCCCGGTCGCGGTGATCGCGAAGCTGCCGTAGATGCCCTCCGTCGGCGCCGCCGACCACGTCTCCGTCGCCCCGGCGTCGACATCCGACGCGGTCAGCGTGCCCGTGGCCGTCGGTGTGCCGGGCACGACTTCCAGACCGGTCCCATCGCTTCCGCTCTCGACCACCGCCCCCGTCGCCGTCCCGGAAATCACCGGCGCGTCGTTAGTCCCCGTCACCGTGAAGGTCTCGGTCTCGCTTGTCCCCTCGGCCAGCGCCTGGGTCTCGTCCCGTGTGTTGTCCAGCGTGTAGGTCCAGGCCCCCGCCGGATCGATCATGAAGCGGCCGTAGCGGCCGTCAGCATCCCCCGACCAGATCGCCGTCGCCCCGTCGTCGACATCCGACGCGGTCAGCGTGCCCGTCGTCGTGGTCTGCGCGGCATCCTCGGTCACCGCCCCCGTCGCCGTCCCAGAAATCACCGGCGCGTCGTTCGTCCCCGTCACCGTGATCGCCACGTCCCGCGTCGCCGTCGCGCCATGCTCGTCGGTCACCGTCACCGTGAAGGTCTCGGTCTCGCTTGTCCCCTCGGCCAGCGCCTGGGTCTCGTCCCGTGTGTTGTCCAGCGTGTAGGTCCAGGCCCCCGCCGGATCGATCACGAAGCGGCCGTAGCGGCCGTCAGCATTCCCCGACCAGATCGCCGTCGCCCCGTCGTCGACATCCGACGCGGTCAGCGTGCCCGTGGCCGTCGGTGTACCGGGCACGACTTCCAAACCGGTCCCATCGCTTCCGCTCTCGACCACGGCCCCGGAGACCACGGACGTCCCGTCGATCACCGGCGCGTCGTTCGTCCCCGTCACCGTGATCGTCACGTCCCGCGTCGCCGTCGCGCCCTTGTCGTCGGTCACCGTCACCGTGAAGGTCTCGGTCTCGCTCTGGCCCTCCGCCAGCCCCTGCGTCGCCGCCCGCGCGTTGTCCAGCGTGTAGGTCCAGGCCCCCGCCGCGGTGATCGCGAAGCGACCGTAGGTGCCATTGGCATCCCCCGACCACGTCGCGGTCGCGTCCGGGTCCGAATAGGTCAGCCTGCCCGCCGCCGTGTCCGGCACGGCATCCTCGGTCACGTCGCCGGTGATGTCGCCGTCTATGACGGAGGGGGTGAGGTCGATCACCGCCTCCTCGCGCACCGTGCGGCTGACGAGCAGGACGCCATCGGCGATCCGCTCGGCCACGATGGCGATGTCGAACCGTCCCTCGGCGGTGAAGGCGCCCGGCGCGAACTGGACGGTCCAGGTATCGTCGGCGGCGACGGTGGCGGTTCCGGTCAGCCCGGCGATCGTCAGGGTGACGGTGGAGCCCGGATAGCCATGCCCGGAAATCTCCGCCCCGGCGGCGACCTCGTACGCGCCGATCACCCCGTCGAACCCGAAGAGGTAGGGCGTGAACGGCCAGCCGTCCTCCATGATCTCGGCCATGCCCGCGGGCAGGGGGCCACCTGCGCGGATCATCCCGGCCAGGGTGATCGCCACGGTTTCCAGACTGTACTCGATCGTCTCGATCTCGTCGCCGGCGACCGGCGCGACCTCGGCCAGCAGGACGCCCAGCGCGGCGGTGGAGACCACGGGGGCCGACGACAGCCCGGCCTCCAGCGCCGCGGTGATCGCCGCGGCATCCGCCAGCGGGTCGGTCCCCGGCGCCGCCGCGGCCAGCGCCTCGGCCAGCGCGGCGGCCACCGCGCCCTGGTCCGCGCCCAGCGCCTCGGCCACGTGCAGGATATTGGCCACCCGCGCGGCGGCGGCGAAGGCCGCGGTGTCGCCGGCCTCGGCCTCGGCCATCGGGTCGCGGTCCAGCATCGTGCCGCCGGTCAGGCCCAGCGCCGCGCGCAGCCCGGCCTCGGCCTCCGCCGCCGTCAGGGCCATGGTCGTGTCCGCGCGCGCCATGACCATCTCGTGCACCAGCGTCGTGAGCGGCGTGATCACCGTCGCCCCGTCGGGCGCCGACAGCTGCCCCGCGACCGGTAGGCCGGTGGTCAGATCGTAGCCGCCCTCGGCCACGATCGGCCCGGCGCCGGGCAGGAAGGCGAAGTCGAACGCCCCGCGGCCACCTGTCCGGGTGGAGGGTTCCACGCCCGCGTCCCAGACGCCGTCGAGATCGAGATCGCGGAACACCCGGGTGTCGACCAGATAGCCGTCGACGACGTAGCCGGTGCCGGACGACGGATCGACACCGCCCCCGCCACCGCCACCGTCGCCGCCACCCGCGCCGTCACCGCCCCCCGCCCCGATGCCGACCGCGACCCCACCCGCGGCCAGCGCGCCCAGTCCGCCCGGGAAGAACAGCAGCGGCAGCGCCTCGGTATCGTCGTCGAAGGCCGACAGCGAGACCAGGATCCCGCCTTCCTTGGTGATGCGCAGGTATTCCGGCGCAACCAGAACCTGGTTGCCGTTGGTCAGCTCGAACAGGGCCGAGCCGTCGGCATTCAGTTCCATGCGCTCGATCCACGGGATCGACGAGACCGGGACGAAATCGGTCTGCTGGGCAAGGGCCGCGACCGGCAGCACGACGATCGCCGTCGCCAGCCCGCCAAGCAGACGCGCGACCGAGGTGGCGGGGCAGCGCGGATCGACGCGCACCCGCCGCGCCTGCGGATGCCGCGCGATGCGCGTCAGGGTGTCCGGATCGGCGGCCGCCACGCGCTGCAGGGGCTGCCCGCGCCAGAAGGCCCACGCGAGACATGGGGTCACGACGGTTGGCCGTGCGGGGCGGGGCGCCGCTGATGTGTTGAAGGCCACTGGTTACCTCTGAACTCGCAACGAACACTGGCGAGGCGTGAAGACCCGTAAATAAACCCTGACGGCCGGGAATTCCAGCCCCGCCCGATGGGAGAGGACAGGAGGCGCGGTTCACCGTCCGCGTAGCCGGCCGCCCTGTCCGGGCCGCCCCGCGCCCGGCGACGCCGCGTTGCGGACCATGTCCTCAGAGGAACGGCAACTCACACAAGGTGCCTTTCACCGGGACCGCGCCGCGCCGCACCAGGACTTCATCTCCGGGCCGGGCCGCGGTGGCAACGAGCGCGAAGCCGATGTTCCGGCGCATCCGGTAGGACCATGTGCAATTGGTCAGGTCGCCGATCTTCCGACCGTCCTTCTCGATATCGGACCAGCTGAACCCGGTCGCGAACGGTTCCGCGCCATCGAGCACGACGCCGAGTTGGTGGCGCCGGGGGCCTTCGGACGCGATCCGGCGCAACGCCCCGATCCCGATCGTGTCGTCGGGCACGTCGAGATCCACGTACCGGCCCATGCGCACTTCGAACGGGTTGGTCTCGCCATCCGTGTCGCCGCCGTAGGCGACCAGGCCGCTTTCCACGCGTTCGCACCAGTTCGGGTTGCCCGGTCCGATGCCATGCGCCTGTCCCGCCTCCTTGACGATGTTCCAAAGCGCGGTGCCCCTGGAGCCGTCCATCAGGTAGATTTCAAAGCCGCCCTGCTTGGACCAGCCCGACCGGGCCACGACCACGGGAATCCCGGAAACCGCGGCCTCGCGGAACCAGAAGTATTTCAGCTCGCGCACCCAGTCGCCGAAGATCGAGGCCACGACGGCCTCCGCCTTGGGCCCCTGCACGGCCAGCGGCGAGACATCCGGCTCGCTGATCTCGACGCGCAATCCGCGTTCACGGGCGATGGCCTCGGCCCAGAACCAGATGTTGCTGTCGGCGATCGAAAGCCAATAAAGATCGTCCGCCCGCTTCAACAGGATCGGATCGTTGATCAGGACGCCGCGGTGATTGCACAGCGGCACGTACTTGCCCTGGCCGACCTTGCAGCGGGACAGGTCGCGCGGCGCGAGGATCTGGGCCAACCTGCCCGCATCGGGGCCCTTCAGCTGCACCTGCCGTTCGACCGCGACGTCCCACATCGAAACGCCGTTGATCAAGCGCCAGTATTCCTCCTCCGGGTTCCCGTAGGAGGTTGGCATCAGCATGAGGTTGTAGGTGGTCATCGCGCAGACGCCTTCGGCGACCGTGGCCTCGAAGAACGGCGAGGTTCGCAACCGGGAGGACGGGGTGATGGAGAACATGATGGCTCCGGCGGAACGGGGGCGCGATGAGACGGGCCGCCGGCCGGCCATGGCCGGCGGCCCGGGTTCGATTATGGGTGCCGCGTGAGGCTGGGAACGCCCCTCAGGCCAGCCAGACGTCGCGCAGGGTCTGCCCGAACCCGCCCAGTCCGCCGACGGAATGCGGGGTCCAGCCCATCACGTTCTTGGACGTCGCCTCGAGCTGGTTCTGGAAGACCGCGTTCACGAAGCCGCCGTCGTCGTTCATCATGTGCTGCATGTCGCAATACATCTGGGCGCGCTTCGCCTCGTCCAGTTCGGCGCGCGCCGCGATGATCATCGCGTCGAACTCGTCCGAACCCCACATGGTTTCGTTCCAGCTGCCGCCCTTCATGTGGGCGATGGTCAGGAACGCATCGACCGTCGGCCGCGCCTGCCAGCCCGACATCGTCATCGGCTTCTGCATCCAGATGTTCGACCAGAAGCCGTCCGACGGGGTCTTGACGACGTTGATATCCGCCGCGCCCTTGGCCGACTGCTGGAAGGTCAGCGCGATATCGTTGGCCGAGCTGCCGGCGGTTTCCGAGGTGTAGAGGTCGATCGCGTTCACGCCGGCCTTGTCGAAGTAGAACTTCGCCTTGTCGAGGTCGTACTCGGCCGGTTTCACATCCTCGCACCAGTACTTGTAGGTCGGCCCGATCGGCGTATCGGCCGAAAGCGTGCCGATGCCCTTGAACACCTGGTTCAGGATCAGTTCGCGATCCAGCGCGTGCTTGATGCCCTTGCGGAAGTTCGGATCGTTCGTGGGTGCACGGTCCACCATCATCACCATGTTGGTGAAGGCGCCGGTGGGCGTGTTGTAAAGCGTGACCGCGTCGTTGCCGCTCAGTTGCTCGACGGCGAAGGCGGGCACGTCACGGATCGCGTCGACATCGCCGGCCAGCAGCGTGCTGAGCGTGGCATTGACGTCGGGAACGGGAATGAAATCGATCCCGTCGAGGTAGGGCTTGCCGTCTTCGTAGTAGTTCTCGAAGCGCTCCAGAACCACGCGTTCACCCGGAATGAACTCCATCACCTTGAACGGGCCGGACCCGATCGCATTGACGAAATCGGCATGGCCCGCCGGATGGATCGCCAGGTGGTAGTCCGACATGATCACCGGAAGATCGGCATTGCCCGAGGACAGCGTGATCTTCACCGTCGTGGCGTCGGGCGCCTCGATGGCGGTCACGGTCGACAGCAGCGCCTTGGCGGGCGATTCCGAACCTTCCGCGATGTGACGCATCAGGCTTTCGACGACATCGGCCGCGGTCACGGTCTGCCCATTGTGGAACATGAGGCCGCCACGCAGCCTGAAGCTCCACTCCGTCGCCGCGTCGTTGACCGTCCATTCCTCTGCCGCGTCGCCCTCGACCTCGAGGGTGGGCAACAGGCGCGTCAGGCGCTGGTAGACGCAGTTGCTGTAGATGCCGTCGTCGGTATCGACCATGCGCACCGGTTCCAGCGTGTTGTCGGTATTGCCCTGCGCGACCCGCAGCCAGCCGCCGCGCGACGGCGTCTGCGCACGGGCGGGGCCGGCCATGGCGAGAATGCCGCTTGCCGCCGGCATGAGCAGACCGAAGGCACCCGCGCGCTTGAAGAACCCGCGGCGGCTCAGCGCGCCGGCCCTGTATTGCCGGACAAGGCTGTCGATATCGGACATTGTCTTCCCTCCCAGATGACCAATGGCGGGCGATCCCCGCTATTCTCCAGACATTGCGAGGCCGCCGGTCCGCGCACAAACAACCGATTTCATGACTTTGCCATAACTGCGGTTATGCAGGCGGCGGCGTGGCGTCAGCGTGCGGGATCGGGCGTCAGGAACGGCGCGGCGGTCATGCCGGCCGGGACGGGTGCGCCCATCCGCGCCAGGATCGACGGCGCGAGCGCCAGCTGATCCAGAAGCGCATCGTCGTGCGGAAGGGAACTGCCGCCAAAGTAGTAGAACGCGACATCCTGCTGGTCTTCGCCGGCGCCGCCGTGGTGGCCGAGGTCGTCCTGGCCATGGTCGGCGGTGACGATCACGTCGTAGCCAAGCTCGCGCCAGCGGGTCACGTAGGGCGCCAGTGCGGCGTCGAGGTAGTAACAGGCATCGCTCATTTCCTTTCGGCCGTGCCCGAACCTGTGGCCCATGCTGTCCAGCGTCGATGTATGCAGCAGGCCGTAGTCCAGCGCCTTGGCCTCGCACAGGTAGGTCAGCGTCGCGAAGAGATCGGCGTCCGAGGGACTCATCTGATTGGCGTCCGTGGCATCGGCCATGGTATGGAACCGCCCGTGATGGATCGGTCCCTCGGGGGTGTCGCATTCGATGTCGCGGACCGGATCGAAGGGCATCCGGCGGAACAGTTCGCTCCACCAGCTCAGCGCCACGGCCCCGGTTCTGCGGCCCGTTCCGGCCAGCACGGAAAAGACATCGGGATGCGACAGGCGTTTCCGGTGCTTGTTGCCGTAGACCCCGTGCCGGTCCGGCGAGAGACCGGTATGCATCGACGCGTAGCAGGCCGATGACGTCGACGGCAGGACCGAGCGCATGCGGCGCACCCGGGCGTCGCCGGAGGCGACCCATCCTTCGAGGTTGCCGAAGAGCCTTCGGAAGTTCCGGTAGGGCACGCCATCGAGGACGATGAGCAGCAGTTTCACCGGTTCGGACATCAGCTCACCTCGCTCGGGTCGGCCGCACCGATCCCGACTGCGGCCGCTCCGCCCCCCGCCGTGCCGCCCGCGCCCGCAGCGCGCACCGGGCGCCGGCGTTCCGCCCCGCGGGCCGGAACCACGATCCTGGCCGCGACCACGCCGGCCACCCTTCCGATCAGGCGAAACGGCGCCGAAGCGCCTTCTTGTCAAGCTTGCCGACCGAGGTCTTGGGAAGGCTGTCGAGAAACTCGATCCGCTCCGGCACCGCCCATTTCGACAGGGCGCCGCGAGCCACGGCCTGGCCGAAGGCCGCGTGCAGCCGATCGCGGATGCCGGCCGGGTCGCCGCCGACCACCACGACCAGAAGCGGGCGTTCGCCCCATGTCGGATCGGCGATGCCGATCGCCGCCACCTCGGACACGCCGTCGACGGTGCTCGCCAGGCTTTCCAGCGCCAGCGAGGACACCCATTCGCCACCCGACTTGATCACATCCTTCAGCCGGTCGGTGATCCGAAGCGTGCCCTGATCGTCGAGGAACCCGACATCCCCGGTGTGCAGCCATCCCCCGCGCCAGAGATCGTCCGTCCCGGCCTCGTTGCGCAGATAGGCCTGCGTCAGCCACGGCGCGCGCGCCACGATCTCGCCCGTTGCCGTCCCGCCGGGCGGCACGTCGTTCATCTCGGCGTCGACCACCCGGATCCGGACCATCGGCACCGGTTTGCCGGTCGCCGTCCGCAGGTTCGCCGGGGCATCGGGATCGCGGCTTGCCATCATGTCGGCAACCGTCAGGAACGGGCAGGTTTCGGACATGCCGTAGGCGGCGTGCACGTCGATCCCGCGTTGCAGCGCCCGCCGGGCCAGCCCTTCCGGCAAGGCCGACCCGCCGATCACGACCTTCCAGCGGCCCAGCTCCGTCCCTTCGGCCTCGGGCGCGTCGAGAAGCATCGACAGGATCGTCGGCACGCAGTGCGAGAACGTCACGTCATGTTCGGCGATCAGGCCCAGCAGCCGCGCCGGATCGTAGCGCCCGGGATAAACCTGCTTCAGCCCCATCAGCGTGGCCACGTAGGGAATGCCCCAGCCGTGAACATGGAACAGCGGGGTGATCGGCATGTAGACGTCGCCGCGGTTCAGGCCGCCGCCGGGGATCGGGCCAAGCCCGGCGGCCACCCCCAGGGTGTGCAGAACCAGCTGGCGGTGCGAATAGGTCACCCCCTTGGGATCGCCGGTCGTTCCCGTCGTGTAGAACAGCGTGGCGCGGGTATTTTCGTCGAGATCGGGAAACTCCCGCACCGGGTCGGCCCGCGCCAGCAACGCCTCGTAGCCGCCCTCCGACGGCAGGGTATCGGGAACCGCGGCCTCGTCCCCCAGGATCACCAATCGCCAGGGGCGCTCGATGCGCGCCGCGATCCCGGACAGCATCGGCAGGAAATCGGCGTGGCACAGGATCAGGTCGTCGCCGGCATGGTTGATCGTGTAGAGAACCTGCTCGGGCGACAGGCGGATGTTCACGGTATGCAGCGTGGCGCCGATCATCGGCACGGCAAAGAAACATTCGAGGTAGCGGTGGCTGTCCCAGTCCAGGACCGCGACGACGCTGCCTTCCCCCGCCCCCAGTGCGCGCAGCGCCCCGGCGGCACGGCCGATCCGATCGGCGAAGGTGCGATAGTCATACTGCATCCCCTCGGCGTCGATGATCCGCTGCCCCGGCGCATGGGCAAGCGGCGCGTCGAGGATCTGCTTGATCAGAAGGGGATAGGCATGAGCGGTCATCGGCATCTCCGGTTGCAACCGGTTTGCCGCCTTTCGGACCCGGCAGGCAAACAATAAAAACCACGGCTTTGCCCGAACGGCGGCCGACGCATGCCGCCGCCATAACCAAAACAACCCCATACGGATCGCTATCGTTGCTTGTCGGGCATCGGGCTTGCACCGAAGATGCCGGCAGCCTTGAAGGGAGGGACAAGGTGTACCGGATCATCCTGACGCGCCTCGCGCAGGGGCTTCTGACCCTGCTGCTGGCCTCCATCATCGTCTTCGGCGCGACCGAGATCCTGCCCGGCGACGTGGCCGAGGCGATCCTGGGCCAGAGCCGGACGGAGGAGGCGCTGGCGGCGCTGCGCGAGGAGATGGGTCTGAACCGCCCGGCGATCGAGCGGTACTTCGACTGGCTTGGCGGACTGCTGCGGGGCGACCTCGGGACGTCGCTGGCCACGGACCGTCCGGTGGCGGACATGATCGAAAGCCGCATGTGGAACACCCTGCGTCTCGCCCTGCTGGCGGCGGCGATTTCCGTTCCGCTGTCCCTGGCGTTCGGATTGTGGTCGGCCATGCGCGCGGGCGGCCGGGTCGACAAGACGCTGGCGATGACCACGCTGGCGCTGATCGCGGTGCCGGAATTCTTCATCGGCCTGATCCTGATGAAGGTCTTCGCCGTCGAACTCAAATGGCTGTCCGCCTCGGCCAACACGCGGCCGTATTTCGACTTCTGGCAGAATTTCCGTGCGCTGGCCCTGCCCGTCGCCACCCTCAGCTTCGCCGTTCTGGCGCACATGATGCGGATGACGCGCTCCTCGGTGATCAACATCTTCACCTCGCCCTACATGGAGATGGCCGCGCTCAAGGGGTTGCCGAAGCGGCGGCTCGTCATCCGCCATGCCCTGCCGAACGCGCTGTCGCCGATCCTCACCGTGATCGCGCTGAACCTCAGCTACATGGTGTCGGGCGTGATCATCGTCGAAACCGTGTTCGGGGTTCCGGGTCTGACCCGGCTTCTGGTGGATGCCGTCACCCTGCGTGACATCCCGCTGATCCAGGCCTGCGCGATGATCTTCGGAACGGTCTACATCCTGCTCAACCTTCTGGCCGATGTGCTGTCGATCATGGCCAACCCGCGTCTGAGGTACCCGAAATGAGCGACGTATCGGATCACGGCGCGCCGCGGGCGTCGGTCTTCGCCGGTTTGCGCCTGACGTGGACGGCAGGTCTGGCCGGCGCGATCCTGCTGTTCTGGCTGGTCCTTGCCCTGTTCGGGCCGTGGATCGCGCCGCATGGCGAGGCCGAGATCATCTCGGGCACCACCTTCGCGCCGATCGGGGAAGGCGGGCTTCTGGGCACCGACAAGCTGGGGCGCGACGTCTTCTCGCGCCTGATCTACGGCGTTCGGACGACCATGCTGCTCGCCCTGATCACCACCCTGATCTCCTTCGCCTTCGGCGTCACGCTGGGGTTCGCCGCCGCGATCCTGAAGGGCTGGTTCGACGTCGTGATCAGCCGCATCGTCGAGGCGTTCATGGCCTTTCCGTCGACCCTGCTGGCGCTGGTGGTGATCGGGGCCTTCGGAACCTCGATCACCGTCCTGGTGCTGACGGTCGGGCTGGTGCTGTCGACGGGCGTGTTCCGGGTGTCGCGGGCGCTTGGCTACGACATCGGCGTGATGGATTTCGTCGAGGCGGCGCGCGCCCGCGGCGAAGGGACATGGTGGATCCTGACCCGCGAGATCCTGCCGAATTCCATGGCCCCGCTGATCGCGGAATTCGGGCTGCGCTTCACCTTCTCGATCCTGTTCCTGTCGGGCCTGTCCTTCCTCGGCCTTGGCGTGCAGGAACCGGCCGCGGACTGGGGGCTGATGGTTCAGGAAAACGTCGGCGGGCTGTTCCTCGGCTCGTCCGCCGCGCTGATCCCGGCGGCCTGCATCGCCTCCCTGACCGTCAGCATGAACCTTCTGGTGGACTGGTTCCAGCAGCGCCAGCAAGGCGAGACCGTTCTGGAGAAGATCGATCAATGACCGACGTCCTGACCATCAAGAACCTCCACGTCGAGGGGCGCCCGCCCGGCGGCGACTACGTGCCGATCGTGAAGGGCGTTTCGCTCAACGTCCGCAAGGGCGAGGTTCTGGCGCTGATCGGGGAAAGCGGATCGGGCAAATCCACCATCTCGCTGGCGGCGATGGGCTTTGCCCGGCCGGGCTGCCGGATTTCCCGGGGCGAGGTCTGGCTGAACGGCCGCGATATCATGGCCCTGCCCCCGCATGATCGGCATGCCCTGCGCGGGGACGAGGTGTCGTATGTCGCGCAATCCGCCGCGGCAAGCTTCAACCCGGCCCTGCGCATCGGCCGGCAGGTGATCGAGGCACCGCTGTGGCACGGCGCCGGAGATGCCGCGACCCTGACCGCGGCGGCGGTGGAGCTTTACCGCAAGCTCGACCTGCCAAGCCCGGAGACGGTTGGCGAGAAGTTCCCCCACCAGGTGTCGGGCGGGCAGTTGCAGCGCCTGATGGCCGCGATGGCGATGTCCTGCGGACCCGACCTTCTGATCCTGGACGAACCCACCACGGCGCTGGACGTGACCACGCAGATCGAGGTTCTGAAGGCCTTCAGGGACATCATCCGCGATCAGGGAACGGCGGCGATCTATGTCACCCACGACCTCGCCGTCGTCGCGCAGGTGGCCGATCGCATCCTCGTTCTGAAGAACGGCGAGACGGTCGAGGAAGGGCCAACGAACCAAATCCTGCACGCCCCGCGACACGACTACACGCGCACGCTGATGGCCGCTGTCCGGCCGGCACCGCACCTGGTCGACCATATCGACCCGGCAGCCGCGCAGGCGCCGGTGATCTCGGTGCGCAACGTCACGGCGGGATACGGCGCGTTGACGATCCTTTCGGACGTGTCGGTCGACGTGCCCGCCGCCTCGGTCGTCGGCGTGATCGGCGAAAGCGGGTGCGGCAAGAGCACGCTGGCGCGGGTCGTCGCGGGCCTGACCCCGCTGCGCGAGGGAACGGTCATCCTCGACGGCAAACCGGCGGCGCCTGCCGTCAGGGACCGGCCCCGCGCCGCGCTGAAGGACTGCCAGATCGTCTTCCAGATGGCCGATACCGCCCTCAACCCGCGGCAGCGGATCGGCGATATCCTCGGTCGGCCCCTCGACTTCTACCAGGGGCTCAAGGGGCGCGAACGGGCCGAGAGGGTGGCGGAGCTTCTGGAACTCGTCGATCTGCCGCGCGGGTTCGCGTCGCGGTTTCCCGGCGAGTTGTCGGGCGGGCAGAAGCAGCGCGTCAACCTGGCCCGCGCGCTCGCGGCGGACCCCAAGGTCATCCTGTGCGACGAGGTCACCTCGGCGCTCGACACCGTCGTCGCCGCCGGGGTGATCGAGCTGCTGAAATCGCTGAAGGACAAGCTTGGCGTCGCCTACATGTTCATCAGCCACGACCTGTCGACCGTGGCCTCCTTCGCCGACGAGGTCGTGGTTCTCTACGCGGGCCGCGTTGTGGAAAAGGGCCCGTCGAAGGCCGTGTTCAGCCCGCCGTTCCACCCGTACACGAAGCTTCTCCTGTCCTCTGTCCCCGAGATGCGGCAGGGCTGGCTGGACGGCGTGGCCGACACCAGCGAGGCCAGGGCGGCCAGTGCCGCAAGCGTCGTGATCGGCGGCACGGGATGCCCGTTCGCCAATCGGTGCGCCCTGGCGATCAGCGGCACCTGCGACACGACCGCCCCGGCTGTGCGGGACTTGCCCGGAGACTTGCAGATCGCCTGCCACCTTCCGGTGGCGGAACTGCCGGTGTCCTGAGGTCAGGATTCGCCGATCAGCGCCGCATAGCTCAGCACCCGCAGTTGCCGGCGCAGCGTGTAGGCGCTCGACGGGATCAGCTGGGTCATCAGGATCACCGTCATCTCTTCCACCGGGTCCACCCAGAACGCCGTCGAGGCCATGCCGCCCCAGGCGAATTCACCGGGCGAGCCGACGATCCTGGCCTTCGCCGGGTCCAGCATCACCGAAACGCCAAGGCCGAAACCGATTCCCTCGAACGTTGTCTCGCTGAAATGCGCCTGTCCCCTTTGCGCCAGGTCGCCCCCCATCTGGTTCGAAACCATCAGGTCGAAGGTCTTTCGCCCGACGATATGGCCGCCCTCGTGGGCACCGCGCCGCAACAGCATCGTCGCGAAGCGTTGGTAATCCGCCATGGTCGAAACAAGGCCGCCGCCGCCACTTTGCAGCGTCACGGGAGCGAGGCACTTGTCCTGATCGGCCGAGAGAACGAAGCCGCGGTCCGCGTGATCGTAGAGTGCGGCGAGCCGCGGTTCCTGCTCTGCACGCACCTCGAAGCCCGTGTCGGTCATGCCAAGCGGATCGAAGATCCGATCCTTCAGGAACGCGCCCAGGGTGCGGCCGCTGAGAACCTCGATTAGCCGCCCGATGACGTCCGTCGACAGGCCGTAGAACCAGCGGCTTCCGGGATGAAAGGCCAGCGGCAGGCTGGCAAGCGCGTCGACGGCCTCGGCCATGGTCGCGAACCGGCCGTCGAAATCCAGCCCGGCATCGGAAACCGCCCGCTCGAGCGCGTTTCCGCCGCGATCCCCGTAGACGATCCCGGCCTGGTGGGTCAGCAGGTCATGGATCGTGATGTCGCGGCGCGCCGGTTCCGTGGCGGCCAGGGGATGACCTTCCCCTTTCCAGACGCGCGGATTGGCGAAGCCCGGCAGGAAATCGGCGATCGGCTGATCAAGCTGGAACGCGCCCTCCTCGTAAAGCGTCAAGAGCGCGAGGGACGTCACCGGCTTCGTCATCGAATAGATCCGCCAGATCGTATCGGGGGCGACCGGCAGGCCCGCGGCCACGTCACGTTGCCCCGACCGTTCCGAAAAGACGACCTGTCCGCGACGGGCGATCTGAACGGCAAGCCCGGCCAGCCGCCCGTCGCGCACATGGTTGTCCATCCAGGTCTTGACGCGGGCCAGGCCCCGCGGATCGAAACCGGTGATGTCGTCGGCGTGCAAGGCAGCGCTCCCATCCTGTCTCCGGTCATTCTGGGGCCGATCAATCCCTGCTTTCAAGCAATCGAAAAGCGCCCTAGAACCCAACTGAGATTATGCACGGGTTGGCCATGGGACCACGAAAGCTTCCGCATCTGACTTGGCTTCGGGCCTTCGAGGCGTCGGCACGCCACCTGAGTTTCACCAACGCGGCGCAGGAACTGAACCTGACCCAGGCGGCGATCAGCAAGCAGGTGAAGCTGCTGGAGCACCACCTCCGCGCGCCGCTGTTCGAGCGCAAGCCCCGCAGCCTTGTCCTGACCAAGGTCGGCGCCGCCTACCTGCCGAAGATCAGGGATGGTTTCGAACGGCTCGCGGCCGGCACCGAGGAGGTCTTCGGCCTGCGGCAATCGGAGGTTCTGACCGTCCGCGCGCCCGTCGGCTACTCCGTCAACTGGATCGCGCCACGGCTGGCGGGTTTCTTCGATCGCCATCCCGATACCGAAGTGCGCCTCGTTTCGAGCGTCTGGGGCGAACAGTTCGACAACGAGCGTTTCGACCTGGATATCCAGTACGGCACCGGGAAGTGGAGCGGGTACAAGACGGATCGCCTGACCTGGGAGGTGATAAAGCCGGTCTGCGCCCCGTGTCTTCTGGGTGGCGAGAACGCGCTGCGAACGCCGGACGATCTTGCCCGGCAAAGGCTTCTGCACGTTCTGGGCTACGAGGAAGGCTGGGCCGACTGGCTGCGGTATGCAAATGTCACCGAGATCAATTCCGGGCAAGGTCTCCAGTTCGACACTTCGCTCCTCGCGTTCGAATTCGCATCGCGGGGCGGCGGGGTGGCGCTGGCCCGGTCATCGATGCTGGGTGTCGAGATCGAACGCGGCCGGCTGGTCAGCCCGTTCGAGATCGAGGCGCCCCTGCAAGAGGCGTTCTTCCTGATTTCGCCCGAGGGCGGATTCGAGCATCCGGACGCGCACAAGTTTCGCGACTGGCTGATCGAGACGGCCGAAAGCGACCCCGAGAACCGAAGAAACCGCGAGGCTCAGCGCGCCTGAAGCCGAACGCCGGCGTCGAGACGTATGACCTCGCCGTTCAGCATCGGGTTTCGGATGATATCCACGGCAAGCCGGCCGAATTCCGATGGCTCGCCGAACCGGTTCGGAAACATGCGGCCGTCAAGCATGCCGTCGATCACCTCCTGGGGGATGTGGTCGGCGATCGGCGTTCGAAAGAGCCCCGGGGCAATCGTCATCACACGGATTCCCCTGGGCATGAACTCTCGTGCCGCCTGCAGGGTCAGGCTGGCCACCGCGCCCTTCGACGCGACATAGGCCCCCTGCCCGATCTGCCCCTCGAAGGCCGTGATCGAACCGGTGTTGACGATGATCCCGCGTTCGCCGTCGTCATTGAGCGGCGGCAACTGCATCATCCGGGCGGCGCATTTCGTCATGACGCTGACCGTGCCGATCAGGTTCACTTCGATGACCCGCGCGAAGGCCGCGGTATCCACCGGCCCGTCCCGCCCGACGAGGCGCATTCCGCCCGGTATCCCCGCGCAGTTCACGTTGATCCGCACGGGACCGTGCCGCGCCTCGGCCGTTTCGATGGCCCTCGCGACGGCACCGCTGTCGGTCACGTCGCATTCGATGCCAAGGCCGCCCAACGCGTTCGCGGCGTCGGCAACCCGTTGCGCGTCGAGATCGAGCAGCGCGACCCGCGCACCCGCCTCGCGCAGCGCGCGGGCCGCGGCCAGGCCAAGACCCGAGGCGGCGCCCGTCACCAGCGCCGAAAGCCCGTCAATCTTCATGGTTCGCAGTGTCCTTCTTCGACGGTCCTTCTAGCGCGGAACCGACGAAGCCTCACCGGAGTTATTCTTGCCCTCAGCCCAACCCGGGGCCGGGCGCGGACCGATCGCGCGGGCAGCCCGACAGTCCGGGCGCGTCGCCGGGCTTGTGCGAACGACGAGATCGCTCAAGGCATGACGGACGATTTTTCGGGTCAATGGGTCAGGTGGTCAGCCATACCCGGTCCATGAACTGCCGGAAGGCCTGATGCGCGCCCAGTCCCCGTACCCGCGGCGAGAACGACCGGTAAACCGACCGCCAGTAGGGCTGCAGGATGACGCCCTCGTCGATCATGATCCGCTGCAGCCTGGCCATCACCTCCGAACGTTTTCGCGCGTCGGCGATCGCGGTCGCCTCATCCAGGAGCGCATCGAACTCGGCGTTCGAGAAGGCCGTTTCGCTCCACGGGCCGGTGGACTTGTAGGCCAGCATGTAGACCTGCACGCCCAACGGGCGCCCGGCCCACTCGGTCGCCGAGAACGGATACTTGTCCCAGTCGTTCCAGAAGGTCGCACCGGGAATCCGCGTCCGCTTGACCTTCAGCCCGGCCGCCCGCATCTGGTCCGCGACGGCATCGCAGGAGTTGGACTGCCACTCCTCCTCCTGGCTGATCAGGTCGAATTCGTGATCGGCCTGCCCGGCCGCCTCCATCAGCGCGGCAGCCTCTTGGCCGTCGGTGACGGCCGGTCCGATGTCGGCATAGTCCTCGTGCATCGGACCGACGTGGTGGTTCGCCGCCACGGTTCCCGCGTTGCCGTAGCCAAGCTCCAGAACCTTCTGGTTGTCGACGGCCAGCTGCATCGCGCGCCGCACCCGGACGTCGTCATAGGGCGCGACGCCCTGGTTCAGACGGAGCACCAGCGTCTGCGCCGTCGCCGCGCCTTCGGTCGTGATGCCGGCGGCTTCCACGAGCGGAAGGAAATCGGGGGTGGTCTGGTAGTTTGCGTCGATCTCGCCCGCCGCGAAGGCCGAAACCATGGCGGTCGAGTCAGTGCCGTAATCCGTCCAGACGACACCGTCGAGATGAACGTCGCCGCCCCACCACGGTTGCGCCCGGCGCCGGACCTCGGCGCGCATGCCGGTCTCGAAGGACACAAGCTCGAACGGACCCGTGCCGATGGCGAGGGCCTGCATGGGATCGTCGCTGCCATCATAGCTGCGATGCATGATCAGGGCGGGGTAGTCGGAAAGGTTCGCGATCAGCGCGATGTCGGGCTGGCGCAGGTTCAGGCGGACCGTGTGGTCGTCGACCCTTTCGATCGCGTTCGGCAGAAGCGTCTTTCCATCCGCGTCCATCAGCGCGGCCAGCCGCGCGACGAAGGAATTGCCCTCGACCGAGGAATCCGCCCAGCGGGTCAGGTTGAAGATCACGTCGTCGGCCGTGAAGTCATCGCCGTTCGACCACTTCACCCCCTTGCGGACGTTGAACGTGTAGGTCATCGCGTCGTCGCTGGCTTCCCAGCTCTCGAGCAACTGCGGCGCAAAGCTGAAGTCGTTGTCCCAGCGGACCAGGTAATCGTTGCAGCAGGCGGCGATATTCGCCGGCTCCGTCCATTCGAAGATGCGCGGGTCGCGGAAGGCCTTGACCAGCATCGCAACGCGAAGCGTGCCGCCCTTGACGGGCGTCGCATCCTGCGCGGCTGCCGGCCGGATGCCGCCCAGGGCATAGGCCCCCGCTGCGCTGACGCCGAATGCCGCCATCGTCGCGAAGAACTCGCGGCGGCTGAGCCGGCCGGTGCGGAAATCCTCTGCGGTCGCCTTGGCCTGCGGGTGCAGGGACCGTCCGGTGAGCATGAAGTCAGACATGGGCTACTCCCTGAAGGATGCTTGTGCGTGCATCTGTTCCTGAATCGGCGGCCTCTTGGCTCTTCCCACGTCAAGCAAGGCTCAGGAGAACCAAAGCGGCAACTGCACAATTCCTGACTCCGGGTCAGAAAATCTTATGCTTTGTGCCCCGATGCCAACCCTCAAAGTCCCTTGCACAGGCGCAGGGAATCGAGGAGCGCGGCGTGGATGTCGCGGCTCGCGGCGGCGTCGCCCACCTTGAACAGCCGCATTCCCCGGCCGGCCAGCGGCTGCGGCGTTCCCGCCAGCGTTGCGGCAAGATCGGTCACGCCATGATTGACGGAATGCGGTTTCAGGGCGGCGAACAGGTCGGGTATCGGTTCGGTCCCGCATTCCGCGATCACCAGGTCGACGGTGCGCCGGAGTTCGGGACCGCCGTATTCATGCGCCAGCCGCGCAACCAGCCGATTGCCCCGCGCCTCGACAGCGGCGAGCGCCGTCGCCGGCGTCATCACCACCCCCGCGCGGGCGAGATTGCCGAGGTAGACGGGGTACGAAGACCCGCCAAGCTCGCGCCCGACCAGTCGATCCGGAGTGCATATCTCGACGTCGCAGCCCCGTCGCACGAGGAATTCGGCCAGGGAGACCGCCTGATGCCCGCCGACCTCGTCGTGGATCAGGACGGACCGGCCGGCTTCGGGTGGATTTGAAAGCGCTTCCCAGCCCGTGGTGACAAGGTGGGCGCCAGGGATCGCCATGCCCTTGGGCAACCCGCCCGTCGCGTCGATCACGATGTCGGGCGCCTCGGCAAGCACCGTTTCGGCTTCGGCCCAGACATCGAACCGAACGGAAACACCCAGATGGCCCAGTTCCACGACCAGCCAGTCGGCGATCCCGGCCAGGTCGCGCCGCCAGGCTGCCTTCTGGGCCAGCCGGATCTGGCCGCCAAGGCGTGTGGACGCCTCGAGAAGCAGCACCTCATGCCCGCGCAGTGCCAGCACCCGCGCCGCCTCCATACCGGCCGGTCCGCCCCCCACGACCACGGCCTTGAGACGCGTTTCGGACGGCTCGATATCCTGCGGAAGCCAGGTTTCGCGGCCGGTGGCGGCATTGTGCAGGCAAAGGGCGTCCTTGCCGGAATAGACCCGGTCGATGCAGTATGAGGCGCCGACACAGGGGCGGATGCGGTCCTCCTGCCCGGCAAGCGCCTTTCGCACGATGTTCGGATCGGCGATATGGCCGCGCGTCATGCCGACAAGGTCCACCGCGCCCGACGCGACGGCATGGGCGGCGGTCCCGAGATCGGTGATCCGGGTGGCATGCAGAACCGGCAGGCCAATCCGTTCCCGGAAATCCTTCGCCATCTGCATCCAGGGCGCCAGCGGGAGCGCCATGCCGGGGATCACCTGCGCGATCGAGGCATTGGTCGCGCCGCCGGGGCCGATCAGGTTCACGAGGTCGATCAGCCCCTCGTCGCGGGCGGCGGCGGCAACGGCGAGGCATTCGGCGGCATCCGGGCCGCCTTCGCCACTTTCATCCGGGCTCATCCGCAGCGAGACGACGAAGTCCTGCGGCACCGCGGTGCGGACACCGCGCAGGATCTCCAGCAGGAACCGCATCCGGTTTTGCAGGTCGCCACCCCACCGGTCCTCGCGCCGGTTCGCTGCCGGCGACAGGAACTGGCCCGGCAGGTGCGACGTGACAAAGACCTCGCAGCCATCGAGTCCGCCCTCGGCGCAGCGGCGCGCGGCGGCGGCATAGTCGGCAAGGACGCGGGCGATGTCCTCCTCTTCCATGGCGCGGGGCATGGCGCGGTGCGCGGGATCCCGCACCGCCGATGGGCCAACCGGGGCGATCCAGTCGCCCGCGTCCCAGGCGGTCCGGCGGCCCATGTGGCTGATCTGGCACATCAGGGCCGCACCATGGGCGTGTATGCGGTCGGCAAAGGCGCGGAAATGCGGGATGATCCGGTCGTTCGACACGTCGATCTGCCCGTAGATCGAGGTAACGTCGCCCGACACGATCGACGATCCGCCGAACATCGTCAGCCCGATTCCGCCCCTGGCCTTGGCCTCGTGGTAGGCCTGGTAACGCGGGCCGGGCAGGCCTTGCTCGGCGTAGCCGGGCGCGTGAGCCGTGCTGGCGATCCGGTTCTTCAGCACCCGCCCCCGCAGCGTCAGCGGCTCGAACAGCGGTCCGAGTCCGGCGCGGACCTCAGGCATCCAATGCGCCCCCCTCGGCCTTCCGGCGGGCGACGTGGGCGGCCATCGCCTCGGCCCGGGCCGGTTCCAGCGCGGGGGGCTCGTAGGCATCCAGCAGGGCCTTCATCAGGTCGTGCGCCCTTGCCAGGGTTTCGCGCGAACCGGCGGCCGTCCAGGCGCCGAAGTTCGACCAGTCGGAAAGCAGCGGGCTGTAGAATTCGCTCGTGTAGCGGGCCATCGTGTGCGCGGCCCCGAAGAAATGCCCGCCCGGCCCAACCTCGCGGATCGCGTCAAGGCCAAGGCTTTCGTCATCCACCGCGACCGGCGCGAACGCGGCATCGATTCCCTGAAGGATCTCCGCGTCGATGACCAGTTTCTCGGGGCTGGCCGAAAGCCCGCCTTCCAGCCAGCCGGCGGAATGCATCACGATATCCGCCTGCCCGAGCTTCGCCCCCCAGAGCGCGAACGTCGTCTCGTAGACCGCCTGCGCGTCGGGCGCGTTCGCGGCGTTGCCGCCGGACGACCGGTAGGGTACGCCGTAGAACCGCGCGAGTTGGCCCGAGATCACGGCCGCCTTGAAATACTCCGGCGTCCCCATCGCGGGCGCCCCCGTCCGCATGTCGACGTTCGACGTGTAGGCGCCGTAGATCACCGGCGCACCGGGCCGGACCATCTGGGCAAAGGCAATGCCGGCCAGCGTCTCGGCGTTCTGCTGGGCAAGCGCGCCTGCCAGCGTGATCGGGGCCATCGCGCCCGCGAGCGTGAACGGGGTGAAGCAGACGCACTGGTTGGCCAAGGCCATTTCGATCAGCCCGTCCAGCATCGGGGCATCGTAGCGCAGCGGCGAAGACGAGTTGACGACGGTATAGCACTGCGGTCCTTCGCGCAGTTCGTCTTCGGTCAGGCCGCGTGCAAGCCGGATCAGGTCCAGGGCGTCCCGGATGCGCGTCGCGCCAAGGCAGTAGGGATGAAAGACCTTGTCGGTCAGCGTCAGGAAGTCGCTGATGCAATCCAGATGACGGGTCGCGGGGGGGAGATCCTGCGGCTCCACCGGGTAGCCGCCGAAAAAGCCGATGACGTTCAGGCCGTGGCCAAGCTTCACGAAGCGGCGGAAATCCTCCTGGCTGCCGGGGCGGCGACCGCCGGAGAGATCGTTCACCTGCGGGGCGGAAGACACGCAGCCCCAATGCGTGAAACCCTCGCCGATCGGAAGGTTCTTCAACGGGTCGCCGGCCCGCAGGACGAACCGGGCCGGGGCCTTGGCCACCATTTCCGTCACGAGGCCACGGTCGAAACGCAGCCGTTCCGGCTCCGGTCCCGCCGTGGCGCCGGCCGAAATGGCCATTGCACGCGCCCGCGGCGACAGGAAATCCATCCCGATCTCCTCGAGGATGGTGAGCGAGGCCTCGTGAATCTGGACCAGCGCCTCCGGGGCGACGAACGAAAGCGGGGCGGTGCAGTGCCGAGGGCCACCCCTGGGGGCTTGCGGAATGCGGGCAGCGGCAGATCGGGCCGAGGATTGCGCCGCGCGCCCGCGGCGGCGGGGGACTTGCATCACATCTCCCATGGGAAGGTGTCGAGCCGGACCGGCCCGTTCGCCGTGATCAGAACCTGCGTTTCAAGCTTGATGCTTTCCGTCCCCGGCGCCGCCATCAGGCTTTCGACGCAGACGACCATGTTCTCGTGGAACCGGCCCTCGCGCGCGCCGAAGCTGCCGTCCACGTCCACATGCAGGGGCACGACCGGCCATTCGTCCACCAGACCGACGCCATGAATCGCCAGCGAGTACCGGAAGGGCTGGTTCTCCTCGGGGATTTTCCAGCTCTTCTCGTTGAACTCGGCAAAGGTCATGTCGGCGCGCAGGATCTCGGTGTTCTGCTGAATCTGGTCCAGCGCCAGGCGGTAGAGGCCCCGTTGCGTTGGCGTCATCGGCACGTGGCCACAGGTCCACGACCGGCTGAGGTCGGCGCAGTAGCCGTAGGGGCCGATCATGTCGGTATCGAAGCTGATCATTTCGCCTTCCGAGATCACCCGGTCGGAGGCTTCCTGGTACCACGGGTTCGTCCGGGGCCCGGACGACAGCAGCCGCGCCTCGAACCATTCCCCTCCGGAACGGATGTTCTCGTGGTGCAGCTCGGCCCAGATCTCGTTCTCCGTGGCGCCGGGAACGGAGGCGGCATGCATCCGCCACATCCCGCTTTCGGCCACCGTCAGGGTCCACTGCATCAACTCGATTTCCTCGGGCGACTTCAGGCTGCGGGCCTTTTCGGCCAGTTCCTGCCCGTCGATCACCTCGATGCCCAGAGCCTCGAGCGCGCGCAGACCAAGCGGGTCCAGCTTGTCTGCCGCAATGCGGCGATTGCCGCCGCCGTACTGCGTGACCAGATCGGCGATCTCCGCCGCCCAGCGGGCCGCGCGGGCCTGCACCTCGCTGTCGGAGATCATGTAGAGCCAGGTCGTCGCGGGCACCACCATGTCGACCCCGGCGCCGTTCTTCACCAGATGCTCGGCACCCTTGTATTCGTGCATGATCGCCGGGCCTTCGCCGAACAGCAGCGCGTAGCGCGTGGCCTCGCGCGTCGACCAGATCTGCATGTTCGTGTAGTCGAAGGCGTAGCGGATGTTGATCGGCGAATACATCAGGATTGCCGCGCAGTCATGTGCCACGACCTGGTCGCGCATCCGCTTCAGCCGCCAGGCCCGCGTGCGGTCGAGCGTGGATTGCGGGATCGGGGATTTCAGGGGTTTTCCAAAGGCGTCGATGTTCAGGAAGGACCGTTTCAGTCCGTCGCTGAGTTCCGGAATCACGTCGCCCGTCCTTGGCAGGTGATCGTCCATGGCAACCCCTTCCCCTTCGTGCCGGCTGTGGCACTCGCGCGCAGGTTAGGAACGGCAACCCCTGGCCTCAACGGCAGAAAAACTGCATCAGGACAAGGAAAAATGGGGGCAAGGGCCGCCCGTGCCGGCGCCGGGCCTGCAGCGGCTTGCGCAGGGCAATTCCGCAACGGTCAGGCCGAAAGCGGCGCCGCCAGTTCCTCCAGCGCCGCAACCACCCGCGCAAGCCGTTTCTTCCGGCGTGCGGAGCGCGGGGTCACGATCGCATAGGGGCTCGGCATCGGAAGCCGGCAATCGTAGGGTGCGACCAGCCGGCCGGAGTCAATGTCCTGCGCCGCCAGCGCCACCTGCCCCAGCGCGATCCCGACGCCGGCCAAGGCCATGTCGATGGCCAGCGCCGGCATATTCACTGCCGGTCCGATCCCCTGCCTGGGCTGGCGCGGGAAACCCGCTTCGGCAAACCAGTCGCCCCAGGTCGGATAGGCCCAGAAACTGGGGCTCCACCATGTCTCGATCAGCTGTTCTTCCTCCAGCACCTCGGGCGAATGACCGGGAAGGCCGGCCGATGCCGCGTACTGCGGCGTGCAAAGCGGAACGAGGCAGTCGGTGAAAAGGGGGCGCGTGTCGTGGTGGGGATAGAGATGCTCGCCGTAGGTAATGCGTAGATCGACGCCCCGATCCTCGAAATCGACCGGATCGGGCTCGGCGCGGACCTCGATCCAGTGATCCGGCACGCGCGCTGACAGTTGCGCCAGATGCCGGGCAAGCCAGCGATGCGCCAGCGAGTTGATGCAACTGATGACGATGCGCGACCGCGTCTCGCGCGCGGCCACGAGATCGGTGGTGGACTGGAGCGTCGCAAGCGCCGCCGTACAGTCTGCGAAGACCGCGGCGCCGATCTCGGTGAGTTCAACGCCGCTTGGAAGGCGGTGGAAAAGGGTGACCTCGTAAAATTCCTCAAGCTTGCGTATCTGCAGGCTGACCGCCGCGGGGGTGACGCCGAGTTCCTGGGAGGCGGCCACGAAGCCGCCATGACGGGCGCTGGCCTCGAAGGCGCGGATGGCATTGAGCGGGGGCAGGCGTCTCGGCATGGATTAGAACTGACAGGCAAGCCGCAGCCTAGGCAACATGCTTTTGTCGGCCTCGATGAGAACGTGGCCTGCCCTGGTCGGGTGGCCCGGTTGCAGTCCCCGTGCGTGGCCGGTCCGCACGCTGCGGCGGGGGGACCGGCGAAGCGGGTCCGGATGGCGAAGCCGGCGACCGCAGAACCCTCGGCGCCGGTGGCCGACACCCCCGGCGAGAAATGCGGTCGCCTTGCAGCGCAGCGACCGCGCCGCCTTACCCACCACCGCGCGATCGTCGGGACCGGCAACCAAGGCTGGCCCTTCCAGGGCCGAGTACGGCGCGAGCGGCCCTCCCGTCCGGCCGCCGAGGCGCAGCAGGTGGACGACGCAGCGCGGGTCAGCCCTGCCCCGTGCGGGTCAATTCCGGGCGCTGAAACCGGGGCATGGCTGGAGGCTGATTGGCACCCGTGTTTCCTGCGATCCTCGCGGATCACCGATGACGGAAGCGCTGCAATCGGGTCAGGCGCACCCGAACCGTGCGGCAGGCACAACCGGGATGCGCCGACGGCGGGGCCGGTTCAAACCCGCCTGCCGGCTTCGCCCGGTCATGCAACCGACAGGGCATAGAACCTCAGGCGCCGGATGCAACCTTCGGGATCGGCGAGGTCGAGCGAGCCCGCGATATCGGCGATTGTCTCGCCCCGCCCCTCCAGCGAAACGCCCCGCAGACTCCAGTCCGAGAACAGCCGCATGTCCGTCGGTTCGCAGGCGAGAACGGTCATGTCCGCGTGCAGGTCGCTGGCGGCAATCCGCAGAACCGCCGCGCCGACGGCATCCATCGGACCTTCGAGAAACTGAAGAAAATGGACCGGGTCGTGCACCAGAAGACCGGTCACGCCCGCGGCCCGGTTGTTGCGCGCGGACCGCGCGACGAGATCATCGACGGCATTCGGCCCGCATAGTTTCCGGGACCGATAGACAAAGAATGTCAGTGGCTTGGAAAGGTGCATCGGCATCGGCCCCGTCACGGACATGGCCCATGCGCCGACCGGCGCGGGGCCAGTGATTCTTGCCCGGCGCATCCCTAACGCGGGATGAAGATCTTCTGTCGAATTCTCCGTACTGCGCGCGCCCGATTAACCAATGCACAACCCCGGCGCGCAAAATCTGGTGACAGCCTCGCCAATGGCGATCCTTCGTGTCCATTCATTAGCTCGTCTGGTTTGACCCCATCCTCATTTGGAAAAGGGATTCATGGAGATGACCGAACATTCCCCGAACCGGGTTCCGTTCCTGAACTCGCTGCTGGCCAAGTCGATCGGGATCGCCTTGCTGTTCACCGCGCTGGGCCTTGCGGCACGCCAGCTGATCTCGGCCAGCGCGCCGGGCTGGCTGGTTCCCGCGATCGAGGCGCTGTGCTTCCTGGCGCCGGCCGTCGCGATCTATCTGCTCGCGATCCGCCCGTACGGGGCGCTGCAGGATGCCATCGGCGCCTTGCGGGAGGGTCGGTTCGACCTGTCGCTCGCCGCCGCAACGCGCAAGGACGAGATCGGCATCGCCGCCCGCGACCTGCTGCAACTGGCCGGCGAGCTCGAGGACAGTACAAGGGGGTCGGCCGATGCCGCCTTCCAGGGCGCCGCCTTCAACGGCTCGTCGGCCGCGATGATGCTGCTGGACCAGGATTTCAGGATCCTGCACATGAACCCGGCGCTGGAAAAGCTGATGGTCGACTACCGTGACGCCTTTGTCTCGGATGTGCCCGACTTCGACCACAAGAAGATCATCGGCGGCAACATGGACATGTTCCACGCCAGGCGTCCGCAGGTACGCAAGATCCTCTCCGATCCGAAGAACCTGCCCTACCGCGGCAACGTCAGGCTGGGCGAAGAACGGCT
>JANSXY010000001.1 GCA_024742695.1 Paracoccaceae bacterium | reverse complement strand
TCCGTTGTCGGTTCCAGGTCTCGCAACCCGAACCTTCTTCGAAGATCGGCGGTGACCGCCAGCGTCACCCACGGCCGCGCGCTGCGCTACGCCAAGGGCTCCGCGCGCGGCCTCCTACACCACCACCGGGGACACTGCCCATGAGATTGCGTTCGTTGGCCGTGCTTGCATGTGCCGTGGTCATCGGATTGCCCGGATGCGCGAAGAAGGCGGACAACATCGAACCGGCAGCTATAAGTACGGCGAAGTATGATGGCTGGAACTGCTCGAAACTCGCAAAAGAGAAAGCTTTTGTCGACGGAGCCTTGGTGCGGGTCTCGGCGCAGCAAGACAAGGCCGCAAGCGATGACGCACTGATGGTTTTCTTGATCGGTGTTCCGACTTCTGGGGGTGGAGTGCCTGGTGAGGTGGCCCGTCTGAAAGGTGAACAAGAGGCAATCCGACAAGCATTACGTGATCGTAGTTGCACGTAGTGTGCTGATCTCAGGCAGCCCCGTTGCGGGCTGTCTTCGTCCCCAGTTTATGCGATACTGTCGGCAATCAACCTTTGATTGCCATGACCACGACACGAAGAGGCCGACCCCGCACTGCCCGTGCGTGTCGTTCCAGCCCTAGTTCTGGACCGGCAAAGCTGGGAACCGGAAGGCCCGGACGCTCGCCATCCTGCGGCGGCTGAAGCTGCGCGACTGGTTCTGCCGGTGGTGCGGCGAGACGTTGCCGGATTACGTTCGTGCCGGCGCGCTGTATTGCCGTGAAGGGTGCCGCAAGGCGGCTGCGAGGCGGCGACGCGAAGAGCGGAACTTCAAGGCTTGATACGTCCAGTGAACAGCCAGCGCAGGAGGAACGACAAGAAAACCAAGCTCAAGACTGCAATTGGCCAAAGCAGGGCGAACCCGCTCATATCGTACCAAGAGCTTCGATATCTTAGCTTAAGCGACCAATTCGAAGTCGGGTTGTCACTGTCGCAGGTGAAGTGATAGTGGCTGTCGTCGTCGGGTTTCCAGGCGGCGTCTCGGCCTCCAAGGTACGCCATGCACTCGTCGTGGATTTCAGCAAACGCTTTCTCAGCCTCGTCGGCCCGGTGCATCGCAAGGACGAAGGCGAGGATAGCCGCGCCAAGCCCGACGAGTAACAGTATCAACCAACGCCTGAACATGCCGGGCCGCATATCATATTTCCAGGTATCGCGACAGACTGTCGAGAAGGTTCCCGGAAGGCTGCAGCGAGAGACGCGAGGCGAAGAAGCGATAGCTGCGACGCGTCAGCCTGCTATTCAGGGTTGTGTGGCGCTCACGGACCTGTGTAACCTCAGGCAAAGAAGCCGCCGGGCCTGAAGAAAGTGTGGCAGTGTCTTTTGGCGGGCGGTGTCGTCAATCCGATGAAGCGTTGTTGAGGTTGTTCACGATGAAATCCTGGCCCCTAATCCCCTGCATGTTCCTCTGCGCCTGTGTGTCCACCAGCCCTACGGACTGGACGGGAAGCCCGGAACTGATGCGCGACTTCGCCGCTAACTCGGCACGCTGCGAGATGTTCTCCGAGGGAACGGTGCCGATGCCCGCTTCGACCCCAACCGGGCCGAATTTCACGGTCACGTCGAACTACGGCACCACCTATCAGGTTAATGCGAACAACAGCTTGCAGGCTGGCATGACGGACTTTGGCGCTGCGATTGGCTACCGCGCCCAAGTTAGCCGCCGTTACGAGCAGTGCATGACAATTCTCGGGTATCGGTATCAGGGCGGCTAATGGGGACTTCAGGAAAGGTTCTTCTTCTGTCTTCCGCGCTCATGGCACCGCTTGCAGCACAGTCTAGCGAGGGCGTCATCGCACGGTGCGGGGCGTCAGAAGGCCAAGGATATTTCTTCCACGACCCCGTGATGAACCCAGAAGGCCCCGATTGGTCAAAGGATGGCATATCGAGCGGGCGAATTGTCTTGGTGCGACTTGGCGACGAGTGGGACATACAGTTCGACGACATCGCCGGTGCCTACGGGTATCGCGAAGACGGCGCACGAGTTATCCCACTTGGTGGCGCTGACAACTTGCTTACGGTGGGCGCCTTCCGCGGCACCTATGTCGATATTTACACCTTCAATTTCGCAGGCAACGAAGTGCTATGGACGTCGCATAAAATCGGAACCGCGATAGGCAAGGTTGCAATTTACAGGGCGGAATGCACGTTCACAGGTAGCGCGACGAACTAGCCACCGCGGAATGGCCTGCGGCCTCTGCCTCCGAGACTTTCCCGGACCACTTCAACCTTTCCCATGCGCTCTTCCACCTGTGCGACGCTCTTCGTTCTCGGTGGCTCTCCCGTCGCCTCTATGGACCTTTGCCGTTTAAGCTCCATCTCAGCTGACTCTGCTTCGCGTTTCTTGCGCTGTCGCTCGCGAGCTTTCTTCAGCTTCTCCTCATCTTCGAGGATCTTCTTTCGCTCGCGTTCTTTCTTCCGTTCGAGTGCAATCTCGCCCTCGCGCTGCCAGGCTCGGTGCTGGTTATCGAGCTTCTGGTCGTTAGGTGAAAACCAACTGGAACCGGAGTTGATCACGGTCCCCCCGCCAAGATAGCTGTTCCTTCCCATAGGTGCGCCTTCGGTAGATCAAACAGATCAGTACATACTACAACCGCTTGGGTCGATGCCGTAGCGGCGAGTTAGGGTCTAAAGCGCGCCACTGAGCTCGCGCATAACCAGAAAGACGCCGTCCGAATTGTGCAGCGCGCCTCGGAACACTGTCCGTACCCGGCTGGCGAAACCCACCCGCTTGCTGTTCGCCTAACACGTTTGCGTGCAAAACGCCATTTCGGCGAAATCCAAGAAAGTTGACGGCACTCAACGTGACGGTGGGGGATTTCGTGGGGGATGGCGGCGCGGTGTCCCGGCTATACCCATTGGAAATCAATCACTTATGTAAGTTGAATGGCGGAGAGACAGGGATTCGAACCCTGGGTAGGCTTTCACCCACAACGGTTTTCGAGACCGCCCCGTTCGACCGCTCCGGCACCTCTCCGCATCGGGGGTCGTGGAGCGGGGATTTAGCCCCGGATCGGGCGCGCTGCAACCGAAAATATGCGGTGCGGGCGGCGCGTCGGGCCGTTGACCGGGGCGGCGCTTGGCAATCTGGCGTCGGCGCACTACTCCTTTCGGGCGGGCGCGCCGTTGTGCCCGAAGGGAGATTTGCCATGCCGCGCCTTGCCGCCCTCGTGATCGTTGTGCTTGCCGCGCTGCTGCCGCGCGCCGCCGCGGCGGATGCCGGGCGCGTGGCCGCCGCGCTCGACATGCCGCGGGTGCTGGCGGTGATGCGCTCCGAGGGGCTGGCCTATGGCGAGTCGCTGGGCCGCGACATGCTGCAGGGCCGCGGCGGCGCGGGCTGGCAGGCCGAAGTCTCGCGGATCTACGACACCGGGCGGCTGGCCGACATCGTCCTGCCGCGCTTCGCCGCGGCGCTCGACGGCGCGGATACCGCGGCGATGGCCGGGTTCTTCGAGGGCGCGCTCGGCCGCCGGATCGTGGAACTGGAGATCTCCGCGCGCGAGGCCTTTCTCGACGAGGCGATCGAGGAGGCCGCGATGCTGCGCCTGCAGGAGATGGCCGAGGACAAGGATCCGCGGCTTGACCGGATCGAGGCCTTCATCGAGGCCGGCGACCTGATCGAGGCCAATGTCGCGGGCGGGCTGAATTCCAGCCTCGCGTTCTGGCGCGGGCTGGGCGAGGGCGGGTTCCTCGCGCGCGAGATGACGCAGGAGGATATCCTCGCCGAGGTCTGGGGGCAGGAACCGCAGATCCGCGCCGATACCGAGGACTGGGTTTGGTCCTACCTCGCGCTGGCCTACGAACCGCTGACCGACGCGGACATGGAGGCCTATATCGCCTTCGCCGAAAGCCCGGCGGGCAAGGCGATGAACCGGGCGCTGTTCGCGGCCTTCGACGCGATGTTCGCGGATGTCTCGTACCGGCTGGGGCTGGCCGCGGCGCGGGAACTGGCGGGCGAGGAACTGTAGCCACGCGCGCCGCCGGGCGCCCCGGCGATCGCGTCGGGACCGGCCCGACAACCGTCTTGACAAGCGCCGCCCGGCACGGGATAAGCCCGCGTCCCGGCGAACCGATGGCGGTTTGGCCGGGTTTCGGTTTCACAAACGCCCCGATCCGGGGGCGCGCAGCCCGAGGCGGCCGAAGGGCCGGCAACACCCGCAAGGGGGCCGCAGGGCGCGGCAGAGAGAAGGAAAGACCCATGTTCGCGGTCCTCAAGACCGGCGGCAAGCAGTATCGGGTTCAGGCCGGCGACGTCCTGCGCATCGAGAAACTGGCGGCCAATGCCGGCGACAAGGTTCAGTTCAACGAGATCCTGATGATCGGCGGCGACGCCCCGGTCGTCGGCGCGCCGCTGGTGGAAGACGCCGGCGTGCAGGCCGACGTGATCGACAACATCAAGGGCGAGAAGGTCATCAACTACGTCAAGCGCCGGCGCAAGCATTCGTCGCAGCGCACCAAGGGCCACCGCCAGCAGCTGACGCTGGTGCGGATCACCGACATCCTCGCCTCCGGCGCCGCGGCGTCGGGCGTGATGGCGGCGATCGGCGCGGGATCGGCCCCGGCGGCGGCATCGGCCCCGGCGGCGGCATCGGCCCCGGCGGCGCAGGCGAAGCCTGCCGCGAAGGTCAAGCCGGCGGCGAAGGCGGCCGAGGCGGCCCCGGCGGCGGCCGGCGCGGACGACCTCAAGCAGCTGTCGGGCGTCGGCCCGACGCTGGAGAAGAAGCTTCACGCGGCGGGGGTCACCACCTTCGCCCAGATCGCGGCCTGGACCGAGGCGGATGTCGCCGCGATGGACGAGAAGCTGTCGTTCAAGGGCCGGATCGAGCGCGAGGGCTGGATCGAACAGGCCAAGAAACTGGCCGCGGGCTAAGCTGAAGGAGTAGGCGATATGGCACACAAGAAGGCAGGCGGCTCTTCCCGGAACGGCCGCGATTCCGTCGGCCGGCGGCTTGGGGTGAAGCTTTATGGCGGCCAGTCCGTGATCCCCGGCAACATCATCGTGCGCCAGCGCGGCACCAAGTGGTGGCCGGGCGAGGGCGTGGGCATGGGCACCGATCACACGATCTTCGCGACCTGCGAGGGCGTGGTGAGCTTCCGCAAGGGGTTCAAGGGCCGAACCTACATCTCCGTTCTGCCCGCGGCGGAGGCCGCCGAGTAAGCCGATAGCAACCTTCGCAGCGTAAACGAGGGGATCGGCCGAAAGGCCGGTCCCCTTGACGTTTCGGGCGCCAGGGGGCCGGTCGGACCCGGGGCGGGCGAAGCGGCGGACCGCACGGCCGGTCACGGACCGGTGTGGCGGGATTGCGGGCGTCACCGGGCCGTTCCATTTCCGGTCTACCGAGGTCCGGCGCACCGGCCGCGGCGTGACGATCCCGAATGGCCCGGCCCCGGAGGAGAGAGTGGGGCGGGGCGGCGTAACGATGACACCTGGAGGAGACAGGACATGAAGGCGGAAGTGATCCCCAACCAGCCGGTGATCGAGGCGGCGCGCTTCGTGCTGCGGCCGCTTCGCAAGTCCGACGCGGGGCTTGTCGCGCTGTACACCGCCGACCGGCGGCTGGCCGAGGGCACCCGCGCGATCCCGCATCCCTTGCCGCCCGGCGCGACCGAGGCGTTCATCGGCCGGGCGCTTGCCGACGGTCGGGACGAGGATGTCTGGGCGCTGGACGGGGCCGGCCACGGGCTGGCCGAGGTGCTGGGCCTTGTCAGCCTGACCCGGATGGAACGCGCGCAGTCCGAAGTGGGCTACTGGGTGGCGCCGGCGTTCTGGAACACCGGCTTCGCCTCCGAGGCCGTGGCGGCGATCGTCGCGGCCAATCCGCACAGCGCCCGCACCCTCTTCGCCGAGGTCTTCCAGGACAATCCCGGTTCGGCGCGGGTGCTGACGAACTGCGGTTTCGACTATCTCGGCGATGCCGAAAGCTGGTCGGTGGCGCGCGGCGCGCGGGTGCCGACCTGGACCTACCTGCGACGGATGGGCTGACGGCGGCGGCCTGTCGCGCCGTTTCGGCGCGGCGGCCGCCCCCCGAGCGCCGCGCGGGACTTGCGCCTGAGGCGCGCCAAGGCTAACCATCGCGCCCTGTAGCCGGGACCCGCAGCCATGAAATTCCTCGATCTCGCCAAGGTCTACATCCGCTCGGGCGCGGGCGGCAACGGCTGCGTGAGTTTCCGGCGAGAGAAGTACATCGAGTTCGGCGGCCCCGACGGCGGCGACGGCGGCGACGGCGGCTCGGTCTGGGCCGAGGCGGTCGAGGGGCTGAACACGCTGATCGACTTCCGCTACCAGCAGCATTTCTTCGCCAAGAACGGCCAGCCCGGCATGGGCAAGGGCCGCACCGGCAAGAATGGCGACGACATCGTGCTGAAGGTTCCGGTGGGCACCGAGATCCTTGAGGACGACGAGGAGACGCTGATCGCCGATCTCACCGAGGTCGGCCAGCGCGTGTTGCTGGCCAGGGGCGGCAACGGCGGCTGGGGCAACCTGCATTTCAAGAGTTCGACCAACCAGGCGCCGCGCCGCGCGAATCCCGGCCAGGAGGCCGTGGAGCGCACGATCTGGCTGCGTCTGAAGCTGATCGCCGACGCGGGGCTCGTCGGCCTGCCCAACGCCGGCAAGTCGACCTTCCTGGCCGCCGTGTCGAACGCGCGGCCGAAGATCGCGGACTACCCGTTCACCACGCTGCATCCGGGCCTTGGCGTGGTCGGCGTCGACGGGCGCGAATTCGTGCTGGCCGACATCCCCGGCCTGATCGAGGGTGCGAGCGAGGGCAGGGGGCTGGGCGACCTGTTCCTGGGCCATGTCGAACGCTGCGCGGTGCTTCTGCATCTCGTGGATGGCACCTCGTCGACGATCGCGAAGGATTACCGCACGATCGTCGGGGAACTCGCCGCCTATTCCGGGGAACTGGCCGAGAAGCCCCGGATCGTGGCGCTCAACAAGATCGACGCCCTCGATCCCAAGACGCTCGCCAACCGCCGCCGGAGCCTCGAGAAGGCCGCGGGCGGGCCGGTGCTGTGCCTGTCGGGGGTGACCGGGCAGGGCGTGACCGAGGTGTTGCGCGCGCTCTGGTCCGAGATCGCCGGCGAGGCCGGACAGGGGCGGGAGGAGGCCGGGCCGTGGCGTCCCTGACCGCCGCGCGGCGGCTTGTCGTCAAGATCGGTTCGGCGCTGCTGGTCGGGCCCGAGGGGTTGCGCACCGACTGGCTGCACGGCCTTGCCGAGGACGTGGCCGCGGCAAAGGCGCGGGGTGCCGACGTGATCCTCGTTTCCTCCGGGTCGATCGCGCTGGGGCGGCGGGTGCTGAACCTGCCGGCGGGCGCGCTGCCGCTGGAACAAAGCCAGGCGGCGGCGGCGGTGGGCCAGATCCGGCTGGCGCGCGCCTACGAGGAGGCGCTGGCGCCGCACCGGATCACCGCCGCGCAGGTGCTGGTGACGCTGGAGGATACCGAGGACCGGCGCCGCTACCTGAACTCCCGCTCGACGATGGAAACCCTGCTGGGCCTCGGCGCGGTGCCGATCGTGAACGAGAACGACACGGTGGCGACCGACGAGATCCGCTATGGCGACAACGACAGGCTGGCCGCGCAGATCGCCGTGACCGTGGGGGCCGACGTGCTGGCGCTGTTGTCGGATGTCGACGGGTTCTATTCCGCCAATCCCAGGGAGGACGCGACCGCGCGGCGATTCGACGTGATCGAACGGATCACGCCCGAGATCGAGGCGATGGCGGGCGATGCCGGTTCGGGCCTGTCGCGCGGCGGCATGAAGACCAAGCTGATGGCCGCCAAGACCGCGACGCAGGGCGGCTGCGCGATGGTCATCGCCGAGGGCAGCCGGCTGCGCCCGCTCGCCGCGCTCGAGGCCGGCGCGCCCTGCACCTGGTTCCTGGCCGAGGGCGACCCGCAGGCGGCGCGCAAGCGCTGGATCGGCGCGATGAAGCCAAAGGGCGAGGTGGTGGTGGACGAAGGCGCGGAGGCCGCGCTCAGGCAGGGCAAGTCGCTTCTGCCCGCGGGGGTGCGCGCGGTTTCGGGCCGGTTCGGGCGTGGCGAGCCGGTGGCGATCCGCGGTGCATCGGGCGCGGTTCTGGGCACCGGGCTGATCCGCTATACCGATGCCGAGGCCGGGGCGATCGCCGGCCACCGGTCCGGCGAGATCGCCGCGATCCTCGGCTATCCGGGGCGCGCGGCGCTGATTCACCGCGACGACATGGCGATCTGAGGGCGGCGTGAGGGAGGCAGCGATGGACACGGCGGATTTTGCCGGGCTGATGGGGCGGATCGGCGCGGCGGCGCGCGCCGCGGCGGCGGAGCTGGCCTTCGCGCCGGCGGACCGGAAGCAGGCCGCGCTTGAGGCTGCCGCCGATGCGGTCTTCGCGCGGCGCGCCGAGATCGTCGCGGCCAATGCCGAGGATCTTGCCTACGGCGCCGCCAAGGGCCTGTCGCCGGCGATGATGGATCGCCTGAAACTGGACGAGGGCCGGATCGGCGGGATCGTCGCGGGCTTGCGCGCCGTCGCGGCGCAGCGCGATCCCGTCGGCCGGGTGCTGGCGGAATGGGACCGGCCCACCGGCCTCACCATCCGCCGCATCGCCACGCCGCTGGGCGTTGTCGGCGTGATCTACGAATCGCGTCCGAACGTGACCGCCGATGCCGGCGCGCTCTGCCTGAAGGCCGGCAACGCGGTGATCCTGCGCGGCGGGTCCGAAAGCTTTCATTCCTCGACCGCGATCCATGCCTGCATGGTCGAGGGTCTGCGCGCCGCGGGCCTGCCCGAGGCGTCGATCCAGCTGGTTCCCACCCGCGACCGGGCGATGGTGGCCGAGATGCTGCGCGCCACCGCCCATGTCGACGTGATCGTGCCGCGCGGCGGCAAGGGCCTTGTCGGGCTGGTGCAGGCCGAGGCGCGGGTGCCGGTGTTCGCCCACCTCGAGGGCATCTGCCATGTCTATCTCGATCGCGCGGCCGATCCGGCGAAGGCGCGGGCCGTGGTGCTGAACGCCAAGACCCGGCGCACCGGTATCTGCGGCGCGGCGGAATGCCTGCTGATCCATCGCGACCTCGTGGACGGGTTGGGGGCCGAGGTGGTGGCCGATCTCGTTGCCGCCGGGGTCGAGGTGCGCGGCGGCGAGGGGCTGCATCACCTGCCCGGCGTCGTGCCGGCGGCGCCCGAGGATTTCGGGCGCGAGTTTCTCGACATGATCATCGCCGCGGCGGTGGTCGAGGATGTCGACGGTGCGATCGACCATATCCGCCGCCACGGCTCGCAGCATACCGAGGCGATCCTGACCGAGGACGACGCGGCGGCGGAGCGGTTCTTCACCCGGCTCGACAGCGCGATCCTGATGCGCAACGCCTCGACCCAGTTCGCCGATGGCGGCGAATTCGGCATGGGGGCGGAAATCGGCATCGCGACCGGCAAGCTGCACGCCCGCGGCCCGGTCGGGGCGGAACAGCTGACCAGTTTCAAGTACATCGTCACCGGCGACGGCACGGTGCGCGCCTGATCGCCGCGTCGGGCCGGGTCAGAACCGGATCGCGATCTCTTCGGGCGCGTGCAGCGTGCCGATCCGCCGGCCCTGCCGCGCCGCTTCCTGCGGCAGCAGCGCGAACTGCACCTGCGCGGCGGTGATCGGCGCCTGCTCGGCCGGATCGGACAGGCCGCGAAACAGCGCCTCGTCGACCTTCAGCTTCGGCGCGGTGCCGGCGACCTGCCATTGCACGCCGTCGCGGGTCACGGCGACGGTGCCGCCGTAGGGCATCGCGGTTTCGAGGCATTGCAGGGCCAGGAAGGCCAGCTTGACCTCGCCGCGCGGCTGGTCGCCCTCGACCTGCCACTCGATCCGGGTGCGGCCGCCCCGCGTCATGTCGGCCAGGATCGACTCCACCTCGCGGTGGGCGATCCGCTGGTCCGGCCCGGCATGGCCGAAGGCCACCCGGAAGAACCGCACGCGGGCCTTGGCGCTGGCCACGCTTTCGGTGATCAGCGCCATCTCCGGCCCATCGATGCTGCCGCCCATCGCCAGCAGCTCCACGCCGTTGCCGATCGCGCCCAGCGGGCTGATGATGTCGTGGCAGATCCGCGATCCCAGCAGCGCGGTCAGATCCTCTGGCCGCTCGAACGCCTGTTGCGGCAAGGGCAGATCGGTCGGATGATCGGGGTCGGCTGGCATCGGCTGTTCCTGGGGTCTGCAAAATCTGATGACACTGAACTCGATACTCGAACCGGGGATGCTGGTCCGGCATCCCGACCGCCCCGACTGGGGGCTGGGACAGGTCCAGTCCAACATCGGCGGGCGCGTCACCGTCAACTTCGAACACGCCGGCAAGGTCACCATCGAGGGGCGCAACATCGCGCTGGACCTCGTCTTCGACCCGCCGGCCCGACCCTGACGGTGCGGCGAGGCTAGCAGAGCCGGCGGGGCCACCGGAACCCCGAATTCCGGCGCTGACGCCGGATTGTATTGCAAATGCGACGGGTCGCTCCTACAAACCCGCGACCGTTCGCGAGGATCGATCCGCCTGCCATGACCGTCGAGACGTCGCAGTTCGAGGTGCGCCTGGCGAGCGGCGAGGCCGATCTTCTCGCAGCGCAGCGGTTGCGCTACGCGGTCTTCGTCGCCGAACTGGGCGGTGACGGGCCGCTTGTCGATCATGCCAACCGCCTGGAACGCGACGAATTCGACGCCGTCTACGATCATCTCGTGCTGGTCGATGCCCGCCGCGACGCCGCCGCGCTGGACCATGTCGTCGGCGTCTACCGTCTTCTGCCCGGCGACCGGGCCGCGGCCTTCGGGCGGTTCTACTGCGATTCAGAGTACGATCTCGGCCCGCTGCGGCGCTCGGGACGGCGGCTTCTGGAACTCGGCAGATCCTGCGTGCATGCCGACTATCGCGGCGGTCCGGCGATGTTTCTGTTGTGGAACGGGCTGGCCGACTACGTGCTCGACCGCGGGATCGAGGTGCTGTTCGGCGTTGCGAGCTTTCACGGCACGGATATCGAGGCCTTGAAGCTGCCGCTGTCGTGGCTGCATCACAACCACCTTGCGCCCGAGGCGCTGAGGGTGCGCGCGCTGCCCGATCACTTCCAGCGGATGGACCTTGTCCCGGCCGAGGCGCTGGATCGCCGCACGGCGATGGTGGCGATGCCGGCGCTGATCAAGGCCTACCTGCGGCTTGGCGGGTTCGTGGGCGAGGGCGCATGGATCGACCACGCGTTCAACACCACCGATGTCTGCCTGCTGATGGACAGCGCCGCCATGAGCGACCGGCACAAGGGCTATTACACCCGCAAGCGTCCGCCCGGCGCTGACCCGGCATGAGCACCTGGCGCGGCGCCGATCCGCCGCCGCTGCCACGGATCGGGCCGACGGGCTGGCTGCGGATCGCGGCGCGCGGTGTGCCGCTGGCGCTGGTCACCTACGGCGGCCTGGCGTTCCTGCTGCTGGTCCGGCTGGTCGAGGCACCGCTGTGCGGCGCGGCGCGGCCGGTGACGCCGTTCATCACGCAATTCGTCTGCAGATCCGCGCTTGTGCTGCTGGGCATCCGCTGCCGCGTGCGTGGCCGGCCGATGGCGGGGCGCGGCGCGCTGGTGGCCAACCATGCTTCGTGGCTCGACATCTTCGTGCTGAACGCCTGCGACCGGATCTATTTCGTCTCGAAGGCCGAGGTCGCGGGCTGGCCCGGCATCGGCTGGCTGGCGCGGGCCACCGGCACGGTCTTCATCGCGCGCGACCGGCGCGCGGCGAAGGCACAGCAGGCCCTGTTCGACGCGCGGCTGCGCGTCGGCCACCGGCTGCTGTTCTTTCCCGAAGGCACCTCGTCCGACGGGCTTCGGGTGCTGCCGTTCAAGACCACGCTGTTCGCCGCCTTCCACGGCGACGGGCTGGCCGATCACCTGCAGGTGCAGCCGGTTAGCGTGACCTATACCGCGCCCGCGGGCCGCGATCCGGCGTTCTACGGCTGGTGGGCCGACATGGACTTCGGCGGCCATTTCCTTGCCGTTCTGGCGCAGGCGCCGCAAGGCCGGGTCGAGGTCGCGTTCCACGATCCCTTGCCCGTCGCCGCGGCCGGCGACCGCAAGGCGCTGGCGCTGGCGTGCGAACGGGCGGTGCGCGAGGGCGTTGCGCGGGCCCGCGCCGCCGCGGCCTAGCCCAGCGGCGCGATCAGCGCCCGCAGCGCGGCCAGCGCGTCGTCGGCGCCCCAGATCTCCTCGCCGATCCCCAGGAAATCCGTCACCGGCGCCAGATCGGCGACAAGGCCGGCGGTCAGCGCGCCCTCGGCCACCACCGGCACCTCGATCATCTCGCTCCACCATTCGAACAGCTCGCGCCCGGCCCGCGGCCCGCCGCCCAGCGGGTCGTCGCCGGCCGGGCCGAAGGCCACGTAATCGGCCCCGGCCTCGCCGGCGTTGATCCCGTCATGCCGGCTGTGGCCGCAGAACGCGCCGACGATCGCATCCGGCCCCAGTTCCTTGCGCGCCGCCCGCAGCGCGCGCGCGCCGTCGGGCAGGTGCACCCCGTCCAGCCCGTGCCGTTCCACCAGTTTCAGGTGGCTGTCGATCACCACCGCCACGTCGCGGGCATGGGCCGCCAGCCGTACCGCATCCGCCGCGCGGCCGATCCGGTCGGCATCGCGCCCGGCCATCGCGATCCGCACGCAGGCAACCGGTTCGGCATCCAGGATGCCGGCGAGGCGCTCGGCGAAGGGGGCCGGGTCGAACTCCGGCGGGGTGATCAGGTAAAACTGCGGGCGATCCTCTGCGGCCATGTCCGGGCCCTCCTTGGCGTTGCCCCGTCGTACTGCAGGCCGGGCCGGGTTTGAAGGCCGGATCGCCGCGCCGCCGCCCTACTTCGGCGGCAGGGTGGCGACGAAGGCCAGCGCCATCGCGACCAGCCGGCCGCGCAGCCCGTCGTCGGCCATCGCCCCATCGTCGAGATCGACGAAGCCTGTCATCTTCCGCCCGGTCAGATCCATCGCGCGGACCCCCGGCAAGGCCAGCGCCGCCGTCTCGTTGGGGGCCCCGACGCGGATCATGCCGCCGCCCTTGTGCACGCCGCAGACCATGTGGCCGCGCCACAGGAAGCACAGCCCGCCGAACATCCGCTTTTCCGTCACGTCCGGCTCGGCCAGATCGCTTCGAAACAGCTCCGCCAGCCCTGTATCATGGGCCATCTCGTCCCCCGTCACTTGTCACGCTCCTGCCGCGACCTTATCAGGCGGTGATGCCGCAGGACATGCCGATGATCGCCCCCGACCCGCCCGACGCCCCCGCCTTCGTTCTCGTGCGCCCGCAGATGGGCGAGAACATCGGTGCGGCGGCGCGCGCGATGCTGAACTTCGGCCTGACCGGCCTGCGTGTCGTCGACCCGCGCGACGGCTGGCCGAACCCGAAGGCTGTTGCGATGGCCTCGGGCGCCGGGCGGCTTCTGGACGCGGCGGGGCTGTTTGCCGATACCGGCGCGGCCGTGGCCGATTGCCAGATGGTCTTCGCCACCACCGCCCGCGCGCGCGACCTGACGAAGCCGGTCTACACGCCGGAGGCCGCGATGGCCGAGGCGCGGGCGCGGATCGCCGCGGGGCAGCGCGTGGCGGTGCTGTTCGGCCCCGAACGCACCGGGCTGGAAAACGACGACATCGCGCGCGCCAACGCGATCGTCAGCGTGCCGGTAAACCCGGATTTCCCGTCGCTCAACCTGGCGCAATGCGTGCTGCTGACGGGGTACGAATGGCGCCGCCAGACCGACGCGCCCGAGGGGCTGCGGATGGAATGGGCCGGCAGCGACCCGGCCCCGCAGATCGAGATCGACCGGCTGGTGGAGCATTTCGAACAGCGGCTGGAGGCGGCGGGCTTCTTCTTTCCCGCGCAGACGGCCGAGGGGATGAAACGCAACCTGCGCAACCTCTGGTCGCGCCTGCCGCTCAGCCGCGCCGACGTGCAGACCTTCCACGGCATGCTGCGCCAGCTGGTCCGGCGCCGCGACGATGCGCCGCCGGGTGGCGGCCGGCCTTGAAGGGGGCGGGGGGCAGGCCTAGTGTCCGGCTCGCGACCAGGAGGGTGAGATGACCGGCAAGCGCAGCATTTTCGAAGAGGTCGGCGACGCGCCGCGCGCCGAGGCCCCGAAGGGCGGGATGATCGACGCGCCGCGCCGCGGCGCGCGGGGTGCGGTGCGGGCCTGGCTCTTGGCGCTGTTCGTGCTCGTCACCCTGATGATCGCCGTCGGCGGGCTGACCCGGCTGACGGATTCGGGCCTGTCGATCACCGAATGGCGGCCGGTGACCGGCGCGCTGCCGCCGATGTCGGCCGCGGCCTGGGAGGCGGAGTTCGAGAAGTACCGCGCGATCCCGGAATACCAATTGCAGAACCGCGGCATGAGCCTGGCCGAGTTCAAGGTGATCTACTGGTGGGAATGGGGCCACCGGCAGCTGGGCCGGGTGATCGGGCTGGTCTGGGCGGCGGGCTTCGTGGCCTTCTGGGCGACCGGCCGCATCCCCGCCGGCTGGACCGGGCGGCTGGTGCTGCTGGGCGCGCTTGGCGGGCTGCAGGGCGCGATCGGCTGGTGGATGGTCGCCTCGGGGCTCACGGGACAGATGGTCGATGTCGCCTCCTACCGGCTGGCCACGCACCTGGGGCTGGCGTTCGTGATCCTCGGCCTGATCGCCTGGTACGCGATGCAGCTGTCGCGGCCAGAGGCGCAGCTTCTGCAGGCCCGCCGATCGGGGGAGCGCAAGCTCTTCGGCCTCGCCACGGGGATGATGCATTTCGCCTTCCTGCAAATCCTTCTGGGCGCGCTGGTGGCCGGGATCGACGCGGGCCGCAGCTTCCCGACCTGGCCCTTGATGGGCGAGACCTTCTTTCCCGCCGATGCCTTCTACGTGCCCGGCGGCGAACCCTGGCAGGCGTTCTTCGAGAACCCAGGCCTCGTGCAGTTCATGCACCGGATGGCGGGCTACCTGCTGTTCGTTTTCGGGCTCGTGGTTTGGCTGAAGGGCCGCCGGTCCGCCAACCGCGCGACGGCGGGGGCCTTCGACGCGATGGCGGCGATGCTGGTCGTGCAGATGGGGCTGGGGATCGTGACCGTGATCCATGCCGCGCCGCTGGCGCTCGGCCTCGCGCACCAGCTGGGCGCGGTGGCGCTCTGGGTGCTGATCCTGCGCGCCCGTCACCACGCCGCCTATCCGCTTGCACAATCGATCCGGGGAACCTGAGATGACCGCCTTCGACAGGCTGATGGCCTTCCAGCGCGAAACCGAGGCGCTGGCGCAGATCGCCGGCCGGCTTGGCTGGGACCAGGAAACGATGATGCCGCGCGGCGCGGCCCGCCAGCGCGGCGAGGAGATGGCGGCGATCGAGGGCGTGCTGCACGCGCGCCGCACCGATCCCCGGCTGCGCGACTGGCTGGCGAAGGCCGAGGCGCCCGACGCCGCCGGCGCCCGCGCGCTCGACCTGATCGGCCGCACGCTGGAGCGCACCGCCTGCATCCCCGCCGATCTGGCATCGGAAACCGCGCGGGTCACCAGCCTCGCCCAGGGGATCTGGGCCGAGGCGCGGGCGCGCGACGACGTCGCGCATTTCTTGCCGACGCTGGCCCAGGTGATCGGGCTGAAGCGCGACGCGGCAGCGGCGCTGGTGGCCGGCGGTTTCGGGGGCGGCGATGCGTATGACGCGCTGCTGGACGATTACGAACCCGGCGCCACCGCCGCGGGGCTGGCCGCGATGTTCGGCCGGATGCGGCCGCGTCTGGTCGCGCTGCGCGAGCGGATCCTTGGATCGGGCGTTCATCCCGCGCCGCTGACGGGCCATTTCGCCGAAGGCCGGCAGCTGGGCCTGGCGCGCGATCTCGCCACCGCCTTCGGCTACGACTGGTCGCGCGGCCGGCTGGACCTTGCCGTGCACCCGTTCTCCTCGGGCTCGGGCGACGATGCGCGGATCACCACGCGGGTCGTGGAAGGCGATCCGTTCAACTGCCTCTATTCCACGATCCACGAGGTCGGCCACGCCGCCTATGAACTGGGGATCGACCCGATCCACGCGATGACGCCGCTGGGGCAGGGCGTATCGATGGGCGTGCACGAAAGCCAAAGCCGGATCTATGAAAACCAGCTGGGCCGCTCCGCCGCCTTCACCGGCTGGCTCTACGGCCGGATGCGGGATGTCTTCGGCGACATCGGCGTGGCGGGGCCGGAGGCGTTCTTCGCCACCGTCAACCGCGTCACGCCCGGTTTCATCCGCACCGAGGCCGACGAGGTGCATTACAACCTGCACATCATGATGCGCTTCGACCTCGAACGCGAGCTGATCGCCGGCCGCCTCGCGCCTGCGGACCTCGAAGATGCGTGGAACGCACGCTTCGCCGCCGATTTCGGCGCCGCGGTCGACCGGCCCGCGCATGGCATGCTGCAGGATGTGCACTGGTCGGTCGGGCTGTTCGGCTATTTCCCGACCTACAGCCTGGGCAATGTCTATGCCGGCTGCCTGCACAAGGCGCTGCGCGCCGCGATCCCCGATCTCGACGCCCATCTCGCGAAGGGCGAGGCGCGCGTCGCGACCGATTGGCTGCGCGCCGCGGTACAGCGCCACGGCGGGCTTTACCGCCCGGCCGAGGTGATCGAACGCGCCTGCGGCTTCGCCCCCACCGAGGCGCCGCTGCTCGACTACCTGGAAGCCAAGTTCGCCGGGATCTACCGGCTGTGACCGGCCCTGCGCCCGGCCGGGACGCCGGGCCGGGCGGCCGCGCGATCTGGCTGCTGGCGCTTGGCCAGACGCTGGGCTACGCCTGTTTCTTCTACATTTTCGCCGCGCTGGTGCTGGACTGGGAGGCCGCGTTGGGCTGGCGGCCGGAACTGCTGGCGGCCGGGCCGACGCTGGCGATCGTCCTCTCCGCGCTTCTCGCGCCGCTGGCCGGCCGCGCCGTCGACCGGGGCCTCGGCCCCGAGATCCTGACGGCCGGGGCCGCCATCGGCGGGCTCGCGCTGCTTGGCCTGGCGGCGGCGCGGGCGCCCTGGCACTATCTCGCGGCCTGGGCCGGGCTGGGGCTGGCGCAGGCGCTGTGCCTCTACGAGGTCTGTTTCGCCTTCCTGATCCGGCGCTACGGGCTCGCCGCAAGGCGCGCGATCATCCGGGTGACCCTGGTCGCGGGCCTCGCCTCGACACTGGCGTTTCCGGCCGGCGCGGCACTGGCGGCCAGCTTCGGCTGGCGCGGCGCGGTGCTGACGGCGGCGGCCATGGCCTTCGCGGCGATCGTGCCGCTGAACGCCGCCGGCGCGCGGGCGATCCGCCGCAGCGCGCCGCCGCCCGATCCCGACACCCGCGCGGCCGCGATGCGGGGCGATGCCGCCGCCGCGCGCGCAGCGCTCTCCCGGCCGAGGTTCTGGGGGCTGGGGCTGCTTTTCGCGCTGATCAACCTCGATCACTGGCTGCTGATCTCGTTCCTGCGCCCGATCCTCGCCGAGAAGGGCGTGGCCGAGGCGCTGGCGATCCTCGCGGCGGCCACGGTCGGGCCCGCCCAGGTCGCCGGCCGGCTGGTGCTGATGCGCTGGGAGGCGCGGATCGGCACCGCCCGCGCGACCTTCTGGACGTTGCTGGCGATGGTCGCGGCGGCACTGGCCCTGTTGTCCGCCGGCGCGACACCCGGCCTCGTCCTCGCCTTCGCGGCGCTGCAGGGCGCGGCGATGGGGGTGGTCACGATCCTGCGCCCGATGCTGACCGCCGAAGCGCTCGGCCAGGCGGGCTACGGCACGATCGCGGGCATGTTGTCGATCCCGGCGCTGGCGGCCACCGCCGCCGGGCCGATGCTGGGCGCGGTGATCCTGGGCGCGGGCGGCGCCGTCGCGGTCACCGCTACCGCCTTGGTGCTGGCGCTCGCGGCCCTCGGGCTGGCGCGGCTGCTGGTGTCGCGCTTCGCCCCCGGTGCCTGACCGGCGCCATTTTGGTCCGGAAATATCCTCGGGGGGCGGCCGCAGGCCGGCGGGGGGCAGACAGCCCCCCGCGCGCCGCCGGCCTCAGGCCTGCCAGTCGGGTTTGCGCTTTTCCAGGAAGGCCTGGATGCCCTCCTCGGTGTCGCGCCACAACATGTTTTCCACCATCACCGCCGCGGTGTGGTCGTAGGCCGCGGCAAGGTCGAGCCCGATCTGGTCATAGAACGCCCGCTTGCCGATCTTCACCGCGCCGCCAAGCTTGCCGGCCACCACCCCGGCCAGCGCACGGGTCTCGGCCGCCAGCGCCCCGGGCGCGACGACCCGGTTCACCAGGCCGACCTCGCGGGCGCGGGCGGCGTCGATGAATTCGCCGGTCGTCAGCATCTCGAAGGCGACCTTGCGATGGACGTTGCGGCTCAGCGCCACCATCGGGGTCGAGCAAAAGAGCCCGATGTTCACCCCGTTCACCCCGAACCGCGTGCCCTCGGCGGCCACCGCCATGTCGCAGGTCGCGACCAGCTGGCAGCCCGCCGCGGTGGCGATGCCGTGCACCTCGGCCACCACCGGCTGGGGCAGGGCGGGGATCATCTGCATCACCTCGGCGCAGCGCGCGAACAGATCGGCGAAATAGGCCCGGCCCGCATCCTCGGCCTGCCGGCCGGCCTGCATCTCGCGCAGGTCGTGGCCAGCGCAGAACGCCTTGCCCGCGCCCCGCAGCACGACGACCCGGGCGGTGCGATCCTCCATCAACCGCCCGAACTCCGCCTTCAGCGCCGCCAACATCGCGTCCGACAGCGCGTTCAGCCGCTCCGGCGCGTTCATCGTCAGCGTCGCGATGCCGCCGTCGTCGTCGCGGATCAGCAGGCTCTCGGTCATCTTGCAATCCTCCCTTGGCCGGGAAACCTTAGGACGCCATGGACGGAGTTTAAAGATGCCAGCGATGACACCCGCCGAACTCGAAACCTTCCTGCACCGGGAATTTCCGCAGGTGGCGGGCGATTTCCGCATCGAGGCGGCGGACACGGCGGAAACCGTGGTGCGCATGGCGGTGGCCGACCGCCACCTGCGCCCCGGCGGCACGGTGTCGGGCCCGTCGCTCTTCGCGCTGGCCGACGTGGCGATCTACCTGGCGATCCTCGCCCGGATCGGGCCGGTGGCGCTGGCGGTGACCACGAATGCCGCGATCGACTTCATGCGCAAGCCCGCCGCCGGGGCCGGCCTTGTCGCGCGGGCGCGGATCCTCAAGCTGGGCCGGGTCCTGGCGGTCGGCGACGTGCTGATCTACAGCGACGGGGTGGCGGAGCCGGTGGCCCGTGCCAGCCTGACCTACTCGATCCCGCCGGCCGGCGCGTAACCGGCGGTTCCGGCGGTCTTGCGGGCGTCGCGGCTGGGGTAAATAAATACCGTTACTTCAAGCCACTGATTCAGAACGATACTTTTCTGCTCCTACCCCTTGACCGGGGCGCGGAAATCCACGAAACAGCCGCATCCGAACCGCGGGCCAGATCGGCCCCGACAAATACCAGCCGAAGGGCCAGGACATGAAGACCTTTACCGCAACACCTGCGGACATCGAGAAGAAGTGGATCGTGATCGATGCCGAGGGCGTCGTTCTCGGCCGCCTCGCCACGATCGTCGCGAACCGCCTGCGCGGCAAGCATAAGCCGACCTTCACGCCGCATATGGACATGGGCGACAACGTGATCGTCATCAACGCCGACAAGGTGCAGATGACCGGCCGCAAGCGGGCCGACAAGACCTACTACTGGCACACCGGCCATCCCGGCGGGATCAAGAGCCGCACGGCGGCCCAGATCCTCGATGGGGCGCATCCCGAGCGCGTGGTCTACAAGGCGGTGGAGCGGATGATCACCCGCAACCGGCTGGGCCGTCAGCAGATGTCGAACCTGCGCGTCTATGCCGGGGCCGAGCATCCGCACGAGGCGCAGCAGCCCGAAGTGCTCGACGTCAAGTCGATGAACCCGAAAAACACCCGGAGCGCGTGACATGGCCGATGATCTGAAATCCCTCGAGGAGCTGAAATCGGCCGTCTCCGGCGACGCGCCCGTGGCCGAGGCCGCCCCGGCGCGCGCGCCGCAGCGCGACGGCCTGGGCCGCGCCTATGCCACCGGCAAGCGCAAGGACGCGGTGGCCCGCGTCTGGATCAAGCCGGGTTCCGGCAAGGTCACGGTGAACGGCAAGGAGATGAAGGTCTACTTCGCCCGCCCGGTGTTGCAGATGATCCTGCGCCAGCCGTTCACGGTGGCCGGGGTCGAGGGCGAGTTCGACGTGATGGCGACGGTCGCGGGCGGCGGGCTTTCGGGCCAGGCCGGCGCGGTCAAGCACGGCATCTCGCGGGCGCTGCAGCTTTACGAACCCAGCCTGCGCGCGCCGCTGAAGGCCGCCGGTTTCCTGACCCGCGACAGCCGGGTGGTGGAGCGGAAGAAATACGGCAAGCGCAAGGCGCGCCGGAGCTTCCAGTTCTCGAAGCGCTGATCGCTTCCCGAAAGCTTCCGAAACGGCCCCCTCGTGGGGCCGTTTTCTTTTCCTTTTCGACATGTTGCAGGATTGACCCGCTCACGCGGGCGTGTGGTGGCGCCTTATTGACCCGCCGAAAGGCTTGGTTAACCATTCCGCCAGAGCCAACAAAAAAATCGAGCAGTCGAAATGGCCCCATCTGTCTACCACAGCTCCTCCGGGGGCTTTGATTTCCTTGGTTTGCGCCAAGGCCGATCCGGCGGGATCGAGATCGTCTATGACGACGGCGTCACCCGGCGCCTCGTGTTCCGGGTCGTCACCAGCCGCTATGACACTGACGATATCGGCGACGCGCTGCGCAGCGCGGTCAACCAGACGCGGGTGCTGCCCGCGCTCTACAGCGAGTTGAAGAAGCGCGCGATCGCGATCGAGGCGGTCGCGGGCTGAGCCGCCGCGAAACGGAAAAGGGCCGGGCGCGCGCCCGGCCCACGACACCTCCGCCCGGAACCGGGCGGGGGTGTTTTCATGCCAGCCAAAGGGGTTTGGCGGCCTCTCGCGCCGCCGCCTCGGGGCTGATGCCGGCGTCGTCCAGAAGCCGGGCATCGAGCCGGGATAGCGCGGCGCGGCTGGCCCCCCGTGCCTGCCAGCCCAGAATCAGCGCGATCGGGGACAGGCCGGCGGGTCCGAAGAACGGGAGCGTCAGGGTCATCGCACGCATGGCTGCACCTTTCTGTATTGATACAATCGAATTGAGCCGTTAGAATGACGGGTACAATATCTGTACAAAGCGGTCCAGAGAAACATTGTGATGGATACAAGCTGGCAGCCCGATCTCGCGCGGTTCGACGGGCCGAAGTACCTCGCGCTCGCCCATGCGCTGCGCGAGGCGATCCGCGCGGGCGTGCTGGCCGAAGGCACCCGCCTGCCGCCGGTCCGCGACATGGCCTGGCGGCTGGGGCTGACGCCCGGCACCGTGGCGCGGGCCTACCAGATCGTCACCGGCGAGGGGCTGTTGCAGGCCGCCGTCGGGCGCGGCACCTTCGTCGCCGCACAGCAGCCGCGGATCGGGCCGGACCAGTCGCTGGTGCCCGATGGCGGGCACGGCGGCGCGGTGGACCTGCGCTCGCCGGAACTGCCCGATGTCGGACAGGCCGAGGCGATCGCGCAGGCGATGCGGCGCTCCGCCGACGGGATCGCGCTCGACTGGCTGGACTATCCCAGCCTGCGCCGCGACCGGCCGGCGCGCGAGGCCGTCGCCGGGCTGATCGCCGAGCGTGACCTGGGCCCTGCCGGCGCCGACGACCTCGTGCTGACGCATGGCGGGCAGAACGCTCTGAACATCGTGTTCCAATGCTGCCTGACCGGCGAACGCCCGGTGATCTTCGCCGAGGAACTGGCCTATCCCGGCATCCGGCACGCCGCGCGGCTGGTCCGGGCCGACGTGGTGCCGATCGCGCTTGACGGCGACGGGATGCGCGCCGACGCGCTCGATGCCGCCTGCCGGCGCTGGGGCGGGCGGATCGTCTGCCTGACGCCGGAGGCGCAGAACCCCACCACCGCGCGGATGTCGGCCCGCCGCCGCGACGAGATCGTGGCGGTCGCGCGGGCGCATGACCTTCAGATCATCGACGACGATTGCTATTCCGTCGCCCGGCCCAGCCTGCCGGCGCTGCGCGCGTTGGCGCCGGAACGGGTCTGGCATGTCGGGAGCCTGTCCAAGACCGTCTCGGCCGGGTTGCGGCTGGGCTGGATCCTTTGCCCCACGGGCATGGGCGAAACCGGGCGGCTGACCGCCCAGCACGCGTATTTCGGGTTGTCGCGGCCGGTCACCGCGATCGCGACCGATCTGATCGAGTCCGGCGCGGTGCAGCGGATCCGGGCCGCGGTGCAGCAGGTTTTCGCGGCGCGGCTGGACATGGCGGTGGCGGCGCTGGACGGCTACGACCTGTCCTGGCAGCCGGGGCTGTCGTTTCTTTGGCTGAGACTGCCGCGGGGTTGGCGCGCTTCGACCTTCGCGCGCGAGGCGGAGGCGGCGGGGGTGCTGGTGCGCTCGGCCGACGAATACGCGCTGGGGCATGGGCAGGCCCCGAATGCGGTGCGGATCGCGCTGTCGGGCGCGGAGACGGACGACAGGTTCGGCCACGCGCTGGCCACGCTGGCGCGGCTGCTCAGTCGCCCGCCGGTCGATCTGCCGGTCTAGCAGCGGCGTTTCGCGCCGTGCGTCGCGATGCTAGGGTCGGCCGATGCGCGACGATCTGCCCGAGATCCTGATCACCCACTATGTCGGCGGCGCCTGGGTCGCGCCGCTGGGCACCCGGAATGCCGGCTTCTTCGATCCGGCGGCGGGCGTGGGCGGCACGCTTGTCTTCGCCGCTCCGGCAGATATCACCCGGGCCGTGGACGCGGCGCGCCGGGCGGCCGAGGGTCTGGCCGGCCTTGCCGATGTCGAGCGCCGCGCCGTTCTGGGCCGTGCGGCGGCGGCGCTGGCGGCCGAGGTGCCGGGGCCGGTCGAGGCCGACGACGCCGACACGGTGCCGGACGGCAGCGGCCGGACCTGTGCGGTGATCGTCCGGCGGGAGGTGCCGGCGGCGACGGTCGCGGCGGCGGTGCTGCGCCTGCTCGCGGCCGATCTGGCGCTGGTCATGATGCCCGATCCCCGGGCCCCGCTGCCGGCGGTGCGGCTGGCGATGGCGCTGCATGGCGCGGGCCTGCCGCCGGGCTGGCTGAACCTGATCCACGGCGACGCGGCCGCCGCCCGCGCGCTGGCCGCGCATCCGGGGATCGGCCGCGTCTGGCCCGCCGGTCAGCTGTCGGGCGGGATCAGGCCAAGGCCGCGCAGGTAGATCAGAATGCCGCTTTCCAGCAGGTCCTCGGGCGCGTAGGGCGAGCGCGCGCCGGGCGCGCCCCGCGCATAAAGTTCCACGATGCCATGGCTCATCGCCCAGACATGGGCGGAAAACATCGCCGACGGCGGGCGCCGGCCCGCGGGGATGTGCTGGCACAGCGCCTCGGCCGACTTGGCAAAGACCGCGCGCGCCCGGTCGGCGGCCCGGGCGAGGCCGGGCGAGGCATTGGTCGACACGCCGGATTCGAACATCGCGATGTAGTGGCCGGGAAACTTCCGCGCGAAGGCAAGGTAGGCCCGGCCCGTCGCCTCGAAGGCGGCGAGGATCGAGGGGCGGCCCTCGTCGAAGGCGTGGTCCATCACGTCGGCGAAGATCTCGTAGCCCTGCCGGGCGCATTCGGCCATCAGCTCGTCCTTGCCGGCGAAATGGCGGTAGACCGCCGCCGGGGTCACCCCGGCGGCCTTCGCCGCCTCGCTCAGCGTGAAGGCCTGCGGCCCCCGGCTCTCGATCAGGTCGAGCGCCGCGTCGACCAGCGCCTGGCGCAGGTTGCCGTGATGGTAGCCCTGCTTAGCCATCGAGCATCGTTGGATCGCCGCAGATCTCCGCATCGGGCGTGCCGACAACGCCGGCGTCGCGCCCGGCATAGTCGATCCGGCCCAGCACGGCGCGGATCGCGGCCAGCCGCGCCCGGCGCTTGTCGTCCGACCGGATCACCGTCCATGGCGCATGGGCGGTGTGGCTGAGCATCAGGGTTTCGCCGATCGCCTCGGTATAGGCATCCCAGCGCGACAGCCCGTCGACATCGATCTGCGACAGCTTCCACTGCTTGAGCGGGTCACGTTCACGGGCGATCATCCGGCGCAGCTGCTCGGCGCGGCCGACGGCAAGCCAGATCTTCACCAGAACGATCCCCTCGTCGACCAGCATCCGCTCGAAATCCGGCAACTGCCGGAAGAAATGCGCGCGCTCGTCTGGGGTGCAGAAGCCGAAGACATGTTCGACGATGCCGCGATTGTACCAGGACCGGTCGAACAGCGCGATCTCGCCGGCCGAGGGCAGCCAGTCGACATAACGCTGGAAATACCATTGCCCGGCCTCGCGCTCGGTCGGTTTCGGCAGCGCCACGACGGTGCAGACCCGCGGGTTCAGGTTTTCCCGCATCCGGCCGATGGTGCCGCCCTTGCCGGCGGTGTCGCGGCCCTCGAACACCACGGCGAGCCGTTTGCCGCTGGCCTTGAGGTCGGACTGCATTTTCACCAGCTCGATCTGAAGCGCGTCCATCTGATCGGTGTAGTCGCCCTTCTTCATCGCCTTGTCGTAGGGATATCCGGGCGTGACGATGTCGTTGTCGTCCGCGCCGTCAAGCTGGCGGCGGATCTTGGCGGGTGCGCCGGTCTCGGCGAAGGCGCTGATCGCGCCGTCGAAGGGCAGGGTCATGTCGGGGCCTCCTGATCCCGTGAGTATCCCCGAAGCGGCCCCGGAGGCAACCGGGGCTCAGCGCGCCGCGCGGGTGGCGGCGCGGCGGATCGCGGCGATCACCGCGTCGGGTCGGGAATGATGGATCATGTGGCCGGCATCCTCGATCAGCGTCAGCCGCGCGTCCGGCAGCAAGTCGGCCATCGGCCCGGCATGAACCTTGTGCGGCACGATCTCGTCGGCGGTGCCATGCACGATCTCGACCGGCAGGGCGAGATCGGGATAGGCCGCCGACATCCGTTGCAGGTAGGGTTTCAGCCCGTTCACCTGGCGCGCGTTGGTGCGCAGCGTCTCGCGCCGCAGCGTCAGGCCCGCGCCGACGTAGTCGGCATAGCCCTCGGGCACCGGGTCGGGCGCGAAGATCGTCGCGATCGCCGACCCGGCGCGGCGTTCGGGCACGAAGGCGGAGATCAGCGGGATCACCGTCGCCCCGCCAAGGTCCGACGAGGCCAGCGTGTACCACGGCCCCAGCCCGCCGGGCCAGGGCATCGTCGCGCCGGCCAGCGACACCACCGCGCCGGTGCCGGCCGGATCGCCCAGCGCCCAGGCCATCGCCACCGCGCCGCCATAGCTGTGGCCCACCACCACCGGCCGGCGGATGCCCATCTCGGCCGCCGCGGCGCGCAGGATCTCGGCCTGCACCAGCGGGCTGATGCCGGCCTCGCCCGCCGGATCGGACCAGCCCAGGCCCGGCCGGTCGAAGGCGGTGACCCGGAACTCGCGCGCCAGAACGTCGGCCAGCGCGAAGGTGAAGTCACGGGTATTTCCCGAGGCGCCGTGGATCAGCACCACGTCCGGCCCCGATCCGCGCTGGTCGGCATGAACCGTGCGCCCGGCGACCTCGATCAGCCCGCCGGTAGGCGGATAGCGCGCCTCGGCCCGGGCCTCGCGCTCGGTCGCGCGGCCGTCGGTGATCGCGCCGCAACCGGCGGCGGCGAGGGTGGACAGCAGGCTAAGGGCGGCCAATCTGGGCAAGGTCATATGGCGTGGACTGGTAAATCTCGTTGATCCAGTTGCCATATAGAAGGTGCGCGTGGCTTCGCCAGCGATTGAGCGGCGACCTCGCGGGGTCGTCATCGGGATAGTAGTTGCGCGGCACCGCGATCGGCTTTCCGGCCGCCACGTCGCGATCGTACTCTTCCTTCAGCGTGCCCGAGTCGTATTCGAGATGGTTGAAGATGTAGAGCGCGCGGTGGCCGGGATCCTCGACAAGGCAGGGGCCGACCTCGTCGGAGCCCAGCAGCGTGACAAGCCCCGGCACCGCGTCGATCTCGTCCTGGCGCATCTCCGTCCAGCGGCTGACCGGAATCAGCAGATCGTCGGAAAAGCCGCGCAGATAGGGCGATGCGGGCGCGAGGTTGAGATGCCGGAAGCAGCCGAAGGCCTTCTCGGCCAGCATGTGCTTGGCGATGCCGTGGAAATGATGGATCATCGCCATCCCGCCCCAGCACACGCCGAAGGTGGAATGGACGTTGGTTTGCGTCCAGTCGAAGACCTGGCGCAATTCGTCCCAGTAGGTGACCGACTCGAACTCCAGATGCTCGATCGGCGCGCCGGTGATGATCAGCCCGTCGAACCGTTCGTCCGTGACCTCGCGGAACGGGCGATAGAACGCCTCCATGTGTTCGGCGGCGGTGTTCTTCGTCTCGTGCCCGGTCATCCGGATCAGCTGGAAATCGATCTGCAGGGGTGTCGCGCCGATCAGCCGGGCGAACTGGTTCTCGGTCTGGATCTTCTTCGGCATCAGGTTCAGAAGCCCGATCCGCAAGGGCCGGATATCCTGAGTCGCCGCGCGGTCGGGCGACATGACCATGACGCCCTCGCGGTTCAGCACGTCGAAGGCGGGCAGGTCGGGGGGCAGGGTGATCGGCATCGTCGGTTCCTTCCGGGCGGGCGATCTACCTAGGCGTTCCGCGCATGCCGCTCAAGGGCACGGGCGACGAGATCCTCGAAGCCGGCCGGGTCGCGGACCCCGGCGACCTCCTCGGCGGTGACGGAAACGCCCCAGTTGCGCGCCATCGCCGCGTAGCGCGGCTGGCGGTGGGCCAGCGCGCGGGCATAGGTCCAGCGCACGAAATCGTCGGGGTCGACCGCCGCCTCGGCCAGCCCGCCGTGTTCGGCGCGATAGTCCGCCCAGGCGGCGAGCAGGAAGTCGGGCTGGTAGTACATCGGTTTCGGCGCGCGCACGAAGCGGCGCACCAGTTCCTCGGTATGGGCGGCGCTGCCCTCGATCCAGATCATCAGCGTGCGGGCCGACAGGGCGCAGAGCACGGGGTCGTCGGGATCGTCGGGATCCACCACCTCGCAGATCGATCCGCCGGAATCGCAGACGAAATGCGGATAGCCGTAAAGCTCCCGCGCGCGGGCGGCGAAATGGCCGGTGTCCAGCAGCGCGGCGATCTCGGCCACCCGGTGCTGATCCTGCCGCTTGCGGTACTCGTCGAAGGCCAGCCCGCCCCTGGCCGGGTCGCCGGGCTTGCCGAGATAGGTGGACAGCGGCGCGAGGTTGTCGAAGGTGATGTTCGAGGCGATGCGGACCGAATCCGTCATCAGCAACTGCCGCAGAAGCGGCACCTTCATCGCCTCGCGCTTGAAGTTGTCGGCGATGTGTTCGCCCATGTAGCGGGTGCCGATCCGGTAGTCGATCGAGTAGTGGAACCAGTCGCCCGAGGCGCGCAGGATGTTCGAGACATGGGTCTTGCCCAGCCCCGACATCCCGAACAGCGTCACCCGCTTCGCGGGCGCCGCGCGCCAGTCCCGTGCCGTGGGGTACATCATCCGCTCGCCTCGCCGGTTTCCTGCCGGGATAGCCGAGCGCGCCGCGCGCTTCCAGTGGTTTCGCGGCGGTTGCCCCGCCCGGCGGCGGACGGACGGGGGCGGCCGATCAGAACCGCTGCGTCAGCCTGAGCCCGACGCCCAGCACCTCGTTGTCCTCGAACTCGGCGCCGATGGTCTGCGTGGTGGCGTCGCCAAGCCAGACGTAGCGCAGCCCCAGCCCGATCTCGGTCCGGTCGATCCGGTAGGTGGCGCCGATCCCGATCGAGGTGTAGCCGTCGCGCGGGGCGAGGTTGCCCTGGATGTCGCCGTTCGCCGGTTCATGCGTCAGCGTCACCGCGCCCGACCAGTTCTCGCTGAACCGCCGGCCGAGGCCGATGGAATAGGTCACGTAATCGCTTTCGTAATCGATCAGCGAGCGGCCGGTGAGACCGTTGTAGGCCACCGGCGTGATGTCGAACTCGGACCAGTCCTGCCAGCGGATCGAGCCGAACAGCAGCGTGTCCTCGGCGATGCCGGACTGGAATTCGAGGTTGACGGATTGCGGGATCGTCGTGGTGAAGGGCGACGCGCCGATCAATGCGCCGTTCAGGGTTTCGGTGGCCGAGAACTCGTGCTCGATCTCGGAATTGTAGGTCAGCGCGACGCGCAGCGCGATGTCGGGGATCTCGTAGGCCGCCCCGAGGACGAACCCCGCCTCGTGGTTGCGATCCGCGTCCAGGCCGTAGGCATTGCCGGCCAGTGACAGGCCCGACAGTTGCGCCTCGATCGATTGCAGGCGAACGCCGCCGAACACGCTCAGCCGTTCGGCGAAGCGGTAGCGCAGCAAGGCGGTCACGTCCGATCCGGTCAGTTCGGCCCTGGTCCCGCGCAGCGGGTAGGTCGTATCGGCGTCGGAATAGTCGACATCGGCGCCCACCGACTGGTCGTAGATCAGCGCCAGGTCGATGCGGTCGGTCACCGCCATCTTCACGCCGAAGGTCAGCGTGCCGTAGGTCGGCGCCATGTCGCCGCTGGAGGCGCCGTTGATCGGGAACGTCCCGTCGACGGTCGGCGAGGCGCTGCCGTAGCTCAGCTGCACGGCATTGCCCGGCTCGAACAGCAGCGCGGCGGATTGCGGCGTTCGTTCGATCCCTCCGGCCATCGCCGCTGCCGCGGACAGAGTGACCGCGCAGGCACTCGATACTGTGGTTTTCATCTGTCTCCCCCCGGTTGCATCGAAAAACGCTAGAAGGGGGGCGCGCGAAGCGTCAATTCGTGACGTAACGTCCGCTTCGCAAAAACGTCACGGCGATGTTACCGGATCGCGGTGCGCGCCGACGCCTCGGATCGCAGGTTGATCCAGTTCGCCGCGAAGATCACCGCGCCGCCCAGAAACACCCAAAGGTCCAGCGGTTCGCCGTAAAGCGCCATGCCGACGACGCCGATCAGCGGCAGGCGGGTGAAATCGATCGGCGTGACCACGGTCGCGGGTGCGAGGCTGAGCGCGCGGGTCAGCGACAGATGCGCCACCAGCCCCGAAAGGCCGATCAGCACGACCCAGGGGATCAATGCGACCGGCGGCAGCGCCACCGCGCCGTCACGCGCCGCGAAGCCGAGGCCCAGAAGGCACTGGATCACCGCCAGCCAGAACAGGATGCAGGTGACCGACGCCACCCGCGTCAGCCGCTTGGTGACGATCGCGGACCCGGCGAAGCCGAAGGCGCAGCCAACGGCCGCGATCAGGCCGAACGACAGCCCCTCGCCGCCGAACGGCCGCGCGACCAGCAGGATGCCGGCGAAGCCCAGCGCGGCCGAGATCATCCGCACCTGCGTCAGCCGCTCGCCCAGGAACAGCGGCGCCAGCAAGGCGACGATGATCGGGTAGGAGAATTCCATCGCGAAGAGCTGCGCCAGCGGGATCAGCAGAAGCGCGGTCAGCCACAGCACCTGGCCGGCGAAATGCGACAGGTTGCGCAGGATGTGCAGATGCATGTGGCGGGTCGAGATCTCGCCCCGCGTGCCAAGCAGGCTGGCCGCCGCCAGAACCGTGACGATGCCGATGGCGGAGCGGTAGAACATGATCTCGTAGGGGTCGAGCGCGGTGCCGATCTGCCGGCCCGAGATCGCCAGCACCGTGAAACCGAGGATCGAGCCTGTCATCCACAGCGCCGCCTTCAGCGGCTCGGCCTGCACCGGCGGGCGCGGCGGGGGGGCCACCGTCATTCCCCGGCCTCGTCGTCGATCTCCGTCACGGTGTAGTCGCGCGGGATGCCGGCGGTGACCCTGGCCCAGATCGTGCCGGCCGCGCGTACCCGGTGCGCCTCCAGCGCCTCGGCATCGACATAGGTTTCGCTGACCGCGAAACAGGCCGGATCGGCGGCGGAGCGCAGCACCTCGAACTGAAGGCAGCCGGGTTCGGCGCGGGTCAGCCTGACATGGTCGTCCAGATAGGGGGCGATCCGGTCGGCCTCCTCCAGCGTCCGGCAGCGCAGGAACCCGGTCAGCCGCAGCCGTGCCATCACGCGGCCCCGGATGCGCCCGGGTGCTCCCGCCCGTCTTCGGCGCAAGGGCGCCTCATCCCGTTGGGCCCGGCCGCGCCTGCGGCGCGGTTGGCGAATTTTCCACGAAAACTCGGGGTCTTGGACGTAGACGCCGGCCTCCCGCCCTCGGCCTGCGCCTCGGGCGTTCGGGCCTCGAAACGCGCCGCCGGAGCGTTTCGACCCTTCGGGGCGGCCGTCACTCCCACTCGATGGTCCCGGGCGGCTTCGAGGTGATATCGTAGGTCACCCGGTTGATGCCCGGCACCTCGTTGATGATCCGCGTCGCGGTCTCGCCCAGGAAATCGTGGCTGAACGGGTAGTAATCCGCCGTCATCCCGTCGACCGAGGTCACCGCGCGCAAGGCGCAGGCGTAATCGTAGGTGCGCCCGTCGCCCATCACGCCGACGGTCCGCACCGGCAGGATCGCGACGAAGGCCTGCCAGATCTCGTCGTAAAGGCCGTGGCGGCGGATCTGGTCGATGAACACCGCGTCGGCGCGGCGCAGGATGTCGAGCTTGGCGCGGGTGATCTCGCCGGGGCAGCGGATCGCCAGGCCGGGGCCGGGGAACGGGTGGCGGCCGATGAAACGCTGCGGCAGGCCAAGCTCGCGGCCCAGCGCGCGCACCTCGTCCTTGAACAGTTCGCGCAAGGGTTCGACCAGCTTCATGCCCATCTTCTCGGGCAGGCCGCCGACATTGTGGTGCGACTTGATCGTGACCGACGGGCCGCCGGAGAAACTGACGCTTTCGATGACGTCGGGATACAGCGTGCCCTGGGCGAGGAATTCCGCCCCGCCGCCGGATTTCGCGTGTTTCTCGAACACCTCGACGAACAGCCGCCCGATCGTCTTGCGCTTTTCCTCGGGGTCGGAAACGCCGTCGAGCGCGCCGAGGAACAGATCGCTTTCATCGGCATGGACCAGCGGGATGTTGTAGTGGTCGCGGAACATCGTGACCACCTCTTCCGCTTCGCCCTGGCGCAACAGGCCATGATCGACGAAGACGCAGGTCAGCCGGTCGCCGATCGCCTCGTGGATCAGCACGGCGGCGACGGAGCTATCGACGCCGCCGGACAGACCGCAGATCACCCGGCCCTCTGGGCCAACCTGGTCGCGGATCCTGCGGATCGCCTCGTCGCGGTAGGCGCCCATCGTCCAGTCGCCGGTGAAGCCCGCGATGCGGATGAAATTGGCGTAGAGTTGCCGCCCCTTGGGGGTGTGATGCACCTCGGGGTGGAACTGCACGGCGTAGAAATGCCGGTCGGGATCGGCGGTGATCGCGAAAGGCGCATTGGGCGAGGTGCCGTAGACCCTGAACCCCGGCGCCAGCGCCGAGACATGGTCGCCATGGCTCATCCAGACCTGCTCGCGACCGTCCTGGAACCACCCGCCCAGAAGCTCGCAGCGTTCGTTCTGCGGCGTCACGAAGGCGCGGCCGAACTCGGCGGTGCCGTGGCCGCGTTCGACCTTGCCGCCGAGACAGTGCATCATCACCTGCTGGCCGTAGCAGATGCCGAGGATCGGCACCCCGAGATCGAAGACCGAGGCCGGCGGCATCGGCGCGCCCTCGGCAAAGACCGAGGCCGGCCCGCCCGAGAAGATCACCGCCTTCGGCGCGAAATCGGCGAGGAACGCGTCGGTCACGTTCTGGAACGGGTGGATCTCGCAGTAGACGTTCAACTCGCGCAGGCGCCGCGCGATCAGCTGCGTCACCTGGCTGCCGAAGTCGATGATCAGAAGGCGGTCATGCTGGGTCATGCCCGGGGAATAGGGCCGTTGCGGGAGGCGCGCAAGGCCCGCGCGGGCGCGCCGCGACCCGGGGCGGCGGCGCAGGTCGCTTTCGTGTGCCAGATGACGCAAACCGGTCATGCCCGCATGGCGAAGCCGTTAAAACGACGCCACGACCACCGAAGGAGGGATGCGTCATGGCGGAGGCTCAGGCAGCGGGACGGCGGACACGCGGCGGCGGCGGCGCGGCGCGGCGGGCGGAACGCACCGCGGTCCGGATCGACACCGCGCGGTTCATCGAGCGCAATATCCCGAACTTCGAGGTGCTGACCGAAGAGGCGCTCCAGATCATCGAGCACAACGCCGAGACGGTGCTGGAAGAGATCGGCGTCGCCTTCGTCGAGAACCCGGCGGCGCTCGATCGCTGGCGGCAGGCCGGGGCCGATGTCACCGGCGAGCGGGTACGGATCCCGCGCGGGCTGGCGCGCAAGCTGTGCGAAACCGCGCCCGGCCGGATCGTCCAGCATGCCCGCAACCCCGACCGCTCGGTCGAGATCGGCGGCAACTCCCTCGTGTTCGCCCCGGTCTACGGCCCGCCCTTCGTGCGCGACGCCGCCGGCGGCCGGCGCTATGCCACGATGGAGGATTTCCGCAACTTCGTGAAACTCGGCTACATGTCGAAATGGCTGCACCATTCCGGCGGCACGGTCTGCGAACCGACCGACGTGCCTGTGAACAAGCGCCATCTCGACATGCTGCTGGCGCACATGACGCTCAGCGACAAGCCCTACATGGGGTCCGTCACCGAACCCAGCCGGGCGGCGGACTCGGTCGAGATGTCGAAGATCCTGTTCGGGGCGGAGTTCGTCGACCGGAACACGGTGATGACCTCGCTGATCAACATCAACTCTCCGCTGACCTTCGACAGCGTGATGATGGGCGCGCTGGAGGTCTATGCCGCCGCGGGGCAGGCCTGCATCATCTCGCCCTTCATCGTCGGCGGCGCGATGGCGCCGGTGACGGTGGCCGGCACGCTGACCCAGGTTCTGGCCGAGGTGCTGGCCGGCGTCGCCTACAGCCAGCTGATCCGGCCCGGCGCGCCGGTGATCTTCGGCGCCTTCGTCACCTCGATCGACATGAATTCCGGCGCGCCGACCTTCGGCACGCCCGAAGCCGCGCATATCACCTATGGCGCGGGGCAACTGGCCCGCCGCCTGGGTCTGCCCTACCGCTCGGCCGGGTCGTTCTGCGGCTCCAAGCTGCCCGACGCGCAGGCCGCCTACGAGACCGCCAACAGCCTGAACATGGGGCTGCTGGCCGGCGTCAATTTCATGCTGCATGCCTGCGGCTGGCTGGAGGGCGGCCTGGTCTCGTCCTACGAGAAATTCGTGATGGATGCCGACCAGCTGGGTGTGTTGCATCACTTTGCCCGCGGCGTCGAGATGGACGCGAACGGGCAGGGGATGGACGCGATCCGCGAGGTCGGCCCCGGCGGCCACTACCTTGGCTGCGCCCATACCCAGGCGAATTTCAAGTCGGCCTTCTGGCGCAGCGACCTGCTGGACTACAAGCCCTTCGAGACATGGGAGGAAGAAGGCGCGCGCGATACCCAGGCGCTGGCCACCGCGCGGGTCGCCAAGCTTCTGGCCGACTACCAGAAGCCCGCGATCGATCCGGCGGTGGAAGAGGCGCTGGCCGACTACGTGGCCCGGAAGAAGGCGGAGGCGCCCGACAGCTTTACGTAGGGCCGCCGCGCCGGGCGCGATAGAGATTGTCCACTTCGGCCTCGCTCATTATGATTTGCGTGCAAGTACTGTAACGAGTGGGCGAAAATGCGGCGTGGTGTAACGCTTATTGAGGCGGTCCTTTTCATATCGATCGCTCTCGGCCTGATTGTCGGGGGAATAATCTTCTTCCAGCAGGCGGCACTTTCCAGCCGCGTGAATACGCAGACACGGATCCTTGGATCCTTGTTTGCCGAGGCATCCGGCCTGATGAAGGCGGCCAATGCCGCGGAATGGGATGGCGGCAACTTCAATTACGACCGTCTTCCGGAGGTGCTGATCGCCGCCGGTGCCGTGCCCGCGAACAAGATCGGCCCGCCACAGCAATTCTATTACCCGGGTCGAGCGGCGTTTGAGACCCGTCTGGTGACGGAATGGGGAACGGCGCTGGGTGGGGTGTTCGGCAGCGCCGGCCTGCTATCAGCGGGAGCGATGCCGGGTTGGGAAGGGTCCGACAAGGCGCTTGTCGGATTCGTCCTTACGGACCTGCCGATCGAGGCGTGCACACGTCTTGCAACGACGGACGCGTCGGGAACCTACAGGTTCGGAGTGAAGACTTGGGCGACCTATTTCCAGCGCCCGGGCTATGATTGGTATGAAACCGAATACGGACCGGTCTCGCCTCAGCGCGCGGCGGAGCTTTGCCGGCTTGTCGGCGATTTCGATGGTGCCGTCACGCTCCATGTCCATGCCTTCCTTGACACTGGGTGAGGCGCAGCGGTTCGGCGACATGACAGGCATGCCGCCTCGCCGGCGTTTCTTCACCTATGCTTCTAGCCAGCGCGAGGGTGATCCCTGCGTACATGCGCGTTAATGCAGCCTGACGCGGTCAGCTTGATCCGCCGCCGTCCGGCACGCGGTGTTCCGCCATGAGGGCGATCAGCAGGGCGACATGCACCGAGGGAACATAGCCGCCCGTTCCGCAGCGACGGCGTAGTTCCATCATGGCTTCCATATCCGCCAGCAATGCGACGACAGTGCCGGAATCCCGCGGTGGTTCGGCCCCCAGAACGCGGCCAAGATCACGGGCGCGGCGGTAGCCGGCAAGCCCGATCCGCGCGGCCCGCACCAGCAGGGCGGGGCGGCGCAGGGCGGCGATCTGGGTCGGGGGGCTGGGGGCGTGATCCATGTCGGTACTCCGGTCGGTTCGGGTCGTTCGAATGCAGGCTGACGCCTCTGGCCGGGGTGTTGCGCCGCGGTGTTCGCTGGCGTTCGCCGGGCGCGAGCGAGCGTTCCCGGCGTTAACGAACGGGTAAGACTTGCAACCCACGGTTGTTTCCGTTGCTGCGGGCAGGTTCCGGCGGTCAGCGGATTTCGTGGGGGAAATCATGACGTTCCATTCCGATGCCAGGGGCCTTTTGCCCGACTGGCTGCCTCGGGCGCATGGCCTGTACCTTGACCATGTCGAGGGCGGCACGGCGCTGCGCGCGCTGGCCCGGCGGATCGGCCGGCATCCCTCGACCGTGCTGCGACAGGTCCGCCGGACCGAGGCGCGGCGGGACGATCCCCTCGTCGACGAGGCGCTGGCCGTGCTGGCCGCAGAGCTTTCCGTCCAGAACGTCGATCGCCACGAGGAGGATCACAGCCCAATGCCCGACTGTTCCGTAACGCGTAAACCGCTTCCCGATGCCGCCACGCTGGACCGCGAGGCCCGGCGCATCCTGCGCCGGTTGGCCGAACCCGACACGGTTCTGGCCGTGGCCGCCGATCTCGACAAGGCGGCGGTACTGCGCGACGAGCGCCGCATCGCCACGGTCGATCGCGCCGTTGCACAGGCCTTCGCCCTGAAGGACTGGATCACCGCCAACCGCACCGGCCGCGTCACGACATACCGTCTGACCGCCGCCGGGCGGTCGGCGCTGCGGCGGATGCTCGGGCCCGCCGCCGGCGTCGGCCTGTCGGAGGCGGCGACGGGGTTCGCCGCCCAGCACCGGGAGATGAGCGAACGGGATTTCGACGCCGGGCCGGGCGAGGCGCCGCGCCGGGCGCGCGTGAACCTCGGCGAAAGCCCGGTACAGGTGCTGGCGCGGCGCAGCGACCGCGACGGGCGGCCGTTCCTCGCCCGCGATCTCGTGGATGCCGCCGAACGGCTGCGCGAGGATTTCGAGATCGCCCAGCTTGGCCCGCGGGTGGCGCAGAACTGGGACAGGTTCCTCACCGCCGGGGCGCAGGCGCCGGGGCGGGGCGACCCGCCCGACCGGTCAGACCGCGCCGGCGCGGCGCGCGACCGGGTGGCCGCCGCGCTGGCCGATCTCGGCCCCGGACTGGGCGACATGGCGCTGCGGGTCTGCTGTTTCCTCGAAGGGCTGGAAAGCGCGGAAAAGCGGCTGGGCTGGTCGGCGCGGTCGGGCAAGATCGTGCTTCGGATCGCGCTGATCCGCCTCAGGCGGCACTATGACGAGACCTACGGGCCGGGCAAGCCGCTGATCGGATGACACTTTCGGCCCCGGCAACCGCGCGTTAACCCCGTTCGGCTATCCCGGTCGCGTCGGGATGTTCCCGATGTGTTGAGTACCGAGTGTGAGGGTATCCATGTTTGCGCGACGCATTGACCCGTGCCCTGCGCGTTTTCCTCCGGGGCACGGGTCACGCCGCGGGGCCGCGCCCCGCGAAAGCTGATCGGCCACAACCTTGGCGCGGATCAGCGAAATCCACTTCGCCAACGTGCTGGCCTCGGATACGGGGATCGCCGAGTTCGTCGAGATCGCCCTGACGCCGGCGGAATTCGCGGCACGGGGCGACTTCGCCGTCGCATTCTATGACGTCGTCGCCACCGGCGATCCTGCGGCCACGGTGGGCAGGGTCGTCACGCTGGACGATCCCGGCGTCAGCCATGTCTACGATGCCGAGGCCGGGGAATACGTTCTTCTGATTTCGCAGGATGTCTTTCCCGATGTGCTGATCGGGGCCTACGACACGATCGGGCCGACCGGTCAGTACGAGGGCGTTGCCCTTGTCGATACCGCGCAGGGCCAGGTGGTTCGGTTTCTCGACTTCGGGGATGTATCCGATCCGCGCAAGACCACACCGCTGCTGGCGTCCGACGGCCCCGCTGCGGGGGCCGTCAGCTCCAATGTGCCGATCTCCGGTCAGGCCAGCTTGCAGTGGCCCTCCAACAGCCCCGACAGCGTGGTCTACGCGGCGCCCACGCCGCTGGATGGCGGCCCGGTCTGCTTCGCCGCCGGCACGATGATCGCCGCGCTGCACGGCCCCGTGCCGGTCGAGGCGCTGCGCCCGGGCGACCTGGTGCTGACCCGCGACCGGGGCTATCGCCCGGTCCGCTGGGCCGGGACGCGGCACATTTCGCCCGCCCGGCTGGCGGCGGCAGAACGGCTGCGGCCCGTCACCCTTGCCCCGGGCGCGCTGGGTCCGGGGATGCCGGCGCGCGTGCTTTCCGTGTCGCCCCAGCACCGGATGCTGCTGGCCGGCCCTGAGATCGCCGCGCGGTTCGGCGCGCCCGAGGTGCTGGCCGCCGCGAAGCACCTGGTCAGCCTGCCCGGGATCGCGCCCGCGCCGCCCGAACGCGGCGTGACCTACCATCACCTGCTGTTCGACGCGCACGAGGTGGTGTTGGCTGAAGGCGCCTGGTCCGAAAGCCTGTTCACCGGGCCGATGGCGATGACGATGATGCCCGCCGCGCAGCGCGCCGAGATCTTCACGCTGTTCCCGCGGCTCGCCAGCCCCGGCGCGCCGGCGCATGCCGCACCGGCGCGGCGGTTCCTGAACGGGCGCGAGGCGCGGGCGCTGGTGGCCGCCTTGCGTGGCGCGCAACCCGGCCCGGCCTTGGCCGCGTTGCCCTTCGTGCCGATTGCGCCTATGTCGGAGGAAGCCGCCGCCTGCGCCGGAGCCCCAGATGCGTGACCTGAAACTGCCCGCCGACCGCCACCCGGAAAAGGCCCACCGCCCCGATCAGGCGCAGCCGAAGAAACCCGCCTGGATCCGCGTCAAGGCGCCGACCTCGGCGGGCTACAAGGCCACGCGCGAGATCCTGAAATCGAACAAGCTGGTCACCGTCTGCGAAGAGGCCGGCTGCCCCAACGTCGGCGAATGCTGGAGCCACGGCCACGCCACCATGATGATCATGGGCGAGATCTGCACCCGTGGCTGCACCTTCTGCAACGTCGCCACCGGCAAGCCGCAGACGCTCGATGCCTTCGAACCGGGGCGCGTGGCCCATGCGGTGGAAACGCTGGGGCTGAATCACGTGGTCATCACCTCGGTCGACCGCGACGACCTCGACGATGGCGGGGCCGAGCATTTCGCCCAGACGATCCGCGCCGTGCGCCACCGCAGCCCCGAGACGACGATCGAGGTGCTGGTGCCGGATTTCCTGAAATGCCCGGCCAGCGCGCTGGAAACCGTGGTCGCGGCGAAACCCGATGTGTTCAACCACAACCTCGAAACCGTGCCGGGCCTTTATCCCGGCGTGCGCCCCGGCGCGCGCTATTTCCACTCGCTGAGGCTTTTGCAGCGCGTGAAGGAGATCGACCCGGCGATGTTCACCAAGTCCGGCATCATGGTGGGCCTCGGCGAGGATCGCGGCCAGGTTCTGCAGGTGATGGACGACATGCGCTTCGCCGATGTCGATTTCCTGACGATCGGGCAATACCTGCAACCGACGCCGAAGCATCACCGGGTCGACCGGTTCGTGACCCCCGAGGAGTTCAAGGCCTACGAGGCGGCGGCCTATGGCAAGGGGTTCCTGATGGTCTCGGCCACGCCGCTGACCAGATCCTCCTACCACGCCGGCGAGGATTTCGAGCGGCTGCGCGCGGCGCGGCTGGCCCGGCTGGGCCGGGGCTGAGGCGCGGTTTCCGTTGAAAAATCGGGGCGTTGCGGGGCGAACCTGCCCGTTCCACCCGCCGGTCACTCGACCGGCGGCAGGGCCTTGAGATAGGCGGCCACCGCCTCGCGATCCGCGCGCGGCAGGCGGGCCATGTTCTCGACCACCTCGACCATGTGGCCGCCCACCGTGTCATACTCCGGCGTGAAGCCCGAGGTCAGGTATTCCGCGATGTCGCCCTCCGACCAGTCCAGCGCGGCGGGGGTGATGTTGGGATAGCTGCCGCGCTCCTCGCCGGGGATCGGCGCGCCGGCCATCCAGCGGCCACGGTCCAGCCCGCCCAGAGGTCCGCGCGGCGTGTGGCATTCGCCGCAATGCGCCAAGGCCTCGGACAGGTAGCGGCCACGTTCGGCCTTTTCATCAGCGACATCGGCCAAGACCCAGTCATCGCTGACGAAAAGCATCTTCCACAGGCCAAGCCCACGACGGATGGTGAACGGAAAGCCCAGCCCGTGCGGCCGGTTCTCGGCCTCCGATTCGGGGAGGGTTTCGAGATAGGCGGAGAGGTCCACCGCGTCCTGCGGCGTCATCTTGCCATAGGCGGTGTAGGGAAAGGCCGGGTAGTAGTGCCGCCCGTCGGGCGACACGCCGCGCATCACGGCGTTCGCGACCTGATCCGCTGTCCAGCCGCCGATGCCACGGTCTGGATGTTGCGAGATATTGGGCGCCACGAAGGTTCCGAAGGGCGAGGGGAATTCCCGCCCCCCGGCCAGCACCAGCATCGCGTCGCCCTTAGCGCCCGGCGCGGCGTGGCAAGAGGCGCAGCCCGCGGCCCAGAACACGCTTTCGCCGCGCGCCGCATCGCCCGCCAGCCCCGCCAGCGCATCGGCTGGCAGGGGCCGGGGCGCGGTGATCACCCAGAACACCGCGGCCCCGGCGGCGGCGAGGACGGCAACGCCACCGATCAGCCGGCGCATCGTTGATTTCCCCGCCCGGCCTTACTGCGGCGTGCGATAGGCCTTGTGGCAGTCGCCGCAGGCGCCGCCGAGCGCGCCCATCGCGGCCTGAAGCGAGGCCAGGTCGGTGCCCGCCGCGGCCTGCATGGCCAGCGCGGCCTCGCGCATCGCGGCGGATTTCGCGCCGACATCGGCCATGTTCTCCCAGATCGCCGGCAGGGCGCGGGAGCCGTCCAGGCTCATGTCGTCGGAACCCTGGGGCCAGAGCATCGACATGTTCAGCTGCGCAACGCCGGCGATGTTGCCGGCGGCGGCGCTGGCCGCGGCCGCGTCGTAATCGCGTTCGCCCTTCGCCATCGCGCCCAGAACGCCAAGGTTCATCGCGTAGAACTGCATCATCCCTTGCCGGGCCTTCATCGCCTGCGCCTCGGGCCCCTGCTGGGCGAGAAGCGGCGTGGCTGCCAGAACGGCGGCGGCGGTGGCGGCGAGAATGCGGGACGTCTTCATCATGGGAACTCCTGAACAAGGGTTTGCGCGGGTTTGAGTGTAGCTGTGATCCTTGCGATGCACAGACCGAGAATTTCACGTATGCTTGTGCAACGATGCACAACCTCAGTTGGGACGACCTGCGCTTCATCCTCGCCGTTGCCGAGTCCGGCTCGGTCAACGCCGCCGCGCGCCGTCTGGGGGTGAACCACGCGACCGTGCTGCGCCGGATCGCGGCCTTCGAGGCCCGCAACGGCGTGACGCTGTTCGAACGCTCGCCGCAGGGCTACCGCGTCGCGCCCGGCGCGCGGCCGCTGCTGGACGCGACCCGAGAGGTGGAGAACGCGGTGTTCGGCGTTCATCGCGTGCTGTCCGGGGGCGGGGCCGAACTGCACGGCGACGTGCGGGTGACATCGACCGATTCGCTTTGCCAGCACGTTCTGCCCGGTATCCTCGCGGCGTTCCGGGCGCGCGAGCCGCATGTCTTCATCGATCTCGTCTCGACCAACGCCCATCTCGATCTGGCGCGGCTTGATGCCGAGGTCACCGTGCGGCCATCGACCAAGCTGCCCGACGGGCTGAGCGGAACCTCGCCCGCGAAGCTGGGGTTCGCCGCCTATGCCGCCGCCGGAATGCCGCTGCCCGATCTGGCCAGCGCGGGCTGGATCGCGCTTGGCGGCACCTCGGCACGCTCGCTGCCCGGAGCCTGGGTGGCCGAGCACGTGCCGCGCGAACGAATCGCGGCGCGGGCCGACAGCTTTCTGGTCGCCGGCGACCTGGCGGCGGCGGGCATGGGGGTGACCCCCTTGCCCTGCATCGTCGGCGATGCCGACCCGCGCCTGAGGCGCGCCAACGCGCTGATGCCGATGCTTTCGGTCGACCTGTGGGTGGCCTGCCATGCCGACATGGAAACGGTGCCGCGGATCCGCGCCGTGCATCGCGCGCTTGTCGAGGGGCTCGGGCGGATCCGGCACCGGCTTTCGGGGCGCGATGCCGCCGGGCCGGGCTGAGCGGGTGCTCAGCCGCGCGGAAAACGCACCTTGCCAATGAACGGCAGGTTGCGATTGCGCTGCGCGAAGTCGATCCCGTAACCCACGACGAATTCATCGGGAATCTCGAATCCGGTCCAGCTGGCCCGCACCTCGACCTCGCGCCGCGACGGTTTGTCGAGCAGCGCGATGGTTTCCAGCCGCCGGGGTTCCCGGGCGCGCAGCAGGTGGATCACGTGGCTGAGCGTGAAGCCGGTGTCGACGATATCCTCGACCACCAGAACGTCGCGCCCGGCGATCTCGCCGCGCAGATCCTTGAGGATTCGCACTTCGCGCGAGCTTTCCATCGAATCGCCGTAGGACGAGGCCTCGAGGAAATCGACCTCCACCGGCAGGTCGATTTCCCGCACCAGGTCGGCGATGAACACGAACGAGCCGCGCAACAGCCCGACGACGACAAGCTTTTCGGTGCCCGCGAAGGCGGCCTCGATCTCCTTCGCCAGCGCCTCGACCCGCGCCGCGATGGCCTTGGCCGAGATCATCTCGTCCACAACGTAATCCGGTTCGCGCATGCCCACCCCTTGAATTCGAGGCCCGATTTTACGAAACCCCTCGACGCTGTCACCTGCGATCTGGGGCGAGATGCCAACACATTCGGAAACCCGGCCGCTGCCCTACACCGCGCAGCAGATGTACGACCTGGTGGCCGATGTCGCCCGCTATCCCGAGTTCCTGCCGTGGACGGCGGCGGCGCGGATCCGGTCGCGCACGCCGCGACCGGACGGGTCGGAGGTGATGGAGGCCGATCTGGTGATCTCGTTCAAGGTGTTCCGCGAACGCTTCGGCAGCCGGGTGACGCTCTGGCCCGAACGGATGCGGATCGATACCGAGTACCTGGATGGCCCGTTCCGCTACATGAAATCCGACTGGCGGTTCCGCGACCTGCCCGAGGGCGGCTGCGAGGTGGAGTTCTTCGTCGATTTCGAATTCCGCAACGCGATCCTGCAGCGGGTGATCGGCGTGGTGTTCGACGAGGCGATGCGCCGCGTCGTCCGCGCCTTCGAGGAGCGCGCGAAGGCGCTTCACGGCCCCGCCTGATCGGGGCCGAGCGCCGCGACCAGCATGTTAAGCGCATGGTCCCGCGCCGCTGCCCGCACCGCGTCGCGGCCGCGCGCGCCGAACTCCACCGTTTCGCATCCGGTCGCCTTGCCGCGCCGGGCCAGCGCGAAACAGACGCGGCCCTCTGGCTTGTGCTCCGATCCGCCGGGCCCGGCGATGCCGGTCACCGCCACCGCCAGCGACGCCTCCGAGCGCGCCAGCGCGCCTTCGGCCATTTCCCGCGCGACGGGTTCCGACACCGCGCCATGCGCCGCCAGCGTTTCCGGCCGCACGCCCAGCAGCGCGATCTTCGCGGCGTTCGAATAGGTCACCAAGCCGCGGTCGAACACCGTCGAGGATCCGGCGACATCGGTGATCGCGGCGGCCACCATCCCGCCGGTGCAGCTTTCGGCGGTGGCGATGACGGCGCCGGCGGCGCGGGCGCGATGCAGCAGGGTTTCGGCCAGGCTTGCCATCGCGCTCACCGCATCAGAACGCCATGGGCCAGCGCCGCCGATGCCAGCACCGCCAGCCCGGCGAACAGCCCGGCCCACAGATCGTCTTCCATCACGCCGCGCGCGCCGCCCCTGCGGTCGGCCCGGCCGACAAGCCAGGGCTTCCAGATGTCGAACAGCCGGAAGAACACGAAGGCCGCGATCCAGCCGGGATAGGCCACCACCGCCCAGTCCGCGACACCGCGCCACCAGAAAGCGGCGGCGGGAAACAGCAGCGCCAGCCATTGCCCGGCCACCTCGTCGATGACGATCGCCGAGGGATCCTCCTGTTGCCAGTGCGGCAGGTCGCGCGCCACGGCCCAGTAGCCCAGCAGCGTCACCGCAAGGGTGGCCGCCGCCAGCGCCGGAAAACCCAGCCAGCGATCGATCGCCAGCCCTGCGCCAAGCGCGGCGAGCGAACCCCAGGTGCCCGGCGCGGGGCGCAACAGCCCGACATAGAAGACCGTGGTGATCGCCCGGATCACGGCGCCACCAGCGTGACGGTCGCCAGCGCCGCGATTCCCTCGCCCCGGCCGGTGAAGCCCAACTGCTCCGACGTCGTCGCCTTGACGCTGACGCGGCCCGCCTCAAGCCCCATGATCCGCGAAAGTTCGGCTTGCATCGCAACGGCATGCGGGCCGATCTTCGGGCGTTCGCAGATCAGCGTGACATCCGCCGCCGTCACCCGGTAGCCGCGTTCGGCGGCGAGTTTCACGGCATGGTCGAGGAAGATCTCGCTCGCCGCGCCCTTCCACTGCGGATCGGAGGGCGGGAAGTGCCGGCCGATGTCGCCCTCGGCCAGCGCGCCGTAGATCGCATCGGTCAGCGCATGCATGCCGACATCGGCGTCGGAATGGCCCAGGAGTCCCCGGTCATGCGGCACCCGCACGCCACACAGGGTGACGTGATCGCCCGCGCAGAAGGCGTGAACGTCGAACCCGTTCCCGCAGCGAACATCCATTGCATCCCCCAACAGCTTCGTGGCGCGGGAAAAATCCTCGGCCCAGGTGATCTTCAGATTGGTTTCGGAACCGGCCACGATGGTCACCGGCAGGCCGGCGGCGCGGGCCACCTCGACGTCGTCGGCGGCGCCGCCCGGATGGTCACGGTGCGCGGCGAGAATCGCGTCATGGGCGAAGCCCTGCGGCGTCTGCGCGCGCCACAGCCCGGTCCGGTCGGCGGTGCCGGCCACAAGGCCGTCGGCGCCGCGCCACAGCGCATCCGTCACCGGCAGGGCCGGGGCGGCGGCCGGGGCCCCGGCATGCAGCGCCGCCAGCACCCGGTCGATCAGCGCCCGGTCCACCAGGGGGCGCGCGCCGTCATGAATCAGCACATGCGAGATGCCTGCGCCATCAAGGCTTTCCAGCGCGTTCCTCACGCTTTCCGCGCGGCTGTCCCCGCCGGCGACGAGGGTGACGCGGCCGCCGAACTCCTGCAAGCCGCGGCCCATGTCGTCGGGATGCAGGACCACCACGATCCGGTCGCAGAAATCGAAGGCCGCCACCGCGCGCGCCAGCACGCTGCGCCCGCCCAGCAGGCGCCACTGCTTCGGCAGGTCACCGCCGGCGCGGGTGCCGCGCCCGGCGGCTGTGATGATTGCGGCGGTCGACATGGCGGGCCTCCTTGCCTCACCTCTAGGCGGATCGTGGCGGTGAGACAATGCCACGACGCGGCGCGCGGCATGTGCACAGGGCGCGACGGCCGGGCATGAGTGCCTAATTTTTGTGCATCGGGGTCTTGCCTGACGCCTGGGACCGCCGGTCGCGTGGACAATTCACGGGCTGCGGGCTAACTGCAAGGCAACCGCACAAGGAATAGGCAATTGTCCATCCAGGTGGCAGACATCCCGCTGACCCCGCCGGTCCTTCTGGCGCCGATGGCCGGCATCACCGATCTGCCCTTCCGGCGGATGGTGGCGCGGTTCGGCGCCGGGCTGGTGGTGTCCGAGATGGTCGCCTCGGGCGAGTTGCTGACCGACCGAGCCGCGACGCTGGCGCGCGCGCGGTCGGACCTCGGAACGGACGGCGCGGCGGTATCGGTGCAACTGGCCGGGCGCGAGGCCGCGCCGATGGCCGAGGCGGCGCGGATCGTGGCCGACATGGGCGCGCGGATCGTCGACATCAACATGGGCTGCCCGGCCAAGAAGGTCACCGGCGGGCTGTCGGGCGCGGCGCTGATGCGCGACGAGGATCACGCGCTGCGCCTGATCGAGGCGGTCGTCGGCGCCGTTGCGGTGCCGGTCACGCTGAAGATGCGGCTGGGCTGGGACGAGGCGGGCCGCAACGCGCCGCGCCTGGCCGCGCGCGCCGCGGCGGCGGGGGTGCGGATGATCGTCGTGCATGGCCGCACGCGCGCGCAGTTCTATACCGGCCGCGCCGACTGGTCCGCGATCGCCGAGACGGTGGCCGCGGTCCGGGTGCCGGTGGTCGCGAACGGCGACATCACCGATGCCGAAACCGCCCGCGCCGCGCGCGCCGCATCGGGCGCGGCGGGGGTGATGGTCGGCCGCGGCGCGCTTGGCGCGCCCTGGCTGCCGGCCGAGATCGCCCACCGGCTGCACGATGCGCCGGCGCCCGAGATTCCGCGCGGTGCCGCGCTTGTCGACCTGATTTCAGAGCATTACGAGGCGATGCTGGCGTTCTATGGCCGCGACCTCGGCCTGCGGATCGCGCGCAAGCACCTGGGCTGGTATGCCGACCGTGCGGGCGTTGGCCCGGCCCCGCGCAAGGCGCTGGTGACCGCCGCCAGCCCGGACGTGGCGTTGCAGGCGATCCGCCGAACCTTCGCCGAAACCGGGCCGGGGAGGGCGGCGGCATGAACCTGCCCGCCCCCGGGATCATCTGGGCCTCGCTGCCGGTACCGGCGCTGATGCTGGACGGCGAGGATCGCACCATCGAGATCAACCCGGCGGCGGAACTCTTTCTCAACATGTCGGCCCGCTCGCTCAAGGGCCAGCCGCTGTTCGAGAAGCTGGCGATCGACGCGCCGCTGGAAGAGGTGTTCGCGCGGGTTCGTCAGAACCGGTCGGCGCTGTTCGTCAACGACGTCGATGTCGGCACCGGGGAACGCGCGCCGGTGCAGTGCAACCTGCAATGCGCCCCGGTCGGCGAAGACCCCGAAACCGTGCTGCTGCTGATTTCACCGCGCGAGATCGCCGGGCGGCTGGGGCGGGCGATGAACGTCAAGACCGCCGCGCGCTCGGCAATCGGCATGGCGGAGATGCTGGCGCACGAGATCAAGAACCCGCTCGCCGGGATCACCGGGGCCGCGCAGCTTCTGTCGATGGGCCTGCCCAAGGAAGACCAGGAGCTGACCGACCTGATCGTGGCCGAGACCCGGCGGATCCTGAAGCTTCTGGAACAGGTCGAGCAGTTCGGCAACCTGCGGCCGCCGCAGTTGAAGCCGGTGAACATCCACGACGTGCTGGACCGCGCGCGCAAGTCGGCGCTGGTGGGCTTTGCCGCCCATATGGAGGTGGTGGAGGATTACGATCCCTCGCTGCCGCCGACCCTGGCCGATGGCGACCAGCTGTTGCAGGTGTTTCTGAACCTTCTCAAGAACGCCGCGCAGGCCACGAAGGGCGCGCCGGGCACGATCCGGCTGCACACCTTCTACGACATGTCGCTGCGCCTGCGGCGGCCCGACGGGCAGGACCAGTCGTTGCCCCTGCAGGTCGAGGTGATCGACGACGGGCCGGGCATTCCGCCCGAGATCGCCGAGGTGATGTTCGATCCCTTCGTCTCGGGACGCGAGAACGGAACCGGGCTCGGCCTCGCGCTGGTGTCCAAGATCATCTCCGATCACGGCGGCTGGATCAGTTCGGACTCGGTGCCCGGGCGCACGGTGTTCCGGATCTCGCTGCCGATCGCGCCGCGCGAGGCCCAGACAACGATGGAGAGGGAGTGATGGACGGAACCGTTCTTGTCGCCGACGACGATCGCACGATCCGCACGGTGCTGACCCAGGCGCTGACGCGGGCGGGCTGCAAGGTGCATGCCACCTCGTCGCTGACCACGCTGATGCGCTGGGTCGAGGAGGGCAAGGGCGATCTGGTGATCTCGGACGTGATCATGCCCGACGGCAACGGGCTGGAGGCGCTGCCGCAGATCTCGAAGGACCGGCCGGGCCTGCCGGTGATCGTGATCTCGGCCCAGAACACGATCATGACGGCGATCCAGGCGGCCGAGGCCGAGGCGTTCGACTACCTGCCGAAACCCTTCGACCTGCCCGACCTGATGAAACGCGCGGCCCGCGCACTGGAACAGAAGCGCCGGCTTGGCGGCCGGCAGGCGGCCCAGCCGGGCACCGAGGCCGGCGAAGACCTGCCGCTCGTTGGCCGCACCGGCACGATGCAGGCGCTCTACCGGCTGGTGGCGCGGGTGATGAACACCGATCTGCCGGTGTTGATCACCGGCGAATCTGGCACCGGCAAGTCGCTGATCGCCCGCGCGATCCACGATTTCTCCGACCGCCGGTCGCTGCCCTTCGTCGTGGCCCAGGCCGCCGACCTGCAGGGCGCGGACGGGCCGTCGACGCTGGTCGCGCGGGCCCGTGGCGGCAGCCTCGTCTTCGACGAGGTCGGCGACTACGACGAGGAAACCCAGGCGCGGGTGGTGCGGCTGCTGGATGCGCTGCCGGAAAACCCGCCGCGGATCATGGCGACAAGCCAGGCCGACCTTGTCGCGCGGATGGAGAACGGCGGCTTCCGGCAGGATCTGTTCTATCGGCTTGGCGGGGTGACGATCTCGGTGCCGTCGCTGCGCGAGCGGGTCGAGGATATCGCCCTGCTGGTGTCGCATTTCCTCGCGCGCGCCGAACGCGAGGGGTTCGCCCCGCGGCAGTTGTCGGCCGAGGCGCTTGAACTGGTGCGCAGCTATTCCTGGCCTGGAAACGTGCGCCAGCTGGAAAACGCGGTGCGCCGGCTGATGGCGACCTCGACGGGCGAGGAGATCACCCGCGCCGAGGTCGAGGCGGTGCTGGGCGCGATGCCGGCGATGGAACCCCTGCAGGGCGGCGGGTCGGGCGAGAAACTGTCGACCTCGGTCGCCAAGCATCTCAAGCGGTACTTCGACCTGCATGGCGGGGCGTTGCCGCCGCCGGGGCTTTACGAACGAATCCTGCGCGAGATCGAGGTGCCGCTGATCGAGATCTCGCTCGACGCCACGGGCGGAAACCAGGCGCGCTGCGCCGATCTTCTGGGCATCAACCGCAATACCCTGCGCAAGAAGATCACCGATCTCGATATTCGCGTGACACGCCGGCGCAAGCTGATGTAAAATCGCAACAGGGCGCGTTGCGCTGCCGCACCAGAACGGGTGGCGGCGGGCGGGCTGCGACCGGTCCGGGGGGCGGGCCGACCGCTGCGACGGACAGGCGGGAAGAGGCAGGCAGTGCAAGGCGCGACGCGACTCGCGACATGGGAGCGGCTCGTCCGGCTGAGAAAGCTCAGGCGGGTGCAGAATGCCGCGACCATCGGGCTGGTGCTGCTGGGCCCGGTCCTGGCGCTGGCGACCTACCTGGTGTTCGGGCCGATGGGGCAGGGCGCGGATTCCTCGGCGCTGCGGCTCGTCCTGCTGGCGGATTTCGTCTACTTCCTGTTGCTGGCCGCGCTGGTGGTGGCGCGCGTGGCGCGGATGATCGCGGCGCGGCGGGCGCATTCCGCCGGGTCACGGTTGCACCTGCGGCTGACCGGCGTGTTCACGGGAATGGCCCTGTTCCCGACGGTGGTGGTGGCGATCTTCGCGGGGCTGACCGTCAACATCGGTCTCGAGGGCTGGTTCTCGGATCGGGTGCGGCAGGTTGTCGGCGCCTCGCTGGAGGCGGCGGAGGCCTACCGCCAGGAACATCGCGACGATATCGAGGCCGACGCGCTGGGACTGGCCGACTACCTCGTTCAGGCCCGCCGCGCCGGGCTGCTTTACGATGACGGGTCGATGCGCCAGATTCTCACCCAGGGCCAGGCGCTGATCCAGCGCGGGCTGCGCGAGGCCTTCGTGATCGACGGGACCGGCCAGATCCGCGCCCGCGGCGAACGCAGCTATCTCTTCGACTACGAAGAACCCGGGCCAGCCGCGCTGGAAGACGCGCGGGCCGGTGACGTGGTTCTCGTGGAAGACTGGCGCAACAACGAGTTCCGGGCGCTTCTTCAACTTCCGAGTTTTCCCGACCGCTACCTTTACGTCTCCCGCGAGGTGGACGGCAGCCTGCTGTCGCTGCTGGACGAAACCCGCGCGACCGTCGGGCTTTACCAGCAACTGGAGGAAACGCGCGGCCGCGTGGTGTTCGAGTTCGGCCTCGTCTATCTCGGTTTCGCGGTGATCATGATCCTCGCCGCCGTCTGGCTGGGGCTGTGGTTCGCGGAACGGCTGTCGCGCCCGGTCGGGCGGCTGGCCGGGGCGGCGCAGCGGGTGGGCGCGGGCGATCTCGAGGTGCAGGTGATCGAGGAACCGGGCGACGACGAGATCGCGATGCTGGGCCGGGTCTTCAACCAGATGACGCGGCAGCTGAAGGGCCAGCGCAGCGCCCTGATCGAGAACCACCGCCGCACCGAGGAACGGCGCCGGCTGTTCGATTCGGTCCTGTCCTCCGTCACCTCCGGCGTGATCGGCCTGACGGCCGAGGGGCGGATCGACTTTCTCAACCCCGCCGCCACGCGGATCCTGGAACTCGATCTCGGCCGCGACACCGGGCGCAGCCTGGCCGATACCGTGCCGGAATTCGCCGCGCTGTTTTCCCGGCTGCGCGAGGGGCTGGGCGAAACGGTGCAGGAGGAAATCCGGCTCAGCCGCTCGGGCCGGCTGGAAAGCCTGCTCGTGCGGATGGCGATCCGGCGCAATTCCGACGGCCGCCTGGAGGGATACGTGCTGGCCTTCGACGACGTGACGGAACTGGTCTCGGCCCAACGGATGGCGGCCTGGGGCGACGTCGCGCGCCGGATCGCGCACGAGATCAAGAACCCGCTGACGCCGATCCAGCTGTCGGCGGAGCGGCTGAAGCGCAAGTTCATGCCCAAGGTTGGCGACGAGGCCGAGACGCTGGAACAATACACCGACGTGATCGTGCGCCAGACCAACGACCTGCGCCGCATCGTCGACGAGTTCTCGCGCTTTGCCCGGATGCCCGAGCCCGATCGCCGCGACCACGATCTCGTCGCGCTGGTGCGCGACGCGGTGATGCTGCAGGAGGGCGCGCTGCACGGCGCGACGCTTGAAGCCGATCTGCCGCAGGGCGAACTGGTGCTGGAACTGGATGCGACAATGATCTCGCAGGCGCTCACCAACCTCATCAAGAACGCCGGCGAAGCCGTGGAAAGCCTTTACGAAAGTGGCGCACCAGAAGGCTATGCGCCGAAGGTGCGCGTGGCGATGACAGAGACGCCGGACATGGTGACGATCACCATCGCCGACAACGGCATCGGCCTGCCCGCCGACCGGGCGCGGCTGTTCGAACCCTACGTCACCACCCGCGCGAAAGGCACCGGCCTGGGCCTGCCGATCGTGCGCAAGATCATCGAGGAACATGGCGGAACGCTCACGCTGAGCGATGCCGAGCCATTCGAGGGCTGCACCCATCGCGGGGCGCTGGCCGAGATCCGCCTGCCCCGGGCCCGCCGGGCGCGCGGCAAAACACAGGGGGCCGCCCGCGCGGGCGGAGAGGACAGATGAGCGACATCCTGATCGTCGATGACGAACGCGACATTCGCGAGCTCGTCGCGGACATCCTGGCCGACGAGGGGTATTCGACCCGTACGGCGGCCAATTCCGATGACTGCATGGCCGAGATCAACACCGCCGAACCGGCGCTGATGATCCTCGACATCTGGCTCAAGGACAGCCGGATGGACGGGATCGACATTCTCAAGACCGTCAAGCGCGACAACCCGGATGTGCCGGTGGTGATCATATCGGGCCACGGCAACATCGAGATCGCCGTCGCCGCGATCCGCCAGGGCGCATACGATTTCATCGAGAAGCCGTTCAACATCGACCAGTTGCTGGTGGTGATCCGCCGCGCGATGGAAACCGCGCAGCTGCGGCGCGAGAACGCCAGCCTGCGCCGCCGCGACGCGGGCGAGGCGGTGATGATCGGCTCGGCGCCGGCGTTCCGCCGGCTCAAGGACCAGCTCGACCGGGTGACCAAGTCGAACGGCCGGGTGATGCTGACCGGCGCGCCGGGATCGGGCAAGGAGGTCGCGGCGCGCTACGTCCACCAGAACTCGGCCCGCGCCAAGGCGCCCTTCGTCACCGTCTCGGCCGCCTCGATCGAACCCGACCGGATGGAAGAGGTGCTGTTCGGCCGCGAGACCGAGCAGCGCGGGGTGGAAAAAGGCCTTCTGGAACAGGCGCATGGCGGCGTCGTCTACCTTGACGAGGTCGCCGACATGCCGCCGGGCACCCAGTCCAAGATCCTCAGGGTGCTGACCGAGCAGCAGTTCACCCGCGTCGGCGGCACCGACAAGGTGCGGGTCGATCTTCGGGTGATCTCGTCGACCACCCGCGACCTTGCCGCCGAGATCCGCGCCGGGCGGTTCCGGCAGGAGCTTTACGATCGGCTCAATGTCGTGCCGGTGGCGGTGCCGCCGCTGGCCGACCGGCGCGAGGACGTGCCCGAACTGGCGCGGCATTTCATCGATGCCTTCAACCGCAGCCAGGGCCTGCCGTTGCGCAGCCTCAGCGACGAGGCCGAAACCCTGCTGCAGACGATGGACTGGCCGGGCAACATCCGCCAGCTCAGGAACGTGATCGAGCGGGTGCTGATCCTTGGCGAGCCGTCCGGCCCGATCGAGGCGCGCGAACTGCCCGGCCAGGCGGAACCGGTGGCCGAGGCCGAGGGCCGGCTGGTGCTGTCGGGCCAGATCGCGACGCTGCCCCTGCGCGAGGCGCGCGAACTGTTCGAACGGGAATACCTGCTGACCCAGATCAACCGCTTCGGCGGAAACATCTCGCGCACGGCCAGCTTCGTGGGGATGGAACGCTCGGCCCTGCATCGCAAGCTGAAATCGCTCGGGGTGGTGACCACCACGAAATCGGGGGCCCGCGTGGCCGAGATCGGCGAGGGCGCCGAAGACTTCGCCGGCGGCTGAACGCGCCGCGGCGGCGGTTGCGGCAACGGCCGCGGGACGGGCAGGGCCGTTGCCAAGCCCGCGCCGAGCGCCTAGAACCGGCGCGATCGGTGCCGGCAGCGAAAAGGGCGGCCATGAAGGTGATCATCTGCGGCGCGGGCCAGGTCGGCTGGCAGATCGCCCGCCATCTCTCTGGCGAGAAGAACGACGTCACCGTGGTCGATTCGAACGCCGAACTGATCCGCCGGGCCACCGAAACGCTCGACGTGCAGGGCGTGGCCGGCTTCGCCTCCTACCCGGACGTTCTGGACGCGGCCGGCGCGCGCGACTGCGACCTGATCATCGCCGCGACCCATTCCGACGAGGTGAACATGGTCACCTGCCAGGTCGGCCATTCGGTTTTCGGCATCCCGCGCAAGATCGCCCGGATCCGCGCGCAAAGCTATCTCGACGCGATCTATGCCGATCTCTACCGGCGCGATCACATGCCGATCGACGTGGTGATCAGCCCCGAACGCGAGGTCGCCGAGGCGGCGCTGCAACGGCTGAACGCGCCCGCGACCTTCGATACCGAAAGCTTTCTCGGCGGCCGCGCGCAACTGCTGGGCATCCAGCTGGACGAGGCCTGCCCGGTTCTGAACACGCCCTTGCGGCAGCTGACCGACCTGTTTTCCACGCTCCGCGCGATCGTGGTGGGGGTGCGCCGGGGCGGCCGGCTGTTCGCGCCCGAGGCCGGCGACCAGCTGTTCGCCGAGGACCAGATCTACGTCTTGTCCGAGGTCGCCGACGTCAACCGCACGCTGGAAATCTTCGGCAAGGCCACCAAGAAGCAGGAACGCGTGGTGATCATTGGCGGCGGCAATGTCGGCCTGTCGGTCGCCCGCGCGCTGGAATCCCGGACCGACCGGATCCGCGCCAAGGTGATCGAGAAGAACCGCGCCCAGGCCGAACGCGCCGCCGACGCGTTGGAGCGCACGATCGTGTTGAACGGCGACGGGATGAACATCGATCTGCTTCTGGAGGCCAATGTCGATCGCGCCGACGCCGTCCTGGCGGTCACCGACGACGACAAGACCAACATCCTCGTCTCGGTCCGCGCCAAGCAGGCCGGCTGCCGGATGGCGATCACGCTGGTGAACGATCCCTCGCTGGTGCCGCTGATGGCGCCCCTGGACATCGACGCCTACATCAACCCGCGCGCCACCACCGTCTCGTCGATCCTGCGCCACATCCGGCACGGCCGGGTGCGCGCGATCTACTCGATCGGTGATGCCGAGGCCGAGGTGATCGAGGCGCAGGTGCTGTCGACCTCGCCGATCTCCGGCCGACCGATCCGCGAGATCGAGTTCCCCGAGGGCGTGATCGTCGGCGCGCTGATGCGCGGCGAGCAGGTGATCACCCCGACCGGCGACACCCGGCTGGAAGAGGGCGACGTGGCGGTGATCTTCGCGATGGCGGCCGACGTGCCTGAGGTCGAGAGGCTTCTGCAGGTCTCGATCGACTTCTTCTGACGCATGCGCCGGCTTGCCTCCCTGCCGCTGTTCGTCCTGCTGATCGGCCTGGCCGCGCTGGCGATGCTGGCCCCGGTGATCCACGCGCTGGCCGGCCGCGACTGGAACCTGGCGCGCGCCTTCGCCCAGCCTGCGGCACTCGGCCTCGTGCTGGCCGCGGTGCTGGGCATCGCCACCGCCTCGAACCGCAGCCGCAACCCGGCCCGCACCCAGCTGGTCACGCTGCTGGCGGCCTACACGCTCCTGCCACTCCTGCTGGCCGTGCCCTTCGTCGAGGCGGTGCCCGGCGCCAGCCTTCAGGCCGCCTGGTGGGAGATGCTGTCGGCCTTCACGACCACCGGCGCGACGCTGTTCGCCGCCGCCGATCTGCCCGAGACCGTGCATCTTTGGCGCGCGACGGTGGGTTGGCTGGGTGGCCTGTTCGCGCTGTCCACCGCGGCGGCGATCCTGGCGCCGATGCATCTGGGCGGGTTCGAACTGCTGACCGGGGCGCCGGCGGGCCGCGGCGCCGTGGGCGCCACGCGCGTGTTTCGCACCGCCGAGTCGGGCGCCCGGCTGGGCCAGGCGGTGCTGACGATCCTGCCGCTTTACGGCGGCGCGACGGCGCTGCTGTGGCTCGGCCTCGTGCTGCTGGGCGATCCGGCGACGGTGGCGCTGTGCCACGCGATGTCGGCGCTGGCGACCTCCGGCATCACGCCGCTGCCGGATTTCGCCGCCGCGCCCTCGGGGATTTCCGGCGAGGCGCTGATCCTGCTGGTGTTCCTGTTCGCGCTCAGCCGCCGGCTTTACCCGCTGGATCGGCCGGGCCTGATGCCGCAGGGCATTTCGACCGATCCCGAGGTTCGACTGGCGGCGATCATCGTGACCGGCGTGACCGTCCTTCTGGTGTTGCGCCACTGGGTCGCGAGTTTCGACGATCCGGTGCCCGAAACCGTCCTGTCGCTGGCCCGCGCGATCTGGGGCACGGGGTTCACCGCGCTGTCGTTCCTGACGACGACGGGCTTCGCCTCCTCGGCCTGGGCGGAATCGCAGGCCTGGTCGGGCCTGACCGCGCCGGGCCTCGTGCTCGCCGGCCTCGCCATGATCGGCGGCGGCGTGGCGACCACGGCTGGCGGGGTCAAGCTGTTGCGCGTCTACGCGCTTTATCGCCACGGCGCGCGCGAGGTCGAGCGGCTGATCCATCCCTCGTCGGTCGGTGGCGCCGGGCCGGCGGAACGGCGGCTGCGGCGGCAGGGCGCGCGGCTGGCCTGGATCTTCTTCATGATCTTCGCGCTGACCATCTGCCTGACGATGCTGGCGCTGTCCTTCGCGGGGCTGGGGTTCGAGGCGGCGACGGTCCTGACCGTCTCGGCGCTGTCGAACACCGGCCCGCTGGCCGGTTTCGCCAGCGGCGCGCCGGTCGCCTGGTCGGGTCTGGGGGGCTTCGCGCAGGCGGTGCTGGCGGCGGCGATGGTGCTGGGCCGGCTGGAGACGCTGGCGATCATCGCGCTGCTCAATCCGGATTTCTGGCGCAATTGACGGCGCTCGCGCAATTTTATTGCAACAGGTGCGCGCGGCGCGCGCGTTGGGGCTGGCGCAGCCCCGAATCTCCGCGCATAGTCGGGCGCAGCACCCGGGTGTCGCGACCACGGGGCGGAAAACGCGCGACGAATAACGAGGGCAAGAACCCCATGGCTGCCGATAGACAGAACTTGCAGGACGCATTTCTCAACCATGTCCGCAAGACCAAGGTTCCGGTGACGATTTTCCTTATCAATGGCGTCAAGCTTCAGGGTGTGATTACCTGGTTCGACAATTTCTGCGTGCTGCTGCGCCGCGACGGGCAGTCGCAGCTGGTCTACAAGCACGCGATCTCCACCATCATGCCGGGCCAGCCGATCTCGCTTTACGAGGGCGAGGACTGAGCGAGCCGACAAAGCCGGGCGGATCAGGCCCGATGCGGGCCTTCGTGCTGCATCCCGACATCCGGGGCAGCGATCGCCGCCACGTTCCCGAACGCGCGCTGGACGAGGCCGTGGCGCTGGCCATGGCGCTCCCCGATCTCGAGGTCGTCGGCGCCGACGTGGTGCGCCTCGCGCGTCCGCATCCGGGCCTGCTGTTCGGCACCGGAAAGGTCGACGACCTCAAGGAACGGTTTCAGGCGCTGGAGGTCGGGCTGGTGCTGGTCGACGGGCCGGTGAGCCCGGTGCAGCAGCGCAACCTCGAGAAGGCATGGGGGCTGAAGCTTCTCGACCGGACCGGGCTGATCCTCGAAATCTTCGCCGACCGCGCCCGCACCCGCGAAGGCGTGCTGCAGGTCGAGCTTGCCGCGCTCAGCTACCAGCGCACCCGACTGGTGCGCGCCTGGACCCACCTGGAGCGCCAGCGCGGCGGCCTGGGGTTCGTCGGCGGCCCCGGCGAGACCCAGATCGAGGCCGACCGCCGGGCGATCGACGAACAGATGGTGCGGCTGCGCCGGCAACTGGCGCGGGTGGTCAAGACACGCGAGCTGCATCGCGCCGCACGCCGCAAGGTGCCGTTCCCGGTGGTCGCGCTGGTGGGCTACACCAACGCCGGCAAGTCGACGCTGTTCAACCGGCTGACCGGGGCCGAGGTTCTTGCGAAGGACATGCTGTTCGCCACGCTCGACCCGACGATGCGGGGCCTCGTCCTGCCCGACGGGCGCAAGGTGATCCTGTCGGACACCGTGGGCTTCATCTCCGACCTGCCGACGGAACTGGTCGCGGCGTTCCGCGCCACGCTCGAAGAGGTGCTGGAGGCCGACCTGATCCTGCATGTCCGCGATATCGCGCACCCGGAAACCGAGGAACAGGCCGCCGACGTGCACGACATCCTCGACAGTCTCGGGGTGGCCGAAGAGGTCGCCCGGATCGAGGTCTGGAACAAGACCGATCTTCTGCCGGGGCCAGAGCGCGAGGCGCTGCTCGCGCAGGCGGCACGCAACCCGGCTGTGGAACCGGTCTCCGCCGTCACCGGCGCCGGGCTCGACCGGCTGGCCGCGACGATCGCCGCCGCGCTGGCCGAGGCGCGCAGCGAGGCGGTGGTCGACCTGCCCTTCGCCGCGGGCCGGCGCCGCGCCTGGCTGCACGACCAGGGCGTGGTGCTCGACGAGACGGAAACCGACGGCGGCCACCGGCTGACGGTCAGCTGGACCGACGGCCAGAAAGCCCGGTTCGCGCGCCTCGGCGACGGCTGATCCCGCGTCGATTTTGGTCCTCAAATATCCTCGGGGGGAGCGGCCACAGGCCGCCGGGGGGCAGACAGCCCCCCGCGCCGGTGCGATCACTCGGGCGGCAGCAGCCGGGTGATCCCGGCCGAGGCCGCGCGCGCCAGGTCGGGGTCGAGCGACATCGGAATGTATTCGCCGCGCCGCCACAGGTCCGACAGATCGTCGTAATGCCGGCTGAGCGGGTGGCCCGACTGGCCGGTCGAGATGATGAAGACCGAGGAATCGGGGTCGGCGAAATCGTAGACGCCGCGATAGCCCGCGCCATGGGTGGAATGATACGGGTGCGGCCCGCGCCCCGCCGTCAGCCCGCGCATCAGCGTGTTGTCGCCGCCCGAGGTCGATTGGCGGATGTTGACGAACCAGCGCAGCACCGGCACCTCGCCCAGCACCGGGTGATCGTGGGTGGCCTGGTGCGCATCGCCCCAGCGCCAGCTTTCGATCGTGCCGCCGAACCGGTCGCTCAGTTCCACCAGCGCGTCGTCGAGGGCGAGCTGGGCGATCTCCGTACAGCTTTCCAGCGGCGAGGATTGCAGCACGTCGCACCACCGCGCCGCGCCGTCGATATCGCGGAACACGCGTTCGAGGAACAGCGGCCGGAGGCTGGAGAATTCCCCGGCCAGCGGGCCAAGCTCGTCGCGGATCAGCCGCTGTTGCAGGGCCCGGACCCAGGCGGCGTAGATCAGCGGCTCGGGCAGGTGTTCGCTCATCTCGCCGTCCCAGGCGGCCAGCAGCTCCAGCGCCCGTTGCCGCCGGCGTTCGGGCGTGCCGGCGGGCGCCGCCTCACCGGTGAACCACAGGTCCGCGCCGATCAGCGGCAGAAGCGTGCGCGCGGTGGGCGACACGATGTCGAGCTGGGTAGCGATGAAGCTTTCGCGGCTGTGCACCTCGCGTTCCTGCATCAGCCGGCGCCAGCGCTGCACCCGGTCGCTGTCGCCCCAGACGAAGGACACGTGGTTGGGGAACGGCGCGTCGACGATCTTGTTGTTGGTGTTGCCGACGATGCCGCCCTCGGGGTCGGCGAACCGCGGGTTCGCCTCGTAGGGCAGGGCGCCCTGCCAGCGGTTGACCTCTTTCCAGCCCAGCGCCGGCATCCGGCCCTGGGTTTCGTGGCCCGGGTCGCGCGCCGGCATCCGGCCCACCAGCTGCATCGCCACGCCCTCGGCATCCGCCAGCGTCAGCATCTGCGCCGGGGCGACGACCTTCTCGCCCGCCGCGATCGCCGCGGCGCGGGTGCGCGCACGCATCACGCCCAGGACCGCGCTGGCCGAGGTGTCGGCGGGGTCCAGCAGCGTCCAGCCCAGCGCCGCGACATGGCCCGGCGGCGTCACCGAGGCCAGATCGTAATGCGTGCCGGGCAACACCGGGCCGTTCTGCGTCCAGCGCAGGGTGATCGTCACCGGCTCGGCATCCCGGACCTCGATGATCGACCGGCGGGTTTCGAAATCCGTCCAGCCCGCGGCGGTGCGGTAGCGGGTGGGATCGGCGGGGTTCAGTTCCTCGATGAACACGTCCTGATCGTCGAGATAGGCGCTGGTCAGCCCCCAGCCGAGATCGGCATTGCGCCCGACCAGCACCAGCGGCACGCCGGGCAGGGTGCCGCCGATCACCCCGCCCGAGGCCAGTTCCAGCCGCGCGAGGTACCAGGTCGAGGGCGCGGAAAACCCAAGGTGCGGATCGTTGGCCAGCAGCGTGCCGCCGGCCGCCGACCGCGCCGGGGCCGCCGCCCAGGCGTTCGAGGCGCCGCCGAAGCCCGCGCGCGGGAACGGCGACAGCGGATCGTCGGCGACGCGCAGCGCGGCCCGGTCCGGGCGGATGCCGGGCACGAGTTGCGCATAGGGCGGCAATGCGGCGGTGCCGGGGCCGGGCACGTCGGGCAATAGGTCGGTGGCCCAGTCCGCCGACAGGGCCGAGACGCGGGCGGCCAGCACCTCTTCCTCCAGATGCGTCGACAGGCGGATGCCCATCAGCTTCAGGATCGCGAGCGAATCGGCGGGCTGCCAGTAGGCGATGGTGGCCGGGAACAGGAAGAATTCCGGCGCGCCGCGCCCCATCGCCTCGGCGTTCACCGTCTCGATCCAGAAGTTGACGCCGTCGGCATAGGCCTGCAGCGCGCGGCCGGTGTCGGCATCCTGCGCGGCGACCGAACGGGCGGCGAGCCCGTAAAGATCGAGCCGCCGCATCAGTTCGTCCACCCGAACGGTGCGCGCGCCGAACAGTTCCGACAGCCGGCCCTGCGCGGTGCGCCGCAGCATCATCATCTGCCACAGCCGATCCTGCGCATGGGCATAACCGAGGCCGAAGAACACGTCGGCGTCGGTTTTGCCGAAGACATGCGGCACGTTCGCGGTGTCGCGCACGATCTCGACCGGCGCGGATATCCCGTCCACCCGCGCCGTGGCGTCGTAGTCGGGAAGCGAGCCGGCCGCGAAATGGTAGACAAGCGCCAGCCCGGCCACCAGCAGCGCGACAAGCGCGGTGACGATGCGCGAGAGCCAGCGGAAGGCGGTGACCATGACGGGCCTCGGGCGAAGGGCGGTTGACGGCGTATCCCGGGCGGGTAACTAGGGCAGGACGGGATAATTCGCAATGACCGTGGGAGGGCGCGATGGCCAAGGTGGCATTTCTGGGACTGGGCGTGATGGGGTATCCGATGGCGGGGCACCTGGCCGCCAAGGGCCACGAGGTGACGGTCTACAACCGGACCGCCGCCAAGGCAGAGGCCTGGGCCGCCCAGCATGGGGGTAGCCATGCCGCCACGCCGCGCGAGGCGGCGGCGGGCAAGGACTTCGTGATGGCCTGCGTCGGCAACGACGACGACCTGCGCGCGGTCTGCACCGGGCCGGACGGCGCCTTCGCGGGCATGTCGGCCGGAGCGATCTTCGTCGATCACACCACCGTCTCGGCCAAGGTCACGCGCGAGATGGCGGCGGCGGCGGCCGATGCCGGCCTCGGCTTCGTCGACGCGCCGGTGTCGGGCGGTCAGGCGGGGGCCGAGAACGGCCAGCTGTCGATCATGTGCGGCGGAACCGAGGCGCAGTATGCCGCCGTCGAGCCGGTGATGCAGGGCTATGCCAAGATCTGCCGCCGGCTGGGCGACAGCGGCGCGGGCCAGCTGACCAAGATGGCCAACCAGCTCGCGATCGCCGGGCTGGTGCAGGGCCTGTCGGAGGCGCTGCATTTCGCCGAGAAGGCGGGGCTGTCGATCGAGGATGTCGTCGAGGTGATCAGCCAGGGCGCGGCCGGATCATGGCAGATGGCGAACCGCTACAAGACGATGGCGGCCGACGAATACGAGTTCGGCTTCGCGGTGGACTGGATGCGCAAGGATCTCGGCATCTGCCTGTCGACGGCGAACGAGACCGGGGCCAGCCTGCCGGTGACCGCGCTGGTCGACCAGTTCTACAAGGATGTGCAGAAGCTGGGCGGCGGCCGCTGGGACACCTCCAGCCTGATCAAGCGGCTGCGCGCGCTCGGCTGACATCGGCCTTGCCGGGACACGAAAAGGGGCGCCGCGCGGCGCCCCTTTCTCGTCTCGACACCGGGTGTCAGGGTATGATCCGCGTGTACTTCGTGCCTTCCAGCGTCGCGCCGGCGATCAGGCCGGACTGGCCGAAGACGATGGCGATCACCGGGGCCAGCGCCGTCGTGGTTTCCGCGCCCAGCGCGCCGCCGCCCGAGGGCACGGCATAGCGCACGTCGGCCCCGGCCGCGAAACCGGGCGAGGCGCGGAAGCCCGCCAGCGCCTCGGGCGTCATGAAGAACAGCGCATGGGCGTATTGCTGCGCGCCGATCTGGAAGCCGAAGCTGGCCGAGGCGGCGGAATAGTAATCCACCGTCACGTCGTCGATCCTGAGCGCGCCGCGCCCGTAGGCCCCGCCGAAGCCGAACCCGGCCTCGGTCATCAGCGGCATGTAAAGCACGCCCGAAGCCTTCTGCATCAGGTCGCGGGTGCCGGGGTAGTTCGCCATCAGGTAGTCGCGGGTCGCATCCACCCGCGCATCGATCCGGGCGCCGCCGCCGCCGCCCACGCCGTTGGCGCAGCCCGCCAGCGCCAGCGCGCCCGCCGCGACCATGAAATGCCGCCGATCAAGTGTCATATGCCTGCTCCACCATCTGTCCCGCCCCGTCAGCCGGGCGGGTTGACCCCATGGATAGTGGAAAACCGGGGGGCTGTCACCCAGTTCATGTGTCGGACCTGCCCGGTGGCGAGCCCTTGCCGGTCAGCCGGCGGGGCCCAGAACCGCCGCCGCCTCGGGCGCGAAATAGGTCAGGATGCCGTCGCACCCCGCGCGCTTGAAGCCCAGCAGGCTTTCCAGCATCACCTCGTCCCTGAGCCAGCCGTTGCGGATCGCGCCGGTCAGCATCGCGTATTCGCCCGACACCTGGTAGGCGTAGGTCGGAACGCCGAAGGCGTCCTTCACGCGGCGGCAGATGTCGAGATAGGGCATGCCCGGCTTGACCATCACCATGTCCGCGCCCTCGGCGAGGTCGCGCGCCACCAGCCGCACCGCCTCGTCGGAATTGCCGGGGTTCATCTGGTAGGTCTTCTTGTCGCCCTTGAGCGCGCCCGAGGCGCCGACCGCGTCGCGGAACGGGCCGTAGAAGGCCGAGGCGTATTTCGCGGCATAGCTGAGGATCGCGACGTCGGGATGCCCCTGCGCCTCCAGCGCCGCGCGCATCGCGCCGATCCGGCCATCCATCATGTCCGACGGGCCGAGGATGTCGGCCCCGGCCTCGGCCTGCGCCAGCGCCATCTTCACCAGCGCCTCGACGGTCTCGTCGTTCAGGATCACCCCGTCCTTCACCAGCCCGTCATGGCCGTTGGCGTTGTAGGGGTCGAGCGCGACATCGGTCATCACCGCGATCTCGGGCGCCGCCGCCTTGATCGCCCGGACCGCGCGGTTCGACAGGTTGTCGGGGTTCCAGGCCTCTTCGCAGGCTTCGGTCTTCAGCGCCGGATCGGTGTAGGGAAACAGGCAGATCGCCGGGATCCCCAGCCGCGCGGCCTCTTCGGCGGCCCGCGCCGCGCCGTCGACCGTGCGCCGGGTGACGCCGGGCATCGAGGGCACCTCGGCATCCGCGCCGGGCACGTCGGTCACAAAGATCGGCCAGATCAGATCCTTCACGCTCAGCCGGTGTTCCTGCGCCAGGTCGCGCAACGCGGCGGTGCGGCGCTGGCGGCGGAAACGGGCGGCGGGGAAGGCGGCTTGGGTCGGGATCATGGCGGGCACCGGGGCTTGGCTGGTCAGTTCCCATCAGCGGTCGCATGGAACGCCGCCCCGGACAAGGGCGAAACGGCGGTCCGAAAAGCCGCGCATGCGACGGGTTTGGCACTGGCATCCGGCCGCCCGCGCGCCTATCGTCGCCGCGGTCGATCAGGGGTCATGGGCGGAGTATGGTTTGGAGGTCGTGAAGACGATTTCGGAGCTGATCGACCTCAGGTCGTTCTCGAACGTGTGGTACTGGATCGCACTGGCCGTCACCTGGTCGTCGGCCTCGCACTGGGTTCTCGGCGTGCCGTGGGACATGGTCGGACGCGCCCGGCGGCGCGGCGGCCGGGCCGAGGCCGACATGGAGGCGATGGTCCGGATCAACGTTCACCGGCTTCTGGGGATCGGCCGGGGGGCGGGTCTGGCGCTGGTGGCGGGCGCGTTCTTCGTCTACACGACGCTGGCGGTGCTGGGCTTCTTCTACGGCCACCAGTTCTGCCAGGCGCTTTTCCTGCTGCTGTTTCCGCTGAGCCTCGTGTTCCTCTGGTCGCTGTCGACCGCGCGGCTGATCGAGGCTGGCGACCTGACGGGCGAGCCGCTTTACGCCCGCCTCGTGCGGCACCGGCGCTGGGTACAGGGCACCGGTTTCCTGGCGATCCTCGTCACCGCGCTCTGGGGCATGTTGCAGAACTTCCAGGCCTCGGTTCTGGGCGGTTGACAACGCCGCGGGGCCGGATAGGTCAGCGCGGATGACTCGCCCCGACCATATCCTTTGTTCCGGTGCCCCCGAGGGGTTCGATGCGCTGGTGCTGGCCCGCGAACTGGCGCGCGGCGCGCCGGTGATCCATGTCGCGCGCGACGACAGGCGGATGGCGGCGATGCGCGCCGCGCTGGCGTTCTTCGCGCCCGACGCGGTGGTGCTGACCTTCCCGGCCTGGGATTGCCTGCCCTATGACCGTGTCTCGCCCAATCCCGATGTCGCCGCGGCCCGGATGGCGACGCTCGCGGCGCTGGCGCAGGGCGCGGTGCCTGGGCCCTTCGTGCTGCTGACCACGCTGTCGGCGGCGATGCAGAAGGTGCCGGCGCGCGAGGTTCTGCGCGCCGCCGCCTTCCACGCCCGCGTCGGCGGCCGGGTGGACGAAGCCGCGCTGCGCAACTTCCTGGCCCGCATGGGGTTTTCGCAAACCCCCACCGTGACCGAACCGGGCGACTACGCGATCCGCGGGGGGATCTTCGACATCTATCCGCCGGGCGAGGGCGGGCCGGTCAGGCTCGACCTGTTCGGCGACGTGCTGGACGGGGCGCGGCGCTTCGACCCGGTGACGCAGCGTACCACGGAAAAGCTGCACGCGGTCGATCTCGCGCCGGTGTCCGAGGTGATTCTGGACGAGGCGGCGATCACCCGGTTCCGGCAGAACTACCGGCTGGAATTCGGCGCGGCGGGCAGCGACGACCCGCTTTACGAGGCGGTGAGCGCCGGGCGCAAGCACGCCGGGATGGAACACTGGCTGCCGTTCTTTCACGACCGGCTGGAGACCCTGTTCGACTATCTGCCCGGGGCCGCGGTGCTGATCGACGACCAGATCACGCCGCAGCGCCTGTCGCGCTGGGAAGGGATCGAGGACCAGTACGACACGCGGCTCGAGGCGATGCGCCGCAAGGATCGGCTGGATACGGTGTACAAGCCCTGCCCGCCGGGCCTGCTGTACCTCGACGACGCGGGCTGGGACGCGGCGCTGGCGGGCCGCCGGGCGATGCAACTGGTGGCCCTGCCGCAACCCACCGGCCCCGGCGCCATCGATGCCGGGGGCCGGGTGGGGCGCAATTTCGCACCGGAGCGCCAGGACGAAAAGATCAGCCTTTTCGGGGCCCTCGCCGATCATCTTCGGGATCGGCGCAAGGCCGGAAACGTGGTGATCGCCAGCTATTCCGAGGGCGCGCGCGACCGTCTCCGGGGCCTTCTGGAAGACGAGGGCCAGGCCGGGGCGGTGGCGATCGCCGATCATCGCGGTATCGCGGGCACCGGCGGGCTCTATCTTGCCGTCTGGCCCCTGGAGGCGGGGTTCGAGGGCCCGTCGGACGAGGGCCGGCTGACGGTGGTCGCCGAGCAGGACGTGCTGGGCGACCGGCTGATCCGCGCCCCGAAGAAACGCCGCAAGGCCGAGAATTTCCTGACCGAGGCGCAATCGCTGTCCCCGGGCGACCTGGTGGTGCATGTCGACCACGGCGTCGGCCGCTATCGCGGGCTGGAAACGATCACCGCGCTCGGCGCGCCGCATGAATGCGTCTGGCTGGAATATGCCGGCGGCGACCGGCTGTTCCTGCCGGTGGAAAACATCGAACTGCTCAGCCGCTACGGCCACGAGGAGGGGCTGCTCGACAAGCTCGGCGGCGGTGCCTGGCAGGCGAAGAAGGCGAAGCTGAAGGAACGGATCCGGCAGATCGCCGATCGGCTGATGCGGATCGCCGCGGAACGGCATCTGCGCAAGGGCCGGGTGATGGACCCGCCCGAGGGGCTGTGGGACGCGTTCTGCGCCCGCTTTCCCTACACCGAAACCGACGACCAGTTGCAGGCGATCGACGAGGTGCTGGACGACCTGGCGTCGGGCACGCCGATGGATCGCCTGATCGTCGGCGACGTCGGTTTCGGCAAGACCGAGGTGGCGATGCGCGCCGCCTTCATCGCGGCGATGTCGGGCGTGCAGGTCGCGGTGATCGCGCCCACCACGCTCCTGGCGCGGCAGCATTTCAAGACCTTCGCGGACCGGTTTCGCGGCATGCCGGTGGCGGTGCGGCCGCTGTCACGCTTCGTTTCGGCCCGCGACGCGGCCGAGACCCGCGCGGGGCTGGCGGATGGCACGGTCGATATCGTGATCGGCACCCACGCGGTGCTGGCCAAGGGCGTGAGGTTCGCCAATCTCGGCCTCCTGATCGTTGACGAGGAACAGCATTTCGGCGTTTCCCACAAGGAACGGCTGAAGGAACTGCGCTCGGAAATCCATGTCCTGACGCTCACCGCCACGCCGATCCCGCGCACCCTGCAGATGTCGCTGACCGGGGTACGCGACCTGTCGATCATCGCCACCCCGCCGGTCGACCGGCTGGCGATCCGCACCTATGTTTCGGAATTCGACGCGATGACGATCCGCGAGGCGCTGTTGCGCGAACACTATCGCGGCGGCCAGTCGTTCTATGTCGTGCCGCGCATCGCCGACCTGCCGGAGATCGAGGCGTTCCTGCGCGACGAGGTGCCCGAGGTCAGCGTGGTGGTGGCGCATGGCCAGATGGCGGCGGGCGAACTCGACGACCGGATGAACGCCTTCTATGACGGCAGGTACGACGTCCTGCTGGCGACCACGATCGTCGAATCCGGGCTGGACATCCCGACGGCGAACACGATGGTGATCCACCGCGCCGACATGTTCGGGCTGGCCCAGCTCTACCAGATCCGCGGCCGGGTCGGGCGGTCGAAGGCGCGGGCCTACTGCTTCCTGACGACGAAGCCGCGCGCGCCGCTGACCCCCCAGGCGGTCAAGCGTCTGCGGCTTCTGGGCAGCCTCGATTCGCTTGGCGCGGGCTTCAACCTCGCCTCGCAAGACCTTGATCTTCGGGGCGCCGGCAATCTCCTGGGCGAGGAACAGTCGGGCCATATCCGCGAGGTCGGCTACGAACTCTACCAGGCGATGCTGGAGGAAACGATCGCGCGGCTCCGCGCCGGCGAGCTCGCGACGGTCGAGGATGACGGCCAGTGGGCGCCGCAGATCAACCTCGGCGTGCCGGTCCTGATCCCCGAGGCCTATGTGCCGGATCTCGACGTCCGGCTGGGGCTGTACCGCCGGCTCTCGGCGCTGCACACGAAGGTCGAACTGGAAGGGTTCGCGGCGGAACTGATCGACCGGTTCGGCGAGGTGCCGAAGGAGGTCAACACGCTGTTGCTGGTCGTGCGGATCAAGACGATGTGCAAGCGCGCCGGGATCGGCCGGCTCGATGGCGGGCCGAAGGGCGCGGTGATCCAGTTCCACAACAACCGGTTCGCCAATCCCGCCGGGCTGGTGGCCTACATCCAGGCCCAGAACGGGCTGGCGAAGATCAAGGACAACAAGCTGATCGTCCGCCGCGACTGGGCCAGCGAGGCCGACCGGATTCGCGGCGCCTTCGCCATCGCCCGCGACCTCGCCCAGCAGGTGGTGGCCGACGGGCAAAAGAAGGCCCGGTAACCGTCTGTTCCGGTTCGATTTTGGTCCGGAAATATCCTCGGGGGGCGGCGCCGCAGGCGCCCGGGGGGCAGACAGCCCCCCGCAGCGGCGATCAGACCCCGCGCACCGTGCGCCGCATCAGCGCCCAGGCGAGGCCCGAACAGGCCAGCGTGCCGGCCAGGATCGGCCCGGCGGTGCCGTCGAAGGCCAGCCCGACCGGCACCGCGATCGCCACCGAGGCAGCGGTGGACACCGCCGAGACGACCGAGGCGGCGGTGCCGGCGATATGGCCCATCTTCTCCATCGCCAGCGCGTTGAGATTGCCGAAGGTCAGGCCGGCGATCACGAACAGGCTGGTGGCCCAGGCGAAGAGGGCGGGGAAGGCGGCCCAGCCGGGCAGCAGGTCGCTCCACAGCGCCGCAAGCATGAGGCCGGTGACCACCGTTTGCGCCGCATAGGCGGTCAGCGCCAGCCGCCGCATCCCCAGCCGCATCACGAGTTGCGCATTGGCCAGCGTGCCCAGCCCCGAGATCAGCGCCATCGCGGCGAACCACAGGGGAAAACTCTCGCCTTTTCCGTAGGTTTCATCGAAGATTTGTTGTGCCGAGGACAGCAGCGCGAGCATCTGGCCGAAGCCCAGCGTCAGGACGACGGTGTAAAGCCGCACGTCGCGGTCGCGCAGCACCTCGGCCATCGCGGCGCCGACGGCGGGCAGGTGCAGCGGCCGGCGGCGCGCGGGCGGCAGCGTTTCGGGTTGCCGCAGCAGAAGCCAGGCGAGCCCGGTCAGCGCGAAGACGATGAACGCGCCGAAAATCCCGCGCCAGCCGACGACCGCCGCGATCGCCTGTCCCAGCGCCGGCGCGACCGCCGGGATCAGGATGAAGATCATCATCACGAACGAGGTGACGCGCGCCATCTCGCGCCCGGCGTAAAGATCGCGCACCAGCGCCAGCCCCGCGATCCGGGGGCCAGAGGCGCCCAGACCCTGCAAGAGCCGCGCCAGCAGCAGCAACTCGAGCGTCGGGGCCACGGCCGCCAGCAGGGCGCCGGCGACGTAAAGCGCGACGCCCGCCGCGATGGTCGGCCGCCGCCCGATCCGGTCGGAGATCGGGCCGACGACCAGCGTGCCGAGGCCAAGGCCCAGAACGAAGCTCGTCAGCACCAGTTGCGCGCGGTTCGGGGCTTCGGGCGCCAGGTCGGCCGCGATCGCCGGCAGGGCGGGCAGCATCGCGTCGATGGAGAACGCCACCATGGCGAACAGCACCGCGAGCATCGCGGTGAATTCCGGCAGCGGCAGGCGGTACCCGGCGGGCTGCGCGATCTCGTTCACCCGCCGCGCCCCGCCGCCAGTTCGTCGATCACCCGCAGCCACAGCTCCGGCGGCTGCGCGCCCTCCACCGCGTGGCGGCCGCCGACGATGAAGGTGGGCACGGCGCGCACCCCGCGGGCGCGGGCATGGGCGTCGCGCGCGGCGATCTCGGCGCGGTCGGCCTCGCCGGCCAGCAGCATCTCCAGCATCGCGCGGTCCAGCCCGGCCGCGGCCCCGATATCGGCCAGCACGGCGGCCGCGCCGATGTCGCGGCCCTCGGCGAAATAGGCGCGGAACAGCGCCGCGACCACGGGGGTTTGCCGCCCCTCGAGCCCGGCCCAGTGGATCAGGCGATGCGCGTCGAGCGTGTTCGGGGTGCGCGCGATACCGGCGAGGTTCATCGCCAGCCCGGCCTCCTCCGCGGCCTCGGCGACCGGGGCATAGGCACGCACCGCGCCGTCGCGGCCGCCGAACTTGGCCTCCAGGTAGCTGGCCCGATCCATGCCGCCCGCCGGCATCTCGGGATTGAGCTGGAACGGATGCCATTCCACCCGGAACGGATGATCGGGCCGCGCCTCCAGCGCGCGGTCCAGGCGGGCCTTGCCGATGTAGCACCACGGGCAGACCGGGTCGGAGAAGATGTCGAGGGTGATCATGAACCTGCCTCCCAATCCCGCCGCACCGCGCGACGATCCGTCTTGCCCGTCGCCGTCTGCGGCAGGGCGGGCAGCGACCGGTAGAGCCGTGGCTGCTTGTAGCGGGCAAGGCAGGTCTCGGCATGGGCGGCGAGGGTGGCCGCGTCGGCCGGGCCGGTATGGGCGAGGCCGATCACGCGCACGCCGGGTTTCACCTCCACCTCCACCGCCGCGACATCGCCGGCACCGGGGCAGGCGGCTAACGCCGCCTCCACCTCCAGCGGCGACACCCGGATCCCGCCCGCGTTCATCATGTCGTCGCCCCGGCCAAGATAGGCGATCGCGCCGTCCTCGGCCATCGTCACCATGTCGCCCGTCAGGAACCACGCGCCGGAAAAGCGCGCCGCCGTCTCGTCCGGCGCGTCGAGATAGCCCAGAAACAGGCCCGGATCGTCGCGGTGCACCGCCAGGATGCCGGGCGCGCCGCGCGGCACCGGCGCGCCGTCGGGGCCCAGCACCGCGACGCTGCGGCCCGGTTGCGGCCAGCCGATCGCGCCCGGCGACGCCGGCCGGCCCGGCGCGGCGGAGATGAAGGTGGAGCATTCCGTCATCCCCAATGCCTCGAAGACCGGTCGCCCCGTGGCCGCCTGCCAGGCCGTGCGCAGGGTCTCGGGCAGGCTTTCGCCGGCCGAAAGCCCGTGCCTGAGGCGCGGCAGGTCGAGCCTGTCATTGGCCGTGAGGATCTTGCGATAGATGCCCGGAGAGGCGGCGAAAATCGTCGCGTCGAAGCGTTTGAGCAGAAGCGGCAGCGCCGCCGGGTCGAGCCCCGGCGCCGGGATCAGCGCGGTCGCGCCCGCGGCCCAGGGATCCATCAGGCCGGTGCCCATCGTGTAGGTCCAGTTGAACGATCCGGCATGCAGCAACCGGTCGTCCGGCCCCAGCCCGTACCAGCCCTGCCACATCATCCGCCGCGCCCAGACCGCGCGATGGGCATGGACGACAGCGCGCGGCCGGCCCGAGGAACCGGAGGTGTAGACGATATAGGCGGGCCGACCGGGATCGCCCGGCACCGGGTTCAGCGCCGGCGCGGTCTCGGCCGTCAGCAGGTCCGCGCCCGACAGGACCGGGGCGGCGCCATCGGGCGGCAGCGCGATGCCCGGATCGGCCAGGACCAGGCCGGGCCGGGTTTCCGCGGCGATCAGCGCGACCTCGGGTTCGGTCAAGAGAGCGGATGTCGGCACCGGCACGAGGCCCGCCGCCACCGCGCCGAGGAAGGCGACCGGGAAGGCCGGGCCATTGCCGAGCCGCAAGAGCACCCGCGTGCCCGGGGCAAGCCCCCGGTCGTGCATCCTGCGGGCCGCGCCCAGCACCGCCGCCCGCAGCCGGGCATGGCTCCAGCGTTCGGCGCCGGTGGGCCGCAGGATCTGCAGCGCGCTGCGCTCCGGCCGCGCCAGCCCGGCGTCGAGGACGTAGGCGGCCATGTTGAACGGCGCGGGGCAGGGCGCGGAGGCCGTGGATCGCACAAGCGAGAGCATATGCCCTGCTACGCCTGCCGCCGGAACGTTGCAAGCCGCCCGGATTTCGCCCAGAACCGGGCCCAGAGCAGGAGCCCGCGCCATGAGCGACCTCGACCAGACCAGGATCATCCGCATCGCCCGCGCCGAGGGGGCCGCGGACACGGCCGAGCCGCTGAACCTTGGCGCGCGGGTCCGCGAATTGCGCAAGGCGCGGGGCTGGACACTGGAACAGGCCGCGGTGCAGGCGGGGCTGGCGCGCTCGACGCTGTCGAAGATCGAGAACGGCCAGATGTCGCCGACCTATGACGCGCTCAAGAAGCTCGCGGACGGGCTGGCGATCTCGATCCCGCAGCTGTTCACGCCGCCCTCGGGCGGGCAGGTCACCGGGCGAATGGTGGTGACGGCCTCGGGCGAGGGGCAGGCCCAGGCGACGGCGACCTACGAACACGAACTGCTGGGCGCCGGACTGACGAAGAAGCGGATGCTGCCCTACCGCGCCCGGATCCGGGCGCGCCGGCTGGAGGAATTCGGCGGCTGGGTGCGCCACGACGGCGAGGAATTCCTGTACGTCCTGACCGGCATCGTGCGGCTATACACCGAGTTCTACGAACCGGTGGACCTGCGCCGCGGCGACAGCGCCTATTACGACGCGACGATGGGGCACAACGTGATCTCGGTGTCCGAGGAGGACGCGACGATCCTGTGGGTGACGAGCCTGGTCTGACGGCCGGACGGGCCGGCCCGGCACCGCGCGGGGGCTTCGCGCCCCCGGGTCCGGCCGGTGCGGCCGGACCTCCCCCGCGGGATGTTTCCGGACCAAAATCCGCGCGGCGGCACCGCTGGCGGCTCAGTCCTTGCTGTCGTCGCCGTAGCGGGCGTCATCGTCGAACTCGTCCTCGCCCTCGGGCAGGAACTTGCCCGACAACTGGATCGAATGATCGTCGTGGCGCGGATCCATCACCACGTCGGAGGGCAGTTCGCCCACCAGCCAGTCGCGGATTTCCTGCGCGGCCTCGGCGGGTTCCTGTTCGGTCAACTCCGCGATGTAGCGCACGAAGGCGCGCTGGTCGCCGTCGATGTCCTCAAGCTCCGCCTCGTCGGCGTCGGGCCAGCGATCGAGGATCGCGTCGAAGAACGCCGGCCAGTTTTCCTCCACGTGGTGCCACTTCATCGCCGCCTCCCCGGACCGGTGCCACACGGCCCAAGGGTGCCACCAAGCCCCCGGTGTGAAAAGACAATTCTGCCCGTGCGGGATCAGAACATGCTGCGGACCGACCGCGCGCCGGCGGAAACGTCCTCGCCGATGCCCTCGACGGTGTTGCAGGCCGCAAGCGCCACGAGCGCGGCGACGGCCACGATGCGTGCGAGCATGATCACTCCTCCCACCACCAGACTTCAGGGACGAAACCGGGCCAGTAGCCATAGGCCGGCACGGTTTCGGGATAGCGTAGGGCGCGGTGATGCGCAACGCGCGCCTCCGGCGAGAACCAGAACGGGATCACGTAGCGCCCGGCGGTGAGGATCCGGTCGAGCGCGCGGGTGGCGGCGATGAACTCCTCGCGGCTGCCGGCGTTCAGCATCTCCGCCACCATCGCCTCGACCGCCGGGCTGTCGACGCCCATCCAGTTCCGGGTGCCCGGTTCCGTCACCCCGGCGCGACCCCAGTAGAGAAGCTGTTCGTTGCCCGGCGACAGCGACAGCGCGCGGGTGTAGTGCGCCATGCCGAAATCGTAGGTCTTGGTGCGTTCGGAATACTGCGCGCTGTCGACCGCCGTGACCGTGACCTGCATCCCCAGCCGCTTGAGCGATTCGATGTAGATATCCGTGATCGCTGCGATTTCCGTGGCCCCCTGGTTGAGCAGGATCTCGAAGGCGAAGGCGTTTCCCGCACCGTCGCGCAGCACGCCCGCCGCATCGACGGTCCAGCCGGCCTCGGCCAGAAGGCCGGTGGCGCGGCGCATGTTGGCGCGGTTGACCTCGGTGCCGTCGGCCACCGGCAGGGCATAGCCTTCGATCGTGCCGGGCACCACGTCATCGGCCCAGGGCGCCAGCAATTCGGCCACCCGGCCGCTGGCCGGCCCCGGCAGCATTCCGAGAACGGAGTTCGAGAAATACGAGGTGATCCGCGGATCGGTGCCGTTGTTCAGCGTGCCGTTGATCAGTTCGAAGTTGAAGGCCAGCGTCATCGCCTCGCGCACGCGCCAGTCGGCGAAGACCGGCAGGCGGGTGTTCATCACGAAGCCCGAGATGCCCGAGGGGCGGCGATGCGGGATCGTGCTTTTCAGCACGCGGCCGTCGCGCACTGCGGGGAAATCGTACTGGCTGTCCCATTTCGCGGCGTTCCATTCCGCCCAGATCGTGACCTCGCCGGCCTTGAACGCCTCGAAGACCACGCCCGCGTCGCCGAAATAGTCGTAGCGGATCTCGTCGAAATTGTGCAGGCCGCGGTTCACCGGCAACGCCGCGCCCCAGTAATCGGGGTTTCGGCGGAAACTGATGTAGCGGCCGGGTTCGAAGTCGCCCACCACGTAGGGCCCCGATCCGATCGGCACCTCGAGCGAGCTTTCGGCGAAATCGCGCCCGTCCCACTGCGCCTTCTTCAGAACCGGCCGCATCCCCATCAGCAGCGCCAGTTCCCGGTCGGCGGTGTTGAAGGTGATCCGCAGGCTGCGCGGGCCGGTCGCCTCGATCGCGGAGACCTTGTTCCAGGCGGTGTGGTAGCGCGGATGACCCTGGGTGCCCAGCGTCTCGTAGCTCCAGATCACGTCGTCCACGGTGACCGGGCTGCCGTCGGAGAATCGCGCGCCCTCGCGCAGGGTGAATTCCACCCACGTGCGGTCGGGATCGGTTTCCACCGATTCGGCCAGCAGGCCGTAGAGCGTGAAGGGTTCGTCGATCGACCGGGCCATCAGCGACTCGGCGACATGGATGCGCATGCCCCAGGGCGCGGCGCCCTTCAGGATCCAGGGATTGAGGCTGTCGTAGCCGCCCGACTCGCCGAAGATGATTCGGCCGCCCCCGGGCGCGTCAGGGTTGGCGTAGGGCAGGGCCACAAAATCCGGTGGCAGGGCCGGGTCGCCATACATAGCTATGCCATGTTGCGGTTCCGCCGCCGCGCCGGTTGCCAGCGCCGCGGTCAGCAGCCCCGCCCAGATTGCCGCCCCGATCCCTCGCATCCGCCCCTCCGCTCCGTCGCCCGGTTTCTCTGCCTCGGGCAAGGCTAGTCGGGTCTGCATGTCTTTTCAAACTTTTGGCTTGGCCCCTCGACGTGTTGCGCGTATAACTTGGGGCACTGCTCGATAGGTTTCTTGCCTGTATGAAACCTGCCTCATGACTTAACGCCCGCCTCTGGCGGGCGTTTTTTTCTTGGGGCCGGCCGGCGTAGAAATCCCCGTGTGCGCCGCTAGGATCGGGCCGAAACCGCAGGGGAGAATCAGCATGCCCGACGCACGTCCGCTCAGCGGCAGAATCGCCATCGTCACGGGATCGAATTCGGGAATCGGGCTCGGCGTGGCGCGTGAACTGGCACGGGCCGGCGCCGACATCGTTCTGAATTCCTTCACCGACCGGGACGAGGATCACGCGCTGGCGCGCCAGATCGCGCAGGACTGCGACGTTGCCGCGCGCTACATCGCGGCCGACATGTCCGACCCGGTCGCCTGCCGGCGGCTGGTGGAGGCGGCGGGCGCCTGCGACATCCTCGTCAACAACGCCGGCATCCAGCATGTCTGCCCGGTCGAGGAATTCCCCGTCGAGAAATGGAACGCGATCCTCGCGATCAACCTGTCCTCGGCCTTTCACACGACGGCGGCGGCGCTGCCGATGATGCGCAAGACCGGCTGGGGCCGGATCGTCAACATCGCCTCGGCGCACGGGCTGACGGCCTCGCCCTACAAGTCGGCCTACGTGGCCGCCAAGCACGGGGTGGTCGGGCTGACCAAGACCGTGGCGCTGGAAACCGCCGGCCAGTCGATCACCTGCAACGCGATCTGCCCGGGATACGTGCTGACCCCGCTGGTCGAGGCGCAGATCCCCGACCAGATGAAGACGCACGGCATGGACCGTGACACGGTGGTGCGCGAGGTCATGCTTGCCCGCCAGCCGTCGAAGCAATTCGCGACCGTGGAGCAGATCGGCGGCACCGCCGTTTATCTTTGCAGCGAGGCCGCGGCCCAGGTCACCGGCACCACGATCAGCGTGGACGGCGGCTGGACCGCGCTCTGACGGGCTATTTCGCCAGCGCGGCGCCGAAGACCAGCAGGGTCATCAGCAAGACGACCCAGCTGTCGTCCCCGGTTACCGCGTCGGCGATGACCTGAGGCTCCATCACCGGTTCGGCATAGCCGCCGGCAAGGGCGGGTGCGGCGGCAAGGCAAAGGGTGGCGGCAAGAACGGCGTTTTTCATCGGTGTCCCCCGAGTTTGTTTGGCAGCGCACGGAGGTTAGGGCAGACGAATTCGGCGGATCAAGCCTGTCCAGACGTTCTTTCGGATGGATGTTGCAGGCTTGCCGGTTCGCCCGCCTCGCGCGGCGAGGGATAGACCAGCCCGGCCGAGATGATCAGCTTCGCGGCATCCTCCACGCTCATGTCCAGCAAGATCACGTCGCGCTTCGGCACGAACAGCAGGAAACCGGAGGTCGGGTTCGGGGTGGTCGGCAGAAACACCGACACGATGGTTTCGTCATGCGGGATGCGGGCATTGATCTCGCCTTTCGCCTCGGTCGAGATGAAGGCGATGGCCCAGATCCCCGGACGGGGATACTGCACCAGGCAGGCCCGGTCGAAATTCGATTCCGACTGCGCGAAGACGGTTTCGGCGATCTGCTTGAGCCCGGCATAGACCGACCGGACCACCGGCATCCGGTCCACCAGTCCCTCGGCCCAGCCGATCAGCGACCGGCCGATCAGCCCCTTGGCCATCCAGCCGACGACGATGGTGAAGATCAGGAAGATGATCACGCCGAGGCCGCGCAGGTCGATCCCGATATACTGATCGGGCCGGTACTTGGCCGGCACGAAAGGCAGCACCCAGCTGTCGATCCAGCCCACCACCGTCCAGATCAGCCACAGCGTCAGCCCGATCGGCGCGATGACGACCAGCCCGGTGAGGAACGAGGCGCGCAGCCCGGCGAAGAACCCGCGCTTGCGCGGGTGCGGGTGCAGGTGCAGGGGATCGTCGGACTCGTCCATGTGCGGCTCCGGGGAGGACTCGCGGAATGTAGGCGCTTTCCGGCAGGCTCACAACGGGTCGACCGGCCGATGCCGGGCCAGTTCGACGGAAATTCTTGCGGCGAGTCGGGCATTTGCACGTACGAGGGCGATATTGGCCGCAAGCGACCGGCCCTTTGTCAGATCGAGAACCCGGCCCAGCAGGAAGGGCGTGACCTGCTTGGCCGCGATCCCCGCCGCCTGCGCCTCGGCCAGCGCCGACTCGATCGCCGGGCCGATGATGCTTGCGGGGATCTCCGCCTCCGCCGGGATCGGGTTCGCGACCAGTTGGCCGCCGCCAAGGCCAAGCCGGGCGCGCATCCGGTGCGCGGCCGCGATCTCGGCCGGATCGTCCATCCGAAGCGGCGCGGCGAGGCCCGAGTCGCGCGACCAGAAGGCCGGGAAGGCCGATTGTCCGAAGGCGATCACCGGCACGCCGAGGGTTTCCAGAACCTCGAGGGTCTTCGGCAGGTCGAGGATCGCCTTGGCGCCCGCCGCGACCACGGTAACCGGGCTGCGCGCGAGTTCCCGAAGATCGGCGGAGATGTCGAAGCTGGTCTCGGCCCCGCGGTGGACACCGCCGATCCCGCCGGTCGCGAACACCTCGATCCCGGCGAGATGCGCGCAGATCATCGTCGCGGCGACCGTCGTGGCCCCGGTGCGGCCGGTCACGAGGCAGGCGGCGAGATCGGCGCTGGAAAGTTTCATCACGCCGGTCTCGCGGGCGAGCCGATCCAGTTCGTCCGGCGCGAGGCCCACGCGGACCGCGCCGTCCATGACGGCAATGGTGGCCGGCACCGCACCGCCGTCCCGTACCTCGGCCTCGACCGCGCGGGCGGTTTCGGCGTTCCGTGGCCAGGGCATGCCATGGGTGATGATCGTCGATTCCAGCGCGACGACAGGCCGGCCCCCGGCCAGGGCCTCCGCGACTTCGGCTGTGAAGGCGAGCGGTAGGTCACGCTGGTTCATCGCTGCAATCCCCGTACCAGGACGCTGGGTTCAGTTCGAAAACCGGTCATGTCGCGGCCACTTTCGGGGCGCCGCCGCCGACGTGTTCGGCCGCCGCCGCCAGCCCGCGTTCGAGAGCCGCGGCGCGATCCGCGCCGGCCAGATCGGCGGCAAGGTGCGCGGCCATGAAGGTATCGCCGGCCCCGGTCACCCGCACGGCGGTCACCGCCGGCGGCGCGGCCACCACGACCCCGTCACCGGCCAGCCCGTCGGCGGCAGGGCCCGCGCCATCGGTGACCAGGACGCGCCGCGCCCCCGCCGCGACCAGCCGGGCCGCGGCCTCGGGCGCGCCGGCACAGGGCCGGCCGCACAGGATCGAGGCCTCTTCGAGATTGAGATACAGCGTCGCCCCGGCATGCCCGAGCAGCGGTTCCAGCCGCTCCGCCTTGCCCGGCGAGGCCGGCGCGACCCGCAGATCGGCGCCGGCGAACAGCGGCGAGGTGGCGATCTCGGCCAGAAGCGCCGCGGTGAGGTTGCCGTCCAGCGCGACCGGCCCCGCCCAGGGCCGCGCGGCGCTGCCCAGCCGCCCGTCCGCCATCGGCGCGAGGATGGCCGCGCCGGCGGCCTCCAGCGTATGCGCGTCGGCGATCGCCGCGATCAGCCCGCCGGCGGCTTCCACCGCCATGTAGCGATCGGTCGCCAGCCCCTCGGGCCGGTGGACATGGCCGGTGTCGAGCCCCAGCGCCGCGCAGGCGGCGAGCAGATCCTCGCCCTCGGCGTCGCGGCCGATCGCGGTCAGGAGCGCCGGGCGCAGCCCCAGCCGGGCCAGCGCCATCGCGATGTTCATCGCCACCCCGCCCGGCAGCCGGGTGATCCGGCCCGGCCGGTCGGCGCCATGCGGCATCGGCTGCGGGCTGCGTCCGATGATGTCCCAAAGGACCGAACCGATGCACAGGATGTCGGGCGCGGATACCATGGCCCGTGCTAGCTGGCGGCATGCGCCCCGGCAAGCCCCCGCGGGCTTGATACCGCGCGTGGTCCGGCGCAGTCTGACGACCAGGGGTGTGGAGATGCGTGATGAGTGATGCCTATGCCGGCCTGCCGAGGGCCACGATCGGGTTCCTGGCGGCGCTGGCCGCGCATAACGACCGCGACTGGATGGCCGCCCATCGCGCGGATTACGACCGCGACTGGAAGGCAGCCGGGATCGCGCTGGCGCGGGCGCTGGTGATCCCGGCAGCCGATATCGGCCTCACCGTCGTCCCGAAGATCGACGGCAGCCTGCGCCGGCTGCACCGCGACACGCGGTTCTCGGCCGACAAGCGCCCGTTCCATGCCCGGATGCACCTGGTCCTCGCCGCCGGCGAGCCGGTCGGCAAGCGGCCGGCGGTGCACCTGGTGATCGGACCGGAGGGGTTCGACTACGGCGTGGGCGAATGGGCGATGCCGCCCGCGCGGCTGGCGGCCTACCGGGCGGCGCTGTGCGACGCGTCGGCGCGCGGCGCGCTGCTGCGCCACATCGCGGCCGCCGAGGGGCTGGGCTGCGCCTTCGATCCGCCCGACCTCGCGCGGCTGCCGCGCGGCTTCACGGCGGCGGGCGACTGGGAGCATCTGCTGCGCCGCAGGCATTTCGTGCTGCGGACCCCGTCGCCCCGGCCGATGCCCGACGACCTGTTCGGGCCGGCGGCGCCCGACCTGCTGGCCGGGATCGCCGCAACGCTTGCGCCGGTGGCGCACTGGCTGGCCGAACTGGAGTGATCCGCGCGCTCCGCCACGAAATCGTCGGGGCCCGCGGCGCGGCTTGCCCGTACAGGCTTGCAATCCCTCGCGTCCCGCGCTAGACGCGCGCCACTTCACAGGCGGGGCTTGGGCCTTGCGGGGGAGACATCCTCGCGGGTCCGCCGGTTGGGAGCGATCCCTGATGCCCCGCCGAGGCGCGAAACCGGAAAGGAACTGATATGGCGCTTCCCGACTTCAATCTGCGTCAGCTTCTGGAAGCTGGCGTTCACTTCGGTCACCAGACGCAGCGCTGGAACCCGCGGATGGGCGAGTACATCTACGGCGACCGCAACGGCATCCACATCATCGACCTGACCCAGACGGTGCCGATGCTGGACGCCGCGCTGAACGTGATCCGCGAGACGGTGGCCAAGGGTGGCCGCATCCTGTTCGTCGGCACCAAGCGGCAGGCGCAGAAGCCGATCGCCGAGGCGGCCGAGAAATGCGCCCAGTACTACATGAACCACCGCTGGCTGGGCGGCACGCTGACCAACTGGAAGACCGTGTCGCAGTCGATCCAGCGGCTCAAGCAGATCGACGAGACGATGGGGCAGGGCGCCGAGGGCCTGACCAAGAAGGAACGCCTTGGCATGGAGCGCGAGCAGGCCAAGCTGCAGGCCTCGCTGGGCGGGATCCGCGAAATGGGCGGCCTGCCGGACCTGCTGTTCGTGATCGACGTGGGCAAGGAAGACCTTGCGATCCTCGAAGCCCGGAAGCTTGGCATCCCGGTCGTCGCCGTCGTCGACACCAACTGCTCGCCCGATGGCGTGGACTACATCATTCCCGGCAATGACGATGCCGCCCGTGCGATCTCGCTGTACTGCGACCTCGTGGCGCGCGCTGCGCTGGACGGGATGACCGCGCAGATGGGCGCCGCCGGCGTCGATCTCGGCGCGCTGGAGGCCGGCGTCGAGGAAGAGGCGCTGGCCGAGACCGCCGACGAGGCCTGAGGCCCCGTCACGGGAACGTCACCGGGCGGGGATACTCCCCGCCCGACCCCTTTCGAGAATTGAGGAGAGCCCCAGATGGCTATCACCGCACAGATGGTGAAGGACCTGCGCGACCAGACCGGCGCGGGCATGATGGACGCCAAGAAGGCGCTGACCGAAACCGGCGGCGACATGGATGCCGCCGTCGACTGGCTGCGCACCAAGGGCCTGGCCAAGGCCGCCAAGAAATCCGGCCGCGTCGCGGCCGAGGGCCTTGTCGGCGTCGCCGTGGCCGATGGCGTGGGCGTCGCGGTCGAGGTCAACTCTGAAACCGATTTCGTCGCCAAGAACGAGGAGTTCCAGGCGATGGTGCGGGGCATTACCGATGCCGCGCTTGGCGCCGCCGATCTCGACGCGCTGAACGCCGCCCCGGTCGGCGGCAAGCCGGTGTCGGAGGTTCTGACCGACGCGATCGCCAAGATCGGCGAGAACATGACCCTGCGCCGCATGGCCCGGCTGGAAGGCGACACCGTCGTTTCCTACGTGCACAACGCCGCGGCCGACGGCATGGGCAAGATCGGCGTCCTGGTGGCGCTGAAGGGCGGCGACGCGGCCTTCGGCCGGCAGGTTGCCATGCATGTCGCGGCGACCTCGCCCGCCTCTCTGGGCGAGGCCGATCTCGACCCGGCGCTGCTGGAGCGGGAGCGGGCCGTGCTGACCGAGCAGGCGCGCGAATCGGGCAAGCCCGACGCGGTGATCGAGAAGATGATCGTCGGCCGGCTGAAGAAGTTCCTCGAGGAAGTCACGCTGCTGGGCCAGAAATTCGTGATCAACCCCGACGTGACGGTGGCCGAGGCCGCGAAAGAGGCCGGCGCCGAGATCACCGGCTATGTCCGCGTCGCCGTCGGCGAGGGGATCGAGAAGAAGGAAGAGGATTTCGCGGCCGAGGTCGCCAAGACCCTGGGCGGCTGAGCACCCCGCGATCCTGAACGGCAAAACGGCGCGGGCCCGGACAGGCCTGCGCCGTTTTTTCATGTTCGCCAAAGGCCCTGAAGCCAGAAGCGAAGGCGGCGAGCAGGGCCGGGAGCCGGCCCTCGCAAGGGCGTGGCAGCGGCCGCCAGACCGGCGGAAATGCACCGGCCCGGAGCGGCACCGGCATCCCGGCCTTCCGACGCAGACCCCCGGAAAAACCCCGAGCTGATCTTCGCCGATGTTCCTGGTCCAAAGACCACCACTCATGGAACGTGGCCAACTTGCCTTTCATTTCCGCGGACACAAGGGCGTTTTCACGACAAGGCGTCCTTATCCACAAACTTTCGGACAGATTCAACCTACAGACGAACGGATGTATCGTGTTCTACCGGATCGGGGATGCCAAATCACCCGAACCGCCGATGCGTCCCGCTTCCCCCCGCCGCCGGTCGTGGTAGAACCGGAATCGGGCAGGGGAGGCCTTGGATGGGCGATCGGATCGACGTGGTGGTGATCGGCGGGGCGATCATGGGTGCCTCCGTCGCGTTCTGGCTGACCCGGCTGGCGCCGGGGATGCGGGTGCGGGTGGTGGAACCGGACCCGACCTATGCCCATGCTGCAACTGCATTGTCCGTCGCTTCGATCCGGTCGCAGTTCTCCAACCCCGTCAACGTGCAAATCAGCAGGTTCGGGATTGATTTCATTAAGAACTTTTCGCACTGGACCGGCCCGGACGGCGGTGTCGCCGACCTTGGGCTGACCGAGAATGGCTATCTCTTCCTGGCGGGAACCGCCGAAGGGGCCGCCACGGCGCGGGAGATTGCCGCGATGCAGCAAGGACTTGGCGCCGCGACGGAGGTGCTGGAACGGGCCGCGCTGGCACGTCGCTTCCCCTGGCTCGCGCTCGACGACGTGGTCGCGGGCAGTTACGGCCCGCGCGACGAGGGCTGGTTCGACAACATGGGATTCCTCGGCGGTTTGAGGGCCGCCGCGCGGGCGGCGGGGGCCGAGTTCGTGGCCGACCGGGTCGTCGGGATGGATCGTTCGGGCGACCGGATCGCGGCGGTGAAACTCGCCTCTGGCGCGAGTCTGGAGGCCGCCGAAGTGGTCCTTTGCGCCGGCACGGCGGCCGCCGGACTGCTTCGGCTTGTGGGCGAGGACTGGCCGGTAGAACCCCGCAAGCGCACGGTCTTTCTGATCGACGCGCCGAACGCCCGGCACCCCGGCGCGCCGCTGATGATCGACTTTCAAGGCTACTACCTGCGGCCCGAACACGACCACTGGATCACCGCCACGGTCCCGCTGGACGACGGGCCCTGTGACCCGATGGATTTCGAACCCGACCACGCGCAGTTCGAGGACGCGATCTGGCCCGCGCTTTACGCGCGCGCGCCGGGGTTCGACGCGGTCAAGGTCTTGCGGATGTGGGTGGGGCACTACGATTACAACCGGCTCGACCAGAACGCGATCCTCGGCCGGCACCCCGGTTGGCGGAACCTGCTCGTCGCCTCGGGGTTTTCCGGGCATGGGTTGCAGCAGGCCCCGGCGGTGGGGCGCGGACTGGCAGAGATCATCGTCCACGGCGGCTGGCGCAGCCTCGACCTGTCGCCACTGGGCGTCGAGCGGGTGCTGGAGGGCCGCCCCTTCGCCGAACGCGGGATCGTCTGAGGCGCGGCTCAGCCGCCGTTGCGGGCCAGATCGCGCCTCCCCGCCGCCAGCGTGCGGCAGGCCAGGTCGGGGGCCAGCGCGCGCATCGCGTCGAACTGCGTAAGGAAGACACCGCCCGTCAGGTCGTGCAGGAAATGGCTGCGCTTCAGCCGGTCCATCACCGGCCCCTTGACCTCGCTCAGGTGCAGCGTGACGCCGGCGTCCGACAGGCGCTGATTGATCGTCTCAAGGCTTTCCAGCGCCGAGGCGTCGATATCGTTCACGGCCGAACACATCAGCACCACGTGCCGCAGGCGGGGATTGGCGCCGACCTGGGCCTGCACCGTATCCTCGAGAAAGCGGGCGTTCGGGAAGTACAGGCTTTCGTCGATCCGGATCGTCACGACATCGGGCGCGGTGACAACGGCGTGGCGGTCGATGTTGCGGAAATGCTCGGTCCCCGGAACCTGGCCGACGATCGCGACATGCGGGCGCGAGGTGCGATAGAGATGCAGGAAAAGCGACAGGCCGACACCGGCGACGATCCCGGCCTCCACCCCCGCGGCGAGGGTGACGAGGATGGTGGCGGCCATCGCCGCGGCATCGGCGCGGGAAAACGCCCAGGTCCGCCGCAGCGCGCCCAGATCGACGAGGCTGAGCACCGCGACGATGATCGTGGCGGCCAGCGTGGCCTTGGGCAGGTAATGCAGCAGCGGCGTGAGGTAGAGGGTCGCCAGCGCCATGCCGACGGCGGTGAAGGCGCCCGCCGCCGGCGTTTCGGCGCCCGCGTCGAAGTTCACCACCGAACGGGCGAAGCCGCCGGTCACCGGGAAACCGCCTGAAAACGCCGAGCCGAGGTTGGCGCCGCCAAGCGCGATCAGCTCCTGGTCCGGGTCGATCCGCTGGCGGCGCTTGGCCGCCAGCGTCTGCGCGACCGAGACGGTCTCGACATAGCCGACGATGGTGATCAGAAGCGCCGGAACCGCGATCTGGGCCCAGAGCGTCAGGTCGAACGGCGGCAGCGCGGGCGTGGGCAGGCCGCTGGGCACGTCGCCCACGATCGCCACGCCCGCCGCCTCCAGCCCGAACAGCCATGTGACGAGCACGGTGGCGGCAACGGCCACCACCGGCGCGGTCCGCGACAGAAGCCCCGCGCGCCGGGCCGGTACCCCGCGATTCGCCAGGTAGCGTTTCAGCCCGCCGCGCGACCAGTAGAGGAACCCGGTGGCCGCCAGCCCGATCGCCAGGGTCGGCAGGTTGACCTGGTCAAGCCCGGCGAACAGGCCGCCGAGGATCTCGATCAGGGTATGGCCCGAGGCGGGCACCCCGAGAATATGCTTGAGCTGGCTGGCCGCGATGATCAGGCCGGAGGCGCTGATGAAGCCCGAGATCACCGGATGGCTGAGAAAGGCGGCCAGGAAGCCCAGCCGAAGGAACCCCATCGCCAGCAGCATCACCCCCGACAGGAAGGCCAGCGCGATCGCCGCGCCAAGGTACTCCGGCGTGCCCTGCGCAGCCAGTTCGCCCACGGCGGCGGCGGTCATCAGGCTGGCCACCGCCACCGGCCCGACGGCGAGCGCCCGCGAGGTGCCCAGCACGGCATAGACCAGAAGCGGCGCGATCGAAGCGTAGAGCCCGACCTCGGCGGGCAGGCCGGCCAGCAGCGCATAGGCCAGCGACTGCGGGATCAGCATGATCGTGACGATCACCGCCGCGATCATGTCATTGGTCAGCGTCTCGCGGCCATAGCTGCGGCCCCAGTCGAGGATCGGGAAGTAACGCCGCATTCCGGCTTGCCTTTCCTAGAAAATGGGGCGGCCCGCGGGCCGCCCCAGTCGCCGGCCTGACGGCCGACGGGGAGGTTCCTGCGCACCTCGCTCACAGCCCGTTGACGGGCACCTTGAGATAGGTCTTGCCGTTGTCTTCGGCCGGCGGCATCTGGCCCGCGCGCATGTTGACCTGCAAGGACGGGATGATCAGCCGCGGCATCGCCAGCGTCGCGTCGCGTTCGGTCCGCATCCGCACGAAATCCTCCATCGGCTTGCCGGCCCCGACATGGACGTTGAGCGCCTTCTGTTCGCCCACCGTGGTTTCCCAGGCGTAGGTGTCGCGGCCCGGGGCCTTGTAGTCATGGCCGACGAAGACGCGGGTTTCGTCCGGCAGGGCCAGGATCTTCTGGATCGAGCGATACAGCGCCTCGGCCGAACCGCCGGGAAAGTCGCAGCGCGCGGTGCCGAAATCGGGCATGAACAGCGTGTCGCCGACGAAGGCGGCATCCTCGATCACGTAGGTCAGGCAGGCCGGGGTGTGGCCCGGCGTGTGCAGCACCCGGCCCTTGAGGCCGCCGATCTCGAAGGTGTCACCCTCGACGAACAGCCGGTCGAACTGGCTGCCGTCGCGCTGGAACTCCGTGCCCTCGTTGAACACCTTGCCGAAGGTGTTCTGGACCACCGTGATCTTCTCGCCGATGCCGATCTTGCCGCCGACGCGCTGTTGCAGGTAGGGCGCGGCCGACAGGTGGTCGGCATGAACATGGGTTTCCAGAACCCACCGGATATCCAGCCCCTCGGCCCTGACATGGGCGATGACCTCGTCGGCGGACCGGGTATCGGTGCGGCCCGAGGCATAGTCGAAATCCAGCACCGAATCGATGATCGCGGCCGCATTGCTGTCGGGATCCTTCACGACATAGGTGATGGTGAAGGTCGCCTCGTCGAAGAAGGCCTTGACCACGGGATGTTTCAGCCGGGTCGCTTCGGTCGTCTCGGCAGTCATGGGAATCCTCCGCTTCGTTCCTTCCCATCATATAGGAGTGGCACAACACATATCAAGTTTTGAATGTATCAGGCGAGCAACTCGGCGACGAGACCGGGCAGGGCGCTGAACCGGTCGAAGGTGCGGGTGTGCGGCAGTTCGGCGACCGGTGTCTTGCGATAGCCCTCGGTGAACAGCAGGAAGGGCAGGGTGGCGGCCAGCGCCGTTTCGGCATCGACCTCGCTATCGCCGACATAGATCGCCGGCCCGCCGCCCGCTCCAGCGACGGCGGCATGGAGCGGTGCGGGATGGGGTTTGCGCTGCGGCAGGCTGTCGCCGCAGATCACCGGGTCGAACAGCGCATCGAGGCCGAGATGGGACAGGACGGCGCGCGTCGGCGCGGCGGGCTTGTTGGTGCACAGTGCCAGCCGGTGGCCCGCGCCGCGCAGCGCGTCGAGCGCCTCGGGCACCCCGGGGTAGGGCCGGGTGAGGTGCACGGCGCCCTCGTAGCGGCCCAGGAAGCCGTCGAGGATACGGCGGTGCAGGGCCGGGTCGTCACCCAGGCCGCGCAGCGCCATCGCGCGCGAGACGAAGATCGCCGCGCCATGGCCCACGCAGTCGCGCGCCTCGGCGAGGGTCAGGGTCGGCACGCCTTCCTCGCTCAGCGCGGCATTGGCGGCCAGATGAATGTCGGGCGCGCTGTCGATCAGCGTGCCGTCGAGGTCGAAGACCAGCGCGGCCATCTCAGGCCGCCTTCCACTTGATCGAACAGCCGATGCTGGCCACCTGATCGGCCGGTCCGCGCCCGGTTTCGGCGACGTGGCGCATCGCCTCGTACAACTCGCGCCGGGCGTCCGGCGGCGCGGGGCGGCTGCCCGAGGCATCCAGCCGGCCGCGATACTGAAGCCCGAACCCGGCGTCGAAACCGAAGAAGTCCGGCGTGCAGACCGCGCCGTAAGCCCTTGCCACGTCTTGGCTTTCGTCGAAGAGGTAGGGGAAGGGAAAGGCGTGTTTCTCCGCCTCCGCCCGCATCGCGTCGAACCCGTCCTGCGGATAGGCGATGGCATCGTTCGACGAGATCGCGGCGACGCCGATGCCCAGCCCTTGCAGGTCGCGCGCGTCCCGCACGATCCTGTCGATCACCGCCTGCACATAGGGGCAGTGGTTGCAGATGAACATGATCAGCGTGCCGTTCGGCCCCGCCACATCGGCCAGCGACCATGTCTTGCCGTCGGTGCCGGGCAGGGCGAGATCGGGGGCCTTCCAGCCGAAATCGCAGACCGGGGGGATCGCGGCCATCATTCCCACTCCATCTCGGCGAAGACGACACCGGCGTTCTTGGTTGCCAGTTCCTCGAACGTGTCGAGATGGGCATAGGGCGACTGGTCGACGTAGTAGGCCCCGGCCAGGTCGCCGCCCTCGTCGATATGCGCGCGGATCCTGTCGCGCAGATAGGCAACGTAGTCGCGGGTGTAGCGCGTGACCTGCGCAAGGTTCGTGGGATGGCCGTGGCCGGGAACGATGTAGGTCGGGTTCAGCGGCGCGAAGGCGGTTTCCCAGGTCTCGATCCAGCACGACGTGCAGGTGCCCTCGAAGATCGGCGGCATCCGTTCGTGGAAGGCGATGTCGCCGGCGATCATCATCGACCACTGCGGGATCCAGACCTGCGTGTCGCCGGGCGAATGCGCCGGGCCAAGGTGCAGCACCTCGACCGTGACATCGCCCATCTCGATGGTCCGGCTGTCCTCGAAGGTTTCGGTGGGGCCCATCGGCACCGTGCCCTCGGCATTCTCGCGCGCGTAGGCCTGCAGCGCGGCCAGCGCCTGGCCACCGTCGCGGGCGAATTCCTCGGCGGCGTCGACATGGGCCAGAACCGGCACGCCCTGTTCGATCCAGTAGTTGTTGCCCAGCATCGCGTGGCCTTGCCCGTTCTCGTTGATCACGAGCTTCACGGGCTGATCGGTCACCGCGCGAATTTCATCGTGCAAGGCCTTGGAAAGAAGGTAGGATGCGCCGGCATTCACCACGATCACCCCATCGCCGGTGACGATGAACGACAGGTTGTTGTTATGGCCTGCGTTCTCGTAGGTCGGCGGCGCGGTGGCGCCGATGGCGGAGAAGACATGCGGGATCACCTCTACCGGTTTCGCGTAGAGAACCGATTGCGGGTATTGATCGGGGATATCCTCGGAGGCGAGGGCAGGGGCGGCGAGGGCGAGCAGGGCGAGGAGGCTGCGCATCACAGATCCTCCACGTAGCGGTAGCCGTCCGTGGCACGCTCGACCCGGCCGATGCCGCCGCCGGGCAGGTGGAAGCCCACCAGCGTCAGATCGTCGGCGACGATCCGGTCCAGAAGCGCCACCCGCGTCGCGGCGCCCATCTCGGGGTCCTGGTCGGACCCGGAGGGCCATTGCGGACGCTCGAAGGCGACATGGTGGTTGCCGATCGCGTCGCCGCCGACCAGAACCTTGCCGCCGACGTCGAACGCCATGTGGCCGGGGGTGTGGCCGAAGCTGGCGACAGAGGCGATTCCGGGAAGGATTTCAGTGGCATCCTCGAAGAGGTTGATGCTGTCTTCAAGCACCGCAAGACGCCGGGCCGCACCAACGGCAAAGCTTTGCCGTTCCAGCCCGATGGTGTCGACCGTCGCCGGATCGGTCCAGTACTCCCATTCCTGACGGCCGATATGGTAGGCCGCCTCGTAGAACAGCGGTTCGTCGAATTCGTCGAGAAGGCCCCAGATGTGATCGGGATGGGCATGGGTGAAGATCACATGCGTCACTTCCTCCGGCGCCAGCCCGATCGCGTCCATCGCCTCGGTGATCTTGCCCGCCGAGGGCATGAAATCGGGGCCCGATCCGACATCGAACAGCACCGTGTTGGTGCCGTCGCGATACAGCGTGACGTTGCAGGGCGGTGTCAGCTGATCGGTCGACAGGCCGTAGCGGGTGACGATATCGGTCATCTCGGCCTGCGGCATGCCGCCAAGGATGAAATCGCCCGGCAGCACGAGGTTGCCGTCCGACAGCGTTGTCAGGCTCGCGCCGCCGCCGAGGTCGAGCGCGGTTTCCGCCCAGACCCGCCGCGGCAGGACGCTGCCCGCCAGCGCCGCGGCACCCGTCGCCGCCATCAGTGACCGTCGCGTGATCCGCATGCCCGTTCCTCCCATAAGACATTCCGTGACGCGAATATGTCTGACGGCGCCCGGCGGGGCAAGGCTTGCCGGCGGAGCGGTACTGGTTCAGGTCGGACTTTATTTTACATAATACTGATTATCCGCTAAACCTCCATCCGGATCAGGTAATCACGTCCGGCCCCGTCCGGCCGCTCAGTGCCTTGATCCGCAGAAGATCCTCGGCCAGCGCGACGATCCCCGCCAGCGCCTCCTGCGCGTCTTCCGTCAACCCGTCCGGCCCGGCGACGATGCGTTCGAGGTACAGCCTGAGCGTTGCGCCCTCGGTGCCGGTGCCGGACTTGCGCAGGATGATCCGCGCGCCGTCGCCGAACACGATCCGCAGGCCCTGGCCCGGCGTCACGCTGCCATCGACCGGATCGGTATAGGCGAAGTCGTCGGCCAGCACGACGGTTCGGCCGTCGATGGCCTGCACCGCCAGGGTCGGCAATCTCTCGCGCAGCCCGGCGACAACGCGTTCCGCGACGGCCGCGTCCAGCGCTTCGTAATCGTGCCGGGAATAGTAGTTGCGGCCGAAGCGCCGCCAATGGCCCTCGAGGATTTCACGAACGCTTTCCTTGCGTTCCGCCAGGATGTTCAGCCACATCAGAACCGCCCACAGGCCGTCCTTCTCGCGCACGTGGTTCGACCCGGTGCCGAAGCTTTCCTCGCCGCACAGTGTCGCGCGGTTCGCGTCCAGCAGTTGCGAGAAGAACTTCCAGCCCGTCGGTGTCTCGTGGCATTCGATGTCCAGCGCGGCCGCGACCCGGTCGAGCGCGGCGGAGGTCGGCATCGAGCGCGCGACGCCGGCAAGCCCCGCGGCATAGGCCGGCACCAGCGTCGCGTTCGCCGCCAGCACCGCGATCGAATCCGACGGGCTGACATAGACGCCGCGCCCGAGGATCATGTTGCGGTCGCCGTCCCCGTCCGAGGCCGCGCCGAAATCCGGTCCGTCGGGCGCCATCATCTCGGCCATCAGGGTGTCGGCCCAGGTCGGGTTCGGATCGGGATGCGCGCCGCCGAAATCCGGCAGCGGCACGGCGCGGATCACCGTACCCGCCGGCGCCCCGATCCGCCGCTCCAGCACCTCGGTCGCGTAGGGGCCGGTGATCGCGTTCATCGCGTCGAACCGCATCCGGAACCCTGATTGAAAGAGTGCCGATATCGCTCGGAAATCGAAAAGATTTTCCATCAGGTCGGCATAGTCGGCGACGGGATCGACGACCTCGATCAGCATGTCGCCCATCGCTTGCGTTCCCAGCCGCGCGAGGTCGGCGTCGCCGGTCTGCATTATCCGGTAGTCGGTGAGGTCGCGGGACGCGGCATAGATCCTCTCGGTCACCGGTTCCGGGGCCGGGCCGCCGGTCGCGGTGTTGAACTTCACCCCGAAATCGCCGTCCTCGCCGCCGGGGTTGTGGCTGGCCGACAGGATGATGCCGCCATCGGTGCCGCGCTTGCGGATCAGGTGCGAGGCCGCCGGGGTGGACAGAAGCGCGCCCTGCCCGACGATCACGCGCGCCGCGCCGTTCGCGGCCGCCATCCTCAGGATCACCTGCGCCGCCTCGGGCGAGAACGCGCGGCCGTCGCCGCCCAGCACGAAGGTCTTGCCCGAAGCGCCACCGATCGCATCAAAAATCGCCTGCACGAAGCATTCCAGGTAATGCGGCCGGCGAAACGCGCGGGTCTTCTTCCGCAGGCCCGATGTGCCCGGTTTCTGATCGTCGAACGGCTCTACCGCCACTGTCTGCACCGTCACGTCCCGGCCTCCTCGCTGTCCTTGTAAAGCCGCACCGATTGCGCGGCCATCGGATCGCCGCCGCCGCGGCCGGCGCTGTCGAACAGGCAGCGCCAGGCCCCTTCCGGCAGCACGATACCCGTCTCGCTCCCGGCGTTGAAGATCGCGTAAAGGGCGCCCTGCCCGGTGCCGCCGCCAGCCGCGGCGCGGATCTCCATCCCCAGGCAGTCGAACGCCGGGTCGTGCCAGTCGGCCTCGCCCGCCTCGCCCGCGTCGGCGCGGCGCCAGACAAGGTCGCGCGCGCCTTCAGGCCCCGGCTGGCCATGCAGGAAGCGCGGCTGCCGCAGCAACGGTTCGGCCCGCCGCAGCGCCGCCAGCCGCCCGACATAGGCGATCAGCCCCGAATCGGCCCCGGCCCAGTTCAGCCAGCCGGTTTCGTTGTCCTGCGCATAGGCGTTGTTGTTGCCGTTCTGGCTGTTGCCGAAATCGTCCCCGGCGGCGAGCATCGGCGTGCCCTGCGCAAGATAGAGGGTGGCCAGCATCGCGCGCACCCGCGCCGACCGTGCCGCCCGGATCGCCGGATCGTCGCTCGGCCCCTCGTGGCCGAGGTTGTCGGAGAGGTTGTCGTGATGCCCGTCGCGATTGCCCTCGCCGTTCGCGTGGTTGCGTTTTTCCGTATAGCTCACGGTATCTTGCAGGGTGAAGCCATCATGCGAGGCAAGGTAGTTGACGCTGGCCCAGGGCGCCCGCAGCCCGTGGTCGAAATGCTCCGCCGATCCTGCCAGCCGGCGCGCAAGATCCGGGGCCGCGCCGCCGTCGCCACGCCAGAACCGGCGTACCCCGTCGCGGAACCGGTCGTTCCATTCCGCGATGGGCCGGGGAAACCGGCCCAGCTGGTAGCCGCCCGGCCCGATATCCCAGGGTTCCACGATCAGTTTCAGCGGGGCCAGGACCGGATCCTGCCGCAGCGCACGCAGGAAGCCGCCATTGGCGTAGAACCCGGCATCCTCCCGCGCCAGCGTCACGCCAAGGTCGAAGCGGAACCCGTCCACCCGGTAGTCCGTCGCCCAGTGCCTGAGGCTGTCCATCACCAGCCGCAGCGTCATCGCATGGGTCAGGTCCAGCGTGTTGCCGGTGCCGGCATGGTCGACATAGCCGCCCTGCGGGTCGAGCCGGTAGAAGCTGGCGTTGTCGATCCCCTTCAGCGACAGCACCGGCCCGGTGTTGCCGCTTTCGCCGGTGTGGTTGAAGACGACATCGAGGATCACCTCGATCCCTTCGCGGTGAAGGGCTTGCACGGTGCTCTTGAATTCCCGCCGCAGGTCGCCCGGCCCCAGCCGCGGCATCAGCGCCATCGGCCCGACGGTCTGGTAGCCCCACCAGTTCCGCAATCCCTTCTCGACGAGGAACCGTTCGTCGGCATAGGCGGCCACCGGCATCAGTTCCAGCGCGGTGATCCCCAGCCGTCGGTAATGCGCCAGCATCGCGGGGGCCGCGAGGCCGGCCAGCCGGCCGCGCAGCGCAGGCGGCACGTCGGGGTGCCGCAGCGTCAGGCCGCGCGGGTGCGCCTCGTAGATCACCGTGTCCGACCAGCGGGTTGCGGGGCGTTCGTCATCTTGCCAGTCGAAATCGTCCGGGCCGGGAACGATCGCTTTCGGCACCAGCGCGGCGGTGTCGCGCCCGTCCGGCGCCGCGCCCGGCGGGCCGGGATAAAGGGCCGCGCCGTGGCCGATCTCGCCCGACCAGGCCTTGGCCCAGGGATCGATCAGCAGCTTCGCCGGGTCGAAGCGGTGGCCAGCCTCGGGCGCCCAGGGCCCGTGCACGCGATAGCCGTAGTGCAGCCCCGGCCCGCCGCCCGCAAGCTCGCCGAACCACAGCTCGCCCTCGCGGCCCGGCAGGTCGGCGCGGAAGATTTCCCTGCCGTCGCCGGGGGCGAACAGGCAAAGCTCCACCCGTGTGGCATGGACCGAGGGCAGGACAAAGCGCAGCCCGTCATGCAGGATCGTCACCCCCGGCGCACCGGGGCGACCCGCGCGCATCGCAAGGCTCATGACGACAGCTGCGCGTAGAGCGCGGCATAGGCCGCTGCCGGACGGTCCCACCCGAAGTCCGCCTTCATGCCGCGCGCCCGCACTGCCGCCCATTGCCGCCGGTCGGCATGCAGCCGCACCAGCCGCCGCAACGCCTGGTCGAGGCCGAGCGCATCGACCGGGCGGAACACGATGCCGGTCGCCGCCCCGGCGACAAGGGCCGCGGGGCTGGCGTCGATCACCGTGTCGGCCAGCCCGCCGGTGCCGGCCACCACCGGCACCGCGCCGTAGCGCAGCCCGTACATCTGCGTCAGCCCGCAGGGTTCGAAGCGCGAGGGCACCAGCACCGCGTCGCCGCCGGCGAACATCCGGTGGCTCAGCGCCTCGTCATAGCCGATCCGGACCGAGACGCGGCCGGGATTGCGCGCGGCGGCCTCTTGCAGCGCGGTCTCCAGATCGCGGTCGCCCGAGCCCAGCACCGCCAGCCCGCCGCCGGCCTCGACGAAGGGGCCGAGCGCGGCGGGGATCAGGTCGATCCCCTTTTGCCAGGTCAGCCGGCTGACCAGGATCGCCAGCGGACCGGGAACCTCGTCCAACCCGAATTCCTCGATCAAAGCCAACCGGTTGCGCGCCTTTCCTTGCCGCTTGCGCGCGGTATAGGGATGAACGTCGGGATCGGTTTCGGGGTTCCACAGCGTCGTGTCGACGCCGTTCAGGATGCCGTGCACCGCATCCGCGCGCCGGGCGATCACGCCCTCCAGCCCCATGCCGAATTCCGGCCGCATCAACTCGTCGGCATAGGTCGGGCTGACCGTGCTGATCGCATCGGCGGTCACCAGCCCGGCCTTCAGCGCCGAAAGCTGGCCCCAGTATTCCAGCCCGTCGGGATGGAAGGCTTCCGCCGGCAGGCGCAGGGCGGCCATTTTCGTTGCCGGGGCAAGGCCCTGGAAGGCGATGTTGTGAATCGTGACGAGGCTCTTCACGGCGGTTTCCGGCCCGTAGCGCAGATAGGCCGGGGCCAGCCCCGCCTGCCAGTCATGCGCATGCAGGACGTCGGGCCGCCAGCCTTCGGTGGTGCCGTCGCGCGCCAGCGCCGCCGCCGCCCAGCTGAGCGCCGCGAAGCGTTCGGCATTGTCGGCGTGGTCGCCCGCCGGGCCGGTATAGGGGCCGCCGGGACGGTCGTAGAGATGCGGCGCCTCCAGAAGCAGCAGGTCAAGCCCCGCCGCACGGCCCGCCACTACCCGGCCCGGTCCGCCGAACAGGTCGTCGGCGGCCCATACCTCTTGCGCCGGGTCAAGCCGTGCGGCCAGCCCCGGATAGGCCGGCAGCATCACCCGCATCGCCCAGCCCTGTCCGGCCAGCGCCGCCGGCAGCGCCGCGACGACATCGGCCAGGCCGCCGGTCTTGATCAGCCCCAGGCATTCCGAGGCGACGGACAGAACCTTGCCGGTCATCCCCTACCCCGTCGCCGCCGCCCGCGCCGCGATCATCTTGCGGGTGATCAGCACGATCCCGGCCTCGGTGCGCCGGAACCAGCGCGCGTCCTCTTCCGGATCCTCGCCCACCACCAGCCCCTCGGGGATCTCCACGCCGCGATCGATCACGCAGTTCTTCAGCCGGGCGCGGCGGTTCACGGTGACGTAGGGCAGCGCCACGACATGATCGAGGGCCGAGAAGGAATGCGTGCGGCAGCCGGTGAACAGAAGCGTGTTGCGCACCTCGGAGCCCGAGACGATGCAATCGCCCGAGACAAGCGAGGACACGGCGGAGCCGCGCCGCCCGTCCTCGTCATGGATGAACTTCGCCGGCGGCACGATCTCGGCATAGGTCCAGATCGGCCAGGCGTTGTCGTAGAGGTCCAGCTTGGGCACGAAATCGGTCAGGTCGATATTGGCCTGCCAGAACGCGTCCAGCGTGCCGACATCGCGCCAGTAGGGTTCGGTTTCCAGCCCCGAGGTGATGCAGGATTCGGAAAACCTGTGCGCCATCGCCTTGCCGGTCTTCACGATCTCCGGGATCAGGTCGTTGCCGAAATCGTGGCTGGAGTTCGGATCGGCGGCGTCGCGGATCAGGAGGTCGCGCAGGAACGCCCAGTCGAAGACATAGATCCCCATCGAGGCCAGCGCGTGATCGGGATCGCCGGGAATGCCGGGCGGATTGGCGGGCTTTTCGAGGAAGTCGGTGATCCTCCCCCCCGCCTCCACCGCCATCACCCCGAAGGCCCGCGCCTCGGCGCGCGGCACCGTCAGGCAGCCGATCGTCACGTCCGCGCCGGTGTCGACATGCTGGCGCAGCATGATCTCGTAATCCATCTTGTAGACATGATCGCCGGCAAGGATCACGACGTAGCGGATGTCGTAGCTGTCGACGATATCGATGTTCTGCATCACCGCGTCGGCGGTGCCGAGATACCACTTGTTCTCGCTCACCCGCTGGCTGGCGGGCAGGATATCGAGATACTCGTTGCGCTCGGCGCGAAAGAAGTTCCAGCCGCGCTGGCAGTGCCGGATCAGCGAATGCGCCTTGTACTGCGTTGCGATCGCCATCTTGCGGATGCCGGAATTGACCGCGTTCGACAGGGCGAAATCGATGATCCGGGTCTTGCCGCCGAAATAGACCGCCGGCTTCGCGCGGGTGTCCGTCAGCTCCTTCAGCCGGCTGCCGCGGCCGCCGGCGAGGACGAAGGCCATCGCCTGCGACGACAGCCGCGTGATCGGTCTGGGTTTCATGGCACCTCCCCCGCCGGGCCGCCCGCCCCGGCATGTTCGAACATCACCACCGAAAGTGGCGGCAGCATGACGGCGGCCGACTGCGCCTGCCCGTGCCAGCCCCGCGCCTCGGTCTCGATCCCGCCGAGATTGCCGCGGTCGCCGCCGCCGTAGACGCCGGCATCGGTGTTCAGCACCTCGCGCCAGCGCCCCGGCGCGGGGAACCCGATCCGGTAGTCCGGCCGCGGCACCGGCGTGAAATTCGCGGCGACCACCACCGGCGCGTCGCCCGCTTCGCCCGACCGCATCCAGGCGAAGACCGAGCGTTCGGCATCGTCGGGTTCCAGCCAGCGAAAGCCCTCGGCCCGCGCATCGCCCCGGTGCAGCGCCGGCAGGCGGCGATACAGCCGGTTCAGATCGCGCACCAGCGCCTGCACCCCGGCATGGGCCGGGTCGCGCAGCAGGTGCCAGTCTAGGCTGGCGTCATGGCTCCATTCCCGGCCCTGCGCCCATTCCTGCCCCATGAACAGCAGCTTCTTGCCCGGATGGCCCCACATGAAGCCCAGGTAGGCGCGCAGGTTGGCGAATTTCTCCCACCCCGTGCCCGGCATCTTGTCCAGCAGCGATCCCTTGCCATGCACGACCTCGTCATGGCTGATCGGCAGGATGAAGTTTTCCGTACCGGCATAGGTGATGCCGAAGGTCATCTGGTTGTGGTGATACCGGCGATGGATCGGGTCGCGGCGGATGTAGTCGAGCGTGTCGTTCATCCAGCCCATGTTCCACTTGTAGCCGAAGCCGAGCCCGCCGGCATGGGCCGGCCGGGTCACGCCGGGAAAGGCGGTGCTTTCTTCGGCCGCGGTCACGATGCCGGGGCATTCGCCATAGGCAAGAACGTTCATCCGCTTGAGGAAATCGATCGCCTCGTAGTTCTCGCGCCCGCCGTGTACGTTCGGCACCCAGTCGCCGGCCGGGCGCGAATAGTCGCGGTAGAGCATCGAGGCCACGGCATCCACGCGCAAGCCGTCGAGGTGGTATTCCTGCAGCCAGTAGACGGCGTTGGCGATCAGGTAGTTCGCCACCTCGCGCCGCCCGTAGTTGTAGATCAGCGTGTTCCAGTCGCGATGCAGGCCTTCGCGCGGGTCGGCATGTTCGTAAAGCGCGGTGCCGTCGAACCGCGCCAGCCCGTGCGCGTCGGTCGGGAAATGGCCCGGCACCCAGTCGAGGATCACGCCCAGCCCGGCGCGATGCGCGGCATCGACGAAGGCGGCGAATTCCTGCGGCGTGCCGTGCCGGATCGTCGGCGCGAACAGCCCGATCGGCTGATAGCCCCAGGACCCGTCGAACGGATGCTCGGTGATCGGCAGCAGTTCGAGATGCGTGAACCCCATGTCGGCGGCATAGGGCACGAGGTCGCGCGCCAGTTCCGCGTAGGACAGGTAGCGCCCGCCCTCTTCCGGCACCCGCCGCCACGATCCCAGATGCACCTCGTAGATCGAGACCGGCGCGGTCACGTCGCTCCGCCCGGCACGATCGGCCATCCAGCCGGCATCGTTCCAGCCATCCCAGCCCGGATGCCTGACGACCGAGGCGGTGGCCGGCGGATGCTCGGCCCCGAAGCCCACGGGATCGGCGCGCAGCGGGCCGACATGGCCGTCGGCGCCGAGAATCTCGTACTTGTAGGCCGCGCCCTCCGCCACGCCGGGCAGGAAGATTTCCCACACCCCGGTGGCGCCGCGCCGCCGCATCGGATGCACGAGACCGTTCCAGCGATTGAACTCGCCCACCACCGAGACGCGCCGCGCGTTCGGCGCCCAGACCGCGAAATGCACCCCCGCCGCGCCTTCGTGGGTGATCGGATGCGCCCCCAGCGCCTGCCACAGCCGCCGATGCGTGCCCTCGCCCAGAAGGTATTCGTCGATCTCGCCCAGAACCGGGCCGAAGCGATAGGGATCGTCCCAGTCCCAGGTCGCGCCGTCGGCGGCCTCCGCCCGCAGACGGTAGGGGCCAAGCCCCGGCAGCGGGCCGAGGAACAGGTCCGGCGCGACCGGGTGCGGCGCCATCGGCGCGGGCTTGCGCCCCTCGGCCAGCACCCAGGCGCGCGCCGCACCGGGGATCAGCGCCGCGACGCTGCCGCGCTTGCCGCGCAGATGCGGGCCGAGATGCGCGAAGGGATCGCCGCTGCGCCCTTCGGCCAGGGCGCGTGCCGTCGCCGGGTCGATCGTCTCGGCCAGGCTTGGCGTTGGCATGGGCTACTCCGCTTCCGTCGGCGCCGGGATCGCCGGTTCCAGATCCCAGATATCCGCCATGTAACCACGGATTGCCCGATCTGACGAAAAGAATCCCATCCGCGCGGTGTTCAGCGCGGCGCGGCGCATCCAGTCGGCCGGGTCGCGGAACAGCGCGTCGACCTCGGCCTGCGCGCGCTCGTAGGCGTCGAAGTCCGAGGCGACGAGAAAATAGTCCGAATGCCAGATGTTGTGGACAAGCCCGTGGTAGCGGCCCGGCTCGTCGGGGCTGAACCGGCCCTCGGCGATCATCTGCAGCACGTCCTGCAGCGATTGGCTGGCCTCGATCGCGTCGCGGGCGTGGCGGGGGTTCTCGCGCCGCTTGGCGACCTCGGCCGCGGTCAGGCCGAACAGGAAGAAGTTTTCCGCCCCCACCCGCTCGCGGATTTCCACGTTCGCGCCGTCGAGCGTGCCGATCGTCAGCGCGCCGTTCAGGGCGAATTTCATGTTGCCGGTGCCCGAGGCCTCTTTCCCGGCGGTGGAGATCTGTTCCGACAGGTCGGCCGCCGGGATCACCCGTTCGGCCATCGTCACGTTGTAGTTCGCCGGGTAGACCACGCGCAGCAGGTCGCGCGTGACCGGGTCGGTATTGATCACCGCGCCGACATCGTTGATCAGCCGCACGATCTCCTTGGCGACGTGATAGCCCGGCGCGGCCTTGCCGCCGAAGATCTTCACCCGCGGCACCCAGTCGGCCGACGGGGCCTGCCGGATCGCGTGCCACTGCGCGACGGTCTGCAGGATGTTCATCAGCTGGCGCTTGTATTCGTGGATCCGCTTGACCTGCACGTCGAAAATCGCGTCGGGGTTCAGCGGCGCGAGGCCCTGCGCCTCCAGCCAGCGCGACATCCGGATCTTGTTGTCGCGCTTGGCCGCGGCGAAGCGTTCGATGAAGCCGGGATCGGCGACATGCGGTTCCAGCGCCTCCAGCCGGTCGGCATCGGCCTCCCACCCCGGTCCGATCGTGTCGGTGATCAGCCCCGACAGCGCCGGGTTCGCCAGCCGCAGCCAGCGCCGCGGCGTGACCCCGTTGGTCTGGTTCACGATCCGGCCGGGATGCAGCGCGTCGAGTTCGGGAAACAGGTTCTGTTTGACGAGATCGGTATGCAGCGCCGAGACGCCGTTGACCCGGTGCGACATGACGAAGGCCAGGTCGCCCATCCGCACCTCGTGATGCTTGACGATGCCGACCCAGTGCGGCCGCGCCGGCCAGGTGCGGCGGTGCCAGCTGTCGATCCGTTCGATGATCTGCATGTGGCGCGGCAGAACGGTGCCCATCAGGTAGGTGGCCCAGCGTTCCAGCGCCTCGGGCAGAAGCGTGTGGTTGGTGTAGGCCAGCACCCGGCGCGCGATCTCCAGCGCCTCGAAGAACTCCATCCCGTGCTCGTCGACGAGCAGGCGGATCAGTTCCGGCCCGGCCAGCGCCGGATGCGTGTCGTTCATCTGGATCGCGACGAGCGCGGGCAGCCTGCGCAGGTCGTCGTGGCGTTCGAGGAACCGGCGCAGGATGTCCTGCAGCGCGGCGGAGGTCAGGAAGTATTCCTGCTTGAGCCGAAGTTCCTTGCCCGAAAAGGTCGTGTCGTCGGGGTAGAGCACCCGGCTGATCGTGCGCGCCAGCGCCTCGGGTTCCGCCGCCGCCGCGTAGTCGCCGCGGTTGAACCGCGCGAGATCGAACTGGTCGGTGGCCTTCGCCGACCACAGCCGAAGCGTGTTCGCCCAGCGGCCGCGCCAGCCGATCACCGGCATGTCATGCGCGGTCGCGATCACCGTCTCGTCGGGATCCCAGACCACGCGGCCATCGCGTTCCGCCGCGGCGCCGCGAAAGCCGATCCGGTAGGCCACTTCCGGACGGTCGAATTCCCAGGGGTTGCGGGTGGTCAGCCAGTCCTCGGGCGATTCCACCTGCCGGCCGCCCTCGAACCGCTGGCGGAACAGCCCGTGTTCGTAGCGGATGCCATAGCCGTAGCCGGGGCACCCCAGCGTCGCCATGCTTTCCATGTAGCAGGCCGCCAGCCGGCCCAGCCCGCCGTTGCCGAGCGCCGCATCGGGTTCGTCCGTGGCGATCCGGTCGAGATCGAGCCCCAGCCGCCCGGCAACCTCCTCCAGCACCTCGTCGAGGCCGAGGTTGATCGCCGCGTCCTCGAGGATGCGGCCGACCAGGAATTCCATCGACAGGTAGTAGACACGCTTGCGATCCTCCGCCCAGGTCCGGCGGGTGGCCGCGAACCACGGGCCGACGATCCGGTCGCGCAGCGCGGCGGAAATCGCCATCCGCCAGTCGAACAGCGCGGCATGTTCGGGATCCTTGCCCTGCGAGAAGGTGAGATGCCGAAGAATGTCGGCTTCGAGCGTCGCGGCCTCGGGCGCGGGCATCCCGGTGGGGGAAATCTGCATCGGTGTGACGGTCCTGCACTGGTCCTTGTTCGCGGATCGAAACCGCTTGCGCGGGGGGATGCAAGCCCCCGAGCACTCCACGAGGGTGTCAGGGGCCCTGCCCCATCCGGGTTGCCGCCGCATGCGGCAACCGCCCGGTTCAGCCCAGCGCGTATCCCGCGCCGCGCACCGTGCGCACAGGGTCCGGCCCGCCGTGCTGGCACAGGGCCTTGCGCAGCCGACCGATATGCACGTCGACGGTGCGGGTATCGACGTAGATGTCGCGGCCCCAGACCCGGTCGAGCAGTTGCTCGCGGCTCCAGACGCGGCCGGGCTTTTCCATGAAGGTCGACAGCAGCCGGAACTCGGTGGGGCCGAGTTTCAGGATCTGCCCGGAGCGGAACACCTTGTGGCTTTCCGCGTCCAGCACGATGTCCTCGAATTCCAGCCGCTCGCCGACGCTGGCGGGACGGGTCCGACGCAGCTGCGTCCGCACCCGCGCCATCAACTCGACGATGGAATAGGGTTTCACGACGTAGTCGTCCGCGCCGGTTTCCAGCCCGCGCACGCGGTCGACCTCTTCGGACCGGGCCGAGAGCATGATGATCGGAACCGAGCGGGTTTCGGTGCGGGTCTTCAACTGCCGGCAGACCTCGATCCCCGAGACATTGGGCAGCATCCAGTCGAGCACGATGATGTCGGGCCTGTCCTCGGACACCAGCAACAGCGCCTCTTCGCCGTTGCCGGCCATCGTGACGCGGAAGCCCTCTGCCTCCAGGTTGTAGGCCAGAACCTCGCGCTGCGCGGGCTCGTCCTCGACCACGAGAACGCTGGGCTGTTCGGCGGCCATCGTCTCAGTCCTCGCTTTCGTCCAACCTCGCGGCCACAAGGTGATCGTGCTTGGGGCGGCTTTCCTCCGGCATCTCGCCGGTGACGAGGTAGATCACCTGCTCGGCGATCGTGGTGGCATGATCGCCCATCCGCTCGATGTTCTTGGCGATGAAGTGCAGATGCATGCAGGCGGTGATGTTGCGCGGGTCTTCCATCATGTAGGTCAGGAACTCGCGGAACAGCGCGTTGTACATCTGGTCGACATCCAGGTCGCGGTGGCGGACGTCGTTGGCCAGTTCGAGGTCGCGCTGGATGTAGGCGTCCAGCGCATCCTTGAGCATCACCTCGACGGTCTTCGCCATCCGCCGCAGCGCGCCGCCGGCACCGTTGATCTGCGGCATCTGGGCCAGCACATGGCTGCGCTTGGCCATGTTCTTGGCATAGTCGCCGGTGCGTTCGAGGCTGGCGGCGATCTTCATCACCGTCAGCACCGTGCGCAGGTCCGATGCGGTGGGCGCGCGCAGCGCGATCAGCCGTGCGCTTTCCTCGTTGACGCGCTCTTCCAGCGCATCGATCGCCCGGTCGCGTTCGCGCACGGCCTCCGCCAGTTCCTCGTCGCGGGCCTCCAGCGCCTCGGCGGCCTCCAGGATCGCGGTCTCCACAAGCCCGCCCATCTTGACGACCAGCGCCTGCACCGCCTCCAGGTCGCGGTCGTAGACCGACTGGATATGCTGTTCCGTGTTGAGCGTCATCGGTCTCTCCTCAGCCGATCCGGCCGGTAATGTAGGATTCGGTTCTGGGATCCTTGGGGTTGGTGAAGATCTGCCCGGTCTCGCCGTATTCCACCAGGTAGCCGAGGTGGAAGAAGGCGGTGCGCTGGCTGACGCGGGCCGCCTGCTGCATCGAGTGGGTGACGATCACCACCGAGAAGTTCGAGCGCAGTTCGTCGATCAGTTCCTCGACCTGCGCGGTCGCGATCGGGTCGAGCGCCGAACACGGCTCGTCCATCAGCAGCACCTCGGGTTCGGTCGCCACGGCGCGGGCGATGCACAGGCGCTGCTGCTGGCCGCCCGACAGGCCGGTGCCCGGCTCGTTCAGGCGATCCTTCACCTCGTCCCACAGCGCCGCGCGGCGCAGCGACTTTTCCACGATCTCGTCCAGTTCCGCCTTCGAGCGGGTCATGCCGTGGATCTTCGGCCCGTAGGAGACGTTGTCGTAGATCGATTTCGGGAACGGGTTCGGTTTCTGGAACACCATGCCGACCTTGGCGCGCAACTGCACCGGATCGACCTTGGCATCGTAGATATCCTCGCCGTCGAGCTTGATCTCGCCCTCCACCCGCGCGACCGAGATCGTGTCGTTCATCCGGTTGATGCAGCGCAGGAAGGTCGACTTGCCGCAGCCCGAGGGGCCGATGAAGGCGGTCACCGCCTTGTCGAGAATGTCGACATCGACATCCCGGAGCGCGTGGGTGTCGCCGTAGTAGACCTGCACCTTCCGCGCCGTGATCTTGGATTCGTTGGTGTCCACGGTTCTCTCCGTCAATCGCATGTCGTCCATGTCATGTCCTCCGTTGCCGGGATCACCAGCGGCGCTCGTAGCGACGGCGCAGGATGATGGCGATGATGTTCATCGTGAGCAGGAACATCAGCAGGATGATGATTCCGCCCCAGGCCTTTTCGTAGAAGCCGACATCGGCGCGCGCCGCCCAGGTGTAGATCTGCGCCGGCATCGCCGAGTTCGCCTCGGTGAAACCGGCGACGAGGCTGTCGGGATATTCCCGAGCGACATAGCCCACCATGCCGATCAGCAGCAGCGGCGCGGTTTCCCCCAGCGCCTGCGCGAGGCCGATGATCGTTCCGGTCAGGATGCCGGGCATCGCCAGCGGCAGCACGTGGTGGAACACCGCCTGCATCCGGCTCGCGCCGACGCCGAGCGCGGCGTCGCGGATCGAGGGCGGCACCGCCTTGAGCGAGGCGCGGGTGGCGATGATGATCGTCGGCAGGGTCATCAGCGTCAGCACCAGGCCGCCGACCAGCGGCGCCGATTGCGGCAGATGCATGAACTGGATGAACACCGCCAGCCCGAGGATCCCGAAGACGATCGAGGGCACCGCGGCGAGGTTCGAGATGTTCACCTCGATCAGGTCGGTGAACCGGTTCTGCGGCGCGAATTCCTCAAGGTAGATCGAGGCCGCGACACCGATCGGCAGGCTCAGCACCAGAACCACGATCATCATGAAGAACGAGCCGATCACCGAGGCGCCGATCCCCGCGCCGCCGGGGTTGTCGACCCCGGAATCGGTGCCCTGGATGAACGTCCAGTTGAAGCCGCGCTTGAGGATGCCGGCGTCGTGCATCGCATCGACGATGTCGAGGTCGGATTTCATCAGGAACCGGCTGTCGACGATCGTGTCGCGCGTCACCCGGCCCTTGTAATAGCCGTCGACGCGCGACGAGGCCGGCAGCTCGAAACTCACCGGCTGGCCGAGCCTGTCGGGGTTCTCGCGGTAGAATTCGCGAAGGATGCCGCCGGTCTTGCCGAGGATCCGCTCCACCGCCGCCTCGTCGAACGGCGCGCTCACCCCCGCGGCGTTCAGGCTCTCCTGAAGCGCGGCGTTGAAATAGGCCTGGTAGGCGGAGGTTTTCATCAACTGGGCTTCGGCCTCGTCGAACTGCTCCTGGGTCAGAACGAAGTCGATTTCCACGACCATGCGGCTGAAGGCCGGCATGCCCGAACGCACGATCGACACGGCAAGCACCGCGAGGAAAACGATACCGATCAGGATCGCCGTGACGCCGTAGACGCGGAACCGCTTCTCGGCGGCGTTGCGCTTGCGGGTCCGCTCGTCGACGGTGTGCAGGGACCGGGACCGCGGCGCGGCCGGGACACTGTTCAGGCTGGCGTCGGTCATTCGTACTGCTCCCGGTACTTGCGCACGATATAGAGGGCGAGAACGTTCAGCCCCAGTGTCAGCACGAACAGCGTCATGCCGAGCGCGAAGGCCACCAGCGCCTCGGGCGAGGCGAAATCGGAATCCCCGGTCAGCTGGCTGACGATCTTGGCGGTCACGGTGGTCATCGCTTCGAACGGGTTCATGGAAAGCCGCGCCGCGGCGCCGGCGCCAAGAACCACGATCATCGTCTCGCCGATCGCGCGGGACGCCGCCAGCAGGATCGCGCCGACGATGCCGGGCAACGCGGCCGGCAGCACCACCTGCCGGATCGTTTCCGACTGCGTCGCGCCCAGCCCGTAGGATCCGTCGCGCAGCGCCTGCGGCACGGCGTTGATGATGTCGTCGGACAATGAGCTGACGAACGGGATCAGCATCACCCCCATCACCAGCCCCGCGGTCATCACCGCGGTACCCGACTGCATCCAGCCCAACCCGTCGTCACCGAAGACCCGCATCAGCATCGGCCCGACGGTGAGCAGCGCGAAGAGGCCGTAGACGATGGTGGGGATGCCGGCCAGCACCTCCAGCATCGGCTTGGCGAAGGCGCGGACGCGCGGGCTGGCATATTCCGACAGGTAGATCGCCGAGAACAGGCCGATCGGGATCGCGACGGCCAGCGCGACGATCGAGATGTAGAAGGTGCCCCACAGCAGCGGCACGATGCCCAGTTCGGAACTGCCGCCGCGGCCGGAGAAGCTGGGCGACCATTCCAGGCCGAAGAAGAAATCGGCGGCCGGGTAGAGCTTGAAGAACTCCCAGGTGTTGAACACCAGCGACAGCACGATCCCCAGGGTGGTCAGGATCGCGATCGAGGCCGCCGCCACCAAAAGCGCAAGGATGCCGCTTTCCACGACGTTGCGCGCGCGGAACTGCGCCCCGGATTCGCGCATGCCCCACAGCATCCCGACAACGGCCAGCACCAGCACCACGCCGGTCATCAACAGGTTGCCGGTCGCGTTCATCACCCGGAATTGCTGCGCGGCGCGCATGATCGGCTGCGTCACCTCCGAGGTGACGATCTGGCCCGCGTCCCGCAGCCGCTGCGTGATGTCGCCGAGGTCCGCGCGGGCGTTGCGCGCGAAGTCCTCGGTCATCAGGCCAAGCCCCACGGCGTTGTCGAGCCCTTCCGCCGTGCGCCGAACCTCCGACATCACCAGCCCGAGGCTGGAGCCCTCGGCGATCGAGGTTTCGGGGATCATGTCGGACACGACCGAGGTGACGTAAAGCGGCTGCGCCAGAAGCCAGACGACCATCACGACCGCGGCCGGAACGATCGATTTCAGCGCGGCGTTGGCGCCGTAGTAGCCCGGCAGCGAATGCAGCCTGCGGCTGTCTCCCCCGGCACTGGCCAGCGCGCGCGAGCGGCCGAGGACATAGCCGACGGCGGCGATGCCCAGAATGATCAGGACCAACCAGAGAACAGGCATCGGCGCCCCCGCGTGAGTTCGGAAAACCGAGAAAAGGGAGACGGGGGCGGCGCGATCCGCCGCCCCCGTCGAAAAACGGGACTGGTTACATGGTCTCTTCGGCTTCGATCTTCGCCTGAGTCGCCGCCAGTTCCGGATCGGGAACCAGGCCGTAGTTGGCGAGCGGGCCGCCGGTACCGGCGATCGCGTCCGAGACGAAGAACTGGGCGAATTCCTTCAGGCCGGGGATCACGCCGATATGCGCCTTCTTGATGTAGAAGAACAGCGGGCGCGACACCGGGTATTCGCCGGTCGAGATCGTCGCGGTCGAGGGCGAGACGCCCGACATGGTGGCGACCTTCAGCTTGTCGGTGTTGTTTTCGTAGAACGCCAGGCCGAAGACGCCGATGCCGTTCGGGTTGGCGTCGATGCGGGCCAGGGTCTCGGTGTAGTCGCCGTCGATGTCGACCGACCGGCCGTCGGTGCGCACGTCGAGGCAGGCGTCCTCGGCGTCGTCCTCGGACATGCCGCCGTCGATCATCGCCTGCATCGCGCCGGTTTCCTCGCAGCCCACCAGCAGAACCTTCTCTTCGAAGACTTCACGGGTGCCATGCTTGGTGCCCGGGATGAAGGCCATGATCTCGGCGGCCGGCAGGTCGCCGTTGAAATCCGACCACATGGTGTGCGGGTTGTCGACGATCGCGCCGTCGACCAGCACCTTGGCGCCGAGCGCGTTGAAGATGTCGGTCGGTTCGAAGGCGGTGAAGGCCGGGCCCGACTGCTGCGAGGCGAAGACGATGCCGTCATAGCCGATGCGAACCTCGATGATGTCGGTCACGCCGGCCGCGGCGCAGGCCTCGATCTCGCTCTCGCGGATCGCGCGCGAGGCGTTGGCGATGTCGATCGTGTTCTCGCCCACGCCCTCGCAGAAGCGCTTGAGGCCCGAGGAGGAGCCGCCCGATTCGACGACCGGGGTCGGGAAATCGGTGTTCTCGCCGAAGGCTTCGGCGACGATCGAGGCGTAGGGCAGAACGGTCGACGAACCGGCGACCTGCACGTTGTCGCGGGCCGAGGCGACGCCCGCGGCAGCGGTCATGGCAAGCGCCGAGACGGACAGTTTCACGAATTTCATGGGATGTGCTCCTGAATTGGTCAGACACGGGCCACCCGCAGCGGCGGCCTCGGTCGCGGTCTAGGCGTTGGCGGCTATGCTTTTGTGACAGGTATGTAACAGCCAGATGACACGGCCGGCCCGGTGCGGAGAAAACCGGAAATCCTGCCCGGCCCGCCCCCGGCCCCGAAAGGCCGGCCTGTCCGAAAGACCCGTCTTTCCTGTCGAATGGCGGTAGCCGCGCCGCCCGGTCCGGATCAGTTTTCGGGCAGGATCACCGAGAAGCGGCTGCCCCTGCCCTTCTCCGATTCGATTCGGAACCTGCCGCGGTGGCGGTTGACGATGTGCTTGACGATGGCAAGCCCGAGCCCGGTGCCGCCCTTCTCGCGCGAGCGGTGGGTGTCGACCCGGTAGAACCGCTCGGTCAGCCGCGGCAGATGCGCCGCGTCGATCCCCTCGCCCTGATCGATCACGTCGAACCGCACCGCCGGGCCGCGCAGACTTGGCTCCCGGTCCACGCGCGCCACGTCGATGGTGACGGTCTGGCCCGGCGGGCCGTATTTCACCGCGTTCTCGATCAGGTTGACGAAGACCTGGGTGATCTGGTCCGGATCGGCCAGCAGCCGCACCGGCCCCGCCGCCCCGGTCACCTCGATCCGCGCCCCCGCCGCCTCCGCCAGCGGCCGCAGCGTGAGCGCGGCGGACTGGACCAGGGCCAGCACATCGACCCGTTCGCCGGGACGCATCCGTTCCTCGGCCTCGACCCGGCTGAGCGACAGCAGGTCGCGCACCAGCCGGTTCATCCGGCCGGCCTCGCGTTCCATGATGGCGAGAAACCGGTCGCGGGCCGCCGGATCGTCGCGCGCCGCGCCCTTCAGCGTTTCGATGAACCCGGTCAGCGCGGTCAGCGGCGTGCGCAGCTCGTGGCTGACATTGGCCACGAAGTCGCGCCGCATCGCCTCGGCCTGTTCCAGCTCGGTCACATCCTCGAAGGCGACCAGCGCGCCCCGCATGTCGTTGCCGGCAAGCGGCGAGGTCAGCACCCGAAAGCTGGATTCGCCGGCCTGCCCGGTGATGATGAACCGCGCGCGGCCCGGCTGGCCATGCCGCAGCGTGCCCTCCAGGCAGTCCAGAAGCGCCGGCTGACGGATTACGGTGATATAGGGCCGCCCCACGATCTCGGCCCCGAACACGGCGCGGGCCGGATCGTTGGCGGCCTTCACCCGCTCGTCGGCGCCGACGATCAGCACCGGTTGCGGTATTCCCGCCAGGATCGACCGCGTGAGGTCGGATTCCATCCCCGTCTCCTGTCTCGCTGCCCGTGCGCGGGCGGTTCCGCGCGACCGAAGCCTGCGCGGCAGTCGCGACTTTGTAAATCCACGACGCGAGTGAGCGTTGAGTTGCCCGCCGGAACGATTCAACCTGTGCTTGCGCCGCCCTATCCGGCATCGACCGCAGGAAAGCCCGGAACCCTCCCGCATGGCCAGATCGACCGCTTCCGCCGTCACGCCGCCGATGCCGTGCCCACGCCGCCGCGTGCTCATCCTCGGGCCGGTTCAGGAACGGCCCGACGCCTTCGACGGGGTTGCCGGCGCGACGATCCTGGTCGCGCCATTCTCGGCGCTGGACGAGGCGTTGCTGGCCAGGGTTCGACCCGATGTCATCCATGCCGTGCTGGCCGCCGACGGGTGCGACCCGATCGCCGTCGCCCGGCGGCTGTCCGACCTGGGCTACGCGGGCACGGTGCGCGGCTTCGGCCTGCCGTCGCGGTGCGGCGGCGCGCTGGCCGGGCATCTCGCGCAGGTCGTTCCCGGGATCGACTTCGAGGCGGTGGACCGGCCCGCGTGACGGTTCACTCCGACGCCGCCCGCGCCGCCGCCGCGACCCCGGCGCCGAAATCGCGGCACAGAAGCCCGATGTCCTCGACCCCGACGGAGATCCGGAAAAACCCCTCGGTGATCCCGATCCTCTCGCGCGCCTCGGCCGCGACCGCCCGGTGCGAGGACGAGGCGGGATGCGACAGCGTCGTGCCGATGTCGCCCAGGGTGGGCGCGAAGGCCAGATCGGGCATCGCGCGGGTCAGCGCGTTGGCCGCGGCCCGGCCGCCGGCGACCTCGAAACTGACCATGTGGCCGCCACGCGACCCTAGGATCGCGACGGCGCGGTTATGGTCGGGATGGTCGGCGCGGGTGGGATACAGCACCCGCCGCACCCCCGGCAGGCCGGCCAGGTGATCGGCCAGCGCCGCGGCGTTCTCTTCCGCCCGGTCGTAGCGCAGGTGGAAGGAATAGAGCCCGCGTTCCGCGAGCCAGCAGTCGAACGGGCTGGCCGTCAGGCCCGTGGTCACCGCGAAATCGTAGATCGCCTTGCGCAGCCCCGCGTCGCGCGCCGCCACGTAGCCCAGCGTCGCGTCGGAATGGCCCGCAAGCATCTTGGTGACGGAATGGATCACGATATCCGCGCCGTGGTCGAAGGGCCGGTAGCCGCGCGGCGTGGTGAAGGTGTTGTCGACCGCGACGAGGATGCCGCGCGCCTTCGCCAGCGCCAGGATGCCCGGCATGTCGGCCACCCTGAGCGTGGGGTTCGACACGACCTCGAGCAGGATCATCTTCGTCTCCGGCCGGATCGCGGCCTCGATCGCGGCCGCGTCGGTCGGATCGGCGAGGCTGGTGAGGATTCCGAAGCGCGACAGATCCAGCGTCATCAGCCGCAGCGAACGGCCGTAAAGCTGATCGCCGCCGATCACGTGGTCGCCCGCCGAAAGAACGCCCATCAGCGCGGCCGTCACCGCCGCCATGCCCGAACCCACGACAAGCCCGCCCTCCGCGCCCTCCAGCGCGTCGATCCGGCGCGCGAGGCTGTCGGCGTTCGGGTGCCCTTCGCGCGCGTAGGTGTAGCCGGTGACGCCGCCGCCATACTGCGCGTCCAGCATGTCGGGATCGTCCGAGGCATAGACCACCGAGGGCTGGATCGGCGTGCCCACCGCGCGGCTGGCCGAGGCCGGGAACGGCATGCGGCGCACGAGGGTTTCGGGAATGTCGGTCATCTGGGCTTCCTTCGAGATCGGGGCGGACGGCGGCGGGAGCGGTGCGGGGGCGAAGCGGCCCGGTCGCGGTCAGGTCCGAACGGCGACGAGGCCGGCCCGGAACCGCGCGGCATTCTCGCGGTAATGCGCCGCGCTCCACAGCAGCCGGTCGCGGGCGGCCTCGTCCAGCTGCCGCACCACCCGGCCCGGCGCGCCCATCACCAGGCTGCCGTCGGGGATCTCCTTGCCCTCGGTCACCAGCGCGTTCGCGCCGATCAGGCAGCCCCGGCCGATCCTCGCGCCGTTCAGCACGGTCGCCCCCATGCCGATCAGGCTGCCCTCGCCGATCGTGCAGCCGTGCAGCATCGCCTTGTGGCCAATCGTGCAATTCGCGCCGATCACCAGCGGATAGCCGATATCGGTATGCAGCACGCAGTTTTCCTGGATGTTGGAGCCGTCGCCCAGCCGGATTTCCTCGTTGTCGCCGCGGATCGTGGCGCCGAACCAGACCGAGGCCGCCGCCCCGATCACCACCTTGCCGATCAGGTTGGCATCCGGCGCGATCCACGCGTCCGGGGCGATATCGGGGGCGATGCCGTCAAGCGCGTAGATCATCTGTCCCCGAACTCCGTGTTCAGGCCGCGCACGAATTCCGCCAGCCCGGTCTGCCGGTCGCGGCGCAGCCGCTCGGCGGTGACGATCGTCTTCAGCCGATCCTCGGTCTCGTCGATGTCCTCGTTGACCAGCACGTAATCGTATTCCGCCCAGTGGCTGATCTCGTCGCGGCTTTTCCGCATCCGCCCGGCGATCACCTCGGCCGTGTCCTGGCCGCGCGCCCGCAGCCGCCGATCCAGTTCCGCGATCGAGGGTGGCAGCACGAAGATCGACACCACGTCGCGCCCCAGCGCCGAGTCGCGGATCTGCTGGCCGCCCTGCCAGTCGACATCGAACAGCGTGTCGCGCCCCTCGGCCATCGCACGGTCGACAGGGCCGCGTGGCGAGCCGTAAAGATTGCCGAAGACCTCGGCGTATTCCAGCATCTCGCCCTGCGCGACCATCCGCTCGAACAGCTCGCGCGAGGTGAAGTGATATTCCCGCCCGTCGACCTCGCCGGACCGCGGCGCGCGGGTGGTGGCCGAGACGGAAAACCCCAGCGTCGGATCCCACGCCATCAGCCGCCGCGCCAGCGTCGACTTGCCCGCGCCCGACGGCGAGGACAGGATCAGCAAGAGACCCTTGCGCGCGGTCGGCTGCGGCATGCTCACTCCACGTTCTGGACCTGCTCGCGCATCTGGTCGATCACGTGTTTGAGGTCAAGCCCGATGGCGGTCAGCGCGGCGTCGCCGGATTTCGAACACAGCGTGTTCGCCTCGCGCAGGAACTCCTGCATCAGGAAATCCAGCTTGCGGCCCACGGCGCCGGGATCGGCGAGGTGGCCGCGCGCGGCGTCGGCATGGGCGCGCAGCCGGTCGATTTCCTCGGCGACATCGGATTTCACCGCCAGCAGCGCCAGTTCCTGCGCCACCCGCGCCGGGTCGGCCTCGGCCGCGCCGGCCATCACGCGGGCAAGATTGTCCCTGAGCTGTTGCGCGACCGCCGGGCGGCGCGCCTCGGCGGCGCTCGCGGCGGCCTCGGTCAGGTCGGCGATCCTGTCGACCTGGGCCAGGATCACCCGGCCAAGGGCCTGACCCTCCGCCCGGCGCATCGCGTCGAGATCGTCGAGCGCGGCGCGCAGGTCGGCCCGCAGCGCCGATAGCAGCGCGGCGGCGGCCTCCGGGTCCAGCGTCTCGCCACCCTGCTCGGTCACTCCGCGCATCCCCAGCACCTCGGTGGCGGACGGCGCGGCGAGCGCGATCCCGCGGCGTCCCGCCGCCTGCATCGTCGCCGCCACCGCGGCCAGCGCGGCCTCCAGCCCGGCGGGGCTCACCCGCGCCACATCCGCCCCGGACTCGCGCGCCAGTTTCAGGCCGATGGTGATCGATCCGCGGCGGATCCGCTCGGCCGCCTCGGCCCGCACGGCGGTCTCCAGCCCCTCCACCCAGTCGGGCAGGCGCAACCGCAGATCGAACCCCTTGCCGTTGACCGACCGGACGTCCCAGGCCCAGGACCAGCCGGGCATCCCGCCCTGCCGGGTCGCGAAGCCGGTCATGGAAACCGTTGCAAGATTAACCATTTGGGAACTTTTCCCTCCGCCCTGACCGGTTTTTGGGTATCTTAACACACGGGTAACGAATTCGACCGCAGGGTTAACAGAGCTTGAGACCGGCGGCAATGTAACGAGTTCCGGCAACGCGGGGGCGCAGCGCAAGGAGCTTGACGATGGACGTGACGATGGCGGGCGACGACAAGGTGGTTTCGCTGACCGGCATGCGCAAGACGGTTCGCACCGCGATCCCCGCGGAAGTGCTCGGTTACTGGGAAGGCCTGCGCGGCGGCCGCCAGGTGCCGCTGCGCTCCGAGGTCGACCCGCGCGGGATCGAGCGTGCGCTGGAATACGCCTTCGTGCTGGAACGGATCGCCCCCGCGATCGCGCGGTTCCGGCTGGCCGGGATGCACTGCACCGAGCTGATGGGCATGGAAGTGCGCGGCATGCCCGCGACCTCGTTCTTCACCCCGGCCTGGCGGCAGAAGTTCGCGCAGATCCTCGAGGGCGTGTTCCAGGGGCCGGAGATGGCCGACCTGACGCTGGTGGCCGAACAGGGCTACGGCAAGCCGGAACTCAAGGCCCGGATGCTGATCCTGCCGCTGAAAAGCGATCTGGGAGACGTCAGCCGGGCGCTGGGCTGCCTTGTCTCCGAGGGCCCGATCGGCCGCGCCCCGCGCCGCTTCGACCTCGTCGAGGCGCGGATCGTCAAGGTCGTCGCCGGCCAGCCGCTGGGCATGCCCGCAGTGCGGCCGATGCCCGACGAGCTGCCCGACCCCGCGCCGGCCCGCGCCGGGGACGATGCCCCCGCCGTCGCGCCGGGGCTGGCCGAGACGCCGGCGCAGTTCGTCACCGCGCCGCCCGTCACCCTGCGTCGCCCCGAGCGCGCGACCGAGACACCCGGCCAGGGCACGCCCCGGCCCGAAGGCCCGAAACCCCGCGGCGCGCATCTGCGCCTGGTCAAGTCGGACGAGTAGCCTGTGTGAACCGTTTCCCTCCCTGTCGACCCAACTGACAAGGCCGGCCCAGTGGGCCGGCCCTTTTTTCGGTCGCGCGCCGTTGACCGGCGGTGGGGCGATCAGGCGCTGGCGGCCCGCGCGGCGGTGCGCCGGTCGTTCAGTTCCTCGGCCACGAGGAAGGCCAGTTCCAGCGATTGCGAGGCGTTGAGCCGGGGATCGCAGGCGGTATGGTAGCGATCCGACAGGTTCTCGTCCGACACGGCGCGGACGCCGCCGGTGCACTCGGTCACGTCCTTGCCGGTCATCTCGAAATGCACGCCGCCGGGGATCGTGCCCTCGGCCTTGTGGATCTGGAAGAACTCCCGCACCTCGCGCAGCACCGACTCGAACGGCCGGGTCTTGTAGCCCGAGGACGACTTGATCGTGTTGCCGTGCATCGGGTCGCAGGACCACACCACCTCGGCCCCCTCCTCGCGCACGGTGCGGATCAGCCGCGGCAGGTTGTCGGCCACCTTGCCCGCGCCGAACCGCGCGATCAGGGTCAGCCGGCCGGGTTCGTTATGCGGGTTGAGCCGGGACATCAGCACCTTGAGGTCTTCCACCGTCGTCGTCGGGCCGCATTTCAGGCCGATCGGGTTCTGGACGCCGCGGCAGAACTCGACATGCGCGCCGTCGGGCTGGCGGGTGCGGTCGCCGATCCAGATCATGTGGCCCGATCCGGCGACCGGCAGCCCGGTGGTCGAGTCGATCCGGCACAGCGCCTCTTCGTATTCCAGCAGCAACGCCTCGTGCGAGGTGTAGAAATCCACCTTGCCCAGTTCATGCGCGGTGTCCGAGGTCACGCCGGCGGCGGCCATGAAATCCATCGCGTCCTGGATGCGGCCGGCGATCTCGCGGTAGCGCTCGGCCTCGTCCTCCTCGACGAAACCGGAAATCCAGCTCTGCACCCGGTGGATATCGGCGAAACCGCCGGTCGAGAAGGCGCGCAACAGGTTCAGCGAGGCCGCGGCCTGGGTATAGGCCATCAGCATGCGGTTCGGATCCGGCACCCGCGACTCGGCGGTGAACTCGAAGCCGTTGATGATGTCGCCGCGGTAGCTGGGCAGCTCCGTGCCGCCGACCAGTTCGGTCGGGGCCGAGCGCGGCTTGGCGAACTGGCCCGCCATCCGGCCGACCTTGACGACCGGCAGCTTCGCGCCCCAGGTCAGCACGACGGCCATCTGCAGCATCACCTTGAAGGTGTCGCGGATGTTGTCGGCGGAAAACTCGGCGAAGCTTTCGGCGCAGTCCCCGCCCTGCAGCAGGAACGCCCGGCCCGCGGCGACATCCGCCAGTTCGGCCCGAAGCCGCCGCGCCTCGCCCGCGAAGACCAGCGGCGGGTACTTGGCAAGCTGCGCCTCGATCGCCGACAGCGCCGCCGCGTCGGGATAGTCGGGCATCTGCACCCGCGGCTTCGCGCGCCAATCGGATTTCGTCCAGCCCTTGGTCATCTCGTACTCCTCGCATTGCGTGGCTCGGCGCCCGCTTATAGGGGCATGTTGGCACCTTGCAAACCGCCAAAGCACGCTTTGGACACGCCTTTTGCCGCCCGTCGGGACCGCCTAAGCCACCTTGAAGGGACAGCGATTTCCTGATTGTGTGCCGTGAACGACAAATCAGGGTCGCAATATGCGCGAGACGCGTGCCTCGGCCGGGAAGACCGACGTGAAGCCCCGCCGCTTCATCTTCCTGCTGCTGGACAAGTTCACGATGCTGTCGTTCGCCTGCGCGATCGAGCCCTTGCGGCTGGCAAACCGCGAGGCCGGTCGCCAGCTCTATGCCTGGAAGCTGGCCGGCGAGGGCGGCCAGCTCGCCACCTGTTCGAACGGCGCGTCGTTCCAGCTGGACATGGGGCTGGACGAGATCGAGCGCGACGACACCGTGCTGGTCTGCGGCGGGGTCGAGGTGCAGACCGCGACGACCAAACCGGTGCTGAACTGGCTGCGCCGCGAGGCGCGGCGCGGGGTGACGATGGGCGGGCTGTGCACCGCGTCCTACGCGCTGGCGAAGGCCGGGTTGCTGGACGGCAAGCGCGCGACGATCCACTGGGAGAACCAGGACAGTTTCACCGAGGAATTCGAGGAGGTCAGGCTGACCAAGTCGGTCTTCGTGGTCGATGGCAACCGGATGTCGACCGCCGGCGGCACCGCCTCGATCGACCTGATGCTGAAGATCATCGCGCAGGATCACGGCGAGGATCTGGCCAACGTGGTGGCCGACCTGCTGATTTATTCCTCGATCCGCACCGACCAGGACACCCAGCGCCTTTCGATCCCGACGCGGATCGGCGTACGCCATCCGAAGCTGTCCCAGGTCATCCAGAAAATGGAGGCCAATATCGAGGATCCGATCAGCCCCGCCTCCCTCGCCGCCGAGGTCGGGATGTCGACCCGCCAGCTGGAACGGCTGTTCCGGCGCTACCTGAACCGTTCGCCGAAACGCTACTACATGGAACTGCGGCTGCAGAAGGCGCGCAACCTCTTGATGCAGACCGACATGAGCGTGATCAACGTGGCGCTGGCCTGCGGCTTCGCCTCGCCCTCGCATTTCTCGAAATGCTACCGGGCGCACTACGCGACCACGCCCTACCGCGAACGCGGCAGCCACGGTGCCATGCCCGCGCGCCTGTCGATATGATCGAGACCGCGCGGCTGCGCCTGCGGCCGCCGCGCGCGGACGATCTGCAGGCCCTGCACGCGATCATGGCGGACCCGCGCGCGATGCGCTACTGGGGCACCCCGCCCCATGCCACCCTCGCCGAGACGCGCGATTTCCTCGCCGCGATGCGCGCCACGCCGCGCGAGGCCGGCGAGGAACTGGTGATCGAGCGCGCGAGCCGTGTCATCGGCCGGGTGGCGCTGTGGCGGATCGCCGAGGTCGGGTTCTTCCTGCATCCCGATCACTGGCGGCAGGGCCTGATGCGCGAGGCGCTGGGCGCGGCGCTGCCGCATTTCTTCGCGCGGTTCCCCGCCGTCGACCGGATCACCGCCGATACCGACCCGGACAACGCCGCCGCGCTGGGCCTGCTCGGCGCCCTTGGTTTCACCGAGACCGGGCGGGCGGAGCGCACCGTCTGCGTCGATGGCGTCTGGTCGGGCAGCGTCTACCTCGCGCTCGACCGGCCGGCGGTCTAGCCCGGCGTCATCCGGAACACCGCGCCGCGGTCCACGGACAGGAACCAGATCGACCCGTCCGGCGCCTCGCGGATGTCGCGCACCCGGCCCGTTTCGCGCGACCGCAGCTTCTCTTCGGCCCAGCCCGCCTGCGGGTCCAGCACCGCGATGTAGTCGGATTTCAGCGACCCGATCAGGTGATGCCCCCGCCATTCGGGCCACAGCGTGCCCGAATAGACGACATGGCCCGAAGGCGCGATCGACGGATCCCAGAAATGCGCCGGCTGTTCCATCCCCGGCGCCTCGGTGCCGATGCCGATCTTCGTGCCGTTGTAGTTGCGCCCGTAGGAGATTACCGGCCAGCCGTAGTTGAGCCCCGGCGCGATGCCGTTGACCTCGTCGCCGCCCGCCGCACCGTGTTCGGAAGCCCAAAGCGCCCCATCCGGCGCTATCGCCAGGCCTTGCGGGTTGCGGTGGCCCATGCTCCAGAGCCCCGCCACCGCGCGGTCGATCGCCGGCCCGCCGGGCGGCACACCGCCGTCGCGGGCGACGCGGATCACCTTGCCGGCCCCGTCCGTCGGATCCTGCGCGCGCGGCGGGTCGCCGCGGTCGCCGGTGCTCAGGAAGATCGTGCCGTCCGGCGCCTCGGCCAGACGGCCGCCGAAATGCCGCCCGCCGCTGGACCCCGGCGGCATTTCCCACAGGGTGCGGATGTCCGCCAGCCGGTCGCCGTCGAGCCGCGCGGCGACGACGGCGGTGCCCGCCCCGCCGCGCTGCGGCCTGGCATAGGACAGCAGGATCTCGGCCGTCTCGGCATGGTCGCGCGGCACCAGCACGTCGAAAAGCCCGCCCTGCCCGCGCGCGAACACCTGCGGCACCCCGGCAATCTCGCGCCGCGCGCCGCCATCGGGCCCGAACCGCCAAAGCCGCCCGTCACGCTCGGTCACCAGCAGGTCGCCGCCGGGCAGGAAGGCGACGGCCCAGGGTTCCGACAGGCCGTCGGCCACCCGGTCTACGGCGATCCGGCCCACCGAGGCCTCGAAGGCGCGCCCTTCGGATCCGGCGGCGAGGCCGAGGGCGAGCGCCGCGATGGCGGCAAGAACGGATGTGGAACGCATGGCAACCTCCGCAACGGTGTCTTCCTCAGATAGGGGCGCGGTCGCGCCACGGCCAATCGCGGCTGCGTGAGCGGGCCGGCATCCCGGCGCCGCGGCGCGGCGTAAATCCCGCGCGCGAGGCGCTTTCCTTTTGCCGTGCACGTCACTAATTTCGCCGGACAGAACACTGTGCCAACATGGGAGTTGACAATGAGAAAGCTGCTTCTGGCCTCCACGGCCGCCGTGCTTGCCGCCGGCGCCGCCTCGGCCGAAGAGATCAAGATCGGCGTGATCCTGGGCTTCACCGGCCCGCTGGAATCGATCACCCCGGCGATGGGCGCCGGCGCCGAACTCGCGATGCAGGAAGTGACCGACTCGGGCATGCTGCTCGACGGCGCGACCGTGACCTCGGTGCGCGGCGATTCGACCTGCATCGACGCCGCCGCCGCCACGGCTGCCGCCGAACGGCTGGTGACCACCGACAACGTGAACGCGATCATGGGCGCCGATTGCTCGGGCGTGACCGGCGCGATCCTGACCAATGTCGCGGTGCCGAACGGCGTGGTGATGATCTCGCCCTCGGCGACCTCGCCGGGCCTGAGCCACACCAACAACGAGGATCAGGGCCTGTTCTTCCGCACCGCGCCCTCGGATGCGCGCCAGGGCGTGGTGATCACCGACATCCTGATGGAAAAGGGCATCACCTCGGCCGCCGTCACCTACACCAACAACGACTACGGCAAGGGCCTGGCCGACAGCTTCCAGTCCGCCTTCGAGGCGGCCGGCGGCACGGTGACGATCAACGCCGCGCATGAGGACGGCAAGGGCGACTATTCCGCCGAGGTCGGCGCGCTCGCCTCGGCCGGCGGCGATATCCTCGTCGTCGCGGGCTATATCGACCAGGGCGGTTCGGGCGTGGTGCGCGCCGCGCTCGATACCGCCGCCTTCGACATGTTCTACTTCCCCGACGGGATGGTCGGCGAGGCGCTGAACACCAACTTCGGCGCGGAACTGAACGGCTCGCTCGGCGCCTATCCGGGCACCGACAGCCCCGGCGCGGCGAAGTTCCAGGAGATGGCCGCCGCCGCGGGGATCGACGGCACCTCGGCCTTCGCGCCGGAAAGCTACGATGCCGCCGCGCTGATCATGCTGGCGATGCAGGCCGCCGGATCCTCGGCCTCGGCCGATCTGAAGGATCACGTGATGGCCGTGGCCAACGCGCCGGGCGAGCCGATCTATCCGGGCGAACTGGCCAAGGCGCTGGAACTGATCAAGGCCGGCACCGACATCGACTATGTCGGCGCTTCGGCGGTGGAACTGATCGGCCCCGGCGAATCCGCCGGCAGCTACCGCCAGATCGAGTTCATCGACGGCAAGTACGACACGGTGAACTTCCGCTGATCCGATCGGGTCCATTCGGCAGTCCGGGCCTTGCCCCGGGCTGCCTTTTCCAACGATAACAAGACGATCGCGGGCGCGCTTTCTGCGCCGGGCGACATCGCGGGGGGCGCATGATCGTCGTCGAGGATCTGCACAAGCACTTCGGGGGCTTTCGCGCCGTCGACGGCGCGTCACTGACCATCGCCACCGGATCGATCACCGGGCTGATCGGCCCGAACGGCGCGGGCAAGTCGACCCTGTTCAACGTGATCGCCGGGGTCCATGCCCCGACCTCGGGCCGCGTCACCATGGATGGCGAGGACATCACCGGCCTGCCGCCGCACGACTTGTTTCACAAGGGCCTCTTGCGGACCTTCCAGATCGCGCATGAATTCTCGTCGATGACGGTGCGGGAAAACCTGATGATGGTGCCCGCGAACCAGTCGGGCGAAACCCTGTGGAACGCCTGGTTCCGCCGCGGAGCGATTCGCGAGGAAGAGCGCGCCCTGGCGAAGAAGGCCGACGAGGTGCTTGATTTCCTGACGATTTCCCATCTTGCCGAGGAAAAGGCCGGGAACCTCTCGGGCGGTCAGAAGAAGCTGCTGGAACTGGGCCGCACGATGATGGTCGAGGCCAAGATCGTGTTCCTCGACGAGGTCGGCGCGGGGGTGAACCGCACGCTTCTCAACACCATCGGCGACGCGATCGTGCGGCTGAACCGCGAACGCGGCTACACCTTCTGCGTGATCGAGCACGACATGGATTTCATCGGCCGGCTTTGCGATCCGGTAATCGTCATGGCCGAGGGCAAGGTGCTGGCCGAGGGCTCGGCCGATCACATCATGGAGAACGAGGCGGTGATCGAGGCCTACCTGGGCCGCGGACTGAAGAACAAGGTCAAGGCCGAGGCGGCGGCCGAACGCGACCGCCACGAGGATCACGGCGCGCAGCCGGGGCTGGGCGACGAGGCCGGCAGCGCCCGGCCGGGAGGTGCGGCATGAGCTATCTCTCGGCCGAGGCGATGACCGGCGGCTATGGCGCCGCCGACATCCTGCACGAATGCACCATCGGCGTGGACAAGGGCGAGATCGCCGTCATCGTCGGCCCGAACGGGGCCGGCAAGTCGACCGCGATGAAGGCGGTCTTCGGGATGCTGAACCTGCGCAAGGGCCGGGTGACGCTGGGCGGTGACGACATCACCGCGCTCTCGCCGCAGGATCGGGTGGCCAAGGGCATGGCCTTCGTGCCGCAAACCAACAACGTCTTCCCGACGATGACGGTCGAGGAAAACCTGGAAATGGGCGCCTTCCTGCGCCGTGACGACATCCGACGCACGATGGACCAGGTCTACGGCCTGTTCCCGATCCTGAAGGACAAGCGCCGCCAGAACGCGGGCGAGCTGTCCGGCGGCCAGCGCCAGCAGGTCGCCGTGGGCCGGGCGCTGATGACCGAACCGCAGCTTCTCATGCTCGACGAACCGACCGCCGGGGTGTCGCCGATCGTGATGGACGAGCTCTTCGACCGGATCATCGAGGTGGCGCGCACCGGCATCTCGATCCTGATGGTCGAACAGAACGCCCGCCAGGCGCTGGAGATCGCCGACAAGGGCTATGTGCTCGTGCAGGGCAGGAACGCCTATACCGACACCGGGGCCGCGCTGCTGGCCGACCCCGAGGTGCGCCGCACCTTCCTGGGGGGCTGAAGGATGGATCTTGTCAACGCACTGGTCGCCCTGGCCAATTTCGTTCTGATCCCGGCCACCGCCTATGGCGCGCAGCTGGCGCTGGGGGCGCTGGGGGTGACGCTGATCTACGGCATCCTGCGGTTTTCCAACTTCGCCCATGGCGACACGATGGCGCTGGGCACCGCCTTCACGATCCTGCTGACCTGGGGCTTGCAGGGGCTGGGCATCAGCCTTGGCCCGCTGCCCACCGCGCTGCTGGCCCTGCCCTTCGCCATCGCCCTGACCGGGCTGGTGATGCTGGCGACCGATCGCAGCGTCTACCGATTCTACCGCAAGAAGAAGGCCGCGCCGGTGATCCTGGTGATCGTGTCGATGGGGGTGATGTTCGTGATGAACGGCATCACCCGGTTCCTGATCGGGGTCGACGAGATCCGGTTTGCCGATGGCGAGCGGTTCCTGATCAACGCGCGGGCGTTCAAGGAGGCCACCGGGCTGGAGGAAGGTCTGGCGCTGCGGTCAACCCAGGTGCTGACGGTGGTGACGGCGGTGGCCGTGGTGGCGCTGCTGTTCTGGTTTCTCAACAACACCCGCACCGGCAAGTCGATGCGCGCGTTTTCCGACAACGAGGATCTGGCGCTGCTGTCGGGGATCAACCCGGAACGGGTGGTGATGTATGCCTGGCTTATCGCCGGGGCGCTGGCGACCACGGCGGGGGTGCTGTACGGGCTCGACAAGTCGTTCAAGGCCTTCACCTATTTCCAGCTTCTCCTGCCGATCTTCGCCTCGGCGATCGTCGGCGGGCTGGGCAGCCCGCTGGGCGCGATCGCCGGCGGCTTCCTGATCGCCTATTCCGAGGTCGCCTTCACCTACGCCTTCAAGAAGGTGCTGACCTACCTGCTGCCCGACGGCATGGCGCCCGAGGGACTCGTCCAGCTTCTTTCGACCGACTACAAGTTCGCCGTCAGCTTCGCGATCCTGATCATCGTGCTGCTGTTCAAGCCCACCGGCCTGTTCAAGGGAAAGGCGGTCTGAGATGCGCAACATCGCCCTCTTCGCCGCCGTCGGCCTGCTGGTCGCCGTCGAAGGCTTCACCGGCAGCTGGAACACCGCGCTGGGCATCCTCAACATGGGGTTGATCTCGGCGATCCTGGCGCTGGGCGTGAACATGCAATGGGGTTACGCGGGCCTGTTCAACGTCGGGGTCGTGGGCTTCGTGGCGCTGGGCGGGCTGGCGCCGGTGCTGATTTCCACCCCGCCGGTCGAGGGCGCGATGGCCGCCGGCGGCTGGCGGATCCTTCTGGCGATGATCGTCGGCATCGCCTCGATCGGGCTGGCGATCGCGATCAACCGCCGCGCCGCCGGACGGCTGCGGGTGCTGGGGATCCTGGCGGTGCTGATCGGCGGCTTCTTCGTCTACCGGGCGATCTTCGATCCGGCCGTCGCGGCGGTCGAGGCGATCAATCCGGCGCGCGAGGGCAACCTCGGCGGGCTCGGCCTGCCGGTGCTGCTCGCCTGGCCGGTGGGCGGGCTGTTCGCCGCCGCCGCGGCCTGGGTGATCGGCAAGACCGCGCTGGGGCTGCGGTCGGACTACCTTGCGATCGCGACGCTGGGGATCGGCGAGATCATCATCGCGGTGATGAAGAACGAGGACTGGCTGGCGCGCGGCGTCAAGAACGTCGTGAACATCCCCCGCCCGGTGCCCTACGAGGTCGAGCTTCAGGCCGATCCCGGCTTCGTCGAACGCGCCGCGGGTTTCGGGATCGACCCGGTCACCGCCTCCACGGTCTTCGTCAAGCTGCTTTATGCCGGGCTGTTCCTCGCGGTGCTGCTGGCGCTGATCTGGCTGTCCGAGAAGGCGCTGAACTCGCCCTGGGGCCGGATGATGCGGGCGATCCGCGACAACGAGGTGGCGGCCGAGGCGATGGGCAAGAACGTCACCGCCCGGCATCTGCAGATCTTCATCCTCGGCTCGGCGGTCTGCGGCATGGCCGGCGCGATGATCGTCACGCTCGACAGCCAACTGACGCCCGGCACCTACAACCCGTTGCGCTTCACCTTCCTGATCTGGGTGATGGTGATCGTCGGCGGATCGGGCAACAACTGGGGCGCGGTGCTGGGCGGAATGCTGATCTGGTACCTGTGGATCAAGGTCGAACCCTGGGGCAACGCGCTGATGGACCTCGTGACCTCGGGCATGGCCGACGGCTCGGCGCTGAAGGCGCATCTGCAGGCCTCGGCGGCGCACATGCGGCTGATGACGATGGGGATCGTTCTGCTGCTGGTGCTGCGCTTCGCGCCGCGCGGGCTGATCCCCGAGAAGTGAGGCGCGCCGCGCGCGGCCCTGCCCGCTTGCCGCTTGCGACATCCCCTGTCGCCCCTTGACATGCCGCGCCGCGCCGGCCCCCGTTGAGTGGGCCCAGTCGCGACGAGGGAGACGAGGATGAAAACCCATACCAGGGTCTGCGTGATCGGCGGCGGCGTCGTCGGCTGTTCGGTGCTTTATCACCTGACCAAGCTGGGCTGGTCCGACGTGATGCTGATCGAACGGTCGGACCTGACCTCGGGTTCCACCTGGCATGCCGCGGGCGGGTTCCACACGCTGAACGGCGATACCAACATGGCCGCCCTTCAGGGCTACACGATCCAGCTTTACCGCGAGCTGGAAGAGATCACCGGCATGGCCTGCGGGCTGCACCATGTCGGCGGCGTGACGCTGGCCGACACGCGCGAACGGTTCGAGATGCTGCTCGCCGAACGCGCCAAGCACCGCTACATGGGCCTGCATACCGAGATCCTGACGCCCGCGGAGGTCGCGGAACTGACCGACGGGCTGGTGGACACCGCCGGCATCCTCGGCGCGCTCTACGACCCGCTCGACGGGCATCTGGACCCGTCGGGCACCACCCATGCCTATGCCAAGGCCGCGCGGATGGGCGGGGCCGAGATCGTGCAGCACAACCGGGTGCTGGAAACCAATCCCCGCCCCGATGGCAGCTGGGAGGTGGTGACCGAACAGGGCACCGTCATCGCCGAGCATGTGGTCAACGCCGCCGGCCTCTGGGCGCGCGAGGTGGCGGCGATGGCCGGCGTCTACCTGCCCTTGCTGCCGATGGCGCACCAGTACCTGGTGACCGACGATATTCCCGAAATCTACAACCGGGACAGGGAATTCCCGCATGTCATGGACCCCGGCGGCGAAAGCTACCTGCGGCAGGAGGGGCGCGGCCTGTGCATCGGGTTCTACGAACAGCCCTGCGAACCCTGGTCGGTCGACCGCACGCCGTGGGAGTTCGGCCACGAACTGCTGAACGAGGATTTTTCCAAGATCGAGGACTCGGTCGCCTTCGCCTATCGCCGGTTCCCGGTGCTGGAACGCGCGGGCGTGAAACGGGTGATCCACGGCCCGTTCACCTTCGCGCCCGATGGCAACCCGCTGATCGGCCCGGTGCCGGGCTTGCGCAACTACTGGTCGGCCTGCGCGGTGATGGCGGGGTTCAGCCAGGGCGGCGGCATGGGCCTTTCGCTTGCGCAGTGGATGATCCATGGCGAGACGGAATGTGACCCGCGCGGCTTCGACGTGGCGCGCTTCGGCACCTGGACGACGCCGGGCTACACCGTGCCCAAGGTGATCGAGAACTACCAGCGCAGGTTCTCCGTCAGCTACCCGAACGAGGAACTGCCGGCGGCGCGGCCGTTCCGCACCACGCCGATGTACGACATCTGGACCGACATGCGCGCGGTCTTCGGCCAGCAATACGGGCTGGAGGTGGTGAATTACCACGCCCTGCCCGGCGAGCCGCTGTTTGAAACCCCGACCTTCCGACGCTCCAACGCCTGGGAGGCGACGAAGGCCGAGGTTTTCGCGGTGCGCGAGGGCGTGGGCATCAACGAGGTGCAGAACTTCGGCAAGTTCCGCGTCACCGGCGCGGGCGCGCGCGACTGGCTTGACCGGATCATGGCCGGCGCGATCCCCAAGCCCGGCCGGCTCAGCCTGACCCCGATGCTGTCGCCGAAGGGCCGGATCATCGGCGATTTCACCGTCACCTGCCTCGCGGAGACCGAATTCCAGATTACCGGCAGCTACGGCGCGCAGGCCTATCACGAACGCTGGTTCCGGCAGAACCTCGACGCGGGCGTGACGGTCGAGAATGTCTCGGACCGGCAGACCGGGTTCCAGATCGCCGGGCCGAAGGCGCGCGATCTTCTGGCCCGCGTCACCCGTGCCGATGTCTCGGCCACGGCGTTCCGGTTCATGGATGCGCGGCGGATGACCGTGGGGATGGTCGATTGCCTTGTCCAGCGGGTCAGCTACACCGGCGATCTCGGCTATGAAATCTACTGCGATTTCATGGCGCAACGGGCGCTGTGGCAGGTGCTGTGGGAGGCCGGGCAGGACCTGGGCCTGCGCCCCTTCGGCATGCGCGCGATGATGTCCCTGCGGCTCGATCGCCTGTTCGGATCCTGGAGCCGCGAGTTCAGCCCCGACTACATGCCGGGCGAAACCGGGATCGACCGCTTCATCCGCTGGAACAAGCCCGCCGACTGGATCGGCAAGGCCCCGGCGCTGAAGGAAAAGGCCGAGGGGCCGAAGCGGCGGCTGTGCGCCTTCGTCGTCGAGGCGACGGATGCCGATGTCGTGGCCTACGAGCCGATCTGGATCGGCGACCAGGTGGTGGGCTTCTGCACCTCGGGCGGCTTCTCGCACTGGACGAACCAGTCGGTCGCGCAGGGCTTCGTGCCGGTCGACCTGATCACCGACGATCTGGAGGTGGAGATCGAGATCCTCGGCGAACGGCGGCGGGCACGGCGCGTCACCGGCGCGCTGTGGGATCCCGAGGCCGCGCGGATGCGGGGCTGAGGCGGTGCCCGAGAGGCCGGCGCGGAACACGGAGGGCGGCGGCCGGACGGTCGGGCGCCGCCCGGAGGTGCCCGCCGGGCACGGGCCTGACGGCAACGGCCGGCAAGGCCGGCATCGCGGCGTCATGGCCACCGGGTCATGACCGGCGTTCTCATCCTGATCCCGGCAGCGGGGGCCTCGCGGCGGATGCGGGGGCGCGACAAGCTCATGGAACCGGTCGGCGGCCTGCCGCTGCTGCGCCGGGTGGCGGATGCGGCCGTGGCGACCGGGGTGCCGGTGCTCGTCACCCTGCCCGAAGGCGACACCGCCCGCCGCGCGGCGCTGGACGGCGCCGGCGTCACCCGGCAGACGATCGACGGCAGCGAGGGGATGGCGGCCTCGATCCGCGCCGGGGTGCAGGCGGCGCAGATCGCCGGGGCAAGGGGCCTCGTGGTGATGCTGGCCGACATGCCCGAGATCGACACCGCGATGCTGACCACGCTGATCGCCGCCTTCGCCGCCGAACCCGCGGCCGTGCACCGCGCGGCGGCGGCGGACGGCACGCCGGGCAACCCGGTGGTGATCCCCGCCCGGCTGTTCCCGGCGCTGCACGGCGTCACCGGCGACGCCGGCGCGCGGCAGGTGGTGGCGCGCGAGGCAGCGCGGTTGTGCCCGCTGCCCGGCCGCGCCGCGTTGACCGATCTCGACACGCCCGAGGATTGGGCGGAATGGCGTTCGCGAACAGGCTATTAGCCGGCTCGCCTCATGCGCCTTGCAAGGCCGGTGCCGGGCTTGCCTGACCGCGCCGGCAGCCCCATCTTCGGCGCAGGTCACGCCAAAGAGAGGATCGTCGGATGGCACGTCTTTCCGCCGCGACGCCCCGTATCGCCCCGGCCCTGGTCCTGGCCACCGTGCTTGCCGCGCTTCCGGCCGTGGCGCCGGCAGTGCGCGCCGAAGCGCTGCTGGCCCCCGAGCGCCGGCTGATCGACCTGTTCGAACAGGCCAGGGATTCGGTGGTTTCGATCACCACAGAAACCCGTGTCGTCGATCCCTGGCGGCGGCGGGCGCAGATGGTGCCGCAGGGCGCCGGCTCGGGCTTCTTCTGGGACGATCGCGGCCATGTGGTGACCAATGCCCATGTCATTCGCGGCGCCAGCGCCGCCGAGGTGCATCTGTCCGACGGCCGGGTGTTTCCCGCCCGGCTGGTCGGCACCGCGCCGGGCCACGACCTTGCCGTTCTGAAGATCGATATCGCGGCCGCGGTGCCGCCGCCCCTGCCCCTCGGCGCCAGCGCCGGGTTGCGGGTCGGCCAGAGCGTTCTGGCGATCGGCAATCCCTTCGGGCTGGACTGGACGCTGACCACCGGCATCGTCTCGGCGCTGGGGCGCGACATCCCGGCCGGCAACGGCGGCCGGATCGAGGGGCTGATCCAGACCGACGCCGCGATCAACCCCGGGAACTCCGGCGGGCCGCTGATCGATTCCTCGGGCCGTTTGATCGGCGTCAACACCGCGATCTTCAGCCCGTCGGGATCGTCCGCCGGGATCGGCTTTGCCGTGCCGGTCGACACGGTGGCCCGCGTGGTGCCGCAACTGATCTCTCAGGGCGTCTATCGACCGCCGGTTCTGGGAGTCCGTTTCGATCCGCGGATCGACGCGCTGGCGCGCCGCAGCGGGATCGAGGGCGTGCTGGTCCTGGGGGTGGAGCCGGGCAGCCCGGCCGCCGCCGCCGGTTTGCGCCCGGCCACCCGCGGCGCCGGCGGCACGCTTGTGCCCGGCGACGTGATCCAGGGGCTGGGCGACCGGAGCGTCACCGATGGCGCCGATCTGCAGGCCGCGCTGGACATGCACGCGCCCGGCGACCGCGTCCCGCTGACGCTGCTGCGCGACGGCAGGCAGGCGCAGATGGACGTCATCCTAGCCGCGCCCCCCGGCCCGGCGGACCGGCCCTGAGACCGCGCGAAGTCGGCCCGGCAAGAGATTGTTTTCTGGTGCCCGAGGCGAGACTCGAACTCGCACAGTCTTTCGACCGGAGGATTTTGAATCCCCTGCGTCTACCATTCCGCCACTCGGGCACGGTTCCGGCCATAGCGCCGCCCGCCGCGGCCCGCAAGGGATTTGCTTCAATCACGACCGATTGGCTTGACCTTGCCCGCCCGCCATGTGCATTGGGCGCCGGACACGCGCGACGGGGCAAGCGATGCTGAGACGCCTATACGACTGGACGATGGGGCTTGCCGGCCACCGTCACGCCATGCGCGCGCTGGGCACGGTGTCGTTCGCCGAAAGCTCGGTCTTCCCGATCCCGCCCGACGTGATGATGATCCCGATGATCCTCGCGCAGCGGCACAAGGCCTTCCTGATCGCCACCGTGGCGATGGTGACCTCGGTTCTCGGCGGGCTGGCGGGCTACGCGATCGGCGCCTTCGCCTTCGACCAGATCGGCCGCCCGATCCTGGAAAGCCTGGGCAAGGGCGACGCGATGACAGCCTTCAACCAGCGCTTCAACGATTTCGGCTTCTGGCCGGTTCTGATTGCCGGAATCACCCCTTTCCCCTACAAGGTGATCACCATCATGTCGGGCTGGACGGGGCTGCCGCTGATGACCTTCGTCATAACCTCGATCATCGCGCGGGGCCTGCGGTTCTACATCGTCGCGGGCCTGTTGTGGAAGTTCGGCGACCCGATCCGCGACTTCATCGAGAAGCGGCTGGGGCTGATGTTCACGCTCTTCGTCGCGCTTCTGATCGGCGGCTTTCTGGCGGTGAAGGCGCTATGACCTTCTCCGCCCGCCAGATCATGACGCTGGCCGCCGCCGGCTCTCTGGCGCTTCTGGTGGGGGCCTACGTCTTCCAGGCGTTGGGCTATGCGCCGTGCAAACTGTGCCTGTGGCAACGCTGGCCGCATGGCGCGGCGGTGGCGCTGGGGATCGCCGCGCTTGCCTGGCGGCCGCTGCCGCTGCTGGGATGGGCGGGCGCGCTTGCAGCCGCCACGACCGGCGCGATCGGCATCTATCACACCGGCGTCGAACGCGGCTGGTGGCCGGGGCCGGAGACCTGCTCCGCCGGCTCGATCGACGGCCTGTCGGCCGAGGAACTGCTCAACCAGATCATGACCGCGCCGCTGATCCGCTGCGACGAGGTCGCGTGGGAGTTCCTCGGCCTGTCGATGGCGTCCTGGAACGCGGCCGTGTCCTTCGCACTGGCCGCGGTGTGGGTCTTCGCCGCGCTCCGACCGTCGGACGCCTAGTTCAGCCGCCACTCTCCCACGACATTGCGCCATTCGCCCGGCGCGATCAGCTTGCGATGGGTGAACCGGACCGAATGCAGCGGGCCCTCGATCTTCTCCTGCCAGAACTCGATGAACCGGAACAGCCGCGGGTAATCCGGCGCGAGATCGTAATCCTGCCAGATGAAGCTGTTCAGAACGCTGCGGTAGTCCGGCATCCGGTAGTAAAGTTCCGCCGTGGTAAGCCCGTAGCCCTTGAGCATCAGCTCGGTCTCGGCGGCGCGGTCGGCTGTGTCCATCTGCACCTCCTTGTGAACACCGTTCCGAAATGATGCGCAGCTACGTTTAATTTTCAACGAAAACAGTATGTTGACACTTACACCCGGTGGCTGCCAGACGCACCGCCCCGGCACGCGTTGCACAGCATCTGGTGGGGGTGTAGAGTGCGCCCCAACAACATCTAGTCGTCAGCAGGCGCAGGGCAAAAAACGTGAGCGACACGCCGGAAGACATTGAAAACAAAGGACAGGGGCCGGAGAAGCCCGGCTATCCCGGGCCTTTCGTCTCGATCTCGGACGAGATGCGGACGGCCTATCTCGACTATGCGATGAGCGTGATCGTGGCCCGCGCGATTCCCGACCTGCGCGACGGGCTGAAGCCGGTGCACCGCCGGATCCTCTACGCGATGCACGAGACCGGCAACACGCATGACAAGCCCTATCGCAAGTCCGCCCGCCCGGTCGGCGACGTGATGGGAAAATACCATCCGCATGGCGACGCGGCGATCTACGACGCGCTGGTGCGGATGGCGCAGGATTTCTCGATGTCGCTGCCGCTCCTGGACGGCCAGGGCAACTTCGGCTCGATGGACGGCGACAATGCCGCGGCGATGCGCTACACCGAAGTGCGGATGGCGAAGTCCGCCGCCGCGCTGCTGGCCGATATCGACAAGGACACGGTCGATTTCCAGGACAACTATGACGGCAAGGATCGCGAGCCGACGGTGTTGCCGGCGCGGTTCCCGAACATGCTGGTCAACGGCGCGGGCGGCATCGCCGTCGGCATGGCCACCAACATCCCGCCGCACAACCTGGGCGAGGTCGTCGACGCGACGCTGGCGCTGATCGACAATCCGGACCTGTCGACCGAGGCACTGATGGAGATCGTGCCGGCGCCGGATTTCCCCACCGGCGGCATGATCATGGGCCGGTCCGGGGCGCGAAAGGCCTACCTGGAGGGGCGCGGCAGCGTGGTGGTCCGCGCCAAGACCCGGGTGGAGGAGATCCGCAAGGATCGCTACGCGATCATCATCGACGAGATCCCCTACCAGGTGAACAAGGCCACGATGATCGAACGGATCGCCGAGACCGCGCGCGAGAAGAGGATCGAGGGCATCGCCCATGTGCAGGACGAATCCGACCGGGTCGGCGTGCGGGTGGTGATCGAACTCAAGCGCGACGCGACGCCGGACGTGGTGCTGAACCAACTGTTCCGTTTCACCCCGATGCAGACCTCGTTCGGCTGCAACATGCTAGCCCTGAACGGCGGCCGCCCCGAGCAGCTGACCTTGCGCGATTTCCTTACGCATTTCATCAGCTTCCGTGAGGATGTTGTGGCGCGGCGCACGGCCTACGAGCTGCGCAAGGCGCGCGAGCGCAGCCATATCCTGTGCGGCCTTGCCGTCGCGGTGTCGAACGTCGACGAGGTCGTGGCGACGATCCGCGCCTCCGCCGATCCGGCCGAGGCGCGCGAGAAGCTGATGACCCGGCGCTGGCCGGCGCACGAGATCGCCGAGTACATCCGGCTGATCGACGATCCGACGCACAAGATGAACGAGGACGGCACCTACAACCTGTCGGAAACCCAGGCGCGTGCGATTCTCGACCTGCGGCTGCAGCGCCTGACCGCGATGGGGGTGCAGGAAGTCACCGACGAACTGCAGGAGCTGGCCGCGAAGATCCGCGACTACCTTGCCATCCTCGGCTCGCGCGAGCGGATCCTCGCGATCATCTCCGACGAACTGCGCGAGGTGAAGCAGGCGTTCGCGGTGCCGCGCCGCACCGAGATCGCCGACTGGGCTGGAGACCTCGAGGACGAGGATCTGATCGAGCGTGAGGACATGGTCGTCACCATCACCCAGGGCGGCTATATCAAGCGCACGCCGCTGGCCGATTTCCGCGCCCAGGCGCGCGGCGGCAAGGGCCTGTCGTCGATGGCGACGAAGGAAGACGACGTGGTCACCACGCTCTTTGTCGCCAATACCCATACCCAGCTTCTGTTCTTCACCACCGACGGGATCGTCTACAAGCTGAAGTGCTGGCGCCTGCCGCTGGCCAGCCGGGCCGGGCGCGGAAAGGCGATCGTCAACATCCTGCCGATCGCGCAGGGCGTGTCGATCGCGGCGCTGATGCCGGTGGACGCGCCCGAAGAGGAATGGGACGCGCTGCAGATCTTCTTCGCCACCTCGGACGGCAACGTTCGGCGCAACGCCCTGTCGGATTTCACCAACGTGAAGTCGAATGGCAAGATCGCGATGAAACTGCCTGAAACCACACGGCTTGTCGGCGCCCGGATCTGCGATGAGGGCGATGACGTGATGCTGGTCACCCGGCTGGGTCGGGCGATCCGCTTCCCGACGACCGAGGTGCGGGTGTTCAAGGGCCGCGATTCTACGGGGGTGCGGGGTATCCGGCTGGCGGAAGCCGACGAAGTCGTGTCGATGGCGGTGATCCGGCATTTCGAGGCGGATCCGGCCGAACGCGCCGCCTACCTGAAGATGCGCCGCGCGGTGGCCGGGGCGCTGGACGACGGCGCCGAGGCCGACGAGGACGAGGAAGCGGTGGAGGCCGGGCAACTGTCGCCCGACCGCTATGCCGAGATGTCGGCGGCGGAGGAACTGATCCTGACGATCACCGCCCGCGGGTCTGGCAAGACCTCTTCCAGCCACGATTACCCGGTGCGCGGCCGCGGCGGCCAGGGCGTGATGGCGATCGACAAGGCGATGCGCGGCGGCCCGCTGGTGGCGGCCTTCCCGGTCGAGACCGGCGACCAGATCATGCTGGTGACCTCGGCCGGCCAGTCGATCCGCTGCCCGGTGGACGGCATCTCGTTCCGCTCGCGCTCGGCCGGCGGGGTCAAGGTGTTCGACACCGCGCAGGGCGAACAGGTCGTCTCGGTCGCGCGGGTGGCCGACCAGGGCGGCGACGAGGCCGAGGCGGCGCCCGAGGCCGGTCCGGAGGCCGGTTAACCAACAGGTAACTTAACGCTTCGTGAACCGGCCCGATCCGTGGCATCAATGCCTTGCCGGGGGTGGGGCCCCGGCACCTTGCGCCAGAAGGTGCCTCCCCGAACCCAGGTATGAGCATTGTAACTAGCGTAGTACCTAGCATTGGCCGGTTTTCCGGCACCGAACATTCTTGCCATCCTTTCAGTGTGGTTCCGAGTGTCGGGTCGGGGAGGCACCAGCGCGGCGCGGCGCGGTTAAGCCCGCGGTAACCCTGCCCGTGCTTTCCTCGTCAAAACCCGGCGGGATGCGCGATGAACCTCTATCACTGCATGATTGAACTGAGGCCCGAGGCGCGGGCGCTGTCCTTCGCGCAGGCGGCGGGCCTGTGGCTCGACCATCTGAAGGCCGAGGGGCTGATCACCGGCTGGCGGCTGATGCGCCGCAAGCTTGGCCTCGCAGCCGGCAACCACACGGATTTCCTGTTGGAGATCGAGATCCCCGGCCTGGCCATGCTCGACGATGCCTTCGCCGCGCTCGCCGCCGCCGATCACGAGGCGACGAAGCGCTACGACCAGATGCACGGCATGATCGCCCGCGCCGAGGTCGGGCTGTATCGCCCCTATCCCGATCCCGCGCAGCGCGAACATATCGCCCTGATCTGAGCCGGCTTGATCCCGCCGGGCCCGGCGGCTACATCGCCGGGCATGGAACCCTTGCACATCGTCGGCGGCGGCATGGCCGGATCGGAAGCCGCCTGGCAGGCGGCGGAGGCCGGCGTGCCGATCGTGCTGCATGAAATGCGCCCAAAGATCGGCACCTTCGCCCATCGTACCGGCGACATGGCGGAGATGGTCTGCTCGAACTCGTTCCGGTCCGACGATGACGAGCGCAACGCGGTCGGGCTGTTGCACTGGGAGATGCGGCAGGCCGGCGGTCTCGTGATGGCGATGGCCGATGCCCATGCCCTGCCCGCCGGCGGCGCATTGGCGGTGGATCGCGATGCATTCTCGGCGGCGGTGACCGCACGCCTGCGCGCCCACCCGTTGATTTCCCTTTCAGGTGAAGAGATTACCGCCCTGCCCTCAAGCGGTCTGTGGATCTTCGCCACCGGCCCGCTGACCTCGCCGGCGCTGGCGCAGGCGATCCGGGCGGAAACCGGGGCCGAGGCGCTGGCCTTCTTCGACGCGATCGCGCCGATCGTGCATGCCGACACGATCGACATGGACGTGGCCTGGCGGCAATCGCGCTATGACAAGGGCGAGACCGAAGAAGAGCGCACCGCCTACATCAACTGCCCGATGACGAAGGCCGAGTACGAGGCCTTCATCGACGCGCTGCTGGCCGCCGACAAGACCGAGTTCCGCGAGGGCGAAACGGCCGGCTACTTCGACGGCTGCCTGCCGATCGAGGTGATGGCCGAACGCGGCCGCGAGACGCTGCGCTACGGGCCGATGAAGCCGGTGGGCCTGACCAATGCGCACAGGCCGGACGAAAAGCCCTGGGCCGTCGTTCAGCTGCGCCGCGACAACAAGCTTGGCACGCTCTACAATATCGTCGGTTTTCAGACGAAGATGAAGTATGGCGCGCAAACAGATGTTTTCCGTATGATTCCGGGTCTTGAGAATGCCGGTTTCGCGCGCCTTGGCGGGATCCACCGCAACACCTTCCTGAACTCCCCCACGCTGCTCGACGGCGCGATGCGGCTGCGGTCGCGCCCGAATATCCGCTTCGCGGGACAGGTGACCGGGGTGGAGGGCTATGTCGAAAGCGCGGCGATGGGGCTGCTGGCGGGCCGGATGGCGGCGGCCGAGGCGCGGGGGCGCCGCCTGCCGGACCCGCCGGCCACCACGGCGATCGGCGCCCTGCTGACCCATATCACCGGCGGGGCCGAGGCGAAGACCTTCCAGCCGATGAACGTGAATTTCGGCCTGTTTCCCCCGATCGACGCCAAGGGCGGCCGTCGCGGCCGCAAGGATCGCTACAAGGCCTACACCGACCGCGCCAAGGCCGACTGGCTGGATTGGCTGGCGGCGACAAGGCTGGACGGCGCACAGCCCGCGGCGCTAGTCTGAGCGGCATGAGCGGATCCTTCCTCGACAAGGCCTACACGGCCCGCACGGCCGCCGGAACGCGTGATCTTTATGACGCATGGGCAGTGAGTTACGAGGCGGAGCTTACTCGCAACGGCTACGTCACCCCGGCCCGCTGCGCGGCCGCGCTGGCCGCACATCTGCCGGACCGCGCCGCGCCCGTCCTGGATTTCGGCTGCGGCACCGGCCTGTCGGGCCAGGCCCTGCATGCCGAGGGGTTCCGCTGCATCGACGGGGTCGACCTGTCGGCCGACATGCTGGCCCGCGCGCGCGACAAGGGCGTCTACCGGACGCTCACGCAGGTCGAGCCCGACGCGCCGCTGGCGCATCGGGCGGGCGATTATGCCGCCTTCACCGCCGTGGGCGTGATCGGCGTGGGCGCCGCGCCGCTTTCCACGATCGACGCCCTGCTGGCGCGGCTGGCGCCCGGCGGGCTGTTCGTTCTGTCCTTCAACGACAAGGCGCTGGCGAACCCGGCGCACGAGGCCCGGCTGATGGCCACGGTCGAGGCCGGCCAAGCCGAGATGGCGTTTCGGGAACACGGGCCTCACATCCCCGGCATCGGGATCGGCGCCACCGTCTACGTGCTGAAGCGGCTGTGAGCTACGTCACCCGCTTCGCCCCCTCGCCCACCGGCCCCCTGCACCTCGGCCACGCCTTCTCGGCCCTGACGGCCTTCGACCGCGCCCGGGCGGCGGGCGGGCGTTTCCTGCTGAGGATCGAGGATATCGACAGGGCACGCTGCAAGCCGGAGTGGGAGGCGCGGATCTTCGACGATCTCGGCTGGCTCGGCCTTGCATGGCCGCGTCCGGCGATGCGCCAGTCGGATCGGCTGCCGGCCTATCGCGCGGCGGTGGACAGGCTGGCGGCGATGGGGCTGGTCTATCCCTGCCGATGCCGTCGCGGCGATATCCGCGCCGCGCTGTCGGCCCCGCAGGAGGGCGCCGATCCCGCCATCGGCCCCGATGGGCCGGTCTATCCCGGCACCTGCCGGGGCCGGACGATGGCCGGGGCCGGGCCGGAAGACGCGCTTCGGCTGAACATGAGCCTGGCGCTGCAAAGCGCTGGTATGGAAGATATATCCTTCGTCGAAACCGCGCCCGAGCCGCCCGGCCCCGCGACGATGTCCGTGGCGGCGATGCGGACCGGGATCGGCGACGTGGTGCTGGCGCGGCGTGACATCGGCACCTCCTACCACGTCGCCGTGGTGGTCGACGACGCGGCCCAGGGGATCACCGAAGTGGTCCGCGGCGCCGACCTGTTCGCCGCGACCTTCATCCATGTCCTGCTGCAGCGCCTGCTCGGCCTGCCGGTGCCCGGCTACCACCATCACCGGCTGATCCGCGACGCGGCGGGCAAACGGCTGGCCAAGCGCGACGACGCCCGCGCGATCGCGCGCTACCGCGCCGAAGGCGCGACGCCCGCCGACATCCGCGCGATGGTCGGGCTTCAGCCCTCGGGCTGAAGGATTTCCACCTCGGCGCCGTCGCGAAGCGCGGTGTAGAAGCAAGAGCGGCGATCGGTGTGACAGGCCGGCCCGGTCTGGTCGACCAGCATCAGCAGGCAATCGCGGTCGCAGTCGACGCGCATCTCTACCAGCCGCTGAACATGGCCCGAGCTTTCGCCCTTGATCCAGAACGCGCGGCGCGAGCGCGACCAGTAGGTCACCCGGCCCGTCGCCAGCGTCCGCGCCACCGCTTCGGCGTTCATCCAGGCCATCATCAGCACCTCGCCCGAACCGGCATCCTGCGCGATGGCGGGGATCAGGCCATTCGCGTCATAGCTGAGGGTTGCGGGGTCGAAGCGCATGGCCCATCCTTTCCTTCGGCACCGGCAGCGCCTATCTCTAGGCCGCGACGGCGGCAAGGGAAACCCCGCGGGAGACGGCCATGAGCGACAGTGACCTGATCAAGCTCTACTCGCAGAAGATCCTCGCACTGGCGGCGTCGATGCCGCATGCCGCGCGGCTGGCCGATCCCGACGGCACCGCGCGCAAGCGCTCGCCCTTGTGCGGATCGACCGTCACGGTCGACGTGAAGATGGCCGACGGCCGGATCACCGGCTACGGGCAGGACGTGAAGGCCTGCGCCCTTGGCCAGGCCGCGGCATCGGTCGTCGCCGGCGCCGCGATCGGCCGCACACGGGCCGAGATCGAGGCGGCGCGCGACCAGCTGCGTGCGATGCTGAAAGAGGGCGGGCCACCGCCCGAGGCGCCGTTCGACGGGCTCGAGGTGTTGTTGCCGGCGCGCGACTATCGCAACCGGCACGCCTCGATCATGCTGGCGCTGGAGGCCGCCGCCGAGGCGATGGCCCAGGCCGAGAACGCCGCCTGCGCTTAACCGGCTGGCAAGCAAGAACGGCGCATTCTGGCCCCGCGCGAATTCAGGGGCCCGATTTGCATGTTTGACGCCGATTCTTCCGACCGCGATCTCGATATTCTTCGGGAAAAGACCCTTCAGCAACTGACGGCCGCGGCCGAGGTTCTGAGCCGCGAGATGGTCGAGGTCACCGCATTTCTCAACCAGATCGCCACCACCGCCGAAGAACAGGATCGGCTGGTGGGGCAGATGCTGTCGAGCGCCGAGAGCGTGTCGAGCGCCAATGCCTCGGTCCTCGACGCGGCGGAGCAGCTCAACGCCAAGGTCGCGTCGAACCACGACAGCGTCGTCGGCGTCGTCGAGCGGGTGCGCAGTTCCGGCGAGGAGGTGCGTTCGGTCGCGACATGGGTCCGCGATCTCGACAAGCGGATGACCGAGGTCGCCGAGACGCTCAAGCAGATGAAGGCAAACAACGCCAACATCTCCGGCATCGCCAGCCAGGTGAACATCCTCGCGATCAACGCCAAGATCGAGGCCGCGCGCGCCGGCGACTCCGGCCGCGGCTTCGCCGTGGTGGCCGAGGCGATCAACGAGCTGTCGCGCAAGACCGCCCATGCCGCCGAGCAGATCGGCACCAACATCTCGGGGCTGTCGCAGGGCATTCTTGCGATCCGCGACGAGGCCGCCGCCGTCGCCACCCGCGCCGGCGGCGTGATCGAGGCCGCCAACGGCACCGACGCCGCGCTGGCCGAGGTCGCCGAGCGGATCAACGACAACCTGCGCGCCAGCGAGAAGATCGGCCAGAGCGCCCGCGCGGTCGAAGAGGCCGGGCGCGACTTCGGCCCCAGTTTCAAGAAGATCGCCAGCGGCACGCGGGAAACCGCCGCGGGCGTCACCGCGTCGCGAGACCGCGTCGACGCGATGGTGGAAGCCGCCGAGATGGTGGTGCGCGGCACGATGCTGATGGGCGTGAACACGCCCGACACGGCCTTCGTGCGCCGGGTCCGCGACGATGCCGCGACCGTCGGGCGGCTGTTCGAGGAGGCCCTGGAACGCGGCGAGATTTCCCCGCAGGCGCTGTTCGACCATCGCTATCACCCGATCCCGGGCAGCAACCCGCAGCAGGTGATGGCCCCGTTCACCGAGTTCACCGACCGGGTCTTGCCGCAGGTGCAGGAGGCGGCGCTGGAGTTCTCGCCGAAGGTCGTGTTCTGCGCGGCGGTGGATCTCAACGCCTATCTGCCGACGCACAACCGGAAGTTCTCGCAGCCGCAAGGGTCCGACCCTGTGTGGAACGCGGCGAACTCGCGCAACCGGCGGATCTTCGATGACCGCGTCGGGCTGAAGGCCGCGCGTTCGACCGAACCGTTCCTGTTGCAGGTCTATCGCCGCGACATGGGCGGCGGCAATTTCGTGATGATGAAGGACTTGTCGGCGCCGATCCACGTGAACGGCCGGCACTGGGGCGGGCTGCGGCTGGCCTATACCTTCTGATCCCCGCAACGACCCCGAAAAAAGAACCGCCGCCCGGTTCGGGCGGCGGCAGGTGCGCGGTCCGGCGCCGGGCGCTTCCCCGGCCCCTTGGGGTGGGCCGGGGTGCAGGCGTTCGGCCGGGAACCGGGGGACAGGCGGGCCCTCCCGGCGCCGGTGTCGCGGGGCAGGAATTCAGATCAGGGCGGGCAGGTGCAGGCCGACGACCAGGATCACCATCAGCGCCATCGCCCCAAGCGCATCGCTGACGAGCGTGGTGGAAGACCGGACGAGAACGGATTTGATTTCGGTGAACATCGGGCGACCCCTGTAGCGGTGTTTTGCTTTTGTTCTCATATCTCGCCGGGTCTGTAAAGAACTTTGTAAGAACATCCGTGAACGAACCCGGATCACCCCACCGCGATCAGCCGGATCGCGCGATCCTGTTCCATCAGCCACAACAGCGCCCGCGCCGCCTGCCCGCGCGCGCTGTCCAGCCCCGGATCGTCGCCCAGCAGCCGCCGCGCATCGGTCTGCGCCACCGCCATCAGCGCCGCCTGGCGTTCGATGTCGCCAACCCGGAACCGCGGCAGGCCCGATTGCGCGGTGCCGATGACGTCGCCCGCGCCGCGGATCGCGAGATCCTCCTCGGCGATGCGAAAGCCGTCTTCCGTCTCGCGCAGGATCGCCAGCCGGCGTTCGGCCGTCTCGCCCAGCGGCGGCTGGTAGAGCATCAGGCAGGTCGACTCGGCCGCGCCGCGCCCGACCCGGCCGCGCAGCTGGTGCAACTGCGCCAGCCCGAAGATCTCCGCCCGCTCGATCACCATGATCGAGGCGTTGGGCACGTTCACCCCGACCTCGATGACGGTCGTCGCAACCAGCACCGCCGTTTCGCCCGCCGCGAAGGCCGCCATCGCGGCATCCTTCTGCGCCGCGGGCATCTGGCCGTGCACCAGCCCGACATGGCCCTCGCCCAGGGCGGCGCGGAGGTGGCGGAACCGTTCCTCGGCCGCAGTCAGGTCGACCGCTTCGCTTTCGTCGACCAGCGGGCAGACCCAGTAGGCCTGCCGGCCCTCGGCGATCGCCTGGCGCAGATGCGCCACCACCTCGTCCAGCCGGCCGGCGGAGACGAGCGCGGTTTTCACCGGCTTCCGGCCGGGCGGCTTTTCATCCAGCAGGCTCACGTCCATGTCGCCGTAGTTGGCCAGCGCGAGCGAGCGCGGGATCGGCGTGGCCGTCATCACCAGAACATCGGCCGCCTGCCCCTTGGCGGCCAGTTCCATCCGCTGCGCCACCCCGAAGCGATGCTGTTCGTCGATCACCGCCAGCCGCAGGTCGGCCAGCGCCACGTCTTTCTGGAACAGCGCATGGGTGCCCACCAGGATGTCGATCTCGCCCGCGGCGGCGGCGGCGAGCTTGGCGGCGCGCTCGGCGCCCTTGTCGCGGCCGGTCAGGATCTCCAGCCGCACCCCGGCGGCCTCGGCCAGCGGGCGCAGGCTGTCCATGTGCTGACGGGCGAGGATCTCGGTGGGCGCCATCATCACCCCCTGCCCGCCCGCCTCGACCGCGATCAGGAGCGCGAGGAAGGCCACCAGCGTCTTGCCCGCGCCCACATCGCCCTGCAACAGCCGGTTCATCCGCTTCTCGCTGGCCATGTCGGCGGCGATCTCGGCCACCGCGCGGCGCTGCGCGCCGGTGGGTGCGAAGGGCAGCGATTGCAGAACCTTGTCCTGCAACGCCCCGCTGCCCTGCGACGATCGGCCCTTGCCCCGGCGCAGCGTCGCGCGGGCCAGCGCCAGTGTCATCTGGTGGGCGAAGAATTCGTCATAGGCCAGCCGCTGGCGCGCCGGATGGGTCGGCGCCAGCCCCTCGGCCCCGGCCGGCGCATGGGCGGCGGCCACCGCGTCGCGCCAGTCCGGCCAGCCCTCGCGCGCCTTCAGCGCCGGGTCGATCCACTCGGCGAGGTCGGGCGCGCGGGCCACGGCGGCCAGCGCGGCCTTCGCCACCATCCGCTGGGTCAGCCCGGCCGACAGCGGATAGACCGGCTCGAAAGCCGGCAGATCGCCGGCCTCCTCTGGCCGCAGGATATGGTCGGGATGGACGATCTGCGCCACCCCGTCGAAAAGCTCCAGCTTGCCCGAGATCACCCGCCTCTGGCCGCTGGGCAACTGCCGGTCCAGCCAGTCGCCGCGGGCGTGAAAGAACACCAGCTGGAACTCGGTCTCGCTGTCGCGGACATGGACGCGAGCGGGCCCGCCCATGCGGCGCGGCGGCACATGGCCGCCGATCTCGACCTCGACCGTGACGGTGCTGCCCGGCGTCACCTCGCGGATCGAGCCGCGCAGCCGCCGGTCCACCCCCGAATGCGGCAGGGTGAACAACAGGTCGCGCGGCTTGTCCACCGCCATCTGCGCGAAGGCCTGCACCGCCTTCGGCCCGACGCCGGGCAGCGTGTCGAGCCCGGCGAACAGCGGGAACAGCTCGGGCGGGCGGCCGGCCATCGCCCTAGCCCCCGATCAGCGCGAGCCAGGCATCCTCGTCGATCGTCTCGATGCCCAGTTCCGCCGCGGCCGTGGCCTTCGATCCGGCCCCCGGCCCCGCCACCACCAGATCTGTCTTCTTCGAGACCGAGCCGGAAACCTTGGCCCCCAGCGCCTCGGCCCGCGCCTTGGCCTCGGCCCGCGTCATCTTTTCCAGCGTGCCGGTGAAGACGATGGTCTTGCCCGCGACCGGGCTGTCCACCGCCCCCCGCGCCGCGACATCCGCGACCGTCAGATGCGCCGCGAGCCGGTCGATCGAGGCGCGTTCGGCGGGCTGATGGAAGGTGGTGACCAGCGAAACGGCAACGGTGGTGCCGATCCCGTCGATGTTCACCAGGTCCATCCAGGCGGCGCGCGCGCCCTCGGGCAGCGGCGGATCGGCCCAGACCGCGTCGCGGGTCTCGGAAATCCGGGCGCGCCGGCCCTCGGCGTTGGCCGCGGCGCGCTCCGCCTCCACCGCCGCCTCGGCGGCAAGATGCCGGGCCAGCGCCGGGCCGGCCGCATCGACGGCGGCGAGGAAGGCCGGCCAGTTGCCGTAGTGCCGCGCCAGGTCCGCGGCCACGACCTCGCCAACATGGCGGATGCCAAGCGCGAAGATCAGCCGGTCGAGCGGAATCCGGCGCCGTTCCTCGATCGCGGCGAAGAGGTTCTGCGCGGATTTCTCGCCCCAGCCGTCGCGGTTCTTCAGCCTGGCGAGGCTGGCCGCGTCGCGCGCCGCCAGCGTGAAGATATCGGCGGGTTCGCGGATCGGCAGCGCCGCGTCGGCGAAGAACATCTCGATCTGCTTCGCGCCCAGCCCCTCGATGTCGAAGGCGCCACGGCTGACGAAATGCTTGAGCTTCTCGACCGCCTGCGCGGGGCAGACCAGCCCGCCGGTGCAGCGCCGCACGCTGTCGCCGGGCTCGCGGATCGCCTCGGAACCGCATTCGGGGCAATGATCGGGGAAGACATAGGGCTCCGCGCCCCCGGGCCGTTTCGAAAGATCGACATCGGCGACCTTGGGGATCACGTCGCCGGCGCGGTAGACCTGCACCCAGTCGCCGACACGGATATCCTTGCCGTCGCGGATCGGGTTGCCGCGCGCGTCGCGCCCGGCGATGTAATCCTCGTTGTGCAGCGTCGCGTTCGACACCACCACGCCGCCCACCGTCACCGGATGCAGCCGCGCCACCGGGCTGAGCGCGCCGGTGCGGCCGACCTGGATGTCGATCGCCTCCAGCCGGGTCCAGGCGAGTTGCGCGGGAAACTTGTGCGCGATCGCCCAGCGGGGGGTGGTGGACCGGTAGCCAAGCCGCGCTTGCAGCGCGAGATCGTCGACCTTGTAGACCACGCCGTCGATGTCGTAGCCTAGGGTCGCGCGCTGTTCCTCGATCCCGGCATAATAGGCCGCCAGTTCGGCGAGGGTATCGCAGCGCCGGGTCAGCGGGTTGGTGGCAAAGCCGAAACCCGCAAGCCGCGCGATGGCCTGCATCTGCGTTTCGGCCAGCGGTTCGCTGACCTCGCCCCAGGCATAGGCGAAGAACCTGAGCGGCCGCGCGGCGGTGACGGCCGGGTCGAGTTGGCGCAGCGAGCCTGCCGCGGCGTTGCGCGGGTTGGCGAAGGTCTTGGCCCCGGCCGCCGCCTGGCGGGCGTTCAGCGCCTCGAAATCCGCCCCGGCCATATAGACCTCGCCGCGCACCTCCAGCACCTCCGGCGCAGCGTCGATCCGCTGCGGGATGTCGGCGATGGTGCGCGCGTTCGGGGTGACGTTCTCGCCGGTCTCGCCGTCGCCGCGGGTGGCCGCCTGCACCAGCCGCCCGGCCTCGTAGCGCAAGGACAGCGACAACCCGTCGATCTTCGGTTCCGCCGTATAGGCCAGCGGTGCGCCGGCGGGCAGGTTCAGGAAGCCGCGAATCCGGCCATCGAACTCGGCCACGTCCTCGGCGGTGAAGGCATTGCCCAGCGACAGCATCCGCACCGCGTGGCGGACCTTGGCGAAGCCCTCGGCCGGCGGTGCGCCGACCTCGGCGCTGGGGCTGCCGGCCTCGGCGAGGTCGGGGAACCGTTCCTCGATCGCGATCAGCCGCGCCTTCAGCGCATCGTAGTCGGCATCGGATATCTCGGGCGCGTCGGCGCCGTGATAGGCGCGGTTCGCCGCGGCGACCTCGGCGGCCAGGCGCAGCCATTCCGTCGCCGCCCCGGCCCGGTCAAGCCGGTCGACCGGCACCGTCCGCGCATCGCCATCCCCCGACATGCGAAGACCTCCCCGCCTGCTTCCCCCGAAGTGATAGGGGCGGCAGGCGCAGAGGTCCAGAGCAGGCCGCCGGGGCGGCCGGGATCGCGGGGCCGGTCAGGCGCCGATGGCGATCCGGCGATCCATGTCGGCCGGGTTCGGATCCCGCAGGACGTAGCCGCGGCCCCACACCGTCTCGATGTAGTTCTCGCCGCCGGTGGCCTCGGCCAGCTTCTTGCGCAGCTTGCAGATGAACACGTCGATGATCTTGAGTTCCGGCTCGTCCATGCCGCCATAGAGATGATTGAGGAACATCTCCTTGGTCAGCGTCGTGCCCTTGCGCAGGCTCAGAAGCTCCAGCATCTGGTACTCCTTGCCGGTCAGGTGCACCGGACGGCCATCGACATCGACGGTCTTGGCGTCGAGATTGACGTTGATCTTGCCGGTCTTGATGATCGACTGCGCGTGCCCCTTGGAGCGGCGGATGATCGCGTGGATCCGTGCGACCAGTTCCTCGCGGTGGAACGGCTTTGTCATGTAGTCGTCGGCGCCGAAGCCGAAGCCCTTGAGCTTGCTTTCGGTATCGTCGGTGCCGGTGAGGATCAGGATCGGCGTGTCGATCTTCGACATGCGCAGCTGGCGCAGCACGTCGTGGCCGGACATGTCGGGCAGGTTGAGGTCCAGAAGGATCAGATCGTAGTCGTAAAGCTTGGCAAGATCGATGCCTTCCTCGCCAAGATCGGTGCAATAGACGTTGAGGTTCGCATGCGTGAGCATGAGTTCGATGCTGCGCGACGTGGTCGGATCGTCCTCAACCAGCAAAATACGCATCTTTGGGTTCTCCGCGTTAATCCCTCGATCACCAATGACGATGACGGGAAATGGTTAACGCCCCGTTACTCTCACAAGATGCGGTGAACTTTCCATCTAAAGTTGTCGATATTTTTGTATTGCCGTGACCTTGAGCGCTTTTTCGCCATGCAATTCAACGGCGTTGCGCCAGATGCCGAACTCTTCCTCCGACAACTGGTAGCGCTCCAGCGCCTCTTTCAGCGTGATCAGGCCGTAGGCGACCGCCTTGACGACCTTGGCTTTTCTGCTGGCAACCCAGCGGCGCGTCTCCGGAGGCGGAAGATCGGCGCGTGACATAACGCTGCCGTCCGGCAGGGTAATGGCGCGCGGCCCATCCACTTTCTTCAGGTACATCGCTCACCCCTCGGTCTTCTGTTGCCGACGAGGTTGCGCCATCTCACTTAAGGAGCGGTGAAACGGCCCCTTGCGAGTATGTCGCATTTTCCTATATTCCTGCCGATCCTCCCGCCACCCCCCGACAGGTTGCACACCGTTACGTCATGCCGCTCGATCCGCCCGCCAACACCTTGAATTCCCTGGGGCTTGCCAAGCCCCCGGCGGACACGCGCGTGGTCGTGGCGATGTCGGGCGGGGTCGATTCCTCGGTGGTGGCGGCGGTGCTGGCCGAAGAAGGCTACGACGTCGTCGGCGTCACCTTGCAGCTTTACGACCACGGCGCGGCGCTGGCGAAGAAGGGGGCCTGCTGCGCCGGGCGCGATATCCACGATGCGCGCCGGGTGGCCGAGGCGATGGGCTTTCCGCACTACGTGCTGGATTACGAAAACGCCTTCCGCGAGGCGGTGATCGACGAATTCGCCGACAGCTACCTCGCCGGGGCGACGCCGGTGCCCTGCATTCGCTGCAACGAACGGGTGAAGTTCCGCGACCTGCTGGAAACCGCGCGCGACCTCGATGCCGACTGCATGGCGACCGGGCACTACATCCAGCGCAAGATGGGTCCGGCGGGGCCGGAGTTGCACATGGCCGCCGACCAGGGCCGTGACCAGAGCTATTTCCTGTTCTCCACCACGGCCGAGCAACTGGGCTACCTGCGCTTCCCGCTGGGGCATCTGCGTTCGAAGGCCGAAACGCGGGCGCTGGCGGCGCGCTACGGCCTGCCGGTGGCCGACAAGCCCGACAGCCAGGACATCTGCTTCGTGCCGAATGGCGACTATGCCGCCGTGATCGAGAAGCTGCGCCCTGGCGCCGCCGATCCCGGCGAGATCGTCGATCTTTCCGGCCGGGTGCTGGGCACGCATCGCGGGGTGATCCATTACACGATCGGCCAGCGCCGGGGCCTGGGCATCGGCGGGCTGGAGGAACCGCTTTACGTCGTCAGGCTCGATCCCGACGCGCGGCGCGTGGTGGTCGGGCCGAAATCGGCGCTGGCCACGCGCGTGGTGCCGGTGCGCGAGATCAACTGGCTGGGCGACGAACCGCTAATGGCGCGGGCCGAATGGCCGGTCTTGGTGCGGGTGCGGTCCACCCGGCCGCCGCGCGAGGCGGTGATCCGGCCATTGTCGGACACCGAGGCGGAGGTCGAACTGATCGCACCGGAGGAAGGCGTCAGCCCCGGCCAGGCCTGCGTGTTCTACGAGACCGGCGGCAGCCGGGTGCTTGGCGGCGGCTGGATCTGGCGCGGCCGCTAGGCGGGGATCGGAAGGACAGCGGCACTGGGCACCGAGGGCGGCGCCCGCCCCGGGGGCGCGGGTCGGGCGCTGCCCGACGCCGGCGCGCCGGGCGACATGGACCGTATTGCACCAACGCACCTTGCCCGTGCCGCGACGGGCACGCGCCCTACCCCGTCACCGACAGGACCGAGCGCGCCGCGCGCAGGCCCGGCGGCTCGCCGCCCATGCCCAGCCGTTCCATCGTCACCGCCATCGCGTCCAGCTGCGCCTCGCGGGCCTCGGGATCGTCCAGAAGCCGCATCAGCGCCGCCGCCATCGGCCCCGGCCGGCAGGCCCGGCCCAGGAACTCCGGCACCGCCCGCGTTTCCGACACGAGATTGACCAGCGTCACCGTGTCGACCTTCAGCATCCGGCCGATCAGCGCCCGGCTGACCGGATGCATGTCGTAGCCGATCACCATCGGTGTCCGGCTGGCCGCAAGATCGAGGCTGACGGTGCCCGAGGCCGCCAGCGCCAGATCGGCGGCGGCGAAGGCGGCGCGGCGATCGGCCTCCTCCTCCACCACCACGGGCGGGAACGGCCAGCGCGCGGTCATCACGCGCACCATGCCGGCGACGCCCCGCACCGTCGGCAGCACCACCCGCAGCCCCGGCTCGCGGTCGCGCAGCCGCATCAGGCTTTCGTCGAAGCGCGGGCCCAGCCGCCGCACCTCGCCGCCGCGCGAACCGGGCAGGCACAGGACCAGCGGCTGGTCGGGGGCGATCATCAGGCCGTCGCGAAACGCCGCGGCCTCTTCCGGCGTCGCCTGCGGTTCGGTCACCACGGGGTGGCCGACGAAATCGCAGCTCATCCCCGCGGCTTCCATGTAGGGCGGCTCGAACGGCAGCAGCGCGAGGACATGGTCGATGACCTCGGCCATCTTCGCCGCCCGGCCCGGCCGCCAGGCCCAGACCGAGGGCGCGACATAGTGGATCGTGCGCAGACCCGGCCGTTCGGCACGCGCGGCGCGGGCAACCCGCAGGCCGAAATCCGGGCTGTCGATGGTGATCAGCGCCCGCGGTTTCGCGGCGACGACCGCGGCCGCAGTCTGGGCGATCCTGGCCTTGAGCTGGCGGTATCTTGGCAAGACCTCCCACAGGCCCATCACCGAAAGCTCGTCCATCGGAAACAGGCTGACAAGCCCCTCGGCCTGCATCCGCGGACCGCCGACGCCGGCGAACTCCGCCCCGGGCGCAAGCGCCTTCAGCCCCGCCATCAACGCCGCGCCAAGCCGGTCGCCCGAGGCTTCGCCGGCGACGAGGAAGAAGCTCATGGCTCCCGCGCCCAGAGAAACAGGCCCGCCGCCTCGGCCGCGGCACGGGTCGCGTCCGGGTCGATCAGCATCGCGCCGCCGGCCTCCCAGGCGATGCCCGCCAGCCCCGCCGCCGCCGCCCGCCGCACCGTTTCCGGCCCGATCGCCGGCAGGTCGATGCGCCGATCCTGCCCCGGTTTCGGCGCCTTGTAGAGCACCCCGCGCGGCCCGGCCGGATCGGGCCGCAGCCCGGCGGCATGGGTCGCCACGAAGTCCAGCATCGCGTCGGTGCCCGGCAGGGCCTCCAGCGTCAGGCACAGGCCTTGCGCCACCACGGCGCCCTGGCCGATGTCGAGCCGCCCGAGTTCCCGCACGATACCGGCGGCGCGCGCGGCATCGGCCGTGTCCGCCGGCGTCGGTGTGCCGACGATCACGCCCGGCCCCGGCACGAGGTCGGGGCGCAGCTCCGCCGCGCCGACGACCTCGAAGCCGAATTCCTCGAACAGCCCGATCACCGCGCGGAGCGCCGCGTCGTCCCCCTGCCCGATCGCGGCCAACAGGCGCGGCACCAGTTGCGCGGTGCGCGGATCGAAGGCCTCGGGCTCCAGCCGCGGCCGGGTAACGCCCCCGGCAAAGGCGACGCGCGTCACGCCCTCGGCCTCGAGATGGTCGAGAAACGGCACCAGCCGCTCGATGCGGAACCGCAGGATCTCGCGCCCCGGCAGGTCGGCGGCCACACCCTCCAGCGCCGCGACCAGCACCGCCGCGCCCGGCAGCGCATCGGCCAGCAGCGCGGGCAGCGCGCCGGTGCCGGCGATGATCGCGACCCGGCTCATCGCGGGGCGAGGAACGAGCGGTCCGACGGCCCGAGAATGAAATCGAGCACTTCGGCGGCCAGCGCGCCGTGACCGCCTTCCTCGGCCTTGCGGCGGGCGGTATCGCGCAGGCTGCCGCCGGCGAGGTCGGTGAACAGCTCGCGCAACTCGGCGATATCGGCCTTGGCCGTGCCGCGCCGCTTCAGCCCGACAAGGTTCAGCCCGTCGAGCGTGCCGCGCGGCCCCTGCACGAGGCCGAAGGGCATGACGTCGGCGGTGACCATCGTGAGCGCGCCGATCATTGCGCCGCGGCCGATCCGCACGAACTGATGCACGCCGCACATCCCGCCCAGGATCACCTCGTCCTCGATCACGCAATGCCCGGCCAGCGCCGCGCCATTCGCCACGATCACCCCGTCGCCGACCTCGCAATCATGCGCGACATGGCAGCCGGCCATGAACAGGCCCGCGTCCCCGACCCGCGTCACCCCGCCGCCGCCCTCGGTGCCGGTGTTCATCGTGACATGTTCGCGGATCCGGTTGCGGGCGCCGACGACAAGCCGGCTGCGTTCGCCGCGGAACTTCAGATCCTGCGGGATCTCGCCCAGGACCGCGAAGGGAAACACCACGGTCTCCTCGCCGATCTCGGTCCAGCCGGTGATCACCGCGTGCGACTTGACCTCGACGCGCGCGCCCAGCACCACGTCCGGACCGATACTGCAAAACGGGCCGATCCGGCATCCGGGACCGATGACAGCCCCCGGTTCGACGACGGCCGCGGGATGGATGCTGGCGCTGGGATCGATGGTCATCTCAGTCCCTGAGATCCATCATCGCCGTGAACTCGGCCTCGCAGGCCAGTTCGCCGTCGACCATCGCGCGACCCTGGAACTTCCAGATCTTGCCACCGCCGCGCTTGACGTCGACATGCAGCTTCAGCACGTCGCCCGGCACCACCTTGCGGCGGAACTTGCAGCCGTCGATCCCCATGAAATAGACGAGGAGCTCGCGGTCGACGACATCCATGGAAATCCCCACGAGCACCGCGGCGGATTGCGCCAGCGCCTCGACGATCGTCACGCCCGGCATGATCGGCGCGCCCGGGAAATGGCCCTGGAAATGCGGTTCGTTGAAGGTGACGTTCTTGATCCCGACGGCGCCCTTGTGCGGCACGATGTCGACCACCTTGTCGATCAGCAGGAACGGGTAGCGATGCGGGATGATCCGCTGGATCAGATCGATGTCGGCCTCGGTGATGGCGCTCGCCTCGCTCATCGCATCTCCCTTTCGACGGTCCTCCGGCTCGGAACTTGCTAGCAACTCGCCCCCCGGGAGGCAAGCCGCGCCCGGCGTCACTCGTCCGCCGCCCTGCCGTCGCCGAACTCGGCGTCGATCCGGGCGATCAACTCGTCGGTGATGTCCAGCGCCTCGGCCGACAGGAACACGCTGCGCCGGTCGAGGATCACGCTGGCACCGCGATCCTGCATCATCCGGCCCATCACCGGCAGCGCGGTGTTGTAGAACCGCTGGCGTTCGGCCTCGCGGCTGCGCAGCAGGTCGCGTTCCTTGGCGTCCTGGGTGCGGCGGATTTCCACGGCCTTGGCGTCGAAGGCATCGGCCGCGGCACGAAACTCCTCGGCCGACAGGGTCGCGCGTTCGTCGGTCAGGGCCTGTTCCTCTGCCGTCAACTCGGTCTCCAGCCGCCGGTTCTCGGCCGCCAGCGCCTGTGCATCGGCCTCGGTTTCGGCGGCGACACGGCGCCCCCAGGCGGAGGCGTTGAACAACCGGTCCTGGTCGACCGTCAGGATCGCGGAGGCCGGTGTGCCCAGGGGCAGATCCTGCGCACCGGCCTGGGCAGCCGCCATGGCCGCCGCCACACCGGCGATTGCCAGAAGACGCCGCAGCGGCCGCATCAGAACCGGGTCGACACCGTCAGGTCGAAGGTCTGTTCATCGTCCCAGTCCTCCTTCTGGAGGGCCTTGGTGAAGTTGAACCGCAACGGTCCCAGCGGTGTCGTCCAGAACACCGAGACACCGGCCACCGTGCGCAGCGACATGTCGTCGGAGCTGAAATCCGCGCCCGGAACGTCAAGGCCCCAGACCGAACCGACATCGACGAACAAGCCGCCGGTGATCCCGTATTCCTCGGGCAGGCCGACCGGGAACTCGCTTTCCAGCCGCAACACGGCGAAGTTGTTGCCGCCAAGCGCCTCGCCCGACTGGACCGGGCCAAGACCGTTGGAGGAGAAGCCGCGAATCTTGCCGTTGCCCGAGAACCGGTCGATCGCACGGCTGCTCTGACCGTCCAGCATCGTCAGGAAGCCGCCCTCGAGTTCCGCGCGCAGCGTCACTTCCTCGTTCAGCACCTTGGTCTCCGCCGTTGCGAGCGCCGAGGTGACGACGGAACTGACGTCGCCGCCCAGACCGTTGAGATCCTGGCCGAAGCGCAGCCGCACGCCGGCATTCGGGTTCAGCCCGGTTCTGCGGGTGTCGTAGGTCAGGCCATAGCCCAGACCCATCGTCAGAAGGCTGCCCTGGTCGGCCTCGTCGGCAAGGATCGTGCTGGAGCCGCCGTAGTTCTTCATCGTGTCCTCGGACACGCCGAAGCGCAGTTCCAGGCGGGTCAGGTCGGAGATCGGGAACTCGATCGACGGCGTCAGCCCGACCGATTCCGTGTCGTAGGACTCGTCGTCCTGTTCGGAGGTGTTGTAGAAGGCGCGGATGCGGAACCGCAGGTCGCGACCCAGGAAATAGGGTTCGATGAACGTCAGGCTGGAATTCTGGTCGTCCAGCCCGCGCGCCAGGTTGAACGCCAGGTACTGGCCGCGGCCCAGGAAGTTCGCCTCGGAAAAGCTGATGTTCGCCCCGGCCCCGTTGGTGACCGAGTAGCTGACCCCGAACGACAGCGAGCCGGTCGGCCGCTCCTCGACGTCGACATCGACGATCACCTGGTCCGGCGCGGTGCCGCGGCGGGCGTCGACATCGGCGGTCTCGAAGAAGCCGAGCGCGCGAATCCGCTCCGCGGCCTCGCGGATCTCTCGCGGGTTGAACGGGTCGCCTTCGACGGCGCGGAACTGCCGCCGGATCACCCGGTCGAGCGTGGTGGCGTTGCCCTCGATGTCGATCCGCTCGACGAAGATCCGCGGCCCCTGGCTCAGCACGAAGGTCACGTCCAGCGTCTGGGTTGCATCGTTGCGGCTGATCCGCGGTTCGACCCGCAGGAAATCCAGGCCCTCGCGCAGGGCCAGCGCCTCCATCCGGCTGATCGCCAGGTCGATGGCGGCGGGCGAATAGGTCGCGCCCGGGCGAATCCTCAGCGTATCGGCGAAGGGCGCGGCATCGACGCCCTCGTATTCGCTGACCGTCTCGAGGTCGCCGAAACTGTAGCGCAGCCCCTCGCGCACCGCGAAGGTCAGGAAGAAGGCGCCGCGGTCGCGCGAGAAGTCCGACGACACGCCGGTGACCTCGAAATCGACATAGCCGCGCGAGCGGTAGAAATCGGTCAGAAGCTGGCGGTCAAGCGCGATCCGGTCGCCCACGAAGGTATCGGACCGCACGAAGGTGCGCAGGATCCCCGCCTGCTTGGTTTCCAGCACCTGCCGCAGCCGCCGGTCGGAAAACGCGCGGTTGCCGGTGAAGGCGATGCGCTCGATCTCCGAGACCTGGCCCTCGGCGATCTCGAACACGAGATCGACGCGGTTGCCGTCGCGCAGGATGATCCGCGGATCGACCCGCGCCGCGAAGCGGCCGGCCTGGGCATAGGCCTCGGCGATCGCGGCGGCGTCGGCCTCGGCCTGGCTGGGCGAATAGACCCGGCGGGATTGCGACCCGACGACGGCGGCAAGCTGTTCGTCCTTGATGCGGCGATTGCCCTCGAACGCGATGCGGTTGACCACCGGCCATTCGGTGACCCGGATCACCAGCGTGCCGCCCTGCGGCACGAACTCGACCTCCTGGAACAGGCCCGAACCCAACACCCGCTGGTAGGCGTCGTTCAGCGCGCCGGCGCTGACCGGGGCGCCGCGCGCGATCCCGGCATAGTCGACGATCGTGCGGGCCTCGACCCTGTCGTTGCCCTCGATCCGAACCGAGTCGAAGGTGAAATCCTGCGCCCGGAGCGGCCCGGCAAGGGCCAGGAACACGGCAGAGACCAGAACGAGAGCGGCGGCGAGAATCGTCGTTGGCCGACGATCGGTCGCGGCTTCGTCCTGCGCGGCAGAGCGGTACATCTTTATCCCCCGGGACAATGGCAGCTATCCCCTTTGGTCCGGTGGTATCGGCAAAGCGGGACGTTGTCAAAAGACGAAGCTCTGCAAGCGGTCGGACGACGCGCGGCCTGTGTCAGTAGGGAAACGGTTCGACCGGATAGGCCGGATGCAGCAGCGCGCCGCCCAGAACGGCTGCCAGTGTCAGCGCCGCGAATACCGCCAACGGAAACACCAGCCGATCGCGATTGAGGTCGATCAGCAGCCCCATGCCGCGCATCCCGTGACCCAGATCCTTCATCGGCCCGCTCCCTGGCTGTTCGGGATCGCACCCTGCCCTGCGAATCGGGCGATTGTTGGGCCGCGCGGCGACGCGGGGCCGGCACCGCACCCGGCGTCAGGGGCAGAACAGGTCGTTGGTCAGTCCGAGCGCCATGACCCCGAGAATCAGCACCAGGCCCATCGTCATCAGGACGTTCAGCACGCCCTGCGAGGGCGGCTTGCCCGTGGCCCATTCCCAGGCGTGGAATACCAGGTGGCCGCCATCGAGCACCGGGATCGGGAACAGGTTGAGCAACCCGATCGCCGTCGACAGGACCGCGATGAACCAGATGAAATCCGAAAGCCCTTGGCTGGCCACCGCCCCCGAGGTTTCGGCGATGCCGATCGGGCCGCGCAGGTTGCACGAGGAAATCGCGCCGATGATCATGTGCCAAAGCCCCGACACCTGAGCCCGGATGATCGCCCAGGTCTGATCGGCCGCCGCCGTCAGCGCCTCGAGGGCGCCGGGCACCCGGGTTTCGGGATCGAAGAAGAAATCGCCGCCGACGCCGATCAGGTAGCGCGTCTCGAACCCGCCGTCGGCGGTGGGCAGATCGGTCTCGCGGGCCACCAGCGCCACCTCGAACGGCTCGCGCCCCGCGCGCCAGACCGTCATCAGCACCGCGCTGCCCTCGGCCGCCTTCACCACCGTTTGCAGATCGGCAAAGGTGTTGATCGGCTGTCCGCCGGCCTCCAGCACCACGTCGCCGCGTTCCAGCCCGATGTCCATCGCCGCCGACCCCGGCGCGACATTGTCGAACCGCGGCGGGAACAGCGCCGGCCCCTCGACCTCGATCTCGCGGCCGTCGCGTTCGACCAGATAGGTCATGCGCGGGGCCGAGGGCAGCGTCTCGATCACCTCGCTCAGCGCGGTGTAGTCGGGCGTCGGGCGGCCCTCGACCGCCAGGATCACGTCGCCCGGCTCGACCCCGGCGACGACCTGCGGCAACGGCTTCAGAGCGCCGACAGAGGGCCGGTCGGTCGCGAAGCCCGAGACCATGAAGATCCCCGCGAAGACCAGGATCGACAGCGCGAAGTTGAACGCCGGCCCCGCCGCCACCGTCGCCGCCCGCGCCCAGAGCGGCGCGCCGTGCATCGTGTGGCGCTTCTCGTCGCTCGACAGATGCGCCATCGCCTCGGGATCGGCGCTGGCCGAGGCGGCGTTGGCGTCGCCCAGGAACTTCACGTAGCCGCCCAGCGGAATCGCCGCGATCTGCCAGCGGGTGCCGTGCCGGTCCACCCGGCTGACCAGCCGCGGCCCGAAGCCGAGCGAGAACACCTCGGCCTTGATGCCCGACCAGCGGCCGACGATGTAATGGCCGAATTCATGCACGGCGACGATGATCGACAGGGCCACGACGAAGGCCACGATCGTGAAGGCCAATCCCCCGAACGAGGGCAGCAGGCCGGTGGGGTCCATGCTTTATCCTTTCGCCGCGATGATCCCGGCGGTCCGGGCCCGCGCAGCCCGATCCATCTCCAGAACGGTATCAAGGCAATCGGGGGCATTTTGAAGGCCCCCCTGCCCTGACAGTTGCGTGAGCACCTCTTCCACGACACCCGCCATCGCCGTGAAGCCGATCCGTCCGGCGATGAAGGCGTCGAGCGCGATTTCCTTGGCGGCGTTGAACGCCGCGCCGGACAGTCCGCCGGCGCGCATCACCTCGCGCGCAAGCCCGAGCGCGGGATAGCGCGCCGGTTCCGGCGCGCGGAACGTCAGCTGCCCGACCTGCGCGAGATCCAGCCGCGCCACCGGCAACGGCCGCCGATCCGGCCAGTTCAGCGCGTAGCCGATCGCGTGGCGCATGTCGGGCGGGCCGACATGGGCCATCAGCGCGCCGTCGGTGAAGCCCACCAGCGCGTGGACCAGCGATTCGGGATGCACCAGCACCTCGATCCGCTCGGGATCGATGCCGAAGAACTCCCGCGTCTCGATCAGTTCCAACGCCTTGTTGAACATCGAGGCGCTGTCGATCGTGATCCGCTGGCCCATCGCCCAGTTCGGATGGGTCGAAGCCTCGGCCACCGTCGCGGCCGCGAGCCGGTCGAGCGGCCAGTCGCGGAACGCGCCGCCCGACGCGGTGATGATCACCCGCTCCACCGCCGCCGTGTCTTCGCCTGCCAGCGCCTGGAAAACGGCGGAATGCTCGCTGTCGACCGGCAGGATGCGGGCGCCGTGGCGGCGCGCCTCGGCCATGATCAGCGGCCCGGCGGTGACCAGGCTTTCCTTGTTCGCCAGCGCCAGCGTGGTGCCATGCGCCAGCGCCCGGAAGCCCGGCACCAGCCCCGCCGCGCCGACGATCGCCGACATCACCCAGTCGGCAGGCCGGTCGGCGGCCTCGGCCACCGCCTGTGGCCCGGCCGCGACCTCGATCCCCGATCCGGCCAGCGCCGCGGCCAGCGCGTCGCGACAGTCCTCGTGCGCGGTGACGGCGATCTCGGCACGCAGGGCCAGCGCCATCCGCGCCAGCTCCGCCACGTTGCGCCCGCCGGTCAGCGCGACGGTCCGCACAGCCTCGGGTCCGCCCTGCGCGACGAGCAGTTCCACCGTCTGCCGCCCGATCGAGCCCGTGGCCCCGAAGATCGACACGCGTCGCATTCGCTCAGACCTTTACCACCGGAACCACGACGACCTGCGCGACGACAAGCATGAACAGCGCCGCGCCCAGGACACCGTCGAACCGGTCCAGAAGCCCGCCGTGGCCGGGGATCAGGCCCGACGAATCCTTCACCCCCGCATGCCGCTTGATCGCGCTCTCGGCGGCGTCGCCCATCTGGCTGGCGAAGGCCAGCGCCGCCGAGATCCACGGCAGATCGGGCCCGGCGGTGGTGAAACTCAGAAACACGAAACCCACCGCCGCCGCGGCCACCCATCCGGCCAGGGTGCCCGACCAGGTCTTCTTGGGGCTGACGCGCGGCCAGAACTTCGGCCCGCCGATCAGACGGCCGGCGAAATAGCCCGCGATGTCGGTCACCACGACGACGGCGATCAGCCAGCCCAGCCAGAGCATTCCGTGTTCGGCCCGAAACGCCACGAGGCCCGCGGCGGCGACCAGCACCGCGGTGCCATAAAGCGCGAGGATCAGCTTCCCCCGCCGCGGCATCACCAGCGCCGCCACCGCCGGCGCGGCCAGCGGCAGCGCCTCGACCAGGCGGTCGGCGCCAAGCGCGGCGCCGAATCCGAGCGCGGCAAGACCGGCCAGCAGGATCGCGTCGCGCGGCCGGTCGCGATCGAGCATCAACGCGAGTTCCCAGATCATCAGCGTCCCAGCCAGCAGCGCCAGCGCCGTGAACCACCAGCCGCCCGCCCAGATCGCGCCGAGGCCGACCGCCGCGAGCACCACGCCCGAGGCGATCCGGGGGCCAAGATCCCCCCATTTGCCTGTGCCGGTCATGCCGGGATCACGCCCCCGAACCGGCGCTCCCGCGCCGCGTAGCGGTCGACGATCGCCCCCAGTTCGGCGGGGGTGAAATCGGGCCACAGGGTCGGGGTGAACTCGTATTCGGCATAGGCGGATTGCCAGGGCAGGAAATTCGAGGTCCGGGTTTCGCCGGAGGTGCGGATCACCAGATCCGGATCGGGCAGGTCGGCGGTGTCGAGCCGCGCGTCGAGCGCCGCCTCGCCCACGTCCTCGGGCGCGATCCGGCCCGCCGCCACGTCCTGCGCCAGCCGCCGCGCGGCGCGCGCGATCTCGTCGCGGCCGCCGTAGTTGATCGCCACCGTCAGGTGCAACGCGTCGTTGCCCGCGGTGCGCGCCTCGATCCCCGTCATCAGCGCCTGAAGCCGCTGGTCCAGCCGCTCGCGCCCGCCGATGAACCTGAGCCGCACGCCATGCCGGGCCAGCCGCTCCGCCTCGCTTTCGATGTAGCGCGCGAAGATCGACATCAGGCCGATCACCTCTTCGGTCGAGCGCTTCCAGTTCTCGGTGGAGAAGGCGTAGACCGTCAGGTAGCGGATGCCCAGTTTCGGCGCCGCCTCGACGATGGCGCGCACCCGCTCGGCCCCGCGCCGGTGGCCGACAAGCCGCGGCCAGCCGCGATCGGTGGCCCAGCGGCCATTTCCGTCCATGATGATCGCAACATGGGCGGGCGTCCTGCGAGTCATGTCCCTTGCGGCCATCCGCCCGCCTTTCCGTTGCCGTGCGGTCGGGCAGGTTCTAGACCTGCATGATTTCCGCCTGCTTAACTTCCAGCGCCTTGTCGACGGCGGCAATCGCCTTGTCGGTCAGCGCCTGTACCTCGTCGGACCAGAATTTCTGGTCGTCCTCGCTCATGCCGTCGGCCTTGGCCTTCTTGACCTGGTCCATCCCGTCGCGGCGCACGTTGCGGATCGCCACGCGGGCATGTTCGGCATATTGCGCGGCCACGCGGGTCAGTTCGCGGCGCCGCTCCTCGTTCAGTTCGGGAATCGGCAGCATCACGATCGTGCCGTTGGTCTGCGGATTGATCCCCAGCCCGCTTTCCCGGATCGCCTTCTCGACCCTGGAGACCAGCGCCTTGTCCCAGACGTTGATCGTCACCATCCGCGGTTCGGGCACGTTCACGGTACCGACCTGGTTGATCGGCGTCATCTGGCCATAGGCCTCGACCATCACCGGCTCGACGATCGCGGCCGAGGCGCGCCCGGTGCGCAGGCTGGCGAATTCGTGGCGCAAGGACGCCATCGCGCCGTCCATCCGGCGTTCGAGGTCATCGATGTCGATTTCGATCTCGTCGGACATGAGTCGTCAGTCTTTCCGTTGATCCTGCAGGTGTTCGCGGGCCGGCCGCGCCCTTTTACAGCGTCGTGCCGGCAAATGATATAGGTCAGCCGTGTACCTTGGTGTAGGTGCCGTGACCCGCCAGGATGCCCCGGAACCCGCCCGGTTCATCCAGTGAGAAGACGATGATCGGCAGATCGTTGTCGCGCGCCAGCGCGATCGCCGAGGCATCCATCACGCCCAGATGCTTTTGCAGCACCTCGTCGTAGGTGATCGTGTCGAAGCGGCGCGCGTCGGCGTGTTTCTTGGGATCCTTGTCATAGACGCCGTCGACCTTGGTGCCCTTGAAGATCGCCTGGCAGGCCATCTCGTTGGCCCTCAGCGTCGCGGCGGTGTCGGTGGTGAAATACGGGTTGCCGGTGCCGGCGGCGAAGATGCACACGCGCTTCTTTTCCAGGTGCCGCACGGCGCGGCGGCGGATGTAGGGCTCGCAGACCTGGTCCATCGGGATCGCGCTGATCACCCGGGTATGCACCCCCAGCGCCTCCAGCGCGGCCTGCATCGCCAGCGCGTTCATCACCGTGGCGAGCATCCCCATGTAATCGGCGGTCGTCCGCTCCATCCCCTGCGCGGACCCTTGCAGGCCGCGAAAGATGTTGCCGCCGCCGATCACCATGCAGATCTCGACGCCGAGATCGTGCACCGTCTTCACCTCGGCGGCGATCCGGTTCACCGTGGGCGGATGCAGGCCGTAGCCCTGGTCGCCCATCAGCGCCTCGCCGGAGATTTTCAGCATCACCCGCCCGTAGGCCACCTGCTGCGTCTCGACCGCATCGAGATCGGCGCCCATCTCTGCCCTCGCTTGCTCTTGTCTTTGTCGCGGCGCAAGATGTCGCAAATCCCATCCGGGTTCAACCGGGCAGGCGGCGGTCCGCGCAGCCCTGACGCGCGGCGCGCGCGGGCGTGGGCGGGCGGGCCCGAACGACGGCGACGCGTGCAGTGAGGCTCGACCAGATTCCCCCGGACAGGCCGGTGCTGATCGCCGGCCCCACGGCCAGCGGCAAGAGCGCGCTGGCGCTGAGGATCGCCGAGACACGGGGCGGCGTGATCGTGAATGCCGACGCGTTGCAGGTGTGGTCGTGCTGGCAGGTGCTGACCGCGCGGCCCACGCCGGCCGAAACCGCGTGCGCGCCGCATGCGCTTTACGGTCACCTTCAGCCGGGCGCGGACTGGTCGGTGGGCCACTGGTTGCGTGCCGTGGCGCCCTATCTCGATGCCGCGGACCGGCCGATCCTGGTGGGCGGCACCGGGCTTTATTTCACCGCCCTGACCGAAGGCCTGGCCGAGATCCCGCCGACCCCGCCGGACATACGCGCCGAGGCCGGGCGGATCGAGGCGACGCGGGGCATCGCGGCGCTGCTGGCGGGGCTGGACAGGGAAACGGCGGCGCGGATCGACCGGCGGAACCCCGCCCGCATCCGCCGCGCCTGGGAGGTGCTCAGGGCGACCGGGCGCGGCCTGGCGGACTGGCAGGCGGAAACCGGCCCGCCGCTGCTGCCGCTCGACCGCGCGGCGGCCGTCGTGGTGGAGGCCGGGCGCGACGCGCTGGCGGCACGGATCGACGCGCGGTTCGACGCGATGCTCGCCGCCGGCGCGCTCGACGAGGCGCGCGCGGTGCTGGATACCTGGGATCCGGCGGCCCTGTGGGCGAAAGCGATCGGCGCGCCCGAGCTGGTGGCCCATCTGCGCGGCGAGATCCCCCTCGCCGAGGCCACCGATCGCGCGAAGGCGGCCAGCCGGCAATATGCCAAGCGGCAGCGCAGCTGGATGCGAAACCGCTTGCGAAACTGGCCCCGCCTGGCGGCAACCCTCTGAGCAGACGCCCATTTTTCGCGGCGGACAGCAACGGTTTCGCGCCGATCCGCACAGTTATCCACGACTTGACGCAATTTTCCCTTGGGAGTTGCAATCGATTTGACCTAGAATTGTACAAAACGAACGCCCGACGACCACTTCTGCCAGGAACCGAGCCGTGAAGATTTTCTCCGGACCGGCGCTGTCGCAATACGCGACGCAGCGCCCCCGCACGTCCGTCGCGGACGTGCATGCCCCGTCGCCCGCGAAGGTGGTGGAACCTCCGCCGCCGCAGGCGGCAGGCGCCGAACCGCGCCCGCCGCGGGAACGCAAGCCGGTGACGGCGCCGTTCCGCGCGCCGGTGGTGCCGGCCACGCCGGACGAGGGCGGCGTAAGGCTGGTGCCGATCCCGCGGCTAGCGCAGGGTGGCCGCTGGCGGGTGGAGGCGATGCGCTCCTATTCCGGGCCGGTGCTTTACTGGTTCACCCGCGGCCAGGGCCGGATCACCGTTGCCGGCGTGACGCGCGGCTACGGCGCCCACAACGCCGTGTTCCTGCCGCCGGGCACGATGCACGGGTTCGAGCTTGGGCCGCAGGTCTTCGGCACAGCGGTGTTCTTCGGCCGGGGCAGCGACGTGACGCTGCCGGACGAACCGCTGCACCTGCGGGTGCGCGACGCCGCGCCGCAAGGCGAACTGTCGGCCGTGCTGGACGCGATCCAGCGCGAGCTGGACAGCGACCGCCCCGGCGCAGACCGCGCGGCGCGGCACCACCTGGGCCTTCTGGGCGTCTGGCTGGAACGCCAGCGCGCCGCGACGCAGGACGACGCGAAGCGCCCCGACGCGGCCCGCCGCCTCGTCACGCGGTACACCGAGATGCTCGAACGCGAGTTCGCCAGCGGCAAGGGCGTGGCCGATTATGCCGCCGCGCTTGGCGTCACGCCGACGCATCTGAGCCGGGTCTGCAACCAGACCTGCGGGCGCTCGGCGCTCAAGCTGGTGCAGGACCGGGTGCTGTTCGAGGCGCGGCGGATGCTGATGGAAACCGACCTTCCGGTGAACCGGATCGCCGCGGACCTCGGCTTCACGTCGCCGGCCTATTTCACCCGCGCCTTCCAGGCGCACACCGGCAAGACCCCCACGGCGTTCCGCAAGGCGCGCTGACGGCGGCACCGACCACGGGGCGGAGGGTTGACCCGCGCCGGCATGTCGGTTTTGCTTGATACCGATGTCGGGAATGAAGCGCAAAGCGGCGAAAGCAGGCGTTGACGCGCAAGCGGGTTCCGTGCGCAATACGCGGGTGACCGACCGAAGGCCCGCCGATGCGAAAGGGCCATCCGGGCCGTAACGGCCGGATCAGAACAACCGTGTCTCACAGGGAGAGAAACATGACCAAACACGAAACCTTCGCCCCGGTGCTGCACCCGGCGGTGCAGATGTACGCGGAGGAGTGCAAGGCCGGCGAACTGAGCCGCCGCGAGTTCCTGTCGCGCGCCACCGCGCTCGGCGCGACCGCCGTGGCCGCCTACGGCGCGCTTGGCCTCGAGGCGCCCGCCTTCGCCGAGGCGCATGGCATGGCCAAGGAAGGCGGCACCCTGCGCATGGCGATGGAGACCAAGGCGCTCAAGGATCCGCGGACCTGGGACTGGTCGGAGCTTGCGAACTTCGCCCGCGGCTGGCTCGACTACCTCGTCGAATACAATTCCGACGGCACGCTGCGCGGCATGCTGCTGGAAGGCTGGTCGGCCAATGACGACGCCACCGAATACACCCTGAACATCCGTCCGGGCGTGAAGTGGAACAACGGCGACGATTTCACCGCCGCCGACGTGGCCCACAACATCACCCGCTGGTGCGACGCGACGGTCGAGGGCAACTCGATGGCCGCGCGGATGGGCGGGCTTGTCGACGAGGAAACCAAGAAGGCCCGCGACGGCGCGATCACCATCGTCGACGACATGACGGTGAAGCTGACCCTGCCCGCGCCCGACATCACGATCATCGTCGGCATGGCCGACTACCCGGCCGCCGTGGTCCACCAGAGCTATGACAACGGCAGCCCGGCGGACAACCCGATCGGCACCGGCGCCTGGCTGCCGGAGACCAACGAGGTTGGCGTCAAGCAGGTGCTGGTGCGCAATCCCGATCACACCTGGTGGGGCACCGAGGTTTACGGCGGCCCGTATCTCGACCGGATCGAGTACATCGATCTGGGCACCGATCCGGCGGCGGTCTTCGCCGCGGCCTCGTCCGACGAGATCGATTGCACCTACAGGACCTCGGGCGACTTCGTGGAGGTCTTCGACAGCCTCGGCTGGACCCGGTCGGAAGCCGTCACCTCGGCCACGATCGCGGTGCGCTTCAACCAGCTGTCCGCGCCCTACGACAACCGTGACGTCCGCAACGCGATCCAGATGGCCGTCGACAACGCGGTGGTGCTGGAACTGGGCTTCGCCGGCCTCGGCATGGTTGCCGAGAACCACCATGTCTGCCCGATCCACCCCGAGTACGCGGAGCTTCCGCCGCTCACCGTGGACGGCGCCAAGGCGATGGAAATGCTGACCGCCGCCGGCCATGCCGACACCGAGTTCGAGCTGATCTCGCTCGACGACGCGTGGCAGGCCGCGACCTGTGACTCCGTCGCCGCGCAGATGCGCGACGCCGGCATCAACATCAAGCGGACGATCCTGCCCGGCTCGACCTTCTGGAACGACTGGCTGAAGTACCCGTTCTCGGCCACCGAGTGGAACATGCGCCCGCTTGGCGTGCAGGTTCTGGCGCTGGCCTACAAGTCCGGCGTGGCGTGGAACGAAACGGCGTTCAACAATGCCGAGTTCGACGCGCTTCTCGCCAAGGCGATGTCGATCGCCGATGCGGACGAGCGCCGCGTGGTGATGGCGGACATCGAGAAGATCATGCAGGACGAAGGCGTGCTGATCCAGCCCTACTGGCGGTCGCTGTTCCGGCACGTCAAGGACAACGTCAAGGGCGCCGACATGCACCCGACGTTCGAACACCACCACTACAAGTGGTGGGTTGACGCCTGATTACCCGTGATCGGGGTGCAGCCGGCCAGGCTGCACCCCACCCGTGTCCCCGCTTCCGACCCGGTGCCGGGCGTGTCGTGACACGCGCGAGCGGGTAGCGGCCACCAGCTGGCAAAGGACATCGCATGTTCGGCTTCCTGCTTCGACGTTTCGGGACGATGGTGTTGACGGCACTGTGCCTGACATTCGTCGTCTTCTACCTCACCAACCTTCCCCCGAACCTCGAGAAGATCGCCAAGACCGAGGCCGGCAGCCGGATTTCGGATGCCGAGGTGCAAAGCTGGCTGGAAAAGAACGGATACGCGCAGCCGATCCTCGTGCGCTACGGCGAATGGCTGGGCGTCATTCCCGGCTGGACCCGCACCGAGGACGGCGTGACCACCGGCCGCTGCATCGCCCGCGGGCAGGATCCGGCCGAGGCGGCGACGCGCTGCGGGGTGATCCAGGGCTACTGGGGCTTTTCCAACGTCTTCAAGGAACCGGTATCGGAGATCATCGGCAAGCGGCTGGGGCTGACCGGCTGGCTGATGCTGTTCGTGATGCTGCTGATGGTGCCGTCGGCGCTGATCATCGGCGTGGTGGCCGGCATGCGCGAGGGTTCGCGCCTCGACCGGTCGCTGTCGACCTTCTCGATCGCCTCGACGGCGACGCCCGAATACGTGTCCGGCGTGGTGTTCATCACGCTCTTCGCGACGCCGATGCTGGGAATGAACTGGTTCAAGGGCACCGCCACATCGGCCGCCGACGACATCACGTTCTGGAACTTCTTCCTGCCGGTGCTGACCATCGCGCTGTATGGCATGGGCTATATCGCGCGGATGACGCGGGCCTCGATGACCGAGGTGATGACCGCGCAATACATCCGCACCGCCCGGCTCAAGGGCGTGAGTTTCCGCAACATCGTGCTGAAACACGCGCTGAGAAACGCGCTGATCGCGCCGTTCACGGTGATCATGCTGCAATTCGCCTGGCTTCTTAACGGCGTGGTGATCGTCGAGACGCTGTTCAACTACAAGGGCTTCGGCTGGACGCTGGTGCAGGCGGCGGGCAACAACGACATCGAGCTCTTGCTCGGCTGTTCGGTCGTTGCCGTCTTCGTCGTGCTGGTGACGCAGCTGATCTCCGACATCGGCTACGTCTACCTCAACCCCCGGATCAGGATCGGCTGACATGGACGCACTTAGCTGGGGCAGCATCATCGTCGCGGTTCTGGGCCGGTTCTGGCCGGTCTGGATCGCGCTTGCCGTGACCTACGCGCTGTCGATCACCTTCAAGCGGCGGCTGGGCCTTTACGGCAAGCTCTTCGACAGCCCGATCGGGATGATCGGCTTCGCGATCGTGATGTTCTGGGTGTTCACCGCGCTCTTCGCCGACGTGATCGCCACCCATGATCCGCTGAGCCAGATCTCGGGGATGAAGAACAAGCTGCCGGGAACGCCGGTGACCTCGGGCGATGTCTATCCCTACTACCTGTTCGGCGGCGACAACCTGGCGCGCGACGTGTTCAGCCGGATGGTCGAGGGCAGCCGCATCGTCGTCACCATCGCGCCGGTCGCGACGCTGTTCGCCTTCATGGTCGGCATCACGCTGGGCCTGCCGGCGGGCTATTACGGCGGCCGGCTCGACACCGTGCTGTCGTTCCTCGCCAACCTGATCCTCGCCTTCCCGGTGATCTTGCTGTTCTACCTGCTGGTCACGCCCGAGATGGTGGAAACCGGCCTGCCACGCTACATGGCCGCGGTGCTGTTCCTGTTCCCGATCGTGTTCCTTGCGATCCTTTGGAACAGCCGCTTCTACGTGCAGCCGACGCTGCGCAACATCTACCTTGCGGTGACGCTGGTGGTGGGCGGCTGGGTCTATCTCGGCCTCGCCTGGAACGCCGATCCCTTGGGCATCATCGCGATGCCCGCGAACATCCTGATCGTGTTCGTTTCGGTGGTGTTCGTGAACTCGCCCACGGTGTTCCGGATCGTGCGGGGCCTCGCGCTGGAAATCCAGACGCGCGACTACGTGGCCGCCGCCCAGACCCGCGGCGAGGGTCCGTGGTACATCATGCTGTGGGAAATCCTGCCCAATGCCCGCGGGCCGCTGATCGTCGATTTCTGCCTGCGCATCGGCTACACCACGATCCTTCTCGGGACGCTGGGGTTCTTTGGCCTCGGGCTGGAACCCGAAAGCCCCGACTGGGGGTCCACCATCAACCAGGGCCGGCGGCTTTTGTCGATCGCCCCGCATCCCGCGCTGGTGCCCGCGCTGTCGCTGATGAGCCTCGTTCTGGGGCTCAACCTGCTGGCGGACGGGCTGCGCGAGGAAAGCCTGAAGGACTGAGGGGGACGCGACATGACCAAGTGGGACTACGACGGCCCGATCCTCGAGATCAGCAATCTCTCGATCTCGTTCTTCACCCGGCTTCGGGAAATCCCGGCGGTGATGGATTTCTCCGTCACCGTGCAGCCCGGCGAGGCGATGGGGCTGGTGGGCGAATCCGGCTGCGGCAAGTCGACCGTCGCGCTCGCCGTGATGCGCGACCTCGGCAAGAACGGGCGGATCACCGGCGGCACGATCAAGTTCAAGGGCCGTGACCTGACCGAGATGGGCGACGAGGAGCTGCGCGATATCCGCGGTTCGGAAATCGCGATGATCTACCAGGAACCGATGGCAAGCCTCAACCCGGCCATGAAGATAGGCCACCAGCTTGCCGAAGTGCCGATGATCCACGAGGGCATGAGCCAACAGGACGCCTGGGATCTTGCCCGCCAGATCGTCGCCGACGTGCGCCTGCCCGACCCCGACCGCATCCTGAAAAGCTACCCGCACCAGCTGTCGGGCGGCCAGCAGCAGCGGATCGTCATCGCCATGGCGCTGATGTCGAAGCCGGCGCTGCTGATCCTCGACGAACCGACCACCGCGCTCGACGTGACGGTCGAGGCCGGGATCGTCGACATCGTCAAGGACCTGGCGAAGAAGCACGGCACCTCGATGCTGTTCATCAGCCACAACCTCGGCCTGGTGCTGGAGGTCTGCGACCGGATCTGCGTGATGTATTCCGGCGAGGCGGTGGAGACCGGGTCGATCACCGATGTCTTCGACAAGATGCAGCATCCCTACACCCAGGCCCTATTCCGCTCGATCCCGCTGCCCGGCGCCGACAAGAACACCCGGCCGCTGGTGGCGATCCCCGGCAACTTTCCGCTGCCGCACGAACGGCCGCCGGGATGCAACTTCGGTCCGCGCTGCAACTATTTCGCGCAGGGCCGCTGCGACGCGGCCGATATCAAGATGGTGTCCGTCCCCGAACACGACCGGCACGCGACCCGCTGCATCCGCGTCGACGAGATCGACTGGGACGCGCCGCCCGACCTCGCCGCGCAGATCGAGCGCTCGGAGATCGGCGAACCGGTGCTGCGGATGGAGGATCTGCGAAAGTACTACGAGGTCGCGGCCTCCAAGCTGTTCGGCGGCGGCGATCACAAGGTGGTCAAGGCCAACGAGACGCTCAGCTTCGAGGCCCGCGAGGGCGAGACGCTGGCGATCGTTGGCGAATCCGGCTGCGGCAAGTCGACCTTCGCCAAGGTGCTGATGGGGCTGGAGACCGCGACGGCGGGCCGGATCCTGCTCTACGACAACGAGATCCAGTCGACCCCGATCGAGCGGCGCTCGACCGACACGGTGTCGGGCGTGCAGATGGTGTTCCAGAACCCGTTCGACACGCTCAACCCCTCGATGACGGTCGGCCGGCAGATCATGCGGGCGCTGGAAATCTTCGGCGTCGGCGACAGCGAGGCGGCCCGCCACGCGCGGATGCTGGAACTTCTCGACCTCGTGAAACTGCCGCGCGAATTCGCCGAACGGATGCCCCGGCAACTGTCGGGCGGGCAGAAGCAACGCGTCGGCATCGCGCGGGCCTTCGCCGGCGGTGCGAAGATCGTCGTCGCGGATGAACCGGTTTCGGCGCTCGACGTGTCGGTTCAGGCGGCGGTGACCGACCTGCTGATGGAGATCCAGCGCAAGAACAAGACCACGCTCTTGTTCATCAGCCACGACCTGTCGATCGTCCGCTATCTCAGCGACCGGGTGATGGTGATGTATCTTGGCCACGTGGTCGAACTGGGCACCACCGACCAGGTCTTCGCCCCGCCCTACCATCCCTATACCGAGGCGCTGCTGTCGGCGGTACCGATCGCCGATACCCATGTCGAGAAGAAGCGCATCGTGCTGGAGGGCGATATCCCCTCGGCGGTGAACCCGCCGCCGGGCTGCCCGTTCCAGACCCGCTGCCGCTGGAAATCGCAGGTGCCGGGCGGGCTGTGCGACACCGAGGTGCCGCCGGTGAAGCAACTGGGGAACGGCCACCAGATCAAGTGCCACCTGTCCGACGAGATCCTCAGGACGATGGAACCGGTGATCAAGGTCGCGGCGGAGTAGCTTCCGCCGCGCTCAGATCCCGAGGATGTGGCTGACGTAGCCCTGCGTCTCGGCATAGGGCGGCACGCCACCGTGCCGTTCCACCGCTTCGGGACCGGCGTTGTAGGCGGCCAGCGCCAGCTTCCAGTCGCCGAACCGGTCGTACATCATCCGCAGGTATCGCGCGCCGCCTTCCAGGTTCTGCTTCGGATCGGCCGGATCGACCCGCAGAAGGTCGGCGGTGCCCGGCATCAGCTGCGCCAGCCCCTGCGCGCCCTTGGTGGAGACGGCGGTGGGGTTCCAGCCGCTTTCGCGCTGCACCAGCCGCAGGAACAGGTCTTCGGGGATGCCGTGGCGTTGCGCCGCGGCGCGGGCGAGCGCCAGGTATTCGCCCCGGTAGCGCCCGGCATAGGCCGGGATCGTCCGCGCCGTCACCGTGGCGGATTTCGGCATCAGCCGCGCCGAGCCGGCATATTGGTCGGCCAGCTTGCCGTCCAGCAGCGCGGCCTGCGACTTGAACAGCTGGTGGCGCGACTTCGACGCGCCGGAAAAGCTCAGCCCCTCCGCTGCGGCCTGACCCGTCACCAGCATCGCCCCGATCGCAACCGAAACCCCGATCCGCCGCATCGCATCGCCTCATTCCCGCGAACGGCGCGCATTATAGACGAAACCGCGGCGTTTTCCAGCAGTCCCGCGTTGGTGCCCGGTCACATTAGGCTTTCATTAACCAACCGGCTTTGGTCTAACCGGCGAACGAGCGGAAACAAGATTCGACCAAGGGGGTGTTCTGATGGCCGGTTCCGTCAACAAGGTGATCCTGATCGGCAATCTCGGGCGCGATCCAGAGGTGCGGACCTTCCCCTCCGGCGGGAAGGTGTGCAACCTGCGGATCGCCACCTCCGAACGCTGGCGCGACCGCAACACCGGCGAAAACCGCGAGAAGACGGAATGGCATTCGGTCGCGATCTATTCCGAACCGCTGGTGCGGATCGCCGAGCAATACCTGCGCAAGGGGTCGAAGGTCTATCTCGAAGGCCAGCTGGAAACCCGCAAGTGGCAGGACCAGTCCGGCCAGGACCGCTACACCACCGAGATCGCGCTGCGTCCCTACCGGGGTGAGTTGACGATGCTTGACGGTCGTGGCGAAGGCGGTGGCGGCGGCGGCGGCTTCGGCGGCTCCTCCGGCGGCTACGGCGACGATCCGGGCTTCGGCGGCGGCGGACCCTCTGGCGGCGGCAGCGCCCCGCAGGGCGGCGGCCGGTCGGATTTCGACGATGACATCCCGTTCTGATCGGCAGCGGGCGGTCAGCGCCCGGACAGCGCCTCCGCCAGAACCGCGCGCACCGGTTCCATCGCGACGTCGGCCGCGACGAAGGCCGCGCCGATGTCACGCGCCAGGATGAACCGCAACCGGCCGTCCACCACCTTCTTGTCCTGCAGCATCAGGCCGATCAGCGCATCGACCCCCGGCAGATCGCCGGGAATGTCGGCCAGGTCGGTCTTCATGCCCATCGCGCGCAGATGCGCCCTGACGCGGCCGGGCGCCTCCTGCGGGCACAGGCCCAGCCGCTGCGACAGTTCGAAGGCCAGCGCGCAGCCGATCGCCACACCCTCGCCATGCAGGAGCCGGCCGGAATAGCCCGTCGCGGTTTCCAGCGCGTGGCAGAAGGTGTGGCCGAGGTTCAGAAGCGCCCGGTCGCCCTGCTCGGTCTCGTCGCGCGCCACGATCTCGGCCTTCATCTCGACCGACCGGCGCACCGCGTATTGCCGGAGCGCGGCATCACCCGCGGCCAGCGCCGGGCCGTTCGCCTCCAGCCAGTCGAAGAACGCCGCATCGCCCAGAAGCCCGTATTTCACCACCTCGCCATAACCGGCCAGGAAATCACGCTCCGGCAGGCTGGCCAGAAGGTCGATATCGGCCAGCACCAGGCTGGGCTGGTGGAAGGCCCCGACAAGGTTCTTGCCGTGGACCGAGTTGATCCCGGTCTTGCCGCCCACCGAACTGTCGACCTGCGCCAGGAGCGTGGTGGGAACCTGCACGAAGCGCACGCCGCGCCGCAGGATCGCGGCGGCGAATCCGCCCAGATCGCCGATCACCCCGCCGCCAAGCGCCACCACGATGTCACGCCGCTCGACCTTCTCGGCCAGAAGCCAGTCGACCGCCTCGGCAAGCCCCGCCCAGCCCTTCGTCGCCTCGCCTGGCGCCATCGCGTGCGCCACCATGCCGATCCCGCCCAGGCCGTCGCGCAGGCTGTCGAGGTGCAGCCCGGCCACGGTTTCGTCGGTCAGCACCGCGACGCCGCGGCCCTTCGGCACCAGGGGCGCGATCTCGGCCCCCGCGCGGGCCAGCAGGCCGCGGCCGATCCGCACGTCGTAGCTGCGCGCGCCCAGGTCCACCCGCACCGTGTCGATGCTCATGCCTCGCCTCCCGCGATGATCCCGCCCTCGGCCTTCAGCCGGGCCAGCACCCGCGCCGCCATGTCCTCGACCGACAAGTCGGCCTCCGACTCGACGATCAGCTGCGCCCGGCCATAGATCGGCGCCCGCGCCTCCAGCAGCCTTGCCAGCGTGCCCTTGGGATCGGCGGTGCGCAGCAAGGGCCGCGTCGCCTTGTGCCGGACCCGAGCCCAGAGAAGATCGAGATCGGCGCGCAGCCAGACCGATACGCCCGCCGCCTCGATCGCCTGCCGGTTCGCCTCGGCCAGGAAGGCGCCGCCGCCGGTGGACAGAACGCAGGGCGGACCCGACAGGAGCCGCTTGAGCACCTGGCTTTCCTTGACCCTGAAAAACGCCTCGCCGTCGCGCGCGAAGATCTCGGCGACGGTCATGTTCGCCGCCCGTTCGATCTCGTCGTCGGAATCGACGAAGGGCACGCCCAGCATCCGTGCCAGCGCCGTCCCGACGGCGGTCTTGCCCGCCCCCATCATCCCGATCAGAACGATCGTTCGCTTCAGCTTTGCCTTCACCTTCGATCCCGTCGCCTGTCACGGCGGTCTTCGGCCAAAATCACCGCATTCGTCCTGAATGGCGTGAACTCGGCGAAAAGGCCATATATAATCACGCACAAACCGGGGCGACGATCTCGGCAGGCAGGCAAATACGGGCAACGAGGAACCGCGGCGCATGGGACGCATCATCAAGTATCTGGTTTATCTGGTCATCCTGGGGTTCCTTGGGCTTGTCGGTTACGCCTATCTCGGCCCGATGGCGCCGGAAACGGCCGAGATCCGGCAAGGGGTCACGCTCGATGTCGCGGACTAGGCGGGCGCTGGCGGCGGCCCTGGCCCTATGGCCGGCCGTCGCGGCCGAGGCCCAGCAGGAACCGCTGTCGGCGATCGACTGGCTGTCGCGGTCGGTCGCGGAGCCGCCCGAGGCGTCCCCCGGCCCTGCCCCGGCCACACCGATCGCCCAGCCGCCGATCACCGTGGTGCCGCTGGCCGCGACGAATCTCGACGCCGTCGGCCTTCTGCCGCCGGCCTCGACCGGCCTGCCCGCCGATCTCTGGGGGACGAGCCCGACGCAGGAACTGGCGCGGCTGCTCAGGGCGGAACGGATCGACACGCTGCCCGCGATCCAGGGCCTGTTGATGACGCTGCTGCTGGCCGAACTCGATCCGCCGGCGGATTCGGACGGAACCGGCGCGCTGTTCCTGGCCCGGATCGACAAGCTTCTGGATCTCGGCGCGCTCGATCCGGCGCTGGCGCTTTTGGAACGCACCGCACCGCCGCGGGCGGAACCGTTCCGCCGCTGGTTCGATATCGCGCTGCTGCTGGGCGAAGAGGACGCCGCCTGCGGCCTGATGCGCGACAATCCGCAGATCGCGCCGACCTTCCCGGCCCGTGTCTTCTGCCTCGCCCGTGGCGGCGACTGGACGGCGGCGGCCCTGTCGCTGTCCACCGGCGCGGCCCTGGGCCGGATCACGCCGGAGATGGAGGAACTGCTGGCGCGGTTCCTCGACCCGGCACTGGCCGAGGGGGCCGAGCCGCTGCCGCGGCCACGCCGGCCCTCGCCGCTGGTGCTGCGGCTGATGGAGGCGATCGGCCAGCCGTTGCAGACCGCCACGCTGCCGGTGGCCTTCGCCCATGCCGACCTGCGGTCGAACACCGGCTGGAAAGCCCGGATCGAGGCCGGCGAGCGGCTGGCCCGCGTCGGCGCGATCCCGGCGAACCGGCTCCTTGGGCTTTACACCGAACAGCGGCCCGCGGCCTCCGGCGGGGTCTGGGACCGGGTCGCGGCGGTCCAGCGGCTGGATACCGCGCTGACCGCGCGCGACCCGGTCGCGGTGGCCGCCGCCCTGCCCCCGGCCTGGGCGCAGATGGAGGCGATGGAGCTGGAGGTGCCCTTCGCCACGCTCTACGGCCCGGCGCTGGCGCGGATGCCGCTGAAGGGCTCGGCCGGCTCGCTGGCCTTCCGCATCGGGCTTCTGTCCGAGGATTTCGCCGAGGTCGCCGCCGCGCGCCGGCCCGAGGATGGAACCGAGGCCTTTCTGGCCGGGCTGGCCGGCGGCGAGGTTCAGGGCCTTGCCGCGCCCGGCCAGCTTGGCGCGGCGATCCGCGCCGCCTTCGCGCCCTTCGCCCAACCCGGCCCCGAGGCCGCGCAACGGCTGGCCGGCGGCCGCATCGGCGAGGCGCTGCTGGTCGCGATCGAACAGGTGACCGAGGGTGCGAAGGGCGATCTGCGCGACGTGACCGAGGGTCTGGTGGTCTTGCGCCGCGTCGGGCTGGAGGGCACCGCGCGCCGCGCCGCGCTGGAACTGTTGCTGCTGGAACGGCGGGGATGAGCGCGGCGTTCAGGATATCGGCCTTTCTCGAGGCACAGGCGGCCGAAACCGGCGCGGCGCGCAACACGCTTCTGGCCTATGGCCGCGACCTGAAGGATGCTGCCGGATGGCTGGAGCGCAACGGGCCGGGGCTGGAGGCGGCCGGCCGCGACGATCTCGAACGCTACCTCGTCGCCTGCGAGGCCGAGGGGCTGGCGCGCGCCACCCGCGCGCGGCGGCTGTCGGCGCTCAAGCAGTTCTATCGCTTCCTGTTCGACGAACGGCTGCGCGGCGACAATCCGGCGCTTCGGATCGCCGGCCCGGGCAAGGCGCGGACGCTGCCCAGGACATTGAGCGAGGCCGAGGTCACCGCGCTGCTGGACTCCGCCCGGCGCACCGGCCGGACGCCGGCCGACAGGCTGCGCAACACCTGCCTGCTGGAACTGCTCTACGCCACCGGCATGCGGGTCAGCGAACTGGTCGGCCTGCCGGTGCAGGCGGCGCGCGGCGATCCCCGGATGCTGCTGGTGCGCGGCAAGGGCGGCAAGGAACGGCTGGTGCCGCTGTCGGCCCCGGCGCGCGCCGCGCTGGCCGCGTGGCTGGCGCTGCGCGACCGGGCCGAGGCCGAGGCCCGCGCCGCCAACCGCGCCCTGCCGCCGGGCCGGCACCTGTTCCCCGCGCGCGGCAAGGCCGGGCACCTGACCCGGCAGGGATTCTTCGTGATCCTCAAGGAGATCGCCGCCGCCGCCGGCATCGACCCCGACCGGGTCACGCCGCATCGGCTGCGGCACGCCTTCGCCACCCATCTTCTGGCCGGCGGCGCCGATCTGCGGGCGATCCAGATGATGCTCGGCCATGCCGATGTCGCAACGACCGAGATCTACACCCACGTGCTCGAGGCGCGGCTGCGCGACCTGGTGCTGGAACATCACCCGCTGGCGGCGGATGACGGTACGCCCCTTGAACCGCCGCCGGGCCGCGCCCATAACTGAGCTTTCCCGAAAAGCGCCGAGTCATGTCCCCCGATACCGTCTCTTCCCCCTACGACCTTGCCTTCTGGCTCACGGCCGGGGCGATCCTCGTGCTGCTGTGCATCTCGTCGTTCTTCTCCGGCTCGGAAACGGCCCTCACCGCGGCCTCGCGCTCGAAGCTCAAGGCGCAGGCCGACCGCGGCAGCGCGGCGGCGCAGCGCGTGCTCGACATCACCGATGACAACGAGCGGATGATCGGTGCGATCCTGCTGGGCAACAACGTCGTCAACATCCTGTCGGCTTCGCTGGCCACCGCGCTTCTGACCAAGATCTTCGGGGATTCCGGCGTGGCGCTGGCCACACTGGGGATGACGGCGCTGGTCCTGGTGTTCGGCGAGGTGATGCCGAAGACGCTGGCGATCACCTATCCCGAACCCTTCGCGCTGCGCGTCTCGCCGATGATCAAGCTGATCATCTTCCTGTTCGCCCCCGTGGTCAGCGTGGTGCGGGTTCTGGTGCGCGGGGTGCTGAGCCTGTTCGGCGTCCGGGCCGATCCCGACAGCCATATCCTTGCCCTGAAAGAGGAAATCGCCGGCGCCATCGCGCTGGGCCATTCCGAGGGCGCGGTGGAGAAGGAGGATCGCGACCGCCTTCTCGGGGCGCTGCATCTCAACGACCGGACGGTGGAAGAGATCATGCGCCACCGGTCCGGCATCGAGATGATCGATGTCGATGCCGATCCCGACGCGATCCTGTCGGCCGTTCTGGGCTCACACCACACCCGTCTGCCGCTCTATCGCGGCGAGCGCGACAACGTGGTGGGCGTGATCCATGCCAAGGATCTGTTGCGCGCGGTCGACAAGATCGTCCGCGGCGAGAAGGGCAACCTTGCCTCGGTGCGCGATCTCGACGTGCTCAGCGTGGCGATGAAACCCTATTTCGTGCCAGAGACGACGCCGCTGGACGAACAGATGCGCGAGTTTCTCAAGCGCCGAACGCATTTCGCGCTGGTCGTCGACGAATACGGCGAGTTGCGGGGCCTGATCACGCTCGAGGACATCATCGAGGAGATCGTCGGCGAAATCACCGACGAGTTCGACCCGGCCGCGGAATCGCCGCTGAAGCGGACCGAGGCGGGCGACTATCTCGTCGATGGCTCGATGACGATCCGCGACGTCAACCGCGCGACCGATTGGCAACTGCCCGACGACGAGGCCAACACCGTCGCCGGACTGGTGATCCACGAGGCGCAGATGATCCCCGCCGAGGGGCAGGTGTTTTCCTTCCACGGCTTCCGCTTCGAGGTGGTGACCCGCAAGGAGAACCGGATCACCCGGCTGAAGATCCGCCCGCTCTGATGCTGTCCTACCAGCACGCCTACCACGCCGGGAACGCCGCCGACGTGCACAAGCACGGGCTCCTGGCCTGGGCGCTGGGCTACATGACGGCCAAGGACAAGCCGTTGAGCTACATCGAGACCCACGCCGGGCGCGGGCTTTACGATCTCGACGCCCCGGAGGCGCGGAAGACCGGCGAGGCGGCGGCGGGCATCGACCGGGCGCTCGAAGACGGCTGGTTTCCCGCCGGCCATCCCTACCTGGCCGCGCTGGACCGGGTGCGGGCGGCGGAAGGCGCGCGGGCCTACCCGGGATCGCCCCGGATCGCGGCCGAGATCCTGCGCCCCGGCGACCGGATCGTGCTGGCGGAACTGCATCCGGGCGAACATGCGTCGCTGACCGCCGCGATGCGGGGCACCGGCGCGCAGGTGTCGCACGAGGACGGGCTGGCGATGCTCAGGGCGCGCACCCCGCCCGACCCGCGCCGCGGACTGGCGCTGATCGACCCGTCGTTCGAGGTGAAGACGGACTATGACCGGCTGCCCGCCCTGATCGCCGCCGTGCACCGCAAGTGGGCCGTCGGCGTGATCCTGCTGTGGTACCCGGTGCTGACCTCGGGCCTGCACGGGCCGATGCTGGCGGCGCTGGAGGCGCTGGACCTGCCCGGCGCGCTGCGCCACGAGGTGCGGTTTCCGCCCGCGCGGCCCGGGCACGGGATGATCGGATCGGGCCTGTTCGCCGTCAACCCGCCCTGGGGGCTGGCGGACGAGGCGGCGCGGCTGGCCCGCGCGATGGGCGGCGCGGCCGGCTGACGGGCCGCCCCGGTTCGGCGTGATCGGCTCACCGCGACCGGAACAGCCCGCCCAGCACGCCGCGCACCAGGGTCCGGCCCGCCTGCGTGCCCAACTGCCGCGCGAAGCTCTTGGCAAAGGCTTCGCCGACGCTGTCGGAACGGCTGGAGCGGCCCTTGCCGCCGCTGCTGCCGCCGCCGGGGCTGTAGCGCCGCGCCGCGGTGAACTCGCGGTCTTCCGGCGCGCCCTCCCCGGCCGCCTGCGCCGCGGCCTCGGCCCGCCGGGCCAGTATCTCGTGGGCGGACTCGCGGTCGATCCCGGTGTCGTATTTCGGCCCGAGGCCCGAGGCCGCCAGCGCCGCCGCCCGTTCGGCATCGGTAATCGTGCCCATCCGGCTCAGCGGCGGGCGGATCAGCGTGCGCTCGACCATGCCGGGGCTGCCCTTGGCCTCCAGGAACGAGGTCACCGCCTCGCCGGTGCCGACCGACATGATCGCCTCCTCGGTATCGAACCGGGGGTTCGGGCGATAGGTTTCGGCCGCGCGGCGCAGGTCACGCTTGTCGCGCGCCGTGAAGACCCTGAGCGCGTGCTGCACCCGGTTGCCCAGCTGGCCCAGAACGGTATCGGGCACATCTGTGGGGTTCTGCGTGACGAAATAGACGCCCACGCCCTTGGACCGGATCAGCCGCGCCACCTGTTCGACCTTGTCGATCAGCGCCTTCGGCGCGTCGTCGAACAGCAGATGCGCCTCGTCGAAGAAGAACACCAGCTTCGGGCGCTCGGGGTTGCCGACCTCGGGCAGATCCTCGAACAGTTCCGACAGAAGCCACAGCAGGAAGGTCGCGTACAGCTTCGGCGCGGCCATCAGCCGGTCGGCGGCGAGAATGTTGATCCGGCCGCGCCCGTCCGGCGCCGGGGCCATCAGGTCGGCAAGATCCAGCGCCGGTTCGCCGAACAGCCGGTCGCCGCCCTCGTGTTCCAGCACCAGCAGCGCGCGCTGGATGGCCCCGACGCTGGCGGTGGTGACATTGCCGTAGCGCGCCGAGATCTCCGCCCGGTTCTCCGCCAGGAAAGCCAGCATCGCGCGCAGGTCCGCGAGGTCCAGCAGTGGCAGGCCCTCTTCGTCGGCGATCCGGAAGGCGATGGTCATCACGCCCTCCTGCACCGCCGTCAGGCCCATCAGCCGCGACAGCAGCAGCGGCCCCATCTCGGTCACCGTGGTCCGCACCGGGTGGCCGGCCGTGCCGAAGACATCCCAGAACGTCACCGGGAAGGCCTGGTAGTCGAGCGTGAAGCCGATCGTCTCGGCCCGCGAGGCGAAGGCGCCGTGGTATTTCGCCGCCTCGCTGCCGGACTGCGACAACCCGGCGAGGTCGCCCTTCACATCGGCCATGAACACCGGAACCCCGGCGGCAGAAAAGCTTTCGGCCAGGGTCTGCAAGGTCACCGTCTTGCCGGTGCCCGTCGCCCCCGCCACCAGCCCGTGGCGATTGCCGAACCGGAAGGCCAGTTCCTGCGGCACGTCGTGGCCCGGCCCGCCGCCGCCCACGAAAACACCGGCCTCACGCAACATTCCAGATGCCATTTGCCCCTCCGAAGCACCGTTCGACACGGACAATACAATCTTAACCACTCTCTGACAGCCTTACCTTCGTCCGAACGTGCGTCCTCTTCGTTCGGACGTTACTTCCTCCCTGTCAGACTGGCCGCGCCGTATCCCGGTGCGGCCTTTTTTTCACGAAAAAACCTGCGAAATCATCTTCCTGCGGGGGCGTTTTTTGCTGTTGACGGAGACCGACGAAGCCCTTAGCGTCAGGGCCAATGAACAAGTCGGCCAGTCCGACGGGGAGATGACAGGGAAAGGGCCGCGCTGCCGCGGCCCTTTTCGTTTGTCCGGTGCGGCGCCCGCGCGCCTGGCCGGCCGGGCCGAAATGCGCCGATCACCCGCCTGTCATCATGGTAGCCGTCCGGGGGGCCTGACACCGCCCGCAGGCCATGCTAGACGCCGGTCGCAGGCCAGGAACCAGACAGGCAGGACCAAGACATGATTGCACCGTACATCCGCCCGCTCGCCCTCGTCGCGATGCTCGCGGCCGCGCCCGTCGCCGCGCAGGACACCGCTACCGACGACAGCGCCGCGGCCGATGCGCTGCCGGTCGGCGAAGAGGTCGGCGGCCCCGGTTCCACCTATGTCGCCGAAACCCACGGCGATTGGGAAATCCAGTGCGAACGCACCGAGGACGGCTCTGACCCCTGCGTGATGAACCAATTGATGAAGAACGCCGAGGGCGGCTCGATGGCCGAGATCAACCTGTTCGCGCTGCCCGAGGCGGCCGGTGATGCGATTGCCGGCGCGACGATCATCACGCCGCTGGAAACCCTGCTGACCAAGAACATCACCCTTCAGGTCGGCAGCCGCCAGCCAAAGCGCTACCAGTTCACCTTCTGCACCCAGATCGGCTGCGTTGCCCGCGTCGGCTTCACCGCCGAGGACATCGACGCGTTCCGCAAGGGGGCGGAGGCGACGGTGACGGTGTTTGCCATCGCCGCGCCGAACCAGCCGTTCAACGCGATCATGTCGCTTTCGGGCTTCACCGCGGCCTACGACGCGCTGCAGGCGATGAACAACTAGGGGCCGGCCCTCTACACCCGCCTGAGCGCCAGCACCGCGTTCAGCCCGCCAAAGGCGAAGGCGTTCGACAGCACCGCCTCGACGCGGGCATCGCGCGCGGTGTTGGGCACCACGTCGAGCGCGCATTCCGGGTCCGGCTCCTCGTAGCCGATCGTGGGGGCGATCACGCCCTCGCGCAGCGCCATGATGCAGGCCAGCAGTTCCACCGCGCCGGTGCCGCCGATCAGGTGGCCGTGCATCGACTTGGTGGACGAGATCATCAGCCGGTCGGCATGCTGGCCGAAGGCATGGGCGACGGCGGCGCATTCGGTCTTGTCGTTGGCCGCGGTGCCGGTGCCGTGCGCGTTGATATAGCCCACCTGCTCCGGGTTCAGCCGCGCGTCGCGCAACGCCCCGGTGATCGCCCGTTCCGCCCCCTGGGCCGAGGGCATGACGATGTCGCCCGCGTCCGAGGACATCGCGAAGCCCACCACCTCGGCCAGGATTTCCGCCCCCCGCGCGCGGGCATGGTCATAGTCCTCGAAGACGAAGACGCCCGCGCCCTCGCCCTGCACCATCCCGTTGCGGTTCAGCGAGAACGGCCGGCAGGCATCGCGCGACATCACCCGCAGCCCTTCCCAGGCCTTGATCCCGCCGAAGCACAGCATCGCCTCCGACCCGCCGGTGACCATCACCGTGGCCGCGCCGGACCGGACCATGTGAAACGCCTGCCCCATCGCGTGGTTCGACGAGGCGCAGGCGGTGGCGACCGTGAAGGTCGGGCCGCGCAGGTTCCATTCCATGCTGACATGGCTGGCCGCGGCGTTGTTCATCAGCTTCGGCACCACGAAGGGATGAACCCGGTTCTTGCCCTCTTCGTAGACCGCCCGGTAGTTGTCGTCCCAGGTGTTCACGCCGCCGCCCGCGGTGCCCAGCACCACGCCCGAGGCGATCGACAGCGCATCCTCGAACACCAGACCGGACTGGCCGATCGCCTGCCGCGCGGCCAGGATGGTGAACTGCGTGAACTTGTCGAACAGCGCGATGTCCTGGCGGTTGAAATGCGCCTCCGGATCCCAGCCCCGCACCTGCGCGCCGATCCGGATGTTCAGCCGCTCGACATCGCGCAGTTCCAGCGGACCGATGCCGCAGCGGCCCTCGCGCAGCGCATCCAGCGTCGCGGGGACATCCTGGCCAAGCGCGTTTACGGTGCCGGCGCCGGTGATGACGACGCGCCGCATCAGGCCCGGTCTTCGGCGGCGTCTTTCCCCGCCACCAGCGCCTCGACCGCGGCGACGATCGCGGCGACCGACGAGATGTCGAACTCGGCGTTCTCGGACGGGTCGTTGGCGTTGAACGGCACCGAGACGTCGAACGCCTCCTCGATCGCGAAGATCGCCTCGACGAGGCCGAGGCTGTCGATGCCCAGATCGTCGAGCGAGGCGGTCATCTCGACCTCGGCGGGGTCCAGCACCGCCTGCTGCGCGATGATCCCGATCACCGTGTCCCGGACGCTGTCAGTCATGGTTCTTCCGTCCCGTTGCCCGGCCCGCGCCGCGCCGCCGCCCGAAGTTCGGCCACCTGGGCGAACAGGCGCGGCAGCCTGCGGATGTTCTTCCACGCTTCCACATGGGTGTCCATCTTCAAGGCCGGCGAACCCAGCAGCACCCGGCCCGCCGGTGCGTTGGAAAAGATCTTGGTCGCGCCGCCGGCCACCACGTCGTCGCCGACGAAGATGTTGTCGGACACGCCGCACTGCCCGCCCATCACCACCCGGTCGCCGATCCGCGCCGAGCCGGCGATGCCGACCTGCCCGCACAGCAGGCAATCGCGGCCGATCTCGACGTTGTGGCCGACATGAACGAGGTTGTCGAGTTTCGTGCCGGACCCGATCCGGGTGGCGCGGATCGTGCCGCGATCGATCGCGGAATTTGCCCCGATCTCCACGTCGTCGCCGATCTCGACGGTGCCCAGGGAGTGAATCCGCACCCAGGACTGATCGCGCGCCTGCGACCTTTGCCCCAGCGTCTCGCGCACTTCTTCCACCCCGGATTTCTCCGGCGTGACGAAGGAAAACCCGTCGGCCCCGATCACCGCGCCCGGCTGGCAGACGAACCGGTCGCCGATCCGCACCCTGTCCATGATCCGCGCGCCGGCGAGGATCAGCGCATCCGCGCCGACCGTCACGTCACGACCGATGAAGACCTGCGCGGCGATCCGCGCCCCCGGCCCGATCCGGGTTCCCGCGCCGATCACGGTCAGCGGACCGACGGCGGCACCCGCGCCGATCTCGGCCCTCGGGTCGATCACCGCCGCGGGATGGATCCCCGCCGCGATATCCGGGCCGGCATCGAAGGCGCGGGTCAGGCCGGCCATCGCCAACCTGGGCCGCGCCACGAGGATCGCGGCCTCCAGCCCCATCGCCCGCCAGTCGGCGCCGGGCCAAAGGATCGCGGCGCGCGCACCGCCCGCCGCCAGAGCCTCGGCATATTTCGGGTCCATCGCCAGCGCCAGATCCTCGGGCCCGGCGCTGGCCGGTTCGGCCGCCCCGCGCACGGCGATCTCCGCCAGGCCCTCGACCCGCGCGCCAAGCGCCGCGGCGATCTCAGCAAGCGTCCGCGTCATCGCTGCTCCTGCCGCCGGGTCCGATTGCCCGGCATGGCCGAAGACTTAGCCGCGCGGCGGCACGAGCGAAACCCCGGCCGCCGCCAGCGCGTCGAAAATCCGCCCGTCGCGGCCGTAGAGATCGCGCCGGTAGGTCATCCGGCCCTTCGCATCCGGCCAGGCGGTGAAATAGACGATATGCACCGGGATGTGACGCTCCAGCTCGATCATCGTCTCGCGGCCGCTGTCGAGCGTGCTGTGGAACAGGCCGCGCGGGTCCGCGCTTTGCCGTTCAAGCAGCTGGTAGGCGAATTCGAACGGCTGCCCGAGCCGGATGCAGCCCGAGGAATAGGCCCGCACCTCGCGTTCGAACAGGTTCTTCGACGGAGTATCGTGCAGATAGATGTTGTGCCGGTTCGGGAACATGAATTTCACGAGGCCGAGCGCGTTGCTGTTCGACGGCGGCTGCTTCATGTCGAACGGGAAGGTCGCCGGCGTGAACTGCGTGAAATCCACGGCGTTGCGGTCGACCACCCGGCCCGACGCATCGATCAGGCGCATGTAGCCGGCGGCATTGGGGTTCTGCTGCAGTTTCGGCAGATAGTCGCGCACCGCGATCGACCGTGGCACGTTCCACGTCGGGTTGACGACCATGTGCTCCATCTCGTCGGAGAATTCCGGGCTGCGGCGGTCGTGCTGGTTCATGCCGACCACGGTGATCGTCTCGAAGGTCACCTTGCCATCATCGACGATCCGCGCGGTGAACTCCGGCAGGTTGACCCAGATGTGCCGGTCGCCCAGTTCGAAGCCGTTCATCCAGCGCAACCGCTCCAGCGCCACGAGGACCGCTTGCAGGCGCTGCTCCGGCCCGCGGTTGATCTCGTCCAGCGTGCCCTGGCCGGCGATGCCGTCGGCGATCAACCCGTTGTCGATCTGGAACAGCTGCACGGCCTTCTGGATCGCGGCGTCATAGGTCTGCGTGGCGGTGCGCGGCAGGTAGCCCATCGCCATCAGCCGGTCGCGCAGCGCCACGACGGCCGGGCCAGAGGCGCCGGGTTCCAGCTTGCCGGCGGACACGATCGGGCCCCAGCCGCCGCGTTCGGCCGCGCGGACCAGGTCGATCCGGGCCTTGCGCAACTGCGCGTAGGTCTGCGACTGCGGCGGCAGCGCGCGCAGGAACGCCGCCGGATCGGAGGCCGCGAAGGCGCGCAGCGTTTCGACCGGGTCGCGGCGCAGAACCTCGCGCTTGATCCCGTCGTCGACGCTGGCGGGATCGAGCATGCCGGTGCCGATATCGCGGGCATAGGCCAGGAAGGCCTTGGACATCGCCACTTCCAGGCGGCCGCGATCGCGTTCCGACCGCGTCGCCTCGAAAGCGGCGCGCAGGCCGGCGGCATCGTAGCGCGCGGCGGGCAGGCCGTGGGTCTCGACCGACTCCAGCGCGTGGAAGAACGCCGCGCGGCGCGCGGCATCGGCCTTCGATGTCCAGATCGGCTGGAACTCCCGCTCGCGGTAGAAGGCCGCGACGGCGGCGTCGTCCGACGCGGCCTCGGCCACCGATTGCACATAGGCCGTCACCGCGGCCCCGGCCGGCGGCGCCGCCAGCATGAGCGCGCTGAAGGAAACGAGCAGGGACAGCGTCACGCCCCGCAGGGTACCTGTGTTTGTCATGACATCCTCGGCAGCAATACCCGACAGTCATACGATGCCGGCCGCGGGTTGATAAAGTGTCAGTCGGACAAGGCAGGCGGTTTTCCCGGTCACGACTTCGCCAGAACGGCCCGAAGCGTGGATTTCGCGCAACAGTTGGCGATTTCGCGGCTTAAGCGAAAATTCGCCTATTCGTGGCTGCCGCCACCGCTGCGGCGGAATGAACGGTTGGCCCATGATTCGTCTTGTGTCATAGAGAGGTCGGACAGGACGGAAACGCCAAGCAACCTGCTGAAACGCAGAGACAAAGACAGGACAGGCGAGATCGGATGACGACAATCGGAACAGCGGCCATCACGCGCCGCGGTCTTCTCGGGGCGTTCGCCGCAACGGCGGTGGTTGCCGCTCCCAGCGCGTCGAATGCCTTCGGCTTCCTGCGCGGCGCAGGCGATATACGCCGCATTCGCATGTATTCCGGCCGGACCGGCGAGATGCTCGATACCATCTACTGGATCGAGGGCGAGTACATCCCCGAGGCACTCGACGAGATCAACCACTTCATGCGCGACTGGCGCAACAACCGGCATCGAGCGATCGATCCGCGCACGGTGGATATCGCGGCGGCGGCGCACCGGCTGATGGACACCTCCGAACCCTACATGCTGCTGTCGGGCTACCGCTCGCCCGAGACCAACGCGATGCTGCGCTCGCGCTCGCGCGGGGTCGCCAAGGACTCGCTGCATCTCAAGGGCCAGGCGGCGGATCTGCGGCTCAAGTCGCGCTCGGTCTCGCAGATGTACCGCGCGGCGACGGCCTGCAACGCAGGCGGCGTTGGCAAGTACTCACGCTCGAACTTCGTCCACATGGATTGTGGCCCGGTGCGGACCTGGGGCGGCTGAAACGCCCCGCGTCGCAGGGTTCGGCAAGGGCGGCCAGCGGCCGCCCTTTCGCTTTCGGGGGTCAGGCGAAGGCGATGTCGACCCGCCCGAACGCACCGAAATCGGCGGCGATGCGGCTGCCCGGCGGGCATTCCACCGGCCGGATGAAAGACCCCGAGAGCACCACCTCGCCGGCCTTCAGCCCCTGCCCGTAGCGCGCCAGCCGGTGCACCAGCCAGACCAGCCCGATCACCGGGTCGCCCAGCACCCCGGCGCCAAGGCCGGTTTCCTCCACCACCCCGTCGCGGCGCACCACGGCGCCGACGCGGGCAAGGTCGAAGGCCTGCGGCGGGTGCCGCTGGGCCCCGAGGACAAGCCCGGCATTGGCGGCATTGTCGGCCACCGTATCGACGATCGTGCGGGGTTGCCCGGTTTCGGGATCGGCGCGGCGGATGCGGGTGTCGAGGATTTCCAGGCAGGGCGCCACCGCCCCGGTCGCGGCCAGCACGTCGGCGCGGTCCACCTCCGCCCCGGCAAGATCGCTTGCCATGACGAAGGCGATTTCCGCCTCGATCCGGGGCTGGATGAACCGCCCTTTCGACACCGTCGCGCCGCTGTCGAACAGCATGTCGTCGAGGATCACGCCGGAATCGGGCGTGTCGATCCCCAGCGCCTGCTGCATCGCGCGGCTCGTCAGGCCGATCTTCCAGCCCACCGGCCGCGCGCCCGCCGCCACCTTGGCCGCCACCAGCGCGCCCTGCACCGCATAGGCCTCGTCCAGCCCCCATGCGGGATGGGCGCGGCTCAGAAGCCCGATCTGCCGACCGCTGCGCTCGGCCTCGAAAAGCGCCGCGGCGGCGGTCGCGATCGCGTCGGTCATTCGTCGGCCACCGTGTTGCGCAAGACCCCGATCCCCTCGGCCTCGACCTCGACGATATCGCCGGGCACCAGGAACCGCGGCGGATCGAACCGCGCCCCGGCGCCGGTGGGCGTGCCGGTGACGATGATGTCACCCGGCACCAGCGTCGTGAAGGTGGAGATATAGGCGATCTGCCGGGCCACCGGGAACAGCATGCGCCCGGTCCGGTCGTCCTGCCGCGTCTCGCCGTTGACCCGCGTGGCGATCCGCACGTCGGCGATCTGCGCGGGATCGTCGAACGGCACCAGCCAGGGCCCCATCGCGCCGGACCGGTCCCAGTTCTTGCCCTGGGTGACGTTGAACTTGGCATGCCGCACCCAGTCGCGGATCGTGCCCTCGTTGCAGATCGTCAGCGCCGCGACATGCGCCAGCGCCTCGGCCTCGGGAATCCGGCGACCGCCCCGCCCGATCACCACCGCGATCTCGCCCTCGTAATCCAGCTGCGGGCTTTCCGGCGGCCGGATCAGCGGTTCGCCGTGGCCGGTGAAGCTGCGCGGGAACCGCACGAAGAGCGACATGTTGGGCGGCGCCGCCTGCCCGTCACGGTATTCGGCGTTTCGATCGGGAAAGTTGACGCCGACGCAGACGATCTTCTCGGGGTCGGGCACCGGGATCCGCCAGCGAAAGCTGCCGGGCGCGTGGGTTTCCGCCCGCCCCGCCCCCGCGCCGATCACCTGCGGCAGCGCCCCGGCGGCGATCACCGCACCCAGCGACGGCCATTGCGGATGGTCGGGCGAGAGCGCGACGAACCCCTCGCCCGGCGTCACCAGGCCCCAAAGCCGCGCGCCCCCGGCCTCGACGGTCGCCAGCCGCGGCCTCATGGCGCGACGATCGGCTGCGCGGCCAGTGTCGGCGGCGCCGGGTCAAGCCCCTCGAACAGCGTGCCCTCCTCGAACCACGACCGCGGCGCGGGCGCGCCCCACAGCGTCTGGCGCTGCGGATCGGTCAGATCCCAGTGGATCGGTTCGTGATCGGGATCGACCGTCTGGTAGTCGGAACAGTAGATCTCCACCCGGTGCCCGTCCGGGTCGCGGATGTAAAGGAAAAAGGCGTTCGATATCCCGTGCCGGCCCGGCCCCCGCTCGATGTTGCCGACGTAGCCGGTCGTCGACATCAGGTCGAGCAGGTCGATGATGTTCATCGGGTTCGGCACCCAGAAGGCGACATGGTGCAGCCGCGGCCCAAGGCCGTTGGTGAAGGCCATGTCGTGCACCCCGCCCTTGCGGTGCAACCAGGCGGCCCAGAGCCGGCGGGTTTCGGCATCCTCGGTGTATTCGGTCACCCGGAACCCCATCGCCGACCAGAACGCCACGGAGGCATCGACATCGGGCGAGAAGCAGTTGAAATGATCGATCCTGAGCGGCTTGACCCCGCGATAGAGCGCGTAGCGCTGATGGATCGGCGGCAGCCGGTCCATCCGGTGATAGAACTCCACCGGCAGGCCGTGCGGATCGGAAGACCGCAGGGTGCGGCCCTGGAACGGCCGCTCCACCCAGGCCACCGGCCGGCCCTGGCCCCGGAAGAACGCCGCGGCGGCATCGAGATCGGCCTCGGACCAGACCTTGAAGCACACCGCCTGCGCCGTCGCCGTCGTGGCCCGGCGCAGCACGAGGCAATGATGGCCGCGTTCCTCCATGCCCCGGAAATAGACCGCGTCGGCGTCGGCATCGGTGACCTGCAGGCCCAGCGTCGTTTCGTAGAACCGGCGCGAGGCCTCCAGATCGGTCGCCCCCAGCACCACGTGGCTCAGCCGCACGGTGTTGAACGGCGGGGTCAGGTTCGGTGCGGGCACGGGCATCTCAGCCTCCCAGTCTCGGGATCGCGTGGTCGCCGGTGGCGAAGGCCACGTTCTTGGTTTCCATGTAGAACTCGAACGACCAGTCGCCGCCGTCGCGGCCGATGCCGCTGGCCTTGACGCCCCCGAACGGCGTGGGCAGGTGCCGCACGTTCTCGGAATTGACCCAGACCATCCCCGCCTCCACCGCATCCGACACCCGCAACGCCCGGCCGGTGTCGCGCGTCCAGATATAGGCGGCGAGGCCGTAGGGCACGGCATTGGCCAGCGCCACCGCCTCGGCCTCGCCCGAGAACGGGATCGCGGTGAGGACCGGGCCGAAGATTTCCTCCTGCGCGATCGCCATGTCGTTCGTGGCGCCGGCAAACAGCGTCGGCGCGACATAGCAGCCCGCCTCGCCGACCTTTTGGCCCCCCGCCGCGATCCGCGCGCCCGCGGCGCGGGCCTTGTCCATGTAGGACAGCACCTTGGCCTCGTGCCCCGGCCCGATCAGCGGGCCGATGACCGTTTCGGGGTCCAGGGGATGGCCCAGCCTGATGCGTGCCGCCTTTTCCGCCACCCGTGCGACCACGGCATCATGAACGCTGTCCTCGACCAGAAGCCGCGAGGACGAGGTGCAGCGTTCGCCGTTGAGCGAGTAGATCATGAACACCGCGGCCTCGGCGGCGCGGTCGAGATCGGCATCGGCGAAGACGATCACCGGGTTCTTGCCGCCCAGTTCCAGGTGCACCCGCTTCAGCGTCGCCGCGCCCTGCGCGACGATCGCCTGCCCGGTGCGGCTTTCCCCGATGAAGGCGATGGCGCGGATCAGCGGATGCTCGCACAGCGCCTTGCCGGCGGTTTCGCCATCGCCGTTCACAAGGTTCCACACGCCGGGCGGCAGCCCCGCCTCTTCGGCGATCTCGATCAGCAGGCGCGCGGTCAGGGGCGACAGTTCGGCGGGCTTGTGCACCACCGTGCAGCCCGCCGCCAGCGCCGGCGCGATCTTCCAGGTCGACAGCATGAACGGCGTGTTCCAGGGCGTGATGATCCCCACCGGCCCGATCGGGCTGCGCGACGAGATGTTGATCTGCCCCGGCGCGTACATCGACTTGCCGTCGCGCGCCTCGGGCGCGCGGTCGGCGTAGAAGCGGAAGTTCTCGGCCCCGCGCAGCGCCGCCTTGGACATGAAGCGCAGGGCCTGCCCGGTGTCGAGGCATTCGGTCAGCGCGATCTCGTCGGCGCGGGCCACGATGGCCTCGGCGATCCGGTGCAGGATGCGGCGGCGTTCCGCCCCCGGCGTCGCGGCCCAGGCCGGGAAGGCCGAAGCGGCGGCGCGGGCGGCGGCGTCGACATCCCGGGCGTCGCTTGCGGCCACGCGGGCCAGGGGCGCCATGTCGACGGGCGAACAGGTCTGAAAGGTCGCGCCGGAGGCGGCGGGCCGATCCTCTCCGCCGATCCGGTTCGCCACGATGGCCCCGTCCCAGCGGGCCAGGTAGCCCCTCGCCCGCGCGAGGTTTTCGTCCAGCGCCGCCATCCCCGCCCTCCCGATTTTCATTAACACGTTAAACGGACGGCGGCGAACCGGTCAAGGCCGGGCGCGTCACCCTTCGGCTTCGGGGCCTGCGCCTTCGGTGGCGTGCATCCGGTCGGCCACCCGGTGCAGATCGACGAGCAGGTCGAGCAGCCGATCCATCCGGTCGGCGCCGAAGGCGGCCTCCAGCTCGGCATAGATCTCGTCCGACCGGCCCGCGACCCGGTCGTAGAGCGCCCGGCCCCCGGCCGCGATCGCCACCCGCTTGCGCCGCCCGTCGGCGGCGTCGCCGACCTGTTCGACCAGCCCGCGCGCCGTCAGCGTCTTGAGGATGCGCGACAGCGAGGGCGGCATCAGGACGCAGCGTTCGGCCAGGTCGGTCGGCGTCATCGCCGCGCCTTCGGCCAGCGCCCGGATCACCCGCCATTGCTGCACGGTCACGCCGTGCCCGTCGAGATGCGCGCGGAACGGCCGCAACGTCGCCTCGCGGGCCCGCAGAAGCGCGATCGGCAGGGCGCGTTCGTAGGGCCGCATCAGCCGGTCGCCCCGGCGCGCAGGGTATTGAAGGCCTTGCGGCTGAACTCGGCCCGGATCTCCACCACCTCCAGCGACAGAAGGAAGCCCAGCCCGGTCACCTGCGGCTCCAGCACCGCGCGCGCCGCGGCATAAAGCCGGTCGGCCAGCGCCGCCCGCGTGGCCGCGTCACGGCCCTCGCCCAGCCGCAGCACCATGTCGAGGAAATGGTGCGGCCCGCCATCGGCCACCGCCGAATGGTCGGCCTCGAAGCCGCGGATGCGGATGCCCGGTTCCGGCAGCACCCCCGTCGCGATCATCTCGCGGCGCATATGCTCCACGAACGCGGGCAGGTCGACCCGCGCGCCCAGCCCGCGGGAATAGTCGAAAGACAGATGCGGCATCGCTCCTCCTGTAGCGAAGCTAGCCCGCTCCTGCCGCCCCGTCCATCACGGCCGTGCCGGCGCGACGGCCGCCGCCCCCGCGCGGGCCGCGCTCAGGCACTGTCGCGGCGGAAGATCCAGTCGTGATCGGGATGGGTGCGGAACCGCCATTTGCGCAGCGGCCCGGCCATGACGTTGAGATAGTACATGTCGTAGCCGTAGGGCGCCCCGCAGGGATGGTGCCCGCGCGGCACCAGCACCACGTCGTGATCCGACACCGCCATCGTCTCGTCGAGGCTGCCGTCCTCGGTGAACACCCGTTGCAGGCCGAAGCCCTGCGCCGGGTTCAGCCGGTGATAGTAGGTCTCTTCGAGATAGGTCATGGCCGGATAATCGTCCTCGTCGTGGCGATGCGGCGGGTAGGACGACCAGTTGCCCGACGGCGTGTAGACCTCGGTCACCAGAAGGCTGTCGGCGACGTCGCGCTCTTCCATCGCGATGGCGTGGATGTAGCGGGTGTTCGCGCCCTTGCCGCGGGTCTCCGCCGCGATCCCCGTGGGGCCGATCACCTGCGCCACGTGCCCGCCCCGCCCCGGCGCGGTGCAGACCGCGAGCGTGCAGGCGGTGGTGGCCGTCGCCTGCCAGTCCGACCCGTTCGGAACGTAGACGGCATGGGGCGGCTTGCGGTCGAACACCTGCAGCCTGTCGCCCAGCTCGCCGAAATCCCGCGCCCCCGCGCCGATCCGCGCGCGGCCCTCGACCAGCACAAGGATCGCCTCGCGGTCGCCGGTGGCTTCGGCCGCCGACTCGCCGGGCGCGAGGCGGTAGAGGCCGAAGCCGACATAGCCCCAGCCGGCGCTGTCGGGCGTGATGTCATGCACCTTGCCGGCGGTCCCGGCGGGTTTCCTGAGCAGCGAGGTCATCGTCCCTCCTTCTTCTGCCGTTGCCGCACCCTGTCGTCGTCCCAGCGCAGGAAGAACCCGTAGGCGGCGTAAAGCCCCAGTCCCCCGAACAGCACCGCCCAGAACGCCGCGCCGCGGGCCAGTTCCAGCCCGGCCCAGCCCAGGCACAGCGCCACCACCGCCACCCGCCGCCACAGCGGCAGGAAGAACGGATGATCGAGGTCGAACACCGCGCCCGCCCGTCAGCCGGCGTCGATGGCAAGGCCCGCGGCCCTGCAGCAGGCCAGGATCGTCTCGTATCCCTTCTTCGAATAGTCGTATGGCGGCGCCTTGGCCGGATCCTGTTCGGCTTCCACCACGATCCAGCCGGCATAGCCCATGCGCGCGAGTTCGTCGGTCACCTCCTGAAAGTCGATGCAGCCGTCGCCGGGCACGGTGAAGGCCCCGGCGATCACCGCGTTGAGAAAGCTGAGGTCGCGGCGGCGCACATCGGCCACCACCCCGGGCCGGATGTCCTTGTAGTGGACGTGGCGCACGCGCTCGCCCCAGCGCCGCAGCGTGGCCATCACGTCGCCGCCGCCGAACAGCAGGTGCCCGGTGTCGAAACACAGGCCAACCTCGGGGCCGGACCCCTGCATCAGCCGGTCCACATCCTCCTCCGCCTCGACGATCGAGCCCATGTGGTGATGGTAGGCCATCGGCATGCCCTGGTCGGCCATCCACCTGGCCAGGTCCGTCAGCTTGCGCGCATAGCCGGCCATCGCGTCGCGGTCCAGCTTCGGCCGGGCGCTGACCGGCGTGCCGATCTGTCCCTGCACGGTGTTCGAACACTCCGCGTAGACGATGCAGGGCGCCCCCAGCGCGACGAACTGCGCCACCTGGCCCTCGACCGCCGCGATCTCGGTGGCGAGATCGTTGACCAGCAGGTTGCCCGAACACCAGCCACCGCACAGCGCCAGCCCGCCGGTCCGAAGCATGCCGCGCAGGCCCTCGGTGTCGGGCGGCATCCGCTGCCCGCGTTCCACCCCGACATAGCCGATCTCGCGCGCCTCGGCGAGCGCCTGCTCCATCGTGTAGGCCGCGGTCAACTCCGGCAGGTCGTCGTTCTGCCAGGCGATCGGGGAGATGCCGATTTTCACACTCATGCGTGCCGTCCTCAGATCGCGCTCTGGCGCTTGCGGTTTTCCTCGTAGCCCTTGCGGGCCTCGGTCACTTCCGGCCGGTCGGATACTTCCGGCACGGCCACTTCCCACCAGTGCCCGCCATGCGGGGTGGAGGGATAGGGATCGGTGTCGATCACCACGACGAACGGGCCGGTGGCCTCCTTCGCGCGGGCCAGCGCCGCCTCGAGGTCGGCGATGGACCCGGCCTTCACCGCCTCGGCCCCCATGCTGGCCGCGTGGGCGACGAAATCGATGTTCGAGGGCGTTTCGTGCACCGCGTGATCCAGCAGGTTGTTGAACTCCGCCCCGCCGGTCGCGCGTTGCAGCCGGTTGATGCAGCCGAAACCGCGGTTGTCGGTGATCACTACGGTGATCTTGATCCCCATCATCGCCGCCGTGGCCAGTTCCGAGTTCATCATCATGTAGCTGCCGTCGCCCAGCATGCAGATCACGTCGCGGTCGGGTTCGGCCATCTTGATGCCGATCGCCCCGGCGATCTCGTAGCCCATACAGGAGAACCCGTATTCCATGTGATACGAACCCGGCCGCCCGGCCTTCCACAGCTTGTGCAACTCGCCCGGCATGGTGCCGGCGGCGCACATCACCACCGTGTCCGGTCCCGCCGCGCGCTGCACCGCGCCAATCACCTGCATGTCGGTCGGCAGCGCGTTGTCGTCGGACCCGGGCGGATCGGTCAACGGATCGACCTGCGCGAACCAGGCCGCCTTGATCGCCGGCGAGGGCGGCACGTTCGCATGACCGCCAAGCGCCGCCGACAGCGCCGCCAGCCCCTCGGTCGCGTCGCATTGCAAGGGCAGCGCGCCGTGCTTGACCGCGTCATAGGCCGCCACGTTGAGGCTGACGAGCTTGCGGCCCGGCGCCCGGAACAGCGCCCAGGAGCCGGTGGTGAAATCCTGGAACCGGGTACCGACGCCGATCACCAGGTCGGCCTCGGCGCAGATCGCGTTGGCCGATCCCGCGCCGGTCACGCCCACCGGGCCGAAATTGATCGGGTGATCCCAGGGCAGCGCCGACTTGCCGGCCTGCGTTTCGACCACCGGGATGCCATGCGCGGCCACGAACTCGGCCAGTGCGCCGGTCGCGCCGGAATAGTGCACACCGCCACCGGCCACGATCACCGGGTTGCGCGCGGCACGGATCGCCGCCGCCACCCGCTCCACCTCGCCCAGGTCGGGCCGAAGCCGGCGGCGATGCCAGATGCGCGGCGCGAAGAACGCCTCGGGCCAGTCATGCGCCTCGGCCTGCACGTCCTGGCAGAAGGCCAGCGTGACAGGCCCGCACTCGGCCGGGTCGGTCATCGTGGCCATCGCGCGCGGCAGCGCGGTCAGAAGCTGTTCGGGCCGGGTGATCCGGTCGAAATACCGGCTGACGGGGCGGAAGCAATCGTTGGCCGAGACCGTGCCATCGCCGAAATCCTCGACCTGTTGCAGAACCGGGTCCGGCGCCCGGCTGGCGAAGACGTCGCCGGGCAGCAACAGCACCGGCAGCCGGTTGACATGCGCCAGCGCCGCGGCGGTGACCATGTTCGTCGCCCCCGGTCCGATCGACGAGGTGACGGCCATCGCCCGCCGGCGGCGCTGCTGCTTGGCATAGGCGATCGCGGCATGGGCCATCGACTGCTCGTTGTGGCCGCGCCAGGTGGGCAGCCGGTCGCGCGCACCGTAAAGCGCCTCGCCCAGCCCGGCGACATTGCCATGCCCGAAGATCGCCCAGACCCCGGCGAGGAACGGCTCGCCCTCTTCCGTCATCTGCGCCGAGAGGTATCGCACCATCGCCTGCGCGGCGGTCAGCCGGATCGTCGTCATGCCACCTTCTCCTTCATGCCCTGCCGCGCCCGATCCCATGTCCGGCACAGACGGTCGTAGATGTCCGCCATCTCCGCCACCGCCTCGTCGGCGCCGAGCCGGCCGGCGAAATAGCCCTCGGCCGCCGCGGCATAGATCGTGCGGCCCACCGCGAAGCCCTTGACCAGCGGATACCGCGCCGCGATGGCGAGGCTGTCGGCCAGCGCGGCCTCCTCGGCGCCAAGGCCAAGCACGACGATGCCGCGGGTATGGGCGTCGTTCTCCTCGATCGCGGCGCAGGTCCGCCGCCACGCGGCGTCGGAGGTCATCGGTTCCAGCTTCCACCAGTCGGGGTAGATGCCGATCTCGTAGAACCGCCGGATCACCGCCGCGGTCGTGTCGTCATCCACCGGCCCGGCCTTCGAGGGGATCACCTCCAGCAGGAATTCCAGCCGGTTGCGACGGCAGGCGTGGAACAGCCGGGTCACCACCGCCTCCTGCTCGGCCCGCAGGTCGGCATCGTCGTCCGGATGACAGAAGCACAGCACCTTGACGACATGCTCGCGCGGCCATTCCGCCAGCCCGCCGAAATCCGGGCCGATCTCCGGCTCCAGGGTCAGCGGGCGGGATCCGGGCCATTCCACCGGCCGGCCGATCCACAGCCCCTGCCCCGCCGCGCGGTAAAGCGCCTCGCGCCCAAGCCGGCCGTCGCACAAAAGCCCGTAGCCGGGCCGCCCGGCCGCGACCTTCAGCGTGGCGTCGAGGCACAGCTCCTTGAACCGGCCGATGCCCTCGGGCGTCGCGCCGGGGATATCCTCGAGCTGCCGGCGATGGTCGAAGGCGAACACCCGCATGGCGGGCCAGTTGCCTGGCCGCGTCGTCGACCAGTGGATCTGTTCCAGCTCGGCATCGTTGCGCAGGTCCGGCCGGCGGATGCCGCGCGACAGGAAGAACCGCAACTCGGCAAGGCTGGGATAGGCCGGGGTGCAGCCGTGCCGGCTGACCGCGAAGGCCCCGCAGGCATTGGCGTATTTCAGCGCCGAGGGCCAATCCTCGCCATCCAGCCAGCCCTTCAGAAGCCCCGACATGAAGCCGTCGCCCGCGCCCAGAACGTTGAACACCTCGATCGGAAACCCCGGCCCGGTCTCGCCGGCATCCAGACTGTCGGGGATCGCGCCGGTGAAGGCCACCGCCCCCGCCGCCCCGCGCTTGCACACCAGCGTCGCCGATGACACCGCCCGCACCGCGCGCAGCGCGGCCAGCGTGTCGGTGCTGCCGCCGGCGATGTGAAACTCTTCCTCGGTGCCCACGATCAGGTCGAACAGGTGCAGCGTCGATTGCAGCTTGGCCGTCACCCGCGCGCTTTCCACGAACCGGCTTTCGCCCTCGCCATGCCCGGCGACCCCCCACAGGTTGGGCCGGTAGTCGATGTCCAGCGCGGTCTGCAACCCGGCCTCGCGCGCGATGGTCAGCGCCTTGAGCACCGCGGCCTCGACCTGCGGATGCGACAGATGCGTCCCGGTGGCGACCAGCGCGCGCGCCTCGCGGATGAAGGCCGGGTCGATATCCTCGACGGTCAGCCCCATGTCGGCGCAGTTTTCCCTGTAGAAGATCAGCGGAAACTGCTCGCGGTCGCGGATCCCCAGCAGGACCAGTGCGGTCAACCGCTCCGGGTCGGTCTTGACGCCGCGGGTATCAACCCCCTCGCGTTGCAGTTCCTCGCGGATGAACCGGCCCATGTGCTCGTCGCCGACGGCGGTGATCACCGCCGATTTCAGGCCCAGCCGGGCGGTGCCGCAGGCGATGTTGGTGGGCGATCCGCCGATATACTTGTCGAACGACCGCATGTCTTCCAGCCGCCCGCCGATCTGCCCGCCATAAAGATCGACCGAAGAGCGGCCGATCGTGATCAGATCGAGCCGCCCGGCCATCACACGGTCCCCCCGAGAGAGCCCTCCAATTGCGCCAGTTCCTGGCCGCCGGCCATCAGGTCCTGCAACTCTTCGGGCGTGATCTCGCCACGCCGCGCGGTGCCCAGCGTCTTGCCGCGGTTCAGCACCGTGAACCGGTCGCCCACCGCCAGCGCGTGCCGCACGTTGTGGCTGATGAACACCACGCCGACACCCTGCTTGCGCACCTTGTCGATCGTCGCCAGCACGTTCGAGGTCTGCCGCACGCCAAGCGCCGAGGTCGGTTCGTCGAGGATCAGCACCTTGGCGCCGAAATAGACCGCGCGGGCGATCGCCACGGTCTGCCGTTCACCGCCCGACAGGGTGCCGACGGCCTGATCGGGGGCGCGCAGCGCGATCCCCATGCGGCGCATCTCCTCCATCGTGACGGCGTTCATCCGCTCCACGTCCATGCGCTTGAACGGGCCGCTGCCCTTCGTCGGCTCGCGCCCCATGAAGAAGTTGCGGGTCACGCTCATCAGCGGGATCATCGCCAGATCCTGGAACACCGTCGCGATACCGGCCTCCATCGCGTCGCGCGGGCTGGCGAAGTTCATGTGCCGGCCCTCGAACAGGATCTCGCCCTTCGTCGGCCGGTGCACGCCCGACATCGTCTTGATGAAGGTCGACTTGCCGGCGCCGTTGTCGCCCAGCAGGCAATGGCATTCGCCGGGCCGGACCTCGAAGCTGACGCCGGCCAGCGCGATGATGTTGCCGAAGTGCTTCTCGATGTTCTTCATCTCGACGATCGGGGCCACGGTCGCGGCGGGATCGCCATGGTGGAACTTGCTGTCCTCGGTCATCTCACCGCTCCCCCGTCACGCGCTTGCGGATGGCGTTGTTGAACAGCACCGCGAGCAGCAGCATGCCGCCCAGGAACACCTGGAACCAGTCCTGGTCGAAATCGGTGTAGGTCAGCCCAATCACCACCATGCCGAAGATGATCGCCCCGAAGAACGCGCCGATCGCCGACCCGTAGCCCCCGGTCAGCAGGCAGCCGCCGATCACCGCGGCGATGATCGCCTCGAATTCCTTCATGAAGCCGCGCCGCGCATCGGTCGATCCGGCATCCATCACCGTGATGATCGCGACCAGCGCCGCGCAGGACGCGGTGACCATGAACAACCCGACCTTCACCTTGCGCACCGGCACGCCGGAATTCGTGGCCGCGTTGGCGTCGCCGCCGGCGGCGAAGATCCAGTTGCCGACCGGGGTGCGCAACAGCACCCAGGTCGCCAGCGCCGCGATGATCACGAACCAGATGATTTCCACCGGGATGCCCGGCACCTTCGGGGCGCCGTTGCGAAACGTCTCCACCAGGCCGCGTTCGGCCAGCCAGGCAAAGACCCCGCCGAAAGCGTCGCCGGAAAAGAACGATGCCAGCGGATCGCCTTCCACCGCGTCGCGCACGCCGCGCAACTGCGTCGAGCCGCCGGTGGCCAGCTTCAGCCCGACCAGCGAAAGGCCGCGCAGGATGAACAGGAACGCCAGCGTCACGATGAACGACGGCAGGCCCGAGCGGATCACGATGAAGCCGTTGAGCGACCCGACCAGCGCCGCGAAGAGGAAGGTCGCCGGGATCGCGACGATCAGCGGCAGGCCGAAGGTGACGGTCGCGGCGCCGAAGAACAGCCCCGCGAAGGCCACCATCGAACCGATCGACAGGTCGAATTCGCCGCCGATCATCAGCATCGCCGCGCCGATGGCGAGAATGCCAAGCTGCGCCGCCGGGGTCATGAAGTTGATCACGCCCGACAGCGTGAACATCGCCGGATCGGCGGTGACCAGAAAGAAGATCGTGACCAGAATGACCCCCGCGATGGCGCCCAGTTCCGGGCGCTTCATCAGCCGGGCGCCGAAGCTTTCCGTCTTGAGCCGTTCGTCGGCGGCCGGTTGCGGCATGCTGTCAGACATCTGGATCCTCCCTGAGGCTGCAAAGACAAGGGGGCCGTGGCGCGGTCACACACCACGGCCCCCCGTTTGCCACGAAGGCGTCGCGGTCAGCGGATACCCTGCGCCGACAGTTCGATCACCTGGCCGGCCTTGTCCTGGGTGATCAGGTTCGGGCCGGAGGGCACGTCACCGCCCGGCACGAGGCCGTACTGGGCATGCATCGCCAGGAACACGACCGGCAGGTAGCCCTGCAGGAACTGCTGCTGGTCGATCGCGAAGGCGGCATCGCCCGCGACGATCGATTCGAGGAAGTTGGCCGACAGGTCGAACGAGGCGACCATCGCCTCGGATCCCACCGCCTTGACGGCGGCGACCGACGGCTCGCCCGCCAGCGACGCGCCAAGCGCGAGCACCGTGTCGATATCGGGGTTCGATTCCAGCGAGGCCTTCACCTTGGCCTCGATCTCGGCCGGGTCGTTGCCGGTGGGAACCACTTCCACCGAACCGCCGAAGCCTTCCGCGAAGCCGCCGCAGCGCAGGTCAAGCGCGACGTTGCCGACCTCGTGGTTGACGCAGATCGCCGTGGTGCCGCCCATGCCGGCCAGCTGCTTGCCCGCCGCGAGGCCGGCGTCGAATTCCGACTGGCCGACATGCAGAAGCGCGCCGAGATCGGCCGCCACGTCGGACCCCGAGTTCATCGAGATCACCGGGATGCCGGCCTCGACCGCGCGCATGATCGACGGGCCGAGCGCGTCGCCATCGGGGATCGAGACGACAAGGCCATCGGGTTCCTGGTTGACCGCGGCGTCGATCAGCTGGCTCATCGCCACCATGTCGAAGGTCTCCGGCGCACGGTAATCGACATTGGCGCCGGTGTGCTGGGCCGCCAGATCGACGCCGTTCTTGACGACCGACCAGAACGGGTCGTTCGCCTGGCCGTGGCTGACCACGATGATGTCCTGCGCCAGGGCCGGCGCAGCCAAGCCCATGGCCGCCGCAAAGGCGGCGGTCTTGAAGAATTTGGTCATGTTCCCTCCCGTTTGACCATCCGGCGGGGTTGTCCCGCCGATCGTGCCCGGCGTTGCGGGCATGCACCCCACCGCCCCCCTTGAAGCCGATGGAATATTTATTCCGAGTACGGCGTTTCGCGGCGCCTGTCAACTCTGACGCTGCACGGCGCTGACGGCGACGGCAAGTGCCGTGGTCAGCGTGATGGCGGCGGTCGGCGCGCGGAATCCCGCGACCTCGTCCTCCCGAACGATCAGCATCTCGGTGGCCCATTCCGCCACCGGGCACCGCTCCGAATCGGTCAGGCCGAAGACCGTCACGCCCTGCCCGGCCGCGGCCTCGACCAGCCGCACGACCTCGGGCGAGAACGGCGCGAAGGTGACCGCGAAGACAACGTCGCCGGGAAAGATCGCGCCGCGCGCGTTCAGCATCCCGACACCATAATGCAGCGTCGCGGGCACACCCAGCTGGTCGAACAGATAGGCCATGTTGCTGACCACCGAGAACGCCCGGCGCAGGCCCACAAGATGCACGACACGGGCCGAGGCGATGCCCCGCGCGATCCGGTCCAGAGACTCGTTCGTGACCGTATTCGCCAAGGATATCAGGGATCTGTGACCGGATTCCGCGAAATCGGCCAACAGCCGCCCGGTCCCGACGACGCCCTCTTTCTCCAGCGTCGCAAGCCGTTCCTGGTAGTCGGGCCTGAACTCGGTGTAGCGGGCCCGGAACAGGCTTTGCATCTCGGAATAGCCGGAAAATCCAAGCGCCTGGCAGAACCGCATGTAGACCGAGGGCGCCACGCCCGAGGCGCGCGCCATGTCCGACACGGTCGAGACCGCGATCAGGTGCAGGTGCCGCCGGGTGAAGCTGGCGCAATCGCGCAGCCGTTTGGGCATGTCGCCGGCCGTCGCATCCAGCCGCTCCAGCAGGTCAGACACGCTTTGCGGGGCCGACCCGACGGCAAGTTGTTCGTTCATCTCCGCCTCGACTCTTGACAGCCCGACTATAACGCCGCATCACCTGTTTGGAATAAAAATTCCGTCCAGGACGGATACGCCGCATCAGCAAAGACCGGCGGTGCCGCGATGGCCCCCGCCGGCCACAGTCTCACCAGGGAGCCTGACATGAAAGTCGCCCTCATCGGCGCGGGCCGGATCGGCAAGGTGCATGCCACCTCGATCAAGGCCGATCCGCGTTCGACCCTCGTCGCCGTCGCCGACGTGATGGCCGAGGCCGCCGAGGCGCTGGCCGCCGAACATGGCATCGCGGCGCGCACGGTCGACGATATTCTTGCCGACACGGGGATCGACGCGATCCTCATCGCCTCGTCGACGAATACCCATGCCGATCTGATCGAGGCCGGCATCCGGGCCGGCAAGGCGATCTTCTGCGAAAAGCCGATCGACCTGTCGCTGGACCGCGCGCTGACGGTGCGGCGCGCCGCCGCCGGGCACGACCGGCCGGTGATGATGGGATTCAATCGCCGCTTCGATCCGAACTTCGCCGCGCTGAAGGCCGCGCTGGAAGCCGGCGAGATCGGCAAGGGCGAATTGCTGTCCGTCACCTCCTACGATCCCGCGCCGCCGCCGGTGAGCTACGTCAAGGTTTCCGGCGGGCTGTTTCGGGACATGATGATCCACGATTTCGACATCTGCGCCTTTCTCTTCGGAATGCCCCGGACGGTGATGGCGCAGGGCGCCTGCCTCGTCGATCCGGCGATCGGCGCGGCGGGCGATATCGACACCGCCGTGGTGGTGCTGGGCTATGCCGATGGCCGGATCGCCACGATCCGCAACTCGCGCCGCGCGGCCTACGGTTACGACCAGCGGATCGAGGTGCTGGGCTCCGGCGGCACGCTGGCGGCCGAGAACATGCTGGAGAACACGCTGGTGCGCGCCACGGAGGCCGGGGTGATCTCGGCCAAGCCGGTGCATTTCTTCCTCGAACGCTACATGCGCGCCTACGAAATCGAATGGGCGGCCTTCGTCGCCGCCTGCCGCGACGGCGCGCCGGTGCCCACAACCGTGCAGGACGGTGTGAACGCCCTGGCGCTGGCCGAGGCCGCCAACCGCTCGCTGGCCGAGGGCCGGCCGGTGACGATCACCCCGGACCTGACGGGGGGCTGAGAATGGCCTTCGCCCTGGCCGCCTGCGCGGAAATGCTGTGGCCGGACAGGCCGATGCCCTGGCGCTGCGCGCGGCTACACGAAATGGGCTTTGCCGTAGGCCTGTGGAACTGGGCGGATCACGACATCGACGCCCTGGCGGCGACCGGCGCCAGCTTTTCGATCATGAACGGTTATCTTGAGGGCCGGCTGGGCGATCGCGCGGGTGCCGACCTTCTGCTGGCTTCGGCGCGCGAGGCTGTGGCGGTGGGCCGCCGGCTGGGCGTGGCCCGGTTGAACCTGCATGGCACCGGGCTGGGGCCCGGTGGCCGCCCGGTGCTGGCGGAGGCCGCGACACCGGCGAAATGGATCACCGCGCGCGACACGCTGCGCCGGATCGCCGATCTGGCGGAAGAGACGGGCACGGTGTTCACGCTGGAAAACCTCAACCTGCCGGTCGACCATGCCGGGGTACCCTTCGCCCGCGCCGAAGACACGCTGGCGCTGGTCGCCGCGGTCGATCACCCGCGTCTGCGCCTGAACCTCGACCTCTATCACGCGCAGATCGGCGAGGGGAACCTGATCGACCTGTGCTGCGCCTGCCTGCCCTGGATCGGCGAGATCCAGGTCGCCGACGTGCCCGGCCGCCGCGAACCGGGCACTGGCGAGATCAACTATGCCGGCATCGCCCGGGCGCTGCACGAGATGGGCTACGCCGGCCCGGTCGGGCTGGAGGCCTTCGCCTCGACCACGCCCGAGGCCGCGCTCGCGGCGTTTCGCGCGGCTTTCACGCTCTGATCGCCGGACCGGACCGGCACCACCGAAGGGAGGAACAGCATGGACGACCTGAAACACCGGCCCGCGCGCGGCCCCGCTTATTTCACCCAAGCCGATTGCGACCTTGCCGATTTCGAGGCGCTGACCGCGCAGCGGATCACCGCGGCCGATCTCGACTGGGCCGCGGCGGTGGAGATGAACGTCCCGCTTTACGACATCGCCGATCTCGGCGCCCGGCTGGAGCGCCCCGAGGATCGTCGCGCGATTCTCGCCGAATGGGCCTGGGTGCTGCGCGACGGTCCCGGGGCGCTGGCGCTGAAAGGGGCCTATGCGGATACCGCCCCGGTCGATGCGGCAACCGAGGTGTTCGAGCGGATCATCGCCGAAGAGGCCGGCGGTTCGGGCGGCGGGGCCGATCATTTCGCCGCCGCCGGCAACAACGCGCGGATCTGGAACGCGCTGCAAAAGCTCTGCCTCGCCGCGCCCGAGGTCTTCGCCCGCTATTTCGGCAACCCGGCCATCGCGGCGGTCTGCGAGGCCTGGCTCGGCCCCGGCTACCGGATGACGGCGCAGGTCAACCTCGTGCGCCCCGGCGGCGCGGCGCAGACCGCGCATCGCGACTATCACCTGGGCTTCCAGACGGCGGAGGTGTCGGCCGCCTTCCCCGCCCATGTGCACGACCTGTCGCCGGTGCTGACCCTGCAGGGCGCGGTGGCGCATTGCGACATGCCGGTGGAAAGCGGGCCGACGAAGCTGTTGCCGTTCTCGCAGGCCTATCGGCCGGGCTACGCCGCCTATCGCCGGCCCGATTTCGCGGCCTTCTTCGAAGACCACTGCATCCAGCTGCCGCTGGAAAAGGGCGATGCGCTGTTCTTCAGCCCGGCGCTGTTTCACGGCGCGGGCGAGAACCGCAGCGCCGATATCCAGCGCATGGCGAACCTTCTGCAGGTGTCCTCGGCGATGGGGGTGCCGATGGAGGCGGTGGACCGGCAGGCGATGTGCGCCGCGCTCTATCCCGCGCTGCGCGGCCTCGGCCCGGCCCTGAGCGCGGCGGAAACCGCCGCGGCCATCGCCGCCGCCGCCGACGGCTATTCCTTCCCCACCAATCTCGACCGCGATCCGCCGGTCGGCGGGCTGGCCCCGGAAACCCAGGCGGCGCTGTGCCACCGGGCGCTCGCCGAAGGCTGGGAACCGGCGGCCTTCGCCGAGGCGCTGGCGGCGCAGGCGGCGCGCCGCCTGCCCTGATCCCGGCCTAGCGGAACATCGGCGGGCGCGCGTCGACCCAGGCGCCCTCCGCCTTGCCCGAGGCCGCCACGGCGAAGACCGCGGCCATCGAGCGCAACCCATCCTCGGCGCGCGGGTAGAGGTCGGCCGCCGGATCCGCCGCGCGGCCGGCCTTGCGCGCGCCGATCACCTCGGCGAGGTCGGAATAGATGTTGGCGAAGGCCAGCGGCATCCCCTCGGCATGGCCGATGGTGACGCGGCTGGCGCGGTCGGCCTCGGGCGAGAGCCCCGCCTCGCCGCGTTCGATCACCTGCAACCGCTGGCCCAGCGGCATCCAGTAAAGCTGGTTGGGCTGTTCCTGCGCCCAGCGAAGCCCGCCCCGCTCGCCGAAGACCTGCAAGGTCAGCCCGTGCTGGCGCCCGATCGCCACCGACGAGGTCCACAGCCGCCCGACCGTGCCGCCCGACATCCGGAAGTTCACCATCGCGTCGTCTTCCAGCACCCGGCTTTCGATGCAGGACACGGTATCGGCCGACAGCCGCTCCACCTCCTGCCCGGTCACGAAGCTGGCCATGTGCAGCGCATGGATGCCGCAATCGGCGAACTGCGCCGAAACCCCGGCCTGCGCGGGATCGTAGCGCCAGCGCACCCTCGGATTGTCGGCATCGGCGGCGTCGGCATGATGGCCGTGCGCAAATTCCGCCACGACAAGCCGGATCCGCCCCAGATCGCCGCGCGCCACCATCGCGCGCATGTGCCGGACCAGCGCATAGCCGGTGTAGCCGTAGTTCACCGCGCAGATCCGCCCGGTCTCGCGCGCCAGCGCGACGATCTCCTCGCCCTCGTCCACCGTCATCGTCATCGGCTTTTCGCACAGGACGTCGAACCCGGCCTGAAGGAAGGCGCGGGTGATCTCGAAATGCGTGGCGTTCGGGGTCGCCACGGTGACAAGGTCGATGCGGTCGGGGCGCGCGCGCTCGCCCTCCAGCATCTCGCGCCAGTCGCCATAGGCGCGATCGGGCGCAAGGCCCAGCCGCCGGCCATAGTCGCGCCCGGCCTCGGGCCGGTGATCCAGCGCACCCGCGACGAAGTCGAACCGCCCGTCCAGCCCCGCGCCCAGCCGGTGCGCCGGGCCGATCTGGCTGCCTTCGCCGCCACCGATGAGGCCCCAAGCAAGTTTCGTCATGCAATCCTCCCGAAAGGACGTTTCCGATGTCTAGAAATCCGCGATATCGACCCAGCGCCGGCCGGCGGACGAGGCCGACGCCGCCGCGATCAGGCGGTTGACCTCCATCCCGTCGCGGAAGGTCGGCCAGACCGGGCGGCCGGTCTCGATCGCGGTCAGGAAATCCTTGGCCTCGATGATGATCTGGTCCTGGTAGCCGGTGCCGTGGCCCGGCCCCAGGCAGAACGGCAGATAATCGGGATGCGCGGGTCCGGCCAGAACCTTGACGAAGCCGCGCTCGGCCTCCGGCCCCGCCATCCGGTAAAGCCACAGCGCGTTCTGGTCTTCCTGGTCGAAGCGGATCGCGCCCTTCGTGCCGGTGACCTCGTAGGCATAGCCCATCTTCCGCCCGGTCGCGACGCGGCTGAAATGCATCTGCCCCATCGCGCCGTTCGCGAACCGGCACATCAGTTGCGCCTGATCGTCGCTGGCCACCGTTTCCGGCCCATCCGGTCCGGGCCGGGTGGCATGCACCGTCTCGACCTCGGCGATCAGGCTGGCGACCGGCCCGGCAAGCGCCAGAGCGGCGTTGATCATGTGCGGCGCGAGATCGCCGAGCGCCCCGGCGGAAGGATCGCGCGTACGCCAGGTCGCCGGGGCGGCCGGATCGGCGTAGAAATCCTCCGTATGCTCCCCCCGGAACCAGGTGATCCGGCCGATCTCGCCCGCCGCGATCAGCTGGCGGGCGAACTGGCTGGCCGGCGTGCGGATATAGTTGAAGCCGACCATGTTGGCCTGGCCGCTGGCCTCGGCCGCCGCCACCATCGCGCGGCTGTCGTCCAGCGAAGCGCCCAGCGGCTTTTCGCAGAACACCGGCTTGCCAAGCGCGAAGGCGGCCTCGGCGATCGCGCGATGCTCGGTCTGCGGGGTGGCGATCACCACCGCCTCGACCGCCGGGTCGGCAACCAGCGCCCGCCAGTCCGGTGCGGCGCGGCGAAACCCGAAGGCGGCGCGGTAGCGATCCGCGCTTTCGGGGCTCGACGCCGCCACCATCTCCAGCCGGGGCCGGAGCGCGGTGTCGAACACCGCGCCGACGGCGGCCATCGCGACGGCATGAGCCTTGCCCATGTAACCGCCCCCGACGATCCCGATGCCGATCTCGGCCATGTCCGTGCCTCCCCGGTTTGCATCCGCCCGGCGAAGGCGTATCGTCCCCCGAGAGGCGCGGCAAGACGGTTCGGGGAGGCGGGCGTGCGCGGGGAGAAGCCGATCATCGGCGGCAACCGGTTCCTGGTGATCGGCCGGGCGGGGATGGATTTCTACGCCGATCCGCCGGGCACGCCGATCGAGAGCGCGGCGCGGTTCACCGCCGCGCTGGGCGGCTCTTCGGCCAATATCGCGGCGGCGCTGGCCCGGCAGGGCGCGCGCGCGGCGCTGCTGACCTGCGTGTCCGACGACGCGGTGGGCCGCTTCGCGCTGGCCGAACTCGACCGCTACGGGATCGACCGCGGCCTTGTCCGCGCGGTGGGCGGCGAGGCGCGCAACTCGCTCGCCGTGGTCGACACGATGGGCGAGGCGACGCAGGCGGTGATCTACCGCAATGGCGCCGCGGATTTCGAGATGACCGCCGCCGATGTCGAACGCGCCGACTACGGCGGGTTCGACGCGCTGGTGACCACCGGCACGGTGCTGTCGGCCGAACCGTCGCGCGGGGCCTGCCTGCACGCCTTCGACCTGGCCCGCGCCGCCGGGCTGCCGATCGTCTTCGATATCGACTACCGGCCCTATTCCTGGCCCTCGCCCGAGGCCGCTCAGGCGGCCTATGCGCGCGCCGCCGAGGCCGCGGCCTTCGTCGTCGGCAACGATGTCGAGTTCGGTTTTCTCGCCGGCCGGTTCGAGGACGGGCCCGAGGCCGCCCGCGCGCTGGCCCGCACCGGCAAGACCGTCGTCTACAAGCGCGGCGGCGCGGGTGCGATCACCTTCCGGGGCGACGAGAGTTTCGCCACCGGCATCTACCCGACCGACGCGCTGAAACCCACCGGCGCGGGCGATGCCTTCCTCGGCGGTCTTCTCGCCGCGCTCGCCGCCGGCCATGCGTTGCGCGAGGCGGTGCTGCGCGGGTCGGCCGCCGCGGCGATCGTCGTCGCCCGCGTCGGCTGCGCGCCCGCCTGCCCCACCGCCGAGGAGCTTGACGCGTTCCTCGCCCGCCATCCCGGCCCCACCGATCCGACCTGAGGAGAGCGCCATGCACATCGCCCCCCACGACAACCGCAACCAGCCGATCGTCGGCGCGGACGACCCGGTGGTGCCGCTGAACTACTTCAACATCGTCAGGCTCGCCCGCGGCGAAAGCTTTGCCTACGCGGTGCCGGGCTACGAGACCTGCATCGTGCCCGCCACCGGCACCGTCGATGTCGAGACCGCCGGCGCGCGCTTCGCCGCGCTGGGCAACCGCGGCGTCGATGTCTGGGACGGCGAGCCCGAGGGCGTCTACGTCCCGACCGGGGCCGAGGCGCGGATGACCTGCGTCTCGGACGCGGCCGAGGTTTTCGTCGCCGGCGCGCGCTACGACGGCGTGCTGGAGCCGTTCGAGGTGCGCGCGGACCAGATCGATCTCGTGCAATATGGCTCGGACGACACCAAGACGCACCGCAAGATCAAGCATATCCTCGGCCAGAAACAGGCCGACCGCGTCGGCCGCCTGCTGGTCAGTGAGCTATATACCGTGGGCGCCGGCGGCTGGTCGGGTTTTCCCAGCCACAAGCACGATACCGACCGGCTGCCGCTGGAAACCCGGCATGACGAAACCTACAACTTCCGCTTTCGGCCGAAGCACGGATCGGGGCTTCAGATGCTGCAACGCGAGGACGGTCAGCCGGGCGACGCCTATCACATCGTCGACGGCTCCACGATCTGCATCGACCGCGGCTATCACCCCTGCGCGGTGCTGCCGGGCTACGAGATGTATTACTTCACCATCCTCGGCGGGCTCAGCCAGCGCCCGCTGGTGCAGTATTTCCAGCCCAGCCATGCCGACCAGATCGAAACGATCCCCGGCATCAAGGACATGATCGCGAAGTTCAAATGACCGCCGCGACGCTGGCCGAGGTGCTGCCCGCGGCGCGGGCCGGGCGGCGAATGGTCGCCGGGCTGGTGTGCCTCGGCTGGGACGACGCGCGCGCCTATGTCGAGGCCGCCGAGGCCGAGGGCTGCGCGGTGATCCTGCAGGCTGGCCCCGGCGCGCGCGCCGCGATGCCGCTGCCGCACTGGGGCCGGATGCTGCGGCACCTGGCCGACGCGGCATCCGTTCCCGTCGTCGTGCATCTCGACCACGGCCAGAGCGTGGAGGAATGCCGCGCCGCGATCGGCGAGGGCTTCACCTCGGTGATGTACGACGGCTCCCGCGATCCGCTGGACATCAACATCGCCGACACCGCCGCCGTGGCGGAGATGGCGCATCGCGCCGGCCTGTCCTGCGAGGGCGAGATCGGTTTCGTCGGCTATGCCTCGGGCGACGCCTCGCAGGGCACCGACCCGGCCGAGGCGGCGCGCTTCGCCACCGCGACCGGGGTGGACGCGATGGCCGTTTCGGTGGGCAACGTGCATCTGAAGGAAACCGGCGCGGTGGCGCTGGACTGGCCGCGCCTTGCCGCGATCTCGGCCGTGACCGGGGTGCCGCTGGTGATCCACGGCGGCTCCGGCATATCGGCGGCGGACCGGCGGCGGCTGGCGCGCGCGGGTGCCGTGTGCAAGATCAACATCGGCACGGAACTGCGGCAGGCGCATGGCGCGGCGCTGCGCCGGGTGCTGGCCGCCGACCCGGCGCTGTTCGACCGGCTGGCGATTGCCCGCGCGATGCAGCCCGATATCGTCGCCGCCACGCGCGCCGTTTTGCGCGGGCTGGCGGCGGCTCCGGCGGACGCCGCAAGCGAAGGAGAGAAAGCATGACCAAACGACCCGAAGACCTTCGCTCCGCCCGCTGGTTCGCGCCCGACGACCTGCGTTCGATGGGCCACCGGTCGCGCGCGATGCAGATGGGGCTTTCGCCCGAGGACTGGCAGGGCCGCCCGGTGATCGCCATCGTCAACACCTGGTCCGATCTCTCGCCCTGCCATCACCACCTGCGCGACCGGGCCGAGTGGGTGAAGCGCGGCGTCCTCCAGGCCGGCGGGATGCCGGTGGAAATGCCTGTCCATTCCTTCTCGGAACAGTTCCTGAAGCCGACCTCGATGCTGTACCGCAACATGGGCGCGATGGAGGTGGAGGAAACCCTGCGCGCCCACCCGGTCGACGGCGCGGTGCTGATGGGCGGCTGCGACAAGTCCACGCCGGCGCTGGTGATGGGCGCGATCAGCATGGGCCTGCCCTTCGTGTTCCTGCCCGCCGGCCCGATGCTGCGCGGCAACTACGCGGGCCGGGTGCTGGGCTCGGGCACCGATGTCTGGAAATACTGGGACGACCGGCGCGCCGGCGTGATCGGCAAGGACGACTGGGACGGCGTGCAGGGCGGGATCGCGCGCAGCTACGGCACCTGCATGACGATGGGCACCGCCGCCACGATGATGTCGATCGCCGAGGCGCTGGGCCTGACCCTGCCCGGCGCGTCGTCGATCCCGGCCCCCGATGCCGGGCACAAGCGCATGGCCGCCGCCTGCGGCCGCCGGATCGTCGACATGGTCTGGGAAGACCTGGTGCCCGGCCGCATCCTGACCCGCGCCGCCTTCGCCAATGCCACCGCCGTGGCGATGGCGACCGGCTGTTCGACCAACGCGATCATCCACCTGATCGCGATGGCACGCCGCGCCGGGATCGACTGGGGCCTCGACGATCTCGACCGGATCGGCCGCGAGGTGCCGGTGATCGCCAACATCCGGCCCTCCGGCAGCACCTACCTGATGGAGGATTTCTTCTATGCCGGCGGCCTGCCGGCGCTGATGGCGGAACTGAGCGACCGGCTCGACCTGTCGGCGCTGACCGTGACGGGCCGCACGCTGGGCGAGGAGATCGCCGGCGCAAAGGTCTGGAACGACGACGTGATCCGGCCGCTCGCGAACCCGGTCTACCACGAGGGCAGCCTTGCCGTTCTGCGCGGCAACCTCGCCCCCGACGGCGCGGTGATCAAGCCCGCCGCCTGCGACCCGAGGTTTCACCACCACGCCGGCCCCGCCATCGTCGCCGACAGCTACCCGGAGCTGAAACGGATCATCGACGACCCCGACTATCCGATGACCCCCGATCACGTGCTGGTGCTGCGCAACGCCGGGCCGCAGGGCGGGCCGGGAATGCCGGAATGGGGGATGATCCCGATGCCGAAGGCGCTGCTGAAACAGGGATGCCGCGACATGGTGCGGCTGTCGGATGCGCGGATGTCGGGCACGTCCTACGGCGCCTGCGTGCTGCATGTCGCGCCCGAGGCCCATGTCGGCGGGCCGCTGGCGCTGATCCGCGATGGCGACGTGATCGAACTCGACGTGCCGGCGCGCCGCCTCAACGTGCGGCTGACCGAGGCCGAACTGTCGGCCCGGCGCGCGGCGTGGCACCCGCCGCCGCCGCGCTACGAACGCGGCTACGGCTGGATGTTCGCCCGCCATGTCGAACAGGCCGACAAGGGCTGCGATTTCGACTTCATGCGCACCGATTTCGGCGGCCCGGTGCCCGAACCCGAGATCTTCTGATCCGGCCGCACGGGACGGATGGATCGCGCCCGCCGCAGCGCCTAGACTGGTCGCGAACAGCCCCAACCGGACCAAGCCGCCATGACCGACCTGCCCCGCTTTCCCGATCTCGACGGCGCGTCCGTGTTCCTGACCGGCGGCGGATCCGGCATCGGCGCCGCGCTGACCGAAGGGTTCCTGCGGCAGGGCGCGCGGGTGGCCTTCGTGCAGCGTTCCGATGCGTCCGGCTTCGTCGACGAGATGGAGCGGACGACAGGCAATCGCCCGCTGTTCCTGCCCTGCGACGTCACCGATACCGCGGCCCTGAAGGCCGCCATCGCCGCGGCGTCCGAGGCGCAGGGCGACATCTCCGTCCTCGTCAACAACGCCGCGAACGACACCCGCCACAAGACGCTGGAGGTCGACGAGTCGTTCTGGGACTGGTCGATCGCGATCAACCTCAAGGCCTATTTCTTCGCCGCGCAGGCGGTGATCCCGGCGATGCGGCGACGCGGCGGCGGCGGATCGATCGTCAACTTCTCGTCGATCAGCTACATGATGGGCAACGCGGGCTACCCGGTCTACACGGCGGCGAATTCCGGCATCAACGGGCTGACCCGAAGCCTGGCGCGCGAATTCGGTCCGGACCGGATCCGCGTCAACGCGCTTGCGCCCGGCTGGGTGCTGACCGATCGGCAGAAGGAGCTTTGGGTCACGCCCGAGGCGCTCGCAACGCATCTGGACCGGCAGTGCCTGCCCGATCCGCTTGCGCCGGCCGACATCGTCGGGGGCGCGCTGTTCCTCGCCTCCGGCGCGTCGCGGATGATGACCGGGCAGGCGCTGGTGATCGATGGCGGCGTCGTGGTGACGGGCTGACCGGCCCGGCCCGGCCCGCGCCGATCGCCCGGCCGGGGTAATCCGCGGCGCGGGGATCGCATATTTCCGCTCTCCACTTGCCGGGGCGATCCGGCAAGGATGCGGCGTGGGACAGGGTTTCCGGTGGAATCGACGGCACGACAAGGCCGCGCGCGAAAACGCGTCGCGATCGGCCGTGCCCCGTCACCGGCGGATCATGACCCCGCCGGCGGGCGCCGTCGCGCGGGCCGCCGGGGTGGACGAACCGGAACACCGCCCGGCATCACGGGCAGCGAACGCCAAGGAACTTGGAGGCTTCAGCATGCAACCCAGACATCAAGCGTGGGGCCCCGCCCTGCTTCGGCCCGCGGCGATCACCGCATCCGCCTGCATCGCGGCGACACCGGCCCTTTCACAGGACGCGACCGCGCAGGCCGTCGGCGGCGCGGTGGGCGGCCTGATCGGCCTGCTGATCGTGATCGTGATCGGCGCCGTCGTCGGCTGGCTGGCGGGCCTGATCGTCAAGGGCGGCGGCTCGGGCTTTCTTGGCAACGTGCTGATCGGGATCGGCGGATCGATCCTTGCCGGCTACGTGTTCCCGCTGATCGGAATCTCGCTTGGCGGGGCGCTGGGCAGCTTCATCGCCGCCGTCATCGGCGCGGTGATCCTGATCCTCATCGTCGGCATGATCCGCAAGGCGGCAAACTGACCCGGCGATCCGCCGGACCCCACGGAAAGCAAAGGAAAATACGATGTTCAATGTCGCAAAGGCCACGATCGCAACCGCGACCCTCATCGCGCTGGCGGGCTGTGTCGAGGAAACCGGCAGCACGGCGCCGCCCGGTCTGCCGATGGTCGGCAGTGCGACCGACGTGTCCTCTTTCGAGGGTGCGCGGGCCGGCCAGGCAGAAGGCGGGCTGCGGGCGCTCGGCTACGAGGCCGTCCGCACCCAGGGCCTGACGACCTGGTGGTTCAACCGCGCAACCGGGGCCTGCGCCCAGATCCGCACCGCCGACGGCCGCTACGCCGACGTGACGATGCTGTCCGCCGAAGACTGCTGAAGAAGGAGAAAACCATGAACCGTATGGCGATCGCGACCGTCTCTCTCGCCGCTGCCGCGCTGTTGTCCGGCTGCATCGAGGAAACCGGCAGTTCCGTGTCCGGCAGCATGCCCACCGCCGCCGAACAGGCCTGCCTGCAGCGCACCACCATCGAGACCAACAATCCCGATGTCGTCGTGCTCAGCTCCAGCTTCTCGCAAGCGGGCACCGAGGTGATCGTCGGCGTCGGCCCGCAACAGGCGCCCTGGCAGTGCATCTACTACAGCGACGGCAGCACGACGCAGCCGATGTCGCTGACCAACGAAGGGTTCCTGTGATCGGGAACCGGAAGACGGCGGCAGGGCGATGACGCTCTGCCGCATCCTCGTCTGGGGCTTCGCGCTGCTCTGGGCGCTGGCTGTCGGGCTTCTCGTGGTGGGCACCTACGGCCTGTTCGGGCAGCCGCAGGATCCGCTTGCGGGTGTGTTCGTCGTCCTGCTGGGCGCACCCTGGGTACAGATGCTCAGCACCAATCTCGGGCTGGCCTCTACGGTCGTGGGCGTGCTTGCGCCGGGCGTGAACCTTCTCATCCTCGTCATCCTTTGCCGCCTGCTGGCACGCCGGCCCGGGTAGCGGGCCGCGGAACGGCCATGGGCAGGAACCCGGCGGCCACACGCCGGGCCTGGCGCCGACGCTCCCGCTGGCAGCTTCGAAGGCTGTGCGGCGGGGATGCACCGCCCCCCGCGCCCGCCCGACGCGCGGCCTGCCCGCGCGCCGGAACGGTCACGGCCGGTAGGCGGCCTCCGCCCGCCAGCCATTGAGGCCCGATTGCAGCACCACGAAATTCGCGCGCCCTGCGACGCGCAGCGCGAAGCTTGCCTGCGCCGACAGGCTGCCGGTGTTGCAGAACAGGATCGTCATCCGGTCTTCGGGGATCTCGTCGATCCGGTCGAGCACCTCGCGCCACTCGATGTTGACGGCGCCGGGGATGGTGCCGGCGGCGAACTGCGCCGCGTCGCGGGTATCGACGAACAGCGCCGCCTCGAACACCGTGCGGTCGATCTGCAGGGGCAGGATGATGCCGGCCTCGTAGTCCGAGAACATCAGGTATTCCTGCATCGCCTCGATCGCGGCGTCCTGCGCGGCGGCCGCGGCCGGCCCCAGCGCGAGGCCGAAGGCCGCGGCGGCCAGAAGGGTCTTCGGGGTCATCGCTGTCTCCGCTTGCTGCCGGCGGACGCGCCGGCGTCACGCCCGTCCCTGCCCGTTCGGCGCGCCGAAGGAAACCCGAAATGCGCCAATCGCGGATCGTCGGAACCGGTGGCGCGGCGGCTCAGCGCCGGCCGGCGGCCGCGTCCGCGGGTTCGGCGCAGGGATAGCGCGGCCCGCCCGGCAGCCGGCACAGCCGGTCGAGGAACGCATCGTCGATGGAGCCGTATCGGGGGAGCGCGTGGGTCCGGTCCTGCCGGTCGAGATAGGCGCTGCAGGCCGCGACATAGTAGGTCTCGCGCAGCGACTCCGTTGCGTACCATGCGGTGAAGGCCCGCGCGGTCGCGAGGCCGATATCCCCGCTTGCCTCCGCTTCCGCGCGAAAGACCTCGGCCATCGCTTCGTGGCTCGGCCAGGCCGCCAGCGCCTCCCAGACCGAGGCGTCGCCGGCCGCGCGCAACTGCCACGCGATCGCCAGGCTCACCGCGCTTGCATCGGCCTCCATCGCCAGGACGAGCCGCGCGGTGGCGTCCATCGACAGACCGGGATCGGGGCAGATGCCGATCCGGCTTTGCTGCAGATGCCGAAGCTCGTGGATCGCGACCGCGCGCCTGAGCGGCACGCCGATACCGGACCGGATGACGATCCGGTGCGCCTCGGGTTCGTAGTACCCCTGGATGCCGAACAATTCCTCGGCGAGGCACAGGTCGGGGCCGTCGCCGCGCAGCAGCTCGACGATGCCGGGAAAAGCCTGCAGCGCCGATGTCAGCCACATCGCCAGCGCGCGGATCTGTCGCTGGCCGTCGCTGCGGGGATTGTCATAGGGCGCCGAAAGACACTCGCGCCCCTCGAAATCGGGCTCCTCCAAGGCCGGCGCAGGGGCCGCCGCACCGATGAAAACCGCCGCCCCAAGGGCCAGGGCGGTCATCGAAATCCGTCGCATCGCAATCCGTCGCCGGCGCCGCCGACCCGCAGGCCGGACGGCGCGCTCCCATCTGTTCCAGCGCTACCGCGGGACGGCGGCCATGCCAACCCCGCGGCGACGGCACCGCGTCGTAAGGGGCCGCATCGACCGCAGGCAGACGATAAGGGGATGGCGCACCCGACAGGATTCGAACCTGTGACCTCTGCCTTCGGAGGGCAGCACTCTATCCAGCTGAGCTACGGGTGCCTGACCGGGTCCATAGCGCACGGGGCGGCGGGCCGCAACGGGAAATCCCCGGCCGCCGCGCCCGCCTCAGGCGAAGAGTTCGTGGCAGAACTCCAGCGCCTCGACCAGCGCATCGACCTCGGCGCGGGTGTTGTAAAGCCCGAACGAGGCCCGGCAGGTCGCGCCGAGGCCGAGGTGCTGCATCAGCGGCATCGCGCAATGGGTGCCGGCGCGCACCGCCACGCCCTTCTTGTCGAGCACGGTGGAGATGTCATGCGCATGCGCCGGCCCCTCGACCGCGAGCGAGAAGATCGCGCCGCGCCCGGGTGCCCGGCCATGCACTGTCAGCCAGTTCAGCCCCGCGAACCGCTCCAGCGCGTAGTCCCGCAGATCGGCCTCATGCGCCGCGACATTCGCCATGCCCAGCCCCATCAGGTAGTCCAGCGCCACGCCCATGCCGATCTGCTGCACGATGCCCGGTGTCCCGGCCTCGAACTTCATCGGCGGATCGTTGTAGCTGACCGCGTCGCGCGTGACCTCGCGGATCATGTCGCCGCCACCGAGGAAAGGGCGCATCTCGGCCATTCTCTCGCGGTGGATGAAGATCGCACCGGAACCGCTTGGTCCATATAGCTTGTGCCCGGTGATCGCGTAGAAATCACAGCCGATCCCGGCGACATCCACGGGCTGGTGCACGGCGGCCTGGCTGCCGTCGACCAGCACCGGCACGCCCTTCGCCCGCGCCCCCCGGCAGATCGCCGCGACATCGACCAGCGTGCCCAGCACGTTCGACATGTGGGTGACGGCAACCAGTTTCGTGCGCGGCCCGATCGCGTCGATCACCTTTTGCGGATCGAGGCTGCCGTCGGCCTCCGGTTCCACCCATCGCAGCACCACGCCCTGACGTTCGCGCAGGAAATGCCAGGGCACGATGTTGGCGTGATGCTCCAGAAGGCTCAGCACGATCTCGTCGCCGGCCTGCATCCGCGGCGCGGCCCAGGCGTAGGACACGAGGTTGATCGCCTCGGTGGTGCCCGAGGTGAACACGATCTCGTCTTCCGAAGGCGCGTTCAGGAACCGCGCGACGATCCCGCGCACCGCCTCGTACTTTTCCGTCGCAAGGTTGGAAAGATAGTGCAAACCCCTGTGAACGTTCGCATATTCCTCGGCATACCCACGGGTGACGGCCTCGATCACCGCCCGCGGCTTCTGCGCCGAGGCGCCATTGTCGAGATAGACCAGCGGGCGGCCGTTGACCGTGCGCCCGAGGATCGGGAAATCGGCGCGGATCGCCTCGACATCGTACATCTCAGAACCCCTGCTGCGCCAGCTGCGGGCCAAACAGCATCACCGCCGCGATCCCGACGATCAGGAAGGCCCCGATGATGCCGAAAAACACCATCGGAAGGCTGGAAAAGCCATGCAGCTCGGCAACGAAATTCGTCAGCAGCCACAGGAACAACGCCATGCCGACGAAGCCCAGCAGCATCGAGAAGAACGGGAACACCACCATCACGACCAGCTGCAGAAGCTGCAACAGCACCAGCATGAATTCCAGCCAGGCCGCCAGCGTCAGCGCCTGCAGGAACCGGCCCTGCCCGCCGAAGGCGCGCCCCCCGGCGGTGGACAGCCCCGCCAGCAAGAGAAGCGAGGTCGCCTGCACCATGGCCAGGTTCAGCGGCGTGATCTGCGGGCCGTCGACGACGCCGCGGGTGCCCACCGGGATCGCCACGACCGACAGCCAGCCCAGCACCGCGCTGGCGGCCACCACGGTGCCGAAGGCCGACCAGACGATCTCGGCCGGCAGTTGCAGATCGATCAGCCGGCGCGCGGCGGTACGGGGCCTTTGCAGGGTCTCCCGCACCATATCCCTCAGGAAATCGTTCATCCCGGCCCCGCTTCGAATTCGGCGACCCGAAGGCCCGCCACCCAGATCGCGAGAAACGCCAGCCCGGCCACCGCCCCGGTCAGCGCCTGCTCCGGGCCGGGGCCGATCAGGCCTCGCACCAGACCGTTCAACAGCATCAGCGGCGCAACCGCAAGCATCGCCCAGAACAGCGCCAGCCGCGCGCCGTAGAACGTGCCCCGCCCGCCGAACAGCCGCAACACCGCGTGGCTGATCCCGGCCAGCGCATAGGCCAGGATCGGCAACACGAAGACCGCGCCCATCAGCGCCCCCGACAGCCGCGCGTCGAGCGGGATACCGGGATCGAGATGCGCGGCGCGGGCGTGGCCCGGCCATTGCGCGACGAAGGACAGCAGGCAGGCCCCCATCAGCGTGGCCAGCGCCCGGTCCTCGCGCGGCGGGCGCGACAGCTTGTCCCGCACCACCGCGCGCGGGGCGCGGTAGCTTTTCAGGATGTCGCCTGACAGGCTCACCTCAGCGCCTCCGCGCCAGCCATCCTTCCAGCCGCGACGTGATCTCCTGCTGGATCGCCTCGTCCTCGATCTCGGCGATCGCGTCGGCGAGGAACGACAGCACCAGAAGCGCCCGCGCCTCTTCCAGCGGCACCCCGCGCGAGCGCAGGTAGAACAGCGCCGTCTCGTCGATCGCGCCCGAGGTGGAGCCGTGGCTGCACTTCACGTCGTCGGCATAGATTTCCAGTTCAGGCTTGGCGAGGAACTGGCTGTCGTCGTCCAGCAGCAGCGACTGGCTGATCTGGTAGCCATCGGTCTTCTGCGCGCCCGGCTTCACCAGGATCTTGCCCTGGAACACGCCGGTCGCGCCGTTCTTCAGCACCTTCTTGAACACCTGGCGGCTTTCGCAGGCCTCGGCATCGTGGGTGACGAACACCGTGTCGTCATGGTGGAACGTGCCGTGCCGGCCGTCTCCAAGCGCCGCGCCGGCGACATGGGCCACCGCGTTGTCGCCGACGATCTCGATCACCGTCTCGTTGCGGGTCAGCTGGCCGTTCGCCGTCAGCGTGAACGACTTGAACAGCGCGCCTTCACCGACGCGGGCGAAGCAATGCGTCACCGCCCGGCGTTCGTGATCGCGGCCCTGGGCGCGGACATGGTGGAACCGGCCGCCCGCAGCGACATCGACCTCCAGCACCTTGTTGAACCGCGCCGCCGCCGGACCATTCTCCAGCAGGGTCAGTTCGGCGCCGCCTTCGACCCGCACGCAATGATGAAGGATCGCGTCCGATGTCTCTGACTTGTGAAGGTAAATCAGGCTGACGGGCTTCGCGGCCCGGCCCGTCGCGCGGATCAAGACGCCATCGGTGGCCGCGGCGGTGTTGAGCGCGGCGAGCGGCCGCGACACCGGATCCTGGCCGCGCGCCTCCAGCACGCCGTAGACCGACTTGGCCCAGTGGATGTCCGCCGCGTCGGCCTCGGCCAGCCGGCAGATTTCCACCCCGGCCAGGGCCGGATCGTCCGACGCCTCGGCATCGAAGACGCCGTCGACGAAGACCAGCCGCAGCCGGTCGATCGTATCGAAGACCGGCGGCTCCTGGCCGTCGAACAACGCCGCCGCCGGTGCCGCCGCGGCAATCAGCGAGGCCGGATCGGTATACTTCCAGTACTCGTCGCGCCGGTGCGGCAGGCCGGTCGCCCGTAGCCGGGCCAGCGCCTCGGCCCGCGCGGCGCGGGTGAACCCGCCGTGCGGCAGGTCGAGCGCATCAAGCCGCGCGGCAAGGGCGTCGATCTTCGCCTGCGCCACCGCCATCAGCCGACCTCCGCCAGAAGATCGCCGTAGCCGTTGCGCTCCACCTCCAGCGCAAGATCGGGGCCCCCGGTCTTCACGATCCGCCCATCGGCCATGATGTGCACGACATCGGGGCGGATATGATCCAGCAGCCGCTGGTAGTGGGTGATCACCAGGAACGAGCGGCCGGCATCGCGCAGCGCGTTCACGCCGTCGGAGACCAGCTTCATCGCATCCACGTCGAGGCCCGAGTCGGTCTCGTCCAGGATGCACATTTTCGGGTCCAGAACGGCCATTTGCAGGATCTCGTTGCGCTTCTTCTCGCCGCCCGAGAAACCGACGTTGACAGGCCGCTTGAGCATGTCGGCGTCGATCTTCAGCGCCTTGGCCTTTTCCCGCACGAGCTTGAGGAAGTCGCCCGCGCTGATCTCGTCCATGCCCTTCGCCTTGCGCTGGGCGTTCAGCGCGGTGCGCAGGAAGGTCATGTTGCCGACGCCGGGGATCTCGACGGGGTACTGGAACGCCAGGAACAGGCCGGCGGCGGCGCGCTCCTCCGGGTCCATCTCCAGCAGATCGGCGCCCTCCAGCGTGGCAGAGCCCTCGGTCACCTCGTAGCCGTCGCGGCCCGACAGGACGTAGCTGAGCGTCGACTTGCCAGACCCGTTCGGCCCCATGATCGCATGCACCGACCCGGCCGGAACATCCAGCGAAACGCCCTTGAGGATCGCCTTGTCCTCTTCTTCCAGCTTGACGTGCAGATTGTTGATATTCAGCATTTTTCTTCCCGTAGTATCGCGCGTCAGCGCAGGCTGACCGCGGTGCCCGAGGCGGACACCATCAGCATGTTGTTGATCACTTCGTAGTCGAGGTCGACACCGACGACGGCATTGGCGCCGATCGCGCGTGCCCGATCCTCCATCTCATGCAGCGCCGTTTCCCGCGCTTCGGCGAGGCTTGCCTCGTAGGCGCCCGAGCGGCCGCCGATGATATCGGTGATCCCAGCGAAGATGTCGCGGAACACGTTGGCGCCCAGGATCGCCTCTCCGGTGACGATGCCGTGGTACTCGGCGATCTGGTGGCCCTCGACATTGGGCGTGGTGGTAACGATCATCCGACCGATCCCTCAAGGCTGATCGCGACCAGGCTTTGCGCCTCCATCGCGAATTCCATCGGCAAGGCCTGCAACACGTCGCGGCAGAAGCCGTTGACGACCAGCGCGACGGCCTCTTCCTCGTCCATCCCGCGCGAGCGGCAGTAGAACAGCTGATCGTCGTCGACCTTCGAGGTCGTCGCCTCGTGCTCCACACGGCTGGTGGTGTTCTTGACCTCGATATAGGGCACGGTATGCGCGCCGCACTTGTCGCCGATCAGCAGGCTGTCGCACTGGGTGTAGTTGCGCGAGTTCGCGGCCTTCGGGTGCATCGACACGAGGCCGCGATAGGTGTTCTGCGCTCGGCCCGCCGAAATGCCTTTGGAAACAATACGCGAGCGGGTGTTCTTGCCAAGATGCACCATCTTGGTTCCGGTATCGGCCTGCTGCGCGTTGTTGGCGATGGCGATCGAGTAGAACTCGCCCTGGCTGTCGTCGCCGCGCAGGATGCAGGAGGGATATTTCCAGGTGATCGCGCTGCCGGTTTCCACCTGCGTCCACATCACCTTGGACCGGTCGCCGCGGCAATCGGCGCGCTTGGTCACGAAGTTGTAGATGCCGCCGCGGCCCTCCTCGTCGCCCGGATACCAGTTCTGGACGGTCGAGTATTTCACCTCGGCATCCTCCAGCACCACGATCTCCACCACCGCCGCGTGCAGCTGGTGGGTATCGCGCTTGGGCGCGGTGCAGCCTTCGAGGTAGCTGACATAGCTGCCCTTGTCGGCGATGATCAGCGTGCGCTCGAACTGCCCGGTATTCTCGGCGTTGATCCGGAAATAGGTGCTGAGCTCCATCGGGCAGCGGGTGTTCGGCGGCACGTAGACGAACGAGCCGTCGGAAAACACGGCCGAGTTCAGCGTGGCGAAGAAGTTGTCCGATTGCGGCACGACGGAGCCGAGATATTTCTGCACCAGCTCCGGGTATTCGCGGATCGCCTCGGAGATCGAGCAGAAGATCACGCCGGCCTTCTTCAGCTCCTCCTTGAAGGTCGTGCCGACAGAAACGGAATCGAACACCGCGTCCACCGCGACGCGCCGCTCGCCGGCGTCTTCCGCGCCTTCCACCCCGGCCAGGATCATCTGCTCCTTCAAGGGGATGCCCAGCTTTTCATAGGTGGCCAGCAGCTTCGGGTCGACCTCGTCCAGCGACTTGGGCTTCTCCGCCATGCTCTTGGGCTTGGCGTAGTAATACTGATCCTGATAGTCGATCGCCGGGTAGTTCAGCATCGCCCAGCGGGGTTCGGCCATCTTCTGCCAGCGCCGGAACGCGGCCAGCCGCCAGTCCGTCATCCACTGCGGCTCGCCGTTCTTTTCCGAGATCAGGCGCACGATGTCCTCGTTCACGCCCTTCGGCGCGAACTCCATCTCGATATCCGTCGCCCAGCCGTACTTGTAGCTGCCCATGTTCTGGACGGTTTCGACCGTCTCACGGTCGACACCTTCGCGGACTTCGAGGTTCTCTTCCAAGGCCATCGTCAACCTTCCCCTTTTCGACAGGCCCTTGCGGGCCTTTTTTCATCCAATATCTCAGGCCACGCGGGCGGCGTGCCGTTGACGCGCCCGGCCCCAGGCCTCGGCGAACCGTTCCAGTTCGCCGCGTGTCACCCCCGGCCCCAGCGAGACCCGGATCGCCGCCGCCGCGGCCTCGGGCGAAACTCCCATCGCCGCCAGAACCCGGCTCGCCCGGACCTTGCCGGACGAACAGGCCGATCCGGCGGATATCGCAAACCCCGCCAGGTCCATCTGCATCACCTGCGTTTCGCCCTTCCAGCCGAGGCTGATCACGCAGGTCGTGTTGGGAAGCCGTCGCGCGCCCCTCGCGGCAAAGATAACACCCGGTGCAGCGGCTTCCAGAGCAGAATCTAGAATATTTCTAAGTTCGGCGATTTCGTCCCAAAGGCCGGCGGCCAGCTCGCGCGCGGCCGCCTCGGCCGCGGCGCCGAACCCGGCGATGCCGATCACGTTCTCCGTCCCCGCCCGGCGCCCCATCTCCTGTCCGCCGCCGCGGATCCGCGCCGCGATATCGGTGCCCTGCCGCACCACCAGCGCCCCCACGCCCTTCGGCCCGCCAAGCTTGTGGGCGGAAACAAGCCCCATCGTGACCCCCAGCCAATTGAAGGCGAACGGGATCTTGCCGAACGCCTGCGTCAGGTCGGACACTGCCAGCCCCTCCGGCAGGTCCTGGATCACACCGGTTTCGGAATTGGCCAGTTGCAGCGCGCTGCCCCCCGGATCGGCCAGGTCCACCCGGCCCATGGCATCGACAGGCAGGCCGGGGTTGGCCCAGGCCAGCACCGCGTCATGCTCGATCTCGGCGCAGGCCAGCCCGCGGCCGGCCAATGCCAGCGCCGCGGCCTCCGTCGCGCCGGAGGTGAAGACGATATCCGCGCCCTCGGCCCCCAGGGCGGCCGCGACCTGCGCGCGCGCCTTCTCGACAAGCGCCCGCGCCGCCCGCCCCTCGGCATGCACCGAGGACGGATTGCCGACGACATCCATCGCCGCGATCATCGCCGCCCGCGCCTCGGCCCGCAGCGGCGCGGTCGCGTTCCAGTCGAGATAGCAGCGCGGGCCGGTCATTCGTCGACGATCCGGAAAAGCCCGGGCACCGCCGGACAGGGTTTCAGGCGGTTTCCGATCACGTCGGCAAGCGTGGTTTGATGCAGGAAAACATAGACATGCGCCGAAAAGCTTTCCCAAAGCCGGTTGGTGAAGGATTGCGCCCGCGTGCCCGACAGCCCGCCCGAGACGGCGGCGCCGGTGTGCAACGCGCTGACCGTCTCGTCGACCGCCTCCAGCACCGCGCTGACCCGGATCTCCTCCGGGTCGAGCGCGAGGCGATAACCCCCGCCCGGGCCGCGCACGCTGTCGACCAGCCCGGCCCGGCGCAGCTTGACGAACAGCTGTTCGAGATACGGCAGCGAAATGTCCTGCCGTTCCGAGATCTCGGACAGGGTGGACAGCTTGTCGGGGCCGGCCATCGCGAGGTCGGCCAGCGCGACCATGGCATAGCGCCCCTTGGTGGAGAGTTTCATCGGCCATTCCTGCCAAAGACGTTGACGCGCGCGGCGGCGGCGCTTAACTCACCTGCACCGCAAGGCGCACCCGCGCTTTAGAAACATTCTAGGTTGCCCGATAAAATTCGTCAAGAATGCTCGGGGGCCCGGACAGGGAACAGGCGAACTGATGCCCGAAGTCATATTCCCCGGCCCCGAGGGCCGCCTGGAAGGCCGCTACCACCCCCAGAAATCCGCCGACGCCCCGATCGCGATCGTGCTGCATCCGCATCCGCTGTACGGCGGATCGATGAACAACCGGGTCGTGCACCGCCTGCACTACGCCTTCTACGAGCTTGGATTCACGGTGCTTCGCTTCAACTTCCGTGGCGTCGGGCGCAGCCAGGGCGAATACGATCAGGGCGTGGGCGAGCTTAGCGATGCCGCCTCGGCGCTTGACTACCTGCAGGCGCTCAATCCGAATTCCAAGCACTGCTGGGTCGCGGGCTTCTCCTTCGGGGCGTGGATCGGGATGCAGCTTCTGATGCGGCGGCCCGAAATCACCGGATTCGTCTCGGTCGCGCCGCCCGCGAACATGTACGATTTCTCGTTCCTCGCGCCCTGCCCGTCCTCGGGCCTGATCATCAACGGCACCGCCGACAAGGTCGCGCCGCCGAAGGACACGCATTCGCTGGTCGCCAAGCTGCACGAGCAGCGCGGGATCACCATCACCCATTGCGAGATCGAGGGCGCCGGGCATTTCTTCGAGGACGACGAGGCGCACATGGCGCCGATGATCGCCACGGTGCAGGACTACGTCCGCCGCCGGCTGGGAGAGGCGACGCGCTGAGATGGCCGACTTCATCCAGGACCTGGCCGACAAGCTGGCCCGCGACACGCTGGAAGCGTCGAAGGAACTGGACGACCCGTTCTTCTACGACCAGGTCTCGAAGATGATCGGCGCGTCTTCCACCACCTTGCAGGAAGCGTTCCTGACATCGATCCGGATTCGCCAGGCCGAGGCGCGCGGCCGGCGCTTCATGGAACAGGCGCTGGCCGCGAAGAAGGCCGGCGCGGCCCTGCCGCTGGCCCCGCCGGATCCGGACACCGGCGGGCATTGACCGAACGCCTTGCAGCCCAACTGGCCTTTCTGGCCGAAGCCGACCGGCTGAAGTCCGTCCTGCGCGCCACGCCCGTCCACGGCGGCCGGAAGGAGAATTCGGGCGAACATTCATGGCATCTGGCGCTTTACGCGCTGGTCCTTGCCGACCAAGCGCCCCCCGGCGTGTCGATCGACCGGGTGATCCGGATGCTTCTGCTGCACGACCTCGTCGAGATCGACACCGGCGACGTGCCGATCCATGCCGCGGGCGGCATGGCCCACGGCTCCGCCGCGCGGCAGGCCGAGGAGGCACGCGCCGCCGACCGGATTTTCGGCCTTCTTCCGAAGGATATCGGCGACGAGCTTCGCGCCCTGTGGGAGGAATTCGAAGCCGCCGAATCCCCCGACGCGGTGTTCGCCAAGGCGCTCGACCGGGTGCAGCCGGTGATGCAGAACATCGCCGCCGGCGGCGGATCGTGGCGGGATTTCGACGTGACCTTCGCGGACCTCGAAACCCGCGTCGGCCGCAAGGTCGCGCGCGGCGCGCCCCGCGTCTGGGACCACGTGCGCACCGTCGCCCGGCCCTTCTTCGAGTGACCCCGCGGCCGGGCCGTGTTGTGTCGAGAATTTTGTATACCACCGCATACCATCTTTCCTTGACCCCCGATTTCGGCTAGAGACGCCGCAGCGCGAATCCAGCGAAAGGACGGCCGATGGCGCCCCAGCATGTCCCGGCCCGGTGCGGCACGACGACATCCGCCGCCGCCGTCCCGCGCTTCGCATTCCCCGCCGGCGCGCCAGATGGCGGTCGCGCGGCCCGTTTCTGGACAGGATCGAAAGGGCTCACCGATGGCTGACAGCGAAACCCCCGACATCATCTACACCAAGGTCGACGAAGCGCCGGAACTTGCCTCCGCCTCGCTGCTGCCGATCATCCGCAGGTTCGCGGCTGCCGCCGGGATCAGCGTGGGCACCAAGGACATCTCGCTCGCCGGGCGCATCCTCGCCGCCTTCCCCGAGGCGCTGACACCCGAGCAGCGGATCGACGACGACCTCGCGGAACTGGGCGAGACGGTGAAGACGCCGCAGGCGAACGTCATCAAGCTGCCGAACATCTCGGCCTCGGTCCCGCAGCTCGTCGCCGCGGTCCGCGAGCTTCAGGGCCAGGGCTACGGCGTGCCCGACTATCCCGAAGACCCGCAGACCGAGGCCGAGAAGGCCGCCCGCGCGAAATACGACGCGATCAAGGGCTCGGCCGTGAACCCGGTTCTGCGCGAGGGCAATTCCGACCGCCGCGCCGCGACGGCGGTGAAGCGCTACGCCCAGGCGAACCCGCATCGGATGGGCGACTGGTCCCCGGGCAGCAAGACCCGCGTCGCCGCGATGACCGGCGGCGATTTCCGCTCCAACGAGGTCTCGGCCACGCTCGACCGCGCCGCCACGGCGAGGATCGTGCTGGAAACCGCCGAGGGCGAGACGGTGCTGAAGGACGGTGTCAGCTATCCCGCCGGCACGGTGGTCGACGCCACCTTCATGTCGGCCCGTGCGCTCGATGCCTTCCTGGCCGAAGAGATCGAGAAAACAAGGGCCGAGGGCGTTCTGTTCTCGCTGCACCTGAAGGCGACGATGATGAAGGTCTCCGACCCGATCATCTTCGGCCATGCCGTCAGGGCCTGGCTCGCCCCGGTGTTCGAGGCGCATGGCGACCGGATGGCGGCACTGGGCGTGAACCCGAACTCCGGCCTCGGCGACCTGCTCGACCGGGTGAAGGACGACGCCGGGATCATGGCGGCGATCGCGGCGGTCACTGCCACCCGCCCGCCGATGTACATGGTCAATTCCGACAAGGGCATCACCAACCTGCACGTCCCCTCCGACGTGATCATCGATGCCTCGATGCCGGCGCTGATCCGGGCCGGCGGCAAGGGCTGGGGCCCCGACGGCAAGGAACACGACTGCGTCTGCGCGATCCCCGACAATTCCTACGCGCCGGTCTATGACGAGGCGATCGCCTTCTTCAAGGCGAACGGCAAGCTCAACCCCGCCACCGCCGGCACCGTGCAGAACATCGGCCTGATGGCCCAGAAGGCCGAGGAATACGGCAGCCACCCGACAACCTTCGAGATCGCCGCGGCGGGCGTGGTGAAGATGATCCTCGACGACGGCACGGTGCTGCACCGGCACAGCGTCGAGGCGGGCGACATCTGGCGTTCCGCCTCGACCCGCAAGGCGCCGATCGAGGATTGGGTGAAGCTGGCCATCGACCGCCAGCGCCTGACCGGCTATCGCGCGATCTTCTGGCTGGACGCGACCCGCGCCCATGACGCGGAACTCATCTCTTACGTCAAGCCGATCCTCGAAGCCCATGGCGTTGCGGACAAGTTCGAGATCATGGCCCCGCGCGAGGCGACCCGCGCCAGCCTGGAAACCATCACGAAGGGCGAGAACACCATCGCGATCACCGGCAACGTGCTGCGCGACTACCTGACCGACCTGTTCCCGATCCTGGAACTCGCCACCTCGGCCAAGATGCTGTCGATCGTCAAGCTGATGCAGGGCGGCGGGTTGTTCGAAACCGGCGCGGGCGGCTCGGCCCCCAAGCACGTCCAGCAGCTGGTCGAGGAAAACCACCTGCGCTGGGACAGCCTGGGCGAGTTCTGCGCGCTGGGCGAAAGCTTCCGGTTCCACGCCGAGGCGACGGGCAACGCCCGCGCCAAGGTGCTGGGCGACGCCGTCGATGCCGCGACGCAGGGCATCCTCGATCACGATCGCTCGCCCGGCCGCAAGGTCGGCCAGCCCGACAACCGCGACAGCCACTACTGGTTCGCCCGCTACTGGGCCGAGGCGCTGGCCGCCCAGACCGACGATCCCGGCCTCGCCGCCGAGTTCGCCCCGGTCGCGACGGCGCTCGCCGAAGGCGAGGCGGCGATCACCGGCGAGATGGCCGCCGCGCAGGGCAAGCCCGCCGATATCGGCGGCTACTACCACCCCGATCCGGCCAAGCTTGCCAAGGTCATGCGGCCGAGCGCCACGCTGAACGCCATCATCGGCTGAGACACCGCCGGGCGGCCGGCCATCGGCCCGCCGCCCGGCCTTCCCGGCACAGGAGGCACGACCATGTCGCGGATCAAGGTCGACAACCCGGTCGTCGAGATGGACGGGGACGAGATGACCCGGATCATCTGGGACTTCATCAAGCAAAAGCTGATCCTGCCCTATCTCGACATCGATCTTCTCTACTACGACCTGTCGATCCAGGAACGCGACCGCACCGAGGATCGGGTGACCGTCGACGCGGCCGAGAAGACGAAGGAGGTCGGCGTCGCCGTCAAATGCGCGACGATCACGCCCGACGAGGCGCGGGTGGAGGAATTCGGCCTGAAGCGGATGTGGCGCTCGCCGAACGGGACGATCCGCAACATCCTCGGCGGGGTGATCTTTCGCCAGCCGATTCTGTGCCGCAATGTGCCGCGCCTGGTGCCGGGCTGGACCCGGCCGATCGTCGTGGGCCGGCACGCCTTCGGCGACCAGTACCGCGCCACCGATTTCCGCTTCCCCGGCGCGGGCAGGCTGACGCTGCGGTTCGAGGGCGCGGACGGCGAGGTGATCGAGCGCGAGGTCTTCGATGCGCCCGGCGCCGGCGTCACCATGGCGATGTACAACCTCGATGCCTCGATCGTGGATTTCGCGCGCGCCAGCCTGAACTATGGCCTCAACCTCGGCTGGCCGGTCTACCTGTCGACGAAGAACACGATCCTCAAGGCCTATGACGGCCGCTTCAAGGATCTGTTCCAGAAGGTCTACGAGGAGGAATTCGAAGCGGCGTTCAAGGCCAGCGGCATCCACTACGAACACCGGCTGATCGACGACATGGTCGCCTCGTCGCTGAAATGGTCGGGCGGCTATGTCTGGGCCTGCAAGAACTACGACGGCGACGTGCAGTCCGACACGGTCGCGCAGGGCTTCGGCTCGCTGGGGCTGATGACCTCGGTGCTGATGACCCCCGATGGCCGGATCGTCGAGGCCGAAGCCGCGCATGGCACGGTCACCCGGCACTACCGCCAGCACCAGCAGGGCAAGGCGACCTCGACCAATTCCATCGCCTCGATCTACGCCTGGACCGGCGGGCTGAAGCATCGCGCCAAGCTCGACGGCAATGCCGATCTCGCGCGCTTTGCCGAAACGCTCGAACGCGTCACCGTGCAATGCGTCGAGGACGGGCACATGACCAAGGATCTCGCGCTGCTGGTCGGGCCGGATCAGAAATGGCTCACCACGATGGGCTTTCTCGAACGGGTCGACGCCTATCTGGGCCGCGCGCTGGCGGGCTGACGCGCGGCGCAGTTTCACCACGGCGCCGGCCCGGACGGACTCTGCACCCCCGCGCCGATCCTGCCGGACCGCACCGGGTTTCGCGCAAGCCGGAGGCAACTGCGCTTCGACAAGCCGCCGCCGCGCCCTTGATCGAGCCGTGGCTGGTGCTCTATTCCGCGTTGGGCGCGCTCGTCGCCCGCCTCACGATCGCGATCAACCACCGCCGCGACCGCAACGTCGCCCCCCGGAAGGAACCGCCATGTCCGCCCAGGTCTACCTCTATCTGGTCATCGCCGTGGCCTTCGAAACCTTCGGCACCGCCTGCCTGCAGGCCAGCCAGCAGTTCACCCGGCTCTGGCCCTCGCTGGGGGTCTTCCTGGGTTTTGCCGGGGCGTTCTTCTTCTTCGTCAAGGTGCTGAAGTTCCTGCCGCTCGGCCTGACCTACGCGTTGTGGTCGGGCCTTGGCATCACGCTGATCACCTTCGTGGGCTGGACGGTCTTTGGCCAGAGGATCGATCTGCCGGGGCTTCTGGGGATCGCGCTGATCATCGCCGGGATCCTGGTGATCCACCTGTTCTCGCAGACCGCGGCGCATTAGGCTGGCCAATATCCCCGGTTTCGTCTATCGCGGCACCGCAGCATCCAGGACGGGACCAATGGACCTTCGCAATATCGCGATCATCGCCCATGTCGACCACGGCAAGACCACGCTGGTGGACGAGCTTCTGCGCCAGTCCGGCGCGTTCCGCGAGAACCAGGCGGTGGCCGAACGCGCGATGGACAGCAACGACATCGAGCGCGAGCGCGGCATCACGATCCTCGCCAAGGCGACCTCGGTCGAGTGGAAGGGCACCCGGATCAACATCGTCGACACCCCCGGCCACGCCGATTTCGGCGGCGAGGTGGAGCGCATTCTCAGCATGGTCGACGGCGTCTGCCTGCTGGTCGACGCCGCCGAGGGGCCGATGCCACAGACCAAGTTCGTCACCTCCAAGGCGCTGGCGCTGGGCCTGCGCCCGATCGTCGTTCTGAACAAGGTCGACAAGCCCGATGCCGAACCCGACCGTGCGCTGAACGAGGTGTTCGATCTGTTCGCCAATCTTGGCGCCGATGACGACCAGCTGGACTTTCCGCATCTCTACGCCTCGGGCCGCGCCGGCTGGGCCGATGCCGAACTGGACGGGCCGCGCAGCGACCTTTCGGCCCTGTTCGACCTGATCGTGCGCCATGTGCCCAAGCCCGCCCAGATCGCGCACGAGGCCGAGCCGTTCCGGATGCTGGCCACCACGCTCTCCGCCGATCCGTTCATCGGCCGGATCCTCACCGGGCGCGTCGAATCCGGCCGGGTGAAGACCGGCGAGACGATCAAGGCGCTCAGCCGCACCGGCGAGCGGATCGAACAGTTCCGCGTCACCCGGATCATGGCGTTCCGCGGCCTCAGCCAGACCCCGATCGACGAGGCGGTGGCGGGCGATATCGTGACGCTGGGCGGCATGTCGAAGGCCACCGTGGCCGACACGCTCTGCGCGCTCGAGGTCGATACCGCCCTGCCCGCCCAGCCGATCGATCCGCCGACGATCTCGGTCACCTTCGGGATCAACGACAGCCCGCTGGCGGGCAAGGACGGCAGCAAGGTGCAAAGCCGCGTGATCCGCGAACGGCTGATGAAGGAGGCGGAATCGAACGTCGCGATCCGCGTCGAGGATACGCCGGGCGGCGAGGCCTTCGTCGTCTCGGGCCGCGGCGAATTGCAGATGGGCGTGCTGATCGAGAACATGCGCCGCGAGGGCTTCGAACTCTCGATCTCGCGTCCCCGCGTGATCATGCGCGAGGAAGACGGGCAGCGGCTGGAACCCATCGAAGAGGCGATCATCGACGTCGATGACGAATTCACCGGCGCGGTGATCGACAAGCTGACCGGCGAGCGCAAGGGCGAGCTGGTGGAAATGAAGCCCGCCGGCGTCGGCAAGACCCGGATCGTCGCCCATGTCCCGTCGCGCGGGCTGATCGGCTACCACGGCCAGTTCCTGACCGACACCCGCGGCACCGGCGTCCTGAACCGCATCTTTCACGACTGGGCCCCCTACAAGGGTCCGATCCAGGGCCGCCGGCAGGGCGTGTTGATCTCGATGGAGAACGGCGTCAGCGTGGCCTACGCGCTGTGGAACCTCGAAGAGCGCGGCAAGCTGTTCATCGGGGCCCAGGAACAGGTCTACGAAGGGATGATCATCGGCGAGCACAGCCGCGACAACGATCTCGAGGTCAATCCGCTCAAGGGCAAGAAGCTGACCAACGTCCGCGCGTCCGGTTCGGACGAGGCGGTGCGGCTGACGCCGCCGGTACGGATGAGCCTGGAGGAGGCGATCGCCTATATCGATGATGATGAACTGGTCGAGGTCACGCCGAAGAACATCCGCCTGCGCAAGCGGTTCCTCGACCCGCATGAACGCAAGCGGCAGGCGAAGGCCGCGGGCTGAACCGGCGACGCTTCGGCCCGCGCTGGTCTTCCTGGCGCTGACCGCCCCTGCGGCGGCGGCGGAACTGGCCTGCGACGGCGTGCCGGTGACGGTGCGGGCCGGGGATGCGGCCACCGCCCGACAGGTCTGCGACATGGCGCGCGCCGCGGCCGACGACCTGGCAAGCTGCAACCTGCCCCTGACCGAACCGGTCACCATCGCGCTGCGCGACGCCGTGCATGCCGGCTGCCTTGGCCTGTTTCACTGCGGCGAGGGCCTGATCGACCTGATCGCGCCCGACCGGGTCGCCGAGAACCGCAGCCATGCCGGCCTTTTCGCACCCTTGCCCGACGATGTCCTGTTCCGCGCCGCGCTGACCCATGAACTGACCCATGCGGCCTACGAGGCCTCGGGCGCCTGCCCCTTCGCCGCCTGCCCGGCGACCGATGAATACCTCGCCTACGCGATGACCTTCCGCACGCTGCCCGAGGCGCTGCGCCGCACGGTACTTGGCGAGATCGACGCGACCGCCCCGGTGGGCCGCGACGCGATCAGCCCGCTCGTGGCGCTGTTCGCGCCCGACGCCTTCGCACGCTCGGCCTGGCTGCATTTCTCGCAACGCCCCGACCCTTGCGGCTATGTCGGGCAGATCACCGCCGGCGCGATCGTGCTGGACCGCGAACGGCCCTGACCTACTCGGTGGTCTCGACCACCAGCAACTCGCGATCCGCCGCGCCGCGCGCGTGGCTCAGCGCCTCCTGGTACTCGGGGCTTTCGTAGCAGGCCACGGCCGCCTCCAGCGTCGGGAACGTCGCCACCACGTTGCGCGGACGGTCGGTGCCCTCGAGCTGCACGTAGCGCGCGGCGCGGGCGATGAACCGGCCGCCGTGTTTCTCGATCGCCGGACCGGCGAGCGCGGCGTATCTGCCGTAGGCCTCGGCATCGTGCACGGTGACATGGGCAATCCAGAGCGCGGGCATCCTGCTATCCTCCGATCACGGCTTCGGCCGCGGCCACCGCGGCCTCGGCCTGCGCGGGATCGGCGCCGCCGGCCTGGGCGAGATCGGGCCGGCCGCCGCCGCCCTTGCCCCCCAGCGCCGCCGCCGCCGCCTTGACGATATCCACGGCCGACAGCCGGCCGGTCAGGTCCGGCGTCACGCCGGCGGCCACCGCCGCCTTGCCGCCGGTATCGGCGACCACCAGCACCGCGCCCGATCCGACGCGGTCCTTCAGCGCATCGACCATCGCGGGCAGATCCTTGCCGGACACGCCGTTGACGATCTGGGCGATGAACCGCACGCCGGCGATCTCCTTCGCCTCCGGCCCGCCGGCGCCGCCGCCGCCCATCGCAAGGTCGCGGCGCAGTTGCGCCACCTCGTTTTGCAGCGCGCGGCGATCCTCGGCCAGCGACCGCACCCGGTCCACCACCTCGCCGGGCTGCGCCTTCAGCAGCGCCGCGATCTCGGCCAGGCGCCGATCCTGCGCGCGCAGGTGATCCAGCGCCGCCGCCCCTGTCAGCGCCTCGATCCGGCGCACGCCGGCCGAGGACGCGCTGTCGCCGAGAAGCGCGAAGGCGCCGATATCCCCGGTGCGGGCGACATGGGTGCCGCCGCACAGCTCGATCGAATAGGTCTTGCCGTCCTGCCCCTTGCCGGAGCCCTTCAGGGTGCCCATCGACACCACCCGCACCTCGTCGCCGTATTTCTCGCCGAACAGGGCCTGCGCCCCCAGGGCGCGGGCGTCATCGGGTGTCATCACGCGGGTCTCCACCGGCGCGTTCTGGCGGATATAGGCGTTGACCTCGTGCTCGACCGTCTCCATCTCGGCGCCGCTCAGCGCCTTGGCATGGGAAAAGTCGAAGCGCAGCCGGTCGGCGGCGTTGAGCGACCCGCGCTGCGCGACATGGTCGCCAAGCGCGCGGCGCAGCGCCTCGTGCAGCAGGTGCGTCGCCGAATGGTTCGCCCGGATCGCGCCGCGGCGGCTGTGGTCGACCTCCAGCTTCGCGGGTTGGCCGCGTTCGATCCGGCCTTCGGCGACCGTCGCGACATGGATGCAGACGCCGGCCGATTTCTGCGTGTCCGTCACCTCGGCCAGGCCGGTCTCCGTCCGGATCCAGCCGCGGTCGCCGACCTGGCCGCCGGCCTCGGCGTAGAACGGCGTCTGGTTGACCATGATCTGCAGGCTTTCGCCCTCTGCCGCCGCGTCGATCGTCGCGCCGTCGCGCACCAGTGCCAGGATCTGGCCCTCGGCGGTTTCGGTATCGTAGCCCAGGAACTCGGTCGGGCCATGGCTGTCGGCCAGGTCGAACCAGATCGCGGCATCCCTCGTCTCGCCCGATCCGGCCCAGGCGGCGCGGGCCTTGGCCTTCTGCTCGGCCATCGCCGCGTCGAACCCCTCGGTATCGACCGTGCGGCCCTTCTCGCGCAGCGCGTCCTGGGTGAGGTCCAGCGGGAAGCCGAAGGTATCGTAAAGCCGGAAGGCGGCGGCGCCCGGCAGCGGCTGGCCCTCGCCCAGCCGACCCAGTTCCTCGTCCAGCAGCTTCAGCCCCCGGTCCAGCGTCTGCTTGAACCGCGTCTCCTCGAGCTTCAGCGTCTCCTCGATCAGTGCCTGGGCGCGGGGCAGTTCGGGATAGGCGGCGCCCATCTGCCGCACCAGCGCCGGCACCAGCCGGTACATCACCGGATCCTCGGCGCCGGCGAGGTGGGCATGGCGCATCGCGCGGCGCATGATCCGGCGCAGCACATAGCCGCGCCCCTCGTTCGACGGCATCACGCCATCGGCGATCAGGAAGGCGGTGGAGCGCAGGTGATCGGCGATCACCCGGTGGTGCACCTTGCCCGGCCCGTCGGGATCGGTGGAGGTGGCGTTCGCGCTCGCCTCGATCAGCGCGCGCATCAGGTCGGTGTCGTAGTTGTCGTGCTTGCCCTGCAGCAGCGCGCCGATCCGTTCCAGCCCCATCCCGGTGTCGATCGACTGCATGTCGAGCGCCCGCATCGAGCCGTCCTCGAACTGCTCGTTCTGCATGAACACGAGGTTCCAGATCTCGATGAACCGGTCGCCGTCCTCCTCCGGGCTGCCCGGCGGGCCGCCCCAGATCGACGGGCCGTGATCGAAGAAGATCTCGGTACAGGGGCCGCACGGGCCGGTCGGGCCCATCTGCCAGAAATTGTCATGCGTCGGAATCCGGATGATCCGCTCGTCGGGCAAGCCCGCGACCTTCTTCCAGATCTCCGCCGCCTCGTCGTCGGTATGGTAGACGGTGACCAGAAGCCGGTCCGCCGGAATGTCGAAATCCCGGGTCAGCAGTTCCCAGGCATAGCCGATCGCGGCCTCCTTGAAATAGTCGCCGAAGCTGAAATTCCCCAGCATCTCGAAGAAGGTATGGTGTCGCGCGGTGTAGCCGACATTGTCGAGATCGTTGTGCTTGCCGCCGGCGCGCACGCATTTCTGCGCGGTGGTGGCGCGGCTGTAATCGCGGTGTTCCAGGCCGGTGAACAGGTTCTTGAACTGCACCATGCCCGAGTTGGTGAACATCAGCGTGGGATCGTTGCGCGGCACCAGGGGCGAGCTGTCGACGACACGGTGGCCGTTTCTCTCGAAAAAGCTCAGGAAGGTGGAGCGGATATCGTTCAGGCTGGGCATCGGGCGGGCCTTTCGGGGCGAAATTCCGGCGGTACGGACCCGTGTATAACCATGCCGCGGCCCGTGTCCACACGCGAAGGGCCGGGCATCTCGCCCGGCCCCGGCCGCATCGGCGGCATGTGTCGCGGCGCCCCCGCCACGCCGCGCCCGCCAGGGGCGCGCCGGCGGTCGGCTCAGCCCTCCATCACCGTCTCGTCCTCGCCCGTCGCGGTGAAGTCGAGTCCGTGGCTGGCGCGGATCTTGTCCTCGATCGCGCCGGCGATCTCGGGATTGTCCTTCAGGAACTGCTTGGCGTTCTCGCGGCCCTGGCCAATCCGTTCGTCGCCGTAGGAATACCAGGCGCCGGATTTCTCCACCACGCCGGCCTTGACGCCCAGATCGATCAGCTCGCCGGTCTTCGAGATGCCCTCGCCGTACATGATGTCGAACTCGACCTGCTTGAACGGCGGCGCGACCTTGTTCTTGACGACCTTGACGCGGGTGGCGTTGCCCACCACCTCGTCGCGATCCTTGATCGCGCCGATGCGGCGGATGTCGAGCCGGACCGAGGCGTAGAACTTCAGCGCGTTGCCGCCCGTCGTCGTCTCGGGGCTGCCGAACATCACGCCGATCTTCATCCGGATCTGGTTGATGAAGATCACCATGCAGTTCGACCGCGCGATCGAGGCGGTCAGCTTGCGCATCGCCTGGCTCATCAGCCGCGCCTGGGCGCCGACCTGCGCATCGCCCATGTCGCCCTCAAGCTCCGATTTCGGCACCAGGGCGGCGACCGAATCGACCACCACCATGCTGACCGCGCCCGAGCGCACCAGCGTGTCGGTGATCTCGAGCGCCTGTTCGCCGGTGTCGGGCTGGCTGATCAGCAACTCGTCGAGGTTGACGCCGAGCTTGCGGGCGTAGAGCGGGTCGAGCGCGTGTTCGGCATCGACGAAGGCGCAGACGCCACCCTTCTTCTGTTCCTCGGCCACGGCATGCAGCGTCAGCGTCGTCTTGCCCGAGCTTTCCGGCCCGTAGATCTCGATCACCCGGCCCTTCGGCAACCCGCCGATACCGAGCGCGATGTCGAGCCCCAGGGAGCCGGTCGACGTCGCCTCGATCGCCTCGACCGGGTTCTCGCCCCCGAGCCGCATGATGGAGCCCTTGCCGAACTGTCGTTCGATCTGGGCGAGCGCGCTGTCGAGCGCCTTCTGCCGGTCCGCGCTGCGCTTGTCGTTCATCTCGAAAAGGTTCGTGATTGCCATTGGGTCCGCCCCTTGTTCCATACCCTGACCGGCGCGACAAGGGCGCCTCGCTTCGCCCCGCCCGTGCCGATGTTCTATCCTTGTTCTCATTCCCTTATGCGCACAAAAAGAGAACATCGCAAGGAAAAACCGTGCGGGAAGGGTTGGCCGCCGTGGTTAACGGAGTCTTACCGCGACCCCGTCCGGTCGCGGATTCGAAGTCCCGCGGCGCGAAACCGTAGATGCCGCGGGGGCCCGGCCGTGGATATCGCCGGCCGCGGACGGCTGGCGCGCTACGCGCCGGAACCGGGCGTGCCGTTCGCGGGGCCGCCGCGCGCCCGCATCTGGTCTTCCACCGTCTTGGTAAGATCGGACAGCGAGAACGGCTTGGGCAGGAAGACCGAGTTCGGAATCCGCGACTGCTGGTCCGAGAAACTGTCCTCGGCATAGCCGGAAACGAAGACGACGCGGGTGTCGGGCCGCGCCTTCAGCGCCTCGCGCACCCAGGTCGGGCCATCCATCCCCGGCATGATCACGTCGGTGACGAACAGGTCGACCTCCAGCGCCGGATCGGCGAGCCTTTCCAGCGCCTGTTCGGCATCCTCGGCCTCGATCACGGTGTAGCCGCGCATCTGCAGCGCCCGCGCGGCGAAGGCGCGCACCGGCGCCTCGTCCTCGACCAGCAGAACCACGCCCTCGGCCCGGTCCGGCACCGCCGGCGCGACCGGCGCCGCCAGCGGCAGATCGATCACCTCGCCGCCCGTCGGTTCGTAGGCCGGGAAGTAAAGCGAGAAGGTCGTGCCGGTGCCAACCACGCTGTCGGCGAAGATGAAGCCGCCGGTCTGCTTGATGATCCCGTAGGCGGTGGACAGGCCAAGCCCGGTGCCCTCGCCCTGCCGCTTCGTGGTGTAGAACGGCTCGAACACCTTCTGGAGCTTGTCGGCGGGGATGCCGGTGCCCTCGTCGGTGACGCGCACCACCACCCAGTCGCCGGGAGGCACGCTGGCGCGACCGCGGTTCAGTTCGCTGTCCAGCCGCAGGTTTTCGGTCTCGACCCTGATCTCGCCGCCCTTCGGCATCGCGTCGCGGGCGTTGACGACGAGGTTCATGATCACCTGTTCGAGCTGGCGCTTGTCGGCCCGGATGCGCTTCAGCTCCGGGTCGTGTTCCAAGGTCAGCGTCACCTTCTCGCCGACGAGGCGGTTCAGCAGATGCGTCAGTTCCGCCAGGCTGTCCCGCAGGTCGATCACCGAGGGCTGCAACGTCTGCTTGCGCGAGAACGCCAGCAGCTGACCGACGAGGCTGGCGGCGCGGTTGGCGTTCTGGGCGATCTGCGTCAGGTCGCTGAAATCGGGATCGTCCTGGTCGTTGTGGCGCAGCAGCAGCAGGTCGCAATGGCCCGAGATCGCGGTCAGCAGGTTGTTGAAATCATGCGCGACGCCGCCGGCCAGTTGGCCGATGGCCTGCATCTTCTGGCTTTGCACGAACTGCGCCTCCAGCGTCTTGAGCTGGGTGGCGTCGGACAGCACCGCGACCAGCCCGGTGCGCCCGTCCTCGACCATCCGGGCCAGCGTCACCTGCAGGAACACCTCGCTGTCGGGGTCGGACACGCGCAGCACCTCGGGCCGGCCCTCGGCGCGCCCGGCCAGCGCATCGGCCAGCCAATCGCCCACCGGGCGGCCCAGGCCCTCCAGCAGCTCGGCCAGCGGCCGGTCGACCGCGCCCTCGCCCAGAACCGCCCGCGCGGCGCGGTTGGCGGCGGTAACGACACCCTGCGCCGACAGGCGCACCAGCGCGACCGGCAAGGCCTCGAACCCCGCGCCGACGCCGACGCCGGCGGGCACCGGCGGCTCCGCCCCGGGCACCAGGTAAATCTCGCGCCGCCCGCCCGGCCCCTCGACCTCCACGGCCAGCGCCCGGACCTTGCCCGACAGCCCGATGATCTCGTTGAGCTCGCCGGGGCGCACCGGCAGATCGGTGAAGATCCGGTCCAGCGTCTTGACGCGTTCGCCGACCAGCCGGCGCAGCGCCTCGTTCATGAACAGCACCGTGCCGGATTTCGAGGCGGTCAGCATCGGCAGGCTGATCGTCTCGGCGCCGCGGCCGCCCACGGCGCGCTCGGCCATGTCCTCCAGCCGCCACAGAAAGGCCGCCTCGGCCACCCGGTGCACCGCGAGGCGGACATGACCGCGCCGGGTGACCAGATCCTCGCGCGCCACCCCTGCGGCTTCGGCACGGGTCTGCAGACGGTGCAGGACGGAGGCGGGATTGGCGAAGACCTCGCCAAGCGCGCGGGTCAGCGTCTGGCCCTCGCGGCTGCCGAACCGGTCCAGCGCCGCGCGGTTCTGATAGCCGATCTCGCCCTCGGCATCGGTGATGAAACTCGGCGAGGCATCATGGGCCACGAACCCGGTAAGCTGGTCGTTGAGCACCGCCCGGCGCCCGGCGTGGCGGCGCGACAGCACGGTGGCGGCAAAGGCGGCGACGGCGATCGCGCCGGCGCTCACCGCGAGGCCCGCACCCAGCACCGGATCGGACACCGACAGCGCCGCCGCGACAAGACCGCCGGCAGCGAAGACGAGATAGCCCCAGCGCGGCGCAAGCGCGAGCGCGGTGCGGGTCAGCGGAGGCGGCGACACATCAGGGCTCGACATCCTGCTGTTCCCTTTACTGGTCCTGGACGTCGGCATTTCGGTGACCAAAAGCTTAATCGGGGCTTAATTCTGCACGGAGCGGCAACAATTCGTGACTACGCGGCCCCGGCACGGGGCGTCAACGACCGTTTGCGCCCGGTCCGTCAAAGACGGCCAGGTAGAACCCGTCGCCGCCGTCGTCCGGCGTGAGCCGGCGCTCGGCGCTGATTCGCCAGCCCGGATGGGCGCCGAGGAAGCGGGCCGCCTGCGCCGCGTTCTCGGCGTCCAGCAGGGAACAGGTCATGTAGGCCAGCCGGCCGCCGGGCGCGACCCGCGCCGCGGCCTCGGCGAGGATCGCGGCCTGAAGCTGCTGCAACTCCGCCAGCCGTTCGGGCGTCAGCCGCCATTTCGCCTCCGGCGCACGGCGCCAGCTGCCGGAGCCGGAACAGGGCACGTCGCACAGCACCAGGTCGAAATCCGGCTCCCCGGCCAGTCCGGCGGTGTCACGCAGCGCGACCGCGATCCCGGCGCGGCGCGCGCGCTCGGGCAGGTCGGCCATCCGCCGCGGATCGGCGTCATGGGCGACATAGGCGGCATCGGGGTGACGCGCGGCCATCGCCAGCGTCTTGCCGCCGCCGCCGGCGCAATAGTCGAGCACCCGGCGACAGCCGGCCAGCGGCAGGTCGAGGACGACCGCCTGGCTTGCCGCGTCCTGCAATTCCACCAGCCCGTCGCGATAGGCCGCCGCGGCGCGCAGCCGCGTCGCGCCATGCCCCAGCCGCAGCGCGGTCTCGGCCAGCGGCTCCGGCGCGGCCTCGATCCCGTCGGCGGCAAGCGCCGCGATCGCGCCGGCGCGGTCGATCCGGGCCAGGTTGACCCGTACGAAGACCGGCGCGCGGTGGCGCATCGTCGCCAGCACCGTCTCGGCCCCGGCGCCGAGGCTGGCGCGCAAGGCCGGCTCCAGCCAGTCGGGAATGTCGAGCCGGACGGCGGCGGGCCAATCGGCCGCCGCCGACGCGGCCATCAGCGCGGCACGCTCCGCCGGGTCGAGCGGCGGCGGCGCGTGGCCCGCCCCGCTGAAGATCGCATCGGGATCATGACCGGCGGCGACGATCCCGCCCAGCACCAGCGCGCGGCCGGTTTCCGCCCCCTGCCCCGAGGCCGCCAGGCAGGACCGCCGGCAGCGCAGCGCATCGAAGACGAGATCGCGCACCGCGGCGCGGTCGCCGGATCCCGCGAAGCGGCTGGCCCGCGCCCAGCGGGTCAGCGCGCGTTCCGCCGCCTCGCCGGCCAGCACCCGGTCGAGCAGTTCGATCGCCGCCGCCGCGCGCGCGCCGGGGGTCATGCCGGGCGGCCGGGCATGCGCCGCGCCGGACCGTCAGCCAAGACGGTAGTTCGGCGATTCGCGGGTGATCTGGACATCGTGGACGTGGCTTTCCTTCAGCCCGGCCCCGGTGATCCGCACGAAACGGCAGTTGTGCCGCATCTGGTCGATCGTGGCGTTGCCGGTGTAGCCCATCGCGGCCCGCAAGCCCCCGACGAGCTGGTGGATCACCGTTCCCGCCGGCCCCTTGTAGGGCACCTGCCCCTCGATCCCCTCGGGCACCAGCTTGTCGGTCGCCGCGTCCTTCTGGAAGTACCGGTCGGCCGAGCCGCGCGCCATCGCGCCGAGGCTGCCCATGCCGCGGTAGGACTTGAAGCTGCGGCCCTGGTAGAGGATCACCTCGCCGGGGCTTTCGTCGGTGCCCGCGATCGCCGAGCCGACCATCGCGCAGGACGCGCCGGCGGCGATCGCCTTGGCGAAATCGCCGGAATACTTGATCCCGCCATCGGCGATCACCGGGGTGTCGCCGGCGGCCGCGGCACTGTCCATGATCGCCGTCAGCTGCGGCACGCCGACGCCGGCCACCACCCGCGTGGTGCAGATCGAGCCCGGCCCGATCCCGACCTTGACGGCATCCGCGCCGGCGTCGATCAGCGCCCGCGTCGCCTCGGCGGTGGCGACGTTGCCGGCGATCACCTGCACCGCGTTCGACAGCGCCTTGATGCGTTCGACGGCGCGCGCCACGCCCTCGGAATGGCCATGCGCGGTGTCGATCACCACGATGTCGACGCCCGCGTCGATCAGCGCCTGGCTGCGCTCGAACCCGGCGTCACCGACGGTCGAGGCGGCGGCCACGCGCAGCCGGCCGAGTTCGTCCTTGCAGGCATTGGGGTTCAGCACCGCCTTCTCGGTGTCCTTCAGGGTCAGCAGGCCGGTGAGCTTGCCGACCCTGTCGGTGACCAGCAGCTTCTCGATCCGCCGCGCCTTCATCAGGCTCTTGGCCTCTTCCAGTTCCGCCGGTTCGGTCAGCACCGCGAGGTTCTCGGCGGTCATCATCACCCGCACCGGCGTGTCGTCGGAGGTGGCGAAGCGCATGTCACGGTTGGTGACGATCCCCACGACATGGCCGCGCCCGTCGACCACCGGGAAACCGGTGACGTTGTAGCGCTCCTGCAGCGCCTTGGCGTCGGCCAGCGTCTGGTCGGGGCTGAGCGTGATCGGATTGTAGACGATCCCGCTTTCGAAGCGCTTCACCCGCCGGACCTCTCGCGCCTGCTGTTCCACGTCGAGATTGCGGTGGATCACCCCGATCCCGCCGGCCTGCGCCATCGCGATCGCCATGCGCGATTCCGTCACCGTGTCCATCGCCGACGACAGCAGCGGGATGTTCATGCGGATCGTCCGGGTCGCCCGGGTGGAGGTGTCGGCCATGTTCGGCAGCACGCTGGAGGCGGCCGGAACCAGAAGCACGTCATCGAAGGTGAGCGCCTCGCGAATCTCCATGGGGTACCTCCTCGGGAGCTTTCGTTTGGCGCTTCCCCATTTCACGGAGGGCCGCGGAAGGCAAGGCCGAAACCGCGGCGCAGCGGGCCCCGCGGCGCACCGGGCCCCGCGCCGCTCAGGCGATGGCGGCACCGGTCTTCGGCCCAAGCTGGCCCTTGGCCCAGAGTTGCAAGACCTTCAGCGCGATCCACGGCACCAGCAGCGTCGCCGCCACCAGCGCCAGGCCGCCGGGAATCCGCCAGATCCCGTCCAGCGTGAGCCACAGCGAGGCGGTGGCGGCCAGCGGAAAGGTGAAGGCGCCCCAGAACGGCGAGAACCCCGCCGCCGTCAGCCAGCGCGCCGACAGCACGAACACCGCAAGCAGGATCGCGGCCAGCACCGCGAAGGCCTGCGCGGCCGGCGCAAGGCCAAGCCCGGCGGCGACAAGGCCCAGCATCGCCGCGGGCGCGAGGTGAATGGCCAGCAGCGGGCGCAGCGGCGCCGGCACCCCGGCGGCCAGGAACTGCCGCGCGCTTTCGGCCCAGATCGCCACGGCCATCGCCCCGGTCGCCCAGAGGATCGCCATGCCCAGCCCGGCCATGCCGACCGCCGGCGCCGTGATGCCGGCCAGGATGAAGCCCACGAAATTCAGGTGCCAGACCGGGGTGACGCGGCGCTGTTCCGCCGGACCCGCCGCCAGCACCGCGATCAGGACGCCAAGAAAGGCCAGATGCGCGGCCAGACCGGCCCAGAGGATCGCCACGGCGATACCCGCCCCGAACGGCAGCCACGCCGCCGACAGCAGGTACATGCACAACACCATCGCGCCCACCCCGGCGCGGCCCGGCAGGATCCGCAGATCCTCGGCCAGCACGGCGGGCCGTGCGGCCAGTTTGCGCAGATAGGCGGCCAGCGCGAAGAGGTAGAGCGCGGTGACCGCGCCGAGGATCACGTCGCCCAGCTCCGCCGGCAGGCCGAAGGCGTCGGCCCCGCGCCGCCAGCCAAGCCCGAGGCCGAAAAGCCCCAGGATCGGCGGGAAGATCGCGGGCGGCGTGCCGAGAAACGGCGCGGGACGGGGCTTGGGCGCGACGAAGGCCATCGGGGCTCCTTTCATCCGGGGGCGGAGATGCCGCCCCGGCATGGCTTCGGACCGGAACACTGCGGCGACTTGGTGCCGCCTGGATCGCGGAAAGGCAAGGGGCGCGCCGTCGCGGGGCTTGCGGCGGCGCGCCGGGCGGGGTTTGCTTCGTCCACACTGCAACGGCGAGGCGGAGATGGCGGGGCACGGCTATGAAACGGGGCGGCTGAACCTGCCGTTCGTCGGGATATCGACCTTCGGCAAGCGGCCTTACGTGGCCGACTGGGACGCGATCGAGGCCGAGGTCGCGGTGCTGGGCGCGCCGTTCGATTTCGGCACCCAGTTCCGGGCCGGGGCGCGGTTCGGCCCGCGCGCGGTGCGCGAGGCCTCCACGCTGTTTTCCTTCGGTCATGCCGGGGCCTACGACCACGAGGACGACGCGGTCTATCTTGGCCCCGAGGTGCGGATCGTCGATATCGGAGATGCCGACATCGTCCATACCGATACCGAGGCGAGCCACGCCAACATCGAGGCCGGCGTGCGCGCGATCCTGCGCGCGGGGGCGCTGCCGGTGGTGATCGGCGGCGATCATTCGGTCAACATCCCCTGCATCCGCGCCTTCGATGCCGACGGGCCGATCCACATCTTGCAGATCGACGCGCATCTCGATTTCGTCGACGAACGCCACGGGGTGCGGCACGGGCATGGCAACCCGATGCGGCGCGCGGCGGAACGGGACCACGTGACCGGGATCACCGCGCTGGGCATCCGCAATGTCTCGTCGACGGCGCGGGAAGGCTACGCGGCGGCCCGCGCGATGGGTGGCGATTACCTGTCGGTGCGGCAGGTGCGCCAGCTGGGGCTCGACGGCGTCATGGCGCGGATCCCGGCCGGGGCGCGGCTTTACGTGACGATCGACATCGACGGTTTCTGCCCCTCGATCGCGCCGGGCACCGGCACGCCGAGCCACGGCGGGTTCCTTTACTACGAAGTGCTGGAAATCCTTCAGGCGGCGGCGCGGCGCCACGAGATCGTCGGGCTCGACCTCGTCGAGGTCGCGCCGGATTACGACCCGACCGGATCGACCGCGATCCTCGCCGCGCAGGTGCTGCTGAATTTCCTCGGCTTCATCTTCCACGCCCGAGGCGCGGCAGGGTAAGCGGCGGCAACAGGATCGTCGGCCCCAGCGGCCGCACCGTCGCCCCGGCGCCGATCTTGAACCGGGCAAGGCCGGGCGCATCCTCGGTGTTGACGTCGCCAAGATCGAGCCGGGTGATCCCCTCGGCCGCCAGCGCCTGCATCGCGGACCACAGGAGCAGCGGATGGGCGTTGGCGGCGCGCCCCTCCGGCCCCGACCAGCCGACATGGTAGCTGGCCCAGGGCCGGTGCAGCAGGAACAGCATCGCCGCCACCCGTTCGCCGCCGCGCCGCGCGGTCCACAGCCGCAGCCCGTCGGGATCGACCGTGCCCCAGGCGGCCACGAAGCCCGGCGGCAGCGCGCGGTAGCCACGGGCGCGGCGCTGCCCGGCCTCGGCCGCGAACAGCCAGTCCAGCGTGTCCCGCGTCACCGGCTCGGCGCGGATGTCGGGCGGTTCGGCCTCTGCGGCGGCAAGGCGGTTGCGCCACTTGGGCTTCATCGCGGCGCGCAAGTCCGCCGCGGGGCGCGCGAGGTCGATCTCGGCCACATGGCGGGGGGTGACGAGCGGCAGGCCGGCACCGGGTTCGGCCGTCTCCGTGGTGGCGATCAGCAGCGGCTGCGCCGCCCCGAGGGAACGCAGCGCGGCACGGCGGGTCGCCGGATCGGGACCATCCACCCAGACCGGCCCGCGCGACAGAAGGGCCAGCGGGCCACGGCGCAGGATCTGGGCGTAGCCGATCACCCGTCCGCCGGCCTCGATCTCGGCCCGCGCCACCCGCCGCCCGGCGGCCTCGGCCACCGCGCCGTAGGTGCCGTGCTGCGGCATCGGCGCACCGTGCGGCGCGATCGCGCGATCCCAGGCCGAAGGCGCGAGACGGTTCCAGGTGATCCTCATGGCGCCCGTTAACGCATGGCTTACCTAACGCGGTCTTAATGGCGCCATGTCCACGCGCAAGCCCCCCGAACCGGTCCACGGCATCCACGCCCCCGCCCCGCGGCTTACGCCCTGGGTCGCGTTTCTTGTCGCCACCCTTCTCAGCCTTCTGTTCCTGCTGGGGCTGGGGCTCTGGTCGCTGGTTTCCTGAGCGTCAGCGATACAGCAGCGAGCGGCCGTCCATGAAGACATGGACCTTTTCCGGCGCGGCGGTCAGGCGAACCTGCTGCCCGCGCAGGTCGGGGTGCACGCCCGGCAGCTTGGCGATCACCGGGTCGCGGCCGTGTTCGGGAACGAAGTAGAGCAGCGTCACCTCCCCCAGCGCCTCGACGAAGTCGACCTTGCCGTCGATCATCACCGCGCCCTCGGTGATCTCCAGATCCTCGGGACGGACGCCGACATTGACGCGCTTGCCCCGGTCCTCGGGCCGCGACGGCACGGCGGAGACGGCGGTGCCCTCGCCATCGAGCTTCACAACCGTCCTGTCGCCGGTCTCGACGATCTCGCCGGGCACCAGGTTCATCGCCGGCGAGCCGATGAAGCGGGCCACGAATTCCGACTCGGGCCGCTCGTACAGTTCCAGCGGCGCGCCGACCTGGGCGATGCCGCCACCGGCCAGCACCACGATCCGGTCGGCCAGCGTCATCGCCTCGACCTGGTCGTGGGTGACGTAGATCATCGTGGAATTCGGCATCGCCTCTTTCAGTTGCGCGATCTCGATCCGGGTCGCCACCCTGAGCGCGGCGTCGAGATTCGACAGCGGCTCGTCGAACAAATACACCTTCGGGTCGCGCACGATCGCCCTGCCGATCGCCACGCGCTGGCGCTGGCCGCCCGACAGCGCCTTGGGCAGCCGGTCGAGATAGGGCGTGAGTTGCAGGATCGCGGCGGCCTTGTCGACCGCCGCGTCGATCTCCGCCCGACTCTTGCGCGCGATCTTCAGGGCGAACTCCATGTTCTCGCGCACCGTCATGTGCGGGTAAAGCGCGTAGGACTGGAACACCATCGCGATGCCGCGCTGGGCCGGCGGCACATCGTTCATGACCTGCCCGCCGATCTCCAGCGTGCCGCCGGTGATCTTTTCCAGCCCCGCGATCATCCGCAACAGCGTGGACTTGCCGCAGCCCGAGGGCCCGACGAAGACGATCAACTCGCCGGTCTTGATATCGAGGTCGATGTGCTTGAGCACATGCACCTCGCCGTAGGACTTGGCGACATCGGTGAGCTTCAGATCGGCCATGCGGTTCTCCCTCAATCGCGGCTGACGAGCAGCGAAACCTCCCAGGGGGCAAGCGCGATCCGCCCCCCCGGCCCCGGCGCCACCGCGCCCAGATCGGCCCCGATCGCCTGCCAGCGCTCACCCTGCGGGGCGTCGATCTCGGCCGGGGCGTCGCCAAGGTTGACGGCGACGAAGACCGTCTCGCCCGCGGCCGCGCGCCGGAAGCAGACGACATCGCCCGAGGCCGCCATGCCGGTCTGGTCGCCCTTGGCAAGCGCGGGATGCGCGTGGCGCAGCGCCAGGGCATGGCGATAATGATGCATCAGCCCCCGCGGATCGGCCGCCTGAACGGCGGCGGCGCGGCCCAGATGCGCGCCGGGAACCGGCAGCCAGGGCTTGCCGGTGGTGAAGCCGCCGGTCGCGTTGTCGGCCTGCCAGACCATCGGGGTGCGGCAGCCGTCGCGGCCCTTGAACTCGGGCCAGAACTCGATCCCGTAGGGATCCTGCAAATCCTCGAAGGCGATCTCCGCCTCCGGCAGCCCAAGTTCCTCGCCCTGGTAAAGGCAGATCGAGCCGCGCAGACACACCAGGAGCGTGGCATAGGCCCGCGCGGCGGCGTCGCAAAGCCCCCAGCGGCTGATGTGGCGTTCGACATCGTGGTTGGAATAGGCCCAGCAGGCCCAGCCATCGGGCGCGGCGGCCTCGAAAGCGGCCATCACCTCGACCAGCCGCGCCGCCGTCAGCCGCTGCTTCGACAGCAGGTCGAACGAGTAGCACATCTGCATCAGGTCGTCGCCGGCGGTGTACTGCGCCATGATCTCCAGCCCGCGCTGGGCGTCACCGACCTCGCCGACCGCGGCGGCGTTGAAGGGCTCCATCACCGCGCGCAACCGGCGCAGGAAATCCAGGTTCTCCGGCTGGTTCTTGTCGTAGAGATGTTCCTGGTGGTTGTAGGGGTTGACCATCGGCGCGATGGAATCGTTGCGCAGCGCCTCGGGAAGTGGCGGATTGCTACGCAACTCCTTGTCGGCGAAGTAGAAATTGATTGTATCAAGGCGGAATCCGTCGACCCCGCGCTGCAGCCAGAAGCGCGCGACATCCAAAAGCGCGTCCTGCACCGCCGGGCTGTGAAGGTTCAGGTCGGGCTGTTCCTTGAGGAAGTTGTGCAGGTAGTACTGGCGGCGCCGGCCGTCCCATTGCCAGGCCGGGCCGCCGAAGATCGACAGCCAGTTGTTCGGCGGCGTGCCATCGGGCCTCGGATCGGCCCAGACGTACCAGTCGGCCTTCGGGTTGTCGCGGCTCGCCCGGCTTTCGACGAACCAGGGATGCCGGTCGGAGGTGTGGCTGAGCACGAGGTCGATCATCACCCGCAGCCCCAGGTCATGCGCCCGCGCCACCACCCGGTCGAAATCGGCCAGCGTGCCGAACATCGGGTCGACATCGCAGTAATCCGAGACGTCGTAGCCGAAATCCTTCATCGGCGAGGTGAAGAACGGGCTGATCCAGATCGCGTCGGCGCCAAGCGCCGCGACATGGTCGAGCCGGCGGGCGATGCCGGCGAGATCGCCCACGCCGTCGCCATCGGAATCCTGGAAGCTGCGCGGATAGATCTGGTAGATCACCGCGCCGCGCCACCAGTCGCGGTCAAGCCCGTCGCGGGCGGCAAGAACTTGGGTTTCCTGGTTCAATGTCGTGTCTTTCCCATTACTTGACGGACCCGGCGAGGAGACCGCGGACAAGGTAGCGTTGCATGGCGAAGAACACCGCGAGCGGCACGGCGATCGAGACGAAGGCGGCGGTGGCGAGGATTTCCCAGTTGCCGCCGCGGGTGCCCAGCAATTCGACGATCTGGTTGGTCATCACCGTGGTGTCGCCGGTCGCGTCGATCAGGAAGACCTTGGCCACCAGCAGGTCGTTCCAGGTCCACAGGAACTGGAAGATCGCGAAGCTGGCGAGCGCGGGGAAACTCAGCGGCAGGATGATCCGGGTGAAGATCTGGAAATCCGTCGCACCGTCGACCTTGGCGTTCTCGATGATGTCGCGCGGCAGGCTGGCCATGTAGTTGCGCAGCAGGTAGATCGCCAGCGGCAGGCCGAACCCCGTATGCGCCAGCCAGACGCCCAGATAACCCTTGCCGATCCCGATCCCCAGGTGCAGCCGCAAAAGCGGGATCAGCGCCAGTTGCAGCGGCACCACCAGCAGCCCCACGACGCAGGCGATCAGCAGCGCCCGGCCGGGAAACTGCATCCAGGCCAGCGCATAGGCCGCGAAGGCGGCGATCACGATCGGGATCACCGTGGCCGGGATCGTCACCGTGAGCGTGTTGAAGAAGGCCCGCGCCATGCCCTCGGAATTGCCGGGGTCGAAGAGCATGTTGTCGTAGTTGGCCAGGGTGAATTCCGGTTGCGAGACGACGGTGACGAAGCTGCGCTGCGCCCGGCCGGAAAGCTGGTCGTCGGTGCCGCGCCAGACGTAGTCGCCGCTGGCCTCGATGGTCAGCGTTTCGCCCTCGCCAAGCTCGGCGGTCTCGCCCGGCGCGAATTCCGCGATCCGGCGCGAGGACGTGCCCCAGGCGGTGATCTGGCGCTCGGCCCCGTCGAACAGGTTGCCCGAGACCACGAACATCGCGCCATCGGGCACGCGGGCCTCGTCGGGATCGGCCAGCCGGATCACCTCGTTCTGTTCCTGCGGGAACAGCGCCGCCCACCAGCCGGAGGCCGAGATCTGGTCGGCCGTGCGGAACGACGAGACAAGCAGCCCGACGGTCGGGAACAGCCACAGCAGCACGATCAGCAGGGTGCTGATCTGCACCGCCCAGCTCAGGCCGGATTTCGATCCCGCGATGTTGTCCATTGCCGCCCCCTCAGCGCATTTCCTTGCGCGCGTTCCAGACGTTCCAGGCCAGGATCGGCGTCACGAGGATCATGATGACGATCGCCGCGGCCGAGCCGACGCCCCAGTCGTTGGCGCGAAACAGCTTGTCGAACATGTAGTTGGCCAGAACCTGCGTTTCCCACTGGCCGTTGGTCATGGCGAAGACGATGTCGAAGACCTTCAGCACCACCAGCGTGATCGTCGTCCAGACCACGACGATCGTGCCCATGATCTGCGGCACCTTGATCTGGAAGAACACCTGGAACGGGTTGGCGCCGTCGACGATCGCGGCCTCCACCGTTTCCTCGGGAATGCCGCGCAGCGCCGCCGACAGGATCACCATGGCGAACCCCGTCTGGATCCAGATCAGAACGACCATCAACAGGAAGTTGTTCCAGAACGGGATCGCCAGCCAGGCCTGCGGTTCGCCATAGGCCAGCTCGACCGACACCAGCGCCAGGATCGAACGCAGCGACAGGATCACCAGCCAGGCCGCCCCCGCCCCGGCCAGCAGGCGCAGCGCCCTGAACCCCGGCGGGTGGCTGCCGAAGACCGGCCGGGCCAGCAGCCAGCCGACATAGGCCACCGCCGCCGCGAACCCCGCGAGAATGACCGCGGGCAGAAGTTTCAGGAACAGGACCGAGCCGATGCCGCCCTCGAATTGCAGCCAGATCGCGTTCATCACCCCGATCTGCGACTGATCCACCGGACGCACGTCGTAGATCAGCTTGAAGATCACCGAGGCGCCGACGAAGGAAATCGCCATCGGCATGAAGATCAGCGACTTGGCGAGGCTGCCCCAGCGGATGCGGTCGGTGAGCTGCGCGACCAGAAGCCCCAGCGCGGTCGAGGCGGCGGGCACCACGATCAGCCACAGCATGTTGTTGCGCATCGCTTCCCAGAACTTCTCCTCGCTCAACATCTGGCGATAGTTGGCCAGGCCCACGAAGGCGCCGCCCTGGTCGCGGTCGGTCAGCGACAGGCGCAGCGTCTCGATCACCGGATAGGCAAGGTACAGCCCCAGCGCGACAATCGCGGGAAACAGGAACAGCCAGGGCCGGACCATGTTGGCGCGGGTGATGTTGCGGCCTGGATTGGCGCCCTTCGGCGGAAAGATCACCTTGTCGAGCACCTGGTTCGACAGCCAGAAATAGCCGATACAGCCGCCGACGCCGATCACGATCGTCAGAAGACCCTGCAAGGCCGGGTTCATCGCCACCTCCCCTGTCGCGCGCCCTCCCCGGCGCGCCCCCCGTCAGGCGGCCGCGGGCCGGACCCGGCCCACGGCCCTCGCGTGTCGCGCGCCGTTACTTCAGCGCGTCCCAGGAGGCCTGGATCTCGGCGGCGACATCCGCCGCCGGCTTGCCGCCGGCGTAGTCGACCATGCCGGTCCAGAAGCTGCCCGCGCCCACGCCGCCCGGCATCAGGTCGGAGCCGTCGAAGCGGAAGGTGGTGGCGTTGGTCAGGATCTCGCCCAGCCCCTTGAGCACGTCATTGGCGTAGACATCGGGATTGGCGGCCGAATACGGCGTCAGGAACCCGCCCTGCGCCATCCAGACCTCATGCGCGATCGGCGTTTGCAGGAAGTCGATCAGCGCATGCGCCGCCGGGCTGTCCTTGGTGATCGTGAACAGCGTTCCCGCGCCCAGCACCGGCGAGCCGAGATCCTTTTCCGCGTAGGCGGGGAAGTAGAAGAAGTCGACGTCAACGCCCACCTCGGTGCCTTCGGGGAAGAACGCCGGGATGAACGAGGCCTGGCGGTGCATGTAGCACTGCGGCGGGCTGTCGAAGAGACCCTTGGGGCTGTCGCGGAAATCGGTCGAGGCGACCACGCCGGCGCCGCCGGCGACATAGGCGTCGTTGCGGGCGAACCAGCCGAATTCCTCGATCGCGCCGACGATGCGCGGATCGTCGAAGGCGATCTCGTTCGTCACCCAGCCGTCATAGACGTCCGGCGTCTGGGTCCGCAGCAGCAGATCCTCGACCCAGTCGGTCGCCGGCCAGCCCGTCGCGCCGCCCGAGCCGAGGCCGATGCACCAGGGCGTCTCGCCATCGGCGACGATCTGATCGGTCAGCGCCTTCAGCTCTTCCATCGTCTGCGGCACCTCGTAGCCCGCATCCTCGAAGTTCTCGGGCGAATACCAGACCAGCGACTTCACATCGGCCTTGTAGGGGAAGGCATAGAACGCGTCGGACCCGTCGGCCCCGGCATAGACGCCAAGCGCCACCCAGGACGGACCGGCGGCATAGGCCTCGGTCATCCAGGCCTCGGCATCTTCGCCCAGCGGCGTCAGGAAGCCGCGCGCGGCCATGTCGGCGGCAAGGCCCGGCTGCGGGAAGACCGCGATGTTCGGGGCCGATCCGGCCTCCAGATCGACGACGATCTGCTGTTCGAAACTGTCCGACCCGGTGTAGCGCACATCCGCGCCGGTGGCGGCGGCGAAATAGGCCAGAACGCTTTCCACGAGCTCCTGGTCGGGGCCGAGCCAGGGGCCGAACACCGTGATCTGCTCGCCCGCGAGGTCATGCGCCGCCGCGAACGCCTCGTAGCTGGCCCAGTCGAAACGGGCATCCGCGCCCGGCGCGAACTTCAGATCCTGCGCCGTGGCGGCACCCGCGAACAGCGCCAGCGTCGCGACGCCCGAAAGTAGTCTCGAACTCATGTCATCCTCCCATGGCTGCGGGCCGATTAAGGCCCACCGTGATCCGCGCCCGGAATCGATGCCAAAGCGCTTTGAACGCGCGAACCGTGGGCCAAGCCGGGCAGCCTGTCAACCGCAACGCCCGTCGTGAGGCCAATAAATTCAACCCGAATCCTTCGCAGTCGCAGAAAGACCGGCGAGCGATTGACGGCCCAGCCCCCGCCGCCTAACACTTCGGATTTGAAAGCGCTTTGAACTCCGACCATGAACCTCAAGCAACTCTCGCAGAAACTCGGCCTGTCGCAGACCACGGTCAGCCGCGCGCTCAACGGCTACCCGGAGGTCAACGAATCGACGCGCGCGCGGGTGCTCGAGGCGGCGCGGCGCTACCACTACCGGCCCAACACCCGCGCGAAGAGCCTGGCGACCGGCCGGGCGATGGCGATCGGCCACATCATCCCGCTCTCCACCCGGCACGAGATAGTCAACCCGGTGTTCTCCGATTTCATCGCCGGGGCCGGCGAGGTCTATGCCCGCGCCGGCTACGACATGCTGCTGTCGGTCGTGTCCGACGCGGCCGAGGAACGCGCCTACCGCGAGTTGCGCGCCAAGGGCAGTGTCGACGGGGTGATCGTGCACGGCCCGAAACTGGCCGATGCGCGGATCACGCTCCTGGCCGATCTCGGCCTGCCCTTCGTCGTGCACGGCCGCGCCACGGGCAGCGAAACCCCCTATTCCTGGGTCGACGTGAACAACCGGCGCGCGTTCGAGCGCGCGACCGAACTGCTGCTCGATCTCGGCCACCGCCGGATCGCCTTTCTGAACGGGCTGGAGACGATGGATTTCGCCGTGCGCCGCCGCCGCGGGTTCGAGGCGGCGCTGGCGGCGCGCGGGCTGGTGGCCGATCCCGCGCTGATGCGGTCGGAGGAGATGACCGAGGCCTATGGCTACCGCAGCGCGCGGGCGATGCTGGCCGCGGACGGGCCGCGGCCCACCGCCTTCCTCGCCTCCTCGCTGATCACGGCGATCGGCCTGCGCCGCGCGATCGAGGAGGCCGGGCTTCGGATGGGGCGCGACATCTCGGTCGTCACCCATGACGACGAACTCAGCTACCTCGCCAACGGCGAGGAAGTGCCGATCTTCACCGCAACGCGATCCTCGGTGCGCGAGGCCGGGCGCCGGGCCGCGGGGATGCTGATCGGGTTGATCGAGGCGCCGGACACCGGCCCGGCGCAGGATCTGATGGAAGCCCAGCTGGTGATCGGCGGATCGACCGGGCCGGCCCCGACGGAGGAGTGAGATGGAGCTTTCGCACGGCCGTTCCGACTTTCCCGAGGGCTTCGTCTTCGGCACCGCGACATCGGCCTACCAGATCGAGGGCCACGCCTTCGGCGGCGCGGGCCCGACGCACTGGGATACCTTCGCCGCGACGCCCGGCAACGTGGTGCGCGCCGAGAACGGCGCGCGCGCCTGCGACCATTATCATCGCTGGGCCGAAGACCTCGATCTCGTGGCCGGCGCGGGGCTCGATCTCTACCGGTTCTCGACCTCCTGGGCGCGCATCCAGCCCGAGGGGCGCGGCGCGGCCAATCCCGAGGGGCTGGATTTCTACGACCGGCTGGTCGACGGGCTGCTGGCGCGCGGGCTGAAACCCGCCGCCACGCTCTATCACTGGGAATTGCCCGCGCCGCTCGCCGACCGGGGCGGCTGGCAGAACCGCGACATCGCCGCCCGCTTCGCCGAGTTCACGGACGTGATCATGCGCCGGATCGGCGATCGCGTCTGGTCCGCCGCGCCGATCAACGAACCCTGGTGCGTGGCCTGGCTGAGCCATTTCCTGGGCCATCACGCACCGGGGCTGCGCGACATCCGCGCCGCCGTGCGCGCGATGCATCACGTGCTGCTCGCGCATGGGCAAGCGATCACGGCGATGCGGGCGCTGGGAATGCGGAACCTCGGCGCGGTGTGCAACTTCGAACGCGCGCTGCCGGCCGACGACAGCCCGGCGGCGGCGGCCGCGACCGACCGCTACGACGCGGTCTACAACCGGTTCTTCCTGTCAGGCCTGTTCCACGGGCGCTATCCCGACACGGTGATGGAGGCCTTCGCCCCGCACCTTCCCGTCGGCTGGGAAGCCGATTTCGACACGATCCGCGCGCCGATCGACTGGCTGGGCCTGAACTACTACACCTGCAAGCGGATCGCCGCTGCGCCAGGCCCCTGGCCGGCGCTGGCCGAGGTTCCCGGCCCGCTGCCCAAGACCGAGATGGGGTGGGAGATTCATCCCGAGGGGCTGGAGCACTTCCTGACCGCGACGGCGCGCGACTTCACCGGCGACCTGCCGCTCTACGTCACCGAGAACGGCATGGCCGCGCCCGATACGCGGGTCGCCGGACGGATCGAGGATGCCGACCGGATCGCCTATCTCGACGCGCATCTGGCCGCGGTGCGGCGGGCGCTGGCGGCGGGCGTGCCGGTGCGGGGCTACGTCGTCTGGTCGCTTCTGGACAATTACGAATGGGCGCTGGGCTATGCCAAGCGCTTCGGTCTGGTCCATGTCGACTTCGAAAGCTTGCAGCGCACCCCCAAAGCCTCCTATCACGCGCTGGCCCGCGCCCTTGCCCGGTGAGCCCAGAATGACCCATGCGCCCGACACGCTGACGCTGGTCGCCGATATCGGCGGCACCAATACCCGCGTCGCGCTGGCGCGCGGCCCCGCGCTTCTGCCCGGCACGATCCGGCGCTACGCCAATGCCGAGCATCAAAGCCTTGCCGACGTGCTGGGCCGGTTCCTCGCCGCCGAGGACAATGTCGATTGCGCCGGGGCCTGCGTGGCGGTGGCCGGGCCGGTGGCCGACGGCGTCGGGCGGCTGACCAATCTCGACTGGCAGATCGACGCCGCGACGCTGACCGCCGCCAGCCGGGCCGAACGCGTGGCGATCCTGAACGATCTCCAGGCTCAGGGACACGCGCTGGGGCATCTTGCCGCCGCCAGCCTGCGCCCGGTCCTGCCCGGCGCCGGGGCGCCGCGCGCCGGGGCGGCGCAGCTGGTCGTCGGGGTCGGCACCGGGTTCAACGCCGCGCCGGTGCACGCGGTGCCGGGCGGCCGGCTCGTCGCGCCCTCGGAATGCGGACACATGAGCCTGCCGTTGCGCGGCGAGGCCGACCTGCGGCTGGCGCGGCATGTCGAGCGTGCGCACGGTTTCGCCGGGGTCGAGGACGTGCTGTCGGGCCGTGGCCTGGAACGGCTTCACGGCTGGCTGGCCGACGAGGCTGGCAAGCCCGGCGGCCTGGCCGCCGCGCAGATCATGGCGCGGATCGATGCCGGCGACGACGCGCTGGCCGAGGCCACCGGCGCGACCTTCGTGCGGCTTCTGGGGGCGGTGCTGGGCGACCTCGCGCTGGTGCACCTGCCCTATGGCGGGCTTTATCTCTGCGGCGGCGTGGCCCGCGCCTTCGCGGCGCATCTCGACCGGTTCGACCTTGCCGCCGCGTTCCGCGACAAGGGACGATTCGGCCCGTTCATGGCCGCCTTTCCCCTGTGGCTGATCGAGGACGATTTCGCCGCCCTGACCGGCTGCGCCGTCTACCTGCACGGCTGCGACGCGGGCTGAGGCCTCGGCCCGTCAGCGTCAAATCTATCTTAACCCGTCGCGCCTAACCCTTCGGAACAACCGTACCTACGTTAGGGGAGAAGGCGCGCCATGCCGACTTTCGCAATCATCGGATCATGCGCATGACGGCCCGGATCGCACTCGCCGCCCGGCTCGACCTGCCCGCCGCCGCGCCGCTGGCCGAGGAAATCAGGGGCCAGACCGGATCCGACATCGAGATCGACGCGAGCGCGGTTTCGCATCTGGGTGGCCTGTGCCTGCAGGTTCTGATCGCCGCCGCGGTCGCCTGGCGCGAGGCCGGCAACGCCCTCACCGTTTCCGCCATGTCGGAGGATTTCACCGCCGCCCTGGCCGTTTTCGGCCTGACCCCCGAGGCACTCATTTCGGAGAAGCACGCATGAGCCTGAACATCCTGGCCGTCGACGATAGCCGCACGATCCGCGACATGCTCAAGCTCGCCCTCACCGAGGCGGGGTTCACCCTGCATCTGGCCGAGGACGGGATGCACGGGCTCGAGGTGCTCGACGGGATCGAGCCCGACGCGATCATTTCCGATATCAACATGCCCCGGCTGGACGGGTTCGGCTTCATCGAGGCGGTGCGCGCGCAGGACAAGCACCGCGCGACGCCGATCCTCGTGCTGACCACCGAAAGCGCCCCGGAACTCAAGGCCCGCGCCCGCGCCGCCGGCGCGACGGGCTGGATCGTCAAGCCCTTCGACCCGCCGAAGCTGGTCAAGGCCTTGCAGATGGTCGCCGGCTAGGGAGATTTCACGATGTCCGACCCGATGGCCGAAATCCGCGCCTCGTTCTTCGTCGAGTGCGAGGAACTGCTGGAAAGCCTGCAGGACGCGCTCAACGTGATCGACGAGGGCGCGCATGACAACGAGACGATCAACGTCGTCTTCCGCGCCGTCCATTCGATCAAGGGCGGCGCCGGCGCCTTCGGGCTGACCGCGCTGGTGAACTTCGCGCATCGCTACGAAACGGTGATGGACGAGGTCCGCTCGGGCAAGATGGAGGTCACGAACGAGGCCACCAAGCTGTTCTTCCAGGCCGCCGACCTGTTGCAGGACCATGTTCGCGCGGCCCGCGACGGCGGCGACGAACCCGCCGGCGCCGAAGAGGTGCTGTGCGCCCTCGAGGCGCTGATGGGCGGACCGAAGATCGAACAGGATGCGGAAGACGAGGTTTCGGATTTCGTGCCGATGGGCCTCAGCCTCGATCTCGACTTCGGCGGCGACGACGCGGCCGGTCCCGACGGCGGGATCGACGAGGAACCGGCCTGGAGCATCCGCTTCCGGCCGCAGCCCGGGCTTTATGCCTCGGGCAACGAGGCGTTCCATATCCTGCGGGCCCTGCAGGGCCTCGGCGAGGCGACCGTCGAATGCGACACATCCGGCCTGCCCGCCTTCGGCGCGCTTGACCCCGAAGCCCCGGCCCTGGCCTGGACCGTGACGCTGCGCGGCGATGTCGACGAGGCGCAGATCCGCGAGGTCTTCGACTTCGTCGAGGATGTCTGCACGATCGAGATCGAGCGGCTGGCCGGCGGCGGCGGCGCACCGGCCCTGCCCGGTCTTCCCGGCCTGCCCGGTTTGCCGGACCTGCCCGACCTTCCGGACCTGTCCGCGCTGCCCGCGGCCGGACCCGAAGAAGACGAGGCTCCGGCGGCGCAAATGGAAATGCCGGTGGCGCCCGCAACCGGCTCGGCCCCTGCCCCGGCCCCGGCCGCCGCGGCCGCCCCGGCGCCGCAGGCGCCGGCCGCCGCCGCCAAGTCCGGCGGTGGCGAGGCCGCATCGGCCACCGTCCGCGTCGATCTCGACCGGATCGACCGGCTGGTGAACCTCGTGGGCGAACTGGTGATCAACCAGGCGATGCTGGCGCAAAGCGTCGCCGAGGCCGGCCTGCCGCCGAATTCTTCGGTGATGACGGGGCTCGAGGCCTTCATGATGCTGACCCGCGACATCCAGGACAGCGTGATGATGATCCGCGCCCAGCCGGTCAAGCCGCTGTTCCAGCGCATGGCCCGGATCGTGCGCGAGGCCTCGGCCGCCGTGAACAAGGAGGTTCGCCTGAAGACCGAGGGCGAGGCGACGGAAGTCGACAAGACCGTGATCGAACGGCTCGCCGACCCGCTGACCCACATGATCCGCAACGCCGTCGACCACGGCCTGGAAAGCTCGGAAAAGCGTGTCGCCGCCGGCAAGCCGTCCGAGGGCGTGATCACGCTGTCGGCGCAGCACCGGTCCGGCCGCGTGGTGATCGAGGTCAAGGACGATGGCGGCGGCATCAACCGCGAGAAGGTGCTGGAAAAGGCCATCTCCAAGGGGCTGGTTCCCGAGGACGCGCAACTCAGCGACGCCGAGATCGACAACCTGCTGTTCCTGCCCGGTTTCTCGACGGCCGCGGAGGTGTCGAACCTGTCGGGCCGCGGCGTCGGCATGGACGTTGTGAAAAGCGCGATCACCTCGCTCGGCGGACGGATCACCATCACCTCCGAGGCCGGGGTGGGCACCACCTTCTCGATCTCGCTGCCGCTGACGCTGGCGGTGCTGGACGGGATGGTCGTGCATGTCGCGGGCGAAACGCTCGTCGTGCCGCTGTCCGCGATCGTCGAAACCGCGACGTTGATGGAAGAGGATATCCGCTCGCTCGGGCCCAATACCAACGTGATCCACATCCGCGGCGGTTTCGTGCCGCTTTACGATCTGGGCGCGGAACTGGGCTACCGGCACCCGAAGGACAGCTACGTGGGCGACATCGTGCTGCTGACCACGCAGGAGGACGGCAGCCGCGCCGCCCTGGTGGTCGACGCGATCCACGAGCAGCGCCAGGTCGTCATCAAGGGCCTGCAGCAAAGCTACGGCCACATCCCCGGCGTCGCCGCCGCGACGATCCTGGGCGACGGCCAGATCGCGCTGATCCTCGACCCGCCCGACCTCGTGCGCTCCGCCTCCGGGCGCACCCGCAACGCCGCCTGACCCGACCAGAGTTCAACCAGGAACCCGTGTAATGACCAACGAAGACAAATCCCACTCCAGCGCCGAAGTGGAACTGCTGTCCTTCCGCCTGGCCGAACAGGAATACAGCGTCGACATCATGTCGGTACGCGAGATCCGCGGCTGGACCCGCGCGACGCCGTTGCCGCATGCCCCGCCGCATGTCCGCGGCGTGATCAACCTGCGCGGCACCGTCCTGCCGGTCGTCGACCTGTCGACCCGGCTGGGGATGCCGCCGGTCGAGGGCGACGCGCGCAACGTGATCATCGTGGTGCAGGTCGGCAGCCAGTCCGCCGGGCTGCTGGTCGACGCCGTGTCCGATATTCTCGCATTGCCCCGGTCGGAGCTGCAACCGCCGCCCGACCTGGCCGCCGACGAGGCGCACAGCTTCGTTCACGCGCTGACGATCGTCGATGGCCGGATGATCCGGGTGCTCGACCTGACCGCAGTTCTGCCGTCCGAAAGGGTCGAAGCCGCATGAACGCACCCGTCGCCCCCACGTCGGTCATGCCGCCCGGCTCGGTCCCGCCGACCGCGGCCGAGCTGGAGCAGATCGCCGCCATCGCCCATGCCGAGGCCGGAATCGTCATCGCGTCCGGCAAGGGTTCGATGGTGCAGTCGCGGCTGGCCAAGCGGCTGCGCGCGCTGGGCATGTCCGACTACGGCACCTATCTGGACTACGTGCGCAGCGACGACGGCCGCGAGGAACGCCAGCGCATGATCTCGCAGCTGACGACGAACGTGTCGCACTTCTTCCGCGAGAACCATCACTTCGAGATCTTCCGCGACAAGGTTCTGCCGGACCTGGCGGCGCGGGCCAAGAGCGGCGGGCGGGTGCGGCTGTGGTCGGCGGGCTGTTCGAACGGCCAGGAAGCCTATTCGATGGCGATGACCCTGCTGGAGGCGCTGCCCGACGCGCATCAGCGCGACGTCAAGATCCTCGCCTCCGACATCGACCCGATGGTGGTCGCGCGCGGCCGGGCGGCGGAATACGACGCGCAGACCGTCTCGCCGGTGCCCGAGGCGCTGCGGCGCAAGTATCTCGAACCCGCCGGGGCGAACTACCGGCTGTGCGCGGCGGCGCGCGCGCTGGTGACCTTCCGAGAGCTGAACCTGCACGCGGCCTGGCCGATGAAGGGCAAGTTCGACGCAATTTTCTGCCGCAATGTCGTGATCTATTTCGATCCGCCCGCGCAGGCCGCGCTGTGGCAGCGGTTCGCCGGGGCGCTCGCCCCCGGCGGCTGGCTGTTCGTCGGCCATTCGGAACGGGTTCCGGCCGGGCCGGGCACGCCGTTCGACACTGCCGGCATCACCACCTACCGCCTGCGCGGCGGCAACGCGACTTAACCAGAGGGGGCACCCAGGATGGGCATCAGAGACCAGCTTCGGATCATGGTGGTGGACGACATGGCCACCAGCCGCGGCCTCATCACGCAGGCCCTGGACGCGATGGGCATTCGCCAGGTCGGCTATGCCAGCGACGGGCCGAGCGCGCTGGCGGCGATCGAACGCTCGCCCGTGCACCTCGTGATCTCGGATTACAACATGCCGGGGATGGACGGGCTGCATCTTCTGCACGCGCTGCGCTCCGCGCCCAAGACCAAGGGCGTGGGCTTCATCCTGATCACCGGCCGCGCCGACAAGGAGATCGTCGACACCGGCCGCCGGCTGGGGATGAACAACTTCATCAAGAAGCCCTTCACCCCGCAGGATCTGCGCACCTGCATCGAAGCCGTCGTGGGCCGCCTGTGATCATGGCCCTCAAAGCGCCTGTCCTGCCCGAGCATCGCGACCTGCCGCTCGACGCGCTGGCCGCCCGCGTGGCCGACGAGCTCGACACGCTGGCGCAGCTGTCGGCCGAGGTGCAGAGGGCGCTGTCGATGTGCCACTTCGCCGATCATACCGATCCCGCAGCGATCCGCGGGTTGCAGGGGATCGACCGGATCACCCAGTCGCTGGAGGATCTCGGGCGGCTGATGGGCGCGGTCTCGGGCGAGATGCCCGAGGGGGTTTACCTCAAGGCGGTGCCGATCCTGTCGCGGCTGCGGCTGCACGAGTTGCTGCACCATCTCGATCCCGAGATGGCCAAGCCCGACCGGCGCGAGACCGAGCAGAGCGGCGAGATCACCTGGTTCTGACGCCGCGCGGCACGGCGGCAAGACGGCGAACGGCCGGAGCGATGCTCCGGCCGTTCGCGTGTTTCGCGGTGGGCGTTCCTCAGAACAGTTCGACGTCGCTTGGCGCGACCGGCACCGCCACCGGCTTCTCGACCAGCACGGCCTCGCCCACCAGCTTCTGCCGCGCGCGGCCGTCGTCGGGCCAGAACTGGATGCGCCGCGCCTGGGTACCGCCCAGCGACTGCGCGGTGCAGGGAATGCCCTCGCGCTTGAGAAAGTCGAGCACGAAGGCGGCGTTCTTCGCCCCCACGTCCGACAGACCCGCGATCATCCGCGCGCCACCGAAGACCTTGGCGGTCAGCCGCCGGCGATCGGCGCCCTTCTTGATCAGATCGTTGATCAGAAGCTCCATCGCGTTGATCCCGAAGCTCGCCGCCGGCGCGGCGGAACCGTTGGCCTCGGGCAGCAGGAAGTGGTTCATCCCGCCGACGCCGGCCTCGGGATCGTGCAGGCAGGTCGCCACGCAGGATCCCAGGATCGTCGAGATCGGCCGGCCCGAGCCGTCCGACGACGCGTATTCGCCTTGCGAAATGTGCCTGGGCCTGGGTTCGGCGCCAGCTGTCGCGCCGGTCATGCAATCGCCCTCCCCGCACCCCGTTCGGCCCCTGCCAGCGCAAGCATCTCGCGCGCCATGCCGTTCAGCGGCACCGCCATCTCGGCCGCGCCGGTTTCCAGCGCCACGCGCGGCATCCCGAAGACGACGCAACTGGCCTCGTCCTGGGCCAGGCAGCGGGCGCCGGACTTGCGCAGCGCCAGCATCTGTTCGGCCCCGTCGCGGCCCATCCCGGTCAGCAGCGCCGCGACGACGCGCGGCGCCATCGGCACCGCGCTTTCGAACAGCACGTCGACCGAGGGGCGATGGCCGGAACGCTTGTCGCCCGTCACCAGGCGGCAGCGCGGCGGATCGCCGGGCTCGACCGTCAGGTGCGTGTCGCCGCCGGGGGCAAGGTAGATGTGCCCCGGTTCCAGCGGCAGGCCGGTTTCGGCCAGGCGCAGGGTCGGCGCGATGCGGCCGTTCAGCCGGCCCGCGAAACTCGCCAGGAAGCTTTCGGGCATGTGCTGGGTGATCAGCGTGGGCGGGCAGTTCGCCGGGAACCCGGCCAGCACGGTTTCCAGCGCATCCACGCCGCCGGTCGAGGAGCCGATCAGCAGGTACTTGCCGTTCCAGCGGAAATCCGTCGGCGCGGCCTGCGGCGCGCGGCGCTGCGACGGGTCGCGCACCCGCGCCGAGGCGGCGGCGACCAGCAGGTCGCCCAGCCTCTCGAAGGTTTCGGGGATCTTGTCGGCGGCGGGCTTGCCAAGGCAATCCACCGCGCCCAGCGACAGCGCCTCCAGCGCCGCGGCGCTGCCCTTCTGGGTCAGCGTCGAGACCATGATCACCGGCATCGGCCGAAGCCGCATCAGCCGTTCGAGAAAATCGAGCCCGTTCATCCGCGGCATCTCGACATCGAGGGTGAGCACGTCCGGCGACAGCGCCTTGATCTTCTCGCGCGCCTCGTAGGGGTCGCCGGCCTCGCCCACCACCTCGATGCGCTTGTCCTCGGACAGCCGCGCCTTGATCAGGCTGCGGATCGTCAGGGAGTCGTCGACAATCAGAACGCGGGTTCTCGCCATGGTTCTGTCCTTCTGCAATCGCTCCCGCGCCAGCGCGCGGACGTTAAACGGTTAAAACTCGGTCCAATCTTCTGCGGGCTGCGCCCGCGCGGCGGCGACCGCGCCGTCGGCGCGCACAAGCCGCGGCGCCGGAGCGGCCGGCGGTGCCGCGACGGCGGGCTTCACCGGCCCGGCGGCGCCGACGCGGAATCGCCCGGTCGTGGCATTCAGCGATTCGGCCTCGCGTGTCAGCGCCCGGCTGGCCGCGCTGGCCTGTTCGAACATCGCCGCATTCTGCTGCGTCACCTGGTCCAGCTGGGTGACGGCCACGTTGATCTGGCCCAGGCCGGCCGACTGTTCCTGCGCCGAGGCCGCGATCGCCGACATCCGCTGCGCCATGTCGCCCACCGCCGCCACGATCCGGCCAAGCGCGTCGCCGGTCTGCCCGACGAGATCGACGCCGCGCCTGACGTGGTCCGACGAGGCCTCGATCAGCCCGGCGATCTCGCGCGCGGCTTCCGAAGACCGGCCCGCCAGCGCCCGCACCTCGGACGCGACGACGGCGAAGCCGCGCCCGGCCTCGCCGGCGCGCGCCGCCTCGACCCCGGCGTTCAGCGCCAGCAGGTTGGTCTGGAAGGCGATATCGTCGATCACGTCGATGATCTTGCCGATCTGCATCGACGAGGCAGAGATCTCTCCCATCGCGGCGACCGCCTCTTCGACCACGCCGCCGGAGGCCTCGGCGGCGGTCCGCGCCTCGGTGACCACGCGGTTCGCCTCTTCCGCGCCCTTGGCGGCGGATTGCACCGACGAGGTCAGCTGGTTCAGCGCCCCCGCCGTCTCTTCCAGCGTCGCGGCCTGGCGTTCGGTCCGCTGGCTGAGATCCTCGGCCGCGCCGGAAATCTCGGTCGCCTCGGTACGGATCGCGGCGGCGTTGTCCAGGACCGCGCGCATCGCCTCCTGCAGACGCCGCACCGCGTCGTTGAAGTCGCGGCGCAACGGTTCGTACTCGGGGCCGAAGGCTTGCCCGATCGTCACCGTCAGGTCGCCCTCCGACAGCTTGCTGAGGCCCACGCGCAATGCGTCGACCACGCTTTCCTGCGCCTCGGCCATCGCCCGGCGTTCGACCTCGGCGGCATGGATCGCCGCCTGCGCCGCGGTCACGTCGGCGCCCATCAGCAGCACCTTCACCGGCTGGCCGTTGCGGTCGACCACCGGCGTGAACCCGCCCTCGATCACCGCGTCGCGGCCCGCCGCCGACTCGAGGGTGAAGCGCCCGAAGACGGATTCGCCGCGCATCAGCCGATCCCAGACCGACCCGCGTTCGGCCGCGAGCCTCGGATCGTAGCGCACGATCGCGTCGTGCATGCGGCCCGTGGCCGTCTCGGCGGTGGCGCCCAGCATCCCCAGCAGGTTGGCATTGGCGCGCAGAAGCCGGCCCTCGACGTCGAACTCGGCCGTCGCCTGGTTTCGGTCCAGTGCCGCCAGCACCGCGCGGTTCATCCGCTCTTCGGTGATGTCGCGCCATTCCGCGACGAAGCCGATCCGGCCTTCGCCCTCCATCACCACCTCGGCGATATCGAGCGTGAAGCGGGCGATGCCGGCGCGGGTTTCGCAGCGATGGGGCAGTTTCCCGGGATCGTCGAGTACCGCGCGCAGCGCGTCGGGATCCTCGTGCAGCGCCGCGATCGGAAGGCCCGCGACGGCCTCGGGCTCGAACCCCGGCACCAGCGCGGCGAACGCGCCGGCGTTGGCGGCCAGCAGGCGGCGGGCGGACGGGTTGGCATAGGCGATCCGGCCCTCGGCATCGATCAGCATCAGCGCGGCGGACGATCCGTCGAAGGCCGCGCCGCGGAACACGCCATCGCGGGCCACGCCCTCGGCCGCCGCCAGCGCGTCGCGGAACGCTTCCAGCGACCGGGCGATGTGGCCGATCTCGTCGCCGCGGCCGGTATCGGGCACGGCGGTCGCGAAATCCTTGCGCCCGATCGCCTGCATCGCCGCGCCGATCCGGATCAGCGGCGCGCCGAGGCTGCGCGCCAGCGCCCAGGACACCAGGCCCATCACCGCCATGATCCAGCCGCCATGCAGGACGATGTCGCGCCCCAGCGCCCGCGCCGGGGCCAGCAACTCCGCCTCGGCCTGTTCGGCGATCACGGCCATCGGCCGCCCGAACGCCTCGAACCCGGCCCAGGCCGCGACCGCGGCCTCGCCGGATACGCCGGGGCTTTGCATCACGCCGCTGCCCGGCCCGGCGAGCGCGGCATCCGCAGCCGGCGTGTCGATCGCGCGCGACAGGATCGTCGGCGCCTCGGCCAGCCGAAGATTGGAATTCAGACCGCCGCCGGCCGCGACGAGATAGGCCTCGCCGGTCTCGCCCAGCCCGGCGGGCCGCTGCAGGATCGCGTCGATCCGGCTGATCGGCAAACGGAAGACCAGCGCGCCATGCTTCTCGCCACGGGCGGAGAACACCGGCGTCGCGAGGAAGGCCGCCGGCGCGCCGGCAGCGGCGGCATAGGCGCCGATATCGGAAAACGTCACCGTTCCGGGGTCTTCGGCCGCCAGCGCGTCCAGCGCGGCGCGGGCCAGCCCGCTATCTGCCCAAGGCCCGTCGGCGAGGTTGGTGGCGAATTCCGCGCCCTTGCCGACCGAGTAGACGACATGCCCCTCGGGATCGACGATATAGATGTCCAGATAGCCCTTCTGCTCGACCAGCGCGACGAAGTTGGCGTGGTTGATCCGATGCTGGATCGTGTAGTGCGAGACGTCGGACGCGGCGGCCAGCAGATGCCGCGCGCCCTCGGGGTTGGGATTCGCGGTGACGTAGTGTTCGGTCAGGTAGGCCGCCGGGTCGCCGTCGATCTTGGCCCATCCCAGCACGAATTCGCGCGCCGCCTTCTGGGTGCCGCCGCTGCCGGCCTGGCCCAGCAGGTCCGAGCGCAGCGTCTCGAACCAGGTCGCGATCTGGTCCTGCCGGGCCGAGGCCACGGTCTCCAGCCGCGCCTGTCCGGCGGCAATCAGCGCCACGCGCGCGTCGCGATAGGCGATGGAACCCGTCACCACCAGCGTCAGGGCCGTCAACGCGATCAGCGCCAAAGGCAGCTTCGCGGCCAGCCTGACATCGTTCAACACTCGCATTGAAACCTCCGAACGGTACGCAATGCCCCGGCCACGCGCATGCCCGTCGCGCAGGCACAGGACAGCCCGACAATCCCGGTGACCCTTGAAGATTCACTTAAACGTCGCCGCCCGGCACGGCCGAGGTTGCCAAGCCGCGCGAAACCCGACAGTCTCCGTTAACATTGTTCGGGTGAATTCCTGGCACAGACGGGCTGCGAGTATCGGTCCGGTGCCGCGTCAGACGAGTTTCAAATGTCGTGTTGGTCTGGATGGAGAGTTCTACTGAGTCCGCGCTTTATGCGCAAATCAGCCCCGCTGGATATCTTGTCGCCCTGCGATTCAGCCTGGCAGATGCCGTCGTGACAGAAAACGCGTTGCCGCCGAAATGGGCGTCGCGCTACGCCCAGCGTGGCTACCTGGTCTTCGACCCGGTGGTGCGCCGGCTGTTCGCCGCGCCCGGCGCCTTGCGCTGGTCGGAGATTCCGCCCGCGGAAGACCCGATGGCGATCCTGACGCAGGCGGCGGCGTTCGGGCTGCGCTACGGCGTCGGCCTCTCGTTTCGCGACGAGGAGGGCGCCGGACCCGTCGCCGCGCAGATCAGCTTCGGCCTGTTCGCGCGCTCCGACCGCGAGTTCTCGGACGGCGAGATCGACGATCTGGCCCGCACCTTCCAGCAGGGCCATGTGCGGATGCGCCCGCCCGCCGGCGTCACCCGTGCGGAACGCGAGGCGCTGGGGATGATCCGCGCCGGCTACCTGACCAAGGAGATCGCGGCCTCCCTCGGCGTCACGGAGGGCGCGATCAAGCAGCGCCTGAAGAACGCCAAGGTCAAGCTCGGCGCCTCGACCACGGCGCAGGCGGCCTGCCTGGCGGCGGACTACGGGCTGATCTGAGGCCGCAGCGCCGCTCAGATCGTGCTGGACAGGACGTGGCCGGGCGCGAACAGCAGCCGGACCTCGGTGATCGGGTCCGGCCCCGCCCAGGTGGTGCGGTCGATCGCGAACAGCGCCGCCCCCGGAGCGCAGCCCAGCCGCCCGGCGGCCTCGTGCCCCGCCGCCACGGCGGAAAACGCGATGCTGCCGTGGCTGAAGGGCGCGTTCCGCACCAGCCATTCGTTGACGCTGATCGCCGTGAGATCGGCCTCGCGCACCCCTGGCGCGGCCTTGGGCCAGACGATCCTGCATTCCCAGGCCCAGGGTCGGTCATCGGCAAGGTGCAGGGTTTCGAGGGCGAGAACCGTGGCGCCGGCGGGCAGCGCCAGGCGCTCGGCCTCCGCCGCGGTTGCCGGGCGCTCGCACCGCGCCAGCAGCCGGTGCGCATGGGTCATGCCCCGGCCCTCGACCTCCAGCCGGATCACCGGGATGTCGAAGGTCGCCCGCCGCACCGGGTTCAGCGCCACCCGGGTTCCGGCCTTGCGCCGGCGGTCGAGCCATCCGGCCTCGGCCAGCGCGCGCAGTGCCCGGTTCACCGTCGCGCGCGCCGCGCCGTAGGCCTCGGCCAGATCGGCCTCGTGCGGGATCGGCGCACCCGGCGGCCATTCGCGGGCACGGATGCGGGCCAGCACGTCATCGCGGATCGCCTGCCAGCCCTGCGGGCGGCCTCGCGGCCCTTGCCGCCCGCTCACAAGGCCGCCCTCAGCCGCGCCTGCACCCGCCGGTAGCCCGACACGATCGCGTCGCGCCGCAGGTGCCGGCCGCCGGTCACGAGGTGCCGCCCGGCCGACCAGACATCGGCCACCATGGCGCTGTCGCCGGCGAAGGCGAAGGTATCGGGGATCATGTCGCCCGCGCGGCCCCCGAGATCGGGGTGATCCATGTCGAGCGCGACGAGATCGGCCAGCGCGCCGGGCCGGATCGCGCCCGCGACACGCCCCGCCGCCTCTGCCCCGCCGGCCGCCGCCGCCTGCCACAGCCGCCGCCCGGTCGACAGGTCGGCCGTCGCCAGCGCGGCGCGCGAGCCGTCGCGCAGCCGTTGCGAATACTCCAGCGTGCGCAATTCCTCGGCCAGCGAGATGCGGATGTTGCTGTCCGAACCCAGCCCGATCCGGCCGCCGGCGCCAAGATAGCGCACGCCATCGAAAATCCCGTCGCCCAGCGAGCTTTCGGTGATCGGGCAAAGCCCGGCCACCGCGCCGCTGGCGGCCAGCGCCAGGGTTTCGGCGGGCTCCATCCGGGTGCAGTGGATCAGGCACCAGCCCGGCCCGACACCGGCCCTGTCCAGAAGCCACGCCACCGGGCGCGCGCCAAGGTGCGCCCGCACCTCGTCGACCTCGGCGACCTGTTCGGCGGCGTGGATGTGGATCGGCCCGCCCCGGCCCAGGTCCGCCGCCGCCGCCAGCCCGGCGGGCGAGACCGCGCGCAGCGAATGCGGCGCGACGCCCAGCCTTGCGTCGCCGGGCAGATGCGCCAGCGCCGCGCGCGCGCCGTCCAGAAGCCGCGCGAAGCGGTCGGGATCGTTGCCGAACCGGACCTGTCCGGGGCCGAGGGGCCGGCCGTCGCAGCCGCCGGCCTCGTAAAGCACCGGCAGAAGCGTCAGGCCGATCCCGCTGTCGGCCGCCGCCGCGCAGATCCGCGCCGACATCTCGGCGAGGTCATCGTAGACCGCGCCGTCCGGCCGATGATGCAGGTAGTGAAATTCCACCGAGGCGCCGAACCCGGCCTCCAGCATCTCCATCTGCACGAAGGCGGCGATCGCCTGTACATCCTCCGGGCTCAGGCGGTCGAGGAACCGGTACATCAGCTGCCGCCAGGTCCAGAAGGAATCGCCCGGTGCCGGGCCGCGCGCCTCCGTCAGCCCGGCCATCGCGCGCTGGAAGGCGTGGGAATGCAGGTTCACCGGCGCCGGCAGAAGGCAGCCCAGGCGCAGCGCCGCCCCGGGTGCCTGGCACCCGCCCTCGACCCGGCCGATCCGGCCATCCGGCCCGATCTCCACCCGCACGTCGCGCGCCCAGCCCTCCGGCAACAGCGCCTGTTCGGCCCACAGCAGCGTCATCGCGATGCCCCGCTTGACTCGGATATTATGTATATACTTAATAACGCCAGTCCCGGCCGGAGGAAAGCGCCTTGTCGACCCGATTGCTGACCAACGCGACGCTCGCGACGATGGCCGGGCCGCGCTACGGGCTGGTGCCCGGGGGCGCGGTGGCGCTGGACGGCGACCGCATCGCCTGGGCCGGGCCGATGGCCGACCTGCCCGCCGCCCATGCCGATGCGCCGGTCGAGGACATGGCCGGCCGGCTGATCACCCCGGCGCCGATAGATTGCCACACCCATCTCGTCCATGCCGGAGACCGCGCGCGGGAATTCGAGATGCGGCTGAACGGGGCGAGTTACGAAGAGGTCGCGCGCGCCGGCGGCGGCATCCTGTCGACCGTGCGCGCCACCCGCGCGGCCAGCGAGGCGGAGCTGATCGCCACCGCCCTGCCCCGGCTCGACGCGATGCTGGCCGAGGGCGTGGCGACGGTCGAGGTGAAATCCGGCTACGGGCTGGATAGGGAAACCGAGTTGCGGATGCTGCGCGCCGCCCGCGCGCTGGAACGCCACCGCAAGGTCCGCGTGGTGACCAGCTTCCTTGGCGCCCATGCCGTGCCGCCGGATTTCGCCGGCCGCGCGGATGCCTATATCGACGAGGTCTGCGTCCCGACGCTGGAGGCGGCGGCGGCCGAGGGCCTCGTCGATGCCGTCGACGGGTTTTGCGAGGGTATCGCCTTCGACACCGCGCAGATCGGCCGGCTGTTCGACCGCGCCCGCATGCTCGGCCTGCCGGTGAAGCTGCATGCGGAACAACTGTCGCACATGGGCGGCGCGGCGCTGGCGGCGCGGCTTGGCGCGCTGTCGGCCGACCATGTCGAATACACCACGGAAGAGGATGCCCGCGCGATGGCCGCCGCGGGCACCGTCGCGGTGATCCTGCCCGGCGCGTTCTACACCCTGCGCGAAACCCGGGCCCCGCCCGTCGCCGCCTTCCGCGCGGCTGGCGTCGCGATGGCGGTGGCGACCGATTGCAACCCCGGCTCCGCCCCGATGGTATCGCTGACGCTGGCGATGAACATGGCCTGCACCTTCTTCCGCCTGACCCCGGAGGAGGCGCTGGCCGGCGTCACCGTGAACGCCGCCCGCGCCCTCGGCCTGACGGATCGGGGCAGGATCGCGCCGAGCCAGCTTGCCGATCTTGCGATCTGGGAGGCCGGGCACCCGGCGGAATTGGCCTACCGGATCGGCGCCACGCCGCTGCACCGCCGGATCTTCGCGGGAGAGGACGCATGATCGTGCTGCACCCCGGCGGTGTCGGCCTTGCCACGCTCGAGGACATCTGGCGCGATGCCCGCCCGCTGCGGCTCGATCCGACCTGCCGCCCCGCGGTGGAGGCCGCGGCGGACCGGGTGCAGGAGGCCGCGCAGGGGGCGGAGCCGGTCTACGGCGTGAACACCGGCTTCGGCAAGCTCGCCTCTGTCCGGATCGCGGCGGCGGATACCGCGCAGTTGCAGCGCAACCTGATCCTGTCGCATTGCTGCGGCGTCGGCGAACCGCTGGAGCCCGAGACGGTGCGGCTGATGATGGCGCTGAAGCTGATGTCGCTGGGCCGCGGCGCCTCGGGCGTGCGCTGGCCGATCCTCGCGCAGATCGAGGCGATGCTGGCCGCCGGCGTCCTGCCGGTGATCCCGGCGCAGGGGTCCGTCGGCGCCTCGGGCGACCTGGCGCCGCTGGCGCACATGGCGGCGGCGATGCTGGGCGAGGGCGAGGCGGTGCTGGACGGCGCACGGATGCCCGCGGGCGAGGCGCTGGCGATGGCCGGGCTCGCGCCCGTGACGCTGGGCCCGAAAGAGGGGCTGGCGCTGATCAACGGCACGCAGTTCTCCACCGCCTGCGCGCTCGCCGGCCTGTTCCGGGCATGGCGGGCGATGCAGGCGGCGATCGTCACCTCGGCGCTGACCACGGATGCGATCATGGGTTCCGACGCGCCGCTGCTGGCGGAAATACACGCGCTGCGCGGCCAGCCCGGCCAGATCGCCGTGGCCGAAGCGATGCGGGCGCTGATGGCGGGATCGGAGATCCGCGAAAGCCATCGCGAGGGCGATACCCGCGTGCAGGATCCCTATTGCATCCGCTGCCAGCCGCAGGTGACCGGCGCGGCGCTGGACCTGCTGGGTTTCGCCGCCGGCACGCTTCGGATCGAGGCCAATGCCGTCACCGACAACCCGCTGGTGCTGGCTGGCGGGCGGATCGTGTCGGGCGGAAATTTCCATGCCGAGCCTGTCGCCTTCGCCGCCGACCAGATCGCGCTGGCGCTGGCCGAGATCGGCGCGATCGCGCAGCGCCGGATCGCGCTGATGGTCGACCCGGTGCTCAGCCACGATCTGCCGCCGTTCCTGACCCCCGATCCCGGCCTCAATTCCGGCCTGATGATCGCCGAGGTGACATCGGCCGCGCTGATGAGCGAGAACAAGCACCTCGCCAACCCCTGTTCGACCGATTCCACCCCGACCTCCGCCAACCAGGAGGATCATGTCAGCATGGCCGCGCATGGCGCGCGGCGGCTGGGGCGGATGGTGTCGAACCTGGAAACCATTTTGGGAATCGAGGCGATCTGCGCCGCGCAGGGCATCGGTTTTCGCGCGCCGCTCAAGACCAGCGCGCCGCTGGCGCGGGTGCTGGCCGCGCTGCGCGCCGAGGTGCCCGCGATCGGCGCCGACCGTTACCTCGCCCCCGATCTCGCCCGCGCCGCGCACCTGGTGGCCGATGGCGCGCTCGCCGCCGCCGCCGACATCCCCCTGCCCCGCCTGCCCGACTGAAGGACGATGCGATGACCGACCCCCGCCACAATCTGCGTGACGTCTACCCCCCGACCGGACCGGAGATCACCGCGAAAAGCTGGCTGACCGAGGCCGCGCTGAGGATGCTGATGAACAACCTGCACCCCGATGTGGCGGAGAACCCGCACGAGCTTGTCGTCTATGGCGGGATCGGCCGCGCCGCGCGGACCTGGCAGGATTTCGACCGGATCGTGGCCGCCCTGCGCGACCTGGAGGGTGACGAGACGCTGCTGGTGCAGTCGGGCAAGCCGGTGGGGATCTTCCGCACGCACGCCGATGCCCCGCGCGTGCTGATCGCCAATTCGAATCTGGTGCCGCGCTGGGCGACCTGGGATCATTTTAACGATCTCGATCGCAAGGGGCTGATGATGTACGGCCAGATGACGGCCGGAAGCTGGATCTACATCGGCACCCAAGGCATCGTGCAGGGCACCTACGAGACCTTCGTCGAAGCCGGGCGGCAGCACTACGGCGGCGATCTTTCCGGCCGCTGGATTCTGACCGGCGGCCTGGGCGGCATGGGCGGGGCGCAGCCGCTGGCCGCGGTGATGGCCGGGGCCTGCTGCCTGGCCGTGGAATGCGACGAAAGCCGGATCGATTTCCGGCTGCGCACCCGCTACCTCGACGAGAAGGCCGCCAGCATCGACGAGGCGCTGGCGATGATCGAGGGCTGGACGAAAGCCGGCGAGGCGAAATCGGTAGGCCTTCTGGGCAACGCGGCCGAGGTGTTCCCCGAGCTTCTGGCCCGGATGCAGGCCGGCGGCCCGCGGCCCGACATCGTGACCGACCAGACCAGCGCCCACGATCCGCTGCACGGCTACCTGCCGGCGGGCTGGACGGTCGCGGACTGGCGTGCCCGGCAGGACAGCGACCCGAAGGCGGTGGAGGCCGCCGCGCGGGCCTCGATGAAGGCCCATGTCGCGGCGATGGTCGGGTTCTGGACCGCGGGCGTGCCGACGCTGGACTACGGCAACAACATCCGCCAGGTGGCACAGGACGAGGGGCTGGAAAACGCCTTCGCCTTCCCCGGTTTCGTGCCGGCCTACATCCGCCCGCTGTTCTGCAAGGGGATCGGGCCGTTCCGCTGGTGCGCGCTGTCGGGCGACCCGGAGGATATCTGGCGCACCGACGCGAAGATGAAGGAGTTGTTCCCCGAGAACACGCATCTGCACCGCTGGCTCGACATGGCGCGCGACCGGATCGCCTTTCAGGGCCTGCCGGCGCGGATCTGCTGGATCGGGCTGGGCGACCGGCACCGCGCCGGCCTGGCCTTCAACGAGATGGTCCGGACCGGCGAGTTGAAGGCGCCGGTGGTGATCGGCCGCGACCATCTGGACAGCGGCTCCGTCGCCAGCCCGAACCGCGAGACCGAGGCGATGCTGGATGGCTCCGATGCGGTCAGCGACTGGCCGCTTCTGAACGCGCTGCTCAACACCGCCTCCGGCGCCACCTGGGTCAGCCTGCACCACGGCGGCGGGGTCGGCATGGGCTATTCCCAGCATGCCGGGATGGTCGTTGTCGCCGATGGTACCGACGCGGCGGCGGCGCGGCTGGAACGGGTTTTGTGGAACGATCCGGCGACCGGTGTGATGCGCCATGCCGACGCGGGCTACCAGGTCGCGCGGGACTGCGCGGCGGCGCAGGGCCTGCGATTGCCGGGCCTGACGGGGTGATCGCCGGGGCGGCACGAATTCACGCAAGCACGGCAAATTCACGAAACATACGCCGCAATCGCGGACACCGGGTTGCTGCCCCCCGCCGTTCGAGTGTGGCTTGATCCCCGAAGTGCGGCAGCCGAAGGACAATCGTGGCGAAGGCGGGCAAGACCGTGGTCCGGCGTGCAGGCGGCGAGCGCAGCGTGAACATGCCGTGAACCTTTCGTACACCCCTTGGTGTTGAAATCGCGATGCATGAAACGTCATGCTGTAAAGGTTGTGGTTGATACCGCGTCTTCTACGCTTGGTTGAGCAGTTTGGCGACGCGAAATACGGGTTTGGCCTGAGGGCACGCCGCGACGGAACGGCCGGTTTCGCCGGGTCGCGGTGGCGCAACGGCCGCGTGGAGTTCTTGTGTGTTGTATCGAGTAGGTGAGTACATGACCGGACATCCGTCCGAAAGTTCGACGAATGACCGGGCCGCGGAGGGTGGCGGCGCCGCTGCGGCGATTCGCAGATGGTCGTCACGGATCCTGGTCGCCGATCCGAACCGGCTGGGCACCGCAGCCGGACAGGACGTCATCGACATCTATCGCAAGGCCTATGTCAACGGCGGGCTGACCACCGCCGACGCGCGCCGGGCGCAACTGATCTGGTTCCTCAGCTTCCTGCGCGGCCTGCCCGCCCTGCTGATGATCCTGCTGCCCGCCACCGTGCTTCTGGCGCTGGAACTGACCGGGTTCACGCCGGTGCCGCGGGAATTCTGGTCGGCGCTGCTGTTCAGCACGGCGGGCGACGTGCTGCTGTCCCCGATCGTCTATTCCCTGATCGCGGCGCCCCTCCATGCCCGCGGCATGCCGCTGCCCTTGCGCAGCGCGCTTACCATTGCCGCGATGACGGCGATCCTGATCGCCGCGCATCAGGGCCTGCACCTGCTGTTTCCCTGGCTGTTCACCTCTTTCGGCACCTATGTCCCGCCGCTGCTGGTCTTCCAGGTCGTCGTGTTGTTCGTCTACCTCTTCGAGGTCGACGTGCATATCGACTATGCCCGCGTCACCAGCCGCTGGACCGATACGCCGCTGCAGCGGATGCTGCCCTACGACAAGCGCGGCAAGCTGATCTTCCTGCGCGCCTCCGACCATTACGTGATCGTCCGGACCACCAAGGGCGAGCACGAGTTGCGGATGCGCTTCGCCGACGCGCTGGAGCGGATCGGAACGGCGCGCGGGTTGCAGGTGCACCGATCGTTCTGGGTCGCGCAGGACTATCTGACCACGCCGCGCAAGGAGGGGCGGCGGATGGTGATGCGGGTCGACGGCGTGATCATCCCGATCTCGGCCACCTACCGCGACGATGTCGTGCGCCACCTCGACCTGGCCGAGCAGGCACCCAAGGCCTGACCGGACGGACCCCGTGAAACCGAAACGGAAAACCCCGGCCGCCCGGTTCGCGGACCCTTCCCGCGTCGCACCGCGACAGTTTCGCGCCAAATCGCTTGGGCCTGGCCGGCGTCGCTCCCATTCTCTGCCCTGCCGTCGCGCCGGGTACCGGGGCGATGGACACAGGGCGGCCGGAGCGCCATCGAGAAGAATTTTCGAAATTTTTTTCCGGCCCTGTCGAATACGGATATCTGCGTACGTCTTTAGTGTAGGCCGGCAGGCGGCACCGCGCCGCCGATCGGCCCAGGAGGTTGGTGTGAGGAACGAGTTTTCGGTTGAACGCGGGGCCTGTTTCGGGCCTCGGGCCGCGCCCGCGTGTTGGGTTGCGGCAGAAACGCCGCAGCACCTCGATTTCGAGGTGCCGTCGGCAACCGCGAACCCGGCGGGGGTACAGCAGGACGAGAGGCTCGCACCTCTCTCCCCGCCGAGCGGGACGGACGGCGCAGCGCCCTGCGAGCGTGGGGCTCCGGCGATCTGGCTGTTGCCCTGCATTCTGGGCGGTTGCCTGATCTGGGCCTCCATCCTTCTCGCGGTCTTGTAGGAACGGGGCGGCCCCCCGCGCGTAGCGAGTGACAAACGACCTACGGAAAACGCATTTTCGCGACAGGGGCATGGATCGGGCATTTCAGACACGCATTCTGCAAGAGTTCGCTCTCACCGGTGGCTACGGGTCCGCGTGACCCCGGATCACCGTGGTCCGGACGGCGGGACACGGGCGCCGTATCGCCGCACCGCGCGGCGCGGCAGCCACGGTTCCGCACCGGGCCGGGAGCATCGAGTGTGGTAACGAGTACCCCGGCGGGCGTTCGCGTTCGGATGGTCACCGGGTTCTGGGTACTTCGGTTCCGGGCCGGCCCTGCCCGGTTCGGAATCGGATTGACGCCGTCGGCCCGACATCGACCGGCGGTCTGTGCGGTAACGAGTGACCCGGCGGGCTTCCGCCTGTGGATGGTCTTCGGGGGTTTGGGTAACCCGGCCCCGGTTCGCTTGCGTCGGACCGGGGCCGGAGTACCCCGCGCGGGTCGGATTACCCCGCACGGATACCGTCAGACGCCGAGGAAGCGAGTCGCCTCGTCCCCGCCAAGGGTTTCCATCGACCCGGTCCAGACGTCACGCCCGCGTTCCAGGATCACCGCGCGATCGGCGATGCCGCGCAGATCCGCAAGGGCCTTGTCGACGATCAGGATCGACATGCCCTGCGCCTTGAGCCGCCCCACCGCGGCCCAGATTTCCTGCCGCACCACCGGCGCAAGCCCCTCCGTCGCCTCGTCGAGGATCAGCAGGCGCGGGTTGGTCAGCAGCGCCCGGCCGATCGCAAGCATCTGCTGTTCGCCGCCCGACAGGGTCTGCGCCGCCTGCCCCAGCCGTTCGCCCAGCCTTGGAAAGAACTCGGTCACCCTCGGCAGCGTCCAGTCGCCGGGCCGGGCGGCGACGATCAGGTTTTCCGCCACCGTCAGCGGGCCGAAACAGCGCCGCCCCTCGGGCACCAGGCCCAGCCCCATCTGCGCGGCGCGGTGCAGGGGCACGCCGGCAAGGTCGCGGCCGGCGAACCGGACCTGGCCGCGCAGATGCGGCAGCATCCGGCAGATCGTGCGGATCGTGGTGGTCTTGCCCATGCCGTTGCGGCCCATCAGCGCCAGCACCTCGCCCTCGGCCAGCGACAGGCTGACGCCGAACAGCGCCTGCACCGGCCCGTAGGCGGCCTCCACCCCGTCGAGTTCCAGAAGCGCGCTCATGCCTCTTCCCCGAGGTAGGAGCGGCGAACCTCCGGGTCGGCGCGGATCTCGGCGACGCTGCCGGTGGCGATCACCCGGCCGTAGACCAGAACGGAGACCCGATCGGCCAGCGCGAAAACCGCGTCCATGTCGTGTTCCACCAGCAGGATCGGCGCCTCGGTCCGCAGGTCGGACAGCAGCGCGGTGAGATCGCGTGCCCCGTCCGCGCCCATCCCGGCCATCGGTTCGTCCAGCAGGAAGGCGCGCGGCCGCATCGCCAGCGCCATCGCGATTTCCAGCCGCCGGCGTTCGCCGTGGCTGAGCGCGGCGGCGGCCACCCGCTCGCGCCCCGAAAGCCCGGCATGGGCAAGGTGGAAGGCCGCCGGTTCGGTCAGCGCCGGATCGGCGAGCGCCGGGCGCAGGAACCGGAAGCTTTCGCCCGAGGCGCCCTGCACCGCCAGCATCACGTTCTCCAGCGCCGTGAAATCCGGCACCAGCTGCGAGACCTGGAACGACCGCGCAAGGCCCAGCCGCGCCCGGCCCGCCGCATCCACCGTGTCGATCGCCTGCCCCTCGAACCGGATGCGGCCGGCATCGGCGGCGATCTCGCCGGTGATCAGCTTGATCAGGGTGGACTTTCCCGCGCCGTTCGGCCCGATCAGCGCGTGGATCTCGCCCGGTCGAAGATCAAGCGTGACCTCGTCGGTGGCCTTCAGCGCGCCGAAGCTTTTCTGCAGCCCCTCGACCTCGAGGATCGGCCCGTTCATCGCCCGCGCCCCCCGTTCAGCATGCCGACGATCCCGCCCGGCGCGAACAGCACGATCACCAGCAGCAAGAGCCCAAGCAGCGCCTGCCAGTACTCGCTGACCCCGCCCAGCAGGTGTTCGAGCAGGATATAGGCGCCGGCGCCGGCCAAGGGGCCCGCCAGCCGCCCGACGCCGCCAAGGATCACGAAGACCATGATCTCGCCCGACATGTGCCAGCTGAGCATCGCGGGGCTGACGAAGCGGTTGAGATCGGCGTAGAGCGCGCCGGCCAGCCCGGTGATCATCCCCGAGATCACGAAGGCGGTGAGCCGGATGCCGAACGGCCGGATCCCCACCGCCACCGCCCGCCCCGGCGCCGCCCGCGCCGCGCGCAGCGCCAGGCCGAAGCGCGACCGCACGATCAGCGCCGACAGGCCAAGGGCAAGGCCCAGCAGAACCGCGACGATCGCGAAGAACTGGATCGGATCGAAGGTGTTGAGGCCCGGAAAGGTATTGCGCACGTAGAACGACAGCCCGTCCTCGCCGCCATAGGCCGGCCAGGAGATCGCGAAATAATAGAGCATCTGCGCGAAGGCGAGCGTGACCATGATGAAGTAGACGCCCGAGGTGCGCAGGCTGAGCGCGCCGATCGCCAGCGCCACCAGCCCGGCCACGGCCATCGCCATCGGCCAGATCGCCAGCATCTCGTTGGTGCCCTGCATGGTGAAGGGAAAGGTCGCCACCGGCGCGCCGGACATCGCGTGGCTGGCAAGGATACCCGCGACATAGCCGCCGATCCCGAAGAAGGCCGCGTGGCCGAAGGACACCAGCCCGCCGTAACCCAGAACGAGGTTCAGCCCCACCCCGGCCAGCGCGAAGATCGCCGCCTTGGTGGCCAGGGTGATCACGAAGGGCTCTCCCGCCGCCTGGGCGACAAGCGCCACGGCGACCAGCGCGGCGAAGAGGCCCGCGTCGATGATCGCCGCGCGGTTCATGCCCGCGCCCCGAACAGGCCCTGCGGCCGCACGATCAGAACCGCGGCCATCAGGATGTAGATCAGCATCGAGGCCAGCGCCGAGCCCACCGCGCGTGCCGCCGAGGGCTCCATCGCCAGCGCGAAAAGCTGCGGCAGGAACGCCTTGCCCAGCGTGTCGGTCATCCCGACCACCAGCGCGCCGACCAGTGCCCCGCGGATCGAGCCGATGCCGCCGATCACGATCACCACGAAGGCGAGGATCAGCACCGGTTCGCCCATCCCCACCTGCACCGACTGGATCGTGCCCACCAGCGCCCCGGCCAGCCCCGCCAGCGCCGCGCCAAGCGCGAAGACCAGCGTGTAAAGCCGGCCGATATCGACACCGAGCGCCGCGATCATCTCGCGATCCGCCTCGCCGGCGCGGATCCGGATGCCCAGCCGGGTGCGGCCGATCAGCCAGAACAGGAACACCGCGACGGCGAAGCCGATGCCGATGATCGCCAGCCGGAACGCGGGATAGACCAGCCCGCCCGGCAGGTCGACCGCGCCCGAAAGCGCCTCGGGCAGCGACAGGTAGAGCGGGAAGGAGCCGAACAGCCAGCGCGTGGTTTCGGAGAACACGAGGATCAGCGCGAAGGTCGCCAGCACCTGGTCGAGATGGTCGCGCGCGTAAAGCCGCCGGATCACCGCGAGTTCGACCAGCGCGCCGGCCGACGCCGCCGCCGCCAGGCTGGCGGCGAGGCCCAGCCAGAACGATCCCGTCGCCGCGGCGACCGCCGCGCAGGCGAAGGCGCCGGTCATGTAAAGCGCGCCATGCGCGAGATTGATCAGACCCATGACGCCGAACACCAGCGTCAGCCCGGCAGCCATCAGGAACAGCATCATGCCGTATTGCAGGCCGTTGAGGACCTGCTCGGCGACAAGCAGCGCGGACATCGGAAGGGCCCCCGGTGTCCGGGGGCCGGACGTGCCGGCCCCCGGATCAGATCACATGTTGCACTGATCGGCGTAGGCGTCGCCGCGATCTTCCAGCGCCACGCCGATCACCTTGTTGGTGAAGACGTCGCCTTCCTGGATCACCTCGCGGACATAGATGTCCTGGATCGGGTGATGGTTGCTGTTGAAGGCGAAATCACCGCGGGTGGAGGCGAAATCGGCCTCTTCCAGCGCCGCGCGGAACGCGTCCTGGTCGGCCACGTCGGCCTTGGCCATCGCCGACAGCAGAAGGTTGGCGGTGTCATAGCCCTGGCTGGCATAGAGCGAGGGCAGCCGCCCGTATTCCTCCTGGAAGGCCGCGACGAAGGCCTGGTTCGCGGCGTTGTCGAGATCCTTGGACCATTGCGAGGTGTTCTTGACCCCCAGCGCCGCCGCGCCGACGGCCTGCAGGATGCCCTGGTCGAAGCTGAAGGCGGGGCCGACGAGCGGGATGTCCACGCCCGATTCCGCGTATTGCTTCATGAAGGCGATGCCCATGCCGCCGGGCAGGAAGAAGAACACGCTGTCGGCGCCCGAGGCGCGGATCTGCGCGATCTCCCCGGCATAGTCGGTCTGGCCGAGCTGGGTATAGACCTCGCCGGCCAGCGCGCCTTCGTAGAACCGCTTGTAGCCGGCCAGCGCATCGGTGCCCGCCGGGTAGTTCGGCGCGAGGATGAAGCTGTTGGTGAAGCCGGCGGAGTTGGCGTAGGCGCCGGCCGCCTCGTGCAGGTTGTCGTTCTGCCAGGCGACGTTGAAGTAGTTCGGATGGCAGTTCGCGCCCGCCAGCGCCGAAGGCCCGGCATTCGGCGACAGGTAGAACTTGCCCTGCGCCGTCGCCGCCGGAACCACCGCCATCGCGAGGTTCGACCAGATGATGCCGGTCAGCACGTCGACCTGTTCGGCCTGGATCATCTTGTCGGCCAGCTGCACCGCCACGTCGGGCTTTTGCTGATCGTCCTCGACCACGAGGTCGACCGCCGCGCCGGCATCGCCGGCCATCTTCAGCGCCAGCTGGAACCCGTCGCGCACGTCGATGCCAAGGCCGGCGCCGCCGCCCGACAGCGTGGTGATCATGCCGACCTTCACGCCCTCGGCCTGTGCCGCGCCTGCCGCGATCAGCGCCGCCGCGGCGACCCCCGTCAGGATTCTCTTCATCGGTCCTCTCCCTGTTTTGCGATCTTGGCCGCCATGATGCCCACCCACGCGCGCGCGTCCAGTGGGTTTTCGGCCCCGCCGGCGGGTTGGGCGCGGGCGCGGCCTGCCCCCGTCGCCCGCCGCAAGGCCGGGAGGCCGGCACACTTTCGCGCATCCGCCAGATACACTTTGCCGCCGAACCACACCTATCGCCGATCCCGGGAACGCCGGCGGCTTGGCAGGATGGGATCACCTGGGGGTCCAGGTGTCTGCGCTCAACTCGCGGCCTCGTCCTGGCGGACGAGGCCTTTTTTTCAGTCGGGCGCCCGGGTGGCGATCCGCGGCCGGCCCCGCGCGGTGACCCGCAGGCGGCCTTCGATGAACACCGGCTGGCCCTCGATCTCGGCTTCGTCGATCGCCCGTTCGACCGACAGCCGCGCGGCCTCGACCCCGGCGGCGCGGGCCCGGCGCGCGGCCTCGTCCGACAGCGCGGCCTCCAGCGCGGCCATCGCGGCGCCGGCTTCGGCGAAGGGTTTCGGCCCGCCGGGCAGATGCGCGACGAACCGCCCGGCACCGGGCGAGGTGACGGTGCCCTCGACATGCATCGCCACCTGCCCCACCACCGCGCCGATCGCGTTCGCCACCCCGGCATGGTCGGGCAGCACCATCCGGGTGCCCAGCCGCGCGCCCACCGCGCCGTAGTAGCTGGGCGCGGACGCGCCAAGCCCGACGACCGGCACGCCCAGGCACAGCGTCGTGCGGACGATCCCCGCGTGCCCGTCAAGCCCGGCCAGCGTCAGCGGGTGCGCCGCCAGCGCCTCGGGCCGCTCGTCCCAGTCGCGGCGATCCTCGGCGAACGCGGCTTCCAGCAGGCAGGTGACGGTCTGCCGGGTCAACTGGTCGATCACCCGCCCGGCCATCGTCCGCGCATCCGGCGCGATCCGCTCGCCGCTGGCGTCGCGTCGTCTGGCGAACAGCGCCAGCGCCTTTTCCGCCGCCGCGCCATCCCAGGCCGACAGCCGCCCCAGCACATGCGCCGCATCGGAGGGCGTGACGCCCGACACCATGACCTCGCCGCGCGCGACCAGCCTGTTCAGCGCGGCCTCTTCCAGCCGGGTCCGCACCGCCGCGCCCAGCCGCACCGGGCCCGCCGCGAGCCGCTCCAGGATCGCCTCTTCGCGCGGACCGGCGGCGGGCGGGGGCGGGCCGTGCCACATCGGGATCGCGAAGCGCCCGTCCTGTTCGCCCGAAACCTCGGCGGCCAGCGCCCGGTCGAGCGCGTCGTGCACCAGCCGGGGATGATCGGAGGCCAGCAACGACACCGGCACCAGCCGCCGCGGGCCAAGACGAAGCCCGGCGCCCAGCCCCTCGCCCGGCGTCACCTCGCTGTCGCCGCCCAGCCCGGTGGTGCGCATCGCCACCGCCTCGACCATCGTGCGGAAGCCGCCGACACGGGCGCCGGCCGGGTCGATCTCGGGCCGGCCGCCGCGCAGCAGCGCCACGTCGGTCGTGGTGCCGCCGATATCGGCGACCAGCGCGTCGGTTTCGCCGGTCAGCCAGCGCGCGCCCTCGATCGAGGCGGCGGGGCCCGACAGGATCGTCTCGATCGGCCGTTCGCGCGCCAGCGCCGCCGAAACCAGCGCACCGTCGCCGCGCACCACCATCAGTGGCGCGGCGATCCCCAGGCGGGCCAGGTGGCCCTCGCAGGCCGCGATCAGCCGCGCGATCAGGCCGATCAGCCGCGCGTTCAGAACCGCGGTCAGCGCCCGCTTCGGCCCGTTCAGACCGGCCGACAGTTCGTGCGAACAGGTCACCGGCAGGCCGGTGCGGGCGCGCACCAGATCGCGCGCCGCGCGTTCATGCGCCGGGTTGCGGGTGGCGAAGGCCGCGGCCACCGCGAAACCGGTGATCCCCGCCGGCAGGGCCGCCAACCCGGCCTCCAGTGCCGCAAGATCGAGCGGCGTGGCATCGCCCCCGTCATGCCCGTGGCCGCCGGCCACCGCGATCACCGGGTCGCCCCTGAGCGCCTCGGCCAGCCCCGCCCGGTCCAGTTCCGCCGCGGAAAAGCCGATGAACACCAGCGCCACGCGCCCGCCCTGCCCCTCGACCAGCGCATTGGTGGCCAGCGTCGTCGACAGCGACACCAGCGCCACCTCGCCCGCCGCAATCCCGCCCGCGGCCAGCGCCGCGTCGATCGCCGCACCGATGCCGCGCGCCAGATCGGGCCGCGTTGTCAACGCCTTGGCGGATGCGACGACGCGCGTCGCGGCCTCGTCCAGAAGCACCGCGTCGGTATAGGTGCCGCCCGTGTCGATCCCCAGTAGATAGCCCATGGTCCCGCCCGCCCTGCCAGTCGCACCTGACTAGCCCGCGCGCGCCGCCGCGCCTAGACCCGCGCGCGGCGCGCAGTTGTCCACCGGCGACATCGGCGGCCGGCGAAAGGGCTTATCCGAACGGTAACTCTTCTTGCGGCAAGACTGGGCGCGTGTGTCTTTCAAGTGGGTCTTCATCATGCGCCTGTCGCGGCTTCTGTCCGGTGTCTTCCTGTCCATCGGTCTCGTGCTTTTCATCCTTACGGCAACACAGGTCTCGCGCTCGCTCGACGAGTTGCGGGAAACCCGGCAGGCGGCCGAACTGGGCCGCGCCGCCTCGACCGCGATGAGCGCCACGGTGGCGATGTCGCTGGAGCGCAGCGTGATCCAGGTGGCGCTGGCGATGGACGAACCGATCCCGCAGGCGTTTCGCGATCTCGTCACCACGCAGCGCGCGCTGGCCGATGCCGGCATCGCCGAGGCGCTGGGCGACGTCGCCGAGATGGGCCATCTGAGCAATGTCGCGGCCTATCTCGACCAGACCCGCGCCAGCCTTGACCGTGTGACGAAACTGCGTGGCGAGATCGACGCGATGATCGCACGGCCGATGCCACAGCGCGACAAGGTCCGCGCCTATGACCTGCCGGTGGCGCTGAAGGCCGAGGTCGTGCGCCTGCGCAACGCGACCGAGTTGCTGCGCAACCGGGTCGGCGTGTCGAGCGACCGCGTCGGCGTGCTCGAGGCGATCCAGCTGCGCAGCTGGGAGGTGCGTGAATTCGGCGGCCGGGCCCGGACCCACCTGGCGATCGCCACCCTGAACCGGGCCCCGATCGACCCGGTGGACCAGGCGCAACTGGCGCTCGACAACACGCGCGCGGGCGAGGCCTGGCAGGCGCTGCGCAACGCGACCGCCGGGGTGCCGGACCTGCCCGCCGGCCTGCTCGCCGAGATCGAAGCGGCGGAGGCGCTGTACTTCGACGACTACATCGCCGAAGTCGCGCGGCTGGAAACGGCGTCGGAGACGGCGCTGTCGGCGGGCCGCGCGCCGGCCTACGGAACCAGTTTCGAGGATTTCTTCGCCCTGTCGAACGCGGCACTGGGCGCGATGGAGACCCTGTCGCGCAACGCCGGCGAAGCCCTTGCCGCCTATTGGGACGAACGGCGCGCCTCGGCCGCTGCCGCGGCAATGGCGAACATCGCGCTGGCGGGGTTCGTGTTCCTCGGGCTGGCCGGCTGCGCCTGGCTGCTGCACCGCAAGGTGGCGGTGGCGCTGGGTACCGTCAGCGGCGTGCTCGAGCGGATTTCCGGCGGCGATCTCGAGGCGGGCGTCGCCCGCGGGCGCGGCGATCTGCGCGAGATCCGGGTGCTGGGCGAGGCCGTCGAAGCGTTCCGCAAGGCGTTGCAGGAACGCGCCCGGATGGTGGAACGGGACCGTGACGAGGCGGACCGCAAGGCAGCGGCGATGGCCGAGGAGACGCGAAGACTGGCGGTGCAGGCAGCCGAGCAGCAGGCCGGCCTGGGGGCCGTCCGCGAAGCGCTGGAACGGTTGTCGGAGGCCGATCTGACCGCCCGCCTGCCCGATGATCTTCCCGGCGTCTTCGCCGAGATCGCCGAGATCCTGAACCGAAGCCTCGACCGGTTGTCGGGCACCATCGCCTCGGTCGCCGAGGCCACCGAGGCCGTCGACAGCGCCGCCAGCGAGATCGCCGGCACCACCGACGACCTGGCCCGCCAGACCGAACGCAACGCGGCCATGCTCGAACAGACCGCGGCCGCGCTGGAAGAGATGACGACAACCGTCAACTCTGCCGCCGGCGCGGCGGACAGCGCCCATGCCGAGGTCTCCGCGATTGCCGGCGAGGCCCAGAACAGCCGCCAGGTGCTGGACGAGACGTTCCGCGCGATGGAGGCGATCCAGCACTCCTCGGCCGGGATCTCGCAGATCATCAAGGTGATCGACGAGATCGCTTTCCAGACCAACCTGCTGGCCCTGAACGCGGGGGTCGAGGCGGCCCGCGCCGGCGATGCCGGTCGCGGCTTTGCCGTGGTCGCCTCGGAGGTGCGGGCGCTGGCATCGCGCTCGTCGACCGCCGCACGCGAGATCGGCGGGCTGATCGCCGAGGCGAACGCCAAGGTCGCCCAGGGCGTCAGCCTTGTCGAGGATTCCTCGGGCAAGCTGCACAGCATCCTCGATGGCGTGCAGCGGATTTCCGAGCGCACGCAGGAAATCGTCACCGCCGCCCGCGAGACCGCCGTCGGGATCCGGGAAGTGACCGTCGCGACGAACGAACTCGACCGCAGCACCCAGCAGGGCGCGGCGATGTTCGAAGAGACCAACGCCGCGGTGCAAGGGCTTCGCGCCGAAGCCGCGTCGCTGACCGAGGCGGTGACGGCATTCGTCTATGTCGCGGATGTCGGCCCTGCCGCCTTCGAAACGGTGCGCAGCAAGAAACCGGCCCAGGTGAGCGGCGGCAGCTAGCGAAGCGCCCCGGCCGCAGGCCGGCGCCGCGTCCGGGCGGGCCGGCCGCGCGCCGGTCAGCCGTTTGGCGAGGACCGGCCGGCCGGGAACCGCAGGATATTGGCCGCGACGGCGCCGCCCCCTGCCGCAGGACCGGCGCCATCGCTGGCGGGATCGATCGCATCGGGCTGGAAGACCCGCCCAAGCGCATCGACCACGACGGTGAAGCCGTCGCCGACGACGATGACGTCGCCGTCCCGTCCGATCGTCACGCTGGTGCCCGCCGAGATCAGTTGCGCCCCCTCGCGCCCCGGCGCCGCCTGGAACACCGTGTCTTCGGCCCGAACGAGCATGCGTCCATCCGGGAATAGCGACAGGCTCTGGCGATGCTCGGAAACGGCCACCGAAACGAGATCCCGCCCCGCGACCATGCTGACCGGAGAAGCGCCGCCCTCGCCCCGAACGCAGACGACCGGGCCATCCTTCGGCGCGGTGCCGGATACCGGTGTCCGAAACAGGCAGGCCTTCGCCGTCTGAACGATCGTCGGCCTTTCGGGAAACAGGATCTCCATCAGGGAATACATGCGATCTTTTCCTTCCGGTCTCTCGCCGGACCATGGCGGCCGGCCTTGCGGGTCATGGCGGTTCCGGGCGCGACCGCCGGGCACGGGGCGGCCTTGCGGACCCCGATCCGGGATGGATATCGCGTCGCGCCGCCGCCCCCCGGCGCATGTCAGCCCGTCCTTGCCTCGGCGACGTTGCCGGCGCCGGCAAAGGCGTTCAGCAGCTGCGACACTCTCGGGTCCACCTCGCGCAGGGCCGACAGCATCCCCAGAACCTCGCCGAAGGGTCGGAGAACCTGCGCGTCGGCATCCGGCACGTCCTCGGGCCGGGCGAGCGCCATGCTCCAATCGGGAAAGAGCCGATCCTGCCCCTCGCGCTCCGCCAGTTTCAGCACGCGCAAGTGCCGGCGGTCGGCGCGGATGCGCGAGAACGTCTCGTCCACCGACCGCGCCTCGCCTTCGAGGATCTGGATGAACGATCCGTCGTTGTACATGAGCAGCCCGGTGACGCCGGACCTCTCGTTGTTTCGATGGGCACTCGCCATGATCCTGCCGAGCGTCTTCGCCGCAACACCGCCCGATGCGGAGCTGGTATAGATCAGCTGCTTCATCCCCTGCCCCGTCGGGCCGCGCCGCGTTGGGCAAGGCGGGCCGCGCACGCGGCGAACAGGGCCGTCGTGCCGACGGCTCTGCCGGTCAGAATCACCGGGCAGCCCGGCAGTTTCGTCGAAATGTTCGGTCGATCCAGAAGCAAGGTAGCACCCCCGTGGCAGAATGGCGGACAAGCGCCGCAGGTATTCTGACCGGCGGAACTCTCCTCAAGGATGTGCCATGTTGGGTAAACATACGCCTAAAGGATGTGCACACTCAAGAATACATCCGTAAGTATAGTGCCGACGGAGGTTGTCCGATGTTGCGTCGCTCCGGTACGTTGCCGGCATCCGGGGCCGCGTTGCCGGCAGCGGAGCAGACGATGACTTCCACGCGGGCTTGCCGCCCCAAGAGTTCCGGTGACACCGTGATCCGTTCCCTGACGCTTTCGCTCGCTCTCGCGACCACCGCCGCCCCCGCAGCGGCAGAGGCCATTGCCTTCGCACAGGCACCGGAGATGTCGTTCGGCATCGGGCTGGGGGGCGGCCTGGCCGAGGCGATCGACCGGGCGATGGAGGATTGCGGCCATCCCGGGGATTGTGTCGTGACCACTGCCTGCAGCCCCGCCGGCTGGTCGGTCGATGTCTTCTTGCAGCACCGCGAAGGTCTGCATTGGCACGAAATCTTCTGCGGCTTCGACAGCCGCGAGACGGCCGAGGCCATCGTTCCGCAGCTTTGCAGCCTTGCGACGCGGCCCTACCTGATCGACTGCATGCTGTCTCAGGTCTGGAACCCGGACGGGATACCGCAGATCCAGTGGTGAAAAACGTGACATCCGAACGGCGAAGGCCCGTCCTGCCCCGTGCCGTGACCCGCAACCCGTTCGACCCGCGCCATTCGAGATCCGGCACGAGCCCGGAGATGGAGATCAGATGAGGACATTGCTCTGTTCGGTCGTTCTGTCGGCGGCGCTGGCCGGGGCCCTGCACCCCGATGCGGCGCTGGCCGACGGCGCGCTGCCGAATCTGCTGTCGGAGGCGGACGAAGCCGCGCTGGCGCAGTTCGACACGCGACGGGAGATCGCGATCAGCGAGGCCCGCGCCCATGCCGAAGAGGGTACGGACGCGGCCCTGTCCGATGCGCTGGCCGGAGAGACCCTGCCGTTCGACGCAAGCTACGATCCAAGCGGCGACTGGCGGTGCCGGTTCTTCCGGCTTGGCGGCGCGCCCGGTGTGCGCGTCGGCGACTGGTTCGCCTGCCGGATCTTCGACGACGGCGCCGGATGGGTGTTGCGCAAGGAGGCCGGCACCCTGCAAGGCAGCGGCCGCCTCTTCAGGCTGACGGAGGAACGGTTGCTCTACGTCGGCGACCTGCGCAACGATGGCGCCGCGGCGGAAACGGGTTCCCTGCCCGCCGGTCAGAACCGGATCGCCGTGCTGACACGCGTGGCGGATGGACGGTTGCGGCTGGAATTCCCGGCCGCCTCGGAGGAGGCCGCGTTTCTCATCCTGGAAATGTCGCCGTGACCCCGTGCGGCCGGTCCTTCCGCGCCGATCTCGCCGCCGCGCGACGGGCCCTGTCGCGATGCGCCGGTGACGTCGTGGCCCCGGCACCCCCGGAGAGGCCGAAGCGGCAACGTGGCTGTCCGCCGCCGGGGCGGCCGGTGCCGTCGGGTCACCGGGGCGGATCCCGAACCGGCAGGCGATGCGGGATGCCCGAAAGATGCTGAGCGCGACGGAGGCGGAGCTGACCGGGCGGTCGTCTTTCCTTGGCCGTGATATCACGCTGCGGTTGGCGGACGAGGGCCTCGAGATCCGGCGCGGATCGGAGGTGAGCCGGGTGGACTATGGCCGGTTGGCGGCGATCGGCCTTGGCGCGCGGGCGCCCCTTCGGCTTGCCCTGACCATCTCGCCTGCGGATGGCACCGCACGGACCCTTCGGTTGCGGTGCACGGCAAGCTCCGATGCAGGCGCCAGATCATTCGTCCGATCGCTGATTGCACGGGTTGCGGCGGTGCAGCCCACGATGCCGGTCGTCCTGGGCCCGAGCCGGCTGCAATGGCTGGCCTCATGGATCGGCTTGCTGGCCTCGGCCGTCATCCTGATCGTCGCGGCCTGGGCCACGCTGACCGGCGCGCCCCTGTCGGCGGTGCTTGTGCCGGTCTCGATCGCGGCGGTGAACCTTGCCGTCGTCGTTCCGATCCTTCGGGCAGGTCCAGCGCGCACATATACCGCCGAGCAGGCGCAGCATTCGCTGCCCATGCCCGGCCCGGGCTGACTGTCCGGCGCTATCGGCCCATGGCGGCGATGCGCCGGGCCATTCGCGACCGGCCGGCATGGGCCGACAGGCCGGGCGAAGGCCACCGCGGCCGCCACCTGAACGATGATGCGCGCGCCATGGATCGCAACGGCCAGAGGGGCCGTCGGACGTCCGGTTGCCAACGGACAGGTCGATCTGCCCCCTCCGGGCAGTGACCGGGATACGATCTACGCGATGGGCGCCTGCGAGAACAACAGCGCGGCAAGCGCGATCACCGGAACCGAAACAGACATCGAAAGCCGTGGCCGAAGGGGGCTCCGCGCGATCGATGCGGCGGCGTCAAGACCTCTGCCGGCTTGAGCGCCCGCCGTGCGTCCGGAACCGTGGTTGACCGTGCCGGTCGTCGGCGAAAGGTGGGCGGGTGCAGCTGGCGCCAATCAGTTGATCCGGCGGGGCCGCTTTCGTGATAGGTCCGGCTGAGTTCATTTTCACTGCCGGCTTCGGATGTTTCCCCTTCACGAGAGCACGAGCCTTCTTCTGGTCATGGCCGCGGTCGCCGCGTCCGCTGCCGCCTTCACGGCCTTCCGCGAACGGCCGGCGCTTACGCTCTGCGCGATCCTTCTGATCGTCGGGGCAGCGTGGCCGTGGCCCGTGGCGCTTTTTCTCGGTCTGGATCACTACACGATCGGCGCGGCGATCTATGCCGGCGCGTGGACGGCGGGCGTACTGCTGGCGGGCCTTGCCTGGGGCGCCCTGGCGCGTCGCGTCGCGGGGGTCTTGCCCGTGGTGCTTGTGACTCTCGCTCCGTGGCTCGCGGGGTCGGCCTACCTTCTGGAACGTCAGCGCGTACCGGACGCCTCATGCGCCGCAGAGGTCGAGTTTCATGTCGGTGACCTGAAGCTCACCGTTCCGCGAGGTTTCGGCCTCCGTTCCGTCGCGGCGGAAGCAGCGCCCGCACAGGAATGGGAGGGTTCCTACGGGGACGGGCCAGGCGGCAAGCCGCATGTCCGCGCCTTGTGTCGGGTCACGAAAGGTGGGACCGAACCGATCGAGGTGTCCCATATCTGGATGTCGTTCGGTTCGTTCCGGCGCGAACTCGAAGCGGCGTGCGAAAGCGGGGCTGCCCCGTCGTCTCGGCAGCCCGCCTGCGCGGCGTTGGCGCGGACGGAGCCGACCATCGTGCAGTTCTATGCGACCCCGGAAGGCATTTCCCTGCCATCGCTGGGCCAGTTCAATCCGGACCTGATCGCCCAAGCGCGTAGGGATGGTGAACGCGAGGGATACATTTGTGGCGACAGCACACGGGGGCCCCAGCTTCGATACTGCACGGTTTGGCAACAGGTGACGCCCGAAGTCTTCGCCGTGTCGTCCGTTCGGCTTGGGCCTTTTCAGGAGGGTGAAGACCCGCTCGCGGACAGCGTCATTCTCCTGGAAGACCTCCAAAGGGAGCTTTCCCCGCACTAGCCTGCCTGCCCCCGGGAACCGGGCCCACCTCGAGACCGACGCGGTCAACCGAGGGTGCCGGACGAGGTGTCAACGCACTGCGTGCACTCGAATGTCCGTTTCAGCCGGGAACCACATCCGCTATCGCATCATCGGAGCCCAAGCACGGCGATTGCCAGAACCACGTAGCGCCCGACCTTGGCAATCGTGACCAGCAGCAGAAACCGCCACATCGGTTCGCGCAGGAGGCCCGCGGCGACGGTAAGTGGATCGCCGACGATGGGCATCCAGCTCAGAAGCAGGGACCAGCGCCCATACTTGGCGTACCATCGCCGCGCGCGGGCAAGGGCAGGTGCGCTTGCGGGAAACCAGCGCCGGTCGCTGAATGTCTCCGCCCAACGCCCCAGCCCGTAGTTGATCAGCGAGCCCAGAACGTTGCCGATACTCGCGCTGAGAAGAAGGCCCCAGGTCGACCACTCGCCAGATCGCAGGAGCGCAGCCAGCACGATTTCCGACTGGGCGGGAAGGATCGTTGCCGCGACCAGCGCAGAGAGAAACAGACCGCCATAGACGGTGAGGCCGGTCACCACGCTCTGATCGAACGTAACGTGAGTGCCGCCATCAGCCGGATCACGGCGGGCTTGGCAAGGCAGTTCCTACGGACGACCGGGCAGAGCGGCCCGAGCGGCTGGCACAGAGCAGAGTTGTGAACAGCATCCATGGCGCAAGCCTTAAGCCGTCAACGCGGCATTGTCTCTAGTGCGGACATCCAGGGATTTCGCGGCATCCGTCGAAGAGGGTTCGAATCCGTCGATCGCTGCGACCTTGATGAAGGTCCACTGCCTGCGGGAGCGGCCCTAGACCCTCGTCGCATCGATCGCCGGCTCGGCGGACGAAGCGAACCTGCGCAGCTTTTTCGGAATGACCGCAATTCCGAATGCGTCGCGCCACCATCGCTCGCAGGCGCGCCATTGCCCATCAAGCCCGATAGGTACGGAACGAGGCTATCGTTCGTTCCTCTGCCAGCATCGCCCCTGCTTCACGGCCCCGATCTCGTGCCTGCCTCTGTCGACGGTGCCCGCCCGGTCATGTGCAGTCACCTGTTCAGGGCCGCGTGACTGTCGCCAGTCAGGCGCAGTCTCCGCGCCAGCGTGACGATGTCCCGCCAACCTCGAGAATTCACAAGTAGGGATTCCAGACCCCGGCTCCGCTCACCCGCCTTCTGCGGGGATTCGCGGTGACCCCGATCCTTGCGTTCGGCTCAAACCTACGCGCCACAAGCGTTTTTTTTGAGTCCGCTTGCGTGGCTTCCTGTGACATACTTTAAGATGTAGAAATAATCAAAAGTATGGAGGGGCGGTGTTTGGCCCGGTGGCAGTGCTGGCACTGGCGTCAGCGTCCTTTTACTGTGTCGCAATGGTCGCCATGAAGTCGTGGTGGAGCCTGCCCAGCCCCGCGATGGCCGGTCTGATCGCCGGGGCACTTCTCGTGGCGGCCGTGTTCGAGGTGGCGGCACTCAGGGAAGAACGGCTTGGCCTCATCTATGTCGGCATACTCGGGGCGGAGGTCGTCATCCTAGGCGCGGCGTCGATCTGGTTCTTCGGCGAAAGCTATTCCTACAGGGAAGTCGCCGGAATTGGTCTCGTATTGGTTGGCACCGCTATCGCCTGGTCCTGAGCAGACCAGAGCACCGCATCGGGCTTGACGCCGTCGGTCGCTGCAGACGACCCCAACGACCATTGCGCCGACAATGCCGACGCTCGCCTTCGGCGTTGTCCAACCACGCGGCGCGCCAGCCGCGAAGGCGCGCCGCCCGACCCTCCTGGACCGTGTCAGAGAATGTCTGCGGAGCGGATGTCGTCGACGACGAAGTCGATCAGCGCCCGGACCTTGCGGGGCAGTGTGCGCCCTTCGAGGTAGACCGCGCCGAGCTCGCCGACTTCACCGGAATAATCCTCCAGCAGGGGCACCAGACTTCCGTCCTCCAATGACCGGCCAAGCGCGAAGCGCGGGGCGTAGGCGATGCCCATACCCCGCCGCGCGAGATCCGCGGCGGCATTGGCGGAATTGACCTCGAAGCGGCCCGAGACCGTCACGGCCCGGTCCGTTCCCGCCCGCTCGAAGGTCCACCGGCGCGATGTGCGGCGGTTCGTGTCCACGATACAGGCGTGCCCGGGCAGGTCTTCCGGCGCCCGGGGCACACCATTGCGCGCCAGATAGTCCGGGCTTGCCACGACAAGGCTGCGGAAGCGCCCGAGCCGTCGAACCTTGAGAGACGCCAGATCGAAGCGGCCTATTCGGAACGCAAGGTCGATGCCCTCGGCCGCGAGGTCGATGTATCGGTCGTTCAGTCTGAGATCGATCGAGACGTTCGGATGGGCTTCCACGAAGCGCGCCAGCATTCCGGTGACATAGACCTCGCCGAAACTCACCGGCGCAGCAACGCGCAGTTCGCCCGAAAGCCCGCGAGAGCCTTCGCAGACCGAAGCGACCAGATCGTCGAGGTCTTCGAGGAGGGCAGGCGCGCGCGCCAGGAGATCCTCGCCCGCGGGCGTCAGTCCGATCCGTCGCGTCGTGCGTTGAAACAGCCGAATGCCGAGCGATGCCTCGAGGGCGGCCACGTATTTCGAGGCGAGCCTGTTCGATATCCCCAGCTTCGCCGCCCCCGCGGTGAAGGATCCCGTTTGGGCGGTCGCCACGAAGGCGCGGAGTTGGTCGAGGCGGTCCATGACGTTTCAGAACAAAACGAGGATAGTCTTTTCCTATCTTCGCCATGTTCGCCGCAACGCGCAAGACGTAGATCGGGACCATGCAATCACGCCGCGCATCCAGCGGCCTTGCGACAGGAGCCACACATGACCTCGCAAACGCACACCGACTACGCCGCCTTCGCCCTGCGCGTCTCGAGCGGTGCCCTCTTCCTCGCCCACGGCTGGCTCAAGGTCAGCGTCTTCACCGTTGCCGGCACCGTCGGTTACTTCGAAAGCCTGGGACTGCCCGGCCTTCTGGCGTATCTCGTCATCTTCGCCGAACTCGCCGGCGGCGCGGCCCTCATCCTCGGCGTGGGCACGCGCGTCGTGTCGCTGGCCCTGATCCCGGTGCTGCTTGGCGCGACCTGGGTCCACGCCGCGAACGGCTGGCTGTTCTCCGGCGAGGGCGGCGGCTGGGAATTCCCGCTGTTCTGGGCAATCGTGCAGGGGGCAATCGCCACCCTGGGAAGCGGCGCCTTCGCGCTTCAGATCCCCGGCCTGCGCCGCGCCCCGGGCCAGTTCGCCTGATCCAACCCGTCTCCGGGCCGCGCCATCGCGGCCCGCGAGTTCTCAAGGAGCTTTCGCCATGCGCATCCAAAGCCTGCAAGACCTCAAGGACCGTTTCGCCCCGTCGGACCGCCTTCCGGTCGTGTTCCTCGGGCACGGAAGCCCGATGAACGTCATCGAGGACACCGAGTATGGCCGCGCATGGTCGGAGCTTGGGCGCAATCTGCCGCGACCGAAGGCGATCCTTGTCGTCTCGGCGCACTGGATGACGCGGGGCACGACGCTGGTGGACATCTCCGCGATGCCACGAACCATCCACGACTTCTACGGGTTCCCCGAAGCCCTCTACGACCAGGCCTATCCCGCCGAGGGTGCGCCGGAACTCGCCCGCGAAGTGGTGACGCTGCTGGCAAGCCACCGCGCCGAAGAGGACGATACCTGGGGCCTCGATCACGGAGCTTGGGCCGTCCTGAAGTTTCTCTATCCAGACGCGGACATTCCGGTGTTCCAGGTGTCGATCGACATGGCGCGCGGTCTGTCGCACCAGCTCGAGATCGGGCGCAGCCTTTCGGAGCTCAGGGACAGAGGCGTTCTCATCCTCGGCTCGGGCAACATCGTCCACAACCTGCGCGCCATGCAGCGCGGCCGCGCGCCGCGCGACTTCGCCACCGAGTTCGACACGATCTTCGCTGACCGGCTCGCCGACCGCGACTTCGGCGCATTGAGCAACACCGAGAGGCTGGGCAGCCTCCTGCACCTCGCGCATCCGACGGTCGACCACTACTTGCCCGCCCTCACCATCGCCGGTGCGTCCGATGCGGGCGACGAACTCACCTTCATGACCGAATCCATCGATCTGGGCTCGGTCTCCATGCGGTCGTTCGTGTTTCATCGGGCCTAGGTCGGCGGGGCTCTTGCAACCGGCGGCGATCGACTTGCATCGCTTGTGTCCGCTGACGGGATGAACCGGCCGCCTCCCCCGGTCGGGCAACCTGAGACGGCTACCCGAAGCAGAAGGCGAAGCGGTGATGCGCAAGCGCAGGACTGAAGACCTGTCCGACCGTTCGATCCCCCGGATCCGTCACACGGTGGCCGTGAAGATGCTGCAGGCGGGCCGGCCCCTGGTGGACGTGTCGCAGTTCCCCGGCCACTCCAGCATCGAGATCACCGGACGCATCCATGCGCGCGTCATACCCGAGCGTTTTGCGATGCGGCGAGGACACTCGACCTGCCAGGGTTCGATGACCCTGCAAGCACTTCGCAAAGAGGTGACGATCCGCGAACGGCGCTTGTATTGTCAAAGGGCTGGATGGTGGGTGGTGAGGGATTCGAACCCCCGACATCTTCGGTGTAAACGAAGCGCTCTACCAGCTGAGCTAACCACCCGCCGCCGGTCGTCTAACCGGCGCGGGCGGGTGCTGGCAAGCCCGCCGTTGGTGCAATGCTGGGCCGGTGCCGGATCGCGCGGCGCGGGCCGGCGGGCGGACCGGTGGGCAATGCGCGGGGCGCCGCCGGACCAGGGGCGCAAGCGGGCATCCGAAGCACCATGCGCCTTAACGGAACGATCACCATAATCCTTGAGAGTTGGCGATGCCGGACCTATAGTCCGCCGTCATTGAGACCTGACGTTATTTTTCATTGTCCGTCTTTCGGGTGGCAACGGTTGCGCGACATGTCCGGTTCTTTTGCAAGTGCACGGTGCGGCGGTCTCCGACCGGCTCGGATCGGTTCATCGCAACCGCGGCGTGATCCACGGCACTCTCAATCCACGGTCATCCGGCCGCGCCACGCCGGCGCAGGCGCCGCGCGCGACGGGTCGGGGGCGATGCTGGCCCGCGTCGCACGTCGCTTCCGCGACAGCGACGGCGGCGGCGTGCTGATCTTCTGGGCGCTGGGTGTGGTGGGCTTTCTCGGCTTCGTCGCCCTGTCGCTCGATGTCGGGCGGATCGCCAATACTCAAACCGAAATGCAGACGCTGGTCGACGAGATCGCGCTCGCCGCGGGCGGCGAACTTGACCGGATGCCGGGCGCCCGGTCGCGCGCCATCGCCGCCGCCGAAGACCTGATCAGCAACAAGTTCCAGACCTTCGGCGATGGTGGGCAGGCCCTGAACCGCGGCCGGGCCCTGGATGCCGCGGAATGCGACGCGCTGGTTCAGGACGGCGGCGATCCGGCGGACTGCGCGGGCGACTACACCCTGACCTTCCTTGACAGCGCCGGCGCCACGGCGCTGACCGACAGCGCGACGCGCGCGGTCCGCGTCAGCGCGGTGCCGCGGCGGGTGCAGACACCGTTCTCGCGCGGCGTGGCGCTTCTGACCGGCGGAAGCGGGCTGGAGTTCTTCGACGCCAGGGCCACGGCCACCGCGGGCGCGGCGACCTTCGCCTGCGAACCGGTCCGCTTCGGGTTCTGCGTGGCACCGGGCGGCGGCTATGACCCGTCCAGCCTTGTCGGGCGCCAGGTTCGAATCGACGATTTCGGGCCGGGCAATTCCGGCCTGCTGGACATGTCCAGCATGTTCCCCAATGTCGAGGGCCCCTGCGCGGGGCTGAGCCTGAACGGTATCGACTACGAGATTTGCATGTACGGCGCCGAGGGCGCCACATCGAGTTGCTTCGAGATCGACGACGGAGCGCTGGACACGGAGCCGGGTGTGAAGGGCGGCAACTTCCTTGCCGCGATCAACACCCGCTTCGATATCTGGAGCGGCGCGGCGATCTCGCGCGGCCTCGACAACCCCGACTACCGGCCCGCGCCGAACGTGATACGCGAATGCGGCGTCGCCGGCGGTGGCAACGGCGGTGACAATGGCGGCGGCAACGGCGGTGGCAACGGCGGCGGCAACGGTGGCGGCAACGGCGGCGGCAACGGCGGCGGCAACGGTGGCGGCAACGGTGGCGGCAACGGTGGCGGCGGCGGCAATGGTGGTGGAAACGGCGGCGGCGGCGGCGCGCTGCCGGTGGCGAGCCTGCCGCGAGACACCTGCTTTGCAGCTGGCGGCTGCACGAGTATCGGCGACGGCAACTGGGATGCCGGGCGCAGCGTCTACCTGACCACGAACTATGGCCCCCTGCCCGATGGCGGCGACACGCCCGAGGACTTCTCGGGCACCCTGGCCCAGTGGCAGGCCATCAGCACCGCCTCCACGCGCTGGGAACTGTACCAGGCCGAGATCGCCTACGCCTATCCGAACGGCACCAACAACCCCGCGACCCGGGATATCCTGCAGAACCGCTGCCTGAGCGGGATGCCGGAAACGACCAGCCCGCCCGGTTCCAGCGTCAGCGCGGATGGGGCCGCACGGCGCCTGATGGTCGGCGCGGCGGTCGATTGCGCGAATGCCGAGGTTCGCGGCCGGGCCGAGAACATTCCGGCGGTCGACTACTTCCTGATGTTCCTCACCGAACCCGCTGAGGGCGGCAACGATCCGATCTGGCTGGAGGTGGTGGAACACATCCCGACCAACGGAACCCAGTCGCTTGTCTACCGGGTGGTCCGGCTGCTGGACTAGCTGCCTTGCGCCGAGGCCGCCGCGGGCCGGTGCCCCGGCCCGGTGCACCCTTGGCCTGCCCGCCTGATATCCGGTTCGCCGCACTGGGCGCCGCCGGTTCGCCTTCGGCGCACCGGTCATGCCGATCGAGCGGAAGAGTAGCCTTTGCGCCCGGATCGATTTCTTGGCAAGCTGGCCTCCGCGCGGACGGCCCGAACCGGGCAGCGCCCGCCGACGACGACCAGAAAACCCAGGACACAGCGATGCCGCAGACAGCCCGTCCCGCCCGGATCCGTGCGCAGGCACGGCCCTGCCGCAAGGCGCACCGGCCATGAGCCGCTTTGCCGATCTTGCCGAATGGCAGGCCTTTCTCGATCGCCATCCCGGCATCCGCTACCTCGACACCGTGGTGATCGACCTGTGCGGAAACCCGATCGGCAAGCGGTTGCCGGTGGCGATGGTGCCCGCGATCCTGGAACGCGGCACACCCGTCTGCGGCGCCATGCAGCTTGTCGACGTGATCGGCAACACCGCCGACCCGATGGGGCACGGGTTTTCCGACGGCGATCCCGATGGGCTGGCGCGACCGCTGTCGGGCGGTTTCGCACCGATCCCGTGGTCGGACGGGGCCGGCGCGCAGGCGCTGTGCCAGATGTGCGACCCGGCGACCTCGGCCCCCTACTGGTACGAACCGCGCGCCGTTCTCGAGCGCGTCGTGCAGCGGTTCGGCGAGACCGGTCTCACGCCGGTGGTGGCGCTGGAGCTTGAATTCTACCTGATCGACATCCGGCGCGGCCCCATGGGCGAGCCCCTGCCCGCGGCCTCGCCGCTGACCGGACGGCGCGAGGACCAGGGCCGGGTTCTGTCGCTGGGCAAGATCGAGGAATTCCAGCCGGTGCTGACGGCGATCGAGGATGCGGCGCGGGCACAGGGGCTGCCGGTCACGACGCTGATCAGCGAATACGGCGCCGGCCAGTTCGAGATCAACCTCGCCCATGTCGCCGATCCGCTGGCCGCCGCCGACCATGCCGCGCTGCTGCGCCGCGTCGTGCGGGCCACCGCCCGCGCCGCCGGCCATGACGCCACCTTCCTGTCCAAGCCCTTCGCCGGCCAGACCGGCAGCGGCCTGCATGTGCACCTGAGCCTGTCGGACGATGCCGGCAACGTGTTCGACCCGTCGCGGGCGGATGGCGAGGAACGGCTGGGCCAGGCCGTGGCCGGGCTGCAGGCCACCATGGCCGAGGCGATGGCGATCTACGCCCCCAACATCAACGTCTACCGCCGTTTCGAACCCGACGTGTTCACCCCGGTCACCCGCGACTGGGGCGAAAACAACCGGTCCGTCGCCTTCCGCCTGCCGGTGGCGACCTCGGGCGCGGGCCGCCGGCTGGAACACCGCGTCGCCGGGGCCGAGGCCAACCCCTACCTGGTGACGGCCGCGGTTCTGGCCGGCGTGCACCACGGGTTGCGCCACCGCCTCGATCCGGGCCCGAAGGCCGGCGGCAACGCCGGGGCGGAGATGGACGAAACGCTGCCCCTGACATTGTGGGACGCGATCGCCGCGATGCGCGCCGGCACGATCCTGCCCGACTATCTCGGCGCCGATTACGTCGAGATCTACACCGCCGTGAAGGATGCCGAATTCGCCGCCTTCCGCGAAGCGATCTCGCCGCGCGAATACGACTGGTATCTCTAGCCCCGGTCGCGCCCCCGTCCGCCGCGCACCGGCGTCAGTCGTCCAGCCGCGCCAGCACCCAGTCGTGGAAGGCCCTGATCTCGAATTCCTGCGGCATCAGCCGGCCGGCCCGAAACCCCGGGGTTCGCAGGCCGCGCTGGTTCATCTCGCAGGCCGCGCCATCCTCGGCCAGCACCGTGGCGGCGAAGTCCACGACATTGCCAAGGTCGAAGCCCGGCGCCGCCAGCGTTTCGGGCGCGAACAGCCATTCCGCCCGCAGCCGCGTCCGTTCCGGCGCAAGCGGCGTCAGCGACACGATGCGCAGATAGTCGACATGCGCGACAAGGAAGACGCCGGGATAGATCGTCACGAAGGTGTGGCCGGCGGCACGCTCCGCCGCCGACAGATCGGGAAACTCCGGGCCACAGGGGCGCCCATCGACCGTCCAGCTTTGCGTGCCGGGTTCGAGCGCCGGCCCGGCGGCCCCCGGCGCGGAGGTTTCCGCGGCCGACATCACCCCCTGCCGGTAGACCGGCACGCGCCGGCTGAGCGCGGGATGAATGCCGGGGCAATGCAGGCATTCGTTGTAGTTTTCCCAAAACACCTTCCAGTTGCAGGCAAGCTCGACCTCCATCGCATGGCCGGTCACCAGCCGATCCATCGGCCAGTTGTCGAGCGCCGCAAGGCCTAGGTCGGGCGAGAAATCGGGGGGATCGTCGGAAAGGCACAGGAACAGGCATCCGTTCCAGACGCGGTGCGCCACGCCGGTCAGACCATGCGCCGCGCGGTCGAAATCCGGTGTCGGCGTGGCGAAGGCGGTGGAGCGCAACCGCCCGTCCAGATCGTAGGCCCAGGCGTGGTAGGGACAGGTGATCAGCGCCCCGTTGAAATCGCGGTCGGCGGCGCCGCACAGTTCGGCCCCGCGATGCGGGCAGACGTTGAGGAAGGCCGAAACCCGGTCCTCCGCGCCACGCGCCACGAGACAGGCGCCGGCGGCCGTTTCAACCCGGCGCAGGGTGTTGGCGGGCAGGTCGTTCATCCGGCCGGCATAGATCCATTCGCGCCGCCAGATCCGGTCGCACTCGCGCGCGTACCACTGCGGATCGATGTAGGCGGTGGCGGGCAACGACGGCGGGCAGGACTTCAGCAAGGGAGAGACGGTTTCGGCTGGCTCCGGCATGGGAGAACTCCGTGATGGGACGCCGACAGGTTAGAAGGTTCGCGGGAACGGCGGAACACGCGTTGTCGTTCCGGCGGTCGAAACCGGCACCGGGCGGCCACCGGCGCGCGCGGCGATGCCCGCCGTGATGCCACCCCGGCGCGAAACCGCCGGGTGGGCCGGGGTCAGGCGGATCGGCCCCGGGGCCCATGCATCGGCGGCGGGCCCGCCGCCGCCGAGGATGACGACGACGACGATGGTGCCGTCTCGACCATCGCATTGATGAACAGGGAAAACAGCTCTCCCTGCGAACTGATCCTGAGCTTGCTGTAGATGTTGCGCCGGTGGATGCGGACGGTGCCGGCCGAGATCCCCAGAAGCTTGCCGATCGCGTCCGCGGAATGCCCCCGCAGGGTCAGCTCCACCACCTCGCGCTCGCGCGATGTCAGCACCCCCTCGCCGATGCTGCGAAACGCGGTCTCGACCCGCGCGTCCATGCCCGACGGCATCCGGCTGTCGGTGAGGGCGAGATCGCGCCAGTGCTGCCGGCAGGCCGCGTCGACAACGGGCCAGGCCCGCTTCAGCGCGCGCATCTCGGCATTCGAGAACCGCCGTTCCTTGCGCATCAGCGAGATCACGAGCGCCATGTCGCCGGCCAGCCGGACAAGAAAGCCGATCTCCTCGGCCAGGCCGGTCTGGGCGTAGTAGTTGCGATAGTATTCGCCCTGGTAGAACCGGTCCGGCGCGATTTCCCTCAGCCGCCAGAGCCCGGGGTCCGCGCGGCCGCGGCTGGCCAGGAAGAACGGGTCCAGCAGGTACGGCCCTTCCTGGTATTCCTCGACGTGAAGGCGGCGGCGATCGGGCGGGAAATCGTCATACAGATCGATCGGACGGGCCGAACCGACGTAGCCGAAGATCACCGTGAAATCGTAGTCCGCGATGTCGTGCAGGCCATCGGCCAAGGCGCGCGGAAACTCCGGCGTCCCGATCCGGTCGATGATCCGCCCGGCTGCCTCGAGCCACTCCATGCACCCTCCCCCGACCGGTTCATTCCTGGCCGGCCCTCCTCGGCCAAGCTGTGACTACTATAAAAAGCATATTTACAGAATCAAAGTGAAGTTTCCATCATTGCCTCATACTGCAATATGAGGCCAAGCACGCAGAATGGCCCCGAAAGCATCATTCGCGCAATACGCCGCCCGGCCGCAGGCCGGGGTCTCCGCAACGGTCGCGGAGCTGCGATCCGTCTCGAAATCCTTCGGCGATGTGCTGGCGGCGCAGGATCTGAACCTCGGCATCGCGCGCGGAGAGTTCCTGTCGTTCCTCGGCCCCTCGGGCTGCGGCAAGACCACCGCGCTGAGGATGCTCGCCGGTTTCGAGGCGCCGAGCAGCGGCGAGGTTCTGATCGACGGTCAGGTGGTGAACGCGCTGGAACCCTTCCGCCGGCCCGTGAACATGGTGTTCCAGAGCTACGCGCTGTTTCCGCATCTGACGGTGGCCGACAACATCGGCTACGGGCTGCGCCAGCGCCGGCCCCGCCTGCCCCGGCAGGAGATCGCCGAGAAGGTCGGCCGCGCGCTGGAGATCGTGCGCCTGTCGGGGTTCGATCGGCGCCGGATCTGGGAGATGTCGGGCGGCCAGCAGCAACGCGTGGCGCTGGCCCGCGCCATCGTGAACGAACCCAAGCTGCTGCTTCTCGATGAACCGCTGGCCGCGCTCGACCGCAAGCTGCGCAAGGAGATGCAGATCGAGTTGCAGGATCTGCAACGCCAGTTGGGCATCACCTTCGTGCTGGTCACCCACGACCAGGAAGAGGCGCTGTCGCTGAGCGACCGGATCTGCGTGATGCGGGCCGGGCGGATCGTGCAGGTCGGCAGTCCGCAGGAACTGTACGATCATCCGAACTCCCGCTACGTGGCCGATTTCGTCGGAACCTCGAACTTCTTCGAGGGACGGGTGGACGCCGTCGAGGGCGGCCGCGCGCGGCTTGTCACCGCGTCCGGCCTGACGTTGGCGGGCCGCGCAAGCGCGGGCCTGGCGGCGGGGACGACCGGCTGCCTCAGCATCCGGCCCGAACAGATCCGCATGACCCGCGCGCCGGAACCGGAAAGCCAGGCGGTGACGGTGCACAACCGGATCTTCCTGGGCGAGCATACCGAGTACCTCGTCCGGCACGAGACGCTGGGCAACATCAACGTCCTGACGCCGCGGCAGGCCGAACAGGCCGACCGCGGCTTCGAAACCGGCGAGACCGCCCACCTGGCCTGGAGCGACGCGGCGGCGCTGGTGCTGAAGAACGATTGAGGGATTCCAACCCAAGCAGCAGGGAGACGAAGACGATGGAAGACAATGGCCACATCTCGAAGCGGAAGTTCATGGAAGAGTTGCGCCGCTACCAGAAGGGCTCGGTAACGCGCCGGCATTTCCTGGGCGTGACCGGGCTTGGCACCGCCACCGCGGTGCTGGGCGCGGCGGTGCCGGGGCTGCGCCCGCGCCCGGCCTTCGCGCAGGACATCGGCGACCGGGTGGTGCTGGCGACCTGGCCGAACTACCACGACACCGCGAATTTCGATGCCTTCACCGACGCCACCGGCGCCTTCGTGCAGGTCAATGTCTTCGGCTCGAACGAGGAGATGCTGGCCAAGCTTCAGGCCGGCGGCTCGGGCTGGGACGTGTTCGTGCCGACGAACTACACGATCACCACCTATGTCGGCGAAGACCTGATCGAACCGCTCGACGTGTCGAAACTGCCGAACTACGACCCGGCCGCCTTCGATCCGCGCTTCGCGGATGCAGGCACGGTCGACGGCACCCTCTACGCCGTGCCGAAGAACTGGGGCACCACCGGCTTCGCGGTGAACACCGCGCATGACGGCGGCACCCCGCTGGCCACCTGGAAGGATTTCTTCGACCGCACGAAGACGGATTTCTCGGGCCGCACGATGGTGCATGACTACCAGCTCACCACCATCGGCAACGCGTTGAAGTATTTCGGCTACTCCTTCAACTCCGTCGATCCGGCCGAACTGGCGGATGCCGAGAAGCTGCTGATCGAGGTCAAGCCGCATCTCTTCGCGATCTCGTCGGACTACCAGCCGGCGATGCGGTCGGGCGATGCCTGGCTGACGATGTGCTGGACCGGCGACGGCAAGCAGATGAACAGCGACATGCCCGAGATCGCCTATGTCCTGGGCCGCGAGGGCGGCGAGATCTGGAGCGACTACTACGCGATCCCCAAGGGCGCCCCGCACCGCGAGGCGGCCTATGCGCTGATCAACCACATGCTCGACCCGGCGGTGAACGCGCGCGAGGTGCTGGCGCATGGCTACCCGGTGGCCGACGCCAACACCAACGCGCTCTTGCCCGCAGAGATCCTGAACGACCCGATCCTCTACCCGGCGCAGGAGTTGCTCGACGCGCTGGAATTCGGCGCGGCGGCGACCTTGACCGATCCGAACCGGGCCGAGCTTCTGGCCCGCTTCAAGTCGGCCTGACGGGACCGGGGGCGGCACGGACATGACCCGGCAAGAGCGCAACTGGCTGCTGGTCGCGCCGGCGGGCGCGTGGTTTCTGGTGATGCTCGTGCTGCCCCTTTCCGTCGTCCTGGTCTTCAGCTTCGGAGAGCGGGGGCCGGCCGGCGGCTACGTCCCCGCCTTCACCCTCGAACAATACGCCAACCTGCCCGCGCGGCTGACGGCGTTCAAGAACACGCTGATCCTTGCGCCGCTGGGCACGCTGGCGGCGCTGCTGATCGCCTATCCGCTGGCCTATCAACTGGCCGTGCGGACCGATCCGAAATGGAAGACGATCCTTCTGGTTCTGGTGATCGTGCCGTTCTGGACCTCGATCCTGATCCGCAGCTACGCCTGGATCTTCATCCTCGGCGGGCGCGGCCTGCCCGCGCTGCTCGAGGCGATCGGGATCGAGGGCGTGCGGCTGATCTACACGCCCTTGGCCGTCACCATCGGGATCGTCTACGGCTATCTGCCGCTGATGGTGTTCCCGATCTACGTGGCGCTCGACCGGCTGGACAAGCGGCTGCTGGAGGCCTCGTCCGATCTGGGCGCGCGACCGTTCCGAACCTTCCTGCAGGTCACGCTGCCGCTGTCGATTCCCGGCGTGGCCACCGGCTGCCTGCTGGTGTTCATCCTGCTGATGGGCGAGTTCCTGATCCCCGCGCTTCTGGGCGGCGGCAAGGTGTTCTTCGTCGGCAACGCGCTGGTCGACCTGTTCCTGCAATCGCGCAACTGGGCCTTCGGTTCCGCCGTGGCCTTCACGCTGATCGTGATCATGCTGGTCACCGTCACGATCTACATGCGCCTGATCGCGCGGCTGCGTCTCGGCCGCGACGACGCCCAGATCATGTGAGGGCCGCCGCCATGCGCCTTTACACCGTCGTCGTCTATCTCTTCCTCTACGCGCCGATCGCGATCATCGCGCTGTTCAGCTTCAACGCCGGGCGCCATGCCAGCCAGTTGCAGGGGTTTTCCACGCAGTGGTACGCCCGCGCGCTGAAAAACCCCTTCGTGATGGACGCGCTGGAAACCAGCCTGATCGTCGCCTTCGTCTCGGCGACGCTGGCCAGCGTGCTGGGCACGCTGGCGGCCGTCGGGCTTCAGGGCATCCGGGGACCGGCGCGCACCGTCTTCGACGCGATCATCTATGTCGCGGTGATGATCCCCGGCATCGTGATCGGCATCGCCACGCTGATCGCGCTGGTGACCGTGTTCGAGGTGCTGAACCCCTGGCTTGCGGCGCTGTGGCCCGAGGGCGCGCAACCGCCGAGGCTGTCGATGGGCATCGGCTCGCTGATCGCGGCGCATACGATGTTCACGATGGCGCTGGTGATCATCATCGTGCGCGCCCGGCTGGGCACGCTGGAACAGGCGCTGGCCGAGGCCTCGGCCGATCTCTACGCAACGCCCCTCGGCACCTTCCGGCAGGTCACGCTGCCGCTGATCGCGCCGGCGATCCTTGCCGGGTTCCTGCTCAGCTTCACGTTCAGCTTCGACGATTTCATCATCGCCTTCTTCGTCGCCGGATCCGAGACCACGCTGCCGATCTACGTGTTCTCGTCGATCCGGCGCGGCGTGACGCCCGAGATCAACGCGATCGGCACGATGGTGATGGTCGCCTCGCTGGTGCTGCTGATCGTCGCGCAACTGATCCTCAGGCGGGGGCCAAGGCGCTGACGCCATGACCGGGAGGGAGGTTTCGATGCTGCTTGAAAACCGGGTCGCGTTCGTGACCGGTGCCGCGTCCGGGATCGGGGCCGCCGGCGCGCGCGCCCTGGCCCGCGAAGGCGCGCATGTGGTCGTCACCGACCGCGACGGCCCCGGCGCCGAGGCGGTGGCCGGCGGCATCCGCGACGCGGGCGGCCGGGCCGAGGCGCTGGCGCTGGACGTGACGGACGATCCGGCCCTGGCCGCCGCCATCGCGGGCGCGGCGCGGCGGCACGGCCGGCTCGACATCCTGCATTCCCATGCCGGCATCCAGGTCGAGGGCAGGCTGGAGGACGTTGGGGTGGCCGACATGGACGCGTCATGGGCGCTGAACGTCAGGTCGCATTTCGTCGCCGCGCAGGCCGCGCTGGCCCCGATGCGGGCGACAGGCGGCGGCAGCGTGATCGTCACCTCGTCGAATTCCGGCGTGCAGTACGATCGCGGTATGATCGCCTACTGCACGACCAAGCATGCCGTGCTGGCGATGACGCGGCAGATGGCCGCCGACTACGCGCACGAGAACATCCGCTTCAACGCGCTTTGCCCGGGCTTCATCGATACCCCGTTCAACCGCGGTTTCGAGATCCAGATGGGCGGGCGCGACAGGCTCGAGGCCTATGTCGCCTCGGCGATTCCGATGGGCCGCTTCGGCACGGTCGACGAGATCGCCGACGCCATCGTGTTCCTCGCCTCGCACCGCTCGTCCTTCGTCACCGGCCACGCGCTGGTGATCGACGGAGGCGAGTGCATCTAGCCGTGAAATCCGGGGAGGGTGTTCACCCGGTTCGGGGTCAGGCTGCAATCGCCAGGCACCGGCCGAGGATCCCGAAGGCGGCCTTTCGGGCGACGCCACCGGTTCTCCGGCGGAACATCGGGTGCGATCAGCCTTGCAGGTAGTCGTCAAGCGCCGCCATCGCGCCGTCGGCCCAGATCTTGCGCAGCCAAAGCGAGAAGCCCCGGCGAAACGGTTCGTGACCGGCGAGATCGCCATAGAGCCGGCGCTGTTCCAGCCAGGCCTCCGGGCGATCCCGCGCCGCCGTCGCGGCCGCGACCAGGGTGTCCCAGTCGGGATCGTTCGGCGCGATCGTGCTGCCGTCCTCGCGGGTCGCCGCGCACATGCGCGCCCAAAGCGCCTCGACCAGGATCAGCCCCCGCACCGGCGTGCCGGCCGCGATCCCGTCGCGCAACGTCGGCAACAGGAAGCCCGGATGCCGCGAGGATCCGTCGAAGGCGACCCGCCGGGTGGTGTCGACGATCGCCGGGTTCGCGAACCGTTGCTCGACAAGGCGGATGTAATCGACCGGCGCCATGCCCGGCACCGCGCCGACATGGGGCGCGATCTCCTCGCGCTGAACCTTGCGGAAGAAGGCCGCGATCCGCGGCTGCGACATGCAGGCCGAAATCGTTTCCAACCCGGTGATCTCGCCGACATTGGCCAGGACCTGGTGGCCCGCGTTCAGGATCCGCAGCTTCATCGCCTCGTAGTCGTGCACCCGGTCGGAGAAGACCGCGCCGCTGCGGTCCCAGTCCGGGCGACCGGCGCAGAAATCATCCTCGATGACCCATTGCCGGAAGTTCTCGTGCGTGACCGGCGCGGCATCGTCGATGCCGAAGCTTCGGGCGAGGGCAAGCTCCGTCTCGCCGGTGGCGGGCACGATGCAATCGACCATCGCGTTCGGGAAACTGCACCTTTCGTCGATCCACTCCGCGAGGCCGGGATCGACGCGCCGGGCGAGACCGACGACCGTCTGGCGCAGGATCCGGCCGTTGCCGAGAAGATTGTCGCAGCTCTGGGCGGTGAACGGGCCGTAGCCGGCGTCGCGGCGCCGGCGCAGGGCCTCCACCATCGCGCCGAACGCCGTGCGCGGCCTGGCCGGGTTCGCGACATCGTGGCGGATATCGGGATGCTCGGCATCGAACCCGTTCGTCACCGGATCGACGTAGTAGCCGCCCTCGGTCACGGTGAGACCGATGATCCGGATCGACGGATCGGCCATCTGCGCGATCAGCGCGCCGTGGCCGTCTTCCACGGGCAGGAAATCGATCATCGAGCCGACCACTTCGGCGGATTTCCCGGCCGGGTCGAGTTCGATCAACGTCGTCAGGCAATCCTGCGCCAGAAGCTTCGCGCGCATCGCGGCGTCCTGCGGCCGAACCCCGGCGCCGACGATCGCCCAGTCGAGCGCCATGCCGCCCTGCATCAGCCGGTGCAGGTACCACGCCTGATGCGCGCGGTGGAAATTGCCGACGCCGATATGCACGATGCCCGGCCTCAGCCCGGAACGATCGTAGAGCGGGCGGGCAATGCCCTCCGGCAGCTCCGCAAGCGATGCGTTTCGAAGCGCAACCGGGTTTCCGATTGTGGCGGCGTTCTGCATCAGCTCATCCAGTTGCCGCCGTCGACGTTGTAGGTCTGCGCCACGATGTAGTCCGCCTCGGCGGAGGCCAGGAACACGGCCATGCCAGTGAGATCCTCGGCCCGGCCCATCCGACCGAAGGGCACGGCCGCGCCGACCTCCCGCTTCTTCTGGCCCGGCGGCTTGCCCTCGTACCGGGCGAACAGCGCGTCGACGCCGTCCCAATGTTCGCCGTCGACGACGCCGGGCGCGATGGCGTTCACGTTGATCCCGTGCCGGATCAGGTCCAGGCCGGCGGATTGGGTAAGGCTGATCACGGCCGCCTTCGACGCGCAATAGACCGCGACCAGCGGTTCGCCGCGTCGCCCGGCCTGGCTGGCCATGTTGATGATCTTGCCGCCCCTGCCCCGCGCGATCATGTGGCGTGCGACGGCTTGCAGGGTGAACAGCGTGCCCGCGACGTTGATGTCGAAGACCCGCCGATACTCCTCGCGATCGATTTCGACGATCGGCGCGGCGGTGAAGATCGCCGCGTTGTTGATCAGGATGTCGATCCCGCCGAACTCGCCGACCGTCGCGGCCACGGCGGCGTCGATGCTGTCCTGCCGGGTGACATCCATCTCCACGGCGGTGGCCGATGCGCCGATCCCGGCGGCCGCGGCACGGGCACGCTCGATGTCGATATCGCCAAGCGCGACCCGCGCGCCCTCGAGCGCATAGGCGCGGGCGAAGGCCAGCCCGATGCCGCGCGCGGCCCCGGTGATCAGCGCGGTCTTTCCCTGAAGGCGCATCACGCGATCCTCAAGCCGTTTTCATCGAAGCGATGCAGGTGTTCGGGCCGCGGGGTCAGGTAGACTTCGGATCCGTAGCCGAGCGCCAGCTCGCCGCTCGCCCGCGCCGTGAGCGGCTGGGCCGAGGCGTTGGTCTGCACGTGGAAGAACGTGTCCGAGCCAAGATGTTCGGACACCCCGACGGTGCCCTTCCACAGCCCCTCGGTCTGCGAGATTTCCAGATGCTCCGGCCGGATGCCGATCGCCGCGGCATCGTGCTTGCGCGCCTCGGCGCCCTCGATCAGGTTCATCCGGGGCGATCCGATGAAGCCGGCGACGAAGACGTTGCGCGGCCGTTGGTAGAGTTCCAGCGGGCTTCCGACCTGTTCGATCACCCCCGCCTGCAGCACCACGATCTTGTCGGCCATGGTCATCGCCTCGACCTGGTCGTGGGTGACGTAGATCATCGTGGTGGCGAGCCGCTTGTGAAGCTCGGAGATTTCCAGCCGCATCCCCACGCGCAGCGCCGCATCGAGGTTCGACAAGGGTTCGTCGAACAGGAACGCCGCCGGTTCGCGCACGATGGCGCGTCCGATGGCGACCCGCTGACGCTGACCGCCCGAAAGCTGGCCCGGACGGCGATCGAGATAGGCGGTGAGGTTCAGGATATCGGCCGCCGCGCCGACCCGCCGGTCGATCTCGGCCTGGTCGAGTTTCGCCATCCGCAGCGGAAAGGCGATGTTCTTGCGTACGCTCATGTGCGGGTAGAGCGCGTAGGACTGGAACACCATCGCGAGGCCGCGCCGGGCCGGCGGGATTTCCGTCGCGTCCCGCCCGTCGATCCGGATCGTGCCGCCGCTGACATCCTCGAGCCCGGCGATCAGCCGCAGGAGCGTGGACTTGCCGCAGCCCGACGGTCCGACGAAGACCACGAACTCGCCGTCATCGATCTGCAGGTCGAGCGGAGGAATGACGGTGACGTCGCCGAAGCTTTTCTTCACCTTTTCGAGGACGATGCTTCCCATGATCTGTTTTCCTCACTTCACCGCGCCGAAGGTCAGGCCGCGGACGAGTTGTTTCTGGCTGAACCATCCCAGGATCAGGATCGGCGCGATCGCCATGGTCGAGGCGGCACTCAGCTTGGCGTAGAACAGGCCCTCGGGGCTGGAATAGCTGGCGATGAACGCGGTCAGCGGCCCGGCGTTGGCGGCGGTCAGGTTCAGCGTCCAGAACGCCTCGTTCCAGGCCAGGATGACGTTGAGCAGCACGGTCGACGCGATCCCCGGGATCGCCATCGGCGTCAGCACGTAGAGGATTTCCTCGCGCAGGCCCGCACCGTCCATCCGCGCGGCCTCGAGGATCTCGCCAGGGATTTCCCTGAAGTAGGTGTAGAGCATCCAGACGATGATCGGCAGGTTGATCAGCATCAGCACGAGGATCAGGCCGATCCGGGTGTCGAGCAGGTTGAACTCCACGAAGATCAGCGAAATCGGGTACAGCACACCGACGGCGGGCAGCATCTTGGTCGACAGCATCCACAGCAGGATGTCCTTGGTGCGCCGCGACGGAACGAAGGCCATCGACCAGGCCGCCGGCACCGCCACGAGGATTCCCAGCGCCGTGGACCCGCCCGCGATGATGACGGAATTCCACAGGAACCGCATGTAATCCGACCGTTCCTGCACGACGCTGTAGTTTTCCAGCGTCCAGTCAAAGCCGAAGAACAGCGGCGGGTTGTTGATCGCCTGGGCCTCGGTCTTGAAGCTGGTCAGGATCGTCCAGTAGATCGGGAAGAAGATCAGCAGCCCGATCGCCCAGGCCAGGGCGGTGGTCATCACCTTGCGGCGTGTGGAGACTGCGCGCGCCATGTTCGCCCCCTATCGATCGAGGTTCTTGCCGACGATCCGCATCAGGAAGATCGCGACGATGTTGGCAAGGATGATCGCGTAGACCCCGCCGGCCGATCCCAGGCCGATGTTCTGGCTGTCCACGACCCGCTGGAAGATCAGGTAGGTCAGCGTCCGGGTTCCGAAGGCGCCGCCGGTGGTCACGAAGATCTCGGCGAAGATCGACAGCAGGAAGATCGTCTGGATCAGGATCACGATGGTGATCGCGCGGCTCAGGTGCGGCAGGACGATGTAGAAGAACCGGGACAGGACGGACGCGCCGTCCATCTCGGCGGCCTCGATCTGCTCGCTGTCGAGCGACTGGATCGCGGTGAGCAGGATCAGGGTGGCGAAGGGCAGCCACTGCCACGACACGATCATGATGATCGACTGGACCGAGGCATCGGACAGCCAGGACACGGGCTCGGCGCCGAAGAACCGCCAAAGATGGGCGAACATGCCGTTCACCGGATCCATGAACATGTTCTTCCAGACCAGTGCCGAGACGGTCGGCATCACGAAGAACGGCGCGATGATCAGGATGCGCACGATGCCCTGGCCCCAGATCGGCTGATCGAGCAGGATCGCCAGCAACACCCCCAGCACCACCGTGATCACCAGGACGCCGCCCACGATCAGCAGGGTGGCCTGAACGCTGGGCCAGAACGAGCTGGAGTTGAGGAACCGGCTGTAGTTCTCGAACCCGACCCAATCGAGACCGCGTTCGAGCGAGTCGCCGCGCATCGGCAGATACTTCTTGAAGCTGAAGTACAGCGTCATCGTCAGGGGCACGAGCATCCAGCCCAGAAGCAGGATGACGGCCGGCGCCATCATCAGCCGTGCTGCGGATCGGGAATGCTGGGTCGCCATGGCCACATCTCCTGCGGTGGCGGAACGGGCCCGCCCGGGACGATGAAAGACTAGCAGAGGTTCGAGCGTTCGAGGGGGGCGTGGAAACCGCCCCCCTCGGAAGTCTGGGCCGCGCCTAGCGGTAGCCCGCCGCTTCCATCGCGTCGTTGGTCAGCGCCTGGGCCTTTTCGAGCGCCTCCTCGACGGTCTGCTGACCGGCGTAGACGGCCGAGAATTCCTGGCTGACTTCCGTGGCGATGCCCGCGAATTCCGGGATGGCGACGAACTGGATGCCGACATAGGGCACCGGATCGACGGTCGGGTTCGTCGGATCGGCCGCGTTGATCGAGTCGAGCGTCATCTTCGCGAACGGAACTTCCTGGTATTCAGGCGTTTCGTACAGCGAGGTGCGCGCGCCCGGCGGCACGTTGGCCCAGCCCTCGTTCTTGGCCACCAGCTCGATGTAGTCCTTCGAGGTCGCCCATTCGATGAACTCTTTCGCGGCGGCCTCTTTCTGCGTGCCCGCCGGGATCGCCAGCGCCCAGGCCCACAGCCAGTTCGACCGCTTGCCCAACCCGGTGTCGGGGGCCAGCGCGAAGCCCACGCTGTCGGCGACGGTGGAGTCGTTGGGGTTGGTCACGAAGGAGGCCGCGACGGTGGCGTCGATCCACATGCCGCACTTGCCCTGCTGGAACAGCGACAGGTTCTCGTTGAAGCCGTTGGTCGCGTAGCCGGGCGGGCCGTAGGCGTTCATCATGTCGACGAAGAAGGTCAGCGCTTCCTTCCACTGCGGCTGGTCGAACTGGGCGTTCCAGTCTTCGTCGAACCAACGGGCCCCGAAGGAGTTCGCGGTGACGGTGATGAAGGCGCCGCCCTCGCCCCAGCCGGCCTTGCCGCGCAGGCAGATGCCGTTGATGTCGTTCTCGCGGTCGGTCATCGCGGCCGCGGCCTCGCGGATGAACGCCCAGGTCGGCGCTTCCGGCATTTCAAGGCCGGCCGCTTCCATCAGGTCGGTGCGATACATCACCATCGAGCTTTCGCCGTAGAACGGCGCGGCATAGAGCGTGCCGTCGTGCGACAGCCCGCCCCGCATCGCCGGCAGGATATCGTCCACGTCGTATTCCGCCGACAGGTCGTCGAGCGGCACGAGCCAGCCGTTCGCGCCCCAGATCGGGGTCTCGTACATGCCGATCGTCATGATGTCGAACTGGCCGCCCTTGGTGGTGATGTCGGTCGTGACGCGCTGGCGCAGCACGTTCTCTTCCAGCGTGACCCACTCGACGGTGTGACCGGTCTTCGCGGTGAAATCGTCGGTGTAGCCCTGCATGCGGATCATGTCGCCGTTGTTCACGGTGGCGATCGTGATTGTCTCCGCCGAGGCTCCGACGGACGAAATCAGCGTGAGCGCAGTGGCCGCACGAAGTGCGTTCTTGAGATGCATCCGTTGTCCTCCCTAGCTTGGATGTCGCCACGACACTAGAGAAGAAAACTTTCAGGCGTCAATTAAAATTTTTCGCGCGCAAAGATTCTGACGCTAAGCGGATGCTCTCAATATCAGATTGGCCGGATACAGCATCTCCGTGCGGGCATCGAACCGCCCCCCGGCCTCGATCAGGTCGCGCAGCGTCGCGATGGCACGGTCGGAAACCGAATCGTAGTCGTGCGAGGCGGTGGTCAGCGACGGACAGGTGAATTGCGAGAACGGATGCCCGTCGTGCGACGCCACCCGCAGCGCGCAGCCCTCGCCGCGACCGACGCGCATGCCCTTCTCGTAGCAGGCCGCCAGCAAACCGATGGCAAGCCGGTCGTTGCTGCACAGCACGGTGTCACTGGGAAACCCGCCGCTTTCAAGCAGGCGCAGCGCCCCGTCCCGGCCGATCTGTTCGAACGCCCAGCCCTCGCCCTCGACCTTGATCACCCGGGGCTCGTGGCCGTGGCGTTCCATCAGTTCGATATAGGCAAGCCGACGCTTGTTCGCGTTCGGGTTTGCCGGCGTCCGCATCTCGAAGAAACACGGCGGTGACCCGGTTCGGGTCAGGTACTCCACGGTTTGCGACACGAAACTGAAATTGTCCGATCCGACAAAGGCTTCGCCCACGCCCTCGATATCGCTGTCGAACAGAACCGTCGGCACGTCGGCGCAGAAGCTTTCCACGGCCTTGTGGTCCGACGCCCGGCCAAGGGGGGCCAGAAGCACGCCGGCCGGCTTCAGCGACCGGATGCTGTCGAGGATCTCGACCTCCATCTCCCGCTGGCCGTAGGGGCTGTAGAGTGTCGGGCGGAACCCGGCAAGCGTGCAGCGTTCCTCGAGCTTCCTTGCGATCTCGGCGAAGAACGGGTCTGTCAGGTACGGAACGACGATGCCGACGTTCTTGGTCAGCTTGCGGTTCTGGTTCATCGCGAAGATGTTCGGGCGGTAGTCGTATCTTTCCAGCGCCTCCTCGATCCGGTTCCGGGTGGAGGGCCGGACACTGTCGGGATCGTTGAAATACTTGGATACCGTCGGACGCGAGATGCCGCTGACCGCGGCGAACTCTTCCATGTTGCGTATCTTGGTCGAGGACACCGATGTCGATCCCGATCTCGCCGCGTCAAGCGGCAGGGTTGCGTGCAGCTATCCGCCAAGGCTTTCTTCTCGCGCGACAAGAATCAAGCCCTTGCGGCCAAATAAACCCACACTCGGTTGGTGAAGGATCGGCCGTCGCCGGGGCCGACCGCAGGGTTTTGGGCAGCCGGGGTCGCACCGGCTCGGCGCCGCAAGCCGCGCCACCGGATCGTCCGCTTCCCGATCCATCCCCGATGTCGGCATCCCTGCGCCGCCGCCTCGGCCGGGCTTTCGGGCCGCATCTTGCCGGGGCGCCCGTCGCCACGGCGTCAACACCGGCCCTCGGGCTGATCGCCACAATCCGCCGGCCGGCTTGCCAGCGGCGTCTTGAGCGAAGTCAAGGCCGCGGCCCGCCGACATGCCTAGAGTGATCCGGCCTGAAGGAGCAGACACAATGATCTCTTTGGACGACATCGAGGACATGTCCGCGCTGACCCGCGCGGAAATCGAGGCATTGGCAGAGCATGAGCATGTCACCACGATCAACGCCGCGCTGCTGGGAGAATACCTGATGCATGTGCATCACGGCCCCCAGCGCGTGCACGAGATGCTGTGCGACGACATTCGCGCGGCCCTGCATGCCGACGACCTGCCACACGCGCGCGACCTCTTCGCGGCGCTTCGCCACTTCCTTGCCGAACACCCGGACGCCGCCCGAGGATCGCGGTGACCGACGCGCCGCCCCGATCGGCAAACGGGCAAACCCTCTTGCAGGAGATCACCACGTGAAAACGACAAGGCAGCAACGGATCGGAACCAGCCTCGAGACGCCCGCCGCGGCGGCGGCCCTGTGGGCCACGAGTCCGGCCATCGCGACGGCCTGGATCGACATGGTGTCCGAAAGCGCCCGGTTCATGACCGAGCGGCTGGAAAGCAACCTGGAGACGCAGAAGGCCACGCTGGCGTGCAGGTCGCCCATGGAGCTTGTGCAGGTTCAGTCGGACTACCTGGGCAAGGCCGTGGCGCAGTATGTGGCCGAGACCATGCGTTTTTACCAACTGGGGATCGCGGCGTCGCAGGGTGTCTTCGCGGATGTCGGGTCCGGTCGCCGCCGCGACTACGACGACATTCCGCTGTAGGCTCGCGGCGGTCGGCGCGGGCCGGCAGTCCGGCCATCGGACGGGTCTGGCCCGTCCGGTTCGTCTGTCGGCGCGCGACGATCGCGGCCCAACCCCGAACCGGGTGAACAGCCCTGCACGACCTCTCGCCCCGCGGCGGCGCGCCCGATCCTCGCCGGCGACCGGGTCCGGGCAACGGGCGATACACCCGGCGGGGGTTGACGTGCATCAAGGCGCTTCGGCCCGCGGCATACCAGCGTTCCAGGGCACACAGGAGGCCAAGATGTACAACCACATTCTGATCCCGGTTGCCCCCGAACACGTCGGCGCCTACGGGCAGGCATTGACCGTCACGCGAAAGCTTCTGGCCCCGGGCGGAAAGATTTCCGTGCTGGCCGTCCTCGAAACGGTTCCCGCCTACGTCGCCCTGCCCTCCGATCTCGCGGCAAAGAACCTCGCGGAGGTCGCGGCGGAACTGAAAAGCGAATTCACCGACAAGGAGATCGAGACCCACGTCATTTCCGGCCACTCGGCCAATTCGATCCTCGATTGGGCCGAAGCCCACGCCGTCGACTGCATTGTCGTCTCGTCGCACCGGCCCGGCCTGTCGGATTACTTCATCGGCTCCACGGCGGCCCGTGTCGTCCGGCATGCGCAGTGCCCCGTCCACGTTCTTCGCTAGCGGGTATCGAAGCGATGGAACGTTGCCCTGAAACCGAAGCGCCGGGCCTGTTCGGCCCCCGGCATTCGGCACCGGCCGCCGGAACGGTCGTCCGCCGTGCCGATGCGGCGGGGATCGCGGGCCTGCCGGGGTTCCGCGACCCGGCGCCCCCTTGGCTCGGGGATCGGGCGCGGCGGATGCCGCCTCGCAAGGGTGCCCGTCTTCCCAACGCCCGGGGGGATGGCGCGGAGATCACCGGGTCATCGCATCTCCGTCACAGGCCGGCGGCCTGCCGGCCATAGTCCTGCGCATCGAACCAGCCGCGTGACGCGCGAACCTTGAAATCGTCATCCAGATCCCATTCTTCCCATCCGCGTATTCTCAAGGGGTTGCCTGTCTTCGCGTCATGCCCCGTGAAGGTCCAGACATAGATCACGTGATTGCCCGAACAGCGAACGTCATCGCATGTCAGCGAAAGGTCGGGAACGTCGGCGTAGAAACCGGCCGCCATGTCCCGAACCCTTGAGCGCCCTGTCCACGGCTCTCCCCGATTGATGATGATCTCGCCATCTTCCGCATAGAAGGACGCGACGGCCTCCGCCGATTTCGAGTTCCAGGCCGCCGTGTAGTCGGCCGCCATACCTTCAATCCGTTTCACGTCCATCGTCCCGCCTCCTCCCGGTGCCATTCCGTCGAGGGACGATGACACACACCCTTTCCGGAAGTCGACGACTATCATTCGCGAACCCCGTCGTGCCGGCGTTGGCGCGGGCAGCATGGGTGCGTCCGTTTGCGCCCTTGTCCTCCCGTGTCGGGCTGGCGGACGGAGCAATCGCAGGAAGGTTGGCCGGTTTCACGACGGGGTCGGCCGCTTGACGCCTCCTTGTCGAGCGGTCTTGCGGGCCCGGTGATCAGGCAGGGGCGATGTTCTGGTTGATGCGGAACAGGTTCCCGGGATCATGGCGGCGCTTGATCTCGGAGTGACGGTCATAGTTCGGGCCATAGGCCTCGCGGATGAGTGCCTCCGAAGCCTCGCCGACACCGGGGAAGTCGAGATAGAGCCCGCCCGCCGCACAGGGCTGCGCCGCCGCCACCTGGGCCCGCGTCCAGTCGATGACGACATCGCTCAGCGCCCTGTCGGTCCAGCAGCTGTCGAAGCTCAGCATATAGGGCGCATTTCGCTTGCCGAAGGCGGTCGCGTCCTCCGGCACCCGCGCCATGGCGCCGCCGAGATGCCACAGCGCGATCAGGCACTGCTCGGTCGGCAAGCTGCGCGCCGTCTCGACCATCCGGTCGATATGCGCATCCGCCAACTGGGCGAGATAGAGCGACTTCCAGTAGGCATGAAGTTCGGCATGTACCGGCCCGCGCGTGAAGAACGGATCGAAGCCCGATTGCAATGCGCAGTAGGGTCCGGGGCCGGACATGCCGAGGATCGGTGCCCCGATGCTCCGGAGGGCCGCGGTCGCTGCCTCGCCCTCGGCGACCGCCCCTGCATGAAGCGCAGCGTAAAGAAACACCTGCCGCCCCCGGATCTCCCGCGGGAAAGCCTCGTGGCGCGGGACGGTCCAGAAGAAGGCGAGCGAGCTGATGTCCTCGGGGGCCGCTTCCATGAAATCCCGCCTCGTTCCGCCGCGTCTTCAAGCGCAAGTCGGGCCTGTCCCCTTCGGAGCACCGCCGCATGTTCGGCAAACGGCGCTTCGGCCAGTATCTGGGCGTCGCCTGAACCGGCCGCCAGGCGTACAAGGCGGGCTGCCTTGCGTGTCTGGCGCACAGCCTGCCAGGGCACTGCAGCAGGCCGGTCACAGCTTCTTTCGGAAGAAATGCAGAGCGGCGGCGACATGCGGCATGAGGTTCACGGCAGCCCCAAGCTGATTGGGCGGTGTCTCCACGAACCCGAGCTTCGAGTAAAGCGCGGGCATTTCGACGTTGCCGCGCAACGTGTCGGCGATGAGGGTCTTGAGCCCCATCGACCGGGCGTCGCGTATCCTTTGCTCGACAAGCCAGCGTCCAAGCCCCGTGCCGCGCGCCTCCGGACGGACGTAGAGATGCTTCATCTCGCCGGTGGTTTGATCGACCCGGCGCAGGGCGCCCATGCCCACGAGCCCGCCTTGCTCGGACCAAACGAGATAATAGCTGCCTTGCGGGGGCAGAACCCTTTCCATGCTCGCCCAGAACCCCGCGATATGCGCGGCCCCGTCCACCGGTTCGCCATTGACCCGTTCATAGATCTCGGCCTGGGTCGCGATGTATTCAAGCATGAAGGCATTGGCCGTTTCGCGCGGAATCTCGGCGACCGAGCGGAACGTTCTGGCCACGTAGCCGGGCAAACAGGGCACGTCGATACCTGCCCCGGGGATATCGCTTCCGATTTCGGGGCCGGTTGGGCGGGGCACGCCGGCTTGGGTGGCTGTGGTCATCTGAGGGCCTCTGCGGTGGCGGTTGCTTGTCGAAAAAGCTAGCCCATGCCGCGCGAAAGGAGGTAGTCAGGAATGATTTTGGGAAGAAAGGTGAGCTATCATGTTGCTTGACTGGCGCAGCCTGCCCTCGCTCACGGCGCTTCGCGCTTTCGAGGCCACGGCCCGGGCGGGTAGCTTTGCGGGCGCTGCCCGCGCGCTCAACGTGACCCATGCCGCCGTGGCCCAACAGGTTCGCGCGCTCGAGAAAGAACTGGGCGTGAGCCTGGCAACGCGGCAGGGCAGACAGGTGGTGCTCACCGGCGCGGGCCAGCGGTTGGCCCGCACGCTCACCGCCGCTTTCTCCGCGATCAGCGACGAGATCGTCCAGACCCGCGCGGGCGCCAGCACCCGTGGGCTGCGCGTGACCTGCTCTCCCTTCATGGCCGAGCGTGTCATCGTTCCCAATCTCAAGGACTTCTGGCTGCGCCATCCCGGCGCCGAGATTTCGCTGGCGCCGACGCGCGCCTACGTGGACCTGGTGGCGGAGGGTCTTGATATCGGCATCCGCTCGCGCCACCCCAATGTGCGAGACGAAAGCACCGACCATGCGCTGGACACCATCCATCTCAAGCGGGTTCGCGGCGTGGCGATTGCGGCGCCCGCGCTCGTGGCCGAACATGGAAGGCGGCCGGAAGACCTTCCATGGCTCTGGCACGACGGCATGGAACTCAAACTCAGGCTGATGCGCACCTGCGGGCTTGACGTGGCCCGCCTCAGGCAGGCCCGGATCGGAAGCCCCAACTTGCTGCTCGAAGCGGTCCGCGAAGGCATCGGCGCCACGCTCTTCACCGAGAGCCTCGCGCGCGACGAGATCGACTCGGGCCGCGTCGTGACGATCGACACCCCGCGCCCGATCATGGTGGACTATGTGGCGGTGCTGCCCCGCGGCCCCCACCACCCGCTGGCGAAACCGCTCGCCGACTGGGTCCGTCCGCTATTGTGAACAGCTTGTCGAACCCCGGATCGCTGCATCAACCGCCGCGCGCCCGGCATTGGGCATGGCGCCCGCAAACGGCTCGAAGCGGTGGATCGGTGCTATCTTGATGAACGTCCAACCACGACCGGAACCGTCGTTGGCGCCCTCGAACATGAGCGACCGGCTTGCGGACGTTCCGGACCCCCGCCGATGCAGCATCAACCGTCATGATCGGCCCAACGCCGACAGTCGTGAACCGCTCAACTCGGACCTCGCTCTTCTTCGTATCGGACGTTTCTTCTCTTCTTCCGTGTAGCAGCCACGACGGCTTCGCCGTTCTTGTCGAGTCGAGGCACTGGCTGTGACAGTATGCGAGACTGCGGTCGTCAGGTAAGTAAGGGGGCGGGTGGCCGCACGTGGGGTTTCACGGCCACCTCGCCGGCCCTCTCCGCAGGGGCATGGGGCAGTGGATCCGATCCTTGGGAGCAGCTTGCGGACGCGGGCCTGCCTGCCGCAGCAGTCGGCTAGGTCCGCGCCCTTTCGAACTCTGCCCATGCTGCTTCGAAGGCGGCGAAGTCGAAACCCGGTGCGCGGGCCGGGTCGAGAACGAGGCGCTCGGTCGCCTGTAACTTGCGGATCGCGGCCGCGAGGCCGGCCACCACTTCCGGCGGCACGACCAGCGCGCCGTGCCGGTCGGCATGGACGAGGTCGCCCTGCGCCACTTCGAGGCCGAAAATCCGCACCGGCTGGCCGATGCTGCGGACGTGAACGAAGCCGTGGCTCGGGCCGATGCTGCCAGCTATCACAGGGAATCCTTCGGGCAGGTCGCCGAGGTCGCGGGTCACGCCGTTCGTCAGCGCCCCCGACATGCCGAAGCCCTTGTGGACGGTGGTGTTTATCTCGCCCCAGTAGGCTCCGATGCAGTTCGGGAAATCGAGATCCTCGACCACGGCGACGGAGGGTTTCGGCGCGTCGTGCATCGCCCTGTAATAGGCCATGCGGCGGGCGCGGATCACCTCGGGCGCCTCGGTCGGCGGGGCGAGCGCGGCGATCTGCGCGGTCGCGGCGAAGCCCACGACGGACCGGCCCGGTTCGGTGCAGACCATCATGCCGCGGGTGAAGCGGGCAAAGCCGCGCCGACCTTCCACCACCTCGATGGCGTTGCAGACGGTGGGGGTATCCACGCGGCGAAGCAGGTCGAGAAGCGCGGTGTCGATCATCGGGAAAGCCAGTCCTTGAACGCGAGAAGGGTTTCGGCGGGCCGTTCGAGCGGCGGCAGGTGGCCTGCGCCTTCGACGACGACGAGCCGCGACTGCGGCATCAGGCCATGCATCAGATCGTGCCGGTCGCGTGGGCAAAGCCGGTCCTCCGCCCCCATCAACACCAGCGCGGGGCCGGTGAAGGCCGCCAGCGCCGCGGTCCGGTCATTGCGGTCTCGCAGGGCTAGCGACTGGCGGCAAAACACCTCCGGCCCCAACGACAGAGCCATGTCCATGCACAAGTCGAGAACCGCGCCGTCGGTCGCATCGGCGAGGTAGTTCGGCTTCATTTCGTCCCGCATAACTCCCGCGAGGTCGCCCGCCAATGCGCGGTCGATCTGCAGTTTCCGGCGCGCCTGCAACTCGGCCCGTTCCGCCAGAGGGTTCGTATCCAGAAGGGCGAGCCGCGCAATCCGGTCCGGGGCCTGGGCCAGCATTTCCATCGCGACGATCCCGCCCATCGACAGGCCCGCCAGCGCGAAGCGCTGGGGCGCGTCGGCCAGGATGGCCTGCGCGATTTCCGCCATCGTCTCGCCCCCGGTCGGCAGGGCGTGGATCACCCTGTGCGGATGCAGCGCGGCGGGAAGGCCGCCCCACATCCGCGCGTCGCACATCATGCCGGGGATCAGGACCAAAGGCAGCATCAGGCGGCGACGCGACGCGCGCCCTCCTTGAGTGTCGCGAGCTTGGCCCAGGCGATCTCCGGGTCGACCGCGCCGAAGCCCGCGAAGGTGCCAAAGCCGCAGTCGCTGCCGGCGATCACCCGGTCGGGGCCGACGATGGCGGTGAACCGTTCAAGCCTTTGCGCAACGAGGTCGGGGTGTTCGACGAAGTTCGTCGTCGTGTCCACCGCGCCGGGGATCAGCACCTTGTCGGCCGGAATCTCCGCTGCCCGGTCGCGGAACACCGTCCATTCATGGCCATGGCGGGGGTTCGCCGTCTCGAACAGGACATAGCGCGCCGGCACCCGCATCAGCAGGGCAAAGACCTTCTCCATCCCGATGTCGCAGACATGCGGGCCCTCGTAGTTGCCCCAGCAGATGTGCAGCCGCACCCGGTCCGTCGGCAGGCCGTCGAGCGCGCGTTCCAGCGCCTCGACATGGGTCGCGGCGACCTTCAAGAACGCGTCGTCGTCGAGATCGGTGAACAGCATGTGCCGCGACAGCGCGAGATCGGGGCAGTCGAGCTGCAGGTCGAGCCCGGCGTCGAGGATCGTGCGGTATTCCTCGCGCATCGCCTCGGCAAGCGCGGCCAGATAGGCCGCGCGATCGGTGTAGTAGGCGTTCTGCAGGAAGAGCGAGATCACGCCAGGCGAGGCCGCGTTCATGAACCCGCGCATCGCGCCATGTGCAGCCATCGCGGCCTTGAGGTTGGCGATGTCCTTCTGCAACTCGCCCTGCCCCTTTGACTCCACCGGCCCCACGCATTGCGGCCGCGCGTATTGGGGCGTGCCTCCCGACCGCGCGATGCGGTCGAGGAACGACGGGTAAAGCTTCAGGTCCGCGGGCGCGTTGCGCGGGCTGTCGCCCGCGAAGCCGGTGTAGCGGTCCTTCACGTAGGTGGCGTAGCTGATCTTCGAACATTCACCGTCGGAGACGATGTCGATCCCGGCCTCCACCTGGCGGCGGACGTTTTCCGCAACTGCGGCCGTCATGCAGGCGTCGAAGGCAGCGGGGTCGTACGCCTCGCCGCGTTCCCGCGCGAAGAGGAAATCGACCACCGCCTGCGGCCGCGGGAGGGAGCCGACGTGGGTCGCCAGAAGCCCGGTCATAGCAGTCGCCCCGTCAGCCCTGCCGGATCGTTGGTGCCGACGACGTGATAGAGGCTGGCCTCGCCGGTCATCGCCGGCACCACAGTGTGGCTGAGCCCCGCGGGGACGAGGCAGGTATCGCCTGGATTCAACGTCGCCTCCCCGGCACCGTCGGGACCATCCCACTTCAGGCGCCAGTAGCCGCGCATCGGCATCAGGACGGAGGGGCGGTCGTGGACGTGCATTTCCTCAGTCGCGGACCCGCGCGAGATGAAGCCCACCTCGAAGCCCGGCCGGTCGTGGAGCTTGCCGTTCTCGCCGATCACGAGGGCGGGCTTCTTGTCCGACAGCGCCATCAAGTCCCAGTAGCGGGCGACGTGGTTCGGGATCACCTCGGCCGTGGTCGGTTCCGGGAAGGCCTTCAACTCCTCGTTGGTCAGGAGCGGCATGGGTGCGACGCCCTGCGGAAGCGCCTCGCCCTTCTTGGTGTCGTAGAGCTTGCCGTTCGCGCCGAGGACGAGGCCGTGGTCACGCGCGTCCTCGATCACCTGCGGCGCCCAGATCACGCCGCCGCCGGCATCGTCGCCGCCGAGAACCGCCATGATCATTCCGTAGTCGGTGCCGATGTTCTCGAACCCGCGGAAGATGCCGGTGGGAATGTTGAAGATGTCGCCTTCGTCCAGCACCACCTCGCCCGCGGTGCCCCAGCGCCCCCAGAAGAAGCGCCAGCGGCCCTTGAGGACGAAGAACACCTCTGCCGTCCGGTGGGAATGGAGCGAGTTGCGGCACTTCGGCGGTTGGCCGGCCGCGCCGATGTTGAAGCCGGGCGTCTCGCGGATATGCACATGCTGATCGGGGCTTTCGGAAACACCCCCACCGATGATCGTAAAGTTTTCCTTCTGGTTCGATCCCGGCGTGTGGGCATCGATAAAGGCGGTCCTGCAGGGGCGCAGGTCGCCGTATCGGACGATGCGGGCTTCCATTTCTTGCGGGGTCATGCGTCACCTCGGTGCAGAAGGATTTGTTTCCAGATCGCGATCTCGTCCCAGGCGACGAACTCGCGGCGAAGGCCGATGCCGTCGGGGCCGTAGGGGCCGAACTCGGCATGCGAGATGCCCATGACATGGACGGGCGCGCCGGTCGGTCGGCCGAAAGCGCCCCAGCCGTCGTGCCGCCCGTCGAGCGACCAGCGCACCGCCGCGCGGGGCGGCATCATCCCGCCCTCCATCCCGATGACATGGTGGACTTGGAACCGGGCGGAGGGAAAGGCGGAGCGGAGGCCGAGCCAGGCATCCGCGATGGCCGCCGATCCAGTCAGGCTGCGCGCGCCGGGGAAAAGGCCGACCGCGGCGCGGTCCCAGGCCATGCGGACATGGGCGAAATCGCCCTGCATGATCCGCCCGAGGCTTTCGGCATATCGGGCGCCCCATGTGTTGTCATTGCCGCTCGCGGCATAGGCACCGGCGATGTCGGCCTCGGGCGTGAAGGGCCGCGCGGCGCGGTCCGGCCCGCCTTCGCGGGCGATGAGGTCGCGGGCGAAATCCTGCGGGTCGCCGCCCAGCTGTCGCACCAGTCCGCCGTTGTCGCGCACGAGCCATTCGTCGTAGATCGTATCGGCCTTCGCGGCGCAGTCGGCGATGACGCGCACCTCGAACCGCCGCCCCGTCGCCGGCCCGAACCAGCCGTCGCCCCGGTGCGTGCCGGTGGAGATGATGCGATGCGACGACAGGTACCCTGTCGTCTCGTCGCCCGACCAGATCACGTCCTCGCCCAGCAGTTCCCGGTCGGGAAACTCCGCCAGCGTCGCCATGGTCGAGGCGACGACGCCCTTGTTGCCAACGGTCACCCCCATCGGGGTCCGCACCGGGATGTCGGGGGCGTAGTAATGGTCGAGCGTGGCGATGCCGCGGTCTTCCCAGATCTCGCGCGTGATGCCGAGGATGTAATCGGGAAAATCCTTCCAGCGGTTCGAGAAGCCTTTCATGGCACCTGTCCTTGGGGAATTCGGGCGGACCGGCGGACCATGAGGGGCCCGTCGATCCGGGTTTTCTGCGGGGCCGCCGTGCCGTCGATCTGGCCAAGGATCGCCTCGACCGTCTCCGCGACCATGCGTTTCACCGGCTGGCGGATCGTGGTCAGGGCATAGGACGGCCAGGCGGCCATCGGCACGTCGTCGTAGCCGATCACCGACACGTCGCCGGGCACGTCGAGGCCGAGGCCGAAGCGCAATTCATCCATCACCGCGAAGGCCATGTGATCGTTGCCGACGAAGATGGCGTCGGGGCGGTCGGGGCCGGCGCAAAGCGCGCGCGTCACGGCGGCGGCGGTGTCGCGAGCATACATGCCGTCGATCATCGCGAATGGGGCAAGCCCGGCGACCGCCATCGCCTGCCGGAACCCTTCGGCCCGGTCGCGCCCGGTCGAGGAACCCTGCCAGCCCATCACATGCGCGATCCGCTCGTGGCCCGCGGCGATCAGGAAGTCCGTCGCGCGGCGCCCGCCCGCGACATTGTCCGACGTGACATCGGTCAGACGCGGATCGTCCTGCCCGCGATTGAAATTGACGACGGGGATGCCCAGCGACAAGAGCCGCGCCGTCAGGTCGTTCGTGATCGCGACCGATGCGGTTACGATCCCGTCCACCCGGTAGTCGATCAGTTCCTGAACGACCTCCGCGACCTTCTCGGTGGCGTTTTCGGCCATGAAGACGAGGACATGGTAGCCGCGTTCCTGCAGCGCGCGGCTCAGCCGTTCCAGCGCCATCGGGTAGAACTGGTTTTCGAGGTAGGCGACGACCAGGCCGATGATCCGGGTGCGCCCGGTGATCATCGCGCGGGCCAGCGGGTCGGGTCGGTAACCGAGCTGCTCCGCCGCCGCCCGCACCTTTGCAGCAGTGGCCTTCGATGCCGAGGCGCCGGGCGTGAAGACGCGGCTGACTGCCGACTGGCTGACACCCGCCAGCCGGGCGACATCGAGTGCGGTGACTTTCACGGGTAGGTCGCTCATTCCGCTGTCCACCCCCCGTCCACGATCAGATGTGTGCCTGTCACCATCGCCGCGGCGTCAGAGGCGAGGAAGACGACGGGGCCCATGAGGTCCTCGACCTCGCCCACCCGGCCGAGCTTGATCTTCGACAGGATCCAGGCGCGGCGTTCCCGGTTCTGCAGGGTCTGTTCGCCAAGCGGCGTTCGGATGAAGGTGGGGCACAGCGTGTTGACGCGGATGCCGTGGGATGCCCATTCCAGCGCCATCGCCTTGGTCATGCCTTCCAGCGCATGCTTGTTGGCGCAGTAGACCGCGCGGTCCGGCCCGCCGACATGGCCCATTTGGCTGGAAACATTGATCAGGCTGCCGCCCTTGCCTGCCGCGAGCAGCCCGCGCGCGACCTCGCGCGTCAGGAAATAGGCGGCGCGCAGGTTCAACCCCATCGCCGCATCGTAGTCCTCCGGCGTGGTATCGATCGCGGGGGCATGGCGGGCCAGGCCCGCGGAGTTGACCAGCACGTCGAACGGTCCATGTGCCGCCACCGCCCCGGCCGTTGCCGCAAGATCGGTGATGTCGAGCGCCAGTGCCACCGCCTGACCGCCGGACGCGCGGATCAATGCCGCTGCGTCCTCCAGTTCCGTCGCGCGGCGCGCGACCAGCGTCACCTCGGCCCCGGCCTCGGCCAGCGCGGCGGCTGCGGCAAGGCCGATCCCCGACGAGGCGCCGGTTACAAGCGCGCGGCGCCCGTCGAGGCGAAAGGACGGCGTGCGGGGCAGACCGGTCATGAAAGGCCCTCCGGCAGCGGCACGGGCGCGAGGCTGCGCACCTTGCCGAATTCCCGCATCCGGCCCAGCACATCCACCCCGATCTGCGCCCACATGTCCAGCAGGTCGACCAGCACCCAGTTCTCGCGGATCAGCCCGTCCTCCATGCGCCAGAAATCGAGGCTGCGCAGCGTGATCCGCTGGCCCGACGGCGCGATGCCGAGCCAGCCGTCGCCCGTGATCGTCATGCGCATGTTGGGCCAGCCGGTCTCGCACGTATAGGCCCCCTCGGCGATCCAGTGGCTGTGCAGGCCCCCGCTGTCGAGACCGCGGTCGGGCATGCCCCGCAGGAACGGAATCTGGTGCCAGTGCCGGAACCCCGCGATGCCGCGCCCGGTGCCGATGCCCGCCGGGCCGTACCAGTTGCAGCGCGGGTGCCAGTAGTGCGGCAGGTTCATCACCGCCGGGTCGGGATCGGCGGGATGCCGGCAGAGATCGGTCAGCATCGCCAGCACATGCGCCATCGTCGCCGAACCGTCGCCGCCCGGTGCCAGCCCATCCTGCGTCATCGGCGCGGGGGTGGCGAGGAAGGAACCAAGTTGCGGCCCCATCGGCCAGACCCCGGCTTGCATCATCAGTTCGGGGATGTCCCAGATCGCCTGAATCTCAACAACGCGGCCCGCCTCGACCCGGAAGAACTCGTGGTATCGCATGTGCGCGAGATGCCCGGTCGGCGGGATGTCGAGGAAAGACGCGGCGAAGGTGCCGAGATAGTTGCCCATGCAGCCGATCCAGTCCTGCCCCTCGGGCGTCGTGCCCGCAAGCAGGATCATGTCGCGTCGCTCAAGGTCTGGCATCGCGGCCAGCAGCGGACCCAGCGCGGTGTCGAACCATCCTTGCGGGCCGGTCACCTCTCCGAACGGATGGCAAAGCCGGAGCGTCGCATCCGGAGCGACCACCTGGCCCAGCGCGGCCCGCAGGCCTTCGCCCGTGGCCGAGGACGCCGCCGCGCGGAACGGGGACAGAACCGCCTTGAGTTCCGAGTGCGTCATTCCGCCGCCGACCCATAGGGCACATTGCGGCCGCCGTAGCGGCGCACCCGGATGTTGCATTGCTCGGCATGGCCGACAAAGCCCTCGAGCATACACAGGCGCGAACCATAGGCGCCCATCATCGCCGCCGCCGCGTCGGTCGTGATGCGCTGGTAGCTGTGGGTCTTGAGGAACTTGCCAACCCAAAGTCCGCCGGTGTAGCGCCCGGCCTTTTTCGTCGGCAGGGTGTGATTGGTGCCGATCACCTTGTCGCCGTTGGCGACATTTGTTCGGGGCCCCAGAAACAGCGCGCCGTAGCTGTGCATGTGGTCGAGGAACCAGTCGTCGCGGTCGGTCATCACCTGCACATGCTCGTAGGCCATGTCGTTGGCGACAGAGAGCATTTCCTCGTAGCTGTCGCAGAGGATGACGTCACCATAGTCGCGCCAGCTTGCCGCGGCGGTCTCGGTCGTGGGCAGGATCGCCAGCAGACGGTCCACTTCCGCCAGCGTCGCCTCAGCCAGCTTTCGGGAATTGGTGATCAGGCAGGCGGGGGAGTTGTAGCCATGTTCGGCCTGGCCGAGGAGATCGGTCGCGCACAGTTCGGCATCCACGGTGTCGTCGGCGATCACCATCGTTTCGGTGGGCCCCGCGAAAAGGTCGATGCCGACGCGGCCATAAAGCTGGCGCTTCGCCTCGGCCACGAAGGCGTTGCCGGGGCCGACGAGCATGTGGACGGGCTCGATTGCCTCGGTCCCAAGCGCCATGGCGCCGACAGCCTGGATGCCACCGAGAACGTAGATCTCATGCGCACCGCCCAACTGCATCGCCGCGACGATCGCCGGGTGCGGTTCCCCCTTCACCGGCGGCGCGGAGGCGACGATTCGCGGCACTCCCGCCACGCTCGCGGTCAGGACCGACATATGCGCGGAGGCGACCATCGGAAACTTGCCGCCCGGCACGTAGCAGCCGACCGACTGCACCGGAATGTTCCGGTGGCCAAGCACGACGCCAGGAAGCGTTTCGACCTCGATGTCCGCCATCGACGTGCGCTGCGCCTCGGCGAAGCGGCGGATCTGGGCCTGCGCGAAACGGATATCCTCCATGTCGCGGGTAGAGACCTTCTGCATCGCCGCCTCGATTTCAGATGCGCTGAGGCGGAAGCTCGCCGGCGCATAACCGTCGAACTTCTGTGCGAGATCGCGCACCGCCGCGTCGCCGCGCGACTCGATGTCGGCGAGGATGCCCTCGACGGTCGCGCGGACCTTCGCGTCATCCTCGGCGCGGGCGGCGGCGGGCTTGCCGGATTTCAGGTGGTGGATCGCCATTCTTGCGGTCTCCTCGATGTGGTCGTGTTGCGCGGCACCTCCGCCGGGCTCACATGGTGTCGATCCGCGCACCGGTCGTCGCGTCGAACAGGTGGCAGATGCCTGCTGGCACATGGGCGGCAATGGTCTGGCCGATCTCGCCCGCGAAGCTCTTGGGTGCCTTCACGGCGACGAGTGCGCCGCCGGCCTGCACCGTGGCCATCGAGGAATCGCCCAAGAGCTCCATGGTGTAGATCGGCGCGGCGATTTCGCCCGTCTCCACCAACACCGCATCCTCGGCCCGGAAGCCCAGCGTCACCGGCCCGTCCGGCGCGACGAACCCGGGGATGCGGACGTTCTGCCCCTCGAACACGCCGCCGCTGAGGCGCCCCTCCATAAGGTTCATCGCCGGGCTGCCGATGAAGCCCGCAACGAAAGTGTTGGCCGGGCGGTCGTAGATTTCCAGGGGCGTTCCGACCTGCTGCACCTCGCCCCGGCTCATCACCACCACGCGGTCGGCCAGCGTCATCGCCTCGATCTGGTCGTGGGTGACGTAGATCGTGGTGGTCTTCAGCTCGTGATGCAGGTTCTTGATCTGCGCGCGGGTCGAGACGCGGAGTTTTGCGTCGAGGTTCGACAGGGGCTCGTCCATCAGGAAGACCTTGGGCTTGCGCACGATGGCACGGGCCAGTGCCACGCGCTGGCGCTGCCCGCCCGACAGCGCGGCGGGCTTGCGGTCGAGAAACTCGGCCAGCTCGACCGTCTCCGCGGCACGCATGACCCGGTCGTGGTGTTCGGCCGTCGGAATGCCCCGCACCTTCAAAGGAAAACGGATGTTCTCGTAGACCGTCATTGTCGGATAAAGCCCGTAGGACTGGAACACCATCGCGATGTCGCGGTCCTTCGGCTCTAGACCGTTGACGCGGGTGCCGGCGATGACGATATCGCCTTCGGTGGCATCCTCTAGCCCGGCGATCATCCGCATCGTCGTCGTCTTGCCGCAGCCCGAAGGGCCGAGGAGCACGAGGAACTCGCCATCCGCGATCGTCAGGTTCATCGTCTTGAGGCCGACGAAGCTGCCCCAGCGCTTCGAGAGGTTGGAAAGCCGGATCTCTGCCATGGGTTATCCTTTCACGGCGCCGGCGGTCAGGCCGCTGACGATCTGGCGCTGGAAGAACAGGACCAGCAGGAAAAGCGGCGCAGTCACCGAGACCACGGAGGAGACGGCAAACATGACGTTTCCCTTCGTCTGGGTCGTGCCGAGGAAGGAGGCGATCTTCGGGACCATCGTCTGGTTCTCCTTCGACAGGAGCATCGCGGTCACCGCGAAGTCGTTGTAGGCCAGAAGGAAGCTGAACAGCCCCGTGGTGATCACCCCAGGCCACATCACGGGGATGATGACATGCCGGAATGCCTGGAACCGCGAACAGCCATCGACCATCGCGCTTTCGTCGAGATCCTTGGGGATGTTGCGGAAGAAGCTTGTCAGCATCCACAGCGTGAAGGGCTGGTTGATCGCGACGAGCACGATGATCGCGGTGGGCAGATGGCCCCAGAGGTTCCACTGGAAGAACGGCAGCAGGTAGCCCGACACCAGCGTGATCGGGGGCATGGCGCGGAAGACCAGCGCGACGATCAAGAGCCAGAAGGCATAGCGATAGGGAGAACGAGAGAGCGCATAGCCGCCAAGCGTCCCGAAGGTTAGCGAGATACAGACGACGCTCACGACCACAATCAGAGTGTTGAGGGCCGCGCGCCAGAACTCCTCCTGCACCCAGGCGCCCCAGTAGCCCGCGCCGGTGAAGGCCGCGCCCGTTTCGGCCTGCGTCAGCGGCCCGGTCAGCGCATTCATCCAGTCGGCCTTGGAGAAGAAGTCGCCCTCGACCTTGAAGCTGCCCCAGAGCGTCCAGAGGAAGGGGAAGGCCGCGATGATCAGCCAAAGGACGAGAAAGCCGGTCAGGAAGAGCTGCAGCGCGGCCGGGCGGCGATCGGCGATGCGGGTGGTCATGCGGCCCCCTTTCCGAAGCTTCTCCACGTCCGGACCAGCACCGGCGACAGGAGGATGACGACGCCGAGGATCGTCAGGACCGAGGTCGCAGCGGCCGAGGACAGGAGCCGGGTTTCGCCGCCGAGATCGGAGTAGATGAAGAAGCTGAGCGACTGGGCATGCGCGGCGGCGTTGAAGCTCACGATCGGTTCGAAGACCCGGAAATTGTCCATGATCTTGATGAGCGCCATGAAGGTCGTCAGCGGCACCAGATGCGGGATCACGACATAGCGGATGCGTTCCCAGCGGCTGGCCCCGTCGATCATCGCGGATTCGAGCGAATCCTGCGGCACGGTCTGCAGCCCGGCGTAGTAGACAACGAAGGCGAAGGGTGCCGAGGACCAGATGCCGTAGACGATCAGCATCGCCCACATCAGGGGCGTCGAGGCCTTGACCGACAGGTCGGGGTCGCCCGCCAGCGCCTGCATCGCGGCCCCCAGAATACCGCGCGCATCGACCATCCAGAACAGGATGAGTGCGCCGACAAGCGGCGTGACGATCATCGGCAGGAGCGAGACGAAGATCATCGGGCCGCGCATCAGCCGCGGCACGGCGTTGACCGACAGTGCGATGACGAAGCCAAGGATGATCGACAGCGGCGTGACAAGCGCGGTGTAGGTCAGCGTGAAGGCGAGCGCCCCGTAGAACGGCAGGTTCAGAAGCTTGCCGGTGAAATCCCCGATCCCGGACGAGGCCGACCAGAGCGCGCCGATCTGCGACAGCGCGAGGTGGTTGCGATCGGTGTAGATGGCCGTTCCGACGAAGCGGCCCAGCGGCTCGGCTTCGCGCAGCGCGCGCGTCGCCTCCTGGTCGATCACGGTGGAGGTCGTACAGCCGAACAGCGTGCAGTTCTCGACCTCGCGAATGACCTGTTCATGCGGCGCATAGACCGACTGGATCAGCACCGAAACGATGGGCAGTGCGATGAACAGCACCATCGCGGTCGCCGATGGCAGCATGAACCACAGGAAGGTACGGTGTTTCATTTGCGATCCCGCGAGCCAGCGGAGGGGTATACGACAGTGCGGGCGCACGTCGCGGCGAAAGGCGTCGGTCGGGGAAAGGAATGGCCGGCGGCGGGGGCGCCGCCGGCCGCGGGCCCTTACTGAAGGAAACCCTTTTCGCGGGCCGCCGCGACATAGGCGGCCTCGACATCGGCCAGAGCCGTCGCCGCGTCTTCCTTGCCGGTCAGGTAGTCGGCGAGGTTGTCGCCCAGCGCGGTGTGCAGCAGGCCCATGTAGGGCAACATCGGATAGGGCTTGGCCCCCATCGTCATCGTCTGCATCACACCGGCGTTGACCGGCGCGGGCTCGTAGCCCGCGATCATCCAGACCGCCTGGCCCATCGTCTCGTCGTTGAGGATCGCCGGGCTGGTGGCATGCTTCATCGCAAGGAAGGTCGCCGCGGCATCCTCGTCCGAGATGTTGCGCGCGACCGTCCAGCCGTCCCACCACAGCGTGGTCGCCGGAGTGTCGCCGCCACCCACCTTCATCGGCGCGCCGACCATTGTGTTCGTGTGGACCTCGGGCGCGGAACCCTCGGCATCCATCAGCACCCCGGTGCGCGACCCCCACATGTTCATCAGCGCGACGTTGCCGGCTTCCCATTCCGCCGAGGTGGCGTTCGAGTCATGCGTCAGGAAATCGGGGTTCATGTAGCCCGAAAGCGCCTTCATCATCTCCAGCGCGGCCACGCCCTTGTCATTGTTGACCGAGACGTTGGGTGTGCCGGGCTCGAAGAATTCGCCGCCCATGCCAGTGTACATGTTCACGAATTCCTGCGCGAGGTTCCAGCCCGCGGCATAGGCGCCGCCCACCGGGTTCTGCATGATTCCGGCGGCGCGGATCTTCTCGGCCGCGGCAAGCATCTCTTCGTAGGTCTTCGGCGGCTCCAGCCCGACCTGCTCCAGCACGTCCTTGCGGTAGACGAGGTGCTGTGCGTTCGCCATGAAGCCCACGGCCATCACACGCCCGTCGATGGTGATGAGTTGCTGCTTCGGGATATCCTGGCCGAGCGCGGCGACAAGGTCGTCCAGCGGACGGATCACATCCTCGTTCATCAGCGCCACGATCGACGAGGTCGCGATGATCGCGCTGGTATACTCGGCCGGGTTGCCCTGCATGCCGGGCAGGTTGATCTTCTGGTGATCGGCGGTGAGGTTCGCCTTGACCTCGGCATTTGCGCAATCCGCGGCGGCGGCGGCGACGGTCTTGATCGCCGGAAACTCGTTGCCGACGATCGAAACGCGGCCAGCCTCGATGCCGCAATCCGCCGCAAGTCCCGCCGACGGGCTGAGTGCGGTTGCCCCCAGGAGGGCGGACAGGGCTAGGCCCTTCATGGAAATGGTCATGCGTCGTCTCCCTGTTGATCCCCGCTCTCCCAGCGGTACTCGCCTGACGTCGGCGACGGCTGTTATGTTTGATCTGTTTGCAAGCGTATGCAAGAATAATGTTGCAAGCGATTTCAACCTTATCCACTCTCGACAGAACAGGGGTCCGCCAAGGAGGGCGCGCGATGTTGAGCGGGGGATTCGAAGCCGAGGCGACGCCATCGCCGGCTTGGCGAAGCGCCGTTCACGGGGCGCTCTGCGCTCTGGCCGAGGCACCTGCCAAGGATCTGCCAGAGAGGCTCGACCGGTTGGCCAAGCCGGATTGCGCCTGGCGTGTCGCCCATCCGATGAACGAGATGCAGGGCAATGCCGCCGCGCTTGCCGCCGTCTGGCAACCGCTTCGGCGGTCCTTCCCCGACCTCGAACGGCGCGATGCGATCTTCGTAGCGGGATGCTACGAGGGCCGTATGCTTGCCGCCGCCATGGGCCATTACTGCGGAACCATGCAGCAGGACTGGCTGGGCATTCCCGCAACCGGCAAGACCGTCTACCTGCGCTATGGCGAGGTCTGGCAGATCGGCGGAGATGGGCGGGCGGTTCAGGTGAACCTCTTGTGGGACGTGCTCGACGTCATGCGGCAAGCGGGCGTCTGGCCCCTGGCGCCGTCGCTTGGCGTGGAAGGGGCCTGGCCCGGGCCGATCACGGCCGACGGTCTACGGCTCGTTCCGTCGGACCCGCAGGCCGGGCGCGCCAGCCTCGAACAGACCCTGCGAATGCACAAGTCGCTGGCGGAGTTCGACGACCGGGGCAACCTGTCGCGCGAAGCGCTGATCGCCATGCCGCAGCGGGAACACTGGCATCCGAAGATGATGTGGTACGGCCCGGCGGGGATCGGCACGACGCGAGGCCTCGCCGGTTTCGTCGATGGCCACCAACTGCCCTTCCGGATCGCCTTCCACCGCCCCCAAGGCTCGTTCGAGGAGGTGATGGCCGAACGCGCCCGCAACGGCGCCGGCCATTACATCCGCATCGGCGACGGCCCCTATTCCGTCACCGGCGGCTGGCCCTCGGTCTACGCGATCCATGCCGGTGGCGGGTTCTGCGGCCTGCCAGCCACCGGCAGACCCGTCTTCATGCGGGTAATGGACTTCTACCTGCACGACGAAGGCCTGATCCGCGAAAACTGGGTTCCGCTGGACATGCTGCACCTTTTCGCGCAGATGGGTACCGATCCGCTCGGCAGGCAGACTGCTTTCCGGACAATGTTCGCCCCATTCGTCAAGAACTGAGGGCCTCATCTGGATCTGCGCCCCGGCTGGTCTTGCAGCAGGTCGGGTGAAAGCGTCTCGGTCCGGTCGCATGCCTTATGTGCTTGTGAAGGAGTCCGGAAACGGCTGATTGTGCGTGGGACTTGTTTTCCTTGTTCATCTAGCAGGCGTCCGCTTTCCGCCGATCACGTTGAATGCTGCGCCGGACAACAAGATCCGCTTCGGGCTCAAGGCGGTCGATCGCTGCGACCTTGATGAACCTCCGTCAACAGTTGGAGTCGTCGTTGGCGCCTTGGAACCTGCGCGACCGGCTCGGCGGACTTAGCAGACATGGCGCCTTTCAACTGCTAGCTTGCGGTGACGCATTGTTGGATTGGATCAGTCATGTGGCCCGACACGAGGCTCTGCGACCTCTTCGGTATCGAGCATCCTATCGTTCAAGCGCCGATGATGGGCAGTTGCACGCCCGCGCTCGCCAGTGCCGTCGCCAATGCGGGCGGCATGGGTTCGCTCGGTTGCGGCGAGAAGTCAGCCAGCACCATCGAAGCCGAGGCCCAGGCCATTCGTGCGCGGACCAACCGACCCTTCAACCTGAATTTCTTCGTCATCCAGCCGGAGGAGACAGACCCGCGTGTGCTGGAGAAGACAAGAGAGAAGCTGCAGCCATGGTACGAGGATCTGGGTCTGGGGGAGCCGCCGTCCGAACTTCCGGCCCCGGGTCGGGGGTTCGATGACGAGCGGCTTGACCTGGTGCTGGCGCTGAAGCCGAAGGTGGTGAGCTTTCACTTCGGTGTTCCCGAGGCACGGATCATCGAGGCATTGAAGACGGCCGGCATCGTGCTTGTCAGTTCGGCGACCAACGTCGCAGAGGCCCGCGCTCTCGAGGACGCGGGAATGGATGCGATAATCGCGCAAGGTTGGGAAGCCGGAGGGCATCGCGGGTCACACGTTCCCACCGCGCCGTTCGACGGGGTGGGAACCATGGCCCTGGTCCCGCAGATCGTCGATCGAGTGTCGGTTCCCGTCATCGCTGCCGGCGGAATTGGCGACGGTCGCGGCATCGCGGCTGCATTTGCGCTCGGCGCCTGTGGCGTTCAGATGGGAACCGCGTTCCTGAATTGCCCCGAGGCAGCGACCGAGCCCGCGCGGCGGGAACGGCTTCGCCGCGCCACCGACCGCGATACGATGGTGACGGACGCCTTTTCGGGCCGTTCGGCAAGAGCGATGCGGTCGCGCTATGCCCAGGAGATGGAGAGCAGCCGCACGGAGCTTCCGCGGTTTCCGCAAATGTACGCGCTCAGCGGTCCGATCAGAGAGGTCGCGGACGACGACGACGCGTCATTCTTCCTTTACGGACAAGCCGCCGCGCTCACCAGAGAGTTGCCGGCCGGTGACCTGATCGATCAGCTTGTCCACGAGGCGCAAGCGGCGATGCGGACCCTGGCCACCCGGTGATGAGCGTGCCTTCAAACGGCGCGTTCGGCACAAGCCCCGGCTCAGTCGGCAGGCCGGCATTCGCAAGGGGACTGACTGGATCCGCTTGGCGGGCGTACCGGTCCTTCGCCCTCGGCCTCTCCTGACCTTGCCGGGCCGTCGGGTGGCCGCGATCCGATGACCGATCCCCGCCGCCGCGCCGCAGGTTCACTGCGACGCCAAGGTCCGTCGCCACGCCACCGCCGCCCCCTCGGCCGCGAGCGCGGGCCCGACATCGATGACCGGGTGCAGGACGAACTCGAAAACCGCGAAGGTCGATGTCATCAGGTGAAGTGCTTCGAGATCGTCCGTCTCGAGCACCGCAAACCCACCGTACTCGCCGACCCTGACGAGGAACTGGTGGATGGCGATGGTCTCGGGCGGCTGCCAATGCTGCATCATCTCCAGAACCCGCTCCTGTGACGCCTCGGCATCCGCCGCGCTGCCGAATGGTCGCTCTCGCCAGAACAGAACGTACTTCATCGCTTGCCTCCCAATCATTCGTTGCGCGGCCAGCATGGGCGTCGGCAGATTGACCGAAATCACCCGTTCAGGTGATGATGTCGGCAATTCGTCCAGCGGGAAGGGGCATATGGAAGAAGCCCGGCTCCACGCCACGATCGGTGAGATCTACGAGCGCGTCCTCGATCCTCGGCGAATGGCCTCGGCAGGGCAGGTCATCGAAAGCGCGCTTGGCTCCGAAAGCTCCATTCACTTCGTCTCCGAGCCGCGCCGCGGGAACATGGTGCGGCTGCTGTCCGCTTCGGAGAATTTCGACACCGCGGCGCGCCGGGACTACGCGGACTACTACCACGAACGCAACGTTTGGTTCGAACGGGCCCTGCCCCACCCGCCACCCTACGTGCGGCGCGGCGAGGAGCTGATCGATCCCGGGGATTTCCTGCGGACGGAGTTCTGCGCGGACTGGTGCCCGCGCGTCGGAATCTTCCACATGATCGGCTGCACATATCCGCTGCCCGGCGGCCTCGTGGGCGGCAGCGGCGTCCACCGCACACGCCGGCAGGGGCCCTTCTCCGATGCCCAAAAGGGCCTTTACGCATTGCTGATGTCGCACTTCGCGCGGGCGGTCGGCCTGTCGATGCAGTTCGATCTGCACATCGCACACTCGGCGATTGGCCCGGACATTGTCGAAGCGCTCGATCTGGGCGTGATCCTTGCCTCCGAGGACCGCAGGATCGTTCAGGCCAATACCGTGGCCGAGCGTGTTCTGGCCAAGCGCCGCTGGATGACGGTCGTCGACGGACGCCTGCGCACCACCCATCACCGCAGCCTTGGCCTGCTGTCATGGCGGATCGCGGCCGCGGCGCGGACCGGTTCAGGGCGAGGCCTCAGCGCCGGAACGGTGTTGCGCCTGCGGGCAGCAGGTGGCGACGTACTGCCGGTGCTCGTGTCACCCTTCCGGGGCCCGGACGCGACCGGGTGGCCGCATCGGCCGACAGTTGCGATCCTGTTTCGCGATCCGGAAGCGCAGAGCGGTCCATCAGGCGCGGCGATCGCCTCGGCCTACGGGCTGAGTCCGGCCGAAGGCCGGCTTGCGGAACTCCTGGCGAGCGGCAAGAACCTCGCCGAAGCCGCGGTTGCCGCCGGGATCAGTGCGAATACAGCCAAGACGCAGCTTGCTTCCATCTTCGCGCGAACAGGGTTCAGGCGACAGGCCGAGCTGATATCGGACATCCGTTCCAATCCGCTTCTTCAGATCGTCACGTCGTGACACGCGGCGCCGGACGCCGACAGGCGCGAAGCCCATCGCAGGCGGACGCAGATCATCGACACCGACCGCCCCCGGCCGATCTTCACGAATGCCGCGTTCGAAACCGGGGACCGAGAAGACCCCGGAACCGTCCGTGCCGCTGCCGGGCACGAGGTCCGGGTTCCAGGCGAAGCTGCCTTCCGACAATCAGTCCGACGGGATGGCATCTCGCGCGTGCGAAGACGCTTCACATGCCTTGATCAGATGGTGAATGGCCTCATGTCGGGGCGCGGAAAGCCCGTGATCCCGGGCCAGCCTGATGATTGCGCCATTCAAGAAGTCGATCTCGGTCTTCCGACCCGCTCGGATATCCTGGAGCATTGAAGACCTGTGCCCTTGCGATTTGGGAAACACTATCGGGGTCAAGATGTTGTCCACATAATCTCGCCCGCTCGTGGCCGGATGATAGTCGTAGGCGCTCGCGAATGCCGCAAGCGTTTCATCCGCCAGGCCGACGATGAGTTCCCTGGAATCCTCATTCGACAGCAGTTCACCGTATGTCTGTCCGGTGATGGCACCCGTCGGGTTCATGCAGGTGTTGAAAAGAACCTTGAAAGATATCGTATCCCTGATCTTTTCGTCCAGAACCATAGGCACGAAACCATGTTCGGCAACGCCCAGCATTCGGTTCAGCGGCGCGGGATCATCCCCCAGTACCGGACCGCAAAAGATCGGGCTGGACCATGCGGTTACCGCGACCTTGTTCGGTGCCTCGCGAACCATCCCGATCATCATTGCGGTTGAGTACACGGGAACGCCGGCGCCAACGGTCGTCTTGGCGATTTCTGCCGATCCGATACCGTTCTGGAGCAACAGGACCGGAGGGCAAATCCCCGAAAGGGAAAACGGTTCAAGGGCCGTGACCACGTCATAGGCCTTTGTCGTCAATACCAGCAGATCGCTTCGAAGAACGTCGTCTCCCGGGCTGGCTGCATCGCATGGCGTGATGGCTCCCGCGGGAATTTCGTGGTCGCCCAGAAGACCTGACACCTCGATTGGCTGATTGCGCAGCGTCTCGACGGAGGACTTGCGGACCAAGAGCGAGACCCGCGCTCCCGCCTTTGCGAAACTGGCTGCCAGGCAAAGACCGACAGAACCGCCACCGAACACGGCCACATGATAGTCAGACATCGAATGAACCCCGATCGGAAACAACAGGCCCTGCTGGGCAGGACGGAACACCCATCGTGCTCGCAAAGTCAAGGAAGGGCTCGAAGCGTTCGTCGGTCGAAAGACAGCAGGACAGGCGTCGGGTTCCACGACGCGCGAAGCATCGCCGAAAGGATCGATATTCGAGGCCTTGGCGGACGAAAGCACTCCTCCGCCTTGCCAGACCCAACGATGGCCACCAACGGCTGCCGCGACGGCCACAAGCCCGTTGCGGACCCGCATGTAGCCGGCAGCAGTCTGCGGGATGGGCGAAGAGCGGCCGTGGACCTTGAGACGGCGAAGGTCGGCTTTCGCGATTGACGGCATGGAGTACGCGCGGACTATGTCCCCATGGCTCGGACGACGGAAAGGCCCATGGTACGGCTGGAGACCCCCGGTTTCGCGATGGGTGCGGTGCGCCCCTGCCATCCGGACGATGGCGAGGGGCCGGTGCGCAGCGTGCGCCTGTCGGCCTACCTGATCGCCGCGACGACGGTCACGAACCGGGCCTTCGGGCGCTTTGTTTCGGCGACAGGCCATGTCAGCACGGCAGAGCGGTTCGGCTGGTCCTATGTCTTCGCACCCGAGGGCGCCAGACCGGGCATCGCGGGGTCGTGGTGGCAGCCCCGCGACGGCGCGTCCTGGCGCTGCCCCGAGGGGCCGGGCAGCACGCTTGACGGGCGCGAAGAGCACCCGGTCGTGCATGTCAGTTGGCGCGATGCGGTGGCCTATGCCCGCTGGGCCGGCGGCCGCCTGCCGACCGAGGCGGAATGGGAATACGCCGCCCGTGGCGGGCTTGACGGCGCACGCTATCCCTTGGGGTGACGAACTGGAACTGGGCGGGCGTCATGCCTGCAACGTGTGGCAGGGCACCTTCCCGACCGCGAACACCGCGGCGGACGGCTACGCCGGAACCTGCCCGGCCGACGCCTTCGCCCCGAACGGCTTCGGCCTTTTCAACTGTGTCGGCAATGTCTGGGAATGGTGCGCCGACCGGTTCAGCCGGGACTGGCACGTCAAGGCGATGCCCGCCGATGGCCTCTGGACCGATCCGCAAGGCCCGCCGCTGGGCGATGGCCGGGTGTTGCGCGGCGGGTCCTTCCTGTGCCACGCGTCCTATTGCGGCCGCCACAGCGTCACCGGGCGCAGCGCCTCGGCGCCCGACATGACCACCGCCCATATCGGCTTCCGCCTCGCCGCCACCCCGACAGGAGACGCGCCATGAAGGCCATCGTCGTGATGTTCGACACGCTCAGCCGGCACTACCTGCCGCCCTATGGCAACGATTGGGTTCATGCCCCGAACTTCCAGCGGCTGGCCGACCGGGCGGTGACCTTCGATACCAGCTACGTCTGTTCGATGCCCTGCATGCCGGCGCGGCGCGACTACCACACCGGGCGGCCCAATTTCCTGCACCGGTCCTGGGGCCCGCTGGAACCTTTCGACGACTCGATGCCGCGGATGCTGTCCGAGGCGGGCGTTCACACCCATATCGCCACCGACCACAACCACTACTTCGAGGATGGCGGCCTGACCTACCACACCCAGTTCACCACCTGGGAATACATCCGCGGCCAGGAAGGCGACCCCTGGAAGGGCGAACTGGACGAACCGTCGATCCCCGAAAACGTCTTTGGCAAGAACGCGATCCATTCCGATCCCGACCAGTTCGCCTTCTACCGCTCGGTGTTCCCCGAGGAATCGGACGCCGCGATGGACCGGCTGCGGTTCCTGGCCCGGCAGGACTGGGTGAACCGCGGCCACATGATGACGGAAGCCAGCCAGTCGCAGACGCTGACCTTCGACGCGGGGCTGGAGTTCATCGGGAAGAACGCCGCGCACGACAACTGGATGGTGCATATCGAAACCTTCGACCCGCACGAGCCGTTCTTCACCCACGACTATTACAAGGCGCTCTATCCCGACCATTACGACACCTACGACGGGCCGATGTTCGACTGGCCCTGGTACGGGCGCACCGGCAACCACCCGATGGAGGCCGAGCACCTGCGGTTCGAATACGCCGCGCTGGTGTCGATGTGCGATGCGCATCTGCGGGTGACCTGCCCGGAGGCCTTTGCCGCCGAGCATATGCCCCGCTACGGCGCGCGCTTTGTGGAACGGCATCCGGAGATCCGGATCGATGTGAGCCCCGGTCATTGAGCCATGGACCTCAACAAGCGCGAGGCGGAGATCGCGATCCGGGCCACCAGGTCTCCGCCCGACGCGGCTTTCGGGCGAAAGATCTGCCCGTTCCGGTTCGCCCTTTACGGCGCGCCAGGGTACCTTGAAACCGCCCCGAGCATGCCCGTCGAGCAGCATCCCTTCTGCCTGATCGAAGGGACCGCGAACTGGCTTGTCCCGACCGTCTGGAAGACGAAAGAGCACGGCGAGGCACGTGCGGTGTTCCAGTGCCGTGCATCACGGTCTGTCCAGAATGCCGCCGCCGAGGGAATGGGTCTGACCTTTCTGCCCTGCCACGTAGGAGACACGGACGACCGCCTGATCCGGGTATCCGATCCGATCGAGACGCTTGACCTGGATCTCCGGGTGATCACGCACCCTGATCTGCGCAACACGGCGCGGGTCCGATCCATGATATCCTTTCTCTACGACGAACTCGGCGCCGAGGCGAACCTCTGGGGGGGCCGGCGAAAGACCACGGGAAAGCCCGATTTCATCAGGCGAGATGACGGGTGAACAATCACAAAGGCAGGGGGACGACGGACAGGACGGTCAGCGCTATCGTTCTTCGGAGTCCCGCAGAACGTCTGTTTGCTTGAGAAGGGCCATAGGCCGCAGGACCATCGGCCAGCAGTTCTACGGACACAGGGAACGGCGTCTTCAATACTGCAAGCCGCAGCAGCCAACGGACGCTTGGCATTTCTTTTCGCCGCAGCAGGCAGTCGATATGCCGAAGGATATTGGATCGTCCAAACCAGGACTTCGGATCGTCAGACAGGTTCGGTCTCGTGCCGCATCAGGCGCCAACCGAAGATCCCGATCAGCAGGAAACTGACATTGCCTGCGAAATCCAGCAGCATCCAGGCTGTGAACATCCCGGCCACTCACTCGTTCATCAGGGCCTTGATCCCGCCGATGAAGGTCGTGTCGTCCTGCCGCATGCGCCGGTCAAGCAGTAGCTCGGCATCCGCTCCCGCAGATAGTGTCCCGGGGGATGGTGTAAGAGCGCCGACCCTCGGAGAGGTCAGGGCTTGATCAGGTCGCCACGGCGGACAGCCTGACGGTGGGATTGTCGGTGAGGCGGGCGAGCGTTTCAAGCGACATGTATCGCCGGGCGAC
>JANSXY010000026.1 GCA_024742695.1 Paracoccaceae bacterium | reverse complement strand
CCAGTTCCAGCCGATCGCCGAGGCGCTCCGCGCCGACGGCTACGACGGCGTCATCTCGCTCGAAAGCGTCTACCACCCCGGCAACGGCAATTTCGAAGACGGGTTCCGGCTGTGCGTCGACCGGTTCAGGGAGATTTTCGGCTGACCGCGCCCGGCGGCGCGTGGCCGGGCGGACCTTCCGGCACCGTCCGCGCATCGGGCCGTCGCCCGGCCGGTCGCGCAAGGCGGTAGGGTCACGCGCCGCGCGCCACGGGGCGGCTGCCTTGGGCGCGGCGCTACGGGGTTTTCTGGTATACCATTTCCCGGCAGAGTGCTACGTGGGACACCTCCGCCGCAGGGGCGGGAACCGGCAGGGAGGAACGCATGGTCGCGGATACGAAGGTCGCCGTCGTCGGGCTTGGCTCGATGGGCATGGGGATCGCGCGGTCGATCCTGCGCGCCGGGCTGGACGTGCGCGGCGCCGATGTGAACCCGGAGGCCGTGGCCAGGTTCCGCGAGGCCGGCGGCGGCGCGATCGCGGCGCCCGCCGACTATGGCGACCGCGACGCGGTGGTGATCGTCGTCCTGAACGCCGCGCAGACCGAGGCGGTGCTGTTCGGCCCGCAGGGGATCGCGCCGCACCTGCCGCAGGGCGCGGTGATCATCTCCTGCGCCACGGTCGCGCCGGACTTCGCCCGCGCGATGGAGGCGCGCTGCGCCGAGGCCGGGCTGGCCTATCTCGACGCGCCGATCTCGGGCGGGCAGGTGCGGGCGAACGACGGCTCGCTGACCGTCATGGCCGCCGGGTCGGCGGCGGCCTTCGCGGGGGCGCGGCCGGTGCTGGACGCGATGGCCGGCAAGGTGTTCGAACTGGGCGAGGCCGCGGGGCCGGGTTCGGCGATGAAGGCGGTGAACCAGCTTCTGGTCGGCGTGCAGCTGGCCGCGATGGGCGAGGCGATGACCTTCGGCATGACCCAGGGCGTGAGCCCGGAACAGTTCCTGGAAATCATCCCGCAATGCGCCGGCACCAGCTGGATCCTGGAAAACCGCGCGCCGCATGTGGTGGCCGGCGACTACACGCCGCTCAGCGCGATCGACATCTGGCCGAAGGATCTGGGCATCGTCACCGATATCGCGCGGGCGGCGAAGTTCAGCGCGCCGCTCACCGCCGCGGCGCTGCAACAGTTCCTTGCCGCCTCGGGCATGGGGCTGGGCGGCGAGGACGACGCGGCGATCGCCAAGGTCTATGCCCGCAACGCGCGGCTGACCCTGCCGGGCGAGAAGGGCTGAGGCGATGCCCGCGCTGTTCGGGGCGATCGCCGACGATTTCACCGGGGCCACCGATCTGGCCGGGCTGCTGGCGCGCAGCGGCGTGCCCGTGTCGCTGCGCCTCGGGGTGCCCGACGATCCGCCGGACGAGGCCGCGGCGCTGGAGGTGATCGCGCTGAAATGCCGGACCGCCCCGGTGGATCAGGCCGTCGCCGCCTGCCGTGCCGCGCTGGCCTGGCTGAAGGCCGCGGGGGCGCAACGGTTCTACTGGAAGTACTGTTCGACCTTCGATTCGACCGCGACGGGCAATATCGGCCCGGTCGCCGAGGCGCTGATGGACGACCTTGGCACCGCGCAGACGATCTACTGCCCGGCCTTCCCCGAAAACGGTCGCGCGATCTTCATGGGCCATCTGTTCGTCGGCCGGCAATTGCTGGCCGAAAGCCCGATGAAGGATCATCCGCTCACCCCGATGCATGACTCGAACCTGATGCGCCTGCTGGCGCCGCAGGTGACGCGGCCGGTGGGGCTGGCCGACAGGCTGACGGTGGCGCGCGGCCCCGATGCGCTGCGGACGGAACTGGCGCGGCTTGCGGCCGAGGGCGTGGCGCATGTCGTCGTCGACGCGGTCGCCGATGCCGATCTGGAGGTGATCGCCGAGGCCTGCCGCGACCTCGTGCTGATGACCGGCGGCAGCGCGGTGGCGATGCCCTTGCCGCGGCTGTGGCTGGCCGACGGGACGCTGCATGCGCCGGCCGCCGCGCCGCAACCGCCCGCCCTGCCGCCCGGCGCGATCGTGTTGTCGGGCAGTTGTTCGGCGATGACACGGGCGCAGGTCGACCGGTATGCGCACCATGCGCCGGCCTACCGGCTCGATCCCTTGCGGCTGGCCGAGGACGGGGTGGCCCCGGCGCTCGACTGGCTGGCCGGGCAGCCGCCGCAGGCCGCGCCGATGATCTACGCCACCGCCGATCCGGCCGCGGTGCGCGCCGCGCAGGCCGCGCTGGGCCCCGAACGCGCCGGCACGCTGGTGGAAGAGGCGCTGGCCCGGATCGCAGTGGCGGCCCGCGACCGGGGCATCGCGCGTTTCGTCGTGGCGGGCGGCGAAAGCTCGGGCGCGGTGGCGCAGGCGCTGGGCGTCACCCGGCTCGACATCGGGGCGGAAATCGCGCCCGGCGTGCCCTGGACCTTCGCGCAAAGCGGTGGCCGGCCGATCGCGCTGGCCCTGAAGTCGGGCAACTTCGGGGCCGAAAGCTTCTTCGCCGACGCGCTGGAAAGGCTGGGCGGATGACGGAGGAATCGCGCCTGCGCGAGCGGATCTGCCACCTCGCACGGTCGCTTTACGACCGCGGGCTGACGCATGGGTCCACCGGCAACATCTCGGCCCGCACCCCGGATGGCGGGCTTCTGGTTTCGCCCACCGGCACCAGTTTCGGGCGGCTCGATCCCGGCCGGCTGGCGCGGTTCGACGCGGCGGGCCGCCATGTCGGCGGCGATCCCCCGACCAAGGAGATGCCGCTGCATTCGGCGTTCTACGACACCCGGGCCGGAACCGGGGCGGTGGTGCACCTGCATTCGACCCATTCGGTCGCCTGGTCGATGATGCCCGAAGCGGAGGTGGAGGATTTCCTGCCGCCGCTGACGCCCTACGCGATCATGCAGCTTGGGCGGGTGAAGCTTTTGCCGTTCTTCCTGCCGGGCGATCCGGCGATGGGCGCGGCGGTGCGCGGGCTGGCCGGCCGGCGCAGCGCGGTGATGCTGGCCAATCACGGCCCGGTCGTCGCCGGCAGGGATGTCGAGGCCGCCTGCAACGCCATCGAGGAACTGGAGGCGACCGCGAAGCTGGCGCTGCTGACCCGTGGCGCGGGCGCGCGGACGCTGACGCCGGACCAGGTGCAAGCCGTGGTGACGAAATTCGACGTGGATTGGGACACATGAGGTTTTCCGCCAATCTCGGCTTTCTCTGGGCTGACCGGCCGTTGCCCGAGGCGATCCGCGCGGCGGCGGCCGCCGGGTTCGACGCGGTGGAATGCCACTGGCCCTATGACGTGCCGGCGACCGAGGTGGCCGCGGCGCTGGCCGACACGGGGCTGCCGATGCTGGGGCTGAATACCCGGCGCGGCGATGTCGCGGCGGGCGAGAACGGGCTGGCTGCGCTGCCGGGGCGCGAGACCGAGGCGCGCGCGGCGATCGACGAGGCGCTGGCCTATGCCCGCGCGGTGGGCGCGGGCGCGGTGCATGTGATGGCGGGTTTCGCCGCGGGGCCCGAGGCGGCGGCCGCGTTCCGCGCCAACCTGGCCTATGCCGCCGAGCGCGCCGCGCCCGACGGCATCACCATCCTGATCGAACCGCTGAACCGCTACGACGCGCCGGGCTATTTCCTGGCGACGACGGACCAGGCCCGCGCGATCATCGAGGCGGTCGGCGCGCCGAACCTGAAGCTGATGTTCGATTGCTACCACGTGCAGCTGATGGAGGGCGATCTGAGCCATCGGCTGGCGGCGCTGATCGACGTGATCGGGCATGTCCAGTTCGCCTCGGTCCCGGACCGGGGGCCGCCGGACGGCGGCGAGGTGAATTACCCGCATGTCTTCGCGCTGATCGGCCGGCTGGGCTGGACCCGTCCGCTGGGCGCGGAATACAAGCCGAAGCGGCCGACGGACGAGACGCTGGGCTGGCTGGAACGGATGCGCGCGGCCGGGGAAACGGGGGCATCGGAATGAGCGATCTGCAGTTTGCCGAAAGCCTGTCGCGGCTGGGCACGGAATCGGCCTTCGTCGTGCTGGCGCGGGCGCAGAAGCTGGCCGCCGAAGGCCGCGACATCATCAACCTTGGCATCGGCCAGCCGGATTTCCGCACCCCCGAGCATATCGTCGAGGCCGGGATCAAGGCCCTGCGCGACGGCCATCATGGCTACACGCCCGCCAACGGGCTGCCGGCGCTGCGCGAGGCCGTGGCGGCCGACCTGCACCGCCGCCACGGCGTCGAGGTCAACCCCGATCATGTTGTGGTGGTGCCGGGCGGCAAGCCGACGATGTTCTTCGCGGTCCTGATGTTCGGCGAACCGGGGGCGGAGATCCTGTATCCGAACCCGGGCTTCCCGATCTACGAATCCGTCATCCGCTATTCCGGCGCCACGCCGGTGCCGATCGCGCTGCGCGAGGAAAACGGGTTCGCCTTTTCCGCCGAGGAAGTGCTGGGCCAGATCACGCCGAAGACCCGGCTGATCATCATCAACTCGCCCGCCAATCCCACCGGCGGCGTGACCCCGCGGGCCGAGATCGACAGGCTGGTGGCCGGCCTGGCCGCGCATCCGCAGGTCGCGATCCTGTCGGACGAGATCTATTCGAACATGCTCTATGGCGGGCGCGAGCACGTCTCGCTTCTGCAATACCCGGAAATCCGCGACCGGCTGATCATGCTCGACGGCTGGTCCAAGACCTACGCGATGACGGGCTGGCGGCTGGGCTACGCGGTCTGGCCCGAGGCCTGCGTCGAGCACGTCACGCGGCTGTGCATCAACGATCATTCCTGCGTCAACGCGGCCACGCAACATGCCGGGATCGCGGCGCTGAACGGCCCGCAGGACGCGGTGCGCGCGATGGTGCGGCAGTTCGACGAACGCCGCCAGGTGATCGTTCGGGAACTCAACGCCCTGCCCGGCGTGCGTTGCGCAGACGCGGCGGGGGCCTTCTATGCCTTCCCCAATATCGAGGGCACGGGGATGACGGCCCGTGCGGCGCAGGACCGGTTCCTGGACGAGGCCGGGGTCGCCACGGTCGCCGGCACCTCCTTCGGCAGGTGGGGCGAGGGCTATCTGCGGTTTTCCTACGCCAACTCGACCGAGAACATCCTCGAGGCGATGGACCGCATCCGCCGGCTGCTGTGAGGCGTGGCGCGCGGGGGGTCAGCCCCGCGCGACGTCGTCTTCCAGAAAGTACCGGATATTGTCCTCGAAGCTCGCGTCAGCCTCCAGCCCCAGCGCCTCGGCCCGCTCGGCGCGCACGTCCATCCGCCAGCCTTTCAGGATCGGGTCAAGCTCCGGCTGCCTGTTCCAGGTGATCCGCGTCGCGGGCTCCGGCCCGGCCACCGCGGTCATCGCCTCGATCATCTGGGCGATGGTCCAGACCCGGCCGGGCATCACCATGCAACGGTTGCGGCCAAGGTCTTCGGCCTTCAGTTCCGCCGCCTTGACGAGGTTCTCCACGCATTTGCGCGGGCTGAGGTAGTAATGGTTGAAATCCGGGTCCACCGGGCAGTTCGCCGTCTCGCCCTGCAGCGGTTCGCGGAAGATCGACGACATGAAGCCCGAGGCGGCGCGATTGGGCTTGCCCGGCCTGACCGAGATCGTCGGCAGACGGAACCCGCGCCCGTCGATCAGCCCGCGGCGCGAGAAATCGGTGACCAGCAATTCCCCCATCGCCTTCTGCGCGCCGTAGGAGGTTTGCGGGTTGAGCGCCGTGTAGTCGGAATAGGGTTGCGGCACGTCGCCGCCGTTCACGGCGATTGACGAGGTGAAGACCAGCACCGGGCAGGTGCCGATCTCGCGGCAGCGTTGCAGCACGTTGAGCGTGCCGAACAGGTTGGTGCGCAGCCCGGCGTCAAGGTCTTCCTCGGCATGGGCCGAGACGATGGCCGCGAGCAGGTAGATCACGTCGACATCGGCGTCGACCGCCGCGGCGACCGAGGCCGGATCGGCGATGTCGCACAGCCGGGTGTCCACCGGGAACCCGGCCGCGACCGGCGCGGGATCGACGATATCGGCCAGGACCAACCGGTCGATGGCCTGGCCCCGCAGCGTGCCGCGCGCGGCCAGGGACCGGGCCAGCTTCTGCCCGACGAGGCCGCCGCCGCCGATGATGAGAACCTTCATGATGCCTTTTCCTCCTCGAATAGATCCGGCGCCAGCGCGCCGCGTGTGCCGATGACCCTGGATGCCAGCGCCGCCGCCGCCGCGACGGCCGCCGCCAGCCCCGCGCCGCCGGCCCGCGCGGCGAGGAAGGCGGCGGCGAAACTGTCGCCCGCCGCCGTGCTGTCGACGACCTCTGCGACATCGGGCGGCGTGACCTCGGCCCGGCCCTCGACCGCCGACCAGGCGGTGCAGCAGGCGCCGGCGTTCTTGACGACGACGGTGCCTGCCCCGGCCTCGCGGTAGCGGCGGATCGTGTCCTCCGGGCAGGTATCGCCGAAGGCCGTCACCTCCTCGTCGAACGAGGGCAGGACGGTATCGGCCACCGCCGCGCCCTGCATCAGCCCGGCGCGCATCGCCTCCGGCCCCGGCCACAGGCGCGGGCGCAGGTTGGTGTCGAAGGCGACATGCACGCCAGCGGCCCGCGCCGCGGCAGCGGCGGCGCAGAACCGCGCCCGCGCCGCCTCGTCGAGGATCGCCAGGGTGATGCCCGAGAAATACAGGATGTCCGCCCCGGCGAAGGCCGCCGCCAGCGCCGCGGGATCGTCGGCGAGCGTGCGCGCGGCCGACTGCCCGCGCCAGTAGGCGAAGCTGCGCTCGCCATCCTTCAGCCGGATCATGTAAAGCCCGACCGTCCGATCCGGCACCCGGCGGACATCGGCGGTGCCGATTCCCTGCGCCGCGATCCAGGTCAGCATGTCGTCCGACAGCGGATCGGCCCCGACGGCGGTGAGATAATCCACCCGCCAGTCGGCGGGCAGCAGGCGGCGCGCGTACCAAGCGGTGTTGAACGTGTCGCCGGCAAAGCCCATGGCATATCGGCCGCCTTCCGCGGGCGCCAGTTCCACCATGATCTCGCCGACGGACAGGAAGCGGCGCGTCACAACAGCCCCCGTGCCGCGAGGTTTCGCATCAGCGCGCCGGTGCCGAAACGCCATTCCGGGCATTCGGTCGACAGGCGCACGGTGTTGCGCAATTCGCCCAGACGCGGCTCGCTGATCGTGACGACATCGCCCATCTTGTGGGTGAAGCCCTGGCCCGGAGCGTCGCGGTCCTGCACCGGTGCGAACAGCGTGCCGAGGAACAGCATGAAGCCGTCGGGATACTGGTGATGCCGCCCGATCGTCTGGGCCACGATATCGGCCGGCCGGCGGCTGATCTGCGTCATCGAGGAATGGCCGTCGAGGATGAACCCGTCCTCCCCCTCGACCCTGAGGGTCAGTTCCGCGCTCTCGACATCGGCCATGCCGTAGCCGTCGTCGAAAACCCGCAGGAACGGCCCGATCGCGCAGGAGGCGTTGTTGTCCTTCGCCTTGCCCAGAAGCAGCGCCGAGCGGCCCTCGACGTCGCGCAGGTTCACGTCGTTGCCCAGCGTCGCGCCGACGATCCGGCCGCGCGAACTGACGGCGAGCACGATTTCCGGCTCCGGGTTGTTCCAGGTCGAGATCGGGTGCAGCCCGACCTCGGCGCCCCAGCCGACGGCGGCCATCGGCTGGCATTTGGTGAACACCTCGGCATCCGGCCCGATCCCGACCTCGAGGTAGGGCGACCACAGCCCCTCGTCCTGCAGGACGCGCTTGACCTCCATCGCCCGTTCGCTGCCCGGCTCGATCCCCGACAGGCTGTCGCCGATCGCGGCCTTGACGCGGGCGCGGATCGCCTCGGCCCGGTCGGCATTGCCGGCGGCCTGCTCCTCGATCACCCGCTCGACCATGCTTTGCGCGAAGGTCACGCCCGAGGCCTTGACCGCCTGAAGGTCGCAAGGCGGCAGCAGCCGCACGCCATCCGCCGCCAGGACATCGGCCAGCGGGCCCAGGTCTTCGCCGGTTGCGGCGCGCAGGTAGCAGGGCAGATCGTCGGTTTCCAGCAGGTCGCGCATCGTCGGCACGGCCCGTGAGGTGATGTCGACCACCCGTTCGCCGCGCAGCAGGATCAGCGCCGGGCCGATGCCGGGTCGCCACAGCCGGCCGATGAACAGGGCCTCTGGCTCGGGGTTGCTATGGGGCAGCATGGCGGGCTCCTTTCGCGGTGGCCGGGTGCCGGGGGGAGGGTGCGGCGAGCATCATGCCACGCGCAATCCCGCCAGGATCGCCAGCACCACGACGGCCAGCATCGAGGCGGCCATCAGGTAGTTGATCCTGCGATGCGCGGCCTCGCTCAGGTTCAGCCGGTGCAGCGTGGCCCCGGCATAGAGCCAGCCGAGATGGATGGGGATCCAGATCGCGTTGACGATGATCAGCTTCGCCACCGTTTCGAACACGAGGTTGTCGGGGGCGAAGGGAAAGCCGGCGAACAGCGTGGTGTTCACGGCGTAGGCCTTGGGGTTTATTGCCTGCAACAGGACGCCCGCGCCGATGCCCGGCGCCGCTTTCGCCTCGATGAAGGCGATGCGGGAACCGGCGAAGGCGATCTTCGCGGCAAGATACAGCAGGTAGGCGGTGGAGGCCGCCATCAGGATGTAGCGCAGCGCCGGCACCGACAGCACCACCGCCGCCACCCCGCTGATCACCGCCAGCGCCACCATGTTGGTGCCGATGAACAGGCCCAGCACATAGCGAAACCCGGCCGGAAAGCCGAAGCCCGCGCCGACCCCGGCGGTCGACAGCACGCCGGGCCCCGGCGTGATGATCAGGAAGAAGACCGCCGCGGCGAAGGTCAGCATCAGGCGAACTCCAGCTGCACCTTCATCGCGCGCGAGCGGTCGGCGGCGGTGTCGAAGGCTTCCGCGAAATCGGCCAGCGGGAAGCTGTGGGTCAGGAGCGGCCGGGTGTCGATCAGGCCCTTCCGCATCATCGCCACGGCGGTGCGGAATTCCTCGTGGAACCGGAACGAGCCGCGCAACTCGATCTCCTTCGCGGTGATCTGCATCATCGGCAGCGCCATGTCGCCCGACAGGCCCAGTTGCACGACCACGCCGCGTGGCCGCAGCGCGGCGATCCCGGCCCGCAGCGCGGGTTCCGCGCCGGAACATTCGAACAGAACGTCAAGGCTGCCCTTGCCCGAGGCGTAGGGGGCCAGCGCCTCCGGCTCGGCCGCGGTGTCGAGCGCAATGTCGGCGCCGGCGCGGCGCGCGAAGTCGAGCACGCCGGGGGCGATGTCCGTCGCCACGATCTCTTCGGCGCCGGCGCGGCGGGCGGCGAGGATCGCCAGCACGCCGATCGGGCCGCAGCCCGTCACCAGAACCCGGCGGCCGACGAGATCGCCGGCCCGGCGCACCGCGTGCAGCGCGACCGACAGCGGCTCGGCCATCGCGGCCTCGGCGGGTTCCAGCCCCTCGGCCTTCACGCATTGCGCGGCATCGGCGACCAGCCGCTCGCGAAACGCGCCCTGGATGTGGGGAAACGGCATGGCGGAGCCGTAGAACCGCATGTTCAGGCAGTGGTTCGGCAGGCCGCGCCGGCATTCCGCGCAGGCCCCGCAGGGCCGCGAGGGCGAAACCGCCACAAGATCGCCGGGGGCGAGGCCGGTGACGCCGGCGCCCAGCGCCTCGACATGGCCGGCGACCTCGTGGCCGAGGATCATCGGTTCCTTCAGCCGCACGCTGCCGAAGCCACCGTGCAGGTAGTAGTGCAGGTCGGACCCGCAGATCCCGCCGCGGGCCAGCCGGATCGTCACCTCGCCCGGCCCCGGCGCCGGCAGGTCGCAATCCGACAGGCGAAGATCGCGCGCGGCATGGGCGAAAAGCGCTTTCATCTCGTGGATCTCCCCCCGGAAACCGCCCGTGGCGGACGGGTTGCAACGCGGCTGAAATGGTATACCATTTCGCGCATCAAGTCCGCTCGGGCCGCGAATGTCAACCATCCGCCACGGCCCCGGCAGGGGAGGGCGCATGCAATTGTTCGACCTGACGGGGCGGCGCGCCCTGGTCACCGGATCGTCGATGGGGATCGGTTTCGCGCTGGCGCGGGGGCTGTCCGAGGCCGGCGCCGCCCTGGTGCTGAACGCGCGCGATGCCGCCCGCCTGGACGAGGCCGCCGACCGGCTGCGCGCGACGGGGGCAGAGGTGGCGGTGCTGCCCTTCGACGCGACCGATGCCGCGGCGGTGCGCGCCGCGGTGGACGGGTTCGAGGCCGGGCACGGCGCGATCGACATCCTGGTGAACAACGCCGGGATGCAACACCGCACCCCGCTTGAGGATTTCCCGGTCGAGGCCTTCGACCGGCTGATGCGCACCAATGTCAATTCCGCCTTCTACGTCGGCCAGGCGGTGGCCCGGCACATGATCGGCCGCGGGCGCGGCAAGATCATCAACATCGCCTCGGTCCAGTCGGCGCTGGCCCGGCCCGGCATCGCGCCCTACACGACATCGAAGGGCGCGGTGACGAACCTGACCAAGGGCATGGCGACCGACTGGGCCCGCCACGGGCTGAACTGCAACGCGATCGCGCCGGGCTATTTCGACACGCCGCTGAACGCCGCGCTGGTGGCGGACCCGGAGTTCTGCGCCTGGCTGGAAAAGCGTACGCCGGCGGGCCGCTGGGGCCGGGTCGAGGAACTGGTGGGGGCGGCGGTGTTCCTTGCCTCCGACGCGTCGAGTTTCGTCAACGGCCATACGCTGTTCGTGGACGGGGGAATTACGGCCAGCCTTTGAGGCGGGCGGGCGCCGCTGTTTCGGCCCTGCCGAAACGCGCCCCGCCCTCCGTCCCGCAGGCTGCCCGCTGGCATCGGAAGAAAGGAAGACACGATGAGCGACAAACCGGTTGTGGGCTTCATCGGCGTGGGCCTGATGGGTCACGGCATGGCCAAGAACATCCTCAAGGGCGGCCACGAGCTGTGGATCAAGGGCCATCGCAACCGCGCCCCGGTCGAAAGCCTGCTGGGCATGGGCGCGCGCGAGGCCACGAGCCCGCGCGACATGGCGGAACGCTGCGACATCATCCACCTGTGCCTGTCGAATTCCCCGCAGGTCGAGGCGGTGATCCGCGGCCCCGACGGCATCCTTGCCGGGGCGCGCGAGGGGCTGATCGTGATCGACACCACCACCGCCGATCCGACCTCGACCATGGCGCTGGCGGCCGAGATGGCGGCGGCCGGCGTGATCATGGTCGACGCGCCGCTGGGCCGCACCCCGAAAGAGGCCGAGGAGGGAAAGCTCGACGCGATGGTGGGCTGCGACGAAGCGGTGTTCGAGACGGTGCGCCCGGTGATCGGCTGCTGGGCCGGCACCGCCACGCGGGTGGGCGAGACCGGGGCGGGCCACAAGATGAAGCTTTTGATGAACTTCCTCGGGATGAGCTATGCCAGCCTTTACGCCGAGATGCTGTCGCTTGGCGCCAAGGTCGGGATCGCGCCTGCGACGATCCGCGAGGTGATCGGGCCGTCGCGGCTGGGGTCGGGCTTTTTCGACACCTTCATGCGCTACGCCGTCGACCGCGACCGCGACGCGCACAAGTTCGCCATCGCCAATGCCGCCAAGGACATCCGCTACGTCAACCAGATGGCGATGGACGCCGGCGTGATGAACGTGATGGCGGCGGCGGCGCGCCAGTATTTCGCCCATGTTGAGGCGATCGGCGCGGGGCAGGATTACGTACCGATGCTGGCCGACCATGTCGCGCGTCTGAACGGGCTCGACATGGAGGCGGAGGCGAAGAAGTAGCGGCCTGACATGCGAAAGGACGGGCGATGCTGACGGACGAGCAAAAACGCTTTTATGCCGAGAACGGCTACCTGATGGTGGAAGACGCGGTCACGCCCGAGCAGTTGGCGCGGCTGCGCGACATCACCTACCGGCTGATCGACGCCTCGCGCACGGTCGACGAAAGCAACGCGGTCTATGACCTCGACCGCGGCCACGGGCCGGACAGCCCGCGGCTGACGCGGATCAAGCTGCCGCACAAGCAGGATCCCTATTTCTGGGAGATACTGACGAACTCCGCCGTGACGGAGGTTCTGAACGATCTGCTGGGTTCCGACACGACGATCATCACCTCCAAGCTCAACACCAAGGCGCCGGGCGGTGGCGCGGCGGTGGAGTGGCACCAGGACTGGGCCTTCTATCCGCACACCAACGACGACCTGCTGGCCTTCGGCCTGATGCTGGAGGATGTGGACGCGGCGAACGGCCCCCTGATGGTGATTCCCGGCACCCATCGCGGGCCGGTCCTGAGCCATGAGGCCAACGGTGTCTTCGCCGGGGCGATCGACCCCGACGATCCGCTGTTCGAGAAAGACCGGGCGGTGACGCTGACCGGCAAGGCCGGCAGCATGACGGTGCATCACTGCCGCACCCTGCACGGATCGGCGCCGAACGTGAGCGACCGGGCGCGGCTGATCCTGTTCTACGAATGCGCGCGCGCCGATGCCTGGCCGATCCTCGGCGCATCGAGCTACATTCACGAACTGGGCCAGCGCCGGTTCTGGCAGGACTTGCAGGACCGGGTGGTCACCGGCCGGCCCTGCCTGACGCCGCGGCTGGAGCCGGTGCCGGTGCGGATGCCGCTGCCGCCGCCGCCGGACAACACGTCGATCTTCAAGACCCAGCAGAGCGCCGGGCAGAAAAGCGCCTTCGCCTGATCCGGCCCGGCCGCGCGCGGGCGCTCAGCCCTCTTCCACCGCGCGGCCGGAGGCGATCATCCCGGCCAGGTCGAGCGGGGTGCAGAATCCCGCCTTCACCCGCGCTTCCAGCTCCTCCTCCAGTTCGCGGACCCGGGCGACGGCGGCGATCACGGCGTCGATCCTGTCATGCGGCACCACGACCACGCCATCGCAATCGGCGACGATCAGGTCGCCGGTCGCCACCGTCACGCCACCGATCACCGCCGCCCCGCCAAGCCGGCCGGGGCCGTTGGCATGCGGTGAGTTCGGGTTCAGACCGGTGCACCAGGCCGGCAGGCCGACCGCGCGGATGCCGGCAAGGTCGCGCATCGGCCCGTCGGTCACGAAACCGGCGGTTCCGGCGTTCTTCATCATCCCCAGCGCCTGGTCGCCGGCCGCCGCGCAGCCCTGCCAGCCCGCGACGGCGGCGACGATGACATCGCCGGGTCGGGCCCGTTCGATCGCTGCGAGGGTGGCGAGGATTTCCGCGGGGCCGTTGTCGGCGACCAGCGCGGGGCCGACGACGTGCAGCGCCGGGTCGCGGGTGCCGCCGACCGGCGCGATGCTGCCGTCGAGCGCGCCCTGGCCCGCCATCGCGTCGCAGACGAAGCCGGTGGGCACGCCCCGCAGGGCCTCGATCTGTGCCGGGGTGGGCCGTGGGCCGGGCCGGGCGATGGTCAGGATTGGCGGTTCTTCGATCATGGCGGCGCCCTTTCTAGAGTTGGCCGGTGAGAAACTGGACAAGGTAGAGCGTGCCCATCCCGGCAAGGATCGCGCCGGCGACCGAGCCGCGCAAGCCCGCCAGAAGCGCGGCCACGGCCGCGATCAGCCGCGCCGGATCGGTATCGCCCCCGGTCGCGTCGGGCCACAGGATCAGCGGCACGACAAGGGCCGGGAACACCGCGGCCCCCACGTATTTCAGATGGATCACGAGCCAGCCGGGCAGGGCGCGACCGCCGAGGATGCCGAGAAACGAGAACCGGATCAGGAACGTCCCGATCCCGAGGCAGACCGTCAGGGTCCAGAACGCGGCATCGGAGATCATGCCACCGACCCCGACCCCGACCCCGACCCCGGCCGCGCCGCCCGGCGGGCGAGAAACAGCTCGGCCTGCGCGCCGGCGATCATGGCCAGCACCGCCGCCGCGATCAGGCCCAGGTTCCACGGCACCCAGGCGAAGACGACGGCGGCCAGCGCCGAGACCAGCGCCGCCACGACATGCGGCAGGGATCGCAACAGCGGGGCCAGCAGCGCGATGAAGCAGACCGGCACCGCGAAATCCAGCGACAGGCCCGCCGGCAGCGCCTGGCCCAGCACCGCGCCCACCGCCGTGAATCCGTACCAGAACGGGCAGATCAGCGTCATGCAGCCGAAATAGTAGGCCACCTTCACCGCCATCGGCATGCCGGGGTTGTCCTCGTAGGTGCGCACCGCGACGGCATAGGCCTGGTCGACCATCAGGTAGGCCATCAGCGCGCGCGTGCCCAGCGGTGCATGGCCCAGATGCGGCACCAGCGCGGCGGAATACATCGCCATGCGCAGGTTCACCGCCAGCGCCGTCAGCAGCGCCACGAAGACCGGCGCGTTGTCGGCCAGAAGCGTGACGGCGGTGAACTGCGATGCGCCGGCGATCACCAGCACCGACATTGCCATCACCTGAAGCACGTCGAGACCGGCCTCGCGCGCGGCGACGCCGAACAGCATCGAGAACGGCACGACGATGATCAGGAACGGCGCGCAATCGAGAAAGCCGCGCCGGAAGGCCTGTGCCCGGGTCATCGCAGATCCCGCGAGCGCCACAGCAGGCGGACATAGGCGATCCCGGCGGCGGCGGCGGCGCAGCCATCCGCCTCGCGCTGCACCTGGTCGAGCGGCCGGTCGCCCAGCAACGCCAGTTCCTCCATCCGGTCGCATTGCGTCAGGCCCGCGATCAGGTCGTACTTGACCTCGACCCCGGCGATCGCGGCGATCCTTTCGGGCGCATCGGCGCGCAGGGCGTCCATCCGCGCGGTGATCCCGGCGGACCAGCCGGCGCGCGCGGCGCGGAAACACTGGCTGGCCAGGGCGGCCGCATCGGCGGGAATGTTCACGCAATCCGCCATCGCCTCGTCCACGCAGGATGTCGGGCTGGTCTGCGCCGCGGCTTGGCGGGCCACGCAGTCCTGCACGGTATCGAGTGCGATTTCGGCGGCGGCCGGCAGCGGCAGGGCCGCGGCCAGAATGCCGGCGCGAAGGGCGCGGGGAATTTTCATGGCGGCGTTTCTCCGGTGGCATGAATCCGCTTGCATTTGGTATACCAAATTGGAAGCCTGTCACAAGGACGTGCGGCCCTGCCGGCGCGCCCAAGGGAGGAAGATCATGACCGACACGCGCGCCAACAAGCGCTTCCGCTCGCAGGAGTGGTTCGACAACCCCAACAACCCGGGCATGACCGCGCTCTACCTGGAGCGCTACCAGAATCAGGCCTTCACCCGCGAGGAGTTGCAGGGCGAGAGGCCGGTGATCGGCATCGCCAACACCGGCTCCGACATCGCGCCGTGCAACAAGATCCACGTCTTCCTGATGGATCGGATCAAGGCCGGCATCCGCGAGGCGGGCGGCATCCCGATGGAATTCCCGGTCCATCCGATCCAGGAGACCGGCAAGCGGCCCACCGCCGCGCTGGATCGCAACCTGACCTATCTCAGCCTCGTCGAGGTGCTGCACGGCTACCCGATCGACGGCGTGGTGCTGACCACCGGCTGCGACAAGACCACGCCGGCGATGCTGATGGGCGCGGCGACGGTCGACCTGCCGGCGATCGCGCTGAATGGCGGGCCGATGCTGGACGGCTGGTGGAAGGGCAAGCGCGCCGGGTCGGGCATGATCGTGTGGGAAAGCCGCCGGCTTCTGGCCGAGGGCAAGATCGACTACGAGGAGTTCATCAGCCGCGTCTGCGCCTCGGCCCCGTCGCTGGGGCACTGCAACACGATGGGCACGGCCAGCACGATGAACGCCATGGCCGAGGCGCTGGGCATGTCGCTGACCGGCAACTCGGCGATTCCCGCGCCGTTCCGCGAGCGCATGGCGATGGCCTACGAGACCGGCAAGCGGATCGTCCAGATGGTTCTGGACGATCTCAAACCCTCCGACATCCTGACCCGTGCGGCGTTCGAGAACGCGATCGTCGTCAATGCGGCGATCGGCGGGTCGACCAACGCGCCGCCGCATCTTCAGGCCGTCGCGCGCCATGCCGGGGTGGAGTTGAACGTGAAGGACTGGGAGACGGTGGGCTACGACGTGCCGCTGCTGGTCAACATGCAGCCTGCCGGCGAGTACCTGGGCGAAAGCTTCTTCCGCGCCGGCGGGGTGCCGGCGGTGATGGGCGAGTTGATGAAGGCCGGGCGCATCCATGCCGGCGCGATGACCGCGACGGGCGCCACGATGGGCGACAACCTCGCCGGCTGGGAAAGCCAGGACACGGATGTGATCAAGACCTGGGACGCGCCGATGCGCCCCAATGCCGGGTTCAAGGTGCTGACCGGAAACCTGTTCGACTCGGCGCTGATGAAGACCTCGGTGATCTCCGAGGATTTCCGCCGCCGGTTCCTGTCGGAGCCGGGCAACGAGGGTGTGCTGGAGGCCCGCGCGGTGGTCTTCGAAGGGCCCGAGGATTACCACGACCGGATCAACGACACCGCGCTGGGCATTGACGAGCGCACGATCCTGTTCATCCGCAATGTCGGCTGCGTGGGCTATCCCGGCAGCGCCGAGGTGGTGAACATGCAGCCGCCGGACGCGCTGATCCGGGCCGGCATCAATCACCTGCCCACGGTGGGCGACGGGCGCCAGTCCGGCACCTCGGAAAGCCCCTCGATCCTCAACGCGTCGCCCGAGTCGGTCGTCGGCGGCGGGCTGGCGCATCTGCAGACCGGCGACCGGGTGCGGCTGGACCTCAACGCCAGCCGGATGGACGCGCTGGTGGACCCGGAGGAATGGGAGCGCCGCCGCGCCGCCTGGACCCCGCCCGAGATCGTCAACCAGACCCCGTGGCAGGAAATCTATCGCACCCATGTCGGCCAGTTGGCCGACGGCGGCTGCCTGGAACTGGCGACGGCCTACCAGAAGATCGGCCGCACCCTGCCGCGCGACAATCACTGACGGCCGGGCCACGGTTTCTCGCCGGACGGAAACGCGACAGGAAGGAGCAAGGGCAATGGCAAGGACGATCATCATCACCGGCGCGGCGCGCGGCATCGGCAAGGCCTGCGCCGAGGCCTTCCTGGCCGCGGGCTGGCGCGTGGGCATCGTCGGGCGCACGGCCGAAACGGTCGCCGCGCTGGCCGACGCGCACGAGGCGGCGCTGGCCCTGCCCTGCGACGTGGCCGACGAGGCGCAGGTGGACGCGGCCTTCGACCGGGCGCTGGCCGAATGGGGCCGGATCGACGCGCTGTTCAACAATGCCGGCGTCTCGGCGCTGGGCGCGACGATCGACGAGGTCAGCGTCGAGGACTGGCGCCGCTGCATCGACATCAACGTCACCGGATCGTTCATCTGCGCCCGCGCCGCCTTTGCCCGGATGCGCGCACAGGATCCGCAGGGCGGGCGGATCATCAACAACGGCTCGATCTCGGCGCATGTGCCGCGCTGGGGCTCGGCCCCCTACACCGCGTCGAAACACGCGATCACCGGGCTGACGCGGTCGATCAGCCTTGACGGCCGGCCCTACAACATCGCCTGCGGCCAGATCGACATCGGCAACGCGCTGACCGACATGGCCGCGAAGATGACCAAGGGCGTGCCGCAGGCCGACGGCCGGATCGCGGTGGAGCCGGTGATGGATGTCGCGCATGTGGCCAGTTCGGTTCTGCACATGGCCTCGTTGCCGCTGGAGGCGAACGTGCAGTTCATGACCGTGATGGCGACCAACATGCCCTTCATCGGCCGGGGCTGAGCCACGCCCCGCCGGCGCCGGGCCTCAGCCCGGCACCGACCATTCGGCCAGCGCCGCCCTGTCGATCTCGATCCCCAGCCCCGGACCCTGCGGGATCGTGACGCGGCCGTCGCGACAGGTGATCGGCTGTTCCAGGATCGCCATGCGGAACGGGTTGTCGGTGCGGTCGAATTCCAGCCACGGGTCAGAGGCGGCGTGGCGCTGCGGCACCGGCGGCAGGATCGCGAGCATCTGCAACGAGGCGGCGACCGTGATCCCGGTCCCCCAGACATGCGGAACGAGCCGGATGCCCGTGGTTTCCGCCATCGCGGCGATCTTGCGCATCTCGGTGATGCCGCCGCAGGCGGCCACGTCGGGTTGCAGGATGTCGATGGCGCGGGCCGCGATCGCCTCGGCATGGGCGGCGCGGCCCTGCCATGTCTCGCCGCCCGCCACCGGGATCGGCTGGCCGGCGCGCACCTCGCGATAGGCGGCGAGCTGTTCGGGCACGACCGGTTCCTCGAACCAGTCGAGATCGTAGTCGGCGGCGGCACGGCCCAGCCGGATCGCCTCGATCGCGTCGTAGCCGTGGTTGGCATCCACCATCAGCCGGCGTTCCGGCCCCAGCACGTCGCGCGCGGCGCGGATCGCCAGCAGGTCGATCGCGTGGCCGTAGCCGATCTTGATCTTCGCCGCGCCGAATCCATCGGCGACGTGCCGCGCCATTTCCTCCTCCAGCGCGTCGATCCGGTCGCGGCCGGGCTGGCGGAAGCCGCCGGTGGCATAGGCCGGCACGCTGTCGCGATAGGCCCCGCCGGCAAGGGCATGAACGGGCACGCCGAAGTGCTTGCCGGCGATGTCCCACAGCGCGATGTCGATCCCCGATTGCGCCGTCACAGCCAGACCGCGCTGCCCCTGGTCGCGGAACTGGTTGTAGATCCGCGTCCAGATCGGTTCGATCAGCAACGGATCGTGGCCGAGGATCAGCGGCGCCATCGCCTGCACCGTCGCCGCGTTCGGGCCGGCCGGGCCAAGGCATTCACCCCAGCCCGTGGTGCCGTCGTCGCAGACGATTTCCACAAGGCAGGCCCAGCGGTCGGTAAAGGTGGAAAACGCGCTCTGGAACGGCTGGTCGAGCCGGTGGTGCAGCAGGTGGGTGCGAATCTCGGCGATCTTCATGGCGGGCCTTTCGTTCGGGGGGCAGGCTGCTAGTCTGATCCTAGCATGACTGGGGAGAGAGCGGGATGCAGCAGGTTCTGATGACCGGCGCCGCGGGCGGGATCGGCACACTCCTGCGACCGCTGCTGCCGGAACTGGGCGTCCGGCTGCGGCTGAGCGACGTGACCGATCCGCAGGTGCCGCCCGCGGCGGGCGAGGATTGGGCGATGGCCGACCTGACCGATTTCGAGGCGGTGGCGCGCGTCGTGGCGGGCATGGACGCGATCCTGCATTTCGGCGGCATTTCCACCGAGAACCGCGCCGACCTGATTCACGAGATCAACGTCAAGGGCACCTACAACCTCTACGAGGCGGCGCGGAAGGCCGGGGTGAAGCGGATCCTGTTCGCCAGTTCCAACCACGTGATCGGCTTTCATCCTCGGGAATCCCGGATCGACGCCGAGGCCGAGATCCGGCCTGACAGCCTCTACGGCGTGTCCAAGGCCTACGGCGAGGCGCTGGCGAAATACTACTGGCTGAAATTCGGGATCGAGAGCCTGCTGCTGCGCATCGGCTCGTGCTTTCCCGAACCCAAGGACCGGCGGATGATGGCCACCTGGATGAGCGACCGCGACATGCTGCGGCTGATCGGGACGATGCTGACGGTGCCGCGGCTGGGCTGCCCGGTGGTCTACGGCGTGTCGAACAACCGCGAAAGCTGGTGGGACAACGGCAAGGCCGCCTATCTCGGCTGGCAACCGCAGGATTCGTCCGAGCGGTTCGCGGCGAAATTCGCCGATTTCGTGCCCGGCGATCCCGACGATCCGGCGGTGAAGTTCCAGGGCGGCGGTTTCGCCAAGGCCGGCCACTACGAGGACTGATCGGCCGCGCGGCCCCTTTGCCGTTCCCGGTGCCAGATGTAGAGGCCGGCGGCGATGATGATCGCGCCGCCGCCCAGCGTCCAGACCGTGGGCCAGGTGGCGAAGACGAGGATCCCGGCCAGCGCGGCGAGGAACACCTGGATATAGACCACCGGCGCCAAGAGCGAGGCATCGGCCCAGCGATGCGCGATTGTCGCGCAGATATGGCCCAGCGCGCCGAACACGCCGATCAGGCACAGCATCAGCCATTGCAGCGGCTGCTCGGGCCAGTCCCAGCCGGCGACCGCGAAAGGCAGAAGCGCCACGGCGGCCACCGCGCTCGACCAGATCTGTTGCGTGGAGTTGCCCTCCACCCCCGCCAGAAGCCGGGTCATGATAAAATACAACGAGGCCATGCAGAGCGCGCCGAGGCTGTAGAACATCGCCGGGTGAAACTCCGCCCCCCAGGGCTGGATCACCACGACGACGCCCAGGAAGCCGGTGCAGACCGCGATGATCCGGCGGATGCCGACCGTCTCGCCCAGGATCGGGATCGCCAGCAGGGTGATGAGGATCGGGCTGGCGAACATGATCGTGGTCGTGACCGTGATCGGCAGATGTTGCAGCGCCGCGAAGTTGAGCATCGTCCCGCCCATCAGGAAACCCGAGCGCAGAAGCTGCTGCCATGGCCGGTTGGAGCGGAAGATTCCCAGCCCCTCCTGCGGCAGGTAAAGCGCGACGGCGACGACGAGATGGCCGAGATAGCGGGCGAAGACCACCTGCAGGACCGGCAGACCGCCAAGGATCAGCCATTTCGCGGTGGTGTCGATGCAGGTGAAAAACACCACCGCCAGCGCCATGACGAGAACCCCGGCACCGGCCCGTTCCTCCCTTGGCGTTGCGATCGCCATGCCTCAGCCCGCCGCCCAGCCCCCGTCGATGACATGGGCCTGTCCCGTGGTGAAGGCGGATTCGTCCGAACCGAGGTAGACCGCCAGGTGCGCGATCTCCTCGGGCGTGCCGATCCGGCCCATCGGCTGCCGGGCGATGAAGGCCTTGCGCGCGGCCTCGTAGTCGCCCGTCGCGCTCAAACGGTCGTGCAGCGAGGGGCTGTCGACCGTGCCGGGGCAGATCGCGTTCACCCGGATGCCGCGGGTGACGAAATCGATCGCCACCGATTTCGTCAGGCCGATCACCGCGGCCTTCGAGGCGCCGTAGACGCAGCGGTTCGGCGCCGCGATGATCGAGCTTGCGACCGAGGCGATGTTGACGATCGATCCGCCGCCGCGTTCCAGCATGCCGGGGATCGCGGCCTGCATAGCGTGGAACTGCGCGCGCACGTTCAGGCCGAAGGCGAAGTCGAAATCCGCGTCCGTCGCCTCGAGGATCGTGCCGGCATGCACGAAGCCCGCGCAATTCACCAGGATGTCGGGCGCCGCGGCGCCGATCGCCGCGGTCAGCGCCGCCCTGTCGGTCACGTCGAGCCCGAACCGTTCCGCTCCGTCGAGCCCGTCCAGCAGGGCCGGCCGGATGTCGGTCGCCGTGACCTGCGCGCCTTCGCGCAGATAGGCCGTGGCGATGGCGCGGCCGATGCCCTGGCCCGCGGCGGTGACGAAGGCGCGCTTGCCTGCCAGTCTCATGCTTTCTCTCCCAGATGCTTTGCCATCCAGTCGACCATCTGCGGCACCAGAAGATCGCCCGCGCCGCCGTCGCGCGCCTCGCGCAGCGTCGCCAGCGCCGCACCGGACATCCGGCTGTGGCGCGCCAGGTCTTCGGCCATCTGCGCATAATAGCCCACGTCCTTGGCCGCGTTCGCGACCGAGAAGGCAAGGTCGATCCGCCCGTCGATCGCGTAGTTGCGGATGAAGTCCATCATCCCCGAATGGTTCGGCCCGGCGGCCAGAACACCGTACAGCGCCTGCCGCTCGATCCCGGCGGCATCGGCCATCGCAAAGGCCTCGGACATCGCCATCGCGGTGGTCATGGCGTAGAAATTGTTGATCAGCTTGATCGTGTGGCCGTTGCCCAGAGCGCCGAGGTGAAAGACGTTCTCGCCCAGTGTGTCGAGCACCGGCCTGACCCTGTCGAAGGCCGCCCGGTCGCCGGCAGCCATGATGTTGAGCTTGCCGTCCTTCGCGTGCGCCGGTGTCCGGCCAAGCGGCGCGTCCAGATAGATCGCGCCCTTGTCCGCCAGCGCCGCGCCGATCTTCAGCGTCGAGGCGGGCAGCGAGGTGCCGAAATCGATCACCACCTGCCCCGCCCGCGTACCCGCCAGCACGCCGTTCTCGCCATAGACGCGGCTTTCGACCTGCTCGGACGTGCCCATGCAGATCATCACGATGTCGCTGGCCGCGGCGAGGTCGCGGGCCGTCGCCGCCTCGGTCGCGTCGCGGGCCAGCGCCGCCTCGATCCCGCTGCGGTCGCGGTGGCCCAGAACGGTAAGCCCGTAGCCAGCGCCCTGAAGGCATTCCACCATCGCCCGGCCCATGAGGCCGAGGCCGATGAATCCGATATGCGGCTGCGTCATCCGTGCCTCCTTTCAGGTTCCGTCATAATCGCCCGGAACCGTGCCGCGCGCGATGCGGGTTCCGGTTGCGGCCGACAGCGCGGTGGCCAGGGTCATTTCAAGGGCATCGCGGCCCTCGGGCCCGGTGCACAGCGTGTCGTCTTCCCCGCCCGCGACGACGGCGGCGAACCGTTCCACCTGCGCGCGCAGCGGGTCGATGCGGGCGAAGGCCGCGCCGGCGCTGCGCGCCAACGGCTTGCTCCACTCGATCTCGCCGGGGCCGGACCGCCCCCATGCGGTGAGCGAGGGGAAAGCCAGCGCGCCCTCGGTGCCGGTGAAGCGCAGGTAGTCCTCGCCCGAGGCGGCGATCGTCGGGTTCTCGCCCGTGGCGGCTTCGAACGACCAGGGCGAGGCGCCGGCATCCGACATCAGGATCGAGCCGAGCGCGCCGTTGTCGAATCGCAGCGCCATGGCGGCGGTATCCTCGATCGCCAGCCCGCGCCGGGCGTTGGAACTCAGCGCCGAAACCTCGGCCACCCGGCCGAACAGGTGGCCCAGGAGGTCGATCTCGTGGCTGAGATTGGTCATCAGCGGCCCCGCGCCGGGGCGGGTGCGCCACGGCACCTCGTAGTAGGCGTCATGCTTCCTGAGCGACCAGAGCCCCTGCACGGCCACCGGCGCGCCGATCCGGCCCAGCGCCTCGCGGGCGGCGGCGACGAACGGGTGGCAGCGGCGATGATGCCCGGTGAACAGCGGCAGCCCCGCGGCGTCGGCCGCGGCGATCAGCGCGCGGGCGTTGTCGAGCGTGTCGGCCAGCGGCTTTTCCACGATCAGCGGCCAGCCGAGGGCCAATGCCGCGCGTGCGGTTTCCAGATGTGCCGGCGTCGGCGTGGCGACGACCGCGGCGCGGGTGTGGCCGGGCACCTGCGACAGGTCGGCGACCGACGGCAGCCCGCTATCGCGCAGGGCGGCGCGGCGCGCCGGATCGGGCTCCACCACCGCGGTCAGGTCGATCCGGGGCGAGGCCGCGGCGACCTCGGCATGCCGCAGCCCGACAAGGCCAGCGCCGATGATGCACAGGGGCAGCGGCGCCGTCACATCACCGCCCCGATCTGCCAGGGCACGAATTCGTAGTCCCCCAGCCCCTGCGCCTCGGATTTCGACATCTCGCCCGAGGCCATGCGCAGCCACATCCCGTAGATCTCGCGCCCGACCTCTTCGACCGTGGCCGCGCCGGTGAGGATGCGGCCGGCGTCGATATCCATGTCCTCGGTCATCCTGGCGTAAAGCTCGGAATTGGTGGCGACCTTCATCGAGGGGCTGGGCTTGGCGCCGAAGGCCGATCCGCGGCCGGTGGTGAAACAGACAAGGTTGCAGCCCGAGGCGATCTGCCCGGTGACGGAGGCCGGATCGTAGCCCGGGCTGTCCATGAAGACGAAGCCCTTCGCCGTCACCGGTTCGGCGTACTTGTAGACGCCGGTCAGCGGCGTGGTGCCGCCCTTCGCCGCCGCGCCCAGCGATTTTTCAAGGATCGTGGTCAGCCCGCCCTTCTTGTTGCCGGGCGAGGGGTTGTTGTCCATCGAGCCGCGGTTGCGGGCGGTGTAATCCTCCCACCAGCGGATCAGGTCGATCAGTTTCTCGCCGATCTCGCGGGTCGCGGCGCGGGCGGTCAGCAGGTGCTCGGCGCCGTAGATCTCGGGCGTCTCGGCCAGCACCCCGGTGCCGCCCTGCGCCACCAGCAGGTCGCAGGCGTGACCGACGGCGGGGTTCGCGGTGATCCCCGACCACGCATCCGACCCGCCGCATTGCAGCGCGATCATCAGTTCCGAGGCCGGGCAATCCTCGCGCCGGGCCTCGTTGACCAGGGGCAGCATCGCCTCGATCTTCGCGATGCCCAGTTCCACCGTCTTGCGCAGCCCGCCGACGTCCTGGATGTTCATCGTCTGGAACAGCGGGCCGGGGGTCAGGCCATAGGCCTCGACCAGCCAGTCGATCTGGTTCATCTCGCAGCCGAGGCCCGCCATCAGCACGGCGCCCACGTTGGGGTTGCGGGCATAGCCCCACATCACCCGCTGCAGCGCCTCGAACCCGTCGCCGGAGCCGGCCATCCCGCAGCCCGTCCCGTGGACGAAGGCCGCCACGCCATCGACATTGGGATAGGCGGCGAGGCGGTCGGCGGTGAAGTGATCGGCGATCATCCGCGCCGCCGTCGCCGAACAGTTCACCGAGGTCAGCACCGCGATGTAGTTGCGGGTGCCGACCCGGCCGGTGGGGCGGCGGTAGCCGCGGAACGTGTCGATCCGGGTGGCGGGCGCGACCGGGCGCAGGTTGGTCGAGAAGGCGTAGTCGGCCTCGACCGCGCGGAATTCGAGGTTGTGGGTATGGACATGCGCGCCGGCGGGGATCGGTTCGGCGGCATAGCCGATGGTCTGGGCATACTTCACCACGCGCCCACCCTTCGCGATCGCCTCGGTCGCCATCTTGTGGCCGCGCGGGATCAGCTGCGTCGCCCCCGCCTCGCCGATCTTCAACTGTTCGACGGCGGTGACGACGTTGTCGGCATCGGACAGGCGTACGGTCTTCATCTGGCTCTCGCTCGGGTCTTGCGGGCGGCGCGGCCCGCGGGGATGGTCAGGCGCAGGCCGGGCTGTCGCCGGTCCAGCGGTGGATCGGGATGTGCGGCTGGCCCGACAGATGCGCCCGCGCGGCCAGCCACATGTCGCGCCATGCCTCCCAGTCGCGCAGTTCGGTGTCCGGCCGGGCGCGGGAGCGGGCGACGAAATCGGGGAAATGCGCGCGGCCGGTGGGCTGGCCGGTGACATTGTAGCGGATGTCGAAGCTCCACCGGAACGCGTCGGAGACGTTGTCGAGCGAGGCATGCGGCGTCAACGGATGAAAGATCACCGCGCCACCGGCCTTCACCGGCAAGGGCCGCGCGAGGCTTTCGTCGATGCAGCCATCGGCGATCGAGGTCTGGCGCTTCGGGCAGTGTGGGTACATCCGCGGCTTGCCGGGGATCACCTGCAGGCAGCCGTTCTCCACCGTCGCGTCGGAGATCGCGAGCCAGACGGTGATCATCCGCGTCGCGTCGCCCTCGGCATGGGCGACCGCCCGGTCCTGATGCCAGTCGGTCGCCATGATATGCGCCGTGGTTTCGGTCTGGCGCAGGGTCCGCGACGGCGGCTTCAGCCGGACGTGCTGGATCGGGTTCGAGGTGATTTCGGGCCCGATCAGATCCTCGACAAGGTCGAGAAGCCGGCGACATGTCAGCATGTCGAACACCGCCGGGCCGAAGTGGAACGGGGTGTCGGGCGCGATTTCCGAGCCGGGCAGCGAGATGTCCATCGGCTGGAACCATTCGCAGCCGGCCTTGTAGCCGGCCAGGAGCTTTTCGAAGAAATCGAGGCCCGCGCCGTCGGGCACGCGGCCTTCGGCATGCCAACGCGCGTACATCGTGTCCAGGAGCCCCGAGTACTCGGCCTTCACGGCCTCGAGCACGGGGCGGGGCAATACGTCGTCGACGACCAGCACGCCGGTTGTCTCGAATTCGGCGATCTGCTCTGGGGACAGGAACCGGGTCATCTGCGAAACCTCCGGTGGGATGCGGCCGGGCGCGGCCGGCCGGATGACGCGACGGGGCGGTGGCGCCGGGGCGGCGAGGCCCCGGCGCCGCGGCCGTTCACAGGAACAGCGTGACGATCGGCGGCCAGGCCAGCAGCACCGCCAGCGCCAGAAGCTGCAGGCAGATGAACGGCAGGAAACCGCGGAAGATGTCGGTGAGCGAGATATGCGGCGGCGCCACCGACTTGAGGTAGAAGGCAGCCGGGCCGAAGGGCGGCGACAGGAAGCTGACCTGCATGTTCATGCAGAACACCACGCCGAACCAGATCGGGATGAAGCGCGGATCGATCGTGCCGAGCCAGCCGATCTCTTCCGCCGGCAGCCGCACCACGATCGGCAGGAACACCGGCATGATCAGCAGCACGATACCGATCCAGTCCATGAACATGCCCATGATCAGGAAGATCACCATCATCACCAGGATGATACCCATGGTCGGCAGCTCGGCCGCGACGATCATGTTGGCCACGTAGGTCGGCCCGCCGGCAAGGGTGTAGGCGGCGGCCAGCGCCGAGGCGCCGATCGTCACCCAGATGATCGTGCCGGTCGACTTCAGCGTGCGCATCAGGCTGTCCCAGACGATGTCGAAGGTCATCTCGCGGCGCAGAAGGCCGATGACGAAGACCGCGACGACGCCCATGCCGGCGGCCTCGGTGATGCCGGTGATGCCGCCGTAGATCGAGCCGAGCACCACGCCGATCACCACGATCGGCGCGACGAGACCCTTGCCCATCTCCCAGCCCTTCGCGGTGCGCTCGCGCCCGACGATGACGAAGACGATGAGCGTGAAGAGCGCGAAGGCCCCGACCAGCCACGGGATGTCGGACACCATGCCGAGCGGGATGGGATCCACCCCTTCGGTCACCACGTTGGCGCCGGTCACGGTGAAGAACAGCGCGCGCAGTGTCAGAACCCCGGTCGCCCACATGCCGAAGCGCGACAGGAAGCCGAGGAACATCAGACTTTTCTCGCTACCCTTCGGCGCGTCGGGATCCTCAGGCGGCAGCGGGGCCTGCGACGGATCGAGCCGGGTGCGGATGATGATGTAGATGATGAAGAAGGTGGCGAGCATGAAGCCCGGCAGGAACGAGGCGGTGAACAGCGCCTTGATCGAGGTCTCGGTGACCAGCCCGTAGAAGATCAGGACGATCGAGGGCGGGATCATCGTGCCGAGACTGCCGGAGGCGCAGATCGTGCCGATGGCGAGGTTCTGGTTGTAGCCCAGCCGCAGCATCTGCGGCAGCGCGATCAGGCCCAGCAGCACGACCTCGCCGCCGATGATGCCCGACATCGCGGCCATGATCACCGCCATGATCGAGGTGACGATGGCGATGCCGCCGCGGGTCCGCGACAGCCATTGGTTGAGCGACGAATACATGTCCCGCGCGATGCCGGATCGTTCCAGCAGCGCGGCCATGAAGATGAACAGCGGGACCGAGATCAGGACGTAGTTCGTCATCTGCCGGTAGACGGCCTGGCCGAGGACCGACAGCGGGCCCTGCCCGAAGGTCCGGAACAGGATGTCGACGTCGAACTTCAGGACAAGCGTGACAACCGCGAGGAACGCCGAGGCGAAGCCAAGCGGCATCCCGATGGCGAGCAATGCGAACATCGCCAGCAGGATGATCAGGCTGAGGGTGCCGATATCGACCATGGCTTACTTGTCCTCCAGCGTGCGGCGGATGTTCTCGATCTCGACCTCGTCGATATCCTCGATGCCCGCGTGATGTTCGGGCTTCTTGTTCCAGTCGGCGATCAGGTTGGAAACCGCCTGGATCGTGACCAGCAGGATCAGGATCAGGATGGCCGGCTTCACCGTGCCCGGCAGCGGCGGATCCCAGGCGGTGCCGAAGGTTTCCATCCTGAGCATCCGGCGCACGGCATCGTTGTAGCCGCCCCAGACCAGCGCGAAGAAGAAGCCGACGATCAGCGCGACGGAGATCACGTCGGCCGTCTTCTGCATCCAGCGCGGCATCATGTCGTAGATGATGTAGATGCGGATATGGCTGCGCTGCTGCATGGCGTATTGCCCCGCCAGCAGGAACACGAAGGCGGCGATCCACAGCGACAGTTCGTTGGCCCAAAGGGTCGGGCGCGAGAACACGTACCGCGACACGACCTCGTAGAACATCACGATGACGATCAGCGCGACCGCGATCATCGCCAGCCGCGAACAGACCAGCGACACGATGTCGAAGAACCCGTCGGGTTCCGGCTCGATGTCACCCTTCCGGTCGGACAGGAAGACCGAGGCGAAGAACAGGCTCGAGGAGACCGCGATCAGCATCGCCCAGACGATCGGCCGGCCCTGCGGGCGGATCATCTCGTGCATCCCGATGGCGTCCTCGCTGATGAACTGGTTCGCCACCAGCCATGCGAACAGAAGCCCCGTAGCCGCCAGCGAGACGATCATCGCCAGCTTCACGGGCCCCCGAAGCGACCCCAGCCATAGGCTGTTCCCTTGCATCCCCGCCTCCCCAAAAGCGCTGCATTTGGTGAAAAAACGGCGAGCCCCGTCAGGGACCCGCCGGACGCTGTCACGCGTGACAGCGATCGATCCTGCGGATCAGTTGAGCAGGCCGAGCTGGCGCAGGTATTCCTTGTGGCTGTCCACCAGCGCCTTGGTCTCGGCGTTCTTCTCGGCCCAGCGATCCCAGGCGTTGACCGCCGCGGTGCGATAGGCGGCGCGATCCTCGGGCGACCAGTCGTAGAGCGTCACGCCCTGCGCCTGCAGCGCCGCCGCGGCCTCGGTGTTGGCCTTTTCATTGTACAGCGCGATGCGGAAGCTCAGCTTCTGCCAGGCGGTGTCGATGATCCGGCGGTGCTTCTCCGACAGGCCGTTCCAGACGTCGAGGTTGCAGGCCAGGTGGTCGGACGGCATCGAGTGGAAGCCCGGATAGGTCGCGTGCTTCACGAGGTCGTAGATGCCGAGGCCGACGTTGTTGGCGAGGCCCGAGGCGTCGGTGCCGTCGATGATCCCGGTCTCCAGCGCGGTGAAGATCTCGGTGAAGTCCATCACGATCGGCGATGCGCCCATTTCCTCGAAGATCTCGGTCTGCATGCCCGGCGGCGAGCGGAACTTCCAGCCCACGAGATCCTCGAAGCTGCGCAGCGGCTTCGACGAGGACAGCGATTCCTGGCCGTAGACCGACCAGCCGATCAGCTGCATGTTCTGGGCGTTGTAGAGTTCCTGGGCCTTGTCGTATCCGCCGCCGTCATAGAGCCAGGAATACTGCTGCCAGGGGGTTTCGTAACCGCCCATGATGTCGCCGACGAACTGGAAGGCGGGGTTCTTGCCGGTCTGGTAGGCGCCGCCGGTGGCGTCGCAGTCGACGATGCCGTTGATCGCGGCGTCGAAGGTTTCGGTCGTGGCGACGACCGCCGACGAGTAGAACATCTCGACGGCGATCTCGCCGCCCGACATGGTCTGAACGTCGTCGATCCATTCGGCAAGGCGCTGGCCGGTCGGATGCTCGCTGGCATAGTGGGTCTGGACGCGCAGCGTGACTTCCTGCGCCACGGCCGGAACCGCCATGACGGTGGCCAGTGCCGCTGTGCCCAGCACGGTTTTCAGTTTCATGGTTTCCTCCCTGGTTTGTCGGGGTGTCCCGTCTTGGCGCGTCAATCCGCGCCAGATGGTATACCATCCAGCGGTGACGCTAACGAAAGCCAACTCGACAATCAACGGGTTTTGGTATACCAAATCCCGATAATTGCGCGGGCGGCGGCGTCCGCGAAACGATCGACCCGCACAGGTCTCGAAGAGAAGGCGTCATGGCGGACCAGATCCTGTCCGATCAGATAGCGCAGTCGCTGCGGCGACAGATCCTCGGCGGCAAGCTTGCGCCCGGTGATTCGATCAAGGAGCGCGACAATGCCGCCGAGATGGGTGTGTCCCGCACCCCGATGCGCGAGGCGATCCGGATTCTCGCCAAGGAGGGGCTGGTGATCCTGCGCCCGTCGCGCAGCCCGATCGTCGCCAACCCGACGCTGGACGAGATCACCGACAATATCGAGGTGCTGGCCTGCCTCGAGATGAAATCTGCGCAGCTGGCCTGCGAGCGGGCCACCGACGCCGAGCTGCAGCAGATCCAGTCGATCCAGCATCACATGGAGGCGGTCTACGACACCGTCGATCCGATCGACGTGTTCGAGATCGACATGAGCTTTCACCTTGCCATTGCGCGGGCCTCGCACAATCGGTCGATGGCCGAAACGCACCAGTCCTACCTGTCCCGCCTGTGGCGGGCGCGGTACCTGTCGGCGATCCGCAAGCGGTCGCGCGAGCGGGTGCTGCGCCAGCATCGCGCGATCGTCGCCGGTCTTCTGGCCCGCGATCCCGAGCAGGTGACGCGCGAACTGGGCAGCCACCTGGAACACCTGGCGATCAACGTGCGCCACCGGTTCGAGGAAGATGGCCTGTTGCCCGAAGCGGTATGATCGGTCAGGTATCGGCCCGAACCCATTCCCAAGGAAAGAAGAGACCACCGGATGAAACTGCTGCGATACGGCCCCGCCGGGGCGGAAAAGACCGGGATGCTGGATGCCGACGGCACCGTTCGCGACCTCAGCGGCCATGTGCCGGTGCTGGCCGGTGCGGCGGTGTCGATCGAGGCGCTGGACCGTCTGCGCGCGCTCGATCCCGCCACGCTGCCGGCGGTGCCGGCGCCCGGACGGATCGGCGCCTGCCTTGCCTCGGTGCCGAATTTCTTCTGCATCGGCCTGAACTACGCCAAGCATGCCGCCGAAACCGGGGCGGAGCCGCCGAAGGAGCCGATCATCTTCTCCAAGGCGACCTCGGCCCTGTCCGGGCCGTTCGATCCCGTGGTGATCCCGCGCGGATCGGAAAAGACCGACTGGGAGGTAGAGCTTGGTGTCGTGATCGGGCGCGAAACCTCCTACGTGTCCGAGGCCGATGCGCTGGATCACGTCGCGGGATACTGCACGATCAACGACATGTCCGAGCGCGCGTTCCAGATCGAACGCGGCGGCCAGTGGATCAAGGGCAAGTCGGCGCCGACCTTCGGCCCGATCGGCCCCTGGTTCGTGAGTGCCGACGAGGTGCCCGATCCGCAGGCGCTGCGCCTGTCGCTGGATCTCAACGGCGAGACGGTGCAGGACAGCGATACATCGGACATGATCTTCTCGGTGCGCGAGATCGTCAGCTACATGAGCCAGTTCATGAAGCTGATGCCGGGCGACATCATCGCGACCGGCACGCCCTCGGGCGTCGGCATGGGGATGAAGCCGCAGCGGTTCCTGCGCCCCGGCGACGTGATGACGGTGCGGATCGAGGGGCTGGGCGAACAGCGGCAGGAAGCCGTTGCCGCCGGCTGACGCCCGCGAAAACGGCACGGACGATCCGGAAGCGACGGGCGGCGGGGCGAAAGCCTTCGCCGCCGTATCATCCCTATGGAACGGCACCGGGCAATACACTAGCCTTTCTTGCCAATGGCCGGGTCCGTCCGGCCGCCAACAGGGAACAGAGGCCACCATGAACAAGACCTTCTCCGCCACCGCCTGCCTGCTGCTGATGACCGCCCCCGCCGCCCTCGCCGGCGCGCACGGCGACTGCGCCGCCGGCAAGACCCTCGAGGATGGCGTGCTGACCGTGGCGACGGGCAATCCCGCCTATTACCCCTGGGTGCTGAACGACGCGCCCGAAAGCGGCGAGGGGTTCGAGGCCGCCGTGGCCTACGCGATCGCCGCCGAGATGGGGTTCGAGGGTGACGCGGTGCGCTGGGTGCGCACCTCGTTCGACGAGGCGATCCAGCCCGGCGCGAAGAACTTCGACTTCAACCTCCAGCAATACTCGATCACCCCCGAGCGCGAGCAGATGGTCGATTTCTCGCTGCCCTACTACACCTCGGCGATGGCGGTGCTGACCACGCAGGCGGTGATCGACGCGGGCGCCCAGCCGACGGTCGAAAGCCTCAAGGGGCTCGTCTGGGGCGCGGATGCGAACACCACCGCCGTGCCGATGCTGGCCGAGATCGTGCAGCCCGAACGTGACCCGCTGCTTTATGGCGACAATGCCGACGTGACGGCGGCGATGCAGGCCGGACAGATCGACGCGGCGCTGTTCGACCTGCCGACCGCGCTTTACCTTTCGGCCGTCGTCGTCGAGGGCGGGGCGATCCTCGGCCAGTTTCCCGCCAACCGGTCGGAAAACCCGGACCAGTTCGGGCTTCTGATGGAAGAGGGCAACCCGCTGCGCGACTGCGTCGACGCGGCGATCACCGCGCTGACCGAAAGCGGCCGGCTGGCCGAGATCGAGGCCGAGTGGCTGCAGCAGGCGACCGGGGTTCCGGTGATCGAATAGGATGCCGAACCCGGACCAAGGCGGTGCCGCGGCCCTGTCCGCGGCGCCCACGCGGCGCGAGATCCACGAGGCCCGGCTGCGGCGGCGTTCCGGCGCGATCGCCGCCGGGTCCACCCTTCTGGTGATCGGCGCGATCGTGCTGTTCGTGCCGATGGCGCCGGGCTGGGAGGCGGTGCGGCGCAGCTTTTTCAACGCCGAGGTGTTCCGCAAGACCTTTCCGGGGCTCTTGGAGGCGTTCCTCGTCGATGTCGCGATCTTCCTGTGGTGCGCCCCCGCGATCGCCCTGCTGGGCCTGGTCATCGCGCTGTGCCGCGACGTCCGCGCGCCCGCGCTGTTCCCGCTGCGGCTGTTCGGCGCGCTCTATACGGACGTGTTCCGCGGCCTGCCCGTTGTCCTTGTCGTCTACCTGATCGGCTTCGGCGTGCCCGGCCTCGGCCTGCCGCGGCCGTGGAATTCGCCCTATATCTGGGGCTCGCTGGCGCTGATCCTCGTCTACGCGGCCTACGTGGCCGAGGTGATCCGTTCGGGCATCGATTCGATCCATGTCAGCCAGCGTTCGGCGGCAGCGTCGCTTGGCCTGTCCGAGGCCGACACGATGCGCTACGTCGTGCTGCCGCAGGCGATCCGCAACGTCGCGCCGGCGAACATGAACCTGTTCATCGCGCTGCAGAAGGATGTCGCGCTGCTGAGCTTCATCGGCCCGGTGGAAATCTTCCGGCAGGCCGGGGTCTACAAGTCATTGCTGGCGAATTTCACGCCCTATGTCGGCGCGGCGCTGATCTTTCTGGCGATCACGATCCCGGCCACGCGCTATGCCGACTATCTTCTGCACAGGCAGCGGCGGCGGCAAAGCTGATGGCGAAGCTGGTCTTGCAGGGCGTGCGCAAGCGGTTCGGCCAGAACCTGGTGCTGGACGGCATCGACCTGACCGTGTCGCAGGGCGAGATGGTCTGCCTGATCGGCGCATCCGGCTCCGGCAAGTCGACGCTCTTGCGCTGCATCAACCTGCTGGAGCCGATCGACGACGGCACGATCCACCTTGACGGGGTGGACATCAGCGAACCGGGATACGATCCGCAGGCGGTGCGCACCCGGATCGGCATCGTGTTCCAGTCGTTCAACCTGTTCCCGCACATGACGGCAGCGCAGAACGTCATGCTGGCGCCGCGCCGGGTACTGGGCCGGCGGCCCGAGGAAATGGCCGGCCCGGTCGAGGCGCTGTTCGACAGGTTCGGCCTGAAGCACCGGATGGGGCATTATCCCGACCAGCTGTCGGGCGGCCAGCAGCAGCGGGTGGCGATCATCCGCGCGCTCGCGATGTCGCCCGAGATCATGCTGTTCGACGAGATCACCAGCGCCCTCGATCCCGAACTGGTCGGCGAGGTGCTGGATGTGCTGCGCCAGTTGCGGGCCGAGGGCATGACGATGGTGCTTGCCACGCACGAGATGGGATTCGCGCGGGAACTGGCGGACACCGTCTGTTTCCTGGACGGCGGGCGGATCCTTGAACGGGCGCCGCCGGGCACCCTGTTCACGCAGCCGCGTGAAGAGCGCACACGCGCCTTCCTGTCGCGGCTTCTGTGATCGAATTACCCCATACTTTCGGATAGTTCGCCGGCCGTGCCACGCATGTCGTCCGCGGCCACCTGCCCCGAATCTGCGCCACGCGATTCGGTTTCGGGGCGAAAATCGCGGGTGAATGGCGACCCCCGAATTCAACTTAAAATTGTGCTGCTTGGGATTTCACAATTTTAGAAAATTTTTAGGTACCGGAATCGCTGCGACACATCCGCACCCATCCAAAGCGTGATCGAACATTCCCGCTCTTGCATGCGAATTGAGCAGACTCGGAACGAAAGACGATGCTAGCCTTTCGGACGGTTATCAAGTTTGCCTTTGGATCATCGGCCGCTTCCCGCCGACGCGCGGAAGCGGGGGGCGGAATTATGCCGAAATGGGGGGACCACATGCATTCCGAACACTTTGGGCGCCAGGCCGTGTTCGAGCGTAACGAGTCGAAGGTGCGCAGCTATTGCCGATCGTTCGATGCGGTCTTCCGCTCGGCGAAGGGCAGTTTCGTGCAAGCGTCCGGGGGCGAGGACTACATCGACTTCCTCGCGGGATGCGGGTCGCTCAACTACGGGCACAACGATCCGGACATGAAGCGCGCCCTGCTCGACTATGTCGAGCGCGACGGCATCGCGCACGGGCTCGACCTGTATACCGACGCCAAGGCCGACTTCCTCGAGGTGTTCCGCCGCCATGTTCTGGACCCGCGCGGGCTGGACCACCGGGTGCAGTTCACCGGCCCGACCGGCGCCAATGCCGTCGAGGCGGCGATGAAACTGGCGCGCAAGGTCACCGGGCGGACCAACATCATCGCCTTCACCAACGGATTCCACGGCGTCACCCAGGGGGCGCTGGCGGCCACCGGCAACCGGGGCAACCGGATCGGCCCCGCGATCCCGCTGGCCGGTGTTTCGCGGATACCCTACGACGGCTACCTGGGTCCGCAGATCGACACTGCCGACCTGCTCGACCGGATGCTTGGCGACGCGTCGAGCGGCATCGACAGCCCGGCGGCGATCCTGCTGGAAGCGGTGCAGGGCGAGGGCGGACTGAATGCCGCGCGGCCCGAGTGGATGCGGCGCGTGGCCGCGATCGCAAGGGCACATGGCGCGCTGCTGATCGTCGACGAGATCCAGGCGGGCTGCGGCCGCGCCGGCGGCTTCTTCGCCTTCGAGCAGTCCGGCATCGTGCCCGATCTCGTGCCGATGGCGAAGTCCCTGTCGGGTTACGGCCTGCCGATGGCGGCGCTGCTGATCCGCCCCGAGATCGACGTCTGGAAGCCGGGCGAACACAACGGCACCTTCCGCGGCAACCAGCATGCCTTCGTCACCGCGCGCGTCGCGATCGAGAAGTTCTGGTCCGACGGCGCGTTCGAGGCCGAGGTCGCCCGCAAGGCCGGGATCGTTCACGACGGCCTCGCCCGGATCGCGGAACAGGTGCCGGGGTCGCGACTGAAGGGCCGGGGGATGATGCAGGGTATCGACGTGCGGACCGGCGAGATGGCCGACGCGATCTGCGCCGCCGCCTTCCGCGACGGCCTGATCATCGAGACATCGGGGCCCGTAGGCGAAGTGGTCAAGGTGCTCGCACCGCTGACCACGCCCGACGAGGTGCTGCGGCGGGGGCTGGACATCCTGGCGCGGGCCGCGCGGACCGTGGCCGGCCAGAGGGCCACGGCCGCCGAGTAACCCCGGCAGGACGGGTGCCCCGCGCACCTCTCGAACAAGGCAAATCCGACCATGACCGACACGCCGCTTGCGCTGCGCACCGGAGGGGCACATCTGTCCGCCCCTCCGGCACTTTCCGAAATCCTCGTGCCCGCCGGCGATAATGCGCCGCGCTGGCGACCGGGCGAGCGCCTCAATCATCTGTTCGAGGCGCTGGCCGCCTCGCCGCACCTGGCACGGGCGGATGCCGTGCTGACGGAGGCCGGCAGCGTCAGCTTCCTCGACCTCGACAGGCGCGCCAACCGTCTTGCCCGGCACCTGAGGGCCGGTTCGGTCGGGCCGGGCGACGCGGTCGCGCTGATCTTCCCGCGCTGTGTCGACAGCTACGTCGCGATGCTGGCGGTTCACAAGGTCAACGCGGCCTATGTGCCGCTGGACCCGTCCTTTCCCGCCGACCGCGTGGCCTACATCTGCGCCGATGCCGGGGTCACGGCAATCCTGACCTTCGACCGCCTCGCCCATCTCGGCGAGGGTGCGGGCGCCGCGATCATCCGGCTCGACAGCGACGCCGCGGCCATCGCCGACCGCGACGACGCGCCCTTGGGCGCAGACGAAGCCGGGCTGCCGGCGTCCGAGCTTGCCTATGTCATCTACACCTCCGGCTCGACCGGGCGGCCCAAGGGCGTTCCGATCGAGCACGGATCGATCGTCAACTTCGTGCGGGTCGCGGCCGAGACCTATGGCTACGAGCCCGGCGACAGGGTCTACCAGGGCCTGACGCTGGCCTTCGACTTCTCGGTCGAGGAGATCTGGGTGCCGTTGCTGGCCGGGGCGACGCTGGTACCGAACGAGGGCGGCGCGAACCTGGTCGGCGAGGATCTGGCCGACTTCCTGGCGGAACGGAACATCACCGCGCTGTGCTGCGTTCCGACGCTGCTGGCGACGATGGAGCGCGACCTGCCCGAGCTGCGGCTTCTGATCGTGTCGGGCGAGGCATGCCCGCCCGACATCGTCCGCCGCTGGCATCGTCCGGGGCGGATGATCCTGAATGCCTACGGACCCACCGAGATCACCGTCACCGCGACCGTGGCCCGGCTGGCGCCGGACGAGCCGGTGACGATCGGTGTGCCGCTGCCCAGCTATTCGGTCGTCATCACCGAACCCGGCAGCGACCGGATCGTGCCGCGCGGCGAGACCGGCGAGATCGTGATCGGCGGGATCGGCGTGTCGCCGGGCTACCTGAACCGACCCGAGCAGACCGCGAAGGCCTTCGCGGCCGACCCGTTCGGTCTGCCGCACAACCTGTCGGGCCGGATCTATCGATCCGGCGACCTGGGCCGGATCGACGAGGCGGGGCGGCTGGAATACCACGGCCGGATCGACACGCAGGTGAAGATCCGTGGCTACCGGATCGAAGTGACCGAGATCGAAAGCCAGATCATGCAGCTGCCGGGGATCGCGCAGGCCGTGGTCACCAAGCATTCGCCGGGGCCGGGGATCGACGAACTGGCCGCCTTCTACACGCTGGCCGAGGGCGCCGAGGTCAGCCCCGAGGAGATCGCGCGCGCGCTGGCCGCCACCCTGCCGGGCTTCATGGTGCCGAGTTGGTACACGTCGCTGACCACGATGCCGATGCTGCCGTCGGACAAGGCGGACCGCAAGGCGCTGCCGGCGCCGGCGCTCAGGCTGTCCGGCCGCCGGAGCGGTCGTGGCGAGGCGCCGGGCAACGAGGCGGAGGCGGTCATGGCCGCCATGCTGGGCGAGTTGATGGGGTGCGATCCGGTCGGCGTGACCGACGATTTCTTCGACGAGATCGGCGCCAATTCCCTGATCATGGCGCGGTTCGCCACCCGGCTGCGCCGGAACGGCGGCTTCGGCCCGGTCACGATGCGCGATTTCTATGACAGGCCGACGATCCGCAGCCTGGCCGACGGGCTGACGCAGGGCGCGGAGGCCGGCCAGCCGGAGCCGCCGCCCGTGGCTCATCGCCGGTTCGGGCCAGTGCGCGAATGGCTGGCCGGCGCCGGCCAGCTCGGCCTCGTCATCGGCTATGGCGCGCTGATGATCTGGGCGGGTTTCCTAGCCGTCGACTGGACCTTCGCCGTCACCGGAACGCTGGCGATCTACGGCCACATGATCGTGGCGACCCTCGGGCTGATGCTGCTGTCGTGGCTGGCGCCGGTGGCGGTGAAATGGCTGCTGGTCGGGCGGATGCGCCCCGAGCGTTTCGGCGTCTACACCTGGCGGCATGTGCGGGTCTGGTTCGTGCAGGCCCTGATCCGCGCCAACCCGATCCGGCTGTTTGCCGGCACGCCGCTTTACAACATCTACCTGCGGCTCCTGGGGGCGCGGGTCGCGCCCTCGGCGGTGGTGCTGGGCATGCCGATCCTGGTGCCCGACCTGGTGCGGATCGGTCCGCGGGCCGTGGTGTCGCGCCGGGCGGACATCGCGGGCTACCGCGCCGAGGCCGGTGAGATCGTGACCGGGCCGATCGAGATCGGCGCCGACGCCTTCGTCGGCGTCGGGGCGACGCTCGATATCGGCACGGAAATGGGCGACGGGGCCGAACTGGGGCACGCCTCGGCGCTGGTCGAAGGCCAGAAGGTTCCGGCCGGCGCGCGCTGGCACGGCAATCCCGGCCGGCCCACGGACACGCGCTTTCGCCGCGTCCGGCACGATGCGCCCTCGGTGCTGCGGATGGTCGGCTACAACGCCGCCGCCCTTGTCCTTCCGGTGCTGGCCTACGGCCCGCTCGGGATCTTCCTGTTCCACCTCGTCTACGACACCGAGACCAATTCGCCCATAGAGGCGCCGCCGCGGCTGTTCCAGATCGGCGATGTCGTTCAGGCGATGCCGGCCATCGCCGCGGTCGCGACGGCGCTGTTCGCGCTTGGTGTGCTGCTTGGCCTCTTCTCGGTCATCGTGGTGCCGCGCCTGGCCCGCGCCTTCCTGACACCGGACAAGAGCTACCGGCTCTACGGCATCCATCACTGGCTGATCCGCGTGGTCGCGCGAAGCTCGAACAGCCGGTTCTTCAACAAGGTCTTCGGGGATTCCGCGCTGATCACCGGCTACCTGGCCCGGATCGGCTATCGTTTCGACGGGATCTACCAGACCGGTTCCAACTTCGGCTACACGCAGGAACAGGACTACCCGTTCCTGTGCGAGTTCGGCTACAGGGTGATGACCTCGGACGGCATCATCCTGGCCAATGCCGAGTACTCGGGCAGCCACGTGCGACTGGGGCCGACGCGGTTCGGCGGGCGCAGCTACCTTGGCAACCACATCTACGGCGTGCCGGGAATGGCGCTGGGCGAGAACGTTCTGGTCGGCACCAAGACGGCGATCCCGGTCGACGGGCCGGTGCAGTCGAACACCGGATTGCTGGGGTCGCCCGCGTTCCGGATTCCGCGGTCGGTGGAGCGTGACAGGCAGTTCCACGTCTATGAGGACGACGAGGATCTGCGCCAGGGCTGCCTGCGCGCCAAGATGCGCCACAACCTCGTGACGATTGGCGGCTTCCTGCTGTATCACTGGCTGGCCGCGGGGCTCGTTCTGACGATCCTTTATGCCGCGACCATCGCGGGCGGCAACTGGTCGCCCCTCGTGCTGAGCCTGTCGGCCTTCCTTGGCCTTCTTGCGGCAATCGCGCTTCGCGCCGTTTTCGACGCCATTTCGCTCCGGTTCCGCGCGTTGCGGCCCAAGACCTGTTCGATCTACGAATTCGGCTTCTGGGAGGTCGAGCGGCACTGGAAGCTGATGGTCTTCCTCGAACTGAACCTGTTCAGCGGAACGCCCCTGAAACCGTTGTTCCTGCGCCTTCTCGGGGTGCGGGTGGGCCGCGGTGTCTTTGACGACGGGTCGGTGATCTCGGAAAAGACGCTGACGGCAATCGGCGACGACGTGACGCTGAACCGCGACAACCAGCTTCAGGCGCATTCGCTGGAGGACGGCGTGTTCAAGTCCGACCGGATCGTGATCGGTTCGGGGGTGACGCTGGCGCCGCATGCCTTCGTCCATTACGGCGCGACGGTCGGCGATGGCGCCTGGGTCGCGCCCGACAGCTTCGTGATGAAGGGCGAGACGGTCGATGCCGGAACCTGGTGGCAGGGCAACCCCGCGACCGCCCGGCTGGCCCCGGCCGGGGCGCCGGCGCCAGCAGCCCCGTTGCCGTGGCCCGGCAGCCGAGCCGCTGCCGCCCGAAGCGGGCCGCCGCAGCTGCCCGCCGCCGTTGCCGCCTTCGACGCCGGCGGCTGAGCCGCGGGGCCTGACCGGCGGGGCCGCGCGGGCCTCGCCGCTCAGGCCAGCACGACGTTACCGCGCTTGTGCCCGGCTTCCATGTAGCGATGCGCCTCGGCCAGATCGGAGAGCGGGTAGACCCGGTCCAGAACCGGCGCCAGCGTTCCCGCCTCGACCATCGCCAGCAGTTCTGCCAGCATGGCCCGCAGCTTCTCCGGCGCTTGCAGGCCCGCGGCCGCGAAACGGGCCTCGCGCCGGCCGAACAGCGACGTGCGGAGCACCGAGACCAGAAGACCCGGCGTCAGCACCGGGCACAGGTAGCGCCCCGCGCGGCCCAGGCTGCCGCGCGCCGCCGCGAAGCTGCTGACCCCGATCGTGTCGAAGATCACGTCATAGCGCCGGCCGTCCTCGCGGAAATCCTCGCGGGTGTAGTCGATCACCCGCGCCGCGCCCAGGTCCGCGACCAGCCCGGCGTTGCGGGCGCTGCTGGTGGCCGTCACCTCGGCCCCCAGATCGGCGGCGATCTGCACCGCGGCGCTGCCGAGGCTGCCCGATCCGCCGAGGATCAGCACCCGCTCTCCGGCGCGCAATTCGCCGAGGTTGCGCAGGAAATGCCACGAGGTCAGCGGCCCGTCGCACATCACCGCGGCCTGTTCGTGCGACAGGCTTTCGGGCTTGCGCAGCAAGACGCCGCCCTCGTCGAGGCAGATATGGCTGGCATTGGCGCCGAACCGCAGGCCGGCCTCGCCGAACACGGCATCGCCCACGGCGAACCGGGTGACATCCGCGCCGGCGGCGATCACCACGCCCGACAGGCCGGTGCCGGAAAGGTCGTTGCGCGGCCGGCGCAGGCCGAGGAACGGGCGGCTGAACCGGGGCAGGCCGGCCCGCATCATCCCGTCGGCCCGCGTGACGGCGGAGGCATGTACGCGGATCAGCACCTCGGTCGGGCCCGGCACGGGCATCGGGCGCTCGACGGCGACCAGTTGTTCGGGGCCGCCATAGCGGCGGATGCTCCAGGCGGTCAGGGTGGCTTGCATGGCGTGATCCTTCCGCTTTCGGTTGGCGCCGAGATAGCGGATCGAAAACTGTCCGGTAATGGCATAGAATGGCCCATGCCGGTTCAAAAACGGACCACCCCGATGATCGACTGGAAATCCCTGCCCGCCTTTCTCGCCGTCGCGCGGGTGGGGTCGCTGCGCGGCGCGGCGGAACAGATCGGCGGTACGCATGCCACCGTTCGCCGCCAGGTCGAGGCGCTGGAGGCGCGCCTCGGCGCGCAGCTTTTCCGCCGTGGCGCCGACGGCCTGGCGTTGACCGCGGCGGGGCGGATGCTCCTGCCCCAGGCCTTCGAGGCCGAGGCGGCGCTGCTCAAGGGCGTCAACGCGGTGCAGGGGCTGGACCGCGAGGCGGCGGGGCGGATCCGGCTGTCGGCCGATCCGATGACGGCGCATTACCTGCTGGCCCCGGTGCTCGCCGCCTTCTCGGACCTCTATCCAGAGATCGAGATCGAGATGAACCTGTCCTACCGCATCGATTCCATCGAGCGGCTGGAAACCGACGTTTCGGTGCGCCACGTGCTTGCGGTCGAGGATGACGTCGTCGGCCGCAAGCTGTTTCCGCTGGCGCTGGGCGTCTACGCGGCGCGCGGCTACGTCGACCGGGCGCTGCCGAAGGCCGGCACGCGCGGCGAGGGGCTTTGCTGGATCGGCTACGGGCCGGTCGCGGAGGTGGAGGAGTTCATCCGGAACTCGCCGTTTCCCAAGGCGCGGATCCGGCACAGCGTACCGGACCCGGAAATGCACCTGCACCTTGCCCGCGCCGGCGCGGGGATGACCTTCCTCGCCTCGTGGGTTCAGGCCCGGTTTCCCGAGTTGCAGCGCGTGCCGGGCACCGCGCTCGACCTGCGGCGTTCGACCTGGGTCCTGCTGCATGGCGACCTGCGCCGCGTCCGCCGGGTGCGGCTGTTCGTGGACTACCTGTGCGACGCCCTGTTGGAGCGCCGGGCCGATTTCGTCGGCGGCTGACGATCGCGCCGCCGCCGTCCACCGGCCTCACGCGATGCTGCGGTCGAGGCAGGACAGCCAGTTCTCCCGCGCGAGCTTGTGCAGCAGCGGCGCGTCGAAGCCGTGATCGGCCAGCGCGGCGAACAGGTGCGGCACCCCGGTGACGTCGCCGATCACATCGGGCAAGACGCAGCCGTCGAAATCCGAGCCGAGCCCGACATGGTCCTCGCCCAGTTCGGCGATCAGGTGGTCGAGATGGCGCAGGATCGTGTCCCAGCCGGTACCTGCGTCGGCCCTGCCATCGGCGTTGAGGTAGAAAGTCGCGTAGTTCAACCCGACCATGCCGCCGGTGTCGCGGATCATGTGCAACTGCCGGTCGGTCAGGTTGCGCGGCGACGCGCAAAGCGCATGGGCGTTCGAATGGGTCGCGACAAGCGGCGCGTCGGAGATCGCGGCGACATCGTCGAAGCCGGCCTCGTTCATGTGCGACAGGTCGATCATGATCCCCAGTTCGTTGCACAGCCGCACGAGATCCTTGCCCGCCCCGGTCAGGCCCGGCCCGGTATCCGGGCCGCCGGGAAAGGCCATCGGCACGCCGTGGCCGAAGATCGTCGGCCGGCTCCAGACCGGGCCGAGCGACCGCAGCCCCATGTCGTGGAAAAGATGCAGCGCGTCGAGATCGGGGCCGATCGCCTCGGCCCCCTCCATGTGCATGAGGCCGGCGATCCGGCCGCCCGCCATTGCCGCGCGGATCTCCGGCCCCGACCGGCACAGGGCGAAATCCTGCGGCGCGGCGCGTTCCATCCAGTGCAAGAGCCCGGCCATCGCCAGCGCGACGGGTTGCGCCGCGTCGTGGTTCATCTGCGGCGGCATCGGCAAGGCGTAGGGCGGCTGCGCCATCAGCGCGCGGAAATCCGGTGGCGGACCGTCCGACACTGGCGGCACGAAGATCGCGAAGAGGCCGCCGGCAAAACCGGCCCGCTTCATCCGGCCCAGGTCGAGATGCCCGGCGCCGGCCGTTCCAAGCCAGGTTTCGGCGCGCGGGGCGGGCGATTTCAGCAGACGCAACAGGAAATCGTTGTGTCCGTCGAAGAACGGGATCGGGGCGGTCATCGGGCCGGGCCTTTCGGGGGTTGGGGCGCGGCCGGTCGCGTCGCGGCGACCTCGCGGTCGACCGCATCGAGAAGCGCCGCGCAGTCGGCGTCATGGATATCCAGCGTCCGCAAGTGATCGACGATGCCGGCCAGATAGTCGCGGCTCGATCCCAGGAACCCGGTGCCGCGCGCGATCAGGCGCACCTGCTCGTCGAAGCCGAGGCCGGCTTCGATCGTATCGGCGGAATGATCGGCGAGGAAGGTCAGCGCCCGGACCGGCGCGCCCTCCGCCTCGGCCGTCACGAAGGCCGGAAGGTAGCCCGGCCCGATGTATTCGCGCCGCCACAGGATCTCGGTCTCGGCCTCGATGTCCTCGGCCCGGATCCGGAACAGCAGCCCCTCGCAGCCTTCGCCAGGGTCCAGCGCGGCCATCAGCCCCGGCGCCTCGCGCGTACCGCGCCCGCCGTAGATGTCCTTCAGGATGAACCGGCGGGCATGGCCGGGCAGCGCGGCGCGCCGGACCTCGGCGAAGTGGATTGCCGGGTTCCACATCAGCGACCCGTAGCCGAAGATCCACAGATCGCCGCCGTCGTGATCGGCCAGCGTGCGCCGGCGCGAGGTCTCGCGCACCTCGTCGGTGTGCAGCAGTTCGACGACCCAGTGCAGGTCGGGCTTGTCCGCGAACAGGGTCTCGACGCTGAGGGTGCGAAAGAACACGGCCTCGGCGGGATCGGCGATCCTGTCGCGCAGTTCCGGATGCCGGACGAAGGGATCGGTCGTCTCGGTCAAACGGCGGCTCCGTCGCATGGGGGCCACCCGCGCCCCGGCGGGGCACGGCGTGGCGGCCTGTCCACTATCGCATCCGCGGGGCGCGAAGTCAGCCCGCCCCAGCGCGGAACGGCAATGCCGGCCGCTTGCCGGCGGGCGCATGGGCGATGCCGCTTCCGGGGGCTCGCCCCGGTCCGATCCACCCGGCCTCGCCGCGCTGCGCGGCGCCGGCGCGGGGCCGGACTGCCCGAGTGGAATTCCCGCGATCTTCCGCTAGGCTGCCCGCGTCCGGCGGAAGGCCGGCAAGGGGCGGGGAGGCGGACACCTTGGGCGATCACCTGAAAGGCCTGGCGATCACGACACTGGGCGTTCTGCTCGTCGTGCCCGATTCCCTCTTCGTGAGGCTGATCGAGGCCGAGCCGATGGTGACGGCGTTCTGGCGCGGGCTGACCGCGGGGATCTTCGTTCTCGCGGTTCTGCTCGCGGTCCAGGGCCTGCGCGGCTTTCGCGCCGTTCTGGGGACGGGCCGGCCGGGGCTGATCTACACCGTCCTGATCGGAACGACGGCGCCGGCCTTCGTGATGGCCGTGACCAACACCAGCGTGGCCAACGTGGTGTTCATCTTCGCCTCGATGCCGGTCTTCGCGGCCGTCTTCAGCCGGGTCTTCCTTGGCGAGCCGATCCGGATGCGCATGGTCGTGACCATGACCGCGGTGATCCTCGGGCTTGCGATCATCGCCTACGGATCGAGCGAGTCGCAGCTCGCCTCGTGGAAGGGCGATCTCTGGGCGCTTTACGTCTCTGCCGCCTTCGCCGCCGCGCTGACGGCGGTGCGCTCGGTCCGGGCGACCTCGATGATCCCCGCGATTCCCTTCGCCTACATCGGGGCGGCGCTTGTCGTCGGGCCGTTCGTGTCGCCGCTGGAAGCGTTCGAGGCCCAGTGGCCGCTGTTCCTGGGCCACGGCGCGTTCATCGGCGCGGCCTCATGCCTGCTGGCCATCGGGCCGCGATACATCAGTTCGGCCGAGGTCTCGCTGCTGGTCCTGCTGGAATCGGTTCTCGCGCCTATCCTGGTATGGATCGCGGTGGGCGAGGATCCGGGCGCCTGGGCGCTGGCTGGCGGAACCGTGGTGATCGGCGCGCTGCTGGCCTCGAACCTCTACGCGCTCACCAGGCAAGGGCCGGCAAGCCGGTGACGCTTCGCCTTGCCGGCGTCGGGGCGGGCCGGGCGCCGGCTGCCCGCGATCTCCGCTTGACGGCAGCGGCGCGAAAACCTAACGAGACAGCGGCCGCAGGGGTATAGCTCAGTTGGTAGAGCATCGGTCTCCAAAACCGAGGGTCGGGGGTTCGAGTCCCTCTGCCCCTGCCAGGCCCGGACACAACTAGAACCTTCCCAAAAGTGCAGGTTCGTGCATAACCTCTCCTTGATGAGGTTGAGTACGAGTGAGTTGCGGTCGCGTGCCGCCGTGTTTGCAAGGAACCATCGCGCCTTCCGTGATGAACGGCGCGACTCGCAGACCTTCTGGAACAACTTCTTCCAGGATGTCTTCGGCGTCCCGCGGACGCGGATCGCGGTCTATGAGCAATCGGTGGAGAAGCTGTCGGGCACGACGGGTTCGATCGACCTGTTCATCCCCGGAAAGCTTGTCATCGAGCAGAAGTCGCTTGGCAGGAACCTGTCCGAGGCGCGCCTTCAGGCACTCGACTACACGCAATGCCTGGCCGACGCGGAAATGCCAAGGCGGGTGCTGGCCTGCGACTTTCGAAGCTGGGATCTCACCGATCTTGAAAGCGGCCAAAGGATCACGTTCGACCTTGATGAGTTGCCCCGGTATATCGACAGGTTTGCCTTCGTCCTTGGCCGCGAAGTCGTTCCGTTCCGCGATCAGAACCCGGTCAACATCAAGGCCGCGGAACTCGTCGGGCTCCTGCACGACCGGATCGAGGCATCGGGTTATCACGGTCACAAACTCGAGGTGTTTCTCACCAGGATCGTCTTCTGCCTGTTCGCAGACGATACCGGCATCTTCGAACCCAAGGATATCCTCCTAGACCTTCTCGAAGAACGGACCCGTCCGGACGGGACGGACACGGGCGATGTTCTCAACAAGCTATTCGCTGTTCTGAACACCCCCGAGGCGGACAGATCGCAAACCCTCGATCCCGCATTTGCCCGGTTTCCCTACGTGAACGGCCGTCTCTTCGGCGAGTATTTCCCGGCCCCCGATTTCGACGCCGACATGCGTGCGGCCCTGATCAACGCCTGCCGGTTCGACTGGACGCCGATCTCGCCGGCGATCTACGGATCGTTGTTCCAGTCAGTGATGGAACCCCGCGAGAGGCGGGCCAAGGGCGCGCACTACACGACCGAGAAGAACATCCTGAAACTGATCGGGCCATTGTTCATGGATGATCTCAGGGCGGAGTTCGAGCGGATCAAGGCCCGCAAGACGGGGCGGGAAAGGGCGCTGGAGTCGTTTCACGACAAGCTGGCCAGATTGACGTTCTTCGATCCGGCCTGCGGTTGCGGCAACTTCCTGGTGATCACGTATCGCGAATTGCGGACGTTGGAAAACGAGGTCATCGCGGAGCGCTTCGGGCATCGGTTCCGGCGGGCCGGCATGTCGCAAGCCGACTACAGCTTCAACGTAGCATCGCTGTCGCGCGTCGACGTGAACCAGTTCCATGGGATCGAGATCGGCGAATTCCCGGCGCGGATCGCCGAGACGGCGCTGTGGATGATGGACCACCTGATGAATCTTCGCCTGTCCGAGCTGGTCGGCGATGTTGTCGCCCGCATCCCGCTCAGGGCCGCGCCGCATATCGTGCATGCCGATGCGCTTGAAATCGACTGGGCCGATGTCCTGCCGCCGGACCGATGCAGTTTCATCCTCGGCAACCCGCCGTTCGTCGGCGCGAAATTCCAGACACCCGGTCAGCGCGCGCAGGTGCGACGGATCGCGGGCTTGGGGAAATCGGGCGGAACGCTCGACTACGTCGCGGCCTGGTTCATAAAGGCCGGGCACTATGTCCGGGGGCAGGCGCGGATCGCCTTTGTCGCCACCAATTCGATCACCCAGGGCGAACAGGTGGCGCAACTCTGGCCGCTGCTGTTCGACCGCTGCGGGCTGGAGATCGGATTCGCCCACCGCACCTTCGAATGGGGATCGGAGGCCCGCGGCAAGGCGCATGTGCATGTCGTGATCCTTGGCCTTGACCGGCGCGCGACGGCACCGCGCCACCGGCGGCTGTTCAGCTATCCCGACATCCGGGGCGACCCGGTGGAGACGGTGCATGCCGCGATTTCGCCCTACCTGATCGACGCCGCGCGGCTGGTCGACCCGCATCTGGTCGTGAAGGAGGCGGCGCGGCCGATCAACGGGATGCCTCGCATCGTGATCGGATCGAAGCCCATCGACGGCGGCCACTACATCTTCACCCGCGACGAAATGCGGGCCTTTCTTGCGGCGGAGCCAGAGGCGGAACGGTTCTTCCGGCCCTTCGTGGGCAGCCGCGAGTTCCTGAACGGCGGCGAGCGGTTCATTCTTTACCTGGGCGAGGCGACGCCGCAGGAGTTACACGGACTACGGCGGGTGCGCGAGGTGATCGGCCGGGTGCGGGCCTATCGGCTTGGCGAGATTCCGGGCAAGGGGAAGGCGGAAGGTTCGGGCGAACGCGGAATGTCATCTTCGCAACTGGCCGCGACGCCGACGCGGTTTCACGTGACGGTGGTGCCCGACCGGCCGTTCCTCGTGCTGCCTGAGGTCAGTTCCGAACGGCGGGATTACATGCCGATCGGCTGGCTAGAGCCGCCCGCGATACCAAGCAACAAGGTTCGCCTTCTGATGGATGCCGAGCTTTGGCATTTCGCCCTCCTCGCGGCGCGCATGCATGTCGCATGGCTTCGCTTCATCGGTGGGCGGCTGAAGAGTGATTTTCAGTACGGGATCGGCGTCGTCTAAAACACCTTCCCCCTGCCGACCGGCGCGGACCTGTCGCGCCTCGCGCCCCTGGCCCATGCCGTGCTCGATACCCGCGCGGCGCATCCCGGCGCTACGCTGGCGCAGCTTTACGATCCCGATCTGATGCCGCCCGACCTGCGCCGCGCGCATGCCGCGCTGGACCGCGCGGTGGACCGGCTGTACCGCCCGTCCGGCTTCGCGTCCGACCGGGACCGGGTGGAACATCTGCTGGGCCTTTACGAGAAGATGGCGAACCCGCTTCTGGCCCCGCCGGGCCGGCCCCGCCGCCGCCGGGCTTGATTTCCGGCATCCGGCCACGTATCTGCACCCGGCAGCGAGAGACGAGGACGCGTCATGGCCCGAACCAATCCCGTGCAATTCATCGCGCAGGTGCGATCCGAAGTTGCCAAGGTCGTGTGGCCGACGCGGCGCGAGGTGGCGATGACCTCGCTGATGGTGGTGATCATGACGGCGCTCACCGCGGTGTTCTTCTTTCTCGTCGATCTCGTGATCCGGCAGGGGCTGCAGGCGATCCTGGGGTTCTTCGGCTAGCACGGGCCGCCGCGGGCCGCGCCGCGCCGCCCCTTGAAATCGGGGGGCGGGGCCTGTAAGGCGGGCGAACCTTCGGCGAGCCGGCGTGCAGCGATTCGGTCTGCGCGCTGTTTTTTGTTCGGGGATGGGCGCCGGCGGAGGCGCCCGAGACGGGGAATAACCGGCGCGCGGCCGGTCTGAGCGAGGTCAGGGGCACATGGCGAAGCGTTGGTATTCGGTCAGCGTTCTCTCGAACTTCGAGAAGAAGGTGGCCGAACAGATCCGGCAGGCCGTGGCGGAGAAGGGCCTCGAGGACGAGATCGAGGAGGTGCTGGTGCCGACCGAGGAAGTCATCGAGGTCCGGCGCGGCAAGAAGGTGACGAGCGAGCGGCGTTTCATGCCCGGCTACGTGCTGGTGCGGATGGACATGACCGACCGCGGCTATCACCTGATCAACTCGATCAACCGGGTCACCGGCTTTCTCGGCCCGCAGGGCAAGCCGATGCCGATGCGCGACGCCGAGGTGAACGCGATCCTGAACCGGGTCGAGGAGGGCGAGGCGCAGCCGCGCAACCTGATCCGGTTCGACATCGGCGAGCAGGTGCAGGTGACCGACGGCCCGTTCGAGGGCTTTTCGGGCATGGTCGAGGATGTCGACGAGGCCAACAACCGTCTGAAGGTGACGGTCTCGATCTTCGGCCGGGCGACGCCGGTGGAACTGGAATTCACGCAGGTGTCGAAGGGCGCCTGACGTGCGAGCCGTGGGAGGCGAGCGGGGCCCGGGCGGGTCACGCGGACCGGACCACTAAACCAGGGCCCCTTCGCGGGGCGGGTGATGAAGGAGAGGCCGCATGGCCAAGAAAGTGGTTGGGCAGCTCAAGCTGCAGATCAAGGCGGGGCAGGCCAACCCCTCGCCGCCCGTCGGCCCGGCGCTGGGCCAGCGCGGGATCAACATCATGGGCTTCTGCAAGGAGTTCAACGCCAAGACGCAGGAGATGACGCCCGGCACCCCGGTGCCGACGATCATCACCTACTATGCCGACAAGTCGTTCACCTTCGAAACGAAATCGGCGCCGGCGTCCTACCTTCTGAAGGTCGCGGCCGGGCTGAAGCCGGTCGGCAAGCGCAACCGCCCGAAAGGGTCGGAGAAGCCGGGCCGCGAAACCGCCGCCTACGTGACCGCGGCGCAGGTCCGCGAGATCGCGGAACAGAAGATGAAGGACCTGTCGGCGAACGACGTCGAGGCCGCGATGAAGATCATCCTCGGCTCGGCGAAGTCGATCGGCATCGAGGTGAAGGGGTAAGCCATGGCAAAGCTCGGCAAACGTACCACGGCCGCCCGCGCGCTGTTCGACGGCAAGGCCAATGTCTCGGTCGAGGAGGCGCTGGGCCTGATCAAGCAGGCCGCCTCGGCGAAGTTCGATGAAACCGTCGAGATCGCGATGAACCTCGGCGTCGATCCCCGCCATGCGGACCAGATGGTCCGCGGCGTCGTCACGCTGCCGAACGGCACCGGCAAGACGGTGCGCGTGGCGGTCTTCGCGCGCGGCGCCAAGGCCGACGAGGCCAAGGAAGCCGGGGCCGACATCGTCGGCGCCGAAGACCTGATGGAGACGATCCAGGGCGGCACGATCGAGTTCGACCGCTGCATCGCCACGCCGGACATGATGCCGGTCGTCGGCCGGCTGGGCAAGATCCTCGGCCCGCGCAACCTGATGCCGAACCCCAAGGTCGGCACGGTGACGATGGATGTCGCGCAGGCGGTGAAGAACGCCAAGGGCGGCGAAGTGCAGTTCAAGGTCGAGAAGGCCGGCGTGATCCATGCCGGCGTCGGCAAGGTCTCGTTCGACGAGGCGAAGCTGGCCGAGAACGTGCGCGCCTTCGTCGAGGCGGTATCGAAGGCCAAGCCCTCGGGGGCGAAGGGCACCTATCTCAAGAAGGTGTCGCTGTCCTCGACGATGGGCCCGGGCGTGTCGGTCGACCTCGGGTCGGCCACGGCCGCGGGCTGACAAGGAATTCCCCGGCGCCGCGAGGGGCCGGGCGAATGGCGGGGCCGCAAGGCCTCGTCCTGTCCGAGACGGAGGGCGGGGGAAACCCCATAAGTCCTTCCCGAGACGGGGAACGAGACGAGCGATCCGCAGGTCTTTCGACCTCGGGCGATCTTGGGCTCGGGACCCGTGACACGGACCCGACCGTTCCCGGCACCCGCCGGGAACAGCAATCGAGCCGGGGGGAAACCCCCATGACTGGAGTGAAACCGTGGATAGAGCCCAGAAAGAGAAAGTGGTCGAGGAACTCGGCCAGATCTTCGAAAGCTCTGGCGTCGTGGTGGTTGCCCACTACGAGGGGATGACGGTTGCTCAGATGCAGGACCTGCGCGCGGAAATGCGTGAAGCGGGTGGGTCCGTCCGCGTCGCCAAGAACAGGCTCGCCAAGATCGCCCTTGAGGGGAAGCCCTGCGCCAGCATCGGCTCGCTTCTCTCGGGCATGACCGTGCTCGCTTACTCCGAGGATCCCGTCGCAGCTGCGAAGGTCGCGGAGAAATACGCCAAGAAGAACGAGAAATTCGCGATTCTCGGCGGTGCGATGGGCGACACGGTGCTGGACCCGGCCGGTGTGAAGGCCGTGGCCTCGATGCCGTCCCGCGAGGAGCTTATCGCTTCCATCGCGGGCTGCATCGGCGCCCCGGCATCCAACATCGCCGGTGCCATTGGCGCGCCTGCTTCCAACATCGCGGGCATCCTCTCCACCCTGGAGGAGCGGGAAGCCGCGTGAGCAACACGATCCCTCGTGGGGCATGGCCCCGACGTTGGAACACATGAACGGAATGGATGAGAGAAAATGGCTGATCTGAAGAAACTCGCCGAAGAGATCGTGAACCTCACGCTTCTCGAAGCCCAGGAACTGAAAACCATCCTCAAGGACGAATACGGCATCGAGCCGGCTGCCGGTGGCGCCGTCATGATGGCCGGTCCGGCCGCTGGCGGCGATGCCGGCGCGGCGGAAGAGGAAAAGACCGATTTCGACGTCGTCCTCGTCGAGGCCGGCCCGAACAAGATCAACGTGATCAAGGAAGTTCGCGGAATCACCGGCCTTGGCCTGAAGGAAGCCAAGGACCTGGTCGAAGCCGGCGGCAAGGTGAAGGAGCAGGCCCCGAAGGCCGAGGCCGAAGAGCTGAAGAAGAAGCTCGAAGAGGCCGGCGCGAAGGTCGAGCTGAAGTAACCGCGCGACGCGGTGTGACACGAGGCTGGGCCCGGACCGACCGGGCCCAGCCGAACCTGTCTTGGAGAAGGCCCGGCGCGTCCGGGCCGGACCTTCCCCAAGGCGCGGTTTTCAGGTTCGGGTGCAGGCCGGTGGGACGGTCTGCGGGAATGGAACCTGGCCCCCTTCATTCGCTGGCGGCGCGCCCCGTGGCCCCGACGGGACGTGCCCGCGAAGAGACGAAAGGTGACGACGAGCATGGCTCAGACCTACGTTGGCCAGAAGCGCATCCGCAGATACTTCGGCAAGATCCGCGAAGTCCTCGACATGCCGAACCTCATCGAGGTTCAGAAATCCTCCTACGACCTGTTCCTGAACTCCGGCGACGGCGTCGTGCCCGCCGATGGCGAGGGCCTGCAGGGCGTGTTCCAGTCGGTGTTCCCGATCAAGGACTTCAACGAGAACGCGGTGCTGGAGTTCGTGAAATACGAGCTCGAGAAGCCGAAGTACGACGTGGACGAGTGCCAAAGCCGCGACATGACCTATTCGGCGCCGCTGAAGGTCACGCTGCGCCTGATCGTGTTCGATGTCGACGAGGATACCGGCGCGCGGTCGGTCAAGGACATCAAGGAACAGGATGTCTACATGGGCGACATGCCGCTCATGACGCCGAACGGCACCTTCATCGTCAACGGCACCGAGCGGGTGATCGTGTCGCAGATGCACCGCAGCCCGGGCGTGTTCTTCGACCATGACAAGGGCAAGACCCACGCCTCGGGCAAGCTGCTGTTCGCCTGCCGGATCATTCCCTACCGCGGCTCCTGGCTGGATTTCGAGTTCGACGCCAAGGATATCGTCTTCGCCCGCATCGACCGGCGCCGCAAGCTGCCGGTGACGACGCTTCTTTACGCGCTGGGCCTCGACCAGGAAGGCATCATGGATGCCTACTACAAGACCGTCGACTTCCGGCTGGAAAAGAACCGTGGCTGGGTGACCCGGTTCTTCCCCGAACGGATGCGCGGCACCCGGCCGACCTTCGATCTCGTCGACGCGGGCACCGGCGAGGTGATCTGCAAGGCCGGCGACAAGGTGACGCCGCGGCAGGTCAAGAAACTGCTCGACGAGGGCAAGGTCACCGAACTGCTGGTGCCGTTCGACCAGATCGTCGGCCGGTTCGCCGCCAAGGACATCATCAACGAGGAAACCGGCGCGATCTATGTCGAGGCCGGCGACGAGTTGACCTGGGAGGTCGACAAGGACGGCGAGGTTTCGGGCGGCACGCTCAAGGTGTTGCTGGACAACGGGATCACCGAGATCCCGGTGCTCGACATCGACAACGTCAATGTCGGCGCCTACATCCGCAACACGATGGCCGCGGACAAGAACATGAACCGCGACCAGGCGCTGATGGACATCTACCGCGTCATGCGTCCCGGCGAACCGCCCACCGTGGAAGCGGCCTCGACCCTGTTCGACAGCCTGTTCTTCGACAAGGAGCGCTATGACCTCTCGGCGGTCGGCCGGGTCAAGATGAACATGCGGCTCGACCTCGATCGCCCGGACACCCAGCGCACGCTGGACAAGGGCGACATCATCGCCTGCGTCAAGGCGCTGGTGGAACTGCGCGACGGCAAGGGCGAGATCGACGATATCGACCACCTCGGCAACCGCCGGGTCCGGTCGGTCGGCGAGTTGATGGAAAACCAGTATCGCGTCGGCCTGCTGCGGATGGAGCGGGCGATCAAGGAGCGGATGTCGTCGGTCGAGATCGACACGGTGATGCCGCAGGATCTGATCAACGCCAAGCCCGCCGCGGCGGCGGTGCGCGAGTTCTTCGGTTCCTCGCAGCTGTCGCAGTTCATGGACCAGACCAACCCGCTGTCCGAGGTCACGCACAAGCGCCGCCTGTCGGCGCTGGGGCCGGGCGGCCTGACGCGGGAGCGCGCCGGCTTCGAGGTGCGCGACGTGCATCCCACGCACTACGGCCGGATGTGCCCGATCGAGACGCCGGAAGGCCCGAACATCGGCCTGATCAACAGCCTCGCCACCTTCGCGCGGGTCAACAAGTACGGCTTCATCGAAACCCCGTATCGCCGGGTCAACGAGGGCCAGGTCACCGATGACGTGGTCTACATGTCGGCCACCGAGGAGATGCGGCACACCGTGGCGCAGGCCAACGCGCAGCTCGATGCCGAGGGCAAGTTCATCAACGATCTCGTCTCGACCCGCCAGGGCGGCGAGTTCATGCTGAACCCGCCCGACGCGGTGACGCTGATCGACGTGTCGCCCAAGCAGCTGGTGTCGGTCGCGGCCTCGCTGATTCCGTTCCTTGAGAACGACGACGCCAACCGCGCGCTGATGGGTTCGAACATGCAGCGTCAGGCGGTGCCGCTGCTGCAGGCCGATGCGCCCTTCGTCGGCACCGGGATCGAGGGCGTCGTCGCCCGCGACTCCGGCGCGGCGATCATGGCGCGCCGCGCCGGCGTGATCGACCAGGTGGATGCCACCCGGATCGTCGTGCGCGCCACCGAGGATCTGCAGCCGGGCGACCCGGGGGTGGACATCTACCGCCTGCGCAAGTTCCAGCGCTCGAACCAGAACACCTGCATCAACCAGCGCCCGCTGGTGAAGGTGGGTGACGTGGTGACGAAGAACGAGGTCATCGCCGACGGCCCGTCGACCGAGATGGGCGAACTGGCGCTGGGCAAGAACGTCATCGT
>JANSXY010000022.1 GCA_024742695.1 Paracoccaceae bacterium | reverse complement strand
GAACAGGCCTACCTGTTCCGCAAGTTCGCCGCCTACTGGGGCACGAACAACGTGGATCACCAGGCCCGGATCTGTCACTCCACCACGGTCGCAGGTGTCGCCAACACCTGGGGCTACGGCGCGATGACGAATTCCTACAACGACATCCACAACTCCAAGGCGATCTTCATCATCGGCGGCAACCCCGCCGAGGCGCACCCGGTTTCGCTGCTGCACGTGCTGCGGGCCAAGGAACAGAACAACGCGCCGCTGATCGTCTGCGATCCGCGCTTCACCCGCACCGCGGCCCATGCCGACGAATACGTCCGCTTCCGGCCCGGCACCGACGTGGCGCTGGTCTGGGGCATCCTGTGGCACATCTTCGAGAACGGCTGGGAGGACAAGGAGTTCATCCGCACCCGCGTCTGGGGGATGGACCAGATCAAGGAAGAGGTCGCCCGCTGGACCCCCGAAGAGGTCGAGCGCGTGACCGGCACGCCGGGCTCGCAGCTGCGCCGGGTGGCCCGGACGATGGCCAACAACCGGCCCGGCACCGTGATCTGGTGCATGGGCGGCACCCAGCACACCAATGGCAACAACAACACCCGCGCCTACTGCATCCTTCAGCTCGCGCTGGGGAACATGGGCGTTTCGGGTGGCGGAACCAACATCTTCCGCGGCCATGACAACGTGCAGGGCGCCACCGACCTCGGCGTTCTGGCCGACACCCTGCCGGGCTACTACGGGCTCGCCGCCGGCTCCTGGGCGCACTGGGCCCGGGTCTGGGACGAGGATCTGGACTGGCTCAAGGGCCGCTTCTCCACGATCACCGGGGCCGACGGCAAGGAAAAGGCGATGATGAACCTGACCGGCATTCCGGTCAGCCGCTGGATCGACGGCGTGCTCGAGGATCGCGCCAACCTCGACCAGCCCGACAATACCCGCGCCATGGTGCTGTGGGGCCACGCGCCCAACTCGCAGACGCGGCTTGTCGAGATGAAGGCCGCCATGGAAAAGCTCGACATGCTGGTGGTGGTCGATCCGTTCCCGACCGTCTCGGCGGTGCTGCACGACCGGACCGACGGCGTCTACCTGCTGCCGGCGACCACGCAGTTCGAGACCTACGGTTCGGTGACCGCCTCCAACCGCTCGATCCAGTGGCGCGAGAAGGTGATCGACCCGCTGTTCGAGTCCAAGACCGATCACGAGATCATGGCGCTCTTCGCGCAGAAGTTCGGCTTCCACGACCGCATCTTCCGCAACATCGCGCTGGAAGATGACGGTTTGACGCCGGTGATCGAGGACATCACCCGCGAGTTCAACCGCGGCATGTGGACGATCGGCTATACCGGCCAGTCGCCGGAGCGGCTGAAGCTGCACATGGCCAACCAGCACACCTTCGACCGCACCACCCTGCGCGCGATCGGGGGGCCGGCGGACGGCGACTTCTACGGCATGCCCTGGCCCTGCTGGGGAACGCCCGAGATGAACCATCCCGGCACGGCGAACCTTTACGACATGTCGCTGCCGGTGGCAGAGGGCGGCCTGACCTTCCGTGCCCGGTTCGGGGTGGAACGCGACGGCGACAACCTTCTCGCCGACGGGGTCTACAGCGTGGGTTCGGAGATCCAGGACGGCTACCCCGAGTTCACGATGCAGATGCTGATGGATCTCGGCTGGGACGGCGATCTGACCGCGGACGAGCGCGCGGCGATCGAACGCGTGGCCGGCGATGGCGACATCGGGGCGGTGAACTGGAAGACCGACCTGTCGGGCGGCATCCAGCGGGTGGCCATTGCCCATGGCTGCGCGCCGTTCGGCAACGCCAAGGCGCGGGCGGTGGTCTGGACCTTCCCGGACCCGGTGCCGGTGCACCGCGAGCCGCTGTACACCAACCGCCGTGACCTGGTCGCCGACTACCCGACCTACGAGGACAAGAAGTTCTGGCGCGTTCCGACGCTTTACGCGTCGATCCAGAAGAACGACTTCTCGCAGGACTACCCGATCATCCTCACCTCGGGCCGGCTGGTCGAGTACGAGGGCGGGGGCGACGAGACGCGCTCCAACCCCTGGCTGGCCGAGCTTCAGCAGAACATGTTCGTCGAAATCCACCCGCGCGACGCCAACAATCTCGGCGTGCGGGACGGCGCACAGGTCTGGGTCGAGGGACCGGAGGGCGGCAAGGTCAAGGTCATGGCGATGGTGACCGAACGGGTCGGCGAAGGCGTGGCCTTCATGCCGTTCCACTTCGGCGGCCATTTCCAGGGCGAGGACTGGCGGTCCAAGTATCCCGACGGCGCCGACCCCTACGTTCTGGGGGAAAGCACCAACACCGCCCAGACCTATGGCTATGACTCGGTCACCCAGATGCAGGAGACGAAGGCGACTCTCTGCAAGATCTGGGCAGCGTAAGGAGAAGAGAAAATGGCTAGAGCGAAGTTTCTCTGCGACGCCGAGCGCTGCATCGAGTGCAACGCCTGCGTCACCGCGTGCAAGAACGAGCACGAGGTGCCCTGGGGCATCAACCGCCGGCGGGTCGTGACGATCCAGGACGGCAAGCCGGGCGAACGCTCGATCTCGGTGGCCTGCATGCACTGTTCGGACGCGCCCTGCATGGCCGTCTGCCCGGTGGATTGCTTCTACCAGAACGAGGAAGGGGTGGTCCTGCACTCCAAGGACCTGTGCATCGGCTGCGGCTACTGCTTCTATGCGTGCCCCTTCGGCGCTCCGCAGTTCCCGCAGGCCGGCAACTTCGGCTCGCGCGGCAAGATGGACAAGTGCACCTTCTGCGCCGGCGGGCCCGAGGAAACCCATTCGACGGCCGAGTTCGCCAAGTACGGGCGCAACCGGATCGCCGAGGGCAAGCTGCCGATCTGCGCCGAGATGTGCTCCACCAAGGCGCTGCTGGCCGGCGACGGCGATGTCGTCTCGGCGATCTACCGCGAGCGCGTGGTCGCCCGCGGCTTCGGCTCCGGCGCCTGGGGCTGGGGCACGGCCTACGACCAGAAGGACGGATGATCGCCACGGCATCCTCCGTCCGGAAACACAGGGAGAGGCGGCACCTGCCGCCTCTCTCTCCGCTTGTGCGTCCCGCCGGCCGGGACGAATGCCGCGACCGGCGCACCGCGCCCGGCGCGTTGATCCGGCCGCGACGCATGCTAGAGTATGCCGCTGCGCGTACATCTCCGACACGATCGGTCATGACCCGGTTCGAGACTTTCGTTTTTCATCGCCGCACCGAGGCCGGGCGCCTCGCGGATGCCCTTTTGGGGCGCGGCCCCGATGCGCCGCGCGCAACCCTGCTCCTGGCCGGGCCGCGCCGCACCGGAAAGACCACCTTTCTCGATGCCGATCTCGTGCCGCTTCTGGCCGAGCGCGGCATCATCCCCGTTCAGGTCCGCCCGGGTCACGGCTCCGGCAGCGTGCGGCTGCGCCCGGTCCTGCCGGACGGCGGCGACCGCGCCGCGCCCGGCGATCTCGACTGCGCCCCGCCCCTGGGCCCGGATCGGCTGGTCACGGCACTGGCCGGCCTGGCCGGGTCGCCGCCCCGTCCGGTCGCGGTGATCGTCGACGAGGCGCAGGATATCCTGTCTGAACCGGGCGGCGCGAAGGCGCTCGCCGCGCTCGGGGCCGTCCGCCCGGCACCGGATGCCGCCGGCGACAACGGCCCGCCCCCCGTCATGACGGTCGTGACCGCCGCGCGCCGCGACACGCTGGCGAGGCTGCTGCGCGACCGCAAGAGCCCGTTCTTCGGCGCCCGCATCACCGATCTGCCGCCGCTGGGGGCCGACTACGTGGCCGCCCGCGTGGACCGGATCAACGCCCGCCTCGCGGCCGACAACCAGATCGACCCGCAGGCCGCCTGCGCCGCCTTCGAGGCGCTCGGCCACCGGCCCGGCCTGCTGGAAGCCTGTCTGCGCGACATCGCGCTCGGCCCCGGCGGCGCGGCACGGCTGGGCGCGATGCTGGCGGATGGCGGCCGCGCGATCCGCGAACGGCTATGGACCGCTTACGAAGCCGAATTCGGCGGCCTCAGCGCGGCGCAGGCCGCCGTCCTGGAACAGATGGTGCGGCAGGGCGCCGGCTTTCAGCCGTTCGTGGCCGGCACCCTGCGCGCGATCTCGGCCCGCCTCGGGCGCGACACCGCGAAATCGACGGTGCAGAGCGCGATCACGGAATTGAGAGAGAAGGGCCTCGTCTGGCAATCCGGGCGCGGCCTCTACGCCCTCGAGGACCAGGGGACGATTCCCTGGCTTCGGGCACGCGGCGTGGTGCCGTGACGACGGCAATTCCGGCAAACGGGCGACCTGACAGACCCGCCGGACAGGGAGAGGAAGAAAGATGAGGAAGCTTGCCCTTGCAATCCTGGCGACCCTGGCACTGGCCGTGCCGGCAGGTCTGCCCGTGCCCGCCATCGCGCAGGATGCCGCGGCGGACGCGGCCGCCGAGGTCGACCGGTCCGCCACCGGAGGCGCGCAGACGCTGGAAGACATCCTGGCCCGCCAGCGCGGCGAGGTCGTGGACGACAGTTTCCGCCGCAGCCTGATCGGCGATGGCACCGCCGCCGGCATCGCCGCGCAGCTCGGCACGCTGGGCGGCGAATCCGACAGCGAGGTCTGGCGCGCGCTGCGCTACGGGCACGACAGCGTGACCGTCTCGGCCGGCGGCGACGTGGCGCGCAACCTGATCCAGGACGGCGGCATGGCGTGGTACCAGTTCCGCGAGGGGCCGCTGGCGACCTATGGCGGCTACCTTCTGCTGGGCACGATCGCGGCGCTGATCCTGTTCTACCTGCTGCGCGGCAAGATCAGGATCGACGAGCCGATGACCGGGCGCACCGTGACCCGCTTCGCCGGTATCGAACGCTTCGCGCACTGGATGCTGGCAGGCTCGTTCATCCTGCTCGGGCTGACCGGGCTGGTCGTGATGTTCGGCCGCGCCTTCATCGCGCCCACGCTGGGCAAGGAGGCGAACGCGGTGATCCTCAGCGCCTCGAAGATCATCCACAACAACATCGCCTGGCCGTTCATGCTGGCGCTGGTGATGATCTTCGTGATGTGGGTCTGGCACAACATCCCGAACCGGACGGACCTGACGTGGTTCGCGCAGGCCGGCGGCATCGTCGGCAAGAAGCACCCGCCCGCGAAGAAGTTCAACGCGGGCCAGAAGATCATCTTCTGGTCGGTGATCCTGCTGGGTGGCTCGATCTCGGTCTCCGGCCTGTCGCTGCTGTTCCCCTTCGAACTGCCGCTGTTCGCCAAGACCTTCACGGTGCTCAACGATCTCGGCGTGCCGGGGCTGCTGGGGATCGCCGATCTGCCGACCCAGCTTGCCCCGCAGGAAGAGATGCAGCTGGCCCAGGCGTGGCACGCGATCGTCGGCTTCGTGCTGATGGCGATCATCATCGCGCATATCTACATCGGCTCGATCGGGATGGAGGGCGCGTTCGATGCGATGGGCAGCGGCGAGGTCGACGAGGCCTGGGCGCACCAGCACCACTCGATCTGGCTCGACGAGGTCAAGGCGAAGGAGAAGGAGGCGCCCGCCGCCTCCGCCCCGGCGGAGTAGCGCGATGCGCTGGTGTCTGGCGGCGGCGTTGTGGCTGGCCGGGGCCATTGCCCCGGCGGCGCAGGACTTCACCACGCTGAAGGGTCACGGCGGGCCGATCATGGCGCTCGCCGTGGCGCCGGACGGCCGTGTCGTTTCGGCCAGTTTCGACAACTCGGTCGGACTGTGGCAGGGCCGCACTCCGACCTGGCTGGAGGGCCACGACGCGGCGGTGACGGCATTGGCCCTCGGATCCGATGGCACGCTGGTCAGCGGCGGCGACGATTTCGCGATCCGGCTCTGGGGCGCGGAACCGCGCGAACTGGGCCGGCACCTCGGCAAGGTGACGGCGCTTGCGGTGGCGCCGGGCGGGGATTGGGTGGCCAGCGGCAGCTGGGACGGGTCGCTGCGTCTGTGGCCGCTTGCCGAGGGCGCCGCCGCGCGCGATCTGCCCGCCCCGGGCGCCGGCGTCAACGCCGTGGCCTACGGCCCCGACGGCGCGGCGATCTATGCCGCGACCACAGATGGCAACATCCTGCGCTATGCCACCGACGGGTCCGCCCTGCGGGTGATCGTGAAGAACGGCTTCCCGGTCAACAAGCTGGTCATCGGCCCCGGCTGGATCGCCTATGGCGCGGCCGACGGCGTGACGCGGGTGATCGAGATCGAAACCGGCGCGCCGATCGCGGATTTCACGCTCGACCGGCGCCCGATCCTCGCCATGGCGCATCACCCGGCCACCGGCCAGCTGGCCGTCGGCGACGGGCACGGCTACATCATGATGATCGACACCGCGACCTGGACGATCGCGCGGGATTTCCGCGCCGCGCGTACCGGGCCGGTCTGGGCGCTGGCCTTCTCGCCCGACGGAACGGTGATCCACGCCGGCGGGATCGACGACGTGATCTATTCCTGGCCGGTCGCGATGCTCGACCGGTTCGACCCGGCGATGGGGCAGGAGCGAAGCTTCCTGCGCCCGGCCGAAACCATGCCGAACGGCGAGCGCCAGTTCATGCGCAAATGCTCGATCTGCCATTCGCTGGAACCGGGCCCCTCGCGGCAGGCCGGGCCGACGCTTTACGGCGTTTTCGGCCGGCCGGCCGGCGCGGTGCCCGGCTATCCCTATTCGCCGGTGCTGGCCGGGTCCGACCTGGTCTGGACGGACGAGACGATCGACGCGCTGTTCGACATCGGCCCCGATCACTACATCCCCGGTTCCAAGATGCCGATGCAGGTGATCGCGGGCGCCGACGACCGGGCCGATCTTGTCGCATTCCTGAAACAGGCCACGAAAGGGGAGTGAGCCAATGAAAGCGCTCTACATGGGGCTGGCCGGCACGGCCGTCATCGCCGTCGCGGCGTGGCTGGTGCTGAACGAACTCGGCTTTTCTTCGGCCGAGGTGCATTCGAGCGAGAACGTGCGGCTGGAATAGGCGGCGGTTCGCGGATGCCGGGGAACGAAGGCCGGGCCGTGGCCGAGACCGACGCATACGGGCGGACCCTTGCCGGGGCGTCGATCCTCGTGGTCGACGACGAACCCGGCATGCGCCATTTCCTGGCCCGGATCCTCGGCCCGCGCGTCAAGCGCGTGGACGAGGCGGGATCGCCTGCCGAGGCGGCGCGCAAGCTCGACACCGCGCATTTCGACCTGGTGATCCTCGACAACGTGATGCCGGGCGGCACCGGGCTGGACTGGCTGGCCGAGCAGCGCCGGCGCGGTTTCTTTGCCGATACGATCCTGATCACCGCCTATGCCGACCTTGAAACCGCGATCGGCGCGCTGCGCGCCGGCGCCAGCGATTTCGTGCTGAAGCCGTTCCGCGCCAACCAGATCCTTGGCGCGGTGGCCCGCACGCTCGACCGCACCCGCCTGCGGCGCGACAACCTGCTGCTGCGCCGCGAACTGTCGGCCGATCGCGACGCCGGCAGGCTGATGGGCAACTCGCCGCCGCTGGTCGAGATCCGGCGGATGCTGGACACGCTGGCGCCGCTGCGAACCCCGGTTCTGTTCACCGGCGCCAGCGGCACCGGCAAGGAAGTCGCCGCGCGGCACCTGCACCAGCTTTCGCCACGCGCGGAAAAGCCCTTCGTTGCCGTGAACTGCGCCGCGATCGCGCCCGACGGTTTCGCCGCCGAGCTGTTCGGCGTGGTCGAGCGGGACGACCAGCTCAAGCAGGGGCTGATGCTGCTGGCCGATGGCGGCACGCTGTTCTTCGACGAGATCGCGCAGATGCCCGAACAGGTGCAGGCGGCGCTTCTGAGGGTGCTGGAAGACCAGCGCGTCCGCCCGGTCGGCGCGGAACGCGAGATCCCGCTGTCGCTGCGCTTCCTGTTCGCCACCAACGCCGATCTCGACGCCGCGGTCCGCGCGGGCCGGTTCCGCGCCGACCTGTACCACCGGATCAACGTCGTCGGGATCGACATGCCGCCCTTGCGGGACCGCGACGAGGACATCGTGGAACTGGCCGCGCATTTCATGGCGCATTTCTGCCAGACGCTCGGCATGCCGCAACTCGACCTCGACGAGAAGACGCTGATGAAGCTTCGGCGCTACGACTGGCCGGGCAACGTGCGCGAGTTGCGCAACCTCGTGGAGCGGTCGGTGATCCTGGGCGCGTTCCCCGAGGAATTCGCGGGCCGCGGCGGTCTGGCCGGGATGCCGGCCATCGAGAACCTCGACAGCGTCACCCAGCGGCACATCCTGCACATCCTCGACCTGTGCGGCGGCAACCGGGCCGAGGCGGCGCGGCGGCTTGGCGTGTCGCGCAAGACGATAGACCGCAAGCTGGCGGCCTGGGCGGAATGACCGTGCCGGTTTCCGTCCCGCGGGCCTACGCGCCCGGCGCCAGCGCGCCGCGCCGGGCCAGTGCCCAGGCCGCGGTGGCGGCGGCATCCGCGGGCAGCGGCTCTGCCATGTCCTCGGCGAAATCGAGGAAGGCCGCGAGATTGCCGGCGCCGACCGCCGCGATCACCGGAACGCCGGCGGCCAGCGCCTCGCCGATCAGCGGGCGAAAGCCGCGGCCCTCGGCCTCCTGCTTGCCGAACTTGTTGACGATCAGCACCTCGGCCCCGGCCGCCAGCGCCGCGCCGGCCATCCCGACGGCGCGTTCCAGCCCGTCCGGGTCCAGCCGGCAGCCGCGCGACTGCGCGCCGAGATCCTGGCTGATCCGCACCACCGCGTCACCCGCGAGGATATGCAGGTCCATGTGGCACTTGCGATCCGCCTCGCGGTCGACGTTGACCTGCACCGCGCCGGCCAGCGGCACGCCGGCGGCGCGCAGCCGCTCGGCCACCTCGCGGATCAGCCGATCCGCCGTGCCGCGCCCTTCCGAGACGATGTAGCCCAGCATTGGCGTCCCTTGAAACTCCCCCCGCCCCGCATACAAGATAGCCGAAGAACAGGAAAGCCGCCCATGCCCGAAGGCCCCGCGCCCATGCCGGACCTGCCGATCCTGCCCGACCTGGCCAATCCCCGGCTGACGCGGCGGGTGACCGGCACCGACCAGACCGGCGCCGAGACCGAGATCGCGGTGGTCGAGGAACGGCCCCTGACGATCTACCTCAACCGCCAGGAAATCGTCACGGCGATGACCATCGGCGACTATCCCGACTATCTCGCGCTCGGCTTCCTTCGAAACCAGGGGATGCTGGCGCCCGACGAGGTGGTGACCGGCATCGACCATGACGAAGAGACCGAGACGATCGTGGTCCGCACCGCGCGGGAAACCAGCTACGAGGAGAAGGTGCAGAAGAAGACCCGCACCTCGGGCTGCGCGGTGGGCACCGTCTTCGGTGACATGATGGAGGGGCTGGAGGGGCTGGCCCTGCCCGATACGGAGGTCCGCACCAGCTGGCTTTACGCGTTGGCGCGAAAGATCAACACCACGCCGTCGCTTTACCTCGAGGCCGGGGCGATCCACGGCACCGTGCTGTGCCGGCGCGACGAACCGCTGGTCTACATGGAGGACGTCGGCCGCCACAACGCGGTCGACAAGATCGCGGGCTTCATGTTCCGGCACGGCGTCGCGGGGGATGACAAGATCCTCTACACCACCGGGCGGCTGACCTCGGAGATGGTGATCAAGACCGCGCTGATGGGCATTCCGGCGCTGGCCTCGCGCTCGGGCTTCACCGCATGGGGGGTGGAGCTCGCGCGGCAGGTCGGGCTGACGCTGATCGGACGGATGCGCGGCCAGCGGTTCGTCTGCCTGTCGGGCGAGACGCGGCTGGTGCGCGACGCCGATCCCGCCGAGGTGCCGGCGGAAGAGGCGCGGCATCGCCGCAAGGGGGCCGGCGGTGACTGACCCGGCGGGCGTGATCCTCGCCGGCGGCCGGGCGACGCGGATGGGCGGCGGCGACAAGGGGCTCAGGCGGGTCGGCGACCGGCGGCTGATCGACCACGTGATCGACCGTCTGGCGCCGCAATGCGCCGCGCTCGCGATCAACGCCAACGGCGATCCGGCGCGGTTCGCCGAATTCGGCCTGCCGGTGCTGGCCGACAGCCTGCCCGATCATCCGGGGCCGCTGGCCGGGGTGCTGGCCGGGCTGGACTGGGCGGCGGCCGAGGGGTACGCGGCGATCGTGACCGCGGCGGCCGACACGCCGTTCTTCCCGCGCGACCTCGCCCGCCGTCTGGCCGCCGATGCCGGCCCCTCGGGCCTCGCCCTCGCCGCCTCGCGCGATGCCGACGGCAAGCTCTGGCGCCATCCCACCTTCGGGCTGTGGCCGGTGGCGCTGCGCGAAGATCTGCGCAGCGCGCTGCGCGGCGGGTTGCGCAAGATCGTTCTTTGGACCGACGCGCACGGCGCCGGGCTGGCGGAGTTTCCCGCCACCCCCTTCGACCCGTTCTTCAACGTCAACACGCCCGAGGATATCGCGCGGGCGGAAGACCTGCGGGCGCTGCTGTGAGGCTTTACGGCGTCACCGGCTGGAAGGACGCGGGCAAGACCGGCCTGATGGAACGGCTGGTGGCCGAGATCACCGGGCGGGGCCTGAGCGTGTCCTGCGTGAAACATGCCCATCACGCCACCGATATCGATCATCCCGGCCGCGACAGCTATCGCCACCGCGAGGCCGGGGCGCGCGAGGTGCTGCTGTCGTCGCCCAATCGCTGGGCGCTGATGCACGAACTGCGCGGCGCCCCGGAACCGGCGCTGGACGATCTGCTCGCCCGGCTCTCGCCGGTCGACCTGGTGCTGATCGAGGGCTACAAGCGCGCGCCGCATCCGAAGGTCGAGGCGTTTCGCGCCGCGACTGGCCGGCCGCTGCTGGCGCGGGAAAACCCGACGGTCCGCGCCGTCGCTTCCGACACGGCGCTGCCCGATTGCCCCTGCCCGGTCTTCGATCTCGACGACACTGCCGCCGTCGCCGGCTTCATCCTGCGCGAGGTGGGGCTGTGAGCTTCGACACGATCGCGGTGGTCGACTGGTCGGCCCGCGGCGCGCCCTCGCCCGCGAAACCCGCGGCCGATGCGATCTGGATCGGCGTGGCGCGCGACGGCGCGGTGAGTTGCCACTATCACCGCACCCGCGCCGCGGCGACCGCGGCGCTGGCCGCGCTGTTCGAGGCGGAACGGGCCGCAGGCCGGCGGGTGCTGGCCGGGTTCGATTTTCCCTTCGCCTATCCGCGTGGCTTCGCCCGCGCGCTGACCGGCGGGGACGATCCGTTGGCGGTCTGGTCGGCGCTGGCCGGGCGGATCGCGGACGGGCCGGACAACCGCAACAACCGCTTCGCGGCGGCCGCGGCGCTGAATGACCTGTTTCCCGGCATCGGCCCGTTCTGGGGCTGCCCGGCGGGGTTTTCCGATCCGCGCCTGCCGCAGAAGGGCAGCGCGCGGCACGGCCACGGCCTGCCCGAGAAACGCGGCTGCGAGGCGCGGGCGCGCGGCGCCCAGCCCTGCTGGAAGCTCTACACCACCGGTTCGGTCGGATCGCAGGCGCTGTTGGGCCTGCCCCGGCTTCAGGCGTTGCGCGACCGGTTCGGGCCGGACCTTGCCGTGCGCCCGTTCGAGGAGCAGGACGCGCCGATCGTGCTGGCGGAACTCTTTCCCTCGCTCGTCGCGGGGGCCGTGGCCGACCTGGCAGAACCCGGCGAGATCCGCGACCGCGCGCAGGTGCGGGTGCTGGCCGGCGCCTTGGCCGCGCTCGACCCCGGCCACCTCGACCGGATGACGCGCGAGGGCGATGCCGAGGAAGGCTGGATCCTCGGCCTCGGCCACGAGGCGGCGCTGGCGGCGGCCGCGCGGCGTGCCGCGCCGGCGCGCGCGCCCGTTCTGCCGCCGCGGCTGAGCGACGATTGCTTCGCCATGCCGCAGGGGGTGGACTGGGTGCCGGTCGATGACGCGCTGGCGAAGTTGCGCGACGGGCTGCACCCGGTCACGGGAACCGAACGCCTGGCCACCGCCGCCGCCGCCGGCCGGGTGCTGGCCGAGGACGTGTCGGCCCGGCGGTCGAACCCGCCGCGGCCAAACGCGGCGGTCGATGGCTACGGCTTCGCCCATGCCGCGACCGGGGCGGGGGTGCAGCGCCTGCCGCTGGTGGCGGGGCGCGCGGCGGCCGGCCAGCCCCATCCCGGTGCCGTGCCGGCAGGCCAGGCGATCCGGATCCTGACCGGCGCGATCCTGCCTGCGGGCGTCGATACCGTGGTGCTGGAGGAGGATACCGCCCTGGACGGCGGGACGGTGGTGTTCGACGGCCCGGTGAAACCCTTCGCCAACACCCGCAAGGCGGGCGAGGACGTGGCCGAGGGCGCCCTGGCGCTGCCCGCCGGGCACCGGCTGCGGGCGCCCGATATGGCGCTGCTGTCGGCGCTGGGAATCGCCGAGGTCACCGCCCGGCGGCCGCTGCGCGTGGCGGTGCTGTCGACCGGCGACGAGATCGTCGACACGCCGGCGAAACCCGCCCTGCCGCACCAGATCTGGGATGCCAACCGCCCGATGCTGCTGGCGCTGGCGCGCGGTTGGGGCTGCGAGGCGGTGGACCTGGGCCATGCCCCCGACGATGCCGCGCGGATCGCCCGGCGGCTGGATGCCGGGGCGCGGCGGGCAGACGTGATCCTGACCTCGGGCGGTGCCTCGGCCGGCGACGAGGATCACGTCTCGGCGCTGCTGCGCCGGCGCGGCAGGCTGACAAGCTGGCGCATCGCCGTGAAACCGGGTCGGCCGCTGGCGCTGGCGGTGTGGCGCGGCGTGCCGGTCTTCGGGCTGCCCGGCAACCCGGTCGCGGCGCTGGTCTGCGCGCTGGTCTTCGCCCGGCCGGCACTGTCGCTGATGGCCGGCGCGGGCTGGGTCGAACCCCGGCGCTTCACCGTGCCGGCGGCGTTCTCCAAGCGCAAGAAACCCGGCCGCCGGGAATACCTGCGCGCCCGGCTGACGCCGGACGGCGCGGCAGAGGTATTCCGCTCGGAAGGGTCGGGCCGGATCAGCGGCCTGGCCTGGGCGACGGGGCTGGTGGAATTGCCCGACGGGGCGGTGGAGGTGACGCCGGGCAGCCCGGTCGCCTACATCCCCTACAGCGCCTTCGACCTTGTCTGACTAGCGGCGGCGGACGAGGTAGACCTGCGCCTCGCCCTCCTCGCCGGTCGCGACCAGTTCGTGCCCCGACTCGGCACAAAAATGCGGCACGTCGATCACGGCGGCCGGATCGGTCGCGAGGATTCGCAGCACCGTGCCGGGCACCATGCCCTGCAGCCGCTTGCGCGCCTTCAGGACCGGCAGCGGGCAGATCAGCCCCCGCGCATCGAGTTCCGCATCCCATGTCATCGCCCGAGGTTTAGGGCCGGGCCGGGCCGCTGTCCACTCCGCTATTGATAGCCTCTTCCTATCAAATGACGGCATATCTATATTGACTGGCTGCGCATCCGATCGCCATACCGCAGGGACGTACCGCCAGCATGAGGCTCGCCATGGCACTGGATCAGCAAAAGGGCATCTGGAGTTCGGGCCGCGGCGGCGGGCGCGGGCGCGCCACGCCGAAGGGCCGGCAACTGGACGACCGCGCCTGGGACGAGGTCCGCGCGCTGCTGGGCGACCGGCCGCGGCGGCGCGATCTGCTGATCGAATTCCTGCACCTGATCCAGGATGCCCACGGCCACCTGTCGGCCGCGCATCTGCGCGCGCTGGCCGAGGAAATGCGCCTGTCGATGGCCGAGGTCTGGGAAGTGGCGACCTTCTACGCCCATTTCGATCCGGTGCGCGAGGGCGCGGCGCCGCCGCCGGACCTGACGATCCGGGTGTGCGACTCGCTCTCCTGCGAACTGGCCGGGTCCGAAGCGCTGTACCAGGCGCTGGCGGCGGGCCACGATCCGGCGAAGGTGCGGGTCTTGCGCGCGCCCTGCATGGGCCGCTGCGACACCGCGCCGGTGGCCGAGGTCGGCCACGCCCATGTCGATCACGCGACGCCCGACAGGATCGCCGCCGCGATCGCGGGCGGCCAGACCCATCCGGTGATCCCCGACCATGAAACGCTGGCGGCCTATCGCGCGGCGGGCGGCTACGCCACGCTGGAGGCGCTGCGCGCGCGTGGCGACTGGGAAAAGGTGCAGGACGATCTTCTGGCCGCCGGTCTGCGCGGGCTGGGCGGCGCGGGGTTCCCCTCGGGCCGGAAATGGGGCTTCGTGCGCGCCAACCCCGGCCCCCGCTACCTTGCCGTGAACGGCGACGAGGGCGAACCGGGCACCTTCAAGGACCGCCACTACCTTGAACGCACGCCGCACCTGATGCTGGAGGGCATGCTGATCGCCGCCTGGGCGGTCGAGGCGGAAACCTGCTTCATCTACATGCGCGACGAATACCCTGCGGTGCTGGAAATCCTGCGGCGCGAGATCGCGGCGCTGGAAACCGCCGGGATCGTCGCGCCGGGCTTCATCGATCTTCGCCGCGGCGCGGGCGCCTACATCTGCGGCGAGGAAAGCGCGATGATCGAATCGATCGAGGGCAAGCGCGGCCTGCCACGGCTGCGCCCGCCCTATGTCGCGCAGGTCGGCCTGTTCGGCCGCCCGACGCTGGTGCACAATGTCGAAACCCTGCACTGGGTCGCGCGGGTCTGCCGCGAGGGGCCCGAGGTGCTGAACGCCGTGGAACGGAACGGCCGCAGGGGCCTGCGCTCCTACTCCGTCTCCGGCCGGGTCGCGAAGCCGGGCGTCTACCTGCTGCCCGCCGGATCGACGATCACCGATATCATCGCCGCCGCCGGCGGCATGGCCGAGGGCCATGTCTTCAAGGCCTACCAGCCGGGCGGGCCGTCTTCCGGGCTGCTGCCCGCCTCGCTGGACGACGTGCCGCTGGATTTCGACACGTTGCAGCCGCACGGCTCCTTCATCGGCTCCGCCGCCGTGGTCGTGCTGTCGGACAAGGACAGCGCGAAACAGGCGGCGCTGAACATGCTGCGGTTCTTCGAGGCGGAAAGCTGCGGCCAGTGCACCCCCTGCCGGGCGGGTTGCGAGAAGGCCGTGAAGCTGATGCAGGCCGAAAGCTGGGACCGGCCGCTGCTGGAAGACCTGTGCCAGGTGATGGCCGATGCCTCGATCTGCGGGCTCGGCCAGGCGGCGCCGAACCCGATCCGGCTGGTGATGAAACATTTCCCCGACGAGGTCTGAGACATGGCTGACGGCAACGACATCTCGCTGGTGACCTTCACGCTCGACGGGCGCGAGGTCACCGCCCTGCCCGGGGAAACGATCTGGGAGGTCGCCAAGCGGCACGGCACGACGATCCCGCACCTGTGCCACAAGGACGCGCCGGGCTACCGCGCCGACGGCAACTGCCGCGCCTGCATGGTCGAGATCGAGGGCGAGCGGGTGCTCGCCGCCTCCTGCTGCCGCGCTGCCAGCGCCGGCATGACCGTCAGCACCGACAGCGCGCGGGCGCGGAAATCGCGCGAGATGGTGATGGAACTGTTGCTCGCCGACCAGCCCGCGCGCGACGCGGCGCATGACGCGGGCGCGCATCTTTGGGACATGGCCGATCTGAACGGCGTCAGCGAAAGCCGGTTCCCGGCGCTGGAGCCCGACCGTATTCCGCTGCTCGACGACAGCCACGTGGCGATGCGGGTCAACCTCGACGCCTGCATCCAGTGCGGGCTGTGCGTGCGCGCCTGCCGCGAGGTGCAGGTGAACGACGTGATCGGCATGGCCGGGCGCGGCCACGATGCCTACCCGACCTTCGATTTCGCCGATCCGATGGGCGACAGCACCTGCGTGGCCTGCGGCGAATGCGTGCAGGCCTGTCCGACCGGGGCGCTGATGCCCGCCAGCGTCGTCGACGAGGCGCAGCAGGGCGACAGCACCGATTTCGACAGCGAAACCCGCTCGATCTGCCCGTTCTGCGGCGTCGGCTGCCAGGTGTCGCTGAAGGTCAAGGACGGCAAGGTGAAATATGTCGAGGGGATCGACGGCCCGGCGAACGAGGGGCGGCTGTGCGTCAAGGGGCGGTTCGGCTTCGACTACATCCATCACCCGCACCGGCTGACGATGCCGCTGATCCGCCGCGAGGGCGCCGAAAAGGGGCTCAACGTCGATCCGGCCAACCCGTTCACGCATTTCCGCGAAGCGAGCTGGGACGAGGCGCTGGACGCCGCCGCGGGCGGGCTGGCGCGACTGCGCGACGCGCATGGCGGCCGGTCGGTCGCGGGCTTCGGTTCGGCCAAGTGCTCGAACGAAGAGGCCTACCTGTTCCAGAAGCTGATCCGCCAGGGGTTCGGCCATAACAACGTCGATCACTGCACGCGGCTCTGCCACGCCTCGTCCGTCGCGGCGCTTCTGGAAAACGTCGGCTCCGGCGCGGTGACGGCGACCTTCAACGAGATCGAGAACGCCGACGTGGCGATCGTGATCGGCGCCAACCCGGTGGAAAACCATCCCGTCGCCGCCACCTTCTTCAAGCAGTTCGCCAAGCGCGGCGGCAAGCTGATCGTGCTGGACCCGCGCGGCACGGCGCTGAAGCGCCACGCCAGCCACATGCTGCAATTCCGCCCTGGGGCCGACGTGCCGCTTCTGAACGCGATCATGGCGGTGATCGTCGAGGAAGGGCTTTACGACCAGGCCTATATCGACCGCTTCGCCGAGAACTGGGAGGCCGAGAAGCAGCACCTCGCCGGCTTCGCGCCCGAGGCGATGGAAGAGCTGACGGGCATTCCCGCCGCCACCGTGCGCGACGTGGCGCGCACCTTCGCCACCTCCGGCGCCGGGATGATCTTCTGGGGCATGGGGGTCAGCCAGCATGTCCACGGCACCGACAACTCGCGCTGCCTGATCAGCCTCGCGCTGATGACCGGCAATGTCGGCAAGCCGGGCGCCGGGCTGCATCCGCTGCGCGGCCAGAACAACGTGCAGGGCGCCTCGGACGCCGGGCTGATCCCGATGTTCCTGCCCGATTATCAAAGCGTGACCGACGACGGCGTGCGCAGCGCCTTCGCCGAGATCTGGGGCAAGGAAGGCATCGCGCCGGACAAGGGCCTGACGGTGACCGAGATCCTCGGCGCCGTGCATGCCGGCGACATCCGGGGGATGTATATCCTTGGCGAGAACCCGGCGATGTCGGACCCCGACGTCACCCATGCCCGCGCCGCGCTGGCCAGCCTCGAACATCTTGTCGTGCAGGATATCTTCCTGACCGAGACGGCGAACTACGCCGACGTGATCCTGCCCGCCGCGGCGTTCTACGAAAAGACCGGCACGGTGACGAACACCAACCGGCAGGTGCAGATGGGCCGCGCCGCCGTCGCCCCGCCCGGCGCGGCGCGCGAGGACTGGGCGATCACCGTCGATCTCGCCCGGCGGCTGGGGCTGGACTGGTCCTACAGCCATCCCTCTCAGGTCTTCGCCGAGATGAAGCGGTCGATGAAATCGCTCGACAACATCACCTGGGAGCGGCTGGAGCGCGAGGGCGGCGTGACCTATCCCAGCCTGTCGCCCGAGGATCCGGGCCAGGCGATCGTGTTCGCCGAGGGGTTCCCGCGGCCGGGCGGCCGGGCCCGGTTCACCCCGGCCAGCGTGATCCCGCCCGACGAACAGCCCGATGCCGACTACCCGATGGTTCTGACCACCGGGCGGCAGCTGGAACACTGGCACACCGGCTCGATGACCCGGCGCTCGCGGGTGCTCGATGCCGTGGAACCGCAGGCCAACTGCTCGCTGCATCCGGCCACCCTGCGCCGGCTCGGCGTGGAACCGGGCGGCATGGTGCGGCTGGAAACCCGGCGCGGGTCGGTGACCGTGATGGCGCGGGCCGATCGCGCGGTGGCGCCCGACATGGTGTTCCTACCCTTCGCCTATGTCGAGGCGGCGGCGAACATCCTGACCAACCCGGCGCTCGACCCCTACGGCAAGATCCCCGAGTTCAAGTTCGCCGCGGTGAGGGTGACGGCGGCCTGACCGTCAGGCCGCCGGCAGCCAGACCCGGAATTCCGCCCCGCCGCCGGGGTGGTTCCGCACGGTGATCAGGCCGCCGGCATGCTGGATCAGCGTTTGCGAGATCGACAGGCCAAGGCCGGTACCCTCGCCGGTCTTGGTGGTGAAGAACGGGTCGAACACCGCGCCGAGCCTGTCTTCGGGAATGCCGGGGCCGGTATCGCGCACCGACAGGACCACGCCGTCCTGTCCATCGCGCGTCTCCCGCGACAGGGCCAGCACCAGCCGGCCGCCCGGCCCCATCGCCTGGACGGCATTGACGATCAGGTTGATCACCACCTGTTGCAGCTCTCCGGGATCGATACGCACCGGATCGACCCCGGCAAGCTGGCCATCCACCTCGATGTTGTTTTTTGACAAGAGATGTTCGACCAGGACCAGGCAATCGGTCACAAGAGATTGCAAATCCACAATCTCCGCATTGCCGGAGAATTCGCTGGGACGGGCGAATTTCAGCAGTTTCCCGACGATCGCGTCAATCCGCATGACCTGCCGCTCGATCAGCGCCAGTTCCGTCTCTACGGGTTTTGCGGCCTCGCCCAGCGCCTCGCGCATGACCTCGACATTGCCCTGGATCACCGCGACGGGATTGTTGATCTCATGCGCCACGCCGGCGGTGATCTCGCCGATCGCGGCCAGCTTCTCGCTCATCACCAGTTGCTTGAAGGTCTCTTCCAGCTTGGCATTGGCGGCGCGCAGTTCCGCCGTGCGGTCCTCGACGCGGCGGTTCAACTCGTCCGCCCAGGCCCTCAGCCGGCGGTCGCGATCCTGCACCTGGTCGAGCAATTCGTCGAGATGCGCGGCGACCTGGCCGATCTCGTCGCGCGTCCCCACCGCGCCGTTGCGGGCCGAAAGATCGCCCCGCCCGACCCGGTCCATCGTGCGCGTCATCCGCTCCAGCGGGGCGAAGATGCCCTTGGCCAGCCCCAGGAAGGCCGGCGCCGACAACAGCAGGACCGCGGTGAACGCCCCGAACATCCACAGGATCGCCTCGCGCTTGACCGCGGTGAACGGCGCTTCGAGAAAGCCGACGTACAGCATCCCGACCCGCTGGCCGAAACTGTCGGTCAGCGGCAGGTAGCCGGAAATGTACCAGTCGTTCACGACGAAGGCGCGGTCGAGCCAGGTGCGGCCCTCGTCCAGCACCGCGCCGCGCACCGCGGCCGAAACCCGCGTGCCCAGCGCCCGGACATCCTCGAACAGCCGCACGTTGGTCGACACCCGGACATCGTCGAGAAACAGCGTCGCGGTGCCCTGGCGGTCACCGCCGGTAACGGCGTTGAGGTAGACCAGCGCGTTAATCGTGTCGATGAACTGCAGGTTGCGGTTCAGCAGGATGCCGCCCACCAGCACCCCCGCCCGCCCCGCCACGCGCACCGGTGCGGCCGAATGCACGACCATGCCGCGATCCTCGACCCTCCGGTCGGTGGGCACCGCGGCCTCGGTCTCGATCAGGTCGATCCGGGCGCGGCCATCCAGCCCGCCGGGCAGCGCCGCGAGGGTTTCGGCCGGAAAGACATCGATCTCGGTGGCCGGGCGGCCGCCGGTGGCCGCGGCGATCACCGGCCAGCGCCCGGCTTCGCGCGCGGCCGCCTCATCGTCGAGGAACACGAGGAAATCCAGTTCCAGCGCGCGGCGCTTGTCGTCGAACACCCCCGCCCGGTCGGCTTCCGGCAGCGCCAGCATCCGCGCGAATTCCGCCGAACCCGCCAGCGCCGACAGATCGTCGCCCGTCGCGGTCATGATCCGGGCGAGGTATTGCTCGGCGATCCGAAGGTCGCTTTCGACATTGGCGATCAGCACCCGGTCGTAATCCGCCGTCCAGCGGTTCATCCCGACCAGCAGCAGAAGCGGCATCAGCACGACGAAGGGCGCAAGCGCCAGCACGAGAAGACGAAGACGAACCGAGGTCATGGCGGGCTCCGGCGGTGACCGGCCCAGACTATCCGCGCCGCCCGCGCATCACAAATGCCGCCGCCCCGCCCGCGCCCCCATCCATAACGACAGGGGCCAGGCGAGCGTCACCCGCCTGGCCCCGAAGGCAAGAGATGGCGCCGGCATCCCGGTCAGGACGAACCGATGATGCCCTGCACGTCGCCGTAAAGCGCGCTGACCACGTCGTAGGTGGACCGCGCTTCCTGGCCTTCCTGGATGGTCTTCAGCGCCGCCTCGAAGGCCGCGATGATCCGCTCCTCGGCGCTCATCGCCGGCGAGACGTAGTAGTCGACCGTCTCCATCACGTCGATCGGTGCGGCTGCGGCCTCTGCCGGCGCCGCCTCGGGCGTTTCGGCCGTTTCGACAGGCGCGGCGGCTTCGACGGCTTCCTCGGTCGGGGCCATCTCGGGGTCGGCCACGACCGCCTCGGGGGCCTCGGCCGGCGCCTCGACCGGCGCCTCGGCCGGCGTTTCGGCCGGCGTTTCGGCGGCCTCGGCGGTGTCACCCGACGCCTCGTCGGGCACCGTTTCGGCAACCGTCTGGTTCTTCAGTTCCTCGAGGATGAAGCCGTAGAGCTCGTCGACATCGAGCGTGCCGGTCTTGTCGCCGTCAAGCCCGTAGAAGCCTTCCGCGATCTTCTCGGCCAGGCGGGTGCCGGCGATCTCCTCGGAATTGAGCGACCCGTTCATGTCGGCGTCCAGCCGGCGGATGATCTCCTTGGCGACGTCGAGAGACTGTTCCTCGATCGTCGGCGGGGCCGACACCTTCTCGGTGAAGTAGTCCGCCATCTTCGTGGTCATGGCGTTCTTCATCGCTTCGGCGCCGTACTTGCCCCAGCTCTTGTCCATTCCTCCGGCATGGCCGGCGGACTTGGCGGCCTTCTTCGCGGCATGCCCGGCGTGCGACGCTTCGTTCGACGCCTTCGCCTTGGCCTTGTGCGGATGGTGGTGGTCGGCGACGGCAGGCTTGGCCATCTTTGCGGTCTTGGGCTTCCACGCGGCGGTGGCAACCTCGGTCGTGGCGATCGTCATGGCGGTTATCCCGGTCCAAATCTCTGCGGTCAATCTGGTAACCAAGGTCGCGCACGCCTCTTAACAACCTGTCTGGAAAACGGCCGAAATGTGGCCAGATCGTGGGAAAATCCGACGCATTCGATTCAGATTCTCGCGGTTTCGCGAAATCCGCCGGGCGGAAAGACTTTGTCCACCTCTCTGCGGCAGGGTCGTCGGACGGGCGCAGACCAGCACCCGAAGCGACGAGCCGCGTTCATGGAAAACTTCTCACCGCGCAAGAAACCAGCAGAGCCGGTCAAGCGCCGCTGTCACCGGTGCCGCGGCACCGGCCGCGCGCCCTGCCCGATCTGCGGCGGCGCGGGCCAGGTGCCCGGCGGAACCGACCGGCAGGGCAACCCGCAGTTCGTCCGGTGCTCGGGGTGCTTCGGCGCGCGCGCCATGCGGTGTTCGCAATGCGGCGGCGACGGCTACCTGTGAGGGCCGCGCTCAGGTCGGCAAGCCCACCGCCGCCCGCCCCTCCGGCGTCTTGAGCGAGAAATCCGTGCCACGCCAGTCATCCGCGGCGGGACCGCACAGCCAGGCGATGGCGCGCGCCACCCAGTCCGCCGGAATGTGGACGGACGGATCGAGCTGGCTGACCGGGTTGATGCCCGAGGCCCTGATCTGCACCTGCATCTCCGTCGCGACGGTGCCCGGGCTGAGGCCGATCACCCGGATGCCGCGGTCGCGGTATTCCAGATCGGCCACCTTCGTCAGCGACAGCACGCCCGCCTTGGTCGCGCAGTAGTGGCTCCAGCCCTCCAGCGCGCCGGTCGCCGCGCCCGATGAAATGTTGATGACGGTGCCGCCGCCGGCCTTCAGCATCTCGGGGATCGCGAAGCGCAGCCCGTAGTAGACCCCCTTGAGATTGATGTCGACGACCGCGCCCCAGGCCTCCGGGTCGCTGTCGGCCAGGCGCGCGACCGGTTCGATCACCCCGGCGTTGTTGACGAGAATGTCGATCCGCCCGGTTTCGGCATGCGCGCGATCGATCAGGGCGCGCACCTCTGTCGCGCTGGCCACGTCGCAGGGCACCGCCAGCGCCCGGCCGCCCGCTGCCACGATCTCGGCGGCGATTTCGGCGATGTCGGCCTCGCTGCGCGCGGCCAGCACCACCGTCGCGCCAAGCCCGGCAAGGTGGCGGGCGGCGGCCGCGCCGATGCCGCGGCTGGCGCCGGTGATGATCGCGGTCTTTCCGCTCAGGTCGGTCATGATGTCCTCCGTGTCATTGTTCGCGCCTCAATCCCGCGGCGGGATCAGGACGAGTTTGCCGGGATGGGCCTTGGCCGCGAAATCGGCCTGGGCGCGGGCGATCTCCGCCAGCGGATAGGTTCGCGACACACGCGGCCGCACGCGGCCCGCGTTCACCATCTCGATCAGCCGCGCGAAGACCGCGCGCGGGGTAAAGGTGCAGCCGAAAAGCGTGAGGTCCGACAGGTAGATCACCCGCAGATCGGCCTCGACGACCGGGCCCGCGATCGCGCCCGAAACGGCATAGCGCCCGCCGGGCTTCAAGGCGTCCAGAAGGCCCTGGAACCCCGGCCCGCCAACCACGTCGATCACCGCGTCGAAGCTGTGCGGCGGCGGGGTCGCGCCGCGGTCGAGCACGGCCTGCGCCCCCTCGTCCCGCACCACCTCCTGCTTGGCCGGGCTCGCCACCGCCGTGACCCGCGCGCCCAGAAGCCGGGCCAGCGCGACGGCCGCCAGCCCCACCCCGCCGGAGGCGCCGGTGATCAGCACATCCTCGCCCGGCGCCACGCCGGCGCGGGTCAGCAGGTTGAACGCGGTGCCATGCGCGCACGGGATCGCGGCGATTTCCACGTCCGACAGCGGCGCGGAACTCACGTCGAACAGTTGATCGACCGGCAGCCGGCAGAACTGCGCGAAGGCCCCGTCGTATTCCGAACCGAGCGCGACGAACCGCATCGGCGCGTCATCGGTGGGCATCGGCTGGTTGATCGGGCAGGTGACGCGCGTACCCGGCACGGGGCCCGGCGTGCCGGGACCAAGCGCCACCACCTCGCCGCACAGGTCGCCGCCCTGGATCAGCGGAAAGCGCAGGGCACCGGCCCAGCCGCCGGCCTCGATCCCGGCCTCGCCCCCGACCGAATCGGTCGCGCCGGTGACTTCGCGTGCATACCAGCCCAGCCTCGTGTTGATGTCGGTGTTGTTGACCCCGGCGGCGAGAACACGAACGAGCGCCTCGCCCGGCCCCGGAACCGGCACCGGGATCGCCGGGTTCCATACCAGTTTCTCGGGCCCGCCGTGGCCGACAAGCTGCACGCCCTGCATGACCTCGGGGATCGGCATCGTCACGGCCACGGGTGGCCGGTCAAAGCGCCGAGCGACGCAGGATGGCGGCCTTCGTCCAGTCGATCTCGAGCGTGACGATCGCGCCGGGATCGAGCTGCATCAGCCGCGCGCTTTCGGCGGCATCCTCAAGCACCTGGACGGAACGGCCATCGGCAAGCGTCACCTCGACGATCGAACTGTCGCCCTGGAACGCCACGTCGCCCAGCGTCGCCGGCACCCCCGGCCCCTCGCCGGCCGTCAGGCGGATGTGTTCGGGCCGGACCGCCAGCACCAGCGCCTCGCCCTCGGGGTAGGCGGCCGCGGCGGCAAGGGCGATCTCGCCCAGCGAGGCCACGGTGGCCGTCGTGCTGCCGGGTTCGTGCGCGGTGACCTCGAACAGGTTCACCCGGCCGATGAAGTCGGCGACGAAGGCATCGGCGGGCTTGCGATACAACGTGACCGGATCGGCCAGCTGCCGCAGCCGCCCCTGGTCGAGCACCGCGATCCGGTCGGCCATCGCCAGCGCCTCGGACTGATCGTGGGTGACCATGATGAAGCTGACGCCCACGGTCTGCTGCAGCTTGACCAGTTCCAGCCGCATCGCGTCGCGCAGTTTCGCGTCGAGCGCCGACAGCGGTTCGTCCAGCAACAGAACCCGCGGCCGCTTGACCAGCGCGCGGGCCAGCGCCACGCGCTGCCGCTGCCCGCCCGACAACTGGTCGGGCATCCGGTGCGAGAACTCGGACAGGTGCACCTGCTTCAGCGCCTCGGCCACCTTCGTCTTGATCTCGGCCGCCGGCAGCTTGTCCATCTTCAGCCCGTAGGCCACGTTGTCGGCCACGCTCATGTGCGGGAAGACGGCGTAGGACTGGAACACCATGTTGACCGGCCGCTTGTTGGGCGGCACCTCGGTCATGTCCTTGCCGTCGATCAGGATATCGCCCTCGGTCGGGGTCTCGAACCCAGCGATGATCCGCAGAAGCGTGGACTTGCCGCAGCCCGACGGGCCGAGAAGCGCGAAGATCTCGCCCGGACGGATGTCGATCGAGATGTCCTCCAGCGCCGTGAAGCTGCCGAACCGCTTGGTGACGTTGCGGATCGAGATGATCGGGGTCTGGGTCACTGTCTGTCGTCTCCGAAGCTCTGGTAGCGCATCGCGATCGCGGTCAGCACCAGCGTGATCAGGATCAGCACGGTCGAGGCGGCGTTGATCTCCGGCGTCACCGAGAACCGAACCATCGAATAGACCTTGACCGGGAAGGTCACGGTGTCCGGCCCCGAGGTGAAGAAGGTGATCACGAAATCGTCGAGCGAGAGGGTGAAGGCCAGAAGCCCGCCGGCGATCAGGCCGGGCTTCAGGTGCGGCAGGATCACGTCGCGGAACACCTGGAATTCCGTCGCGCCAAGATCCTTCGCGGCCTCTTCCATCTCGCGGTTGAAGCTTTGCAGGCGGGTGCGGATCACCATCGCCGCGAAGGGGAACGAGAAGGTGATATGCGCGATGATGATGTTGGTCAGGTTGAACGGCCAGGGCGTACCCGGCGGCACGTAGAGACCGAAGTAGGAAAAGAACACCGCAACCGCGACACCAAGGCAGATCTCCGGGATCACGATCGGCAGCGCCACCAGCCCCTCGAACCCCGGTTTCAGCGGGAACCGCCAGCGCCACAGCACCACCGCCGTGATCGCGCCCAGGATCACCGAGAAGATGGTGGAGATCACCGCGATGGTCAGCGAGTTGGTGAAGGCCTCGATCAGCGAGGCGTTGTTGGCGGCCTTGACGTAGTAATCGGTGGTGAAGCCGCGCCAGATCACGTTGCCGCCGCGCCGCGAGTCGTTGAACGAGAAGATGATCAGGACGATGATCGGCGCGTACAGGAAGATCGTGGCCAGCACGAAGACCATCTGCAGCGACAGCTTGCGGCTGTAGTCGAAGGGTCCGGGCCGTTGCCTGCGCCGTCTAGCCATGTTCGCGCCCTCTCAGCCGCGACCGGCGCATCGCGGCGATCGCCTGCAACGCCAGGATGATGAAGGTGACATAAAGCAGGAACAGCGACATCGCCGCGCCGAACGGCCAGTCGTTCGCGCCCTTGAACTGCCGCTCGATCACGTTGGCGATCATGTCGACCTGGCCGCGGCCCAGCAGCGCGGGCGTCAGGTAGGAACCGAGCATCGGGATGAAGGTGATGATCGCGGCGGTGATCACGCCGACCATCGTCATCGGCAACAGGATCGAACGGAAGGTCCGCCACTGCCCGGCGCCAAGGTCGAGGCTGGCCTCAAGGTAGGAGCGTTCCAGCCGTTCCAGCGCGGCGTAGATCGGCAGGACGGTGAACGGCAGGTGGACATAGACGAGGCCGATGATCACCCCGCTCCAGCGGCCGAGGAACACTATCGGCTCGTATTCCTCGCCCAGAAGCTGATACTCCCCCAGCCCGACGAAGCGCAGCGCGCCGTCGGCCTGCACCCAGATCCATTCGAACAGGTCGTTCACCCGGCCGCGCGTGCCCAGGATGTTCAACAGCGCGTAGGTGCGGATCAGCAGGTTGGTCCAGAACGGCAGGATCACGATCAGCAGAAGCCACGGCTTCCATTTCGGCGGCGCGGTCGCGATGACCAGCGCCACCGGGTAGCCCACCAACAGGCAGATCACCGTCGAGATCCCCGCCAGCCACAGCGAGCGGATGAACAGCGTGACGATCTCTGGCTCGGTCAGCCGCGCGTAGTTCGCGAAGGTCCAGGTCGTCTTGACCTCGGTCAGCGAGACGGTCTCGCCGACGCTGTAGAGGAAGATGATCACCAGCGGCGCGAGGAAGAACAGCGCCAGCCAGCCGAAGCTGGGCGTGAAGAACGCCAGGAAGACACGAAGGTTTCGGCGAAAATCTTCCATGTGGAAGCGTGACCGGCCGCCCGTTCGGGCGGCCGGTCCCTGTCCTCAGCCCGCCGCGCGGACCCTGGTCCAGGCGGCGTCGATCTTGGCGAGCACCTCCTGGCCGGGGAACACCGACACTTCGGATTTCGCCACGACTTCCGCCGACGGGAAGATTGCCGGGTTCTCGTTGTATTCCGGCCCGAGCAGGGCGCGGGCGGCGGCGTTCGGCGTGGCGTAGTAGATGAAATCGGCGATCGCCGCGCCGGCCTCGGCATCGAGGATGTAGTTGATCAGCTCGTGCGCGCCCTCGGGGTTCGGCGCGCCGACTGGGATGCAGAGATCGTCTTCCCACAACAGGCCGCCCTCGCGCGGCACGACGTAGTCGATATCGTCGTCCTCGCTCATCACCTGCTGGATGTCGCCGTTCCATTCCTGGGCAAGATCGACCTCCCCGGCGAGCAGCAGATCCTGCCCGTTGTCCGGCGCGAAGGCGGTGATCCGCGACTTCTGCGCGATGATCATCTCGGTCGCCGCCGCGATGTTCTCGTCCGACCAGTCGTTCAGCGACTTGCCCATCAGCTTGAACGCCATCTGCAGCACCGTGGTGGGTTCGCCGAGAAGCGCGATGCGGTTCGCGTATTCCTCGGAGGTGTAGAGATGCGCCCAGCTGTCCGGCACGCCGTTGACCTCGGACTTGCGGTAGCCGATGCCGATCGTGCCCCACATGTAGGGCATCGAGAACCGGCGTTCCGGGTCGTGCGCCGGGGTCAGGAACGCCGGGTCGAGGTTCTTCATGTTCGGGATCTTCGAATGGTCGAGCTCCTGCAGGAGATCGGCCACGATGAACCGTTCCACGAAATCGTTCGTCGGCACGATCAGGTCATAGCCAGGATTGCCGCCGCGGAACTTCGCGAACAGCTCCTCGTTGTCGGCGAACAGGTCGTACTGCACGTTGATCCCCGTCGCGGCGGTGAAATCCGCCAGCGTGGTCTCGCCGATATAGGTGTCCCAGTTGTAGAAGTTCACCGTGCTGCCCTGGGCGCGCAGGCCCTTGGGCAGCGAAAAGCTGAGCCCGACCGCGCCGATGCCCTGGAGGGCGGCGCGCCGGCTGAGCGAGAGGTTGCGTCTTTTCATCATCGACTCCCTGATTGGTTTTCGGGCGCGCCGAGGCGTCACTGATATAACACCTTTACGGCACCGCCTACGTGATATAACACCGTATTCATCGCATCGTTTCCCGGCAAGTCAACAGCCTCGCGCGAGGCTCGGCAAGCGGGATCGGCGAAAAAAGCGACAGGGTGAACCCGCAGATGATGAAATCGTCGGCATATCGCGGCGGCGCGGGATGACCGAATCCCGCCCCGCCCCGCCCGTCCGGGCGTTCCAGCCGCGCACCGCGGCGGACGACCTTGCCGCGCGGCTGCGCACCGCGCTTCTTGAGGGCCGGTTCGCCCCCGGCGAAGCGATCTCGATTCGCCGCATCGCCGAGGCCGAGGGTGTCAGCATCATCCCCGCCCGCGACGCGTTGCGCGCGCTGGTCGCCGCCGGCGCGCTGGAGTTTCGCGACAGCCGGACCATCGCCGTCCCGGCGCTCGATCCCGACACGCTGGGCCAGTTGCGCCATGCCCGGCTGGCCGTCGAGGGCGAACTGGCCGGGCGCGCCTTTGCCGCGCTGGCAAGCGCGGCCGACCGGATCGCCGGGATCGACGCCGAGGTCACCCGCGCGCTGCTGGACCGCGACATCCCGGCCTACATGCGCACCAACCGGGCCTTGCATTTCTTCGTCTACGAGGCCGCCGCCGCGCCGCTCCTGCTGGCGCTGGCCGACGGGCTGTGGCTGCGCTTCGCGCCCAGCATGCGGATCCTGTGCGAGGCCTTCGGCGGCCAGCCGCCGCGGGCCGATTTCCACCAGATCGCCATCGCCGCGCTGCGCGGCGGCGACGCGGCGGGGTTCCGCGCCGCGATCGAGGCCGACATCGATCAGGGCATGGCGATGCTCGCCGATCAGGCCCGTCACCCGAAACACACTCCGTCCCAGCAAGCGAGGTCGACATGAACGTCCGAGTGAACCATCCGCCCACCAAGGAAATGCAGGCGCTCGACGCGGCGCATCACATGCATCCCTTCACCGACGGCGACGCGCTGGCAGAGCGCGGCGTGCGGGTGATCACCGGCGCCAAGGGCGTGATGCTGACCGATTCCGAAGGCGTGCAGATCCTCGACGGGATGGCCGGCCTGTGGTGCTGCAACATCGGCTACGGGCGTCGCGAACTGGCCGATGCCGCGCATCAGCAGATGCAGCAGCTGCCCTATTACAACACCTTCTTCATGACCTCGCATCCGCCGGTGATCGCGCTGTCGACGAAGATCGCGGAACTGGCGCCCGACCACATGAACCACGTGTTCTACGCCTCCGGCGGCTCGGACGCGAACGACACCAACATCCGGCTGGTGCGGCACTACTGGGCGGCCAAGGGCAAGCCCGACAAGACCGTCATCATCTCGCGCAAGAACGCCTACCACGGCTCGACCATGGGCGGGGCGAGCCTGGGCGGGATGAAGCCGATGCACAAGCAGGGCGGCCTGCCGATCCCCGACATCGTGCATATCGACCAGCCGAACTGGTGGGCCGAGGGCGGCGACCTGTCACCCGAGGAATTCGGGCTGGAACGCGCCCGGCAACTGGAGGCGAAGATCGCCGAACTGGGCGAGAACCGCGTCGCCGCCTTCATCGCCGAACCGGTGCAGGGCGCCGGCGGCGTGATCATCCCGCCCGACAGCTACTGGCCGGAAATCCAGCGGATCTGCGACGCGCACGAGATCCTGCTGATCGCCGACGAGGTGATCACCGGCTTCGGGCGCACCGGGCGGATGTTCGCCTCGGAAACCTACGGGATCCGGCCCGACATCATCACCATCGCCAAGGGGCTGAGTTCGGGCTATGCGCCGATCGGCGGCTCGATCCTGTCCGACGAGGTCGCGCAGACGATCAACGCTGGCGGCGAGTTCTACCACGGCTACACCTATTCCGGGCATCCCGTGGCCTGCGCCGTGGCGCTGGAGAACCTGCGCATCCTCGTCGAGGAGGGCATCGTCGACCGGGTGCGCGAGGATATCGGCCCCTACATGGCCGAACTCTGGCGCACCCTGACCGACCATCCGCTGGTCGGCGAGGCGAAGATGGTGGGGCTGATGGGTTCGATCGCGCTGACGCCCGACAAGACCCGCCGCGCGAAATTCGCCGCCGAAGAGGGCAAGGTCGGCCTGCGCTGCCGCGAACGCTGCTTCGCCAACAACCTTGTCATGCGCCATGTCGGCGACCGGATGGTGATCGCGCCGCCGCTGGTGATCACCCGCCACGAGGTCGACATCCTGATCGAGCGCGCGCGCCGGGCGCTCGACGAAACCTATGACGGGCTGAAGGCCGACGGCATGCTCGTCGCCGCCGACTGACGGGAACGGCCCGGCGCCGCCCCCGCAGCGGGCGGCGCCGGGTGGCGCAGGTCTGCAAATCGCCCGCAGAAGTCGCTTTCGGCGCAGCGTCCCCCGGTGGTCTTCCTAGGTTGGGGCGGCGTGAATGGGAGGCGACGATGATCCTGTATCCGACGATCGAGCTACAGAACGGCCGCTGTGTCAGCCTGTTTCGCGGCCGCATGGAAGAGCCGCAGATCTGGCATGTCGACCCGGTGGAAAAGGCGATGTCCTTCGTCGCCGCCGGGGCGCGCTGGCTGCATGTCACCGATTTCGACGCGATCGAGGGCGGCGAGGGCAATACCGCCATCGTCGACGCGATCATCCGCCGGGCCGGCGCGCCGGTACAGCTGGGCGGCGGGTTCCGCACCCTCAACGGGATCGCCGAGGCGATCGACCGCGGCGCCGGCCGGATCGTGATCGGCACCCAGGCGGTGGTGCAGCCCGATCTCGTGAAACAGGCGGCCAAGGCCCATCCCGACCAGATCGTGCTGGCCGTCGACGTCTACCAGGGCCGGGTGATGAGCCATGGCTGGCGTGCGCCCAGCCTGTTCGAACCCGAGGACTTCATCGCCACCTTCGAAACCGATCCGCTGGCCGCGATCATCGTCACCGACATCGACGCCGATCTCGAAGAGGCCGAGGACGCGCTGGCGTTGGTCACCCGGCTGGCCGGAATCGCCCGCGCCCCGGTGATCGCCCGCGGCCTCGCCCGGTCGCTCGACGATATCTCCAAGCTGAAATACGTCCCCGGCATCTCGGGCGCGATCATCGGGCGGGCGCTGTTCGACCGCTCCGTCGATCTCGCACAGGCGCTGGCGATCGCCGAGGCGCCGCTGGAACCGGCGGCCGATTTCATCTGACCCCCGCGGCGGGCGTCACAGATCGGGAAAGCGGCGCGGCGCCAGGCCGGACTGGAACCAGCTGACGAAGCCGTGGGCCGAAAAGACCGGCAGGCCCACGGCGGCGCGGATCGCCGGCGCGTAGGGCGCCATGTTGGTGCATTCCAGCACGATCGCGCCGAGATCGGGATGCGCGGCGACCAGCGCCCGCGCCGCCTCGACGTTGTCGGCGCGGGCGGCGTCGACCTCCAGTTCCGGCTCGTCGCCGAGGATCGCGCGGGTGAATTCGCGCCCGCCCTCGGTCGTGCCGATCGGCGTGCCCGCCGGCACGCCCGCCGCGTCCAGGTGCGCCGGCGTCAGCGTCGAGGCGGAGATCGTCAGGATCCCCGGCCGCCGCCCCGGCGGCAGCAGCGCGGCGACCTGCGCCACCTGCATCAGCGACGAGGCGGCGACCGGCACGCCCACCGCGGCAGCCAGTTCGCGCTGGAACAGCGACAGGAACCCGCAGTTGGTGGTGATCCCGTCCGCGCCCATCGCGACAAGGTCGCGCGCCGCCGCCACGAAGGCCGGCAGCAGCCCCTCGGCCCCGCGCCGCACCACCCGGTCGGGCGAGGCGGCGGGCACCACCCGGTAGTGCACCGGGAAATCCCAGGTCAGCGCGTTGCCCATGTCGCCGGGGATGCGGGGAAACCGCGCCTCGAGCATCAGGATCCCGACCGCCGCCCCGTAGACCGCCTTGCCGCCGCTGGCCTTCATCGCCGCCTCCCGCCGTTTCGCGCGCCGCAGTATTGCCGCGCGCCGCAGACGAAGCCAAGCCGCGCCGGCGGCCTCAGCCGGTGGCCGGCTCCGCCGGCGCGACCGCCATCGCCGCCATCCGCGGCAGCACCCGGTCCAGGAACTGCCGCCCGATCGCCGACAGCGGCCGATCCTTGGCGGTGACCACCACGATATCGAGCAGGACCGCCGGTTCGAACCGCCGCACGACATAGCCGCGCCCGTCGTCGGCGGCCAGCGTGAACGGGTCGATCAGCGCCGCGCCAAGCCCCTGCTTCACAAGGTTCAGCGCGTTGTGGAACAGGTCGGTCTGGCTGCGGATGCGGAAATCGGCGCCGTGCGAATGAAACGCCTCGCGCGCGCGCCGACTGACCATGTGATCGGCCCCCATCACGATGAACGGATGGCCATCGAGCCGCCGGGGCGTGAGCGGGCCGGCCCGGTCGATCCCGCTGTCCTCGGGCAGGGCGCAAAGCGTTTCGAAGTAGAAATGCTGCTGGTCCAGCCCCTCCTGCCGGACCGGCAGTTCGCAGATCCCGATCTCGAACAGCCCGGCGGCGACCCATTCCTGGATCTTGCCGGAATACTGCGACTGGAAGGCGATGGTCAGGTTCGGCCGGTCGCGCGCGAAGGCCGCGATCTCGGCGGGCATGAAGCCGAAGGCGAGCGCATGGCTGGTGGCCAGTTGCAACTGCCCGGCCTTGCGGTTCTGCAGGTCCGTCACGGTCTGGTTGACGTGGTCGAGCCCGCGCACCACCGTGTCGATTTCCTCGAACAGCACCGTCGCCTCGGGTGTCGGCACCAGACGGCCGCGGGTCCGTTCGAACAGCCGCAGCTTGGTGCGTCGTTCGAGTTGCGCCAGCAGGTTGCTGATCGCCGGCTGCGAGATGCCAAGATGGTCCGCCGCCGCCGTGACCGTGCCGCGCTGCATGATCGCGTGAAAGGCCTGGAACTGGCGGAACGGTGTCGACATACCGCATTTGTATCACGCCAGGTTATGGAGTCCGAAGAAGATTGTATTTGGAATGATGGTCATCGGGCGGCAAGCTGAACCGGGGCGCAGGCCCGCCAGGGATGGGTCGGGGAGATGCAGCAGGACGCGCGCAGAACCATCGCCGTGATCGGCGCCGGCATCGTGGGGGTTTCCACCGCGATCTGGCTGCAGCGCGACGGCCATGACGTGATCCTCGTGGATCGCGAAGGCCCGGCGGCGGGGGCAAGCCACGGCAACGGCGGTGTGCTCGCCTCCTGCTCGATCATCCCGGTCACGGTGCCCGGCCTTCTGGCCAAGGCGCCGCGGATGCTGTTCGACCCCGGCCAGCCGCTGTTCCTGAAGTGGCGCTACCTGCCGCGGCTTCTGCCCTGGCTGCGGCGCTACCTGGGCCACGCCAACGCCGCCGACATGCGCCGCCGCGCCGCCGCGATGGCGCCGATCATCGGCGACAGCCTGGCCGATCACCAGGCGCTCGCCGCGGGCACCGGGGCGGAGCGCTGGATCGTGCCATCGGACTACCTGTTTCTGTACCGCGACCGCGCGCATTACGAGGGCGACGCGCTGGGCTGGTCGGTGCGGCGCGAGCACGGCTTTGACTGGGACGTGCTGGAAGGCGCGGCCTGGCGCGACTACGACCCGGCCTTCGGCCCGGAAATCGGACTGGCGGCGCGGCTGGGCGGGCATGGACGGATCAGCGATCCGGGCCGTTATGTCGCCGCGCTGGCCGCGCATCTGCAGGCGCAGGGCGGCCGGTTCCTGAAGGCCGAGATCGAGGACGTGGTGCGCGAGGGCGGCCAAGTTACCGGCCTGCGGGCCGGGGGCGAGACGATCGCCTGCGACGCCGCGGTGCTGGCGACCGGCGCCTGGTCGGGCCCGCTGGCGCGCAAGCTGGGCCTGGCCCCGGCGCTGGAAAGCGAGCGCGGATATCACCTTGAACTGTGGGAGCCGTCGGTGATGCCGCGTTCCCCGGTGATGGTCGCCTCGGGCAAGTTCGTCGCCACCCCGATGGAGGGGCGGCTGCGGCTGGCCGGGATCGTGGAATTCGGCGGGCTCGACGCGCCGCCCTCGCGCGCGCCGTTCCGGCTGCTGGAGCGCAACATCCGCGCCGCGATGCCGGGCCTGACCTGGAAGAAGACGGTGGAGTGGATGGGGCACCGCCCCTCGATGGCCGACTCGACCCCGGTGATCGGCGCGGTGCCGGGCCTGTCCGGCGCCTATTGCGCCTTCGGCCACGACCATGTCGGGCTGACCGGCGGGCCGAAGACCGGCAGGCTTCTGGCCCAGATCGCCGCCGGAAAGACGCCGAACATCGACATGACCCCCTACGATCCTGCACGATACGCGGCATGAGGGGGCCGCACGGGCAAAACCACAAGAGCACCAAACAGGGAGACTGACATGACCAAGATCACCACGCTTCTGGCCGGCACCGCCATCGCCGCCGCCGTCGCGGCCCCCGCCGCGGCGGAGAAATGGGACATGCCGATGGCCTATGCCGCGAGCAACTTCCATTCCGAGGTCGGCGCGAACTTCGCCACCTGCGTGACCGAGGGCACCGGCGGCGGGCTGGAGATCGTCACCCACCCGTCCGGGTCGCTGTTCTCGGGCAACGAGATCAAGCGCGCGGTGCAGACCGGGCAGGCCAATATCGGCGAACGGCTGCTGTCGGCGCACCAGAACGAGAACCCGCTCTACGGCGTCGATTCGATCCCGTTCCTCGTGTCGTCCTTCGACGAGCACGAGAAGCTGTGGGACATCGCCGGGCCCAAGGTCGCCGAGGTGCTGGCCGAGGACAACCTGCATTACCTCTACTCGGTGGCCTGGCCGCCGCAGGGGCTCTACTTCAAGAAAGAGGTCAATTCCGTCGCCGACATGGAGGGGATCAAGTTCCGGTCCTACAACACCGCGACGGCGCGGATGGCGGAACTGACGAAGATGCTGCCGGTGCAGGTCGAGGCCGCGGAACTGAGCCAGGCGCTGGCGACCGGCGTGGCGGAATCCTTCATCTCGTCGGGCGCGACGGGCTATGACCGCAAGGTCTGGGAACACCTGACGCATTTCTACGAGGTTGACGCCTGGCTGCCGCGCAACGCGGTCTTCGTCAACATGGACGCCTGGAACGGCCTCGACGACGCCACCAAGGCGGTGATGGAGGATTGCGCGGCCAAGGCCAAGGCCGAGGGTCTGGCGCGGTCGAAGGACTACACCGCCTTCACCCTCAACGGGCTGAAGGAAGGCGGCATGACCGTGCAGCGCGCCGGCGACGCGCTGGTCGACGAGCTCAAGGCGATCGGCGCGACGATGACCCAGGAATGGCTCGAAAGCGCGGGCGAGGTCGGCCGCGAGATCGTGGACGCCTACAACGCCATGTAAACCATGGTTCCGGGCCGGGGCATCGCCCCGGCCCGGCCTCTTCCGTCGAAAGGACGCAGCGATGGCGGCCGCCCGCGCGCTCAGGCGCATTCTCGATTCCCTCTACCTCGCCGGCGGGATCATCGCCGCCGTGGCGATGGTGGCGATCCTGTGCATCATCGTCGCGCAGATGCTGGCCCGCTGGACCGGGCAGGTGTTTCCCGGCGCCACCGACTACGCCGGTTACTGCATGGCCTCGGCCTCGTTCTTCGCCTTCGCCTACGCGCTGAACCACGGCGCCCACATCCGGGTGTCGCTGCTGCTGAGCGCGATGGGGCGGTACCGCTGGTGGGGCGAGTTGTGGTGCTTCGGCATCGGCGCGATCATCGCCACCTGGTTCGCCCGCTACGCGATCAAGGGCAACTACTGGTCGTGGAAACTCAACGAGATCAGCCAGGGGCTGGACGCGACACCGATCTGGATCCCGCAACTGGCGATGTCGGCCGGGGCAGTCCTGCTGGCGGTGGCGTTCTGGGATCACCTGATCCGGCTGGTGTTCCTGGGCAGCCACGGGATCCGCGCCGATCTCGTCGATCAAAGCCACGCGGAATAGGGGCGCGGGATGGAACAGCTTCTGCCGATCGGAATCTTCCTTTTCGTGCTCTTCCTGCTGCTCGGCTCGGGCGTCTGGATCGGGCTGGCGCTGATGGGCGTGGCCTATGTCGGGATGGAGATCTTCACCTCGCGCCCCGCCGGTGACGCGATGATCACCAAGGTCTGGTCCTCGTCCTCGTCCTGGACGCTGACGGCGCTGCCACTGTTCATCTGGATGGGCGAGATCCTGTACCGCACCCGGCTGTCGGAGGACATGTTCCGCGGCCTCAGCCCGTGGATGGCGCGGCTGCCGGGCGGGCTGGTGCATACCAACATCGTCGGCTGCACGGTCTTCGCCGCCGTTTCGGGATCCTCGGCGGCGACGCTGACCACCGTCGGCAAGATGTCGATCCCCGAACTGCGCAGCCGCAACTACCCCGAGACCATGGTCATCGGCACGCTGGCCGGCGCGGCGACGCTGGGCCTGATGATCCCGCCGTCGCTGACGCTGATCGTCTACGGCGTCACGATCAACGAATCGATCACCAAGCTGTTCATGGCCGGCGTGTTCCCCGGCCTTGTACTGGCCGGGATGTTCATGGCCTATGTCGCGGCCGCCTCGTTCCTGTCGAAGAGCTTCAACCCCGATCCCGAACCGCCGATGTCCTTCGCGGAGAAGGTGAAGAACTCGCGCTTCCTGATCCCCGTGATCCTCTTGATCACTGTGGTGATCGGCTCGATGTACCTGGGCTACGCCACCGCGACCGAGGCCGCGGCCTTCGGCGTGATCGGCGGCTTGGTGCTGGCCGCCAGCCAGGGTTCGCTGACGCTGTCGACCTTCTTCGAAAGCCTGATGGGCGCGGTGCGGACCTCGGCGATGATCGCGCTGATCCTTGCCGGCGCGGCCTTCCTGTCGCTCTCGATGGGGTTCACCGGCCTGCCGCGCGGCCTGGCGAACCTGATCGCGGGGCTGGAACTGTCGCGCTTCGAACTGCTGATGGCGCTGTTGGTGTTCTACATCATCCTCGGCATGTTTCTCGACGGCATCTCCTCGGTGGTGCTGACGATGGCGGTGGTGGAGCCGATGATCCGGCAGGCCGGGATCGACATCATCTGGTTCGGCATCTTCATCGTCGTGGTGGTGGAGATGGCGCAGATCACGCCGCCGATCGGGTTCAACCTGTTCGTCCTGCAGGGCATGACCAAGCACGAGATGAATTTCATCGCGCGCGCGGCGATCCCGATGTTCCTGATCATGGTGGTGATGGTCTTCGTGCTGATCGCGTTTCCCGAACTCGCGACCTGGCTGCCGGAGAACATCCGCCAGCGGCCGGGCTGAGCGGCCCGGCGCTCAGGGCAGAAGGCTGGGGCCGGGCTCGAGCGCCGCGATCTCGCGCCGGAAGGCGGGCGTGTCGTTCGACCGCGGCGGGGTGTCGATCTCTTCGGCGAACCGGCGGCCGGCATAGGTGGCCCAGGCGATCGGGCCGGGCGCGGCGGCATCGCCGATCGCCTCGATCCGGGCGATCCCGGCCTCCGCCCAATCGGCCCTGCGCGCCGAAAGCGCCTGCCACAACCCGTCCTGCGGCAGTCGCGAGGTGACGAGCAGCACGGCATCGGCCGCGATCTCGGTCTCCGCGCCGCCCCAGGTGCAGGCCAGCCGCACCGCCCCGGCACCGATGGCGGCGGGCGCCTTCGACAGGTGGAACCGTACGCCAAGCCCCACCAGCCGGCGCATGATGATCCCCTGTTCCAGCGTGTTGTCCGTCCATTCCGCGACCTTGGCGGCGGGGGTGACGAACTCCACCGTGCAGCCGCGCGCGGCCAGCCATTCGGCGAGGACCGAGCCCATGTAGAAATGGTCGTCGTCGTAAAGCACCACGCGGCCGCCCGCCGGCCCGTCGCCCGCCATCAGGTCGTCGGGCGTGTATAGCGGCATCGCCGGATCGGTCGGGATCGGGTGCAGGTGATGCCGCGCCACCGCGTCGCGCCGCCAGCGCGCGCCGGTGGCGATGGCGACGTGATCGGCGCCCATCGCCAGCACGTCATCGGCGGTGAGCGGGCTGTCGCGGTAGATCTCGACGTTCGGCAACGGCGCAAGCTGGCCGGTGCGATAGTCGGCCACCCGGCCCCAGGCCGACAGGCCCGGCAGAGCGCGTTCCGCCGTCACCCGCCCGCCCAGATCGCGCGTCGCCTCGGCCAGCGTTACCCGGTAGCCGCGGCGCGCGGCCTGCAACGCCGCCTCCAGCCCCGCGGGCCCGGCGCCGACAACCAGCACGGTTTCCGACGCGCCCTTCGGCCGCACCCGTTCGGGATGCCAGCCCTTGCGCCATTCCTCCATGAACGCGGTGTTCTGGGTGCAGCGGGAAATCCCGCCCGTCATGTCGCCCGACACGCAGATGTTGCAGCCGATGCATTCGCGGATATCCTCGCTCCGGCCCTGTTCGATCTTCGCGGGCAGGAACGGATCGGCGATCGAGGGGCGCGCGGCGCCGATGAAATCCAGCACGCCCTGCCTGACCATCCGCACCATCGTGTCGGGCGAGGTAAAGCGCCCGACGCCGACCACCGGTTTCGAGGTCAGCGCCTTCATCCCGGTCACCAGATCCTCTTGCGCGGCCTCGTCCTTGAACCGCGAGGTGCCGGAACACTCCTCCCAGGTGCCATGCGCGAGATCCCAGATGTCGGGCAACTCGCCGTGCATCGCGACGAAATCGCGCAACTCGGCGTTGGAAAAGCCGAAGGCCCCGCCCTCGTCGAGAGACATGCGCAGCGAGATCGCCATCTCGCCCTTCGTCTCCTCGCGCGCCTCCTCGACGATCTCGCGCAGAAACCGCGACCGGTTCTCCAGGCTGCCGCCATAGGCGTCGGTGCGGTGGTTGGTGGCGCGGCTGAGGAAATGCTGCAGGATGCCAAAGCCGTGCGCGCCGTAAAAGCACACAAGGTCGAACCCCGCCGCCTGGCTGCGCCGCACCGCGTTGCGGAACCAGCGGCGCAGGTCGCGGATATCCTCCAGATCCATCGTACGGGCCTGCACCGGGTCGGCGGTGAAGGTCAGGATCGGCCCGCCGGTGACGGCCAGCGGCACCTCGCGGGAATAGAGGTTGGGGCCGTTGATGCCGGAATAGGCCAGCTGGATACCGGCCAGCGCGCCGTGGCTCTTCATCGCCTCGGCCATCGCGGCCAGCGCGGGAATATCCCTGTCTTCCCACAGGTGCTGTTCGATGAACGGCGTGATTTCCGACGACGGGTGAATTTCCGTCTGCTCGGTGAACACCACGCCCCAGCCGCCTTCCGCCTTCACCCGCCGCATCTCGGCCACCGCCGAAGGGTCGCGATAGCCGCCGCCGTTGCAATGCGGCACCTGGTAGAACCGGTTCCTGGCAACCTTGGGGCCGATCCGCACCGGTTCGAACAGGATGTCGTAGCGGCTGCCGCCGTCCTTCGGCATGTCAGATCCTCCTGAAATCCTCGGCCTGGGTCGACAGCCGCGCCGGATCGGGCGCGGGCAGGTCCGCCACCAGCAGCGCCGGCCCCGCGCCCGCCTGCGCCAGAACCTCGCCATGCGGCCCGACGATCACCGAGCCGCCGACATAGGTCAGGTCGCCCTCCGCGCCGCAATAGTTGGCGTAGACGATCGAAACCCCGTGGTTGGCGGCCTGCGCGGGCACGGTGCGGCGGCCGACATGGGTGAAGGGCATCATGTTGGCGGTGGGCACCAGCACCGCCTGCGCCCCGCGCGCCGCGAGGGCGGCGACATGTGCGTCGAATTCGACATCGTAGCAGATCAGCAGCCCTGCCCGGAGCGGGCCGAGATCGAACAGGCCATAGGCGTCGCCGGGCACGTAGAGTGACTTTTCGCGCGGGCCGAACAGCTGGATCTTTCGGTAATGGCCGGCCTCGGCCCCATCGGGGCCGAAGACGACGGCAGAGTTGAACACCCTGTCGCCGTCGCGTTCGGCATAGCCGAGAACGAGGCCCGCGCCGGCCGCGCGGCACGGCGCGGCCAGCGCCCGGTGCCAGTCGCCGCCGCGCGGCTGCGCCATGGCGGCGACATTGCCGGCATTGTAGCCGGGCAGCCAGACCTCGGGCACGACCAGCGCCGCAGCCCCCAGCGCCCCGGCCGCACGCAGCGGCGCCGCCAGCGCCGCCAGCCCCGCCGCCGCGTCCCCGGCCGGCGAGGGCGCCTGCCACAGTGCAAGGCGTGTGGTTCCCGGCATCGTGCCCCCCAGGTTCGGCGGGGGCGCCGCACGGGCGCCCCCGGCCTCGCGTCACTTCTTCAGGTTGGTCCAGATCGCGTCGTAAAGCTTCTGGGTCTCGGCATCGCAGACCTCGATGAAGCTGCCCGCGGGCGCATCGGCCGGCGGGTTGTTTTCGGGGCTTTCGGCGATCGCGGCGTCGAGGAACGGCGCCACCCCGGTCACCCCGGCGGTATAGGCGGCATAGTTCGTCACCGCCGCCGCGTTTTCCGGGTCAAGCAGGAAGTTCATGAAAGCCAGGGCGTTGTCGCGGTTCGGCGCGTCCTTCAGCAGCACGACGTTGTCCATCCAGACGACGAAGCCTTCCTTCGGGTAGGCGTATTCCACGTTCGCCCCCTCGGCGCGGGCCTTGGCGGAAAAGCCGTTGTAGATCATCCCGGCCGCGGCATCGCCCGACACCAGCACGTCCTTGGCGGTGTCGGAGCCGAACGAGGCCCAGTGCGCCTTGGCGGCCACCAGCATGTCCGACAGCGCCTTGAGCTGTTCGCGGTCGGTGTTGCACTGGGGAATCCCCATGTAGAGCGAGGCAAGCGTCAGCACCTCGCCCTGGCTGTCGAGCACGTTGATCTTGCCCTTCAGCTCCTCCGGCGGATCGAAGATCATCGCCAGCGTGCCGATATCGCCCTGGTAGACATCGCGGTTCACCGAGAACGAGGTGGAGCCCCACTGGTAGGGGATCGAGGATTGCCGGCCGGGATCGAACGGCACGTCCAGCCATTGCGGGGCGATGTTGCCGAAATTCGGCAGGTCCGCGGGCGCGAAGGTGTCCAGCAGGCCCTCGCCCGCCATGATCTGCACCATGTAGTCGCCCGGCACGGCGACATCGTACTGGCCCATCCGGCCGGCCTTGAGGCTGGCCAGCATCGCCTCGTTGCTGTCGTAGGTGTCGATCGTCACCGTGATCCCGGTTTCGGCGGTGAACTTGTCGACCAGTTCCTGCGGGATGTACTCGAACCAATGGTAGACCTTCAGCTCGCCCTCGGCGAACGCCGGGCCGGCCAGGACGAGGGCGGCGGCGGTTGTCAGCAGTCTTTTCATTTTCATGCTCCTTGCTGGGGTTCAGGGGCTCTTTCGGCCCACGCGGTTTACAAGATACGACAAGGTGACGAAGACGGCCGAAACGGCCAGCATCAGCGTCGAGATCGCCATTATGTTCGGCTTGATGCCCTGCTTGACCGATCCGAAAATCGCCGTGGGCAGGGTTTCCATCCCCGCGCCCTTGACGAAATTGGTGATGATGAAGTCGTCGAGGCTGATGATGAAGGCCAGCAGGTAGCCCGAGATCACGCCCGGCAGCATCAGCGGCAGAAGCACCAGGAAGAAGGCCTGGCCCCGGCCCGCGTAGAGGTCGCGCGCGGCCTGTTCATAGCCCTCGTCGATGCCCTGCAGCCGCGCCGCGATCGGCAGGTAGGCGAAGGGGATGCAGAACGTGATATGGGCGATCAGGATCGTCATGTAGCCGGTGGTGATGCCGACCATCGTGAAGAAGATCAGCGTCGCCACGGCGACAACGATTTCCGGCACCATCAGCGGCAGGTTGATCAGCGCGAAGGTCAGCGAGCGGCCGCGAAAGCCCCCGGCGCGGTGCATCGCCACGGCCGCGGCGGTGGCGATGGCGGTCGCCACCGTCGCCGCGATCAGCGCGATGGTCAGCGAGTTCCAGGCCGCGGCCTTGAACCGCGGCGCCTCGGGCCCGGTAAAGACATCGACATACCAGCGCAGCGAAAACCCGCCCCAGGTGGTGATCGAGGTCGAGCCGTTGAAGGAATAGACGGTCACCACGATCAGCGGCGCGTAGAGGATGACGAGGCACAGCACCGTCATCCAGCCGAACCCGGGATAGTGGCGCACGCCCCGGCTCATCGCGCCGCCCCCTGCCCCGCGGCTTGCGACGCCGAGCGCGCGTAGACCATCAGCGCGCACAGAACCAGCGTCATCAGGATCATCGAGGCCGCGGCCCCGAACGGCCAGTTGCCCAGCGATCCCTTGAACTGCTCCTCGATCAGGCTGCCGATCATGAAGGTCTTGGCCCCGCCCAGAAGGTCGGGCGCGAGAAACGCGCCCAGCGAGGGCACGAAGACCAGGATGCAGCCCGCCACGATCCCCGGCTTCACCACCGGGATCACGATTTCGCGCAGTGTCACCCAGCGTGAGGCGTAAAGGTCCGCCGCGGCCTCGGACAGCGCGAAGTTGTAGCGCTCCACCGCGGCGTAGATCGGCAGCACCATGAACGGCAGGTAGCTGTAGAACAGCCCCAGTTGCACAGCGAGATTGGTGTTGACCAGCGTCACCGGCGCGTCCAGCACGCCCAGCGCCATCAGCCCCTCGTTCAGGGGTCCGTTGTCGCGGATCAGGAACTTCAGGCTGACGGTGCGGATGAGCAGGTTCACCCAGTAGGGAATCGTGATCAGGAACAGCCAGACGCCGCGCTGGCTGGCCGGCCGGGTGGCGATGAACCATGCCGTCGGGAAGCCCACCAGAAGGCAGAACAGCGTGGCCAGCCCGGCCTGCCAGATCGAGCGCCAGAAGATCGCGATATAGGTCCATTCGATCGCCGGCGGCTCATCGCCGAACAGGCCCCGGTCGACGAAGAACTGGTCATAGGCCGCGAGCGTGAAGTCCCAGATCACCCCGCCGCGGAATTCCTTGGTGAGGAAGGAATAGACCGCCATCAGCGCGACCGGCAGCACCAGGAAGATGCCGATCGTCAGCCAGGTCGGCATCAGAAGCGGCACCAGCAGCGGCCGCCATCCGCCGCCGCCGCCGCCGCCCGATGTCCCCGGCCCCGCCATCAGTCGGCCAGCAGGCGCGCCGCGCCGTCCTCGATCCTCAGCCCGATCCGCGCGCCGGGTTCGGGCACCGCGATGCGGGCGGAGTTCTGCAGCCGGACGTGAAACTCGGCCCCGCCCTCCAGCCGCACCATCAGTTGCAGATCGGTGCCGAGATAGACGACCCGTTCCACCACGGCCAGCATGTCCGCGCCCGCCTCCGCCACCACCGACATCCGCTCGGGCCGGATCGACAGCGCGTGCCGGCCGCCGGTGCGCGAGGCGGAGGGGCAGGTCAGCCGGTGCCCGCCGGGCAGCACCACCTCGGCCCGGTCCCCGTCCACCCGCGTCACCTCGACCTCGATCAGGTTGGTCTCGCCGATGAAATCGGCGACGAAGCGGTTGACCGGCGCCTCGTAGATCTCGCGCGCGGTGCCGATCTGCTGGACCTGCCCGGCCGACATCACGGCGATCCGGTCCGACATCGTCAGCGCCTCTTCCTGGTCATGGGTGACGAAGATGAAGGTGATGCCGGTTTCTTCCTGCAACTGCTTGAGTTCCACCCGCATCGCCTGCCGCAGCTTCAGATCGAGCGCCGACAGCGGTTCGTCCAGAAGCAGCACGCGCGGTTCCGGCGCCAGCGCGCGGGCCAGCGCGACTCGCTGCTGCTGGCCGCCCGACAGTTGCGCCGGCATCCGGTCGGCGAAGGCCGACAGATGCACCATCTCCAGCATCCGTTCGGCCCGCGCGCGGCGGCTGGCCGCGTCCATGCCCTTCATCTTCAGCCCGAAGGCGACGTTGTCGCGCACGGTCATGTGCGGAAACAGCGCGTAGTGCTGGAACACGGTGTTGACCGGGCGGTGGTTCGGGTCGCGCCCCGCGATCGGATCGCCGAACAGGCGGATCTCGCCCTGCGTGATCTCCTCGAACCCCGCGATCATCCGTAAAAGCGTGGTCTTGCCGCAGCCCGAGGGGCCCAGCAGGGTGAAGAACTCGTTGTCCGCGATGCCCAGCGACACCCCGTCAAGCGCGGTGAAGCTGCCGTAGCGCTTGGTCACGTTGCGGATGTCGACGGCGTCCTGCACGGCGGCCATACCCCCAGCCCTTGCGAAAAATGCTATCCGCGCGCCGGATCGGGGGTATATACCCCCATAGAGGTATCCGATGACCCTGCGCGCCCTGCCCAATCTCGCCGAAACCTCTCTCGCGCAGGCGATCCGCCGGATCGGCCGGTCGGGGATGGAGGCGGCGCTGTGGCAGGTGTTCCGCGCCGTCGCCGCGCCCGACAACCTGATCGTGCTGGCCTACCGCGACACCGGCCCGCCCGAGGCTCTGTATCGCCAGACCGACGATCCGCAGGTCTTCGCCGAACTGGAGCGGACCTACCTGTCCGGCGCCTACCGGCTGGATCCCTACTACGATCTGCATCTCAACCGGGTTCCCGCCGGGGCCTACCGGATGCGCGATGTCGCGCCCGACGCCTTCCACCGCTCGCGCTATTTCCTCGACTACTACGAACAGACCACGCTGGTCGACGAGGTCACCTTCGTCGCCTATCCGGCGCCCGGCGTGTCGCTGAACCTGTGCCTTGGGCGCGACGCCTCGTCCGGCGTGCCGTTTTCGGGCCGCGAGGTCGAGGCCTGCCAGCGTCTCGCCCCGGTGATCGCGGCGCTGGCCGAGGCGCACTGGGCGGGCCTCGCCGCCGGGCCGGGCCCGGCCGACGACGTGGCCGCGATGCTGGCGCGGGCGGCCGGGCGGGCGCATGGCATCCACCTGTCGCCGCGGCAGGCGGAAGTGGCGCTCATGATCCTGCGGGGCCATTCCACCACCTCGATCGCGCTGCGCCTGTCGGTCGCGCCCGGCACCGTCAAGGTGTTTCGCAAGCAGCTTTACGCGCGCTGCGGCATCTCTTCCCAGGCGGAACTCTTCGCGCTGATGCTGCCCCTGCTGAAGGCCGGGGACTGAGGCCTCAGTCCACCGGGACGGCGCGCAGGCCCGGCATCGCCTCGGGCGTGATCGCCGCGCGGCAATGGTCGGCGAAGGCGCGGATCGTCAGCACCGCGCCGGCGCCCTCGGCCAGCGCCAGGCCCAGCCGCATCGGCCTGAGCGCTCCGGCCATCGGAACGAAGGCCAGCGGCCGGCCATCGGGCGCGGCATCGCCATGCGGGCGGATGTTGCCGATCGAGTAGCCGAAGCCGTTCGCCACGAGGCTGCGCATCACGCCGATGTCCTGCGTCCGCTCGGCGATCCGGGGCCGCAGCCCCGCACGGGTGAAGGCCGACAGGAAGTAGTCGGCCGAAAGCGGCAGATCCAGCAGCACCATCGGCAGGTCGGCCAGCTCCGCCGGTCCGACACCGGCGCGGCCGGCCAGCGGGTGATCGGCGGGCAGGATGGCATAGGCCGGCAGCGCGACCAGCGGCAGGAAATCAAGGTCCGGCGGGATCGCCAGGTCATAGGTCAGCGCCACGTCGATCCGGGCGGAGCGCAACGCCGCGATCAGGTCGGCCTGGTCGCCGATCCGCTGCCGGACCTCGACCTCGGGATGGGCCGCGACGAAGCCGCGGCGCAGGTGCGGCAGCACGATCTGCGCGAAGGTCAGCAGGCAGCCGACGTGCAGCGGGCCGCGTACGCTGCCGCCGATCTGCGCGGCCAGCCCGCCCAGCCGCTCGGCCTCGGCCAGCACCCGCCGGGCCTGCACGACGACCTGGCGGCCCGCCTGGGTCAGCGCCATGCCCTGCGCCGGGCGACGCAGGAACAGCGCCAGCCCCAGTTCCGCCTCCAGCTGCCCGATCGCGACCGAGATCGACGGTGCCGACACCTTCACCCGCTCCGCCGCGGCGGCGACCGATCCGGTATCGGCCACGGCGACCAGGTAGTCGAGCTGGCGCAGGGTGTAGCGCACCGGCATCGCCGGGTCAGCCCTCGTCGCCCGGCACACCGTAGGAGGGCGCGGCGGTCGGATCCTCGGCGCGCTGGACATAGGCCGCCATCTGCGGCGCGTAGACCGCCCAGGCGGCCTCCAGCGCCGCGATCGGGCAATCCTCCGTCCAGTCGATCCGAAGGTCGGCCACCGGCCAGGACAGCCGGTCGGCGATCACCAGCCCCGCGGAATGCACCGGGCCGGCCTCGCCCCCGGCGTCCAGCCCGGCGCGCAGCGCGGCCATCAGCCGGTCGCCCAGCGCGCCCTGCGCGGCCTCGAAGGCCGCGACCATCACCGCCGGGATACCCGGATCGGCCAGCAGGTTGCCGCCCGCGGCGCAGTCCTGCCCGCGCGCCTCGCCCCACAGGCCCAGCACCTGGCGGCCGGAATGAATCGCCGTCTCGCCCCGCGCATCGACGGCCAGAAGCTGGCGGTAGTCGACATGCGGCCGCCCCGCCGTGACCTCGGCCACCGCCGCCGCCGCGCCCGCGCCGCGTTCCATCGCGTCCAGCAGCGCCGGGCCCAGCGCCGGGTCGGTGACGTTCTGGCTGGCCGCCGCGCCGACGCCGGCACGGACATGGGCGCAGCGCGCCGCCACCGCCGGCGAGGACGAGGAAATCACCATGCCGAACTGCCCGGTCCGGGCGCAGCGCGCGACGAGGCTGAAGGTCATGCGCCGGCCTCGTCGCCCTCGGGGATCACCGCGGTCGCGTCGATCTCCACCAGCCAGTCGGGCCGGGCCAACGCCACCACCGTCAGCCCGGTGCAGACCGGGTGCACGCCGCGGATGTACTCGCCCATCGTGCGGTAGACGGCTTCGCGGTGGCGCACGTCGGTGAGGTAGACGACCAGCTTGACGAGGTGCTCCATCCGCCCGCCGGCCTCCTCGATCAGCTGGCGGATGTTCTGCATCACCTTGTGGGTCTGTTCGACCGGGTCGTGGGATCCGATGTTCTTCGCGGTGTCCAGGTCTTGCGGGCACTGGCCCCGGATCCACAACGTCGTGCCGCCGCGCGTGGCGACAAGCTGGCACAGGTCGTTGTCCAGCCGCTGTTCGGGATAGGTGTCGCGGGTGTTGAACTTGCGGTAGCGGGTATGCGGATCGGCCATGGTGCCTCTGTGTTGTGCTGGAAAACCGCCGGCCACGGACCGGATCACTGCGGGATGCGGCCGGCGATGTAGCGCGCGAAGTCGTAGTTCGGCCGTTCCAGGTGCGACAGCGGGCCGGGTTCGGACAGGCCCGCGCAAAGGCCGCGGTAAACCGATTCGACGCAATGCTTGTCCTCGGCATTCACATCGGCCAGCAGCGCGCGCAGATCGGCCATGTGGCGTTCGGCCTGCGGATCCTCGGCCCAGGGCCGGCTCATGCCGCCGCCGTACAGAACGCGGACATGGCCGGGCCCGTCGGGGGTGAGGCTGAGATACCAGAAATAGCCCGGCGTCAGCGTGATCATCAGCGACGGATAGACCGAGATCAGCCAGGTGATCCGGCGCTCATCGCCCGTCAGCCGCGTGTCGTCGGGATGGGCCAGCGACAGCGGCACCTCGTCGTTCTTCATGATCCAGTGGTAGTTGAACCCCACCCTGCCCTCCGGGCAGGTCATCTGCATCAGGTCGACCGATCCGCCGATCGTGCCGGCGTGGCAGACCGGCAGGTGATAGCTTTCCATGAAATTCTCGGCCAGCACCTTCCAGTTCGTCGCCCAGCGGAATTCCTCGCGGAACGCCTCGTGGTAGCTGCCCATGTCGAGATAGCCGACCAGGTCGTCCAGTTCCGCCAGCGCCTCGGCCGCCGCGGGGGCCTTGGCGTTCAGCGTGACCATGATCCAGCCCTGCCAGACCTCGACGCGGATCTCGGGCAGCGCGATCCGGTCGCGGCAGAAACCCTCGTTCAGCGTCATCGCCGGTCCGCCGCGCAGGCTGCCGTCGAGGTTGTAGGTCCAGGCGTGGTAGGGGCAGACGATGGCGCGGACGTTGCCGCGCCCTTCCAGAAGCAGCGACATCCGGTGCCGGCAGACGTTCGACATCCCGCGCAGCCGCCCCTGGCCGTCGCGCAGGATGATCACCGGTTCGCCGGCGATCTCCATCGTCAGGTAGTCGCCCGGGTTCGGCAGCGCGTCGGCCCGGCCGGCGCACAGCCAGTCGCGTGCGAAGATGTGCTCCAGTTCCTGCGCGAGGAAGGCCTCGGAGGTGTAGACGGACTTGGGCATCGCCATCGCCCGGCCGAAGGGCAGTGCGACGGTGGCCCGCAATTCGTCGATCGGCCGAAGCCCGGTCTCGTGGCGTGTCATGCCCGTTCCCTTTCCTGTCGCGGCAGAATGCCGCGTTCGCGGATAGCGACAAAGTAAGAGATTCTGCGGATCGGCATAGCGAAATCCTAATTCGGCCGGGGCCAAGGCCGACCGGGGCATTAGAATACGCCTAAGGCAGGCGAAGGGAAAACGTAGTTTGCCTGCATCCTGTGCGGGCCTAGGCTTCGTGGGCGCAGCCAGCGGAGGGAATCGGCATGGGGATCGAGACAACCGAGGTGCTCGTCGTCGGCGGCGGCCAGGCCGGCATCGCGATGAGCGAGCATCTGGGCGCGCTGGGCATCGGCCACCTCGTGCTGGAACGCGGCCGGATCGCCGAGCGCTGGCGCTCGCAGCGCTGGGATTCGCTCGTCGCCAACGGCCCGGCCTGGCATGACAGATTCCCGAACATGGCCTTCGCGCGGTCCGGCCCGGACGATTTCCCCGGCAAGGAAGAGGTGGCCGACTATCTCGCCGCCTATGCCGGGAGGATCGAAGCCCCGATACGCTCCGGGGTCGAGGTGACATCGCTGCGCCGCAACGCCGGGCGGCCGGGCTTTCGCGCCGAGACCTCGGCGGGGCCGGTCGAGGCGCGCTTCGTCGTCGCGGCGACCGGGCCGTTCCAGAACCCGGTGATCCCGCCGCTGGTACCCGCCGACGCCGGGATCGCGCAGTTGCATTCCGCCGAGTATCGCAATCCCGCGCAATTGCCCGAAGGCGCGGTGCTGGTCGTCGGCGCGGGATCGTCGGGATCGCAGATCGCCGAGGAACTCTTGCAAGCCGGGCGGCGGGTCTACCTTGCCGTCGGCCCGCACGAACGCCCGCCGCGCCGCTACCGCGGGCGCGATTTCACCTGGTGGCTGGGGGTGCTGGGCAAGTGGGACGCGACCACGCCGCCCGCCGGCGCCGAGCATGTCACCATCGCGGTCAGCGGCGCCCATGGCGGCCATACCGTCGATTTCCGCGATCTCGCGGCGCGCGGCATGGTGCTGACGGGCCGCGCCACGGGCTACGCCGACGGGGTGATGCGCTTCGCCCCCGATCTTGCGCAGTCCATCGCGGCGGGCGATGCCAGCCTGATGGCGCTGCTGGACGAGGCCGATGCCCATGTCGCGCGCAACGGGCTCGACCTGCCGGAGGAACCGCAGGCCCGCGCGCTTTGCCCGATGCCGGCCTGCGCGACCGATCCGCTGACCGAACTGGACCTGGCCGAAGCCGGGGTGGGCGCGATCGTCTGGGCGACGGGCTTCGCGCAGGATTTCGGCTGGCTTCAGGTCGATGCCTTCGACGATCGGGGCCGGCCGAAGCATCAGCGCGGCGTGTCGGCGGAACCCGGCGTCTATTTCCTCGGCCTGCCATGGCTGTCGCGGCGCGGATCGTCGTTCATCTGGGGCGTGTGGCACGATGCGAAATACCTGGCCGACCAGATCGCGATCCAGCGCGGCTATGCCGCCTATCGCGGCGCGGCGGAATAGCGCCGGAACCGCCCAACGCGAAGCGCCCTTTTCCCCCGCCGAATGGCGGGTTACGGTCGGCTGTGGCGGCTCGGGCCGGAACTCACGGGACTCAAGGGAAAGGTGAGGGCATGCAGTACGAACGACCCCAATCCACCGCCGAGGCGGCGCGGCTGCTGCACGGCGCGACCGGCCCCGCGCGCATCCTCGCGGGCGGGACCGACCTGATCGTGCAGATGAACGCCGGCGTCGCCGAACCGGCGCTGGTCGTCGACATCAAGCGCATCGCGGGGCTGCGCGACATCGTCGCCGAGGACGGCGGCTTTCGGATCGGCGCGGCGGTGTCCTGCGCCGAGATGGGCGAACACGCGGCGCTCGCCGCCGCCTGGCCCGGTATCGTGGAGGGCGCGAACCTGATCGGGTCGACCCAGGTGCAGGGCCGCGCGACGATGGCGGGCAACCTGTGCAACGGCTCGCCCGCCGCCGATTCGGTGCCGGGCCTCGTCGCCGCGGGCGCGACGGCGCGAATCGTCGGGCCGGAGGGGGAGCGCGACTGCCCGGTGGCCGAAATCCCGGCCGGGCCCGGCAAGACGACGCTGAAGCCCGGTGAATTCGTCGCCTCGTTCTTCCTGCCGGGGCGGCCGGCGCGGGCATCGGACGCCTACCTGCGGTTCATTCCCCGCACCGAGATGGATATCGCCGTCGCTTCGGCCGCCGTGAACCTGGTCCTGGCCGAGGATGGCAGCGTGGCCGAGGCGCGCGTCGCGCTGGGCGCGGTGGCGCCGACGGTGCGGCTGGTCGATGCCGCCGGCGCGGCGCTGGTCGGCACGCGGCTGGAGGAGGACGCGCTGGAGGCGCTGGCCAAGGCCTGCCGCGACGCCTGCGCCCCGATCGACGACAAGCGCGGCACGATCGAGTTTCGCACCAAGGTGGCGGGCGTTCTGGCCCGTCGCGCAGCCCTGATCGCCTACACACGCGCCGGAGGCCGGACATGAAAACCATCCCCGTTTCCACCAGGGTCAACGGCGATTCCGTCGAGTTCCTCTGCGCGCCGGAGGAAACGCTCCTGGACGCGCTGCGCAACCGGCTGGGCCTGACCGGCGCCAAGGAGGGCTGCGGCAGCGGCGATTGCGGCGCCTGTTCGGTGCTCGTCGACGGCCGGCTGGTCTGCGCCTGCCTCGTGCTGGCCGCCGAGGCCGAGGGCGCCGAGATCGCCACGGTCGAGGGCATGGCCGAGGGCGAGCGGTTGCACCCGCTGCAACGCCATTTCATCGACTCCGCGGCCCTGCAATGCGGGGTCTGCACCCCGGGCATCCTGGTCGCCGCGAAGGCGCTTCTGGATCACAACCCGGACCCGAGCGACGAAGAGGTTCGCTACTGGCTGGCCGGCAACCTGTGCCGCTGCACCGGCTACGACAAGATCGTGCGCGCCGTGCAATCCGCCGCGGCCGAGATGAGGGGGGCGTGACATGACCCGGCAAGACAAGATCACCCGCGCGTTCAAGCAGGTCGGCACCCGCCCGCCGCGGCCCGACGGGATCGACAAGGTGACCGGCCGCGCGATGTACGGCGCCGACATGACGGCGCCGGGGATGCTGTGGGGCAAGGTGCTGCGCAGCCCGCATGCCCATGCCCGCATCCGGTCGATCGACACCTCGGCCGCCGAGGCGCTGGAGGGCGTGAAGGCGGTGGTCACCGGCGCCGATTTCACCCTGCCCGAGGACGATTTCTATCGCGACGTGGCGGTGAACTGTATGGCGCAGGACGCCGCGCTCTATGACGGTCACGCCGTCGCCGCCGTCGCGGCGGTCAGCGAGGCGGTGGCGAAGGCCGCGCTGAAGCTGATCAAAGTCGAGTACGAGGTGCTGCCGCATGTCATCGACGTCGACGCGGCGATGACCACCGGCGCGCCGGTGGTCCAGCCCGGCCGGGCCTACGAGAACGTGCCCGAGGGCATGTCGGAGAACGTCACCAGCCATTGCGAATTCGGGCACGGCGACCTTGCCGCCGGCTTCGCGAAGGCCGATGTGATCGTGGAACGCAGCTTCCGCACGGCGGCCACCCACCAGGGCTATATCGAGCCGCATGCCTGCCTCGCCTCGATGGGCGGCGACGGGCGCGCCGACCTGTGGTGCTGCACCCAGGGCCAGTTCCATGTCCGCGAGGTCTGCGCCGAGATCCTTGGCATGGAATCGAGCCAGTTGCGCGTCACCGCCTCGGAGATCGGCGGCGGGTTCGGCGGCAAGACCACGGTGTTCATCGAACCGGTCGCGCTGGCGCTCAGCCGCAAGGCCGGGCGGCCGGTGAAGATCGTGATGAAGCGCGACGAGGTGTTCCGGGCGACCGGGCCGACCGTGCATTCCTCGATCGACGTCAAGATCGGCATGACCAGGGACGGCCGGATCACCGCCGGCGAGGCGCATCTGCGCTATTCCGGCGGCGCGTTCCCCTGCGGCACGGTCGACATGGGCGCGCAATCCGCCTTTGCCGCCTACGACCTCGACGCGGTGCGCACCTTCGGCTGGAACGCGATGACGAACCGCCCGAAAGAGGCCGCCTATCGCGCGCCCGGCGCGCCGCAGGCGATCTATGCCGTCGAAAGCGTCGTCGACGAGCTGTGCCAGAAGCTCGGCCTCGATCCGCTCGACGTGCGGATCCTGAACGCCGCGCGCAAGGGCACGAAATCGGCCTACGGGCCGACCTTCGACGAAATCGGTCTTTTGGCGACACTGGAGGCGGCGAAGGCGCATCCGCACTACACCGCGCCCCTGGGCCCGAACCAGGGCCGCGGGCTGTCGTGCGGGTTCTGGTTCAACTTCGGCGGCAACACCTGCGTGACGATGAACCTGGCCTTCGACGGCACGGTGACGATCACCGAAGGCAACCCCGATATCGGCGGGTCGCGCGCCTCGATCAGCCTGATGGCGGCGGAAGAGCTGGGCATCCCCTACGACAAGGTGCGCACCATCGTCGCCGATACCGCCTCGATCGGGCACAACGACATCACCGACGGCAGCCGCGTGACCTTCTCGGTCGGTCTTGCCGCGATCGAGGCGGCGCGCGACGCGATCGCCAAGATGTGCGCGCGGGTGGCGAAGATCTGGGGGATCGACCCGGACGCGGTGGAATGGAAGGACGGGGCCGTGCATCCCTCCGGCCCCAATGCCGGGAAGTTTCCGCCGATGACACTGGCCGAGATCGCCGCGACCTCGCCCAATACCGGCGGGCCGATCGCCGGGCATTACGAGGTCAATGCCGATGGCGCGGGCGTCAGCTTCGGCGTCCACCTTGTCGATGTCGAGGTCGATCCGGAAACCGGGGCCACCAAGGTTCTGCGCTACACGGTGTTCCAGGACGCCGGCAAGGCCGTGCATCCCGACTATGTCGAGGGCCAGATGCAGGGCGGTGCGGTGCAGGGCATCGGCTGGGCGCTGAACGAGGAATACATCTACGGCGAGGACGGGCGGCTTCAGAACCCCGGCTTCCTCGACTACCGCGTGCCCGTGGCCTCGGACCTGCCGGAGATCGAGACGGTGATCCTCGAGATTCCGAACCCCGGTCATCCCTACGGCGTGCGCGGCGTCGGCGAAACGCCGATCGTGCCGCCGCTGGCCGCCATTTCCAACGCCGTGTCGCGGGCGGCGGGGGTGCGGCTGACGGAACTGCCGATGTCGCCGCCACGCATCCTCAAGGCGCTGTCGGCGCAGGGCTGAGATGGTCAAGGTCCTGCTGTGGGGGTCGCTGCGCTCGGCCACCGGCGGGCAGGCGGAGGTCGAGGTCGACGCCACGACCTTCAAGGAACTGCTCGACCGGCTGGCCGAGGACTACCCGGGCCTCAGGCCGCAGATCGAGCGCGGGGTCTCGCTTGCGCTTGACGGGGTAATCTACCGCGAAGCGTGGTTCACCCCGATCGGGCCGGACAACGAGGTCGTGCTGATGCCCTACATGACCGGGGGCTAGGCTGGCCACGCCGTCGCGGCCGCAGGAGACAACGCGCGATGAAACGCTTCGTCCTCGTCACCCTCGGGCTGCTCGCGGCCCTGCTGGTCGCGGCGGTGGTCTGGCGCGAGGCGGCGGTGGAACGGCTGGCGCGCGCGGCGATCGCGGCGCAGGGGTTTGGCCCGGCACGGCTGGAGGTGACGCGGGTCACTGCCCGGTCGGTGGTGATCGAGAACGCGATGCTGGCCGGCGGCGCGGTCGACCTGCCGAGGGTCGAGATCGGCTATACGCCCGCCGGCCTTCTGGCGCGTCGGATCGACGAGGTGCTGCTGCGCGGCCCGCGGGTGGACGCCGGCCGGCTGGGCGGCCTGCCGCTGCCCGGCCCCGGCGGCGGCGCGGGCGGTGGCGCGCTGGGCCGGCTTGTGATCGAGGCCGGGCGGATCGATCCGGGCACGATGCCGGCGGCAACGGTCGCGGTGGATGCCGTTGTCGATTTCGACGCGGCGACGGCCGAGGCCGATGTCGATATCGAAAGCGGCGGGTCGAGCGCGGTTCTGGCGCTGCGAACCCGCGGCCTCGGCGCCGACGCCGCCATCGCGGTGACCGGCAGGGGCAACCTTCGGCTGGCGGAGTTGCCCGGCCACTCGGACCTGCCCGGCGCCGGCCCCGAAAGCCGCATCACCGTCGACCTTGCCGGGGAGGGCCGGTTTCCCGAACCCGGTGCACTTCCGGCCTGGCTGCCCGCCGGCCTCGATGTTTCCGGCACCGTCGCCCTCGCGGGGCTGAACCTGCCTGACGGGCCGCAAGAGGTGACCGCCGCCCTCGCCTGGCACCTGGCGGGCACCGGGGACGGGCTCGCCCTGTCATTGACGGAGCCTGCGACGGTGACGGGCCGGATGCCCGCCGCGGCGCTCGCGCCGCTGGTGACGGCGGGCGACGAGACGGTGGCGGTGTCGCTGACCCTGTCGGCGGACGGCCCGATCCTTGCCTGGCGGCCATCGGGTGCAGGCGCGGGCGCGGGCGGGCGCGCGGACCTGTCGGGCCGCATCGATGCGGCGCTGGACGGCACCCCGGCGGGCACGGCGGAAATCGACATCGCGCTGGGCCACGACGCGACGTTCGGGATGACCGGCCCCGCGGCCTTCGGGGTCGCGGTGACGGCGACCCCCTTCGCGGTGGCCGCCGAGGGCATCGGCGCACGCGTCGTGGCGCTGTCGGGCCGGTTCGGCGGCAGCCTGGCGCCCGACGGCGCGCTGGCGCTGGCCGGGCCGGTCGACCTGCGCGCCGAGGAGATCGCCGGGCCGGGCTTTGCCGCCGCGACGCTGGCGACGACGCCGGACCTCGACATCGCGGTCGGCCCGCAGGGCTGGTCGCTGCGGCTGGAGGAGCCGGCCAGCGCCGCGATCGCCGATGCGCGCCTGCCCGGCATCCTCGAGATCGACGGGCCGGTAGCCCTGGCCGTCGACCGGCTGGAGGCCGGCGATGCCGGCGCGGGGCTGCGGCTGACGGCCGAGGCCGGGATCGCGGAGGTGGCAGGCCGGCTGGCGGGCGCCGACCCGCCGCGCGCCTTCCGCGAGGCCGGCGGGCGGGTCGTCATCGCGATGACCGGCGCGCCCGACGCGCCGCGCGGCACCCTCACCCTTTCGAAAGGGCGCATCCTGTGGCCGGCAGAGCGGCTGCGGATCGGCGAGGCGACGCTCGCCGTGCCGTTCGGGCCCGGGGCCGACGCGCGGCCGGTGTCGTTCTCCGCCAGGATCGCCGATCCCGTGAGCCCCGCGCGGCACGTGCCGCTGCGGATCGCGGCAGAGGGGACGCTGCGCGGCGACGCCCTGTCCCTCGCGGGCAGCCTGTCGGCGATCGGCCCCGAGGCCGTGCTGCCGCTGGCGGCCGAGGCCGGCCTTGCCGACGCATCGCTGGAGCTCGCGATCGGCCCGGCCGCCCTCGTCTTCGAGCGCGGCGGCCGGCAGCCCGGCGACTTCTCCGCGCTGCTTGCCGGGCTGGAGGATGTCGATGGCGCGGTCGACCTCGCGCTTGCCGCCCGCCTTGGCGGCGATGCCCCGCCCGGCATCTCGGCCAGCCTCGCGTTTCGGGATCTCTCGGCCGCGCAGGGCGATCTGGCGGTATCGGGCCTGTCGGGTAGCCTGCGGATGGCCGACCTGCTGGCCCCGGCCAGCGATGGCCGCCAGACCCTGTCGGCCACGGCCGTGATCGCCGGGGTGCCGGTGACCGCGCCCGAGGTCGAGTTCAGCATCGCCCCGCGCGACGGCGCGCCGGTCGTCACCCTGCATCGCGGCACCGGGCGGCTTGCCGGCGGCACCGTGTCGCTGGGCGAGACCGCCTGGGATTTCGGCGCGGCGACCAACGAGGCCCGGATCGGGGTGCGCCGGATCGACATCGGGCGATTGCTGCGCGACTGGCAGGTCGAGGGCGTGTCCGGCACCGGGCAGGTTTCGGGCGCGATCCCGGTCCGGCTGGCCGGGAACGGGCTGTCGATCCGGCGCGCGCGGCTCGACTCCGACGGCCCCGGAGTGATCCGGGTGGACTGGGGCGGCGCACGCGACCGGCTTTTGGGATCGGGCGAACAGGTGGCGCTGGCGGTCCGGGCCCTGGAGGATTTCCGCTACCAGGCGATGGCGATCGACATCGACAAGCCCGCCGGCGGCGAGCTGAGCTTCGCGATCGGGCTCGATGGCGCGAACCCCGCCGTGCTCGATGGCTATCCGATGCGGTTCAACGTCACCCTGCAGGGGCGGCTGGAACCGATCCTCGCCGCGATCCGCGAGGGCCGCCGGCTGGGCGGCGAGATGTTCTGGGGCGGGCTGGGCGGCGCGCCGCCGCGATGACATCTCGACGCCGGCCCGCGCTGTGATAGTCTGGCGAGGTTCGGTTGCCGTTACACCGGGTTGGGAAGAACGACGATGCAGCACATGAGACCGGCCTTCCTGCTTGCCGCGCTGGCGGTGCTGGCGGCCTGCCAGCCGACCGTCAGGGTCGAGGCCCCGCAGGAGCCGATCACGATCAACCTCAACGTCCGCATCGACGCCGAGGTGAAGGTCAAGCTGGAAGAACAGGCCGAGAAGGATATTGCCAATGCGCCAGATATCTTCTGATCGCCGGGCGTTCCTGGCCTCCGCCGGCCGTTTCGGCCTGGCCGCGGCGCTGGGGCTGGCCGGGATGCTTTCGTCACCGTCGCCGGCGCGGGCCGACGCGCTTGACAGCTATCGCGCCGACGGAACGATCGCGGAACGTTTCGACGGTTACGTGGAACTGCGCGGCTCAGGCGCCCCCGCGGCGGCGCGCGCGCTGGTGTCCGAGGTCAACGCCAAGCGGCGCGACCTGTACGAAAAGCGCGCGGCGGAGATGAACGTGCCGGCCAGCGAGGTCGGCAAGATCTTCGCGCCGAAGATCCTCGAGTCCGCGCCCTCGGGCACCTACTTCCTGCAGCCCGGCGGCGGCTACCTGCGCAAGTAGCCACGCCGCGGTCCACGCGGTGGTTGTTGTTGATCCCGGTCAATGCCCGCGTCGCGTGTCGGCGGCAGGATCGGTCTCGTTCAGTCCGGAATGGCATTGGAGCGAGACATGACCCCACCCGACACCGGAACCGCAGAAACCACCTCGGTCATCGACCTGCCCGAGGCGGTCGGCGTGTTCGACAGTTTCGAAACCCTGCAGGCCGCCTATTACGACCTGCACATCGCCGGTTTCTCCCGCTACGACATGAGCGTTCTGGGTGACGAGGCGGCGCTGCGCGAGAAGCTCGGCAAGAGCTACTGGCGCTCCGAGGATCTCGAGGACGATCCCCGCGCGCCGCGCGCCGCCTTCGTCTCCGAAGAGGCGATCGGCGAGTTGGAGGGCGCGATCGTCGGCGGGTTCCTGTTCCTCGGTTCCTACATCGCGATGGCGGCGATGCTGACCCCGGCCAGCACGCTGGCGGCCTCGATCGCCGCGGTGGCGATCGGCGGCAGCCCGGCGGCCGCAATCGGCGCGCTGCTGGCGCGGCGGGTCGGCAAGCATCACAAGGACTACTACGCCGATCAGATCCGTCACGGCGGCATCCTTCTTTGGGTCCGCGTCGCCGACAAGGATCGCGAGGCGCTGGCGGTGAGCATCATGAAGGGCCATTCCGGCCGCGACGTGCATGTGCATGGCTGGAGCACATGAGCGGACTGACACGCGCCAGCGTTGCCGACATCCTCGGGCCGGTGGACGAGCGAACCCTGGCCGATATCCTCGCCACCGGCGCCAATCTCGAGGATCTGCGCGAGGCGCGGGCCATCGTCGAGGGGCGTAGCGACATCACCGGCCAGGGCGAGCGGGCGATTTCCGGCCCGCTCGCCGCGCTTCTGGTGATCCTCGGCCATCGCGGGGGCTGATCCCCCGGCCCGGCGGCGGCCGGGCCGGCCCTTGACTTGATCGACACGGCCCCGGCGGCCGTCCCGTGGCCCGAGGGCGGTTGATCGTGGCTCCCGGTTTCGTCCGAGGTTGGAGGAGGCGGGCAAGGCCGGGCCTTGGGAGGGTGGTGTCAGACCAAGTCGAACCAAGCTCTTTTGGCCCGACCCGTCAGGATTCGGGCGGCAAGAAGCCCGCGCCACTCGGCGAGAGCGGCGGCGCGGTTGGTCTTGAAATGATCCCGTCGGCAAAGGCTTCGGTCCCGGCTGACGTGGTCGTGGCGGGACGCGTGGACGGCGGCGAACATCTGCGGACTTCGCATCCGCCGGAACCCGAGCATCGCGCGCTCGCGTCGCGAAAACGGGAGGTGGGAGTTCTCGGCTCGGTCATTGTCCCATCGCCCGGTGCGTTGTCTGACCTGGCACCCGACGGCGCGCATCGCAGCACGGCATGACGGCAGGCGATAGCGCCGCGACCACCGTGGTGACCTCCGACAGCACCTTCACACCGCCGTCGCGGCCGCACCGCCAACCGGATGATCTCGGGCGAGGTCTTGACGTACCTGACGGGGCTGCGCCTGGTCATGCCGCGGGGCCGGGTCGCCGCCCTGCCACGCGGCAAGGCAGGTTTCCCTGACACTGCCTCTTGATGTTGTTCGCCGCCGGCACGGGCGCGATCCTGGCGGATTTCGCCGCCGGGCCTCGCGCCTGTGCGCAGGGGATCGTGCCGCTGTCGAACCCGTTCGGGCGCGGGGATACCGGCCACATGCGGGGCTGGACGGCGGGAGGGCCCGGCACACCGGCGCCGGTCTTTTCCAAGGCCCCGCAAAACTGCTAGAACCACCGGGCGGCAACGAAGCCGCGCCGGAAAGCAGCTGGCATGGCCGACCTCGAGTTCCCCGAACACGAATACCTGACCGTCCGCGAACTCGCGGCGCTTCTGCGCCTCAAGGAGCGGAAGATCTACGACCTTGCCGCCTCCGGCAAGGTACCGTGTTCGCGGGCGACGGGGAAGCTGCTGTTCCCCGCCGCCGAGATCCGCGCCTGGATCGAAACCTCCCGCTCCGGCAGCCTTGGGGCCGAGCGGCAGGCCCGTCCGCCGATCGTGCTGGGCAGCCACGATCCGCTGCTGGACTGGGCGATCCGGCAGTCGCGCTGCGGGCTGGCCACCTATTTCGACGGCTCGCACGACGGGCTGGCGCGGTTCGCGCATGGCGACGGGGTGGCGGCGGGCCTGCATGTCCACGATCCCGAGAGCGGCGGCTGGAACGTGCCGGCGGTGGCGCGGGCCGCGGCCGACCGGAACGCGGCGCTGCTGGCCTTCGCGACGCGGCGGCGCGGGCTGGTCTTTCGCAAGGACGGGCCGGCCCCGGCATCGCTGGCCGAGCTTGCCGGCCTGCGGATCGTTCCGCGGCAACCGGAATCGGGAACCGACGGGCTGTTTCGCGAGCTTGCCGCCGCCGCCGGTCTCGACCTCGCCAGCCTCGCCGTCGCCCCGGTCGCGCGGACCGAGGACGAGGCGGTGGAACGCGTCCGCCGGGGCGAGGCCGACGTGGCCTTCGGCCTTGCCGCCGTCGCCGGGGGCTACGGGCTTGAATTCCTGCCGGTGATCGACGAGGAATTCGCGCTGCTGGTCGATCGAAAGGCGTGGTTCGATCCCGCGCTTCAGGGGCTGTGGGCGTTTTGCCGCAGCGCCGAGTTCCGCGACCGTGCCGCGGCCTACGGCGGCTACGACCTTGCCCGGTTGGGAGAAGTGCTGTGGAACGCGTGACCGTGCCCGCCGCCGGGTCTTGCCCCGGACGATGAAACCCCCGGCACGCCGGGCCGCCATCGCCGCCGCGGCGCGGACTTTCGGCCATCCGCCGTTGCGCCGCCCGAGGATTGCGCCCTATTCTGAACCCGTTGACGCGACGAAGCGCCGGACGAAGCGCGCCGCACGGGGAGATCGATGATCAAGTCATGCCGCAACGGGCCGCACTGGCGTGTGATCGGGTCCGCGCGCCGGTCGCCGCAGGCCCGCGTCCGTACCCGCGCGCGGAGCCGGACGCAATGACGCGATTGCTGCGGGGCTACGTGCGGGCGGTGGACCGCTGCAACTACTGGATCGGCCGTGTCGTGATGTACGGGATCTTCGTGATGATGGGGATCCTCTTGTGGTCGTCGATCTCGAAGACCTTCTTCCTGCCGTCGCTGTGGACGCTTGAGATGGCGCAGTTCGCGATGGTCGCCTACTACATCCTCGGCGGGCCCTACGCGATCCAGATGGGATCGAACGTGCGGATGGACCTGCTGTACGGCGAATGGTCGGAACGCCGGAAGGCGTGGACGGATGCGTTCACCGTGCTGTTCCTGATCTTCTATCTCGCGGTGCTGTTGCGCGGCGGGTGGGACAGCCTGATGTATTCCTTCCAGTATGGCGGCGAACGCAGCCCGACGGCCTGGCGGCCCTACCTGTGGCCGATCAAGTCGATCATGGTGCTGGGGATCTTCCTGATGCTGCTTCAGGCGATCAGCGAGCTTTGCAAGGACATCCTGCGCCTTCGGGGCGAGGACATGGGGGTGAAGACCTGATGTCCTACGAGGCGATCGCGATCCTGATGTTTTCCTCGATGATGCTGATGCTGCTGACCGGCCAGCGGGTCTTCGGCGCGATCGGCTTCGTCGCGGTGGTGGCGGCGCTGATGCTGTGGGGCGACCGGGGCGGCTACGACCTGGGCTTTTCGGCGGCGATGAAGCTGATGAAATGGTATCCGCTGCTGACGCTGCCGATGTTCATCTTCATGGGCTACATCCTGTCCGAAAGCCGCATCGCCGACGATCTCTACCGGATGTTCCATGTCTGGATGGGCGGGCTGGCGGGCGGTCTGGCGGTGGGCACCATCGGGCTGATGGTGCTGATTTCCGCGATGAACGGGCTTTCCGTCGCCGGGATGGCGATCGGCGCGACCATCGCTCTGCCGGAACTGCTCAGGCGCGGCTACGACAAGCGGATGGTGACCGGCGTGATCCAGGCCGGATCGTCGCTGGGCATCCTCGTGCCGCCCTCGGTGGTGCTGGTGCTTTACGCGATGATCGCGCGGCAGCCGGTGGGCCAGCTCTGGCTCGCCGGGATCGTGCCGGGGCTGATGATGGCGGCGATGTTCATCCTCTACATCGTCATCCGCTGCCGGATCACCCCGTCGCTCGGCCCGGTCCTGCCGCCCGAGGAACGCGCGATGCCGCGGGCCGAGAAACTGCGGCTGCTGACCGCGGGGCTCCTGCCGCTGTTCATCTTCTTCTCGATGATGATCCCCTTCGTGAACGGCTGGACCTCGCTTGTCGAAAGCTCGGCGATCGGCGCGCTGGCGGCGTTCCTGGCCGCGGTGCTGAAGGGCCGGATGACCTGGACGGTGTTCGAGACCTCGGTGAAGAAGACGCTGGGGATCACCTGCATGTTCATGTGGATCATCCTCGCGGCGCTGGCCTTCGGGGCGGTGTTCGACGGGCTGGGCGCGGTGCGCGCGATCGAGAACCTGTTCACCGAACGGCTTGGCCTGTCGCCCTGGATGATCCTGATCCTGATGCAGCTGTCGTTCATCGTGATGGGCACGTTCCTCGACGATACCGCGATGTTGGTGATCGTGGCGCCGCTTTACGTGCCGCTGGTCGGCGCGCTGGGCTTCGACCTGATCTGGTACGGTGTACTCTACACGATCACGACGCAGATCGCGTACATGACGCCGCCTTTCGGCTACAACCTGTTCCTGATGCGCGCCATGGCCCCGCCGGAGGTCAGCCTGCGCGATATCTACGGGTCGATTATTCCCTTTGTCCTGGTGATGGTTCTGGCGTTGACTGTGGTCATGGTCTTCCCGGACATCGCCCTGTGGCTGCCCGAGACGGTTTACGGAAATCGATAGAAGACCCCCGCGAAGGGGGCGGGAACCCACAACGAGCATGACAAGACGGAGAGGTTTTTGAGATGACGACCAGACGCAAGTTCCTTGGCGCCGCCGCGGCGGTTCCCGCCGCCGGCCTGGCCGCGCCCGCGATCGCGCAATCGACGATCCGCTGGCGGATGCAGACCTACGCGGGCCCGGCGCTGGCCGAACACGTGGTCGACCCGGCGATCGCGATGTTCAACAAGATCGCCGGCGACCGGATGCAGATCGAGCTGTTCTATGCCGACCAGTTGGTGCCGACGGGCGAGCTGTTCCAGGCGATGCAGCGCGGCACGATCGACGCGGTGCAGTCCGACGACGACTCGATGGCCTCGCCGACCGAGGTGACGGTGTTCGGCGGGTATTTTCCCTTTGCCTCGCGCTACTCGCTCGACGTGCCGGTTCTGTTCAACCAGTACGGTCTGAACGAGATCTGGGATGCCGAGTATTCCAAGGTCGGCGTCAAGCACATCAGCGCCGGCGCCTGGGATCCGTGCCATTTCGCCACCAAGGATCCGATCAACAGCCTCGCCGACCTGCAGGGCAAGCGGGTCTTCACCTTCCCGACCGCCGGGCGCTTCCTGGCGCAGTTCGGGGTGATCCCGGTCACCCTGCCCTGGGAGGATATCGAGGTCGCGGTGCAGACCGGCGAACTGGACGGCATCGCGTGGTCGGGGATCACCGAGGACTATACCGTCGGCTGGGCGGACGTGACCAACTACTTCCTGACCAACAACATCTCCGGCGCCTGGATCGGCCATTTCTTCGCCAACATGGAACGCTGGAACGAATTGCCCGAAGACCTGCAGACGCTGTTCATGGTCTGCGCCGAACAGTCGCACTACTACCGGCAGTGGTGGTACTGGGGCGGCGAGGCGGCGCTGCGCGTCAACGGCACCAAGATGCAGCTGACCTCGATCCCCGATGCCGAATGGCAGCAGGTCGAGGATGCCGCGGTGAAGTTCTGGGACGAGATCGCGGCCGAGTCGGAGACCAAGGCGAAGGTCGTGCAGATCTTCCGGCAGTACAACGCCGACATGGCCAAGGCCGGCCGGCCCTATCGCTACGGCTGATCCGCAGCGCCAAGAACGGCGAAGGGGCCCGTGCGCGGGCCCCTTCCTGATCTGGCCGCGCGGGTCCGGCTACTGCTGGATCGATTCGAGGTAGTAGACCACCGAAAGCACCCGGCCGGCGGCGATCTCCGTCGCGTCCCCGCGCGAAACGCCGCGATCCTCCAGCGCATCCGCGATGAAGTAGTCGCCCCAGATCGGCATCGTGGAATCGCCATGACCACGCTGCTCCATGCCCTTGACGATGATGTCATAGACCTCGGCGAACGGGTATTGCCCGCCGTTTCGCTCGGCCAGTTCCGTCAGGTCCGACGGTCGCACCTCGAACAGTTCGGCGATCTCGCCGTCGCCCTTGCCTTCGGCGCCGTGGCATAGGGCACAGCGCGCGTTGAAGGTGGATTTGCCGATGATGACGGCGGATTCCTGGGCCTGGGCCACACCGGCCGCCAGGATGACGGCCAGGCTGGCCAGGATCCTCGAATGTACCATGAAACTCCCCCCTTTTCTGGTGTTGCCGCGGCGCCTGGACGCGGCGTCCGCAGCTCTTCCGCCCGGTCGAAAACTGACCAAACGACGACAAGTATAGCACTTTCACGACTACTCGAGATGACTCAGATCAATCCAGAGATGTATCTAGGGGTTCCGGCGGCCGGTCAGCTGTTGGGCCGGTCGCGCGCTTCGGGCGGGATGTAGCCGCAGTTGTCGCCCCAGGTCGTCGGCGGCGCCGTGCCCGTGGTCGGCGTCATCGGCGCAGCCGGCGAGCCGCCCTGCGGCAGCGCCGTGATCCCCGCCCCGGACCGGTCCGGCAGGGTCAGCCGCAGCGCGTCACCGGCACCGTTCGCACGCAGATCGGCCGGCAGCGTCGCAACGAGGAACAGGGCCGGGCCCAGGTACTGGCGGCGCATGGATCGACTCCCCGTCTGTTGGTCGTGACGCAAAGCCTAGGCGCAAGGTCCGCGCCGATCCCCCCGCAAATGGGCGGGTTTCCCGGCATGCAATTTCGCGAAAGGGGCGCTGTCGCAGGATTGTCTTCCCCGTTCCGGCCGCGACGGCTAGCCTGATCCCCGCAAGGGTGTGTGGTGCGATGTCAGACCGGCGGTTCAACGTGTTCGCGATCGCGCAGGCCGGGCGGCTGCAATACGAGGCTGTGATCCTGGCCGCGACGCTGCGCGCCTCTGACCCGGGCTTTTCCGGCCGGCTGGTGTTCGGCGAACCGCAGCCCGGCCCGCTCTGGCCCGACGATCCGCGGATCGACGCGGCGCTGCGCGACCTGCTCGCCGACCGCTTCGGAGCCGAGATCGTGCCGATCCCCACCCGGCATTTCGGCGCCGCCTATCCGCAGGGCAACAAGATCGAGGGGCTGGCGGCGCTGCCCGAGGGCGAACCCTTCCTGTTTCTAGACACCGATACGGCGGTCATCGGCGCGCTCTCGGCCGTGCCGTTCGACGTCCACCGCCCCACCGCCTCGATGCGGCGCGAGGGCACATGGCCGAAGCCCACGCTCTACGGCCCCGGCATCGCCGAGATCTGGGGCGCGCTCTATCGCCGTTTCGGGCTGGATTTCGACAGCTCGCACGACCTCACGCAACCGGCAAACCATTGGGAACGCTACCTGTATTTCAACGCTGGCTGGTTTTGCGGCCCCTGCCCGCATCGCTTCGGCGCGCGGTTTCTGGAGATCGCGCTGACGATCCGCGACGACCCGCCGGAGGAAATGTTGTGCCAGCCGCTCGATCCCTGGCTGGACCAGGTCGCGCTGCCGCTGGCGATCCACGCGCTGGGGGGCGGCCGGCCGGGGCCGGAGCTTGCCGGGATGGATGGCGATGTCACCTGCCACTACCGGATGCTGCCCCTGCTCTACGCCCGCGAGAGCGACAGGGCGGTGGCGGCGGTGGAACGGGCGGTCGCGCCGAACCCGGTCAAGAAGCTGCTCAAGGCCTGGGAACCGGCGAGGCGGATGATCTACCAGGGCCGCGGCCACAAGGCGCGCGCCCTGTTCGACCAGGCGGCGCTGCCCGCGCGCGAGGAACCGATCCGCCGCGCGCTGCGGCAGGCCGGGCTATGGATCCGCTGACGGGCTTGCGCCGGGGCGCGCCGCGCGGCAGGCTTGGATCATGACCCGAGCGCTGACCCTTCTTTTCCTGCTGAGCGTCGCGGCCTGCACCGCGCCCGCGCCGCGCCCGCCCGCCGACATCCGGTTCGGCGGCGAAGACTACTGGATCTTCCGCGACAACGCCGCCTGGCGCGTCGGGCAGCCCGGCGACACCGTGCCGTGCCGCAAGCCGACGGAGCGGGACTGCTACTGGTCGCTGCGCGCCAAGCTGGCCAGCGAGGCCGCGCTCGACGATCTCGACTGACCGCCGATCGAGCCGTCGAAAAGAATGCGTGGCCCGGGTCGGGTCTTGCGCCCGTGCGATCGTTCCCGCCCCGGCCAGCGCCCGAGAACGCGCGTTCGGCCGGGCAAGGGCGGGGAAAACGCGGTCCGCCCCGCGCCACCCGGCCCGCGCCGCGGCACATTGTTCCCTGCCGGCTGTTGCCCTACTGTCGCGCCGCACCAACGCCCAGGGAGACGAAACCCCATGTCCGACGCCAAGACCTTCGGATTCGACACGCTGCAGATCCATGCCGGCGCCCGGCCCGACCCGGCCACCGGCGCCCGGCAGACGCCGATCTACCAGACCACGGCCTACGTGTTCCGCGATGCCGACCACGCCGCCGCGCTCTTCAACCTTCAGGAAGTCGGCTACATCTACTCGCGCCTGACCAACCCCACCGTGGCCGTCCTGCAGGAACGGATCGCGACGCTGGAGGGCGGCGTCGGCGCGGTCTGCTGCTCGTCGGGCCATGCGGCACAGATCATGGCGCTGTTCCCGCTGATGGGGCCGGGCGCGAACATCGTGGTCTCCACCCGGCTTTACGGCGGCACCGTGACCCAGTTCAGCCAGACGATCCGGCGCTTCGGCTGGTCGGCGAAATTCGTCGACTTCGACGATCTCGCCGCCGTCGAGGCCGCGGTGGATGAAAACACCCGCGCGGTGTTCTGCGAGGCGATCGCCAATCCCGGCGGCTACATCACCGATCTCGACGCGATCGCGGCGCTGGCCGACAGGCTGGGCCTGCCGCTGATCGTCGACAACACCTCCGCCACCCCCTACCTGTGCCGGCCGATCGACCACGGCGCGACGCTGGTGGTGCATTCGACCACGAAATACCTGACCGGCAACGGCACCGTCACCGGCGGCGCGATCGTGGATTCGGGGCGGTTCGACTGGTCCGCCGGCGGCAAGTTCCCCTCGCTTTCCGAACCCGAACCCGCCTATCACGGGCTGAAGTTCCACGAAACCTTCGGGCCCCTGGCCTTCACCTTCCACTCCATCGCCGTGGGGCTGCGCGACCTTGGCATGACGATGAACCCGCAGGCGGCGCATTACACGCTGATGGGGATCGAGACGCTGAGCCTAAGGATGCAGCGCCACGTCGAGAACGCGGTGAAGGTCGCGACCTGGCTGGAGGGTGATCCGCGGGTCGATTACGTGACCTACGCGGGCCTGCCGTCCTCGCCCTATTTCGACCGGGTGGAACGGATCTGCCCGAAGGGCGCCGGGGCGCTTTTCACCTTCGCGGTCAGGGGCGGCTACGAGGCCTGCGTGAAGCTCGTCGACGGGCTGGAGCTGTTCAGCCATGTCGCCAACCTGGGCGACACGCGGTCGCTGATCATCCATTCCGCGTCCACCACGCACCGGCAGCTGACGCCGGAACAGCAGGTGGCCGCCGGGGCGGCGCCGAACGTGGTGCGGCTGTCGATCGGGATCGAGGATGCCGACGACCTGATCGCCGATCTCGACCAGGCGCTGGCGAAGGCGACGGCCTGACCGGCGCGTCGGGCGCGGGGCCGCGCAGCGGCCCCGCGCGGATCGCCGGCGTCAGGGCGCCAGCGCCCAGGTTATGGTGACCCCGGCGGTGACCGACAACGCGCCCGCGGCGATCGGCACCGCGTCGGCGGCAGCGGCGACCATCCGCATTTCCATCGGTCCGAAGCCGCCGGACTGGTCGGCGATGGTCATGATCGGGCCCAGCGTCACGCCGGCGGCGGCGCTGTAGGTTTCGGCCTTGGCGCGCGCGTCGGCCACCGCCCGGGCGCGCGCCTCGGCCAGCGCGGCGGACATGTCGGACAGGCCGAATTGCAGCCCGTCGAAGCGATTCGCCCCCTCGCGCACCACCGCATCCATCAGGCCGCCCAGCCGGCCCAGATCGCGGACCCGAACGGTCACCTGGTTCGAGGCCATGAACCCGACGGTCATGGCACGGCCCTGGGCGTCACGATCCTGGCGCGGCATCAGCGTGAGGCCGGAGGTCTGGATGTCGGTCTCGGCCACCCCGGCATCGGCGAGGAAGGCCAGCACCGCCGCCATGTCGGCCGAGTTTGACGCCAGGGCATCCGCCGCGCTGCGCGCCTCCGAGACGACGCCAAGCCGCAGGGTCGCCATGTCGGGCGGCAGTTCGACGACCCCCTCGCCGGTGACGGTGATCTGCGGCCCGGTTTCGGCCCAGGCCGGCACGGCGAGGCCGATGGCAAGGACAAGAGCGGCGGGAAGACGGAATCGCATGGGGCACCCCTGGAATGACGGTCGTCCAAGGGGGCGGTCGCGCGGCGCGGACTGTCAAGCCGGTCGGCGCTTCTTGCGCAAGTTCCCGCTCTCCGACAGGATGCTGGACGGTCGCGGGCTTGCCCGTGGCGCGAAACCTGCTAGCCCGGCACGATGAAACCAGCCTTCGCCCTCAACCTCAGCCATGACGGGATCGGTCTTTTGCGCCGCACCTCGCGCGGCTGGCTGTCGGTCGGCGAGGTCGCGCTGGACGATCCGCGGCTGGGCGAGTCGCTGGATTTCATGCGCAAGACCGCGCTGGCGCTGTCACCCGCAGGACTGGCCTGCAAGCTGATCATCCCCAACAGCCAGATCCTTTATACCGCGATCGCGGCACCGGGGCCGGGCGATGCGGCACGGCGCGCCCAGATCGCGGCGGCGCTGGAGGGGCGCACGCCCTACGACGTCGCCGACCTTGTCTTCGACTGGCGCGGCGCGGGCACCGAGGTGCAGGTTGCCGTGGTGGCGCGCGAGACGCTGGCCGAGGCCGAGAGCTTTGCCGAACAGCATCGCTTCGGCCCGCTGAGTTTCGTGGCGATCCCCGATGCGGGCCAGTTCCCCGGGGAGCCGTTCTTCGGCCTTGCGTCCCGGGCGGCCAGTTACCTGCCACCGGGCGAAACGCTGGAGCCCGACGATACCCCGGTGCGGATCATCGGACGCGGCGAGGCGGCGGCGGCCGGGGCCGAAGCGCCGAAGGACGCGCCGCAGGACGGGCCGAAGGACGGGCCGGAGGCCCCGCCATCCCCCGCTCCGGTCCCGGACATGCCCGAGGCCGAAGTGCCGAAGCCGGCGGCGCGCGAGGAAACGGAACCGATGCCCGCGCCCGCGGAGCCGCCCGCGCCCGCGCCCACCCCGGCCCCGGCCCCGGTCGGCGCGGCGGATCGGCAGGCGCCGGTGGCCGCCCCCCGGTCGCCAGACCCGAAGCCCGCGCCCAGGAGCCGGCCGAAAAAGCCGCCGGCACGCCCGCAGGACAAGCCCGCCCCGGTGGTGGCGGAACGGCCCGCGCCGCCGCCGCAACCGGAACCGGCGGTTGCCGCGATCACCGGACTGGGCGCGCGGATCGCGGAACGCCGGGCCGTTGCCATGGCGCGGGGGCCGCTTATCCCCGCGCTCGCCGGTGCGGCGCTCCTGGCCTTGCTGCTTGTGCTCTGGCTGGTGTTCGGGCGCAGCGCCGACGAGGTCGACAGCATGGCGGAACCGGCCGCCCCGGCGGAACTGGAGACCGCGATCGCGGCTCCGTCGCCGTTGCGCCCCGATGTTCCCGCCGCGCCGGCCGGCGAGGCGGCCGTGGCCGCGCCGGACGACACGCAGCCGGACGAGGCCACCGCGCCCGGCACCGGCGGTTCGGATGCGGCCGGCCCGGCCGATGACGCGACGGCACCGGACAGCGCCGAGACGGTCGCGACAGGCGATCTGCCGCCGGCGATCTCGCCCGAGCCTCCGACGCAACCGATGGCCGGCGCCGAGGCGGAGGCCGCGCCCGTGCCGCTGGCGACCGCCG
>JANSXY010000034.1 GCA_024742695.1 Paracoccaceae bacterium | reverse complement strand
GCAAGGTCAACACGCTGGTGGCGAAGGGATGGGTCGTGCGGCGCAAGGATGGCAGCCTCGGCGTGCAGAAACAGGCGGCGCAGGATCTCGAGGGCGCGACCGGCGACACGGTGGCCTATCTGACCGCGCTGTTGCAGGCCTTCGGGAAGGTTCGCCACGACCGAGCTAAACCATAGAAAGCTCCTATTCGGCATCCGTCGACAAGACGATCTATAGGCCAAGCTTCGTGTCTCAATGGCGTCTGAAGAATTGCCTTTGGCCGTGGCGGATGTCCGGCGTTTCGATTGCAATACCGAGATCCCACCTAGGCTCAAGTTGTATTTTGCAGAGCGAATGACCGCTGCTCGTCTTCGAAGACGGATGCTGCAAGGCGATCGAATGGCGTGTGAGGGCTCGAAGCCGCCTTGCGGCGGTGCGGCAGCGCCGACTTGAGGCGCGCTCCGGAAGCAGCCGTTCGCAGGATACAGATTCTCCCGTGTGATCAGCTGTTGGTTGGCTCTGCGGACCTTCGGCAATCTGAAACGGTCGCTGACTGAACCAGGGCTCAGCGACGGCCTCGAGCCCAGAGCGGCCTTCGTCTTGCGACCCATCCTGCCGGCTAGCTCGCTCCCAGCGCGACGCGCACCGCATCCGGGTAGACCAGCCTGTCGCCACGCACGTCGCTTTCCAGAACCTCGCCCCTATGGTCGACGGCGCGCCACAGGTAGTGCCGCTCGCCGTTGACCTTCACGAAGACCTCGTCGAGATGCCATCTCCACCGGCTGACCGAACGCATCCCTTCGGCTCGATTACGCCGGATCTCTACTGCAAACATTGGCCCGAACCGGTTCCACCAGAAGCGCACCGTCTCGTGGCTGACGTCGATCCCGCGCTCGTGCAGCAGGTCTTCGACGCTGCGCAGCGAGAGCGGGAACCGGATGTAGAGCATCACCGCCAACCGCACGCTCTCGGGCCTCGTCTTGAACCGCTGGAACGGGATGGGTTTGGCCATGACGGACCGCGGCTGCGCCCCTGCCCCGCCTCAAGCCGGGTTCTTCCGACACGTCCCCGCCGAGGCCGACGCCGGCCGAACATGACAGAAAGCGGACGACGGCTGATCGCACCAACCATGACCACAGGCGGAACGGAAGCGAGGTCGCTTCATCCCGCCCTTGCAGAGGCCGCGGCAAGCCGGCTGGCGCGCAACTCTCCGGCCGCCTCGACGATCGGGTAGGCGATCAGGGAGAAATCGGTGTTGATCTGCTTGAGGGCGCGCAGCGCCTCCTGATGCAGGTTGGAAGTTTCCAGCGTTGCCGGGTTGCCCTGGCGCAACCGCTCAAGATGGCGTTCCTGGAAGGCCTGTTCGCTGCGGCGGATTCGATCCTTCTCCTCGACCAGTTGGCGCGCCGTCTCGACATCGGAGGTCAGCATCAGGTTCAGCGCCAGTTGCGCGTTCGAGGCGACGCGGTCGTGGAAGGTTTCGAGATCGTCCCAGCCGTCCTTCGAGAACGACAGGCCCTTTGCCTGCATCCTTCGGGCGATGGCGACAAGGTGGTTGGAGACCTGGTCGCCCGCGTCCTCGAGATTGTTGGCGATCGAGGCGATGTCCATCGCGCGGCGCGACTGTTCGGATGTCAGCGCGGCCTCCTGCAGCCGCGCGACATAGAGCTTGATCTCGAAATGCATGCGGTCGACGTCGTTCTCGCCGTCCACGATGGCCGCGGCCGTCTCGGGTGACCAGTTGCGGCACAATCCCATCACCGGAAGCAGCATGCCGTGAATGCGCTCGGCCATCCGCAGCAGCTCGCGGGTGGCGCAGGCCAGCGCCTGGTTGGTATCGTCGAACGCGGCGGGATCAAGTGCCGAAATCCGCTGGCCGGACAGCGCGGCACGGTCGGGCACGACGCGTGATGCGAACGCCAGCGCCGGCCGCCGCAGGGTCAGGCCGGCCAGCGCCACGGCAAGGTTGAACAGGATATGCAGCGCGATCACCTGCGCGGCCGGTGGCAGGTCGGTCCAATCGAACGCACCGGGCCGGAAGACCAGTGCGGCTAGCACCAGCAGGGCGCCGCCGCCGCGCAGCATCAGGTTCGCCACGACCATGCGGCGCGCCACCTCCGCGCCCGACAGGGTCAGCACGACGGGGATCGCGGCGCCGCCGAGGTTCGCGCCAAGGACCAAGGCCGCCGCCGGCGCGACGGGCAACAGCCCTTCGGCCGCGAAGGTGACGAAGGTCAGCACAGCCGCGACGCTCGAATGCATCGCCCAGGCGAGCACCGCGCCGATCGCGAAGGCGCTGACCAGGTCGCGCGAGAGGTAGGACACGGCCATGGCCGCGAACGGACTTTGCGCGACCGGCGCCGACGCGGCCCGGATCATGTCGAGCGAGACGAACACCAGCGCCAGGCCGATCAGGATGCGCCCGGCCTGCCGCCATTCCGGCCGCGCCGCCTTCTGGAACAGGCCGACACCGACGATCAGCAGCAGCGGCACCAGCGCCCCTATCGGCGACAGCAGAACAAGCGCGACGACGGCCGACCCCAGATCGGCGCCAAGCAACACGGCCAGCCCCTGCATCGGCGCAAGAACGCCGGAGGCCGCGAAAGCCGCGGCAAGAACCGCGACGGCGGTCGAGCTTTGCAGCATGATCGCCGCGGCCGCGCCGCCCGCCATCCCGGCCGGCCCGCTGCCGGCCCGCCGCACAAGGCTTCTCAGATGGGTCAGGAAGGCGCGTTCGACCCCGGTCCGGATCATCCGCACCGCCCAGATCAGCAGCGCGACGGCCCCGGCAAGATGAAGCACGAATACGATCACGGCAATCGATCCCGCAGAAATCGCCCCGCCATCCGGGCCGGCACTGGCGGCCATGGCCCGCGGACGAGGGCACAAGCCCGGAGTGCAGCACCGTTGTGTGCGATATGCAACATTTTTTCTTGCAATCGGTTGTGAATGTCCACACGCTTCGAGAGCAGGCCGCCGCGGCCTTTGGGGGGAGACAGGTGCAACTCGATGCGCCCGAACAGGACGCACCGGCACGGATGCGCAAGAAGGAGCGGCGGGAGCGGATTCTGCTGGAACTCCGGCTCAGCCCGCATGTCCGGATCGCGGACCTCGCCCGGCGTTTCGGCGTGTCGACCGAAACGGTGCGCCGCGATTTCGAGGCCCTGAGCGGAAAGGGGCTGATCGCGCGCGCGCACGGTGGCGCCTCCGCCCCTCCGCACAGCCAGTATCCGGGCTTTGCCGAACGCAGCCTCGACCGGCAGGCGGAACGTGCCGCCATCGGCGAATCCGCCGCGGCGCTGGTTGCGCCCGGCGATACCGTGATGATCGATTCCGGGTCCACCACGCTGGAGCTTGCCCGCTTTCTCGCCTATGCGGGAACCGCCTGCACGGTGATCACCAACAGCCTGCCGATCGCAACCGCCGTCGGCCAGAGCGGCGCGGCCGAGGTCATCGTCTGCCCGGGCGACTTCCTGCCTTCGGAGGCCGCGGTGATCGGCGCCGACACGATCGAGTATATCGAGCGTTTCAATGTCTCGCGCTGCTTCATCGGGGCCTCGGCGGTTTCTGCGTCCGGCGTATCCGAGACCGTACGCGGCTTCGCCGCGATCAAGCGCGCGATGCTGGGGCGAAGCGCGGCCGCGCACCTGCTGATCGACCGGGCCAAGTTCGGCCGCGCCGGGCTCGCGCGTGTGTGCGACCTGTCCGAGATCGCCTCACTGGTCACCGACAGGTCGCCGGAAGGGGAATTGGCCGCCGCCCTGACCGGCGCGGGGGTCGAGGTCACGCTGGCCATCCAGCCAACGGGACCGGGGCGCGCGGCATCCGCAGCGTCCTAGCCAAGACTGAACGAGCAATTCCAAGGGAGGAGAAGACATGACCCGACTGACACAGATCCTGGCATCCGGCGCCGCGGCGCTGGCGCTGTTCGCCGCCGCCGGCCCGGCCGCGGCACAGGAAGACTGCCCGCGCGGCGATCTCGACGAGAGATTCTGCGACCGTGACGGCGACCTGGTGGCCGACATCCCGACCGATCCGGCGCAACTGCTGGATCCCGATCCGCTGATCTTCGCCTATACGCCGGTCGAGGATCCCGCGGTCTACAAGACCGCCTGGGCGCCCTTCCTCGATTTCCTCGCGGAGCGGACGGGCAAGGAGATCATCTTCTTCCCGGTGCAGAACAACGCCGCGCAGATCGAGGCGATGCGTTCGGGCCGGCTGCATATCTCGGGTTTCAACACCGGGTCCAACCCGCTTGCCGTGAACTGCGCGGGCTTCCGGCCGTTCACGATCATGGCTTCGAAAGACGGCCATTTCGGCTACGAGATGGAGATCATCACCTACCCCGGCTCCGGCATCGAGACGGTCGAGGACATCAAGGGCGGGCAGCTGGCGTTCTCGTCGCCGACCTCGAACTCGGGCTTCAAGGCGCCCTCGGCGATCCTGAAGGGCGATTACGACATGGTCGCGGAGCGTGATTTCGAGCCGGTGTTCTCGGGCAAGCACGACAACACCATCCTCGGCGTCGCCAACAAGGACTACATGGCCGGTGCGGTTGCCAACTCGGTCATGCAGCGGATGATCGAGCGCGACGTGATCGAACCCGAACAGGTCGTCTCGATCTACAAGTCGCAGACCTTCCCGACGACCGGCTTCGGCGTCGTCTACAACCTCAAGCCCGAGTTGCAGGAGCAGATCCGCCAGGCCTTCTTCGACTTCGAATGGGAAGGCACGACACTGCAGGAAGAGTTCTCGAAGTCCGGCGAGGAGCAGTTCATCGAGATGAACTACAAGGACTTCTGGGACGTGATCCGCAAGATCGACGCGGCGAACGGCGTGTCCTACGCCTGCGAGTGATCCCGACCGCGGCGGCCCTGCTCGTCGAGGGCCGCCGCATTCGTTCCGAAGACCCCTTGGGAGGTGCCATGCTTAGGCTCGAGAAGCTCGTCAAGACCTACAGGACGGGCGACCAGGCCCTGAAATCTGTCGACATGGAGGTGCCGAAGGGGCAGGTTCTGGCCCTGATCGGCCCATCCGGCGCGGGCAAGTCGACACTGATCCGCTGCATCAACCGTCTGGTGGAGCCGAGCAGCGGCAAGGTCTGGCTGGGGGACACGGAACTGACCCATCTCGGGGCCGGCGCGCTTCGGCGCGAACGCCGCCGGATGGGCATGATCTTTCAGGAATACGCCCTTGTCGAACGGCTGACCGTGATGGAAAACGTGCTGTCGGGCCGGTTGGGCTACGTGGGCTTCTGGCGCAGCTTCGCCCGCCGGTTCCCGCAATCGGACGTTGACGAAGCGTTTCGCCTGCTCGACCGCGTCGGTCTTCTGGCAATGGCCGACAAGCGCGCCGACGAACTGTCGGGCGGCCAGCGCCAGCGCGTTGGCATCTGCCGCGCGCTGATCCAGAACCCCGCGCTGCTGCTGGTCGACGAGCCGACGGCCTCGCTCGATCCCAAGACCAGCCGGCAGATCATGCGGCTGATCTGCGAGTTGTGCGCCGAACGCGGGCTGGCCGCGATCATCAACATCCACGATGTCGCGCTGGCGCAGATGTTCGTGTCGCGGGTCATCGGGCTGCGCTTCGGCGCGATCGAGTTCGACGGCCCGCCCACCGCGCTCACCCCCGACGTGCTGACCCGGATCTACGGCGAGGAGGACTGGCAGGCCACGATCCAGAAGGTCGACGACGAGGATGCCCCGGCCGAGGTCGTGGCATGAGTGCGCCGTCCGCCGAACTTCAGGCGGTGCTGGGCCGCCGCTGGCGCAAGCCGCCGCTGATCCGCCGCACCTGGCTACGCTGGGCGCTCGGCCTGGGCGCCCTGGTTTATCTTGCCGCCGCGATCTCGTCGGTCGAGGTGAACTGGAGCCGGGTCTACGAGGGGCTGGATCGGGGCGGCGCCTTCATCATGTCCTTCGCGCGGCCGGATTTCGTCACCCGTGGCAGCGATATCTGGGACGGTCTGATGGAAAGCCTGATCATGACCGTCGCGGCCTCGGTCGTGGGCATCGCGATCTCGATCCCGATCGGGCTTGGCGCGGCGCGCAACATCGCGCCATTGCCGGTCTACCTGGTCTGTCGCGGAATCGTCGCGCTGAGCCGCGCGTTGCAGGAGATCATCGTGGCGATCCTGCTGGTCGCGATCTTCGGTTTCGGGCCGCTGGCCGGGTTCCTGACGCTGAGCTTCGCCACGATCGGATTCCTGTCGAAGCTGCTGGCCGAAGACATCGAGGCGATGGATCGCAGCCAGGCCGAAGCGATCCGCGCCACCGGATCCGGGTGGTGGCAATGGATCAACTACGGCGTCCAGCCGCAGGTGATGCCGCGGCTGATCGGCCTGTCGATGTATCGCATCGACATCAACTTCCGCGAATCCGCGATCCTCGGGCTTGTCGGCGCGGGTGGCATCGGCGCCACGCTGAACACCGCCTTTGACCGCTACGAATTCGATACGGCGGCCGCGATCCTGTTGCTGATCATCGGCATTGTCATGGCGCTCGAATACCTGTCGGGCGTGATCCGGGCGAGGGTGCAGTAATGCCGGTTGTCGAAAACGCTGCGGGCAACCGGGTCTGGATGCGCCGCACCACGGGCCAGTCGATGCTGCGCTGGTTCGGCTGGCTCTTGGGCGTCGCCGTGTTCGTCTGGTGCTGGAACCGGATCTCGGACTCGACGACCTGGTTCTTCGTCTGGGACGCGCCGCGTATCGCCGGTGACATCCTGACCCGCGCCACCCCGCCGCGCTGGTCCTATATCGACGAGCTCTGGCTTCCGATCTGGGACACGCTGAACATCGCCACGCTCGGCACGATCCTTGCGCTGATCATGGCGGTGCCGGTGGCCTTCCTCGCCGCGCGCAACACCACGCCCTCGGCGCGGTTCGTGCGGCCGATCGCCCTGCTGATCATCGTCTCGACCCGCTCGATCAACTCGCTGATCTGGGCGCTCCTGCTGATCGCGATCATCGGGCCGGGGATCTTCGCCGGCATCCTCGCCATCGCGATCCGGTCGATCGGGTTCTGCGCCAAGCTTCTGTACGAGGCGATCGAGGAAATCGACCACACACAGGTGGAGGCGATAAGCGCGACCGGCGCGAGCCGCTGGCAGGTGATGGCCTATGGCATCGTTCCGCAGATCCTGCCCGCCTTCGCCGGCATCTCGGTGTTCCGCTGGGACATCAACATCCGCGAATCCACGGTTCTCGGCCTTGTCGGCGCGGGCGGGATCGGGCTGCAGCTTTCGGGGTCGCTGAACACGCTGGCCTGGCCGCAGGTGTCGCTGATCCTGATCGTGATCCTGTTCGCGGTGATCGTGTCGGAATGGGTTTCGGCAAAGGTACGGAGCGCGATCATTTGATCCGGATGGCCACAGAGGAGGCCTTTGCCGCCTACGAGGCGGTGCGGCACCGCCTGCCGGCGGCCGGCCCGCCCGGCGCGGCGACGCGCATCGCCTCGATCGAGGAGGTCGCGGATCGCTTCGACGCCTTCCTGCTCGACGCCTTCGGCGTTCTGAACATCGGCGAAACGGCGGTTCCCGGTGTCGCCGAGCGGATCGAACGGCTGCGGGTGCGCGGCAAACGGGTTCTGGTGGTCACGAATGCCGCGGGTTATCCGCACGACCGGCTGATGGCCCGCTACGACCGGCTCGGCTTTCGCTTCGATCCCGCCGACGTCGTGTCCAGCCGCGCGGCGCTGCGCGACGGGACGGCCGGGCGCGATCTTGGCCGATGCGGGCTGATGGTGACCGCGACGACCGGGATCGACGACATGAACGGCCTCGGGCGCGCGCGCCTGGCCGAGGATCCGGCTACCTACGCCGAGGCCGACGGCTTCGTTTTCCTCGGCAGCGCGGATTGGACGGAGTCGCGCCAGGCGCTTCTGGAAGCCGCCCTGAGAGAACGGCTGCGCCCGGTTCTGGTGGGCAATCCCGATATCGTGGCGCCGCGCGAAACCGGTTTCTCGATCGAACCGGGGTATTTCGCGCACCGGCTGGCCGACGCCACGGGCGTCGAGCCCGAGTTTTTCGGCAAGCCGTTCGGCAACATCTACGATCTGGCATTCCGCCGGCTGGGGCCGGGCATCGACCGGTCGCGGGTGATGATGGTCGGCGACAGCCTGCACACCGACATTCTGGGGGCCCAGGCCGCGGGTATCGCCTCGGCCCTGGTCACCAGCCACGGGTTCTTCGCCGGGGGCGCGGTGGATCGCTGGATGGACCGTTCGGGCATCCGCCCGGACTACCTGCTGGATCATCCCTAGGGCCGGCTCGTCGTGCGGCACGCAAGAGCCAAGGCGGCGGACCGGGCGCATGCCCACCGTCCGAAGTGACAGGAGAGTGAAATGCAGTGTATTGAACGGGCAGACGCCGCAAGGCAGATCGCCGTTGCGGCGGGCCGGTTGGCGCTGGACTATTTCCGCGATCCGGCCGCCCTGCGGATCGACCGCAAGGGCCACCAGGATTTCGTCAGCCAGGCCGACCGCGAGGTCGAGCTTCTGGTCCGGGCAGAGCTGGCCCGAGTGTTTCCCGACGACGCGATCGTCGGCGAGGAAGGCGCGCCGGTTCCCGGAACCTCCGGCTTCACCTGGGTGATCGATCCGATCGATGGAACCACCAATTTCATCAACGGGATTCCGGCCTGGACGGTCGTTCTGGCCGGTGTGCGGGACGGCAGAACGCAGATCGGCATCATCCACGACCCCTGCCATGACGAGACGTTCCTTGCGATCCGCGGCGGCGGCGCGACACTGAACGGCGTACCGATCCACGCGCCGCGGGGCATGGGCCTTGCCGACGGAACCACGGGGATCGGGTTCTCCGGCCGGGTCGCGACCACCGGGACCCTGCGGCTGATGGAGCGGATCTTCGCGGCGCGCGGGATCTTCCTGCGCAACGCCTCGGGCGCCCTTTCGCTGGCCTATGTCGCGGCCGGCCGGCTCTTGGGCTACGCCGAGGAACACATGAACGCCTGGGATTGCCTTGCCGGGCAGCTGATCGTCGAAGAGGCCGGCGGCGGGGTCGAGGTGCAGGATGCCGACGAGATGATCGCGCGCGGCGGGCGCGTGGTCGTCGGCCTGCCCGGCGTCTTCGACGAACTCGTCCGGATCGCGGACGACTCCTTCCCCGCCTGATCCCGCCTAACCCTGCGGGATCAGAACAGGGCCGGTCGCGGCGAAGCCGAGCCGAATGTCCTCGCCCGGCGCCAGCGGGTTTTGCACGTCGTCCTGGACGACGAACACCTCGCCGAACGGGGCCTCGACCGAATATTCCATCCGCACACCGACATAGGTGGCCTTGCGGATCGTGGCGCGAAACCCGTTCTCAACCCCGATCCTGAGCCGGGAGGGCCGAACCGCCAGCGTCGCCGGCCCGGGCGGCATCCCGCGCGACGGCAGACGATGGCGGTAGCCGTCGACGGCGATCTCGGCGCTTTCGCCGTCCACCGCAACGATCTCGCAAGGGATGATGTTCGCTTCGCCGATGAAATCCGCGACGAAACGGTCCACCGGCGCGTCGTAGAGTTCGCGCGGCGTGCCGATCTGCGCGATCGCCGCGTTGCGCATCACCACGATCTCGTCGGAGACAGCCAGCGCCTCTTCCTGGTCATGTGTGACATAGACGACCGTCAGCCCCAGTTCCTGCTGGATCGCCCGGATATCCTCGCGCACCTGGCGGCGCAGCTTGGCGTCGAGATTGGACAGCGGTTCGTCGAACAGAAGCACCTGCGGTTCCAGCACCAGCGCCCGCGCCACCGCGACGCGCTGTTGCTGGCCGCCGGAGAGCTCGCTGGGCAGCCGGTCGTCATACCCCTTCAAGCCGACCAGATCGAGCCCAGCGCGGGCCCGGTCGCGCGCCTCGGCCCTGGGAAAGCCGGAGAACCCCAGCCCGTAGGAGACATTTTCCAGAACCGTCATGTGCGGAAACAGCGCGTAGGACTGGAACACCATCGACACGTCGCGATCCGTCGCCGGAAGCTGCGTGACATCCTTGTCGCCGATCAGGATGCGCCCGGAACTGGCCATTTCCAGCCCCGCGATCATCCGCAGCGTCGTGGTCTTGCCGCAGCCCGAGGGGCCGAGCAGTGTCACCAGCTTGCCCGCCGTCACCTCGAGGTCGATGTTGTCTACCGCGACGACATCCTTGCCGAACACCTTCGAAACTCCGCGAAAGCTGACCGGGGCCGCCTTCGACCTGATGCGCGTGTCCGCCATCTATCCTCCCCCGCCGAACTGTGTCCGGCGTCCGATCTGTGTCTTGCCCACCAGGAGCTGCAATAGCCCCACCGCAGCCAGCATCACGAAGATCAGCGTGGTGGAATAGGCGATGGCGAGCCCGTAGTCGTTGTTCTCGACGCGGCCGATGATGTAGCTGGTCGCCATGTCGTATTCGGCGCTGACCAGGAAGATGACAGCCGAGATCGCGGTCATCGCCCGTACGAAACTGAACACCAGCGCCGCGAGGATCGCGGGACGCAGCAGCGGCAGGATCACCCGTCGGAACGTCTGCCAGGAATTCGCGCCGAGGGTCAGCGAGCTTTCGTCGAGCGACCGGTCGATCTGCGACATCGACGCGATCCCGGCGCGGACGCCGACCGGCATGTTGCGGAAGATGAAGCTGACGACCAGGATGATCCCGGTGCCGGTGATCTCGATCGGCGGGACGTTGAAGGCCAGGATGTAGCTGACCCCGATCACCGTGCCGGGGATCGCGAAGCTGAGCATCGTGCCGAATTCGAAGGCGTTCTTGCCGGCGAAGCTCTGCCGGGTCAGCAGGTAGGCGGTGACCAGCCCGACGGCGGCGGTCAGCGGCGCGGCGACCGCCGCGATGTAGATCGTCGTCCAGAAACTGTCCCAGGCGGCGCCGCGCCAGTGGATGCCGTTCTCGTTCACGGCGACCGCGAAGGCGGTGACGTAGTGCTTGAACGTGAGCGAGTCATTCACGCCCCAGAGTTCCACGAAACTGCCGTAGACGATCATCCCGTAGACGACGATCGTGAACGCTCCCCAGGCCCCCGCCACCAGGAAAACCGGCACGGCCAGCCGCTTCGGCATCAGCGGATGCACCCCGGCGTCGCCCTTGCCGGTGACGGTGGTATAGCTTTTCCGCCCCAGCCAGGCGCGCTGCAGGTAGAAGGCCGACAGCGTGAAGAACAACAGCACCATCGCCAGCACCGCCGCGCGGCCCTGATCGTATTGGGCCCCGACGATGGCGAAGAATATCTCGGTCGATAGCACGTCGAAATTGCCGCCCAGCACCAGCGGGTTGCCGAAATCGGCCATGCTCTCGATGAAGCCGAGCAGGAAGGCATTGGCCAGACCGGGCCGCATCAACGGCAACGACACGGTTCGAAAGGTCTGCCAGCGGTTCGCGCGCAGCGTCTGCGCAGCCTCTTCCATCGAGGGTGACACGCCCTCGACCACGCCGATGAGCACGAGGAAGGCGATCGGCGTGAAGGCGAGCGTCTGGGCGATGAGCACGCCGGGCAGGCCGTAGAGCCAGCGGGTGGGCTGGACCCCCAGCAATTCGGCCACGAACTGGGTGACGCTGCCCGACAGGCCGAACAGCAGGATCAGCGCCAGCCCGATGACGAACGGCGGCGTGATGATCGGCAGCACCGTGAGCGCCCGCACAACGCGCTTTGCGCGAAAGCCCGAGCGCGTGACCACCAGCGCGAAGGCAAGCCCCAGAACCGTGGTCAGGAACCCCACCAGCACGGCCAGGAACAGCGAGTTCCACGCGGCGCCGCATCGCGCCCCCCACAGGCACCCAAGGCCCCACAGCCGGTCGTCGAAGAATTTCGAGAGGAAGACGGTGGCGGAATACCCCCCATCCTCGGTGATGAAGGCGAAGATCAGCATCTTCGCGATCGGGAAGAACACGAAGGTCGCGACGATGACGATCACACCGCCTATGGCGCTGACCACGAAGACGTCGCCGTTGATCGCCCCGCGCGCCGCGATGCCCTGCGTGAACAGGAACAGGAAGGATGATGCGACTAACAGCGCGCCGTAGCCCATCCCGAACTGACGATCGCCCAACTCGCCGAACAGCGCGGTCAGCCAGTCGTAGTTGAAGCCGCGGATGCCGATGCCGAAGCCCTGCGCGATCAGCCAGGAAAAGCCGAAGGCGCCCGACAGGATCAGCACCACCGAATAGGCCGGGTCGATCTTGCGTTTTCGGATCACCAGCAGCGGCGCGACAAGGGCCGGCACCAGCGGCGCCAGCCACAGCTTCTCGCCCCGGCCGACAAGGACGGCCGCCGGTGCGTAGTCATCCTCCAGCGGCCAGCCGTCGACAAGCCATTCGAACCGGAAGAATCCGTCCTCGATCCCGTACCAGGGCAAGAGCAGGTAACCCGCCCACCCGGCGATGATCCAGAAGATCAGAACCGGGTGGGCGGTGACTTCGGAAGCGTCCTTGCGCACGGTTTACTGGGGCAGGGTTGAGACGTCCTCATCCCATTTCTGCAACAGCCGCTTGCGTTCGTCCGAGGAGCCGTACTTGACGAAGTCGTAGTCGATCAGCTTGATCGTCGACATGTCCGGCGCCTTGTCGGAGGTCTGCGCGCCCTTGTTCGACGGCACCTGGAAGGCATTGACCTGCAGCGCCAGGTTCTGTGCCTCCGCGCTCAGCGCCCAGTCGTAGAAGGCCTTGGCCTCGTCCATGTTGCGGGCGCCCTTGATGATCGACATCGAACCGATCTCGTAGCCCGTGCCTTCGCACGGCGCCACCACGGTGATCGGGAAGCCGGCGACGGCCTGCGCCACGGCATCGTGCATGAAGACGATCCCGACCGTCGACTCACCGCGGCCCGCCGCCTTGATCGGGGCCGAGCCGGACTTGGTATACTGGTTGATGTTGGCGTGCAGCCCCTTCATGAAACCGAACCCCTCGTCCTCGCCGAAGATCTGCACCATCGAGGCCAGCGTCGTGTACGCGGTGCCCGAGGAATTCGGGTTCGCCATCTGCACATGACCCTTGAACTCGGGCTTCAGCAGGTCTGCCCAGCACTTCGGCTCCGGCAGGTTGTTGGCGGCCAGAAGGTCGGTGTTGTAGCCATAGCCGAGCGCGCCCGAGTAGATCCCGATCGTCCGGTTCCCGGCGCTTTCGGCCTGCGAGATCGCCCAGTCATGCAACTGCTCGCGCATCGGCGAAAGGTATTCCTCGGTCAAGCCTTCCTCGGCGGCCTGAAGGTGCGGGTCACCGGTGCCGCCCCACCAGACATCGCCCTTCGGATTCGACGCCTCGGCGCGAATCTGCGCGAAGGTCTCGCCCGAGGACTTGCGCGTCATGTCGACATCGATGCCTGTCGCTTCCTCGAAGCTCCGCGCCATGACCTGGCACCACTCCTCCTGCGCGCTGCAATAGAGCGTCAGCTTGTCGGCCTGTGCCGCGCCCGCGCCCATCGTCATTGCCATGACCGATGTCGCCAGAACCGATCTTGTCAGCTTCATCCCGTCCTCCCTTGATTTGTGACGTTTTTGTAAAAGTTTTATGACATCACGCTAGCACCGCCGGGCAATACCACAAGGACAATCTTCGCGGGGTTGGCCGAGGGTGCGACGGCATGATCGGTCCCCGCACACGATCCACAACCGCCCCCCCCGCAAAGCGGCACCGGCCCGCACGCGGCCATCCCCTGCGACCGCCGGTTTTGGATTTCGGACCATCCGGGGTATCATGAACCGTGCCCCGAGGCTGCTGCGGAGGCCCGCGAATGGTCGACACACCGGCAACGACGCCAGCGAAGCTGAGCAGAAAGACCTACGACGCCGAACTCGCGCGCCTGCAGATCGAGCTTGTCCAGTTGCAGCAATGGATGCAGGTAAGCCGGCACCGCGTGGCCGTGGTCTTCGAAGGCCGGGACGCCGCCGGAAAGGGCGGCACGATCAAGCGCATCCTGGAACCGCTGAACCCCCGCGTCTGCCGGGTCGCCGCGCTGCCCGCGCCGACGGACCGGGAAAGGTCGCAGTGGTATTTCCAGCGCTATGTCGCGCATTTGCCGGCGGCCGGCGAGATCGTCCTGTTCGACCGGTCCTGGTACAACCGCGCCGGCGTGGAACGGGTGATGGGGTTCTGCACGGACGAGGAATACCGGGAATTCCTGCGCAGCTGCCCCGAGTTCGAGCGGATGCTCGTGCGGTCCGGCATCCAGCTGATCAAGTACTGGTTCTCGGTCAGCGACGCGGAACAGGAGCGCCGGTTCCAGAACCGCCTGAAGGATCCGGCAAAGCGCTGGAAACTCAGCCCGATGGATATCGAAAGCCGCCGTCGCTGGGTCGACTATTCCCGCGCCAAGGACGAGATGTTCGCCCATACCGACATCGACGAGGCGCCCTGGCATGTCGTCGAGTCAGACGTGAAGAAACATGCTCGCCTGAACTGCATCAGCCACCTTCTGTCGTTGGTGCCATATGAAGCGGTGGTGTCGGCGCCCGTCGAGTTGGGCCAGCGTCCCCGGTCGGGCGAGTACGAACGCCCGCCCATTCAGGATCAGCACTTCGTACCGGAGGTGCATCGCGACCTGTTGTAGCGCCGCGGCCCGCCCGATCTAGCCAAGCTCGGCCAACAGCCATTCCGCGCGGGCGATGTGCTCCTTCGCCACGGCCAGCTTGCGTTCGAGCCGCTCGCGCTCGTCGGTGCCGGTGGTCTCCTCAAGCCTCTGGTCGAGGTCGGCTTGTTTCCTGCGCAGCTTCGCGAGAACCTTCTCGACATGGTCCGGCTCGATCTTGCTGGCCTTGCCGTCTTCGAGGCGCTGCTTGTAGTCGGCCACCTTCGCGGCCAGCTTCTTCACCCCCATCCCAGCCACTCCGATCCCCACCGCATCGGCGGAATTCTACACGCGCTACATGACACTTCTGTTGCGTCCCTCTGCCGGGTGCGGCCGGGGCGACGCGCCGCCGGTGTGCCCGTCGATGTCCTCCTCGTCGAGTTCCAGAAGGCGTTCGACCTCTGCCATCGCGCTGTCGCGCTCGATGTAGTAGCCGCGCGCGGCCGCGATCAGGTCGCGCATCGCGCCGTAGGCATAGCCGGAGTCGTTGAGAAACGAGGTGGCTGCGGTTGCGCTGATCTCGCCGCGCCGGATCAGTTCCTCGACCCGCCGCGTTGTCGAGCGCGCCGCCTCTTCGATTCCGGCGCGCTCCTGGTCCAGCGACAGCGCGCTGCGATCCTCGGGATCGGCGCGGCCCAGGTCGCGGATTTCGACCACGATCCGCGCGATTTCGGTGCGCAGCCCGTCATAGAGGGCGGTCACGGCGCCGACATCCCGCATCGTGTAGCGCACGACGTTCTTGCGCAGGTGCTTGACCGATTTCACCGATTGCACGATCCCGGTGGCGACATCACGCAGCGCATAGATGCGATCCGCGATATCCGGCGCAAGACGCTGGTCCCCGGCGCGGGTGGTGAAATCGATGATCGCCGCGAACAGCGTCTTGACCCGGCGCTCGTAGAGGTCGTCGATATCCACATCCATGAGATCGCGGCTGGCGCGCACCGTGGCGCCGATATCGCTGCTGCCGTAGACCTGGTCGCGATGCAGGTTCAGGCCGTGGAAGATTACCTCCGAGGCGTTGTCGTACAGGTGCAGGACTTCCTTGCGCAGGGCGCTTTCCAGGGTTTCGGGAAACGCGTCCACCGCCTCGTTGAGGAAATGCGGCCGGCTGACATCGGGTGCCGGTTCGGCGATCCGGCGTTCCAGAAAGCCGACCAGACGGCCCAGCAGCGGCAGCATCAGTGCCACGCCCAGCATGTTGAAGAGGGTGTGGAACACCGCCAGTTTCAGGGCGAAATCGTCGGGCGCGATCCTCGCGAGGCTGCTGATGCCGTCAACCGCCGCGCGCAACGGCGAGATGAACACCAGGGCGACGGCCGCGGTTGTGAGGTTGAAGATCAGGTGCGCCAGGGCCAGGCGCTTGCCCTGGAAATTCGCGCTGAGCGACCCGATCACGGCGGTGATCGTGGTGCCGATATTGGCGCCGATGGCCAGCGCAAGGGCGTTGTCGTAGCTGACCTGACCGGCCGCGAGGGCGGTGATCACCAGAACCATCGTGGCGTGGCTCGACTGCATGATCACCGTCGCGGTCGTGCCGATCACGGCGTACACGGCAAGCCCGAGAAGTCCCGGCAGGGCGAACCGCGCGAGATCGATCTCGGCGCGGAAGGCCTCGAATCCCTCCTTCATGTGGTGGATGCCGAGAAACAGGAACCCCAGCCCCGCCAGCGCGTAACCGATACCGCGGAGGCCCTTGGGCTTTTGGAACACCAGCACGATGCTCAGCGCGATCATCGGCATCGCATAGGCGGCGATGTCGACCTTCAGCCCGAACCCGGCAACCAGCCATGCGCCGGTGGTCGTACCGATATTGGCGCCGAAGATGATCCCCAAACCGCCCATCAGCGTGATCAGCCCGGCGCTGAGAAAGGAGATCGTGATGACGGAAACCAGCGAACTGGACTGCAACAGCGTGGTGGAAACGATTCCGAAGCCAAGGGCGCGCGGGAACGAACGCGTCGCCCCCTGCAGAAGCCGCTCAAGCCGGCCGCCGCCGAAGAGCCGGAACCCGTCCTCGAGCATGAGCATGCCAAACAGGAAGATCGCCACGCCGGCGGCGATCTCCTGCGCGTCGGGGCTGAGCCAGAAGGCCAGCAACAGCATTCCGACGACGACCGGAAGAGTGTACTTCCTCATGGAGCAACCCTATCACGGCAAATGAAGCGAGCGCACGAGATCGGATACCGCGGTGCCGCCAGACCAATTCGAACCGGTCTCAGTTCACCCGACCCGTCTTGCCACTGGCGGCAGAAGCGCCCGCCAATCGGCGAGGGCGGCGGCGCGGCTGGTCTTGAAATGACCCCGGCGGGAGAGGCTTCGGCCCTGGTTGAAGTGCTTGTGGACCGAGGAGTTGACGGCGGCGAACATCTGCAAACTTCGCATCCGTCGGAACCGGAGGATCGCGCGCTCGCGTCGTCGGAACGGGAGGTGTGAATTCTCGATGCGGTTGACGACGCATCTTGTTCGGCACCCTCGATTGCCGGACCCTCGCTTGTGAAGGCGCGACGGGCCAGCCGCCCATGGCCCGGGTTCGCCAAGCTGCCCGCGGTCAAGAACCGGGCGCAGACCGCCTGATCGCCATCCAAGAAAGGACTTTCCGAATGACCGCCCTGACACTCACCCAGGACGTTGCGCGGAAGGCGCGGCTCGCCGGGCTGCTCTATCTCGTCATCATCGTGACCGGCCTCGGCGCCGAACTGGGCCTTCGGGGGCCGCTGATCGACTTCGGGGACGCCGATGCCACAGCCGCCGCGATCCTTGCCGCGCCCGGACAGTTCCGCCTCGCCATCGCCGCCGATCTCGTCATGGCGCTGAGCGATGCGGGCCTCGCGATCCTGCTCTACCTCGTCTTCCGCGCCATGGCGCCGGGGCTGGCCCTGTCGGCGCTGGTGTTTCGCCTGATCCAGACGGTGCTGATCGCGGCCAGCCTCATGGCGCTGCTGACCGCGTGGCTGGTGCTGACCCGGGCGGAGGGGCTGGCCGACGCGCCCGCGCTCGCGCTGGTGTTTCTCGACCTGCACGCACATGGCTACGATCTCGGGCTCGTGTTCTTCGGCGTGAACAGCCTGATCATGGGCCTGCTCGTCTGGCGCTCGGGCCTTTTCGCCAAGGTGTTCGGTGGCGGGCTTGCGATCGCCGGGCTGGTGTATCTCGCGGGCAGCGGTCTGCGGTTCTTCGCGCCGGACCTTTCGCCGGCGTTCATGCCGGCCTACGGTCTGACCATTCTCGCCGAGACGGCGTTCTGCCTGCGCCTGCTGTTCCAGAAACGCCCGGACTGACAAACGGCGCCCCGGCCCTTGTCCGATGACCCACAGTCAGGAAATCTGCCATGTCCGAACGAGGCTTCACCGTCCGCGCCCTTGGCGAAATCGCCATACGATGCGCCGATCACGCCGCGATGGTGGCGTTCTACCGCGACGTGATCGGGCTCGAACCGATGCGCGACATCGAGGGCGCCCCCATCGTCTTCTTCCGGATCGCGGATGGGTTCGACGGCCACACGGCCGTGCTGGCCCTGTTTCGTCACGACATCGAGGGCGCAGGCCGGATCCGGGCCGGCGACCGGCCACCGGCGACCGGGCCGGGATCGTCGCTGCACCACATCGCGCTCAGCCTGCCCTGGGCGGAGCAGGAGGCGGTCATCGCCTGGTACGGGAAACTCGGGCTGGACTACCATGTCGAAACCTTCGACTGGGTCGGCTGGCGCGGCGTGTTTACCTTCGATCCCGACGGCAACACCGTCGAGCTTGTCGCGAAGGATCCGGGTTGGACCAATCCCACTGTTGCGTAGTCGACGGCCCCAACCGTGACAGGCGGCAAACGAAGCGAAGTAGGCCTGCGCGCACTTCTTTCGAACGGCCGCTTCGTCCGCAGAGCAGGCGTTCGTGCGTCACGCAGCAAAGGTCCGGATCGAGCCCAGGGCGGGTCTTTTGCCGAATTGGCTCGCGTTATGCCGTTCAAGCATTTGCATGATCGAAGAATGCCTTCATCACGATCTGCCACTGGCCCTCATGCTTGATAAGGGTGAGGTAGTCCGTGAACGTGGTACCGAAACACTCGTCCTCGACCTTTACGACAGCGACATCGCCGGTCATGTCCATCGAGATGATTTCCGATCGGTACGGCGACCCGGGCGGCACAGATGCCTCGTCTTCGAGCGACCGAATGAACGTCTCGCGATCGAAGAACTCATAGTTTCCATTGAAGTGGCCGGCCTGCATACACTGAACATGCATCGCACTTTCGAGCTTGTCCCGTTGGCCGTAGATCATCCCCTCGAGGTACTCCTCGACCACGACCTCGACCGCCTCTCGTTCGGTCTTCGTGCTCATCAATGTGCCTCCGTCAATCCTCCGGTAGCGGAGGAACAGCATCGCCTTATACCATGAATTGTCTTTCTCAGCGGGCCTAGCTGACTTCGGCTGGGGCGAGCGACCGCTTCGTCCGCAACGCGGTCATCGGTGCTCGAAACCTCGCTACACTCCGCCTGAACGCCCGCTTTTCTTGCTGCGGCGCAGCTGACGGCTTCCCGACTAGAATTGCCGCACCTGCGAGGGTCAGCGCCCGATCACTTCCGGTATGGGCTCGCTCCGGACCTTCGCTGCGGTGGATTCCAAGGCTGTTTTGGGCTAGTCGCGCCGTCGCGCCGTTGCGCCGTCGCGCCGATGATCGCATGGGGTGGTCAGCCCAGATGAACGATTGTTCGGTTCAGGCCAAATCCTGCCCCCGCAACCAACACTATTTGTTCAATCTCCTCAAAGGCCTCCGGCACATGCCGTGAGGCCTTTTGCGTGTTTTGATCTCCGGTAGTGTTGCCGCTTCTTCAGGCCGGCGCGAAGGTCAGTTGAACCTTGACGGAGCGGGTGCGATCGGCGGCGGTGCGGAACGCCGCGACGGCGTCCTCCAGCGGATAGCGAAATGTCACGACGGGCTTCACGTCGATCCGCCCGGATGTGATCGCAGCGACGGCTTCGGCGAACTCCGCGTGGAACCGGTGTGTGCCCTGAACGCGAATTTCCTTGGCCACCAGTGCGTTGATCGGCATCGGCGTGTCGCCGGCGACGCCAACTTGCACAAGCGTGGCGCGTGGACGAAGCGCGGCCATCGCGCCTCTGATCGCGCCGGCGGCCGCGGAGCACTCGAAGGCAAGATGGAAATGACCCTTCTGCTCCGCATAGCGATCCATCTCTCCCCCGTCGCGGCTCATGTTGACCGCGCGCGTCGCGCCCATTGCAAGGGCGACGGCCAGCGGCGCGTCGTGCAGATCGGTGACGACGATCTCCGCAGCGCCTGCGGCCGAGGCGACGGCAACGCAAAGGCATCCGATCGGGCCTGCTCCGGTGACCAGGACGCGCTTGCCGGCGATGTCGCCCGCCATCCGTCCGGCATGCAGGCAGACCGCCAAAGGCTCGGCGCAGGCGACGGCGCCGAGATCCGCGGTCGCCGGCAGCGGCAGGCATTGCGCGGCATCGACGACGACCCGATCCCGGAACAGTCCCTGCTCGTGCGGCAGGCGCATCGCCGATCCGTTGAAGCGCATGTTCAGGCAATGCATCGGCAGCCCCTCGGCGCAATAGGCGCAGGCACCGCAGGGTCGGCTGGGATTGATCGCGATCCCGGTGCCCGGGCTCAGCCAGTCGACACCTTCGCCAACCGCGATGACCCGCCCCGAAGCCTCGTGGCCGAGGATGATGGGTTCGCGAACCCGGATCGTCCCGATCCCCCCGTCGGAGAGATAATGCAGGTCCGAGCCACAGATCCCTCCGGCAGCGACCGCGACCAGGGCCTGGCCCGGCCCCGGATCGTCGATCTCCTCGGTTTCGATGCGCAGGTCGTTCTTTCCGAAGAGACGGCAGACACGGGTTTTCATGGGGCCTCGATCACGGGATCAGCAGGGACGGAAGCCAGGTGGCCAGCGGCGGGAAATAGGCGACCGCGAGCAGCACGAGCATGTTGGTCAGCAGGAAGGGAAGGATGGCCCGCACCACCGGCGCCAGCGGGAGCCGCGCGATATTCGCGCAGACGAACAGGCAGACGCCGACCGGCGGGGTCGTCAATCCGATCATGAGGTTCAGCACGGCGAAGGTGGCGAAGTGCAGGGGATCGATGCCGACGGCTTCCGCCAGCGAGAGAAGCGGCACGAACAGGATGATGAGGGCGGCGATCGTCTCCATGAACATGCCGACGAAAAGAAGAAGCAGGTTGATGAGCAGGATCACCAGGAACTTGTTGTCGGTCACCGACAGCACGCCATCGGCGATCGCCTGTGGAATGCGTTCCGAGACGAGGATCCAGCCGAAGACATTCGCGAAGCCGACCAGCGCCAGGATGCCCGCTGCCGACACCGCGCTGTCGGTGATGATCCGGGGGACGACGCGGATCGGAAGCTCGCGGTAGATGAAACATCCGACGATGAAGGCGTAGACACTTGCGACGACGGCGGTTTCGGTCGGCGTGGCAAGACCCGAGAGAAGGCCATAGATGATCAGGAAGGTCATCGCGATCGCCCAGATGGCACTTCCGAAGGACCGGCCGACCTCGCCCCAGCCCTGCCAGGGCTGATGCGGGAAACCCCGTCGCACCGAAATGACATAGGCCGTGACCATCATGGCCAGCCCCATGAGGATGCCCGGGATCGCCCCCGCGAGAAACATCTTGCCGACCGAGATGCCCGAGAGCGCGCCGACGATGATCATCGGGACCGAGGGCGGGATGATCGGGCCGACCGTCGATGACGCGGCGGTGACTGCGGCAGCGAAATCCGCCGGATATCCGGCCTTCTTCATCCCCGGGATCAGGACGCCGCCCAGCGAGGCCGCATCGGCGACCGCGGTGCCGGTGATGCCGCCGAAAAGCATGGAGGCCGAGATATTCGTCAATCCCAGCCCGCCCCGGATCCAGCCCACGATGGCATTGGCGAAGCGAATGATGCGATGGGTGATCCCGCCCTGGTTCATCAGGTTGCCGGCCAGAATGAAGCCGGGGATCGAGAGCAGCACGAAGACGTCCATCCCGGCGTACATCTTCTGCGGCATGACCACCGCGGGCATGCCGGCATAGAGCAGGTATCCCAGCGAAGACAGCCCGAGCGTGATCGCCACCGGGATGCCAAGGACAAGGCCCAGCACGAAGATCGAGAACAGGATAGCGATATCCACGGGCTCAGGCCTCTTCCGTCCGCTCGGGTTTGCCGTCCTCGGTGCCGGCCAGCATCCCGAGCACCCGCAGAAGGCCGAAGACCGCAAGGCCGGCCAGCATCAGCCAGACGGTGAAATGCACGAAATCCATGCGAATGCCGAGGGCCGGCGCGGTCTGCATCTTGCCGATGGCAACGTATCTCCATGCCTGCGGCAAGAGGTAGAGGGCCAGGGCTGCCGTGCACATCGCCGCGAAGAGACGCAAGAGCCGGGGCAAGGGGGGCGGCAGCGCTTCGCTGATGACGTCCACGTTGACGAGGTCGCCGGTACGGAAGGCCAGCCCGGCGCCGAAGGCGATCATGTAGAGAAGCGCGTAGCGCGTCAGTTCTTCGGTCCAGACCGGCGAGGAGCCCGAAACCCGCCCGACCACCTGGAGCAGGACGGATGCCATCAGCACGGCGAAGGCAACACCGGCGCCCAGACGCGCCAGAAAGGTGATGATCGTGATGAAGCCTGCCATGTCCGGATGTCCAGATGTCCGACCGGCGCCGCGGTGTCGCGGCGCCGGACTGCCGTTTTCGTGGCCTACTGGGCGAACAGCGCTTCGACGATGGGCTTGATCTCGTCGTTGACATTCGCGAGGACCGCGTCCTTCGCGGCGGCCTGGAAAGCAGCCGAGTCGACCTCGACGAAGGTCATGCCCTTTTCTTCGAGAAAGGCGCGATCCTCGGCGAGGCTGGTCTCGAACAGGTCGCGTTCATAGGCCTGGGCCCGCGCGGCGGCTTCCATGACCGCGGCCTGATCCTCGGCCGAAAGCTTGTTCCACGTCGTTTCCGCGATCGTCAGGTAGATCCACGACCGCACGTGATCGGTCAGGTTCACATGGCTCTGGACTTCGTAGAAGGACGCGGAGCGGATCAGCGCCAGCGGGTTCTCCTGCGCCTCGATCGTGCCGTTCTGAAGCGAGGTGAAGACCTCCGAGAAGGCCATGGGGCCGGGGTTCGCTCCCAGTGCCGACCAGACGTCGACGAACAGGGGAACGTTCGGGACGCGCATCTTCAGACCGTTAAGATCGGCGGGCGACGTGATCGGCCGGTTCGAGGTCAGATCGCGCGCGCCGCGTGCGAAATAGGCAATCGGCCGGATCTGCACCTTCTCGACGATCTGCGCCTTGATCTCGTCGCCGATCGGCCCGGACGCGAAGGCATCCATGTCCTCGATCGTCTTGAACGCGTAGGGCACGGCCAGGAGCGCGGCCTTCGGGGCCCAGTTCTGAAGGCTTTCGCCGGTGATCGTCATGTCGACGGTGCCCAGTTGCATGCCGTTGATCAGGTCGATTTCCTTGCCAAGCGACTCGTTCGGGAAGACCTCGACGACGATGCGCCCTTCGGTCAACGCGGCCAGTTCCTCGCCGAACTTGACCGAGGCCTTGTGCCAGGAGTTGTCCTCGTTCGCCAGGTGCCCGAGTTTCAGCGTCATCTCCTGCGCCGATACCGGGCCTGCGACCATCAGGCCGACTGCGGCGGCCAAAGCCGTGAGCTTGAGATTGAAATTCATGCGTCTGTTCCTCCTAGGATGGGTGCATTCACCGGCGGGGGCATGTCCCCGTCCGGAAGGTCGAAGAATTGGGCGTTGGCCCTGATGATCTCGGGCAGGTCCTTCAGCACTTCGCGCAGGTGCAGCCGGATCGCCGCGTTCGCGCCGGCGACATCTCCGGCCTCGATCCGGTCGACGACGGCGTGGTGCTGCGCGATAAGGGCGTCGATGCGAAATTCGCCCAGCGACAGATAGCGAACCCGGTCCATCTGCGACTTGAGCCCTTCGATCTGCCGCCACGTCCCGCCCTTTCCGGCCGCTTCCGCAAGCGTGCGGTGGAACTGTTCGTCGAGACGGCTGAACTCGGCCGCGTCCCTGCTTTCCAGGGCGCGCTGTGTCGCAAGCTGGTTCCGCAGGTCCGCGACCAGGGAAGGCCTGGGCGTCGCCGCCAGGATCTTGCAGATGTCGGCTTCGATGGCTTCCCGCAGGAATCGCGCGTCGAGAACCGCGAAGTAGCCGATCCGGGTGATGATCGTGCCGCGCTGCGGCCTGACTTCGACGAGGCCCTGATCTGCCAGCTTGATCAGGGCTTCGCGCACGGGTTGCCGGCTTACCTCGTAAGTGCGGGCCAATTCGGATTCGGACAGGCGGTCGCCCGGCTTGAGGTCGTTCTGGATGATCCGCTCGCGAAGGATGCGCGTGATCTGGGGCGTGATCGATCCCGAGGGGTCGAGTTCCCATGTCGCATCGCGCTCGAACTTCATGATTCGGCTTCCTCCCCGGCAAGAACTACCATACTTCCATACTAGTCAGCAATTGGGGGCGATGTTATGAATGGGACGGGCGACGAGTCGGGAGGATCACATGGAGCAGACTTGGCGATGGTTCGGGCCGCATGACCGCGTGAGCATCTCGGATGTCGCGCAGGCCGGGGCGACCGGAATCGTCACGGCGCTGCATCACGTGCCCACCGGGTCGGTCTGGACGCCGGAAGAGATCGGGAAACGCCAGGCCGAAATCGCGACCCTTTCTGACGGAACGCCTTCGGGGCTGCGCTGGTCGGTTGTCGAAAGCCTGCCCGTCGGCGAGGATATCAAGAAGCAGAAGGGCGACTGGCGAACCCATCTGGCGAACTACAAGGTGAGCCTCAGGAACCTGGCCGAAGCCGGTCTCGAGGTGATCTGCTACAACTTCATGCCGGTCCTCGACTGGACCCGGACCGATCTGGCCTGGCGATTGCCGAACGGGGCCACCTGCATGCGTTTCGACCTGACGGATTTCGTGGTCTTCGATCTGCACATCCTGAAGCGCCCCGGCGCCGAGCACGACTACGAAGACGCGTTGAAATCCGCGGTCGAACGGCGGTTCGCACGGATGTCGGATGCGGAAAAGGAGCAGCTGGCCGGAAACATCGTCTATGGCCTGCCCGGCGCGGCCGAAAAGTTCAGCATCGAGGATCTGCGGGCGCATCTCGCCGAATACGCCTCCATGGGCGAGGAGACGCTGCGCCGGCACCTGATCGACTTCCTGTCCGAGGTGGCGCCCGTGGCCGAGGAACTCGGTCTGCGGCTGTGTTGCCACCCTGACGACCCGCCGTTCCCGCTTCTGGGCCTGCCGCGGATCATGTCGACCGAGGCGCATTACAAGGCGGTGATGGACGCCGTCGATATCCGGTCGAACGGCATCACGCTGTGCTCCGGCTCTCTCGGCGCGCGGGCCGACAACGACTTGCCGGGCATGATGGAGCGGCTGGGCGCGCGCGTGCATTTCCTGCACCTGAGGAACGTCAAGCGCGAGACGGCGAATGTGAGGGGATCTTTCTACGAGGCGGAGCATCTTGGTGGTGACACCGACATGGTCGCCCTCGTCGAAGCCGCCTTGAAAGAGGAAGCGCGCCGCAAGCGGACGGGCCGCGCCGACTGGTCGATCCCGTTCCGGCCGGATCACGGGCAGGACATTCTCGACGACCTGGGCCGGCGCGCGCAGCCGGGCTATCCCGCCATCGGTCGGCTCAAGGGTCTTGCCGAGTTGCGCGGGATCATCGCCGCGCTGGAACCGCGGATCGCTGCCGGATGAGACCCAGGCTGACAACGCTCGAGGGCCTGCCCGTTGGCGTGCAGTGGCCCGGCTATCGGCGTGAACACCATGCACCGGGCATCGTCCATCTGGGCCTTGGAGCATTCCACAAGGCGCATCAGGCGGTCTATACCGACGATGCGCTGGCCGCGACCGGGGGCGACTGGCGGGTGATCGGTGTCAACCTGCGCAGCGCCGCGCCGTCCGAAGACCTCACGCCGCAGACCTGCCTCTACACGACGATCGAGCGCAGCGCCGAGGGCACCCGTGCCCGCGTGATCGGATCGCTTGCCGCCGCGCTTTGCCTGCGCACCCGCCGAAAGCCCGTGCTGGAAGCGCTGTGCTCGCCCGCAACGCGGATCGTCAGTCTGACCGTCACGGAAAAGGGCTATGGGCTCGACCGAAAGACGGGGGGCGTCGATCCCGCGCACCCGGCGATTGCCGCCGACCTCGCCGACCCAGGGAACCCGCGTGGCGTCGCGGGGCTTCTGGTTTGGGCTCTCGGTCGTCGCCGGGCGGCGGGCATCGCGCCCTTCACGGTCCTGTGCTGCGACAATCTTCCTTCCAACGGCGCTCTCGTGCGCTCCCTTCTCGCCGATTTCGCACGCAGAACCTCGCCCGGTCTCGCCGATCACATCGAGACCGGGGTCGCCTTCCCCTCGACCATGGTCGACAGGATCACGCCGGCGCGCAACGACGCGACGCTGCGGCTGGCCGAAACGCTGACACGGCACGCCGATGCCGCCGCGGTCGAATGCGAGGCGTTTCGCCAATGGGTGATCGAGGATGACTTCCCCACGGGTCGTCCCGCATGGGGGGCCGGGGGCGCGATCTTCGTCACGGATGTGGGGCCGTTCGAGAAGATGAAGCTTCGAATGCTCAACGGCACGCATTCCATGCTGGCCTATGCGGGGTTCCTGGCCGGCCACAGATACGTGCGCGATGTGATGGCCGATCCGGCCATGGCCGCCCTGGTCGAACGCCACCTCGCCGCGGCGGCGTCTACCCTGGATGAACTGCCGGGGATCGACCTGCGGGCCTACGGAGCCGACCTGCTCCGCCGTTTCGCCAACCCGCACCTTGCCCACGAGACCTACCAGATCGCCATGGACGGCTCGGAGAAGATGCCGCAGAGGATATTCGCGCCCGCGCTGGATGCCTTGCGGCGGGGGCAATCGATCGAGCCGTTCGCTTTCGCGACCGCGGCCTGGATGCGCTACACTGTGGGGCGCACCGGGGATGGGAAAACCTACGACCTGCGCGATCCGTTGGAAGCGAGGCTCCGCCCACCGGACACTGCCGCGCCGACCGCCGAAGGCATCATGGCCCGGCTGTGCGGCATCGAGGGATTGGTTCCCCGCGAACTCACGATGATCGACCATTGGCGGCAGGCCGTCGCACGGCATCTCGAGATGCTGCTGCGCCCCGGAATGGCGGCCGCAACGTCCCGCCGGGGCAACCCGTCGTGAGGCTGGGCGGTCGCCGGCGCCTGGCGTGACCGTATCGCGCCGCGTCAGGTGGCTCCAAATACGCGGCCGTATCGTCGGGCCGGCGGTGATGTTCCGGGTCCGGGAACCGCCGTCGCCCGGTGCCCTTGCGGCTTCACTACACGACCGCGGAACCGGGGACGGCGGGCAACCGCGCGCTTCGCGCGGAACCGATCGGCTGCGGGGCGCGCGGCCGAACGGCGGCGGAAACGGGTCGCGGTGCTTTGCGAAAATTAGGTTCCTGCACGGGCAGGGGGCTGCGTTGCCGTCACGGGGAGGATCGGGTCGAGTGGGGCTGCCAGCACGCCGGGCGCAACCTGCCTCCGCCGCAGGCGACCCCGATCACCGACCGGCACCGGACGGCTACCACGCGGGCAAATCCCGGGCGACGTCTTCCAGAAGCCTTGCGGCGGTCCCGTGAGACACCTGGGCGCGCACCGCATCGTCCAGGCGGGCGGGCTGCAGCACCGTCGTCGCGGGATCCTCGCGAAAGATCGGCCAGTCCGTGCCCAGCATGATCCGGTCCGCCCCGTAGAGCGCGATCCCGGCCTCCAGCGCGCGTGGACCCAGCGACGCGCAGTCGTACCAGATCCGCCTCAGCCGGTCGGTGGGAAACGGGGTGTCCGGGTTGCGGTGGCGGGCAATGCTTTCCATGCGCTCGAAGATGAAAGGCAGGGTGCCACCCAGGTTCACCACCTGGAAGCGGATGCGCGGGAAGCTGTCCAGCAGGTCCGACAGGATCAGCGTCAGCGTCACCTGCGACAACTGCGACTGCAGCGCCACGGCGGAGGTTCGGTATTGCGCGAAATCCGCGGCGGGGGGCGCGGGCACCGCGCCCGCCATTGGCCCCGGATGCAGCATCAGCAGGGCGCCGGTCTCGTCGGCGGCCTCCAGGACCGGGGTCAGCCTCCGGGCCTCGGCAATCGTGTTGAAGTAGTCCGCGGGCAGGATCGCGCCGGCCAGGCGCAATTCGTACCGCGCGCGGCGCAGTTCCGCGGCAGCCAGCGCCATGTCCGAAAGCGGCAGGCCCGCCAGCCCCGGCAGGCGCCCGCCGCTGTCCTCGCCCAGATGCGCCAGATGGTCGTTGAAGGCGCGGATGGGGTCGGCGACCTCGGCCGCCGGCAGCGCATCGAGGCAGAGCGCGCCGGGGAATGTCAGCATCCGGCGGTCGATGCCGGCCGCGTCCATCTGATCCAGTCCCAGGCGGTGATCCCAGTGCAACGGCAGGAACGGAAACGCGCCGTTCATCGCCAGCATCTCCTCTCCGCCATCCGTGGCGGCGCGCAGGCGCGGACGTTCCGTCCGGGCATGCAGGAACGCGACCAATCCGCCACCGTAGTAGTGGGCATGCATGTCGACGTGACCGGCCATGGGCTTTTCCCGCTGAGCGCCAAGAAATGGCTTTAGAAAAACTAAGGCATGAACTAATGAATGAAGCAAGACCCGATCCCGACCGGAGCATGGCATGGAAAGCGAAGGCTTCATCCACGATACTTGGTACGTCTGCGGCCGCAGCGAGGACATCGGGCGGGCGCTGCAATCGTTGACGATCCTCGGCCTCCCGGTGGTCGTCTACCGCAAGGGCGACGGCACGCCCGTGGCGCTTGAAGATGCCTGCCCGCATCGCAAGCTGCCGCTGTCGAAGGGATCGCTTCAGGGTGACACGGTGGTCTGCGGCTACCACGGGTTGACCTTCGACGGAACCGGCTCCTGCGTCGCGGCGCCGACCCAGCCAGATGCGATCCCGCGCCGCGCACGCGTGGCGAGCTATCCGACGCTCGAACGCTACGGCTTCGTCTGGATCTGGATGGGCGATGCCGACAAGGCCGACCCTGCGGCGCTGATCGACATTCCGCATTACGACGATCCGTCCTGGGGCAAGACCGCGCGCGGCGCTCTCGACATCGATTGCCACTACCTTTGGATCACCGACAACCTGCTCGACCCCTCGCATGTGGCCTGGGTGCATCTGACGTCCTTCGCCGGCGGCGGCACCGACAACCTGCCGCTGGAGATGTCGGAAGGCGCGGACCGGGTGATCGTCTCGCGCTGGATCCCCGGCCAGCCCGCGCCGCCCTACTATGCGCCGTTCCTGCCCTATGCGGACGCCTGCGATCGGTTGCAGCACTATGAATGCCGCCTGCCCGCGGTGGCGATCAACATGTCGGTCTATACCCGAGCCGGCACCGGCGGCCCGGACGCCGTGCTGCCCGGGGATGCCTTCGTCAACGTCTCCTACAACTTCATGACCCCGGTCGATTCCGAACGGTCGCGCTATTTCTGGTTCCAGCACCGGAATTCCCGGCCGGATGACTCGGCGATGTCGGAGGCGATGTTCGCCGGCGCCACGATGGCCTTCAACGAGGACAAGGCGGTGCTGGAAGAGGTGCATCGCGGCATGAAGGCGCCGCGCACACCCTATCTGAACCTCGGGCTGGACGCCGCGGCGATGCGGTTTCGCCGAATGGTCGAACGGCGGATCGCGGCCGAGGCGGATTGACGCCGCCCGCGCGGCAATGACGGCGCGGACCCGTCAGCCGGCGGCGGCAACGGCCTCGCGCATCAACCAGTCGCGAAACGCCTTGATCCGCGGCGAGCGCAGCGCCGGTTCGGGGCAGACCAGCCAGTAGGCGAAGCGCGACTCCACCTCGCCGGCAAACGGCCGGACGAGCCTGCCCCCGGCGATCGCGTCCATCACCAGCGGCGAGCGGCCCAGGGCCACGCCCAGCCCGCGTTCGGCGGCCTGAACCACCATGTTCGACTGTCCGAAGCGCCGGGTGCGCACGCCCTTGGGGATTGTCACGCCCGTCGCCGCCGCCCAGTACTGCCAGGTCGGCGCCTGCCCGCCGATGTCGGTCACCTCGTCCACCAGCAGGGTGTGACGGGCAAGATCGGCCGGGTCGCGGAGCGGTGGGCCATCGGCCAGCAGCGAAGGCGCGCAGACCGGAAACAGCCGTTCGTCCAGCAGTCTCTCGACATGCAGGCCCGGATACCGGCCCATGCCGTAGCGGATCGCCAGATCGATCCCGTCGGTCGAGAAATCCGCGAGATCGGCGGAGGTGGCGATCGAGACCGGGTATTCGGGATGGATCTGGTCGAAGCCGATCAGCCGCGGGATCAGCCAGACATACGCGAAGCCGGGCAGGCAGGAGAGCGCGATCGACATCGGTTCGGCACGGTTCTCGCGCATCTCGCGGCACAGGTCCGCGACCCGGCCGAAGCCCTGCGTGACGGCCTCGGCCAGCCGCGCGCCCTCGTCGGTGACGCTTACGCGTCCGCCATGGCGGTTCATCAGCCGGAGGCCCAGCCAGTCTTCCAGCGCCCGGATCTGCTGGCTGACGGCGCTTTGGGTGACGCCCAGTTCTTCGGCGGCCCGCCCGAAACCACGAAGACGCGCCACGGCCTCGAAGGTTCGCAGCGCGGTGAAGGGAATGTTCGCAATCATAAGCTGGACTAACCCATCGCATTATTTCTTTTCAATGGTCCGATTTGTCCCGGTCCCGTATTCTTTGCCCCGATCGCCTCGTGTGGAGGGCAGGGATGCAGCGCGATCTGCGTGCCGGTATCGAGAACATGCTGATCCGATGCGGCGGGCTTCGACCGGGCCAGTCGGTGCTGATCCTGACCGAGACGGAAGAGAGCGGGTACTACGATCCGGGCCTTGCCGGCGCGGTCGCGGAGGTTGCGGATGCGCTTGGCCTCGTCGCGACCATCCGGCGCGAGCCGTTCACGTCCCATGCCGCGCCCGCGGCCGCGACCTTGGCCGAGATCGGGCGCGCAGACCGCACGGTATTCCTGTCACGGCTGGGGGACCAGTTGCGCTTCGACACGGCGCTGGCCGCCGCGGCCCCCGTGATGTGCTACGCGCTCGATCTCGGGATGATGGCCTCCGGCTTCGGTCGGGCCGAACATGATGCCTTTCTCGCCTTGCTGAAGTGTCTCAACGCGGCCCTGGCAGCGGCACGGGACATCCACGTGACCTGCCCGCTGGGGACGGATTTCGCCGGGCCGGGCGCGGCGTTTCCCGAAACCGACGCCGAGGTTTCGGTGCGACGCTTCCCGCTGTCCGTGTTCACGCCGGTGCCGGCGGGCGACTATGCCGGCCGTATCGCCCAGGCCGGGTTCCTTACCGGAACGGGCAAGACCTTCTATCAGCCCTACAACCTGCCGCTCGACGGGGTGCTGACGCTGGACTTCGATGGCAACCGGATCACCGGCTTCGGCGGCGACCCTGCCGATGCCGCCCGCGCCGAGGCGCATTACCGCCAGATCGGCGACATGATGGGAACGGAGCCGTTCTTCGTGCATTCCTGGCATGCGGGCATGCATCCCGGTTGCGGCTGGCCGGTGCAGGCCGGCGCCGATATCGCGCGCTGGGGTGGCGGCGCCTTCGGCAATCCGCGGATCCTGCACTTCCATACCTGCGGGGCCTATCCGCCGGGCGAGATCTCGGTCAACGTCATCGACCCGACGATCCGGCTTGACGGGGTGCCGGTCTGGCAGGACGGGCGCCTTCATCCCGACCGGGTGCCCGGTGGTGCCGAGATCCTCGCGCGCTTTCCCGTGGCGGCGCGGCTATTCGCCGAGCCGGAGCGCGCGGTCGGGCTTGCACCGTCGGGGCGGCTTCGCGCGCGGCCGGAGCCTCAACCCGCGGCGGCCAGTTCCGCGTAATCGGCGGCGACGGCCTCCGCGGCGGCGGCCAGCAATGCCGTCCCGTGTTCCGGCCGGGCCAGCGCCGAATGGCTGCCGACGCGGCCATCGGGAAAGGCGCGGCGGTGCTCGTCGGGAGGCCCGTGCCGATCGCCGGCATGCGCGCGGATGTAGTCGGCAGACAGCCGCTCGGGCGGGGCCAGCGCGGCCTCGGGCGGCGCGACCCGACGATGCGTCGCCATCGTGATCGCGATTTCGGACGGCGTCGCATGCATCCCTTCCCAATCGCCGTACCATTGCCGCCGGAGCGCGTTCACCGGCTCGAACTCCCACCAGCTTTTCAGCCGCAGCGGTGGCGACGGGGTCAGCCCGGCGATGGCGGCGGTCAGCGGGGCGATGTTTGCGCCGTGACCATTCAGCACGTAGATGCAGCCGTAGCCCTGCGCGGCCAGCCCGGCCAGCACCTCGCCGGCAAGCGCGCGAAACAGCGGTTCGGAGATCGACAGCGTGCCGGGGAACGCGGTGTTGAAGGGCGCCGGCGTCAGCGCCAGCGTCGGCGCGACCAGCGCCCCGCAGCGCGCCGCAGCGGCCTCGGCGATGGCGGTGGCGCAAAGCGCGTCGGTGCCGATCAGCCCCATCGGGCCATGCTGTTCGGTCGATCCGGTGGGCAGGATGATGCCGCCACCGCGCGCGACATGCGCTTCGACCTCCGGCCAGGTCATGAGGTCGAGCCTCATGTCGATGCCGCCCGTTCCAGCCAGGCCGCCAGAACCGGGCGGTAGCTGGCCAGTTCCGCGGCCACGGGCGGCTCGGCCTCGATCCGCGCGCGCCAGTCCCGAACCGGCGCGGGCAGGTCCGGCCGCAGCCCCAGAACCGGCCCGAGCGCGTCGATCCACGCCAGCGTGACAGGCAACCCGCAATCGCCGAGTCCGAAGGCAAGATCCGGCGCGGCGGCGAGCATCCGGCCCAGCTGGTCAAGCCGCTCCTGAATGGCACCGGCCTGCAGGGCGACCGACTCCGCATGACGCGAAGATGACGCGATATGGGGAAACAGGCGGCGCAGTTCCGGTTCCAGCCGGGTGTCGTGAAACCGCCCGCGCTCACGCATCCGGGCGCGGTCGGCGGTGCTGACGGGCATCAGCGGCGGCGATGGAAAGCGTTCGTCGAGATATTCGGCGATGGCCTCGCTGTCGGCGATCTGCAGCCCGTCATGCAGGATCGCCGGCAGGTTGCCCGAGGGCACCAGCCGGCGATACTCGTCAGAACCGTAGCCCCCCGGTGGCGGCAGTTCCCGCCATGAAAGACCCTTGGCGCGCAGAACGATCCGCGTCTTGGCGCAGTAGAGGCTTGCGGGAACCGCGTAGAGCGTCAGCATGCGCCGGTCAGGCCCTCATTCGAGCGGCACGCCCCACTTGACCGCAAGTTCGTCGAAGAAGCCCGCCTCGGTCTTTGCGGCGATCCAGGTGTTGACGTAGTTGATCCAGACCTGGTCGTCCTGCGGCAGCAACATCGCCACCAGCGCGCGCGCCCGAGGTTCGGAAACCGGCACGATCATCAGCTGCGGGTAGCGCTTGACCAGCTGCATCGCCTCGACATTCGAGGTGATATGCGCATCGGCGCGACCCGCCAGCACTTCCTGGAAGTCGCGGGCCGGGGCGTCCACGATGATATGCTCGGCGTCGGGAAAGAAGGATTTAACCTGCTGTTCCTGCGTTGTCCCGAGCGTCGCGGCAACCTTCACGCCGGCGGCGTTCAGATCGTCCCAGTCCTTGAACCGCTCGGCGTCCTTGGCGTTGACCAGCGGCACCGTGCCGAGAGAGAAATAGGGCTGGGAATACCCCGCCACCTTGGCGCGGGCCGGGGTGACGGAGGCCGAACCGGTCATGTGATAGGTTCCGGCCGAGATCCCCGAGACCAGGGTGCGCCAGTCGGCCGGCACGAACTCCACCTCGACCCCGAGATCGGCGGCAAGCTGCGTCATCACGTCGATGTCGTAGCCGGTGTAGCTGTCCGTCGCCACGTCCTTCATCGTCATCGGGTTCCAGTCGCCGGTCGTGCCGACCTTCAGAACCCCGGTATTGAGAACCTCCTGCAGGATCGACTCGGCATGGGCGGCAATCGGCGCCGCGAGCACGGCGGCAGCCACCGCGATGGATTTCATAAAGGACATTGCGTTTCTCCCCGTTGGATCGGGCCGGCACGGCCCGTCAGTTCCAGCTTGCCCGAAATAACTTGTGAATCAAGAATAACTAATGTCTACATCGAAGTCGGCCCGAAACCGGGGGGATCCTCCCCAGCAGGACTGATGAGTGCCGAGATGCCCGAAGATTCAGCACCGCTCATCGAATTCGATGCCGTTTCAAAGGATTTCGGGAAATTCCGGGCGCTGAACGGGATCGATCTAGAGGTCGGGCGCGGCGAACGCCTGGTGATCTGCGGCCCGTCCGGGTCCGGCAAATCCACCCTGATCCGTTGCATCAACGGGCTGGAACAGATCGACTCGGGCCGGATTGTGGTCGACGGGGTGGCGCTGGAACCGGGGGGGCGTGGCGCGCGTCAGGTCCGCGGCAAGGTCGGGATGGTGTTCCAGCAGTTCAACCTGTTTCCGCACCTGACGGTCCTTGAAAACCTCACGCTTGGCCCGGTCCGGGCGCGCGGCCTGTCCCGGGCCGACGCGGAGGCGACGGCGCGGCGCTATCTCGCCCGCGTGCGGATTCCCGAACAGGCCGAGAAATACCCCCGCCAACTGTCGGGCGGCCAGCAGCAGCGCGTCGCGATCGCCCGGTCCCTGTGCATGGAGCCGGGGATCATGCTGTTCGACGAGCCGACCTCGGCGCTCGATCCCGAGATGATCAACGAGGTGCTCGATGTCATGACCGAACTGGCCGAGACCGGCATGACGATGATCGTGGTCACCCACGAGATGGGGTTTGCCCGTCGGGTGGCCGACCGCGTCGTGTTCATGGACGCGGGCGAAATCGTCGAGATGGCGCCCCCGGATCGCTTCTTCACCGCCCCCGAAAGCCAGCGCTGCCGGGATTTCCTTCAGAAACTCCTGCATCACTAGGGGCAGGGATGATCCGGATCGCGCTTTTCCTCGGTCTTCTGCTGGCGCTGTCGGGCTGTTCCGGCAACTGGGGCTGGTATGTCGTCGACCCGCGCACGACCTCGGGGTGGAACAACCTGCGGTTCCTGCTGTCGGGGCTGGAATACACCGTCTACCTGTCAGCGGTGGCAATCACGATTTCGATGACGGTCGGCCTGCTGGTGGCGCTTCCGGCGCTGTCGCCGTTTCCCTGGCTGCGCCGGGCGAGCCGGGTCTACGTGGAACTGGTCCGCTCGGTGCCGCTTCTGGTTCTGATCCTGTGGGTCTACTACGGCCTGCCGCAACTGACCGGGCTGACGTTGTCGGTGTTCTGGGCCGGCGTGATCGCGCTGGCCCTGTCGGACAGCGCCTTCCAGGCCGAGATCTTCCGCGGCGGCATCCAGTCGATCGCGCGGGGCCAGTACGAGGCCGCCTATTCCGTGTCGCTGGGCTATCGCGACACGATGCGCTACGTGATCCTGCCGCAGGCTCTGCGCCGTATCCTGCCTGCCCTGGGCAACCAGCTGATCTACATGCTCAAGATGTCCTCGCTGGTCTCGGTGATCGGGATGCAGGAACTGACACGCAAGGCCAACGAACTGGTCGTGGTGGAGTATCGGCCGCTGGAAATCTACACGATCCTCGTGCTGGAATACCTGGTCCTGATCCTGATCGTGTCGAGCGGGGTGCGCTGGCTCGAACGGCGGCTGCAGGCGGACGAGAGCTAGGGGAACCGACGCCCGGCGCCGCCGACGGCAGAGGGATAGGCTACGCGGCAAGCGTCGCCGCGGCGGAAGCCCGGGCCTTTTCGATCGTCCGGGCGGCGAAGCGCCGTAGCGTGGGGTGATCGGCATCGTCGCCCGCGGCGACCTGGACGCTGATCTTGCGGGCGACGAGGGCGGTGTGGCTGGCCCGCCGCGCCGGCACGCCTTCCAGGGTGTCATCGGCCTGTTCGGCGCAGATCACAAGGCCGGTCACCCGAACCGCAAGCCCGGCATCCTGTTGT
>JANSXY010000025.1 GCA_024742695.1 Paracoccaceae bacterium | reverse complement strand
GCGCAACCGTAAGGCGGGCGGGCAAAGAAAAGCGCGCCGGCCCCGAGGCCGACGCGCTACTGTTGGTTCAGCGTATACCGGATCAGACCAGCACCGCGCCCGAGGTGCCGATGGCGTCCTTGGTGCTGGCGTTCTCGCCCAGCAGCATCTTGTTGTGCGGCTCGCCCGAGGGGATCATCGGGAAACAGTTCTCGTGCTTTTCCACCAGGCAGTCGAAGATCACCGGACCGTCGTAGTCGAGCATCTCCATGATCGCGTCGTCCAGCTCGGCGGGGTCCTTGCACAGGATGCCCTTGCAGCCGAAGGCCTCGGCCAGCTTGACGAAATCGGGCAGCGCCTCGGACCAGCTTTGCGAATAGCGCTCGCCATGAAGCAGTTCCTGCCACTGGCGCACCATGCCCAGCCGTTCGTTGTTGAGGATGAACTGCTTGACCGGCAGGCGGTATTGCACCGCGGTGCCCATCTCCTGCATGTTCATCAACCAGGATGCTTCACCCGCCACATTGATGACAAGCGCGTCCGGATGCGCAACCTGTACCCCGATCGAGGCGGGCGTGCCGTAGCCCATGGTCCCCAGCCCGCCCGAGGTCATCCAGCGGTTGGGATCCTCGAAGCCCAGATACTGCGCGGCCCACATCTGATGCTGGCCGACCTCGGTGCAGATATATCGGTCGCGGTCCCGCGTAAGCGCCTCCAGCCGGGTCAGGGCATATTGCGGCTTGATCGTCGCCTCGGAGGGCTTGAAGGCAAGGCAGTCGACGGCGCGCCAGCTTTCGATCTTTTCCCACCACTTGGCCACGGCCTGCCGGTTGGTCTTGCGGCCGCCCGCCTTCCAGAGGCGCAGCAGATCCTCCAGCACGTGGGCCACGTCGCCGATGATCGGCACGTCGGTGCGGATCACCTTGTTGATCGAGGAGGGGTCGATGTCGATATGCGCCCGCTTGGAGCCCGGCGAGAAGTCCTGCACGCGACCGGTGATCCGGTCGTCGAAGCGTGCGCCGATGTTGATCATCAGGTCGCAGCCGTGCATCGCGAGGTTCGCCTCGTAAAGCCCGTGCATCCCCAGCATGCCCAGCCAGTTCTTGCCGCTGGCCGGGTAGGCGCCCAGCCCCATCAGGGTCGAGGTGATCGGAAAGCCGGTGGCGTCCACCAGTTCCCGCAACAGCTGGCTCGCCGCGGGGCCGGAGTTGATGACGCCGCCGCCGGTATAGAAGATCGGGCGCTCGGCACTCTCGATCATCTCGACCAGGCGCATGATTTCCTGCGGATCGCCCTTCACCTGGGGCTGGTAATGAGAGGTGCGGGCCTGCTTGGGGCCGACGTAGTCGGCGCTGGCGAACTGGACGTCCTTGGGGATATCGACCAGCACCGGGCCGGGCCGGCCGGACCGGGCCACATGAAAGGCCTGGTGGATGGTGTCCGACAGCTTGGCCGTGTCCTTGACCAGCCAGTTGTGTTTCGTGCAGGGGCGCGTGATGCCCACCGTGTCGGCCTCCTGGAAGGCGTCGTTGCCGATCATGAAGGTGGGCACCTGGCCGGTGAGCACCACGATCGGGATCGAATCCATCAGCGCGTCGGTCAGGCCGGTGACGGCATTGGTCGCGCCGGGGCCGGAGGTCACCAGCACCACGCCGGGCTTGCCGGTCGAGCGCGCATAGCCCTCGGCCATGTGGACCGCGCCCTGTTCGTGGCGCACGAGGATGTGCTTGATCTCGTTTTGCTGGAAGATCTCGTCATAGATCGGCAGCACCGCGCCGCCGGGATAGCCGAAGACCACTTCGACGCCCTGGTCCTTGAGGGCCTGCACCACCATCTTCGCGCCGGTCATCGTCTTCGTCATCGTCCGCTCCATCCGCTTCCGCGCCAACAAAAAGCCCCCGTTCCGGGCGGGGGCGCATGGGGACCGTCATGGTCTGCCGTCATCGGCCCATGCGCATCCGTTTCGGTACTACGAGGATCGGCCCCATTGCCTGGCCTCCGCTGGCGTGCGGGCGGACCTTATGGGCGCGCGTTTGGGGCGTCAACCGCGAAACGCCCGAACAAAGTGTCGCGACGGGCAGAAATCCGGCACGAATGTTGCGCGAATGCCGCGCCTTGGGAAAGAACCGGGAAGCGAGGGCTCAGCTGACGCCCATCAGCACGATGTAGGCGGCATAGGCGGCCAGCATCGCGCCACCGGCGATCCGGCCGATCCGGCCCGCGACGGCCGACAGCGCCGGCAGCACCAGCACCGCCGCCAGCGCCAGCGCGATGTCGAGGCCGGCAAAGCGCGGATCGACGGGGATCGGCACCACCAGCGCCGTGATCCCGAGGATCGCGAGAATGTTGAACAGGTTCGAGCCCAGCACGTTGCCCAGCGCGATTTCCGATTGCTTGCGGTAGGCGGCGACAACCGCGGTGGCCAGTTCCGGCAGCGATGTTCCGATCGCGACGACGGTCAGCCCGATCACGGCCTCCGACACGCCGTAGGTGCGGGCGATCTCGCTCGCGCTCCAGACCAGCAGCCGCGCGCCGGCCATCAGCACCAGCAGCCCGCCGATGCCCTCGGCCAGCGCCCGCCACAGCGGCAGCGGCAATTCGTCTTCCGGTTCGGCGGCATCGCCGGCGCGCAGGCAGTAGAAAAGGTAGACCGCCAGCGCCAGAACCATCGCCGCGCCGATGCCACGGCCGATCTCGCCCGAGGCGAGCACCGCCCAAAGCGCCAGCGTGGCCAGGATCACCGCGATGATGTCGCGCCGCATCGGCGCCAGCGGCGCATGCACCGGGAAGATCACCGCGGCGGCGCCGAGGATCAGCAGAACGTTGGCGATGTTCGAACCGATGACGTTGCCGATCGCGATCTGTGGCACGCCGTCAAGCGCGGCCTCGACCGAGACCAGCAGTTCCGGCATCGAGGTGCCGAAGCCGACGATGGTCAGCCCGATCACCATCGGCGGCACGCGGAACCGCCGCGCCACGCCCACCGCGCCCCGCACCAGCCAATCGCCGCCGAAGAAGAGTGCGACGAGGCCCGCCGCGAAAGCCAGGTAGAGCACGCTTCGCCCCCGTTCGTTTGCGCCAGATGTCGGGTCTCGGCGGCTGAATGCAAGAGCCAAAAGCCGATTTCGCGGGCAACCACGCGGTTCGCCGTCATTGCGGCGGCTGCGGCGTTTTTTGGTGTTTGCAACCTGAACCTTGGCCGCTAGTGTTCCGGCCACCTTCAACGATCCGCCCGCCGAACGGGGCGGGCACAACCCACCGGGAGGAGTAACCCAATGGATCGTCGTTCGTTCCTTACCAAGGCCGCCGTGGGCGGCACCGCGGCCGCCGCCGCCAGCACGCTTGCCGCGCCCGCGATCGCGCAGGGCCGCGTGACGCTGACCATGGTCACCACCTGGCCCCGCGGCCTGTCCGGCGTGTGGGATTCGGTCGAGCGCGTGGTCAACAACGTCGCCGACATCACCGACGGCACGCTGACCATCGATGCCAAGGCCGCGGGCGAGCTTGTCGGCGCCTTCGAAAGCTTCGACGCCACCGCCTCGGGCCAGGCCGACATGTATCACGGCGCCGACTACTACTGGGTCGGCCAGCATCCCGCGTGGGCGTTCTTCACGGCGGTGCCGTTCGGCATGACCGTGCCGGAAATCATGACTTGGTACTATGGCGCGGACGGCAAGGCGCTGCACCATGAACTGGGCGAGATCTTCGGCATCCGCGCCTTCATCGCCGGCCAGACCGGCGCGCAGGGCGGCGGCTGGTTCCGCAAGCAGATCACCTCGGCCGGCGACCTGCAGGGCCTGAAGTTCCGGATGCCGGGCCTCGGCGGCCAGGCTCTTGCCGCTCTCGGCGTCTCGGTGCAGACCCTGCCGGGCGGCGAGATCTACCAGGCGCTGTCGACCGGCGCGCTGGACGGGACCGAGTGGATCGGCCCTTGGTCGGACGAGAAACTGGGCCTGCAGGAGGTCTGCGACCACTACTACCCGGCCGGCTTCCACGAGCCCGGCGCGGCGCTGTCGGTCGGTGTCAACCTCGAGAAGTTCAACAGCCTGTCGCCCTCGCACCAGCGCGCGATCGAGGTGGCCTGCGCCGACGCGCACCAGCACAACTACGCGCTGTTCACCGCCAACAACGGCCCGGCCCTGGCCCGGCTTCTGGCGGGCGGCGTGAACACCCACGCCTTCCCCAACGACGTGTGGGATGCCTTCGGCCGCGGCGCGGCCGAGGTGCTGGGCGGCTACATGGGCGACCCGATCTTCAAGAAGGTCAACGATTCCGCGATGGCGTCGATGCGCGACACCGCGAACTGGCTGTCGCTGGCCGACACGCCCTATGTCGCGCAGCGGACGCGCGTGCTGTCGAGCATGTGATCGGCGGCTGAGACGAACCGGGGCAGTGCGCGGCTGGCGCGCTGCCCCGTGCCACGCGCGGGCGGGGGCCTGCGCGCGAACCGGGGGGCAGCATGTTGGACGGGGTGATCTGGATCCTGCAGGGCATGTGGGGCGGGCTGACCGGCCTGATCTACGTCCTGACGCATCCGGCGACGGTCTTCGATTTCAGCGACAAGCAGAACCTGATGCGCCTGGTCTACTACGGCGCCTCGGTCGAGCTGTTCTTCGCGGTGTTCAACGTGGTCGTCGCGATCTTTGTCATCGGCCTGTTCCGGCGCGAGTTCCTGTGGCGCGTGGTGATCGGGCTGGAGGCGTTTTCCAACACCATCGGCCGGGTCGCGGCCTGGGCCGGCCTGATCATGGTGCTGCAGCAGGTCATGGTGGTGTTCCTGCAGTCGATCTTCCGGGTCGCCGACATCAGTCTCGGCCCGCTGGGGCTGGCCACCGATCACGGCGTCGCCTGGTGGGCGGACGGCCTGAAATTTCACAACGCCGTCGTCGTCGCGCTTTGCGCGGCCTGGACCTTCGTGCAGGGCGGCCATGTCCGGGTGGACCTGTTCTATGCCCAGGTGCGGCACCGCACCAAGCGCTTCATCGACATGATGGGCGCGCTTCTGTTCATGATCCCGGCGATGACGATCACCTGGTTCTACGCCTGGTTCTTCATGTGGCGGCACCTGATCACGCCGCCGGTGAACGCCACCGATACGCTGGACCGGACGCTGATGAAGGCCGTGGCGGTGCGCTGGAACGTCGAGACGACGGGCTTCAGCCCCTCGGGCTTCAACGCCTATTTCCTGTTCAAGGTGCTGATCCTGATGTTCTGCCTGACGGTGCTGGTGCAGGCGATCACCTTCTTCTACCGGTCGTATCTCGAGTTCGTCGAGGGCGAGGCCTCGGCCGGCAAGCATCTGGACAAGGACCGGATCGGCGACGAGACCGCCGAGGCGGCCGCAGAGATTCACTGAGGGGCGCGGAGCATGCTGTTCGGGTTGGACGGGATCGAGATCGGTCTCATCATCGTGTTCCTCTGCCTCTTCGGCGGGATCATGACGGGGTTCCCGGTCGCTTTCGCGATCGGCGGTTCCGGCGTGATTTCCTTCGCGATCATCGCCGCGCTGGACAGTGCAGGGCTCTTGATCCACCAGGCGATCGACGTCAATTCGCCCGAGTATTCCGCGCTGCTGGCCGAGGGCGTGGCGCGCGACGCGATATCGGTCTTCCGATACCCCGAATTGCCCAGGATCGAGGAGGCGCTGTTCCCCGGCGGCTGGGAAGAGGCGATGAACCGCAACATCGGCTTCATCGTCAACCGGATGAACGAGCGGGTGATCGCGGGCCAGTCGATCGAGACGCTTCTGGCCGTGCTGATGTTCGTGATGATGGGCATCACGCTGGAGCGTTCGAAGATCGCCAATGACCTCTTGACCACGATGGCGCGGGTCTTCGGCCCCTTGCCGGGCGGCCTTGCGGTGTCGATCGTGATCGTCGGCGCCTTCCTCGCCGCCTCGACCGGGATCGTCGGCGCGACGGTGGTGACGATGGGCCTGCTGGCGCTGCCGACGATGCTGCGCAACAACTACTCGCCGGAACTGTCGACGGGGGTGATCGCGGCCTCGGGCACGCTGGGCCAGATCATCCCGCCGTCGATCGTGATCGTCCTGCTGGGCACGCTGGCCGGCGACATCTATTCCACCGCGCAGGAAAAGCGCGCGCAATCGGTGGGCTGCAGCGACGCGCTGACGCTTCTGGGCGAACCGGCGGTCGTGTCGGTCGGCACCCTGTTCCAGGCGGCGTTGTTGCCGGGCATCCTGCTGGCGGGCCTTTATGCCGCCTATGCCTTCGGTTTCGCGCTGCTCAATCCGTCGAAGGCGCCGCCGGTGTCGCTCGACGCCGGCGAGGCGGGTGAACCGATCACCCGCTCCGAGGCGCTGACCTGGTTCCTGACCGCGCCTCTGGGGATCATCGCGGCGCTGATGCTGGCCGGGCAGCTGGGGGTGATCGGCGGCCAGGCGGTGGATGTTTCGAACGTGATGCAGGGCAGCGGCGCGCCGGAACTGCGCACCAATGTCTCCGAAACCTGCCAGGCCGCGATGATCGACCTGCACGGGCAGGAAAAATGGGATCGCGCGGTGGCGCAGGCGGCCGAGATTGCCGCCTCGGGCGCGCAAACCGAGGCCCGGACGCTCAGCGACGAGGAAGTCGAGGCGCTGCGCGCCGAACGGCTGGCCGACATCGCGCCGATCGGCACCGGGGTCGCCACCGTGTTCGGCACGCTGGCCCTGCTTCTGGCGGTGGCGCGCGGCGTCGCGCCCTCGGCCCCGCCGGCCCCGCTGGCGGTGGGCGCCGCCGGCGTGGCGCTGGCCTTTCTCGTCGACGCGGCGATGATCTCGCCGCTGACCTCGCCGGGCGGTACCTTCGCGCTGCTTGCGCTGCCGTTCGCGGTGACGATGTACGGCGCGCGCGCGGCGGTCGCGCGCATGGCCAGGAACGAGCTTTTGCGCGTGGTCTTCCCGCCGCTGATCCTGATCGTGGCGGTGCTCGGCTCGATCCTTGGCGGGATCACGAACCCGACACCCGCCGCCGCGCTGGGGGCCGCCGGCGCGATCATGCTGGCCGCCTACCGCAAGCTCAGGGATGAGCAGCGCACCGGCCGGCTGATCGTGATGGCGAGTTTCGCGATCGTGGTGATGATCATCCTCGGCGCCAACTTCGACCTGCGGACGGCGCGCGACAACATCAGCTTTGCCGACTGGGTCGCGATCATCACCGCGATGGGTGCTTATCACCTGGCGATGCTGGGGCTTCTCTACAGCTGTTGGGTGCTGTTCACCGGCTCGGTCCTGGGCCCGGTGGTGCGCGAGACCGCCAAGGTCACCTCGATGGTGTTCACGATCCTGATCGGCTCGCAGCTTCTCAACCTCGTCGTGATCTCGTTCGGCGGCGAGCATTACATCCAGGAATTCCTGCGCGCCTTCGACAACGAGATGGTGGTGTTCCTGATCGTGATGGCCGTGCTGTTCATCCTCGGCTTCGTGCTCGACTTCCTCGAGATCATCTACATCGTCGTGCCGATCGTCGGCCCGGTGATCTACGGTGGCAGTTTCGATCCGGCCTGGGTGACGATCATGATCGCGGTGAACCTGCAGACTTCGTTCCTGACGCCACCATTCGGTTTCGCGCTGTTCTACTTGCGCGGCGTCGCCCCGCCGGAGGTGACGACGGGCCATATCTACCGTGGCGTGCTGCCCTTCGTGCTGATCCAGGTGCTGGGTCTTGCGATCCTGTGGCTGTTCCCCGGTATCGTGACGATCGTGCCCGACCTGATCCCGACCGGCTGAGGCCGGCGCGACAGGGCGAGAAACGGCGCGGGCCGCCCCGACACGGGGCGGCCCGTCGCGTTCGGTCCGCGGATCGCGCGGTCAGGCCCGCACGGGCCGGGTGTCGGGAAGGTTGATCCGGGCGACCTGTTCGGCGATCGGATCGACCGAAAGCGGGTGGGTCTCGGCCGTGTGGCTTTCGGGATCGCCGATGTCCTGCCAGGTGCCGCCCTTGTAGATCTCCAGCGCCGAGAACCGCGCCTTGTAGCCCATCTTGCGGCTGCCCGGCACCCAGTAGCCGAGGTAGACATAGGGCAGGCCGGCGGCGCGCGCGATCTCGACGTGGTCGAGAATGATGTAGGTGCCCAGCGAGTCCTCGATCCGTCCGGGTTCGTAGAAGCTGTAGACCATGCTCAGCCCGTCATCGAGCACGTCGGTCAGGCAGACCGCCGCCAGCGGCTGGGTTCCCTCGGCGCCGGCCGGGTCGCGGTACTCCACGACCCGGCTCTTGACCGGCGTCTCCTCGATCATCGCGGCGAATTCGAAGATGTCCATGTCGGCCATGCCGCCATCGGAATGGCGGCTGTCGAGGTAGCGGCGAAACAGCGCGTATTGCTCCTCGGTCGCCCAGGGGCTGGTCGCCTCGCGGCGCATCGGGGCATTGCGGCGCAGGGTGCGCCGCTGGCTCTTGTTCGGCACGAAATCGGCCACCCGGATCCGCGCCGAGAGGCAGGCGCAGCATTCCGCGCAGGACGGCCGGTAAAGCACGTTCTGCGACCGGCGAAAGCCCTGCTTGGACAATGCGTCGTTCAGCTTTTCCGCGTTCTCGCCCTGCAGCGCGGTGAACAGCTTGCGCTCCGCGCGCCCGTCCAGATAGGGACAGGGCTGCGGTGCCGTCACGTAAAACTGCGGCGCGATGGGAAGCGTATGGCGCATGGATCCGCGAAACCTGTTTGCGCGCGGAGCGTAGCAAGGCTGGCGCGCTGCGCCAAGATGTCAATGTAACAGTTTTTCAGCGGCTTGGACGGTTGATCGCGGCGGTGCCCATCACCAGGTCGGTCAGCCCCTGTCCGCGCCCGCCGCTGGCCATCAGGAAGATCGAGATCAGTTGCGGCAGGACGAAGGCCACCGAGAGGCTGAAGCCCAGTGTGTGGAACAGGGCATGGGCGGGATCGAAGCGGTGACCGTCATGGCGGCGCAACTCGATCGACATCAGCGCCATGCCCGGCGTCGCCGACCATTGCATCAGCGTCAGCACCCGGTAGACGAACCCGATGCCGAGGTAGAAGACCGGCAGAAAGAACAGCGCCAGGAACCCGGTAAACGGCAGAAGCAGCAGCCCCAGCAGGCCGATCAGCACGGTGTCGACGGCCCAGGCCAGCAGCCGCTTGACCGGCACGCTGGCATAGAACTCGGGCTGAAGCCCGGGGTCGGGCAGGTGGCTGGCGGGGGTGGTGTAGGTCATCGTCGTTCCTGAGCTCGGGCCTGAGATCGGGTGTCGCGCCCGGCCCGTCAAGGGCAGGGCGCGCGGACGGACCGGGGCGAGCCTTCGCCCCGGCGGGGGCTGGCGGCCTCAGGCCTCGGCCCGGGGGGCGGCCTGGTCGTCCCGCGGGACGTCGCGGGCGGCGCGGGCGCGTTCTTCCATGTAGGCGTCGAATTCCGCCTTGTCCTTGCTGTCGCGCAGGCGCTTGAGGAAGGATTCGAAATCGTCCTGCTCGCGCTCCAGCCGTTCCAGCGTATCGGCCTTGTAGGCGTCGAAGGCGGTGTTGCCGGAGGTCCGGAACCGGTGCCGGTTGAGCCGGACATCGACCCGGTATTCGTCATCGCGGTGGCGGCGGCAGGATTTCGAGAACATGCGCTTGCTCCAGATCATGTAGGCGAGAACGGCGAGGCCCAAGGGCCAGAAGACGATGAACGAGACGACCATGAGCGCGATCCAGGCGCCCTTGCCGCGATCGTCGAGCCAGCGCTCGGCCTGCGTGAACCAGCCGGGGGCGGCGGCGGTGGTGGTGGGGGACATCGGGTTACCTCCGTGGGTCAGGGATGTGAATTCGTTTCACATGCCCAAGATCGGTATCGCGGGCGCGCGGGTCAAGGGTCAATGTCAAAGAAATTTACATCGGGCCGGATCAGGCCGTGAAATCAACGATCTCGGCGCCCGTAAGCCGGTGCAGATCGGCTGGCGCGATGGCGAAGATGTGGCGCGGGGTGCCGGCCGCGGCCCAGACCCGGTCGAAGCCCGTCAACCGCGGGTCGAGGAAGCAGCGCACCGGCGACAGGTGCCCCACCGGGGCCACGCCGCCGATCGCGAAGCCGGTTTCGGCGCGCACGAGGTCGGCATCGGCGCGGCCCAGCTCTTGCCCCGCCGCCGCGCTGGCCTTGGCGGGATCGACACGGTTTCCGCCGGCGGTCAGGAACAGCACCACATGGCCGCTGTCGGCGCCGCGGAAGACGATCGATTTCACGATCTGGTCGAGCGCGCAGCCCGCCGCCGCCGCGGCCTGTTCCGCCGTTCGGGTTTCGGCCGTGCATTCCATCACCGGGCAATCGAGGCCCGCCGCCTCCAGCGCCGCGCGGACCCGCTTCAGGCTCTTGCTCATCGTCGTCTCCCGCCATTTCTTGCGAGGGAAGCGTTTTGCCGCGCGCCTGTCCAGTGCCGGGCGTTGACCTGCCCGGCCGGGATTGTACTGTCGCGGCGATGAACTTCGCCGCCCGCCTCAGCCGCTGCCCGATCGCCTTCGATCCCGATCGCGGGGCGGAAGGCGCCGCGGCCTTCGCCGATCTGGCGCCGGACCTGCGCGACCTGATCGCCGGGGCGGCGGGTTGCAGCCCCTACCTTTCCGGCCTGATGACCCGCGAGGGCGACTGGCTGCGCGCCGCGCTTGCCGGCCCGCCCGAGGCCGCGCTGGCCGGGGTACTGGACGAGGTGCGCGACCATCCGTCCGACGGCCTGGGTGACGGGCTGCGGCAGGCAAAACGGCGCGTCGCGCTGCTGGCCGGGCTGGCCGATCTCGGCGGTGTCTGGGCGCTGGAGGATGTCACCGGCGCGCTGACCGCGCTGGCCGACCGGGCCGTGCATCGCGCGATGGTCGCCACCGTGGCCGAGGAAATCCGCCGCGGCAAGCTGCCCGGCGCGGTGCCCGGGGATGCGGAAACGGCCGGCGGCATGGTGGCGCTGGCGATGGGAAAGATGGGCGCGGGGGAGCTGAACTATTCCTCCGACATCGACCTGATCATGCTGTTCGACGAGGCGCGCTATCCGCCGGACGAGGTGATGGAGGCGCGCGCCAGCCTGATCCGGGCGACCCGCAAGACCGCCGCGCTGCTGTCGGACCTGACGCCCGAGGGCTATGTCTTCCGCACCGACCTGCGGCTGCGGCCCGATCCCTCGGTGACGCCGGTCTGCATCGGGATGGAAGCGGCGGAACACTATTACGAAAGCGTCGGGCGCACCTGGGAACGGGCGGCCTATATCAAGGCGCGGGCCTGCGGCGGCGATATCGCGGCGGGGGCGCGGTTCCTGTCTACCCTCACGCCCTTCGTGTGGCGCAAGCATCTCGATTTCGCCGCGATCCAGGATGCCTACGACATGCGGCTGAGAATTCGCGATCACAAGGGGCTGCACGGTCCGGTGGTGCTGGAAGGCCACGACATCAAGCTGGGCCAGGGCGGGATCCGCGAGATCGAGTTCTTCACCCAGACCCGGCAGCTGATCTCCGGCGGCCGCGACCCGTCGCTGCGCGATCGCGCCACGTTGCCCGCGCTGGCCGCGTTGGCCAAGAAGGGCTGGGTGCCGCCCGAGGTCGCCGCCGAACTGGCCGAGCACTACCGCGCCCACCGCGAGGTCGAGCACCGGGTGCAGATGGTCGCCGATCAGCAGACTCAGGCGTTGCCCGCCTCGGCGGAGGGCTTCGACCGGCTGGCCCGGATGATGGGCGAGGGCGATACCGCCCGGCTGCGCGCGGCGCTGCGCGCGCGGCTGGAACGTGTGGCGGACCTGACGGAGGGGTTCTTCGCCCCGACGCGGGCCGCGGAATGGCCCGAGATGTCGCGGGCCGCGCAGGAGATCGTCGAGGGCTGGCGCGGCTATCCGGCGCTGCGCTCGTCCCGCGCCGTCGAGGTGTTCAAGCGGGTGGAGCCGGAAATCCTGTCACGGATGCAGCGCGCGGCGCATCCCGACGAGGCGCTGGGGCAATTCGACGGCTTTCTGGCACGGCTGCCCGCCGGGGTGCAGCTGTTCTCGCTGTTCGAGGCCAATCCGCAACTGATCGACCTGATCGTCGATATCTGCGCGACCGCGCCGGCGCTGGCGCAGCACCTGTCGCGCAACGCCGGGGTGCTTGACGCGGTGATCGGCGGCGATTTCTTCGCGCCCTGGCCCGGCACCGCCGCGCTGGCCGAGGCCGCGACGGCGGCGATGGCCGGAGTTTCGGATTACGAGCGCAAGCTCGACGCGCTGAGGCGCTGGCGCAAGGAATGGCATTTCCGGATCGGCGTGCATCACCTGCGCGGGCTGATCGAGGCGGCCGAGGCGGCCCGCCACTATGCCGATCTGGCCGGCGCGGTGCTGCGCGCGCTCTGGCCCGTCGTGGCCGCGGAATTCGCCGCCAAGCACGGGCCGATGCCGGGGCGCGGTGCGGCGGTGCTGGGGATGGGCAGCCTGGGGGCCGAACGGCTGAACGCCGCCTCCGATCTCGACCTGATCGTGATCTACGACCCGGCCGGGGCGGAAATGTCCGAAGGTCGTCGGCCACTGGCCGCGCGGCCCTACTACGCGCGGCTGACGCAGGCGCTGGTCACCGCGCTGACCGCGCCGATGGCGGAGGGCCGGCTTTACGAGGTCGACATGCGGCTCAGGCCCTCGGGCCGGCAGGGGCCGGTGGCCACCGCGCTCGCCTCGTTCGAGGCCTACCAGATGGACGAGGCCTGGACCTGGGAACACCTCGCGCTGACCCGCGCGCGTCCGGTCGCGGGCAGCGAGGATGTCGCCGCCGAGGTCGAGGCGATCCGCCGCCGGGTGCTCGCGGCGAAGGCGGTCGGCGCGGCGATCCTGCCCGATCTGGCGCAGATGCGGCGGCGGATCTTCGCGGCCAAGGCCCCCGACGGGGCGTGGGAGGCGAAGATCGGCCCGGGCCGGTTGCAGGATGTCGAACTGCTGGCGCAGAGTTTCGCGCTGCGCAGCGGCGATCCGGCGCGGCGGGTCGAGGCGCAGTTGCGGATCGGTCCGCGCGCCGGGCTTGTCACGCCCGAGGCGGGCGAGGCCCTGGCCCGCGCCTACCGGTTCCTGTGGCGGTTGCAGGCGGGCGGGCGGCTGTTGACCGACAGGCCGCTGGACATGGACGCGATCGGCGAGGGCGGCCGGGCGTTCCTGTTGCGCGAAACGGGGGTGGACAGCCTCGCCGCGCTGGCGGATCGTCTGGCGGCGGAAACCGCGGCGGTGGCCGGGATCGTCGAGGCGGCGCTGGCCGCCGGCACCGGGACGGCGGCGTGACGGCACGGGGTGACGGCACTGGGTGACGGGCGCAGAGGATGGCGAGGAAGATCATGGACATGAAGCTGGCCGACCCGAAGGGCCTCGTGCGCGAAGCCTACCGGATCGAGGGCATCACCGAGGCGGAATGCCGGTCGATCTTCCTCGACTGGGCGTTGAGCCTGGCGGTGGATACCGACCAGCGCGAGGCGATGCGGGTGCTGATCGGCCACTACCTGCCGGGGCAGGAGGATCATCCGATGAGCGTGACGCTGGTCGCCGGGCTGGGCACCGCGCCGGAACCGAAGCGCCGCGGCGGTCGCGCGGCGCGTCTGGGCGGCGGGGCCTGAGCCGGGCCGGGCCTATCCCGTCGCGGCCAGTGCCTTGCCCAGCCGCGGCAGACGCGCCCGCTTGAGCAGCGCGCGCACCGGTTGCGGCCGGCCCGACAGCCGCTCGGCCTCGGTCCGCACCGCCTCTACCGCCGCGGCGACGGTGTCGGGATGGTGCGACCAGAGTTCCCAAAGAAACCCGTCGGGATCGCGCCGGGTCACGCCTTCGCCCGCCAGAACGCCCTGCGGAAAATCGGCCCGGTTGAAGGTGATGATGGCATCGGCGCTGCCGCCGATCGCCGCGGCCAGAACATGCACGTCGGCCGGATCGGGCAGCGTCAGCCGCGCCTCGATCCCGGGCTGCGGCGGCACCGCGGCACGCGGGAACGCGCTGCCCAGCAACGCCGCGGCGCCGCGCGCCTCGGCCTCCGCCACCGGGCCCGCGCGGGCGGCGGCGCGGGCCCATTCCTCGAGGATGCGGGTGGACCACAGCGGGTCGTAGAGACCGGTGCGGGCGACGCCGATCAGGATTTCCCGCAAGACCGTGGGATAGAGGACGCAGGCGTCGAGAACCGCGCGCATCACCCGTCCAGCCGGAAGAACAGCGCCTTGAGGTAGCCGGTTTCCGCCAGCTGCGGCAGTTGCGGATGGTCCGGCCCCGCGAAACCCGTGTGCAGAAGCTGGCCGCGACGGCCGCCGCGCCCGATCCCGCGCGCCGAGGCGTTGCGGAACGCGCCGAGATCGGCGGCATGCGAACACGAGCACAGCACGAGGAACCCGCCGGGCGCGACCAGCGGCGCGGCCAGCCGCGCCACCCGTTCGTAGGCCCGCAGCCCGGCCGCCAGCGCCTGCCGCGAGGGCGCGAAGGCCGGCGGATCGCAGATCACCAGCTCGAAGCGCGCGGCCTCGTTCGCCAGCGCCTCGAGCACCGCGAAGGCATCGCCCTGCCGGGTCTCGAACCGGTCGGTCACGCCGCCGGCCTCCGCCCCCGCGCGCGCCAGTTCAAGGGCCGCGGCCGATCCGTCGACCGCCAGCGCGCGTTCCGCGCCCGCGGCCAGCGCCGCCAGGCCGAAGCCGCCGACATGGGAAAACACGTCCAGCACCCGCGCGCCGCGCGCCAGCCGGGCCGCGAAGGCGTGGTTGTCGCGCTGGTCGAAGAACAGCCCGGTCTTCTGGCCGCCCAGGAGGTCGGCAAGGTAGGTCGCGCCGTTCATCGGCACCCGCACCGGGCCGGTGACGGCGCCGGACAGCACGGTGGTTTCCTCGGCCAGGCCTTCCAGCCCGCGGGCCCGGCCGGTGCCGTTCTTCACGACATGCGCCACACCGGTGACCTCGGCCAGCGCGGCGGCGATCCGGGGCAGGGCGGTTTCGGCCCAGGCCGCGTTCGGCTGGATCACGGCGGTGGCGCCGAACCGGTCGATGACAAGGCCGGGCAGCCCGTCGGCCTCGGCATGCACAAGCCTGTAGAAGGGGTCGGGATAAAGCCGCTCGCGCAGGGCGAAGGCACGGGCCAGCCGATCCGCGATCCAGCCCTGGTCGATCTCTGCCTCCGGGTCGCGATCCATCATCCGGGCGACGATCTTCGAGCCTGGATTGACGGTCACCACGCCCAGCGGCCGGCGCTCGGCATCCTCCAGCAGGGCAAAGCTGCCGGGGGCCAGCGCCTTCGTGCGCCGGTCAAGTACCAGTTCGTCGGCATAGACCCAGGGAAAGCCGTGCCGCAACGCCTGCGGCTTGGCATTGGGCCGAAGCCGCACCACCGCCCGATCCGGCATTTCGGCATCTTGCGCCCGACTGTCCGTCATTCGCCGCCTCCCCCTGCGTGAGCGGTCTAGCCCGGCGCAGCCGGAAACGAAAGAGGCGCGCCGCTGGCGCGCCCCTTCTGTCGTCCTGCGGCCGCGGGTGTCAGGCCTGCGCGGCCTTGCGCCCGGCGCCGGTCGCGGACAACGCCATGCGGCGCAGCGCACGCCCGAGTCCGCGGATCATCTCGCGCGCGGCTTCCGCCCGCAATGCCCGCGCACGGCGTTCGACTTCGGCCACGGTGACGGGGGTGATTTCGACGATGTCGGTCATCTCACGATCCTTTCGTATCTGTCCGACCTCCCTGCGCCGCAAGATAGGTAAGTCCCATTGACATGACCATGCTTGCCTCCGTAGCCCCGCCATGCATCAGGCGCATGACCGGCGCGAGCGGTTGTTAGCGCTAACGAAGCGTGATAAACCCGCTCTCGCGCCGCGTAGTCACGCCGGCCGGCCCAGTTTCGACCATCTTCATCCGAGGTGTCCATGCCGCTCGATCCCGCCATCGCCGAGGTCACCGACCGCATCCGCCGCCGGTCCGAAGCGGCGCGTGCGGCCTATCTCGACAAGATCGGCCGCGCCGCAGAGGCCGGGCCCGCCCGCGCGCACCTGTCCTGCGGCAACCAGGCCCATGCCTATGCCGCGACCGGCGAGGACAAGGCCGCGCTGGCCGAGGGCCGGGCGCCGAACATCGGCATCGTGACCGCCTACAACGACATGCTGTCCGCGCATCAGCCCTACGAGACCTATCCGGCGAAGCTTCGTGCCGCGGCGCGTGCGGCGGGCGCCACCGCGCAGGTCGCGGGCGGGGTGCCGGCGATGTGCGACGGCGTCACCCAGGGCCAGACCGGGATGGAACTGTCGCTGTTCTCGCGCGACGTGATCGCGCTGGCGGCGGGCGTGGCGCTCAGCCACAACACCTACGACGCGGCGCTCTACCTCGGCATCTGCGACAAGATCGTGCCGGGGCTGATCATCGCGGCGGCAACCTTCGGCCATGTCCCGGCGGTCTTCGTGCCTGCCGGGCCGATGACCAGCGGCCTGCCGAACGACGAGAAGGCGAAGGTGCGCCAGCGGTTCGCCGCCGGCGAGATCGGCCGCGACGAACTGATGGCGGCCGAAATGGCCAGCTATCACGGGCCGGGCACCTGCACCTTCTACGGCACCGCCAACACCAACCAGATGCTGATGGAGTTCATGGGCCTGCACCTGCCGGGCGCCAGCTTCGTCAATCCCGGAACGCCGCTGCGCGAGGCGCTGACCGAGGCCGCGGTGCGCCGTGCCGCGGCGATCACCGCGCTTGGCAACGATTACCGCCCCGCGGGCCGGGTGCTGGACGAGAAGGCCTTCGTCAACGGCATCGTCGGGCTGATGGCGACGGGTGGCTCCACCAACCTGGTAATCCACCTGCCGGCGATGGCGCGGGCGGCGGGCGTGCTGCTGGAACTGGAGGATTTCGCGGCGATCTCGGCGGCGGTGCCGCTGATGGCCAAGGTCTATCCGAACGGGTTGGCCGACGTGAACCATTTCCACGCCGCCGGCGGGCTTTCGTTCATGATCGGCGAATTGCTGGCGGCCGGGCTTTTGCATGACGACGTGTGCACCGTCGCGGGCGACGGGCTTGCGGCCTATGCGGCGGAGCCGAAGCTGGCCGATGGCGCGCTGACCTGGGCAGAGGGCCCGCGCGAGACCGCGAACGACAGGATCCTGCGCCCCGCCTCCGATCCGTTCCAGCCCACCGGCGGGCTGCGCCGGCTGGCCGGCACGCTGGGCGAAGGGGTGATCAAGACCTCCGCCGTGATCCCCGACCGGCATGTGATCGAGGCGCCGGCGCGGGTGTTCGAGGATCAGGAGCAGGTCAAGGCGGCATTCCGGGCCGGGGAATTCACCGCCGATACCGTGGTCGTCGTCCGGTTCCAGGGGCCGCGCGCCAACGGCATGCCGGAACTGCATTCGCTGACACCGATCCTCGCGGTGCTTCAGGACCGCGGGCTGCGCGTGGCGCTGGTCACCGATGGCCGGATGTCGGGCGCCTCGGGCAAGGTGCCCGCGGCGATCCATGTCGCGCCCGAGGCGGCGGCGGGCGGGATGCTTGCGAAGCTGCGCGACGGCGATATCCTGCGGCTCGACGCGGTCGCGGGCCGGCTTGACGTGCTGACCGAAGGCGTGGCGGAGCGCGCGCCGCTGGTGCCCGACCTGTCGGCCAACGCGGTCGGCATCGGACGCGAGTTGTTCGAACCGTTCCGCCGCAATGTCGGCCCGGCCACGCAGGGCGCGGCCGTCGTCGTGTGACCCCGCGCAAGGAGATTGCCATGACCCCAGCCGAACAGAGCCGCCGCGCGGCCGAGATCTGCGCGCTCGCCCCGGTGATCCCGGTGCTGGTCATCGAGGATGCGGGCAAGGCGCGCGGACTGGCCGAGGCCCTGGTCGCCGGTGGGCTGCCGGCGCTGGAGGTGACGCTGCGCACCCCCGCGGCGCTCGACGCGATCCGCGCGATGGCCGAGGTGCCGGGCGGCGTGGTCGGCGCCGGAACGCTGCTGACGCCCGAGGACGTGCGCGCCGCGAAGGAGGCGGGGGCGGCGTTCGGCGTCTCGCCCGGCACGACGCCGCGGCTGCTGGAGGCCTGCGCCGAGGCCGGGCTGCCGCTGTTGCCCGGCGCGGCCACCGCGTCGGAGGTGATGGCGCTTCTGGAACAGGGCTATCAGGTGCAGAAGTTCTTCCCCGCCGAGGCGATCGGCGGGGCGCGGGCGCTGGCGGCGCTTGGCGGACCCTTGCCGCAGGTCACCTTCTGCCCGACCGGGGGGATCACCCCGGCGCTGGCCCCGGATTACCTGAAACTGGCCAATGTTGCCTGTGTCGGCGGCAGCTGGGTGGCGCCGAAGGCCGCGGTTGCGGCCGGCGACTGGCCTGCGGTCACGGCGCTGGCGCGCGAGGCCGCGGCGCTGGGGGGCTGACACGCGGGCCGGCGTCAGCCCGGCCCGGTAACGCCCCAGCGGCGCTCGTTGGCCTCGATCGCCGCCACCCGGTCGGGCGAGCGGGGATGGCTGAGCAGCCAGGCGGGCATGCCGGCCCCGGCATTGCCGGTCAGGTGTTCGAGCTTGCCGAAGAGCGATTTCTGCCCGCCGGTGCCGACCCCCGACTTGATCAGCAGCGCCGAGGCCCAGGCGTCGGCCTCGTATTCGTCGCCGCGCGACAGCCGCGCCGCCAGCGCCGTGGCGACGAGATTGGCCAGCCACGGCCCGATCCCCGGCAGGAACCGGCCCAGAACCCCCATCAGCACCATCCGCACCGCGTTCTGGCCGGTGAAATCGATCATCCGCTTGCGGGTATGGCCCAGCGCGACATGGCCCAGTTCATGGGCGATGACGCTGGCGAGCTCCTCGGCGCTGATCCGGTTCTGGCGGAACGCCTCGTACATCCCGCGGGTCAGGAAGATCCGCCCGTCCGGCGCGGCCAGCCCGTTGACCGGCGCGACCTCGTAGATGTTCACCGGGATATGCCCGACGTCGAGCGCCCGTGCCATCCGGTCGAGCACCGGATCGAGCCGGGCATCCTTCAGCGGGACCGAGCGCGCATCGAGTTCGCGCCCCGTCCGCCAGACGGAGAACCGCCACATCAGGAGGCCGTAGAGCAGCGCGAGCAGGATCGGGGACAGCTTCAGCATGGGCGATATATGGGGCGGAATGCGGCGCGGGGAAAGGGCCGCGCGTCATGCATCCCAGGCGACGGGCACCGACAGCGGGCCGCGAAAGGCCCAGCCGGCGAAACGCGTCTCGCCGTCCGTGCGCAGGCCGGTCAGCCGGTCGAACAGCATCGGCAGCGCCACCTCGGCCACCAGCATCCGTGCCGCCGCCGCGCCGGCGCAGAAATGCGGCCCCGCGCCGAAGGTGATCGCCGGGCCGGTGTCGCGCGACAGGTCGAAAACCTCCGGTCGGTCGAACGCCGCCGCGTCGCGGTTCGCCGAGCCGAACATCAGGAACACGCGGTCGTCGGGCGCGAAGGTCACGCCCGCCACCGTGTCGGCCCGCGCCACCCGGCGCGGCGACATCCCGATCGGCGCCATCCAGCGCCCGTATTCGGCGAAGACCGTGTCCCAGCCCGCGTCGGCGCGTTCCAGCTTCGCGCGTTCGGCGGGATGGGCCAGCACCGCCCAGGCCGCGCCGGCGATCGCGTCGCGCGGTTCGTTCTGGCCGCCGGAAATCACCAGCTTCACGTTGGCGCGCACCTGGTCCATCGCCATGCCCGCCGCCAGCAGCACCGACAGGACCGAGGCGTCCGGTTCGGCCCGCAGCCGCGGTGTCATCCGGTCGATCTCGGCGTCGATCCGCGCGGTGGCCGCGTGACAGCGCGCCTCGACCTCGGGCAGGCCGGCGTAGTTGGCGCAGCCGTCGATCATCGCCTGGCTCACCGCGTCCATTTCCCGCGGGGTCATGCCGGCAAGGCCGGTGATCGCCACCAGCGCCGCGCCCGACAGCGGCATCGCGTAGTCGCGCACCAGGTCGGCCCGGCCGCGCGGGGCGAGATCGTCGAGGATTGCGGTGGCCGCGGCGCGGAAGCTTTCGGCCCAGTGGTCGCGCACCGTGCGCGGGCTCAGCGCCGGGAAGATCGCGCGGCGTTCGGCGGCATGCTCCGCGCCGTCCTTGCGCATCATGTTGCGGCCCATCAGCCGGGTCATCAGCCCCTCGGGCTGGTCGGAGGAAAACACCTCCACCCGCTTTTCCTGACGCCAGACATCGTCGCGCCGGGTGATCAGCGTGGCGCCAAGCTGCGGCACGAAGCAGATCGGCGCCTCGGCCCGCATCCGGGCCAGCGCGGGATAGGGATCGGCATGGAAGGCCGCCGGGTCGATCTCGAAGACGGGGGCGTCGGACATTGGGCCAGCCTGCGCCCGACATGTCGTCCGGTCAAGCGGAGCGGCGCGATCGCTGGCGGCCCTGGCGCAGCAGCAGCCGCAGCCACAGGCCCAGGCCCAGCGTGACGGCGCCGGCGGCCAGAAGGCCCAGCACCGATCCGGCAAGATCGGCCGCCGCCTCGAGATTGCCGGCGAACACCCAGCCGAGGCCGACGTAGATCGCCACCCAGGTCACCTCGCCCAGCGCCTCGGGCAGGGCGAAACGGCGCCACGGAAACCCGGTCGCCCCGGCGGCGAAATTCACCCAGGGCCCCAGCGGGCTGAACAGCCAGCGCGACAGGTACACCGCCAGCCCGCCGCGGGCGTGCAGTTCGGCCACCGCGCGGCCCACCAGCCGGGCGCGGCGCGGCCGGCGCTCCAGCCAGGCCATCAGCCGCGGGCCGCCGACGCGGCCCAGCGCGAAACCGGCGTGATCTCCGGCCACCGCACCCGCCGCCGCCGCGGCGGCCACCGCCGGCAGCGCCATGTCGCCCACCGCGGCGAAACCGCCGGCGGCCAGCATGATCAGCGAGGCCGGCACCGGCAGGGCCAGGCAGGACAGGAAGGTCGTGAGCCCGACCAGCCAGACGCCCCAGACCGGCACCAGCGCGAGAACCGTCTCGGTCATCTCTCGGCCGCGAGGCCGGCCAGCGCGGCGGCGACCTCGTCCAGGAACTCCGGCAGCGGCTGATCGCGCCCGCGGGCGATCTCGGCCAGTGTCGGCGGATGCCCGGCCGTCTCGGGCAGGGCGAGCGCGTCGCGCAGCGCGTCGCGCGGCACGTCCCAGCTGCGCGCCACGTAGCCCGGCGTCATCCAGCCTTCCGGCGCGCGATCCTGCTGCGCGGGCTGCATCCAGTAGACGGTGGACACGACCAGCCGCACCGCGAAGAACAGCGTCAGCGCCGCCGCGGCGAGAAAGGCCAGAAGCGCAAGACGATGGTTGCGCCACAGCCGGGCCAGCGCGGTCATGCCAGCGCCCTCGTCGCCGCGGTGATCCCGGCCAGCGTCAGCGGGAACATCCGGTCCTCGAAGATCTGGCGGATCATCGCCACGCTCTGGGTATGGCGCCAGTGCCGTTCCGGCAGCGGGTTGAGCCAGGCGTTGGCCGGCCAGTGCGCGCGGGCGCGGGCCAGCCAGACCTGCCCGGCCTCGGCGTTCCAGTGCTCGTTGGCGCCGCCGGGCATCGCCACCTCGTAGGGCGACATCGAGGCATCGCCGACAAACAGGCATTTCCAGTCCGCGCCATAGGTGTTCAGCACCTCCCAGGTCGGGGTCTGGGCATCCCAGCGGCGGCGGTTGTCTCGCCAGACGCCTTCGTAGAGGCAGTTGTGGAAGTAGTAGTATTCCAGGTGCTTGAACTCGGCCCGCGCGGCGGAAAACAGCTCTTCCACCAGCCGGACATAGGGGTCCATCGAACCGCCGACATCCAAGAACAGCAGCACCTTGACCGCGTTGCGCCGTTCGGGCCGCGTGACCACGTCGAGATAGCCGTGCTCGGCGGTCGCGCGGATCGTGCCGTCGAGGTCCAGCTCCTCCGCCGCGCCGTCGCGCGCCCAGCGGCGCAGCCGTTTCAGCGCGACCTTGATGTTGCGGGTGCCGAGTTCCACCTGGTCGTCGAGGTTGCGGAATTCGCGCTTGTCCCAGACCTTGACGGCGCGCTGGTGGCGGCTTTCGTCCTGGCCGATCCTGACCCCCTCGGGGTTGTAGCCATAAGCGCCGAACGGCGAGGTGCCGGCGGTGCCGATCCATTTCGACCCGCCCTGGTGGCGGCCCTTCTGTTCGGCCAGCCGTTCCTTCAGCGTTTCCATCAGCTTGTCGAAGCCACCCAGCGCCTCGATCTCGACCTTCTCGGCCTCGGTCAGATGCCGTTCGGCAAGTTTCTTCAGCCAGTCGCCGGGCAGGTCCAGCGCCTCCAGCACCGCCTCGGGCGGGATCGAGTCCAGCCCCGCGAAGCTTTCGGCGAAAGCCCGGTCGAACCGGTCGAGATGGCGTTCGTCCTTCACCATCGCGCAGCGGGCGAGGTAGTAGAACGCCTCCACGTCATATAGCGCGAGATCCTTCGACAGCCCTTCGAGAAAACCGAGGTATTCGCGCAGGCTGACCGGGATGCCGGTCCGTCTGAGCGTCTCGAAGAACGGCAGGAACATCGCTCAGATCATGCGGTCGAGGATCACGGTGGCGAACAGGCCGACGATCGCGCCGATGATCGCGAAGCTGCCGGCATATTGCGCGATGTCCAGCCGGTTGCCCTTGCGCCGCCGCGCCATCAGCCCGCCCCAGAGCGCGCCGAGCAGGGTACAGGCGATGATGATCATGTGTCCTCTCCTCCGCCGGGCCTGAGGCTCGCGATTTCCTCGGCGCGCCGGCGCACCTCGGCCTCGGGGCCGAAGCCATAGCCCGCCCAGCGCATCGCGTCCAGCCGCGCGGCGCGGGCCGCGTCAGCCTGTCCCAGGGCGTCGAGCGCCTCGGCGCGGATCAGTTCCAGCGTCGCCAGCAGCGCGGCGTTCTCGGCCCGCCGCACGATCGGTGCGGCCCGGTCGGCCAGCAACAGCGCCTCTTCCGCCCGGTCGGTCGACAACGCGAAGGCCGCCAGCTGCATCTCGACATGCGCGGCCTGCACCTCCATTCCCGGCCGGCCGCGATAGATGTCGCGGGCGCGGAAGAAGGCGCGCACCGCCTCGTCGAGATTCTCGGCCAATCCCAGCCGGCCCAGCGCGAACCAGGCGAAGCCGGCGCGCGTGTCGGTCCAGCCGCTGCCCTGCGCGATCCGCACCGCATCGCGCGCCGCCTCCAGCCGCGCCGGTTTCGTGCCGCGCGGGCCGAAGGCCGCCTCGATCGCCTCGCCATAGGCCCGCGGCGTCGGGTCGGGCGGCGCCAGCCCGCCGGCCCCGCCCGCGGGGTTCAGCCGGGCGAGGATGCCGGGCAGCCGCTGCGCCACCTCGGCCTCGGTCATGCCCGAGGCCAGCGCCGGATCGTAGGTGGCGCGCAGGATCAGCATGTCGAACCCGGTCAGGACGGTGTGGAAATTGTCATCGTTGAAGACCGAGTCGGGCAGCCGGTAGAGATCGTTCAACGGCCCCAGCGCCTGCGCGATTTCCTCGTGAAGGCAGTCGCGTACCTCCTGCGGCACGGTGTCGGAGGGGATGAAGATCGTCGCGCGCCGCCGCGCGTCCAACTCGCCCCAGTCGACCCGCGCACTGCGGCGAAACCGCCGGTACTCGGCCCAGGTGCTGACGCCGGGAACCACGAAACAGGCCGCCTGCGGAACCAGTGCCTGCATCCGTGCGCGCGGCAGGAACTCCACCACCAGTCCCGCGGTCGCGGGCGGTGCGCCGGCGGTGATCTCGATCCCGGCCTCGGCGCGCAGCCGCGCCAGAAGGCGGTCGAGATCGGCCATCGCGGTGGGCGGTGCGGCCCCGGTCACCGCCAGCGTCACCGGGCCCTCGTAGCGGGTGAACCGCGGCAGCACCCGGCCGCTTTCCATCCGGAACGACAGTTCGAGGAAATCGCGCGCGATCTGGGCGTTCGAGGCCTGCGGCGGGAACGGCCGGGTCGGCCCGAAGGGCGCCATCGTCACCTCGGGGGCCGGCCCCGGCGCCGGCGCGCGCGGCGCGAGATCGAGCGGCGCGCAGCCGGCCAGCGCCAGGCCTGCGGCAAGGGTCGCGGTCAGGCGCGCGCGAAACCCCATCAAAGCGGCCGGTTGTAGCGGATGAACGGGGTCTTCACGCCGACCTTGTCGTAGAGCATCCGGCCCCGGTAGTTGAACTCCTGCGTCAGCCAGTAGACGGACGGCGCGCCCGCGGCATCGGCGGCGGCATAGATCGCCTCGATCAGGGCCCGCGCCACGCCCCGGCCGCGCGCCTCGGGATCGGTATAGAGATCCTGCAGGTAGCAGGTGTTCTCGATCTTCCAGCAATGCCGGTGAAAGAGGTAGTGCACCAGCCCAACGGGCTGACCGTCCCGGTCGGCGACAAGCCCGTGAAACTCGCCCTCGGCCCCGGACAGGAGCCGCGCGAAGGTCGTTGCGTAGACCTCGTCGGGAACGCGGGTTTCGTAGTAGTCCAGGTAGCCGGTCCAGAGCCGGCGCCAGGCCGCCTCGTCGGCCGGCCGCAGCGGCCGAATGACGATCCCGGTCACGCTCAGCGCCCCGCCCGCGCGGCGAAGGCCAGCCGTTCGAACAGATGCACGTCCTGCTCGTTCTTCAGAAGCGCGCCGTGCAGCTTCGGCAGAAGGTTGCGCCCGTCATGGCGCAGATCCTCGGGCGCCAGATCCTCGGCCAGCAAGAGCTTGAGCCAGTCCAGCACCTCGGAGGTGGAGGGCTTCTTCTTCAGCCCCGGCGTTTCGCGAATCTCGTAGAACCGTGTCAGCGCCGAGGTCAGCAGCGCATCGCGGATGCCGGGGAAATGCACCTCGACGATCGCCTTCATCACCTCGGGATCGGGGAACCGGATGTAGTGGAAGAAACAGCGCCGCAGGAAGGCGTCGGGCAATTCCTTTTCGTTGTTGGAGGTGATGATCACCACCGGGCGGTGCCGCGCCCGCACCGTCTCGCCGGTCTCGTAGACATGGAACTCCATGCGGTCGAGTTCCTGCAACAGGTCGTTGGGAAACTCGATGTCGGCCTTGTCGATCTCGTCGATCAGCAGCACGACCTTGCCCTCGGCCTCGAAGGCCTGCCATAGCTTGCCCCGGCGGATGTAGTTGCGCACGTCATGCACCCGTTCGTCGCCCAGCTGGCTGTCGCGCAGCCGGCTGACGGCGTCGTATTCGTATAGCCCCTGGTGGGCGCGGGTGGTGGATTTCACATGCCATTCGACCAGCGGCAGGCCAAGCGACTCGGCCACCTGCCGCGCCAGTTCCGTCTTGCCGGTTCCGGGCTCGCCCTTGACCAGCAGCGGCCGTTCCAGCGCCACGGCGGCGTTCACGGCGACAATCAGGTCCGGAGGCGCGACATAGCTCGCGGTGGAGGCGAATTTCATAGGAATTCCACGGCTCTGGGGGTGGCTGACCGGCGCCACGTTAGCGGCAGGGCCAAATTGCTGCAAGGCGGGTTTGGGCTAGTGACATCCCCACGTCCATCGGGTATGGCAGCCCCCGGAAAGAGGTGCCGAATGACCCTGACAGACTCAGACGCCGATCTGGCACCCAAGGAGGACGCAGAGATGAAGGCCGAGGTCTTTCTTCCGAAGGATTACCGTCCCGCCGAAGACGAACCGTTCATGAACGAGCGCCAGTTGGAGTATTTCCGGCGCAAGCTGGTCAACTGGAAGATGGAACTGATGGAGCAATCCGCGGAAACCATCGAGGGCCTCCAGGACAGCGCCCGCAACGTGCCCGACATCGCCGACCGCGCCAGCGAGGAAACCGACCGGGCCCTGGAACTGCGCACCCGCGACCGGCAGCGCAAGCTGGTGGCCAAGATCGACTCGGCCCTGCGCCGGATCGAGAACGGTGAATACGGCTATTGCGAGGTGACCGGCGAACCGATCAGCCTGCGGCGTCTCGATGCACGGCCGATCGCCACCATGACGCTCGAGGCGCAGGAACGCCACGAGCGGCGCGAACGCGTGCATCGCGACGACTGATCCGGGCGATGCCGGCAGCAAGACCAGACCGCGCCGGGGCCGAAACGCCCCGGCGTTTTCGTCTCGGGCGGCGGGCATGCTGACCGGGCGCGAGATCACCGTGCTGGGCGCCGGCGTCGGCGGGCTTGCCGTGGCGCGGGCGCTGGCGCTGCGCGGCGCCTCGGTCACCGTGCTCGAACAGGCGCCCGAGATCCGCGAGGTCGGGGCCGGGCTTCAGGTATCGCCCAATGGCGCGGCGGTGCTGGAGGCGCTGGGGCTGGGCGCGGCGCTGGAGGCGGCCGGCAGCCGTACGCCGGCGGTCGAACTGTGGGACGGCGAGACCGGCGAGCGGCTGATCCGGCTGGATTTCGACCATTTGAAGCCGGGCCGGGCGTTCCGCGCCATCCATCGCGCCGACCTGATCGAGCTTTTGGCCGACGGCGCGCGCGAGGCCGGCGTGCGGATCCGGCTCTTGCAAGAGGTCTCCGAGGTGCGGCTGGGCGCGCATCCGCCCCGGCTGGTCACGAAACAGGGCGCCGAGATCGAGACCGGGCTGCTGATCGGCGCGGACGGGCTGCATTCGGTCGTGCGGGGCGCGCTGAACGGAACCGTGGCGCCGTTCTTCACCGGCCAGGTCGCCTGGCGCGCCACCTTGCCCTGCACGCCCGGCGAGGTCGCGCCGGAGGTCCAGGTGCACATGGGGCCGGGCCGGCACCTGGTGACCTACCCGTTGCGGGGCGGCCGGCTGCGCAACATCGTCGCCGTCGAGGAACGCCGCCGCTGGGTCGAGGAAAGCTGGTCGCTGTCCGACGATCCGCTGCCGCTGCGCCTTGCCTTCGAGCGGTTCGCGCCCGCGGTGCGCGGCTGGCTCGACCAGGTCGAGGCGCCGGGGCTTTGGGGGCTGTTCCGCCACCCGGTCGCGGCGCGCTGGCACGGGCAGGGGGCCGCGATCCTTGGCGATGCCGCGCATCCGACGCTGCCGTTCCTGGCGCAGGGCGCCGTTCTGGCGCTGGAGGATGCCTGGGTTCTGGCCGCCTGCCTGGCGGATGACCCGGTGGAAGAGCAGGCGCTGGCCCGCTACCAGGCGCTGCGCGAGGGCCGGGTGCGCCGCGCCGTCGAGGCGGCTTCGGCAAACGCGCGGGCCTATCACCTGTCGGGAATCGCGCGCGATATCGGGCATTTCGGGCTTAGGCTGGCCGGACGGGTCGCGCCGGGCCGGGTGCTGGGCCGGTTCGACTGGCTTTACGATCACGACGTGACGCAGGCCGGCTGAACCGCTCAGGCGTCGAGGTCGATCCAGACCGGGACGTGGTCGGACGGCTTTTCCAGCGCCCGCTCGTCGCGGTCCACCCCGGCGGCGCGCAACAGGTCGGCGGCCTGCGGGGTGAGCAGCAGGTGATCGATCCTGATCCCGTCGTTCCGCTCCCAGGCGGCGGCCTGGTAATCCCAGAAGGTGAAGGGGCCGGGGCCGTCGGGCTGGCGGGCGCGGATCGCGTCGGTCAGGCCGAGGTTCACGAGCCGGTGGAAGGCGGCGCGGCTTTCGGGGCGGAACAGCGCGTCCGTCACCCAGGCCTCGGGGCGGGCGGCATCCTCGGCTTGCGGGATCACGTTGTAATCGCCGGCGAAGACCGCCGGGGTTTCGGCGGCGAGGATGGCGCGCACCCGCGCCTCCATCCGATCCATCCAGGCCAGCTTGTAGTCGAACTTCGGCCCCGGCGCGGGATTGCCGTTGGGCAGGTAAAGCCCGGCCACGCGGATCGGGCGGGTGCCGATCACGGTCGCCTCGATCCAGCGGGCCTGTTCGTCGGCCTCGTCGCCGGGCAGGCGGCGGGCGACATCGTCCAGCGGCAGGCGCGACAGGATCGCGACCCCGTTGAACCCCTTCTGGCCATGGGTCTCGACGGTGTAGCCCAGCGCCTCGATCGCCTCGCGCGGAAACCCCTCGTCGACCGACTTGATCTCTTGCAGCAGCGCGACATCGGGCGCGGCGCGGCCGAGCCAATCCAGCAGCCGATCGATCCGGGCCTTGATGCCGTTGATGTTGAACGTGGCGATCTTCATGGCCGGCCCCTTCGTGATGCTGTCACCTTCTAGGCCCCGGCGCGGGGGCGGGGCAAGCCGGTCAGGCGGCGCGGTGCCCGGCGGCGGCCAGCCACAGCGCGTCGATCCGCGACAGTTCGGCCGGGTCGAACCGGTCGAGTTCCTCCCAGTAGCGGCCCGAGGGCACGTGGTAGCCCAGCCCCGCCTCCGCCGCCCGCGCCTCGTCCGCCGCGCCGCGGTCGAACGCTGCCGGCCGGATGCTGTCGAGATCGGCGGCGCGGGCGCGCGGGAACACCAGCCGCGACGGCCCGTCGGACAGGTTCACCACCGCGTGCCCGGCCTCGGCGGCAAGGATCATCAGCCGCGCCGCCTTCGCCTCCAGCGATTGCAGGGTGATGTCGGGGCGCAGCGGGTCCGCGGTGCCCGCGCCGTAGAAATGGGTCTGCCCGGTCGTCGGATAGTGCATGTCGCAGCCGAAATAGGCCAGAACCCGCGGCGCCAGCGCGTCGAGCGCCCAGTAGCCCGCGGTATAGGCCATCGTCGCCCCGGCATAGACGAAGCCGCCCCAGCGGTTCTGCGCTGGCACGAAATCCGCCTCGGTCACGATCCGCTGGCCGGGCACGGGGGCGGGCGGCATCCGGTCTTCGGGGAAGTCCCAGGGATGGATGAGGTCGTCCCAGTCCGGCCGCACCCGCCAGGCGTTGTTGATCGCCACGATCCGGTCGAACGGCGCGCGCGGCCAGTCCGCCACCTCGGTCACGCCAGGGCCGGAACCCAGCATCAGGATCGTCGTCATGGGGCCCCCGCGCCTGTGTCAGCCTGTGCGGGGTCTACGCGGACCGGCGCCGATCAGATCGAAAACGAGGTGCCGCAGCCGCAGGAGGACGAGGCATTCGGGTTCTCGATCACGAATCGCGCGCCGATCAGTTCCTCGGAGAAATCGATCACCGCGTTTTGCAGGAACGGCAACGAAACCGGATCGATCAGCACCTTCTGGCCGCCGCCTTCCAGCACGATGTCCTCGGCCTCGGGCTCGTCCAGCCGGATGTCGTACTGGAAGCCGGAACAGCCGCCGCCCTCGACCGCAACGCGCAGGGCCTTGGCCTCGCCCGTCTGGGCGTTGATCTCGGCGAGCCGGGCGAAGGCGCGTTCGGTGACGCGCGGGGGCAGGGTGAGCGTGTCCGTCATGGCAAGACCGTATCATTTCCGTGGCATCGAGGATATAGGCAGGGGCCGGAGGCGCAACAAGAACGGACGGTAGGATGACCCTTGCCCCCTATGCCTGCCAGCCCGGCGACAGCCGCGGGCGGCTGCACCCGGAACGGATGTCCACCTTCCGGTCGCCGTTCCAGCGCGACCGCGACAGGATCATCCATTCCTCGGCCTTCCGTCGGCTGAAGCACAAGACCCAGGTCTTCGTGGTCGAGCATGAAAGCGATTACTACCGCACCCGGCTGACCCACACGATCGAGGTGGCGCAGGTGGCGCGCACGATGGCCGGGGCGCTGGGGCTGAACGTCGACCTGGCCGAGGCGGTGGCGCTGGCGCACGATCTCGGCCATCCGCCCTTCGGCCATACCGGCGAGGACGCGCTGTGCGACATGATGGCCCCCTGGGGCGGGTTCGACCACAACGCCCAGGCGATCCGCATCGTCACCCGGCTGGAACGCCATTACGCCGATTTCGACGGGCTGAACCTGACCTGGGAGACGCTGGAGGGGATCGCGAAGCACAATGGCCCGGTCGCGCCGCCCTTGCCCTACGCGCTGGCCGAATGCGATGCCGAATGGCCGCTGGACCTGTCCACCCAGGCCAGCGCCGAGGCGCAGGTGGCCGCCGTGGCCGACGACGTGGCCTACAACCACCACGACCTGCACGACGGGTTGCGCGCGGGCCTGTTCACCGAGGCGGAACTGGCCGAGCTGCCGGTGATCGGCGCGGCCTTCGCCGAGGTCGACCGGCTTTATCCCGGCCTCGAACGGATGCGCCGGCGGCACGAGGCGCTCAGGCGCGTGTTCGGCGTGATGGTCGAGGACGTGCTGTCGGTCGCCCAGACCCGGCTGGCCACCTCCAACCCGCAGTCGGCCGACGCGATCCGCGCGATGGACGGGCCGATCATCAGGTTCTCCAAGCCGCTCTACCAGAACCTCAAGGCGGTCAAGTCGTTCCTGTTCCAGCGGATGTACCGCGCCCCCTCGGTCGTGGTCGAACGCGACCGGGTGACGCGGATCGTGCGCGACCTGTTTCCCGCCTATATGGCCGATCCGACGCTGTTGCCGGAGAACTGGCAGCAGGACGTGGCCAGGGTTTCGGGCGACGACACCGGGCTGGCGCGCATCGTGCTCGACTATGTCGCGGGCATGACCGACCGGTTCGCGATCCTCGAACACGAACGGCTGTTCGGCGCGGGCTGACCCGCGCGGGATGTTGACGCCGCGCGCACCCGTGCTAGACCGCCCGGAACGCTGACGCGGCCAGAAGCGGGGCCAGACAAGATGAACCTTTTCGCGGATATCCGTGCGCTCGTGATCGGGGCGCTGGCCGAACTGGAGGCGGCGGGCACGCTGCCCGCCGGGCTCGACACCGGCAATGTCGCGGTGGAGCCGCCGCGCGACCCTGCGCACGGCGACATGGCCACCAACGCCGCGATGGTGCTGGCCAAGCCCGCCGGGATGCCGCCGCGGCAGATCGCCGAGGCGCTGGCCGGCCGGCTGGCCGCCGATCCGCGGATCGCCGCGGCCGAGGTCGCGGGGCCCGGCTTTCTGAACCTGCGGCTGGCGCCCGTGGTCTGGCAGGGCGTGGTGCGCGCCGCGCTGGCCGGCGGGCACGATTTCGGCCGCTCGACGATGGGGCAGGGGCTGAAGGTGAATGTCGAGTTCGTCTCGGCCAACCCCACCGGGCCGATGCATGTCGGCCATACCCGTGGCGCGGTGTTCGGCGACGCGCTGGCGAGCCTTCTGGATTTCGCCGGCTACGCGGTTACCCGCGAATACTATATCAACGACGGCGGCGCGCAGGTCGACGTGCTGGCGCGGTCGGCCTACGAACGCTACCGCGAGGCCAACGGGCTGGAACCCGAGATCGCCGAGGGCCTTTATCCGGGCGACTACCTGATCCCGGTGGGCGAGGCGCTGAAGCAGAAATACGGCAGCAGCCTGATCGACCGGCCGGAAGCCGAATGGCTCGACGAGGTGCGCGATTTCGCGACCGCGGCGATGATGGCGATGATCCGCGACGATCTCGCGCTTCTCGGCGTGAGGATGGATGTCTATTCCAGCGAGAAGTCGCTTTACGGCACCGGCCGGATCGAGGCCGCGCTGGACCGTCTGCGCGGCATGGACCTGATCTACGAGGGCGTGCTGGAGCCGCCCAAGGGCAAGACCCCGGACGATTGGGAACCGCGCGAGCAGACGCTGTTTCGTTCCACCGCGCATGGTGACGACGTCGATCGGCCGGTGATGAAATCCGATGGCGCGTGGACCTATTTCGCCCCCGACATCGCCTATCACTGGGACAAGATCGAACGCGGCTTCGACCTTCTGATCGATGTGCTGGGCGCCGATCACGGCGGCTATGTCAAGCGGATGAAGGCGGCGGTCAGGGCGCTGTCGAACGGTCGCGTTCCGCTGGACATCAAGCTGATCCAGCTGGTCAAGCTGTGGAAGAACGGCGCGCCGTTCAAGATGTCGAAGCGCGCCGGCACCTTCGTGACCCTGCGCGACGTGGTCGAACAGGCCGGGGCCGATGTCACGCGTTTCGTGATGCTGACCCGCAAGAACGACGCGCCGCTGGATTTCGATTTCGACAAGGTGCTGGAGCAGTCGAAGGACAACCCGGTCTTCTACGTGCAATACGCCCATGCGCGTGTCGCCTCGGTGCTGCGCAAGGCGGCCGAACAGGGGATCGCGGCGGATGACGCGACGCTGGCCGCTGCGGACCTTGCGCAACTGGCGCATCCGGCCGAGATCGCGCTGGCCCAGAAGATCGCCGAATGGCCGCGGCTGGTCGAGATCGCCGCCAGGAACGGCGAGCCACATCGCGTCGCGTTCTACCTTTACGAACTGGCGTCGGAACTGCACGCGCACTGGAATCGCGGCAATGACGAGCCCGGGCTGCGCTTCCTGCAGGATGATCCGGCCGTTTCGCAGGCCAAGATCGCGCTGGCACGGGCCTCGGGCGTTGTCATTTCCGCCGGTCTTGCTATTCTGGGCGTAACTCCGGCGGAGGAAATGCGCTGATCCAGGCGCCCGCGACCGGAGACGGCAGACGGCGGGCCGACCCGCCGCGATGAGGCGGAGCATGGAACACGAACTCTACCGGTCGCCCCGGTCGGGGCACGACGTGCAGGTGGAAAGCCTGCGGGCGCAACGCTGGGCGGCGGCGCCGCAAAGGCCCGCGGGCCGGCCATCACCACAGATCGACGACGACGAAGCGGCACCGCGCGCGCCGCTGGGCATGGGGCGGATCGCCGGTGCTGCCGGGGCCGTGACCTCGCTGGCCTTGATCGTCGGGCTCGGGATCTGGGGTTACAAGCTGGCGGTGCGCGACGTGCAGGGCATCCCGGTGGTGCGCGCGCTTGAAGGCCCCGCGCGGGTCGCCCCGGCCGATCCCGGCGGGCAGTTGGCCAACCACACCGGTCTCGCGGTGAATGACGTCGCGGCGGAAGGCACGGCGACGCCGCCCGCGGACCGGATCGTCCTGGCGCCGGAACCGCCGGAACTTGCGCCCGATGCCCAGCCGATGGGCGAGCTGGCGCCGGCGCTGGTGATGGCGCCCGCCGCCACGCCCGACCTCGCCGCGCCGGAACCGGCGATCGTGACCCCGGCGGTCGTGACCCCCGGCGCGGGTTTCGGCGCGGAACCGGCGGCGGCGGTGGCCGGGCCGGACGGAACCATGGGCATCGCGGAAGCCATCGGTGATCTGAACGACAAGCCGGCGATCGCGCCGATTCCGGCCAGCGTGCCGGGTGTCGTGCGCTCGCCGCGTCCGCCGGCCCGCCCCGCCGGGCTGGACGGCCGCATCGCCGCGCTGACGCCGGCCGTGGCCCCGTCGGTGATGACCGATGCCGCGCCCGAGGTCGATCCGGTCGCTGCCGCCGTCGCCGCGGCGGTGGCGCAGGCGATCGCCGCGCCCGGCCCCTCGCAGGAGATCGACGGGACGGCCCTGGTGCCGGGAACGCCGCTTGCCCAACTCGGCGCGTTCGACGATCCCGACGCGGCCCGCGCGGAATGGGAGGCGATGGAAACCCGCTTCGGTGCACTCCTGGCCGGCAAGGATCGCGTGATCGAACCGGCCGACACGGGCGGCCGGGCCTTCTACCGGCTTCGGGTCGCCGGGTTCGAGGATGCCTCGGACTCGCGCCGGTTCTGCGCCGCGCTTCTGGCCGAGGGCGCGGCCTGCATTCCCGCCCAGGCACGCTGAGGCGGGCGTGGCCGGCGCGGCGATCTTCGGCTGCGCCGGGCCGGTCCTGTCGCCCGCCGAGGCGACCTTCTTCCGCACGGCCGATCCCTGGGGCTTCATCCTCTTCGCGCGAAACATTGAAAGTGCCGCGCAAGTCATTCGACTCACGAATGAGTTGCGCGCCGCTGTCGGGCGGGATGCGGCGATCCTGATCGATCAGGAGGGCGGCAGGGTTCAGCGCCTGCGTCCGCCCCTGGCGCGCGACTGGCTGCCACCGCTCGACCAGGTGCGGGCCTCGCCCCGCGACAGGGCGGCGCGCGGCCTGTATCTGCGCTACCGGATCATCGCGGCGGAACTGCGGGGCCTGGGGATCGACGCGAACTGCGCCCCGGTAGCCGATATCGCCGGACCGGGAACGCATCCGTTCCTGCGCAACCGGTGCCTGGGCGAGACGGCGGCCGAGGTCGCCGCCCATGCCCGCGCCGTGGCCGAGGGATTGGCCGGGGGCGGGGTGGTTCCGGTGCTCAAGCATGCGCCCGGCCACGGCCGCGCCGGCACCGACAGCCACAAGGGGCTGCCGCGCGTGGCGGCAACGCGCACCGAACTGGAGGCGACGGATTTCGCGCCCTTCGCCGCGCTCGCCGACCTGCCGATGGCGATGACCGCGCATGTCGTCTACCCCGCGCTCGATCCCGAGCGGCCCGCCACGCTGTCGCCGGTCGTGATCGACCTGCTGCGGCACCGGATCGGGCTGAGCGGCCTGTTGCTGACCGACGACATCTCGATGGGTGCGCTCAGCGGTTCGGTGGCGGCGCGGTCCGCCGCCGCGCGGGCGGCGGGCTGCGACATCGTCTTGCATTGCAACGGCGACGCGGCGGAGATGGCCGCCGTCGCCGACGCGGCCGGAACGTTGGAGGGCGCGGCCGCGGCGCGTGCCGACGCGGCGCTTGCGGCCCGCCGCGCCCCGCCGCCGGTTGACATGGCGGCGCTGGAGGCGGAGTTTCGGGCGATCCTGCCCCCCGCCTGACGGAGCCCCGCGTGACCGACCCGCAAGATGCCGATCCCGTGCCGCTTCGGCCGCCGCCCGAGGCGGCGGCGGCGGAGCCCGGCGACATCGCCGCGCGCCGGGCGGCCGAGGCGCTGATCGTCGATGTCGACGGGTTCGAGGGGCCGCTCGACCTCTTGCTGACACTGGCGCGGACCCAGAAGGTCGACCTGCGCCGCATCGCCGTGACCGACCTGGCCGAGCAGTACCTGGCCTTCGTTGACCGCGCCAAGGTGCTGCGGATCGAACTGGCGGCCGACTACCTGGTGATGGCGGCGTGGCTGGCGTTCCTGAAATCGCGGCTGCTGCTGCCCCCCGATCCCGACGATCCCGCGCCCTCGGGCGAGGATCTGGCGGCGCACCTGGCGTTCCAGCTGGAACGGTTGCAGGCGATGCGCGAGGCCGCGGCCCGGCTGATGGCGCGCGATCAGAAAGGGCGGGACTTCTTCGTCCGCGGTATCCCCGAAGACGTCATGCGGCTGCGGACGCTGCGCTACACCGCCACGCTTCTGGACCTGATGCAGGCCTATGCCCGGACCCGCACCCGCGACGAGTTCCGCCCCTATGCCTTCGATCGTACCAATGTCTACACGATGGAGGCGGCGCTGGACCGGCTGCGCGGGCTGATCGGTTTCGCCGGTGACTGGACCGATCTTGCCAGCTACCTGCCCGAGGGCTGGCTGGCCGATCCCGGCCGCCGCCGCTCGGCCACCGCCGCGACCTTCGCGGCGACGCTGGAACTGGCCAAGCAGGGCCAGATCGAGTTGAAGCAGACCGAGACCTTCGCGCCGATCGCGATCCGGCGCCGCCCGAAATGAGACGCCAGGAATGACCGAGCCCGAGGATACCCCCGAACCGCGGCTGTTCGCCGCCCCGCCGATGGCCGAACAGGAACGGATGGTGGAGGCCGTGCTGTTCGCCTCGGCCGAACCGGTCACGGTGGCCGACCTTGCCGCGCGGATGCCGCATGGCGCGGACCCGGCCGAGGCGCTGGTGCACCTGCGCCGGCGCTACGAGGGCCGCGGCGTCGCTCTGGTCCGGGTGGGCAACGGCTGGGCGTTCCGCACCGCGCCGGATCTTGGCTTCCTGATGCAGCACGAGGTGGTGGAAACCCGCAAGCTCAGCCGCGCGGCCATCGAGACACTGGCGATCATCGCCTATCACCAGCCCGTCACCCGCGCCGAGATCGAGGAGATTCGCGGCGTCGCGGTCAGCCGCGGCACGATCGACCAGTTGCTGGAACTGGACTGGATTCGCCTGGGCCGGCGCCGGATGACGCCGGGCCGCCCGGTGACCTTCGTGGTGACCGAGGCCTTCCTCGACCACTTCGGGCTTGAAAGCGCGCGCGACCTGCCGGGCATCAAGGAACTGCGCGCGGCGGGCTTGCTCGACAGCCGCGGCGGGCCGGGGGGCGAGACCGACGAGGACGACGAGGACGGGCCCGAGGCCGAGGGCCAGGCGGAGATGTTCGAGGAGTAGCGCCGCCGCCGGCGCCGGCCTCAGCCCGCCCGGAAATGCTTGGACAGTTTCAGCCCCTGGCCCTGGTAGTTCGAGGCCAGGTCCGCGCCGTAAAGCCGGGCGGGGGGCGCGGCCATCCGCTCGTAGACCAGCCGGCCCACCACCTGCCCGTGTTCCAGCACGAAGGGCGCCTCGTGGCAGCGCACCTCCAGCACCCCGCGCGAGCCTTGCCCGCCCGCCGTGCCATGGCCGAAACCGGGATCGAAGAAGCCGGCGTAATGCACCCGGAATTCGCCCACCATGGCAAGGTAGGGCGCCATCTCGGCGGCGTATCCCGGCGGGATCGTCACCGCTTCGCGGCTGACGAGGATGTAGAAGGCGCCGGGGTCGAGGATCAGCCGGCCCTCGCGCGTGTGCAGTTCATCCCAGAATTCCGCCGGGTCGTAGGCCCCGATCCGGTCGAGATCGATCACCCCGGTGTGCGGCTTGGCGCGGTAGCCCACCAGCGTCGTCGCACGGGGTTGCAGGTCGACCGAGAATCCCAGCCCGCCGGAGATCACCGGGGTGCCGCTGACCAGCGGTTCCACCGCGTGCAGCGCGGCCAGCGCGGCATCGTCCAGCACCGCCTCGCCCTGCCGGAACCTGATCTGGTTCAGCCGCATGCCCGGCCGCACCAGCACCGAGAACGAGCGCGGGCAGATCTCGGCCCAGAGCGGGCCGGCATAGCCCGGCGCGATCCGGTCGAATTCGGTGCCGCCATCGGTGATCAGCCGGGTCAGCAGGTCGAGCCTGCCGGTGGAACTCTTGGCATTGGCGACGGCCGAGATGTCGGCGGGCAGGGCGAGCGCCTCGGTCAGCGGCACGAGGTAGACGCAGCCCTTCTCCAGCACCGCGCCGGGGCCGAGGTCGATACGGTGCATTTCGAATTCGGCGATCCGTTCGGCAACGCTGCGGCCCTGGCCGGCAAGGAACGAGGCGCGGACCCGGTAGGCCACCGGCCCCAGCCGAAGGTCGAGGCTGGCGGGCTGCACCTGTCCGGGCAGCACGGCGGGATCGGCCGCGATCGCGCCCCGGGCGATCAGCGCCTCGATCGCATGGTCGGGCAGAACCCCCGTCATCGCCCGGCCCTCCGCCCGGATACGGAAGCGCCCGCCCCGGCGGGGGCGGGCGTTCTCATGATGGTCGGGCCGGCGAGATTCGAACTCGCGACCTTCCGCCCCCCAGACGGACGCGCTAACCAGGCTGCGCCACGGCCCGACGCGCGCCATATAGGGCCAAGCGCGGGGCAGGGGCAAGCCGCAATTCGCATCGCGCCGCTCAGCGCGCGGACCCCGGCGGCCGGGCGGCCAGACGGTCGCGCAGCGCGGCAAGACGCGGCTCCAGCTCGGCCAGCCGGCTGCGCTGCGCGGCATCGGGACGGAAACGGCGCAGCGCGGCGGCAAGCGGCCGCGCGGCCGTGATCTGCGGCGTCTCCCCGGCAATCGACCGGTCGCCTGCGGCGCTGTCATCGACCGCCCCGTCGACCGGTGCGGCGGCCTCTGCGTCGGCCTGTGCGTCGGCGGGGGCGGCTGCGGCCGCCGGCGCACGCGCCATCGGCTCGCCGAACGGCAATTCCGGCATTTCCGGCGCCGCGTCGGAGGCCCTAGGGTCTTCGGAGGGGACGATCGGGGCCGCGACCGGGGTCTCCACGGGCGCCTCTTCGCGGGCGGGCGGTTCTTCGGGCGCGCCGCCCAGCCCCTCGGCAAAGCGCGACAGGCCCATCACATGCCGCAGGCCCCGTTCGCGCAGGATCTTCTGCACACCGCGGATGGTCATCCCGTCCTCGTGCAGAAGCTGCCGGATCCCGTCGATCAGCGCGACATCCGCGGGCCGGTAGTAACGCCGTCCGCCGGCGCGCTTCACCGGCCGGATCTGTCCGAACTTGGTTTCCCAGAACCGCAGCACATGCGCGGGCGTTCCGATCAGCTCGGACACCTCGCTGATCGTGCGGAAGGCATCGGCCGACTTGCCGCCCATGCGCCGCCCCTCAGCCCCTGTTGCCGGCCGCCACCCGGTCCTTCATCAGGTGCGAGGGCCGGAAGGTCAGCACCCGGCGCGGGCTGATCGGAACCTCTTCGCCGGTCTTCGGGTTGCGGCCCATCCGGGCGGTCTTGTCGCGCACCGCGAAGGTGCCGAAGGAGGAAATCTTGACCGTCTCGCCACGCACCAGCGCGTCGGACATGTGCTGCAATACGCTTTCGACCAGTTGCGCGGACTCGTTCCGCGACAGGCCGACCTCGCGGAACACGGCCTCGCTGAGGTCCATGCGCGTCAGGGTCTTGTCACTCATCGTCAAATCCCCCCTGGATCATCGGACCACCATGCGCAGAACACCAAGCCCTGTCAACGAAAGGCAATCAAGGACTTGCAGCTTGCGGTTCGGGTGTGAGGAGAATGGCCGTTTGCGCTACCAGCGCAGAACCACCGCGCCCCAGGCCAGCCCGCCGCCGATCGCCTCGGTCACCACCAGGTCGCCGGGCTTGATCTGGCCGCGCTGCTTGCCCACCGACAGCGCCAGCGGGATCGAGGCGGCGGAGGTGTTGCCATGGTCCTGCACGGTGACGACGACACGGTCCATCGGCACCTGCATCCGCTGCGCGGTGGCGGTGATGATCCGAAGGTTCGCCTGGTGCGGCACGATCCAGTCGACATCGGCGCCGCTCAGCCCGGCCTTGTCCAGCGCGCGATGCGCGGTGTCGGCCAGCTTCTCGACGGCATGGCGGAACACGGCGTTGCCCTGCATCCGCAGTTGCCCCGCCGACCCGGTGGCCGACACGCCGCCATCGACATAGAGCAGATCCTTGTGGCGCCCATCGGAATTGAGATCGGTCGCGAGGATGCCGCGGTCGTCGGTCGTGCCCGCACCCTCTGCGGCTTCCAGGACCAGCGCGCCCGCGCCGTCGCCGAACAGCACGCAGGTGCCGCGGTCGGTCCAGTCGAGGATGCGGCTGAAGGTTTCCGCGCCGATCACCAGCACGCGGCGGGCCTGGCCGGCGCGGATCAGCGCGTCGGCATTGGCCAGCGCGAAGACGAAGCCGGCGCAGACCGCCTGCACGTCGAAGGCGAAGCCGCGGGTCATGCCCAGCCGGCCCTGCACCATCGTCGCGACGGAGGGGAAGGTGAGGTCGGGCGTCGAGGTCGCGACCACGATCGCGTCGATCTCGTCCGCCTGCATCCCGGCATCGGCCAGCGCCGCCGCGGCGGCGGCCACCGCCAGGTCGGAGGTGGTTTCGCCCTCGGCCGCGAAATGCCGCCGCTCGATCCCGCTGCGGGACCGGATCCACTCGTCGGTGGTATCGAGCCTGGCCTCGAATTCCGCGTTGGGGACGACGCGCCGGGGAAGGTAGTGCCCGGCGCCCCGGACCACGGACCGAAGTGTCATGCGCCTGTCCCGTCCTTCCCCGATCCCTCCGCGGCACTGTGCATCGCCCGCTCGACGCTGGCAAGCCGCGCGGCCAGGCGTGCCTGGAACCCGGACTCCGCCAACCGGAACGCCAGCTTGATCGCGGCCGAGACGCCGGTGGCATCGGCCGAGCCGTGCGATTTCACGACGGTGCCGTTGAGGCCCAGGAACACCCCGCCGTTCACCCGCCGCGGGTCGATCCGCTTGCGCAGCCGCCTGAGCGAGGTCAGCGCCAGCAGCGAGGCGATGCGCGACAGCGGCGTGGCCGCGAAGGCCTCGCGCAGGAAATCCCCGATCAGCTTGGCGGTGCCCTCGCCGGTCTTCAGCGCGATGTTGCCGGTGAACCCGTCGGTCACGATCACGTCGACGCGGGTCGAGGGCAGATCGCCGCCCTCGATGAAGCCGACATAATCGAAGGCGCCGGCCTCGGTGGCGGACTCGATCAGGTCGTTGGCGAGTTTCAGCTCCGCCCGGCCCTTGTGTTCCTCGGTGCCGACATTCAGCAGCCCGATCCGCGGCCGGGTCAGCCCCAGGCCGTTGCGGGCGTAGGAGGCGCCCATCAGCGCGTATTGCAGAAGATCCTCGGCATCGGCGCGGATATCGGCGCCGACATCGAGCATCACGTTGAACCCGGCGGGATTGCGCGAGGGCCACAGGCAGGCGATGGCGGGCCGGTTGATGCCGGGCAGCTTGCGTAACCGGATCATCGACAGCGCCATCAGCGCCCCGGTGTTGCCGCAGGACACCGCGACCTCGGCCTCGCCGTTGCGGACGCTTTCGATCGCCGACCACATCGAGGTGCCCTCGCCGTGGCGCATCACCTGGCTGGGCTTGTCATCCATCGATACCACGCCCTCGGCATGGCGGATGTCGCAGCGGCCGTCGAGGATGCGGTTGCGGCGCACCAGCCGGTCGAGTTGCGGCTCGGGTCCGTGCAGGATGAAGCGGATGTCGGGGTTCTTCTGGGCAGACGCGACAAGCCCCGCGACGACGGCCGCGGGGCCCAGGTCTCCGCCCATGGCATCGACCGAAATGACGTGCTGTCCCGTGTGCTGCGGGGCGTCCGGCGTTCCCTTGGGCCCTGCGGTTGCCATGGGTCCGATATCCAACCCGCCGCGGACCGGCTCAGGCCGCGTCGTCGTCCAGGTCGACCTCGACCGCCTGCGCGACGACTTCACGCCCGTCGTAATGGCCGCAAGCGGCACACACGTGGTGCGGGCGCTTCAGCTCGCCGCAGTTGGCGCATTCATTGGGATTCGCGGCGACCAGGGCATCGTGGGCGCGGCGCATGTTGCGGCGGGACCGCGTGACTCGGTTCTGTTGGACGGCCATGTCTCAACCTCGGGATGTTTCGGGCCAAAGCCCTTTGTTTTCTGGGGTTTCGCGCTGGCTGCCTGCGTCGGACCGGGTGCGAACCCTTGCTTCGAACGAGGCCGGGAACATAGACGGATTCGGCGGCGGCGCAAGCGTTTTCTGAACCCGCGGGATCAGCCGGCGCCGCCGGTTCCGCCACCGCTTTCCCCGGTGTCGTCGTCGCGGGCGCGGTCCAGCAGCCGGTCGAGCCCGGCGAAGGGGCGCAGCGCCTCATCGGTCAGCGGCGCGGCGCCCGGCGGAGCGGCCCGCATCGGCGCCTCGGCCGCCGCCGCGCGCGGATAAAGCGGCAGCGCCAGCGCCAGCGCCTCGGCCATGACCGCGCCGATGTCCACGACCTCGGGCAGCGGTTCGGCGCTGTCGTCCTCGGGCATTTCGGTTTCCTCGCCGACAGGCATTTCCATCCCGGCGAGGTAGCGGCGCGTCACCGCCTCGTCGATCCGGGTGGTCACCGGCTCCAGGGTGACGACGCAGGGTTGGACCACGGTTGCCCCCAGAGTGGCCTCCAGCCGCCAGTCGCGGCGGCCGTCGGGCCGCAACTCGCCCCTGAAGCGCAGCTTGCGCAGGGCGATCAGGCCAAGCTCGTCGGCCAGCGCCGCCAGGTCATCGGGGCCGGGGGCCAGGTCGAACCGGGTCGGCTTGCGCGCCGGCAGGTCGGCCGGGCGCAAGGGCAGCGTTCGTGCGGCGGTACTGGGCATGTCCCGTTCCCCGGTTGCATCGGACCCGTCCGGGGGAACCGCTTGAAGCGCCCGGTCCGGGTGGTGTAAGCGGATAGGGGTCTTGAGGCGACGGGGCAAGGGGGCAGTATGGCGAGCGGCGTTTCGGTAGTGCGCTTGGGGGGGATGATCGCCCTCGTCGTGGCGCTTGCCGCCTGCAACCCGCCGGTACGCCGGCACGGCTATGTCCCCGCCGAAGCCGATCTTGCCGAGATCGTGGTGGGCGAGGACACACGGCTTGCTGTGTCCGACCGCATCGGGCGGCCCTCGTCCTCCGGGCTGATGCAGGGTGGCGACTGGTTCTACGTCGGCTCGACCTGGAAACACGTCGCCTTGCGCGCGCCGCAGGAGATCGACCGGCAGGTGGTGGTGATCCGCTTCGACGACGAGGGCATCGTCGAGAATGTCGAACGCTTCGGGCTGGAGGATGGCAAGGTGGTGGCGCTGTCGCGCCGGGTCACCGACAGCAACATCGAGGGCGTGACCTTCCTGCGCCAGTTGCTGGGCAACCTGGGCAACTTCACGCTCGACCAGTTCACCGACTGACCGGTTCCCGCCGGACCGGCGTTGCGCGGTCAGCCCGCCTCGGGCTCGAAGCGCAGCGCGACGCCGTTGATGCAATACCGCAGCCCGGTGGGCTTCGGCCCGTCGGGAAACACATGGCCGAGATGCGCGGCGCAATCGGTGCAATGCACCTCGGTGCGGCGCATGAACCAGCTGCGATCCTCCCGCGTACCGACCGGCGCGTCGGGCAGCGGCGCCCAGAAGCTGGGCCAGCCGGTGCCCGAGTCGAACTTCTGGTCCTGCCCGAACAGCGCGGCGCCGCAGCAGACGCATCGGAAGGTTCCCGGCGCCTTGGGAAAATCGTCATGGGTGAAGGCGCGTTCGGTGCCGTGCTGGCGCGTGACCTTGAAGGCGAGCTCCGACAGCCGGTCGCGCCATTCCGCATCGCTCAAAACCAGTTTCGGGGGCGTGGTCGTCTCGTTCATCGTCGTGATCCCGTCACACCTTGTGGCCCAGGGTGGCCTCGCCCATGATCTAGGCCTGTGCGGGGCGGGCGCAAGAGTCGCGCGGCGCCCGAGGGCGGCGGGAACGGAGGATCGCGGATGCTGTCTCTGGCCAGGGGGCGCTACGTTGCCCGGATCGCCGAAACCGAGGCCGACGTGCGCCGCGCGCAGCGGTTGCGCTGGCTGGCCTTCATCGCCGGCCGTGGGCTGGACCGGACCGGCGATGGCGACGGGACCGGCGCCGGGGCGGGCGCGGAAGAGACGGGCGCCGATGCCGACGGCTTCGACCCGCTGTGCCGGCACGTCCTGGTCGAGGACGAGCGGTCCGGCACCCTGGTCTGCTGCTTTCGGCTGATGGTGCTGGAAGGCGGGGCCGAGATCGGCCGCAGCTACGCTGCCCAGTACTACGAGCTTTCGGCGCTGGCGGACTACCGCGGCCGGATGGTGGAGATGGGGCGGTTCTGCATTCATCCCGCCTGGAAGGATCCGAACATCCTGCGCGTCGCCTGGGGCGCGGTGGCGCGGATCGTCGATGCCGAGGGGGTGGAGATGCTGTTCGGCTGCTCGTCGTTCATGGGCACCGAGACCGATACCTATCGCGACGCCTTCGCGATGCTGAAGGACCGGCACCTGGGGCCGAAGCGCTGGCTGCCGCGGGTCAAGGCGCCCGATGTCTTCCGTTTCGCCCAAAGGCTCAGGCGGACCAAGCCCGATGCGAAGGCCGCGATGCTGCGCATGCCGCCGCTCCTGCGCAGCTACCTGATGATGGGCGGGTGGGTTTCGGACCACGCGGTGGTCGACCGCGACCTGGGCACGCTGCACGTGTTCACCGGGCTGGAGATCCGGGCGATCCCGCCGGCCCGGGCGCGGGCGTTGCGCGCGGTGGCGGGGTAGCCGCGGGGGGCTGTCTGCCCCCCGGCCGCCTGCGGCGGCGCCCCCCGAGGATACTTGACGACCAAAATGCGCCCGCGGAGGGATCGGGCCGCGATTGACGGTGGCCCGGCGGCGCGGTAGCCCCTGCGGCATGGCCCGCGCCCCGCTTCTGCAACTGTCCGGCATCGCGCTGAGTTTCGGCGGCGACCCGGTGTTCGACGGTCTCGACCTGGTCGTGCAGCCCGGCGACCGGGTGGCGCTGGTCGGGCGCAACGGGTCGGGCAAGTCGACGCTGATGAAGGTGATGGCCGGGTTGGTGGAGCCCGACGCGGGCGAGCGCGCGGTGCCGCCGGGGATCGCGGTCGGCTACATGGAGCAGGAGCCGGACCTGTCGGCCCATGCGACGCTGGGCGCATTCGCGGCGAGCGGGCTGGGCGAGGGCGAGGCCTGGCGCGTCGCAGCGGCGGCGGAGGGGTTGGGCCTTGACCCCGATACGCCGGTCGCCACCGCCTCGGGCGGCGAGCGGCGGCGCGCGGCGCTGGCCAAGATCATGGCCGAGGCGCCCGATCTGATGCTGCTGGACGAGCCGACCAACCATCTCGATATCCGGGCCATCGCCTGGCTGGAGGAGGCGCTGGCCGCGACCCGCTCGGCGGTGGTGGTGATCAGCCATGACCGGGCATTCCTGCGCAACCTCAGCCGTGCGACGCTGTGGATCGACCGGGGCCGGGTGCGGCGCGGCGAGCAGGGCTTCGCCGGGTTCGAGGACTGGCGTGACCGGGTCTGGGCCGAGGAGGACGAGGCGCGCCACAAGCTCGACCGCAAGATCAGGGCCGAGGCGCGATGGGCGGTGGAGGGGATCTCTGCCCGCTGCAAGCGCAACCAGGGGCGGCTGCGCGCGCTGCAGGCGATGCGGGCCGATCGCGCGGCGATGATCCGCAGGCAGGGCACCGCCGCGCTGGGGCTGGAAACCGGGGCGGCCTCGGGCCGGATGGTGATCGAGGCGGAGCGGGTGAGCAAGGCCTTCGACGGCCGCGCGATCGTCAGGGACTTCTCGATCCGGGTGATGCGCGGCGACCGGATCGCGGTGGTCGGGCCGAACGGCGCGGGCAAGACGACGCTTCTGAAGATGCTCACCGGCGAGATGGCGCCGGATTCGGGCCGGGTGCGGCTGGGCACCAATCTCGAGATCGCGGTCTTCGACCAGGCGCGCGCCGCGCTCGACCCGGCGGTGACGCTGTGGGACGGGCTGACTGGCGATCCCGCGCTGGGTGTGCCGGGCCGGTCGGACCAGGTGATGGTGCGCGGCGCGCCGCGCCACGTGGTGGGCTACCTGAAGGATTTCCTGTTCGACGAGGCGCAGGCGCGGGCGCCGATCTCGGCGCTGTCGGGCGGCGAGAGGGCGCGGCTGCTGCTGGCGCGGATCATGGCGCGGCCCTCGAACCTGCTGATCCTCGACGAGCCGACGAACGATCTGGATGTCGAGACGCTGGATCTGCTGCAGGACGTGCTGGGGGAGTATGACGGCACGGTGATCCTCGTGAGCCACGACCGCGATTTCATCGACCGGATCGCCGCGACAACGGTGCTGATGGACGGGGACGGCGGCGCGACCGTCTATGCCGGCGGCTGGAGCGACATGATCGCGCAGTCGGGCGGGGTGCTGCCCGCCGCCGTCGCGCCCGAGCCGCCAGGCCGCAAGGCCGCGGCGCGGCCGGCCGCGGCGGCACCGGCCGCCCCGGCGCCGGCGCCGAAACCCGCTGCGGCCGGGCTGACCTTCACCGAGCGGAAGCGGCTGGACGCGCTGCCCGACCTGATCGCGCGGCTGGAGGCCGAGATCGGCAAGCTGGCTGGGCTGCTGTCCGATCCCGATCTCTACGCGCGCGAGCCGGTGAAGTTCGCCAAGGCGACTGAGATGCTGGCCGAGCGCCAGGCGGCGCTTGCGGCGGCCGAGGAAGAGTGGCTGATGCTGGAAGAGAAGGCCGGGGCATGAGCGGGCCGCTGGCCGGGGTGAAGGTGGTGGAGATCGCCGGGCTGGGGCCGACGCCCTTCGCGGCGATGTGCCTGGCCGACATGGGGGCCGAGGTGATCCGGATCGCGCGGCCGGGGCAGCCGCATCTGCTGGGGCTGGACTACGACATCCTGAACCGGGGACGGGGGTTCATCGAACTGGACCTGAAGGCGGCCGAGGGCCGTGCCGTGGCCCAACGCCTGATCGGCAGGGCCGACGCGCTGATCGAGGGGATGCGGCCCGGCGCGATGGAGCGGCTGGGCCTTGGGCCGGCCGACTTTCCCGATCATCCGCGCCTGGTCTACGGGCGGATGACCGGCTGGGGGCAGGCGGGGCCGCTGGCCGAGGTCGCCGGGCATGACATCACCTACCTGGCGCTGACCGGGGTTCTGCACGCGATCGGCCCGCGCGCGGCGCCGGCGGTGCCGCTGAACCTTCTGGGCGATTTCGGCGGCGGCGGGATCTACCTTGCCTTCGGGGTGATGGCGGCGCTGTGGCACGCGGCGCGGACCGGGCAGGGCCAGGTCGTCGATTGCGCGATCACCGACGGGGTGGCGCACCTGGCGGCGATGATCACCGCGATGCAGATGGCCGGGCAATGGACCGACCGGCGCGCGGCGAACCTGCTGGACGGCGCGGCGCCGTTCTACGGGGTCTACGAGTGCCGCTGCGGCGGGCATCTCGCCGTCGGTGCGATCGAGCCGAAGTTCTGGGCGGAATTCCTGGCCCGGATCGGTCTCGACCCCGAGGAGATGCCGCCGCAATCGGATGTCGCGCGCTGGCCCGAGGCGCGGGCGCGCCTGGCGCGCCACATCGCGACGCGAACCCGCGACGACTGGGCGGCGGAGTTGGAGGGGAGCGATGCCTGCGCCGCGCCGGTGCTGACGCTGGCCGAGGCGCGGGCGCATCCGCAGAACGCCGGGCGCGGCACCTATGTCCGGCACGAGGGGGTGACCCAGCCGATGCCCGCGCCGCGGCTGTCGGCCACGCCGGGCGGCTTGCGGCCGGCCTCGCAGGCCGAACCGCTGGACCCGGCCGAGGTTCTGGCCGCCTGGCAGGCGTGAGCCCGGGGGGCTGTCTGCCCCCCGCCGCCGCTGCGCGGCGCCCCCCGAGGATATTTCCCGGCCAAAATCCCGGACGCGCGGGTGGTTGCCGGCCCGGCGTCGATCAGCGCATCCGCAGCGCGCCGTCGAGCCGGATCGTCTCGCCGTTCAGGTAGCCGCATTCGACGATGAACGCGGCCAGCGCGGCGTATTCGGCGGGATCGCCGAGCCGTTTGGGGAAGGTCACGTCGGCGGCGAGGCCGGCCTGCACCTCTTCGGGCAGGGCGGTCAGCATCGGGGTGGCGAAGATCCCCGGCGCGATGGCGCAGACCCGGATCCCGAAACTGGCGAGATCGCGCGCCAGCGGCAGGCTCATCCCGGCGATCCCGGCCTTCGAGGCGGCATAGGCGGCCTGGCCCTTCTGCCCGTCGAAGGCGGCGACCGAGGCGGTGTTGACGATCACGCCCCGTTCCGCGCCGTCGTTTCCGGCCATTTCGGCGGCGGCAAGGCGGGCGACGTTGAAGGTGCCCACCAGGTTGACGTCGATCGTGCGGCGGTAGCTGGCAAGATCGTGCGGCCCGGTCCGGCCCAGCGTGCGTTCGGCGGTGGCGATGCCGGCGCAGTTCACGGCCGCCGTGATCCGGCCCATCGCGGCGCGCGCGGCGGCGAGGCCGGCGGCGACCGAGGCCTCGTCGGTCACGTCCACCTCGGCGAAGGTCGCGCCGATCTCGGCGGCCAGCGCCGCGCCCCGGTCGCGGTCGCGGTCGAACAGCGTCACGGCCGCGCCGCGGTCGCGGAAGTGCCGCGCGGTCGCGGCGCCCAGGCCCGAGGCGCCGCCGGTGATCACGGCGCAGGTATCGGCGAGTTTCATCGCTGCCTCCATTTTCTGAACACGTGTTCAGTTACGCGGGCCGGGGCGGCGGTGTAAAGCCGATTGCCGTCAGGCGGGCAGATGGATCGGGAACCGGGCGCGGAGCGCCGCGTCGAGATCGGCGGCGAAGGCCGCGCGCACCGGTGCGGCGAGCAGTTCCTGCTTCTTCGCGATCGCCTTCGCCAGAAGGTCGGGGCGATCCTTCTCGACCCATTCCTTGGGGCTCGTCCGGTCGCCGAGGGCGGGATAGATGTAGTCGGTCTGCATCAGCCCCAGCGTCTGGTCGGAGCCGAGGTAGTGGCCGGGACCGGACAGGCACACCTGCCGCATCACCTCGACCGAGACCGAATCCTCCGTCACCTCGATGCCGCGCACGCAACGCAGCGCCTGGCCGATCAGGTCGTCGCCGAGGATCAGGCTTTCCATGCAGAAGCCCAGAAGCGAGGCATGCATCCCCGCCGCCTCGTAGACCATGTTGAGCCCCGAAAGCCCGGCCATGACGTTCGAGCACATCTGTTCCCACCCGGCCTGCATGTCGGGCAGCTTGGCATCCGCGATGCCGGCGGCGGCACCGCCGGGCAGGCCGTAGAACCGGTGCATCTGCGCGCAGCCCGCCGTCAGCAGCGCCTGTTCGCCCGACCCGCCCGACATCGCGCCGGTGCGCAGATCCGACACGAAGGGCCAGGTGCCGAAGATCGCCGGGTGGCCGGGGCGCAGCGCGTTGACATAGACCACGCCGGCGAGGCATTCGGCCACCGCCTGCACGATCGCGCCGGCGATCGGCGCCGGGGCGGTCGCGCCGGCCTGGCCGGCGGAGAGCAGCAGCACCGGCATGCCGTGGGCGATGCAGTTCTCCATCACCAGGCAGCTTTCGGTCGCGAATTTCAGCGGCGGGACGACGAAGCAGTTGGAGTTCGAGATGAACGGCCGCGCCCGCCATTCGGCCTCGCCGCCGGCGATGGCATGGATCATCTCGAAGGCGCGGTCGACGAAGCCGGGCTCGGTGAAACTCACCCCCACGTGTTTCGTCGTGCCCCGGCAACAGGCGTAGATGGTGTTGAGATCCATCTCGAAATTGTCGGGGATGTCGCGGCAGACCATCGCGCGCTGGAAGAAGTGGATGTTGTCCAGCCGGTCGGCGATGCGCGCGGCGTCGTAAAGATCCTGCACCGTCGAATCGCGGTATTCCCGGCGTTCGGCATCGACGACATGCACCGCCGCGCCGGCGGTGCCGTAATGCACGTTGGTGCCCGAAAGCTTCAGGTCATGGCGCGGATCGCGGCCGTGAAGCGTGATGTCGCGCGCGGCGATGGCCAGCATGTCCTCGACCAGCGCGCGGGAAAACCGGAGCCGGCCGTCCGCGCCCTGCACGGCGCCCGCGCCGGTCATGATCTCGACACCCGAGGGCGGCGCGTCGGCCAGGCCGATCTCTTCGAGAACCTGCAGCGCCGCCTCGTGGATCCGGGCCACGCCGGCCTCGGTCAGCGGGGTATAGCGGCCCCCGGGAAGGCCCGGGCGCACCGGGCGCTTGTCTTCGGCCAGCGGCGCCGACCGCAGCGCGTGTCGTGCCGCGCGCCCTCCCGCCCGCCGGTTGCTCGCCGCTGCCGGTGCCGCTTCGTTCATCGCCCGCCTCTCCCGCCTGTTTCGGGCCGATGCTGGCGGGCAGGGGCGGGGCGCTTCTGTTCCGTTTGCGGCAGGATGGTCGTTTTCGGACCGTCAGTCGCGCCGCATCAGGTCGGCGACGACCTCGGCCACCGCCATCACGTCGTCGCGGGTGCAGTCGAACGGGCCGACCTGCACGCGGATCGCGTAGCGCCCGGCATGGCGGGTCTGGGTCAGGTAGATGCGACCGTCGTCGTTGATCCGGCTCAGCAGGTCTTCGGTCGGCCGGTCGCCGGCGGCGAGCCGGAAGCTGAACAGCGACAGCGCGGGTTCGGTGACGATCTCCACCCCCGGCAGCGCGGCCAGTGCGTCGCGCAGTTCGCCGGCCCAGGCCACGTGATTGCGAATCCGGCCGCGCAGGCCGTCGAGCCCGTAGGCCCGGATCAGGAACCACAGCTTCAGCGCCCGGAACCGGCGGCCCAGCGGCACCGTCCATTCGTTGAAATTGGTGATTTCCTCGCGCCCGGCGGTTTCCAGGTAGGCCGGCCGCAGGCCCAGCGTCCTGACCTGCGGACCGGGATCGGCCAGGAACTGCACCGCGCAGTCGAACTGCGCGCCGAGCCACTTGTGGGGATTGAAGACGATCGAATCCGCGCCCTCCACCCCGGACCAGAGCCACCGGAACTCCGGGCAGATCATCGCCGAACCGGCCCAGGCGGCATCGACATGCACCGGCAGGCCCGCCGATTTCGCCACCGCGATGCAGTCGCCGATCCGGTCGAAGGCGCCGACCGAGGTGCCGCCGGCACAGAGGATCACGCCGGCGGGCAGGTGGCCGGCGTCGCGGTCGGCGGCGATCGCGCCGGCCAGCGCGCCGGGTTTCATCGACAGGGTCGCGTCGGTGGGAACCTTGACAAGGTTGTCCTGCCCGATCCCGGCGATCCGCGCGGCCTTGTCGATCGAGGAATGGGTTTCTGCGCTGGCGTAGAGCCTGAGGCGGGGCAGGCCCGAAAGCCCCGCCGTCAGCCCCGCCCAGCCCAGCGCCGCCTCGCGCATCGTCAGCACCGCCGACAGCGTCGCCGTCGTGGCGCTGTCGTGGATCGTGCCGGTGAACCGGTCGGGCAGACCCAGCGCCTGGCGCAACCAGCCGACCATCACCGTCTCGATCTCGGTCGCCGCCGGGGCGGTCTGCCACAGCATCGCCTGCGCGGCCATGCCGTTCACCAGCTGTTCGGCCAGCATCGAGGCCGGGGCGGCATTGGCCGGGAAATAGGCGAAGAACCGCGGATGCTGCCAATGGGTCATCGCGTCCGGCACGATCCGCTCGAAATCGGCGAAGATCGCCTCTACCGGCTCGGGGGCGTCGGGGGGCGATCCGGGCAGCAGCGCGGCGGTTTCGCCCGGCAGGGCGCGGGCGCGCACCGGGCGGTCGCGCAGGCCCGCGTGGTAATCCGCGATCCAGTCCGCCGCGCGTTTCGACCAGCCCCTGAGCGCTTCGTGATCCATGCCCCGCCTCCTTGTCTTCGGCTCGGAACAGTAGGCGCGCCGATGCGGCGGGTTCAAGCGGACGATCCTGTCCCGAAGGGACGGGGCCTTCCGTCAGTCCGATACCCGGTCGGCGAAGGCGGCAAGACGGGACAGCGCATCGGCGAAGGCCGCGTCCTCCACCGTCATGGCGATCCGGACATGGCCCGCCGCCGCCCGGCCGAAGCTTTCGCCCGGCATCACCGCGATCCGCTCCTCTTCCAGCAGCCGCAGCGCGAAGGCCTCGCCCGACAGCCCGGTGTCGCGGATGTCCAGCATCACGTACATCGCGCCCTGGGCCGGGATCGGGCGGACACGGTTCGCGCCGGTCAGCCGGTCGAGCGCGATCTGCCGGCGGCGCCGGAACGGCGCGGCGATCCGGTCCTCGAACGCGTCGCCCTGGCGCAGGGCGAAGAGCGCGGCATCCTGGACGAAGGGCGCGACGCCGTAGGTGGTGGAGGTCGCAAGCGTCGTCACCGCCTCGGCCACCGGCACCGGCGCGACGATCCAGCCCAGCCGCGAGCCGGTCATCGCGTGGCTCTTCGACATCGAGCCGACGGTGATCGTGCGCCCGGCCATCCCCGGCAGGGCGCGCGGGCTGACATGCGTGCCGTCCCAGACCTGGCTGTCGTAGACCTCGTCGGAGATCAGCCACAGGTCGTGTTCGGTGACCGCGCGGGCCACCTCCTCCAGCGTGGCGCGGGAATAGACCGTGCCGGTGGGGTTGTTCGGGGTGTTGATCAGAAGGGTTCGCGCGCCGGCGGCCCGGGCGGCGATCTCGGCGGCTTCGGGGTGAAACGCCGATTCGGGCCGCGTCGGCACCGGCACCGCGATAGCGCCGGTCGCGCGGATCGTGCCGGGGTAGGTGGCGTAGTAGGGGTCGCAGAACAGGCCACGGTCGCCGGCGTCCAGAAGCGCCATGTGGGTGGCGAACAGCGCCGCCTGTCCGCCCGGCGTGATGACGATGTTTTCCCATGTCGTCGGCGCGCCGGTGCGGGCGGCGAACCGATCCGCCACGGCCGCGCGCAGCGCGCGGTTGCCGGGGCCGAAGGCATAGCCGGTATTGCCCGAAAGGGCGGAGGCATGCATCGCGTCGAGGATCACCCGGTCGGTCTTCACGTCGTGTTCGCCGATGGTGAGGTTGATCACCGCCTCGCCCGCCTGTTCCAGCGCGCGGGTGCGATAGTAGATTTCCCATCCGTCGTCGCCGCCGCCGGTGATATGCGCGATGCGATTGGCCAGACGCATGCCGCCCTCCCTGTCTGCGCGGCCATGCCAAGCAGATCGGGCGGGGCGGGGCAAGGGGTCAGTCGAACGGCGGCAGCGCTGCCCGCGCCTTGCGCGGCAGCGCGTCGCGAACGATCCGGTAGGAGGCGCGGATCCGGTGGGCCAGTTCGCCGGCCTCGGCCGCTTCGGGCAGCAGCACCCAGGAGCGGTGGAAATACGGGGCCTTCGTGCCGACCCCCGCGTCGATCAGCATCTCGGCGGTCTCGATACCGTCTGTCTTGATGGCGACGCCGCCGCGCAAGCCCCGGCAGGCGAAGATCTTGCCGCCGACCTTCCATGTGTCGATCCCCGGCCCGAAGGGTTCGGAAACCTCGGCGCCGGGCAGCACGGCGCAGATCGCGTTGACGGTCTCGCGGGTCATCGGTCCACTCCTTGTTCGGGATTGTGCCGGCACACCGGGCCGGCCTGGGGCAGGGGATTCAGTCGAACCGCGGCAGCGCGGCCTGCACCTTCTTCGGCAGCGCGGCGCGGACGATCCGGTAGGAGGCGTGAAGACGGTGGCGCAGTTCCTCTTCCGCCGTTTCCCAGGACAGGTGGAGCCAGGACCGGTGGAAATACGGGGCCTTCGTGCCGACCCCGGCAGCGATCAGCATTTCGGCGGTTTCGATGCTGTCGGTCTTGACCGAAACGCCCGGCGTGACGGCGCCGATGCAGGCGAACATCTTGCCGCCCACCTTCCAGGCGTCATGGCCGCCGCCCCAGGGGTCGGACCGGTCGGCGCCGGGCAGCGCGGCGCAGATCGCGTTGACGGTCTCGCGGGTCATGGAATGCGCTCCTTCGGATCACGGTTCCACCATAGCACATCGTCCCGCCCCACGGCAGGCTTGGCGGCGGCGCGCGAAGCGGCTAAGAGGGGCAGCATGAACGGCACCTGCATCACCTGCATCTGCATTATCCGCTGACATCCGTCGGGCGGGCCGTTCCATCATTGCCATCGCAGGCCGAATGAGCGAACACCCGCCCCGGGAAACGCGCGCGAGGGCATGACATGACCATCCGGCTCCACAACACGCTGACGCGGTCGAAGGAAGAGTTCCGGCCGATCGATCCCCAGAACGTGCGGATGTATGTCTGCGGCCCCACGGTCTACGACCGCGCGCATCTGGGCAACGCGCGCCCGGTGGTGGTGTTCGACGTGCTCTACCGGCTTCTGCGCCATGTCTACGGGCCGGGGCACGTGACCTACGTGCGCAACATCACCGATGTCGACGACCGGATCAACGAGACCGCGCGGAAGCGCCGCGCGGCCGGCGCGGCCGGCACGCTGGAGGAGCTGATCCGCGAACGGACCGAGGAAACCATCGCCTGGTATCATGCCGACATGGCCGCGCTCGGCACCTTGCCGCCCGGCCACGAGCCGCGCGCGACCGATCACATCGCCGGAATGATCGCGATGATCGAGGGGCTGATCGAGCGCGGCCACGCCTATGCCGCCGATGGCCATGTGCTGTTCCGGGTGGCCAGCTACGCGGGCTACGGCCGTCTCTCGGGCCGCACGGTCGAGGACATGATCGCCGGGGCGCGCGTCGAGGTCGCGCCCTACAAGGAAGACCCGATGGATTTCGTGCTCTGGAAGCCCTCGGACGACGACCTGCCGGGCTGGGACAGCCCCTGGGGCCGGGGCCGGCCGGGCTGGCACATCGAATGCTCGGCGATGTCCGAGGCGCTCCTGGGCCCGGAGTTCGACATCCACGGCGGCGGCATCGACCTGCAGTTCCCGCACCATGAGAACGAGATCGCGCAAAGCTGCTGCGCCCATCCGCAGGCGCAGTTCGCGCGCACCTGGCTGCACAACGAGATGCTGATGGTCGAGGGGCGGAAGATGTCCAAGTCGCTGGGCAACTTCTTCACGGTGCGGGACTTGCTGGACAAGGGCGTGCCGGGCGAGGTGATCCGCATGGTGTTCCTGGGCACCCACTACCGCAAGCCGATGGACTGGACCGAGGAGAAACGCCGCGAGGCCGAGGCGGCCTTGCGCCGGTGGCGGGGCCTCACCGCGGGCATCGAACCCGCGGCAAGCCCCGCGCCCGGCGTCGTGGCGGCGCTGTCGGACGATCTGAACACCGCCGGCGCGATCGCGGAGTTGCATGCGCTGGCCGGGGCCGGCGACGGTGCGGGTTTGCTGGCCTCGGCGCGGCTGATGGGGCTGTTGACCGATGAGCTTGGCCATTGGGCCGAGGCGGGGACGGGCGCGCTCGATGCGCTGGCCGACCGTCTTGCGGCAGCGCGAGCCGCGGCGATGGACAGCAAGGACTTTTCCGAGGTCGACCGGATGAAGGCGGCGCTGGTGGCCGCGGGCGTCGAGGTCAGGATGAGCAAGGCGGGGGTGGAACTGCTGCCCGGCGCCGGGTTCGATCCGGCGAAACTGGAGGGTCTTTGACATGGGGACGGGATCTAACGCTCCGGTGGCACGGGCGGCGACCGCCCGAGGGGGGCGCGCACGCGCCCGCCTGGGGGGCGGGCGGGCGCTGCCCGTGCTGGCGCACGGGCGAAGGCGCGCGCCCCGCGACCTCGGCTTTCCTGGGCAAGAGGTTTCGCCATGACCCGCGAGCGCCTTACCCTTTACGACACCACGCTCCGCGACGGCCAGCAGACGCAGGGCGTGCAGTTCTCCGTCGCCGAAAAGGCGCAGATCGCGGCTGCGCTCGATGCGCTGGGGATCGACTATATCGAGGGCGGCTGGCCCGGCGCGAACCCGACCGACAGCGAGTTCTTCGCCGCCCGGCCCGACACCCGCGCCACCTTCACCGCCTTCGGCATGACCAAGCGCGCCGGCCGGTCGGCCGAGAACGACGACGTGCTGGCCGCCGTGCTGGATGCCGATACGCCGGCCGTCTGCCTTGTCGGCAAGTGCCATGATTTCCACGTCACCACGGCGCTGGAGATCGGGCTGGACGAGAACCTGAACAACATCGCCGCCTCGGTCGCCCATGTCGCGGCGAAGGGGCGCGAGGCGCTGTTCGACGCCGAGCACTTCTTCGACGGCTGGACGGCGAACCGCGACTACGCGCTGGCCTGCCTGATGGCGGCGCGCGACGCCGGGGCGCGCTGGATCGTGCTGTGCGACACCAACGGCGGCACCCTGCCGGACGAGATCGTCCGGATCACCGCCGAGGTGATCGCGGCGGGCATCCCCGGCGACCGGCTGGGGATCCATTGCCATGACGATACCGGCACCGCCGTCGCCGGGTCGCTGGCCGCCGTCATGGCGGGGGCGCGGCAGGTGCAGGGCACGCTGAACGGGCTGGGCGAACGCTGCGGCAATGCCAACCTGACCACGCTGATCCCGACGCTGCTGCTGAAGGAACCCTATGCCGGCCGGTTCGAGACCGGCGTCACGCCCGAGGTGCTGGGCGGCCTGACCCGGATCAGCCGGATGCTCGACGATATCCTCAACCGGGTGCCGCTGCGCAGCGCGCCCTACGTTGGCGCCTCGGCCTTCGCGCACAAGGCGGGCCTGCATGCCTCGGCGATCCTCAAGGATCCGGCGACCTACGAACACATCGATCCGGCGCTGGTCGGCAACGCGCGGCTGATCCCGATGTCGAACCAGGCCGGGCAGTCGAACCTGCGCGCGCGGCTGGCCGCCGCGGGGATCGAGGTCGCGCCGAAGGATCCCGCGCTTGGCCGGATCCTCGACGAGGTCAAGCGGCGCGAGGACATCGGCTATGCCTATGACGGCGCGCAGGCCAGTTTCGAACTGGTGGCGCGGCGCGAACTGGGGCTGATGCCCAGCTTCTTCGAGGTCAAGCGCTACCGGGTGACGGTGGAGCGGCGCAAGAACAAGTACAACCGCATGGTCAGCCTGTCCGAGGCCGTGGTGGTGGTGAAGGTCGGCGACCGCAAGATGCTTTCGGTTTCCGAATCGATGGACGAGACCGGGCAGGATCGCGGGCCGGTCAACGCGCTGGCCAAGGCGCTGGCGAAAGACCTTGGCCCCTACCAGTCGCTGATCGAGGACATGCGGCTGGTGGATTTCAAGGTTCGCATCACGCAAGGAGGAACCGAGGCGGTGACCCGCGTGATCATCGACAGCGAGGACGGCGAGGGCCGGCGCTGGTCGACCGTGGGGGTCAGCGCCAATATCGTCGACGCCTCGTTCGAGGCGCTGCTGGACGCGATCAACTGGAAGCTGGTGCGCGACCGCGGGGCGGCGTGATGGCGGCCGACGGGGTGGCCGCCTGCGCCGCGATCGTCCAGCGCGGCGATCCCGATCGCTTCCTCGCCGCGATGGCCGCGCCGGTGCCGGCGCGCGCGGCGCTGTTCCCGCTGTACGCCGCCTATCTGGAAATCGCCCGCGCGCCCTGGGTCACCGCCGAGCCGATGATCGCCGAGATGCGGCTGCAATGGTGGCGCGACGCGCTGGACGAGGCGGCGGCGGGGCAGGTGCGCGCGCACGAGGTCGTCACGCCGCTGGCCGGGGTGATCGCGGCGCGGGCGCTGCCGGCGGCGCTGTTTCACGAGATCGCCGAGGCGCGGCGCTGGGACATCTACCGCGAGGCGCACGAGGACGAGGCCGCGCTGGTATCCTATCTTGACGGCACCGGCGGCGCGCTGATGGCGCTGGCCGTGCGGGCGCTGGGGATCGAGGCCGACGCGGGCGCGCGCGCGCTTGGCCGGGCGCAGGCGCTGGCGGCCTACCTGC
>JANSXY010000050.1 GCA_024742695.1 Paracoccaceae bacterium | reverse complement strand
GGACGTAAAGTCCAACGCGTCATCTTCGGTCACCGTGCCCTTCATCCCGGCGGTTCCGGTCTTGGTGCCCAGGCTCCCGGGATGGCCCTGCGTGAAGGTGATCGAGAAGGTTCCCTCGGACGTCACCGGACCGCTCACCTCCGGCAGGGTGATCTCGTAGCGATCGGTCGAATTCCAGGCGTAGGTCGCCGCCTGCCAGTAGCAGATCGCGTCGCCGGTCTGGGTCAGCACCGCGCGCCGCAGCTCCTCCCCCTCCGGCTTTGGTGTTGTGGCCGTCTCCGGCGCCTGGGCGAGGCCCGCGCCCGCCGTCGCCGCCAGGGCGAGGACGGCCGGCAGGGCCCAGCGGGCTGACCTTGATCGCATGTCCCCTCGTCCTCCCCCTCTCCGGGGCCCGGCGCGTATTGCCTCGGCCGGAGCCGGTGCGTCAGTGGCTGCGCAGGAACCGCCGGTAGGTCTCGAGCGTGTCGAAGCGCGAGTAGCCGAAGTTCGTGTCCCCGTAGATCGTCCCATCGGGCAGCACCGCGTAGACGAAGTTCCCGATCCTCTCGATCGCGCGCGGGTCCGGGATCGGCAGCGGCAGGGCCGAGAACTGACCCGGCGCGCGGCGCGGGTTCAGGGTCTCCGCCTGCGGACCGGGAATGGGAATTGGGATTACGGCGACCAAGTCGTCCCTCGACTTGCCCGGGATCTCGATTGGCGTTGCGCCGTAGCGCCCGGCGCCTGGGATTTCGATCGGCGTCGCGGACTGTCGCCCCGCTCCCGGGATCTCGATCGGTGTCGCCCCGACCGAGGGCGGTAGCCGAAAGATGGTCACGCTGTCCTGTGCGCCGGCAGTGCTCGCCAAGGCTGCGAACGCGCCCGCCATGATGATCCGACTTGCGAATTTCAACATCACGCCGTCCCCCTGATTGCCACTCCCAGGGAAATCCGAAAGGATCGCCACGCGCCTTGATTGAGGTCAATCGCTCGCGCGCCGTCTCCAGCGGCACGGTCGTTTCGCCGGGCCTGCCCACTGGGCCAGCCGGCCGAAACGCCAGTCTCCGGGACGGCAATCGGATCCAGAGCCTGCAATACCGGTGAAACCTGGCGCCTTGTGTGCATCAAATTATTTCTTGATGCACACTCGCGGCTGTGTGCATCAAGAAATGAATTGCTGCCGACACGCCGGGAGTTCAGCCCTTGGAAATTGTCTCACACAGCAGGGCCGCAAGCGCCGCCTACCAGGATCTCCTGCGACTTCATCTCGGCGAGGCGGCCTCGGGCCTCATTGGAAGCGTCGAGGCGCGGCATCGCAACGGACGAACCTATCTCTACGAACGCTACCGGATCGGCACCGAGATGAAGAGCCGCTACCTCGGGGAGGACCAACCGGAGCTGCGCGCGCGGCTCGAGCGGGCGCAGGCGCTCAAGGCCGAGGCCGAGGCACGGCGAAAGCGGATGTCGCGGCTCACGGCGATCCTGAGGGCCGAGGGCCTCATCACGACCGATCGCCAGACCGGCTCGCTCCTCATGGCCTTCGCGCGCGCGGGCATGTTCCGGCTCGGAGGAACGCTCGTCGGCACCGCCGCCTACGCCCTCTATCAGGGCGAACTCGGCGTGCGGATGGATTTGGAGGAACTCGCGCAGACGGGCGACATCGACGTCGCGAGCCCTGCATGCCTGTCGGTCGCGCTCGGGGATCGCGTGATCGAGGATCCCGCCACGATCCTGTCTTCGCTGAAGTTCGATCCCGTGCCGGGCATCACGGATCGACAGGTCTGGCGGTGGCGGCAGAGCCATTCCGAGACCATGGCGGAGTTCCTGACGCCCGCCTTTGGTGAGGAGACGGTGCGCCCTCTCCCCGCGCTCGGCGTCAGTGCGCAGGCCCTGAACTATCTCAACTACCTGATCGCCGATCCGATCCCGGCCGTTGCCCTCTATCGCTCGGGCGTTCTCGTCCAGGTTCCGCGGCCGGAGCGCTATGCGATCCACAAGCTCATCGTCGCGGATCGTCGAAAGGGCCAGGATCGCCTCAAGGCTCGCAAGGACCGTGCCCAGGCCGCTTTCCTGGTGGCCGTCCTGTCCGAGGACCGGCCGGATGAGCTTCTGGAGGCCTACGAACACGCCCTGTCGCGTGGACCACGCTGGCGTGATCGGATCGGCGCCAGCCTGGAACTGCTGCCAGAGACGGCGGCGCAGCTCAAGGCGATCGCATAGGATCCGCCTCGGCAGCGGGGCCGCACCCAGCGCGCTGTCAGGTCCCGGGCTCCTTGTCGTCCCTGAACCTGCCGAACAGTAGCATCGGGTAGTAGATTTCGTAGAAGTCACTGACTTGCCCGACATCCATGCCAGGATACTCGCCCCTGACGATCCTCTCCCGTGCTGCTTTCCACACCTCGTCGTAAAGGGCCTCTCGGCCTTGCCGGTCGCTTTCCGTGGTCATCGGAAATCACCTCCACTCGCCATGGTACACGGAGCCAGTCTACACGACTGGCGATCGAGGTCACCCGCAAACAAATGGCGGGTAGCCGCAGTCCCCCATGTGCCCGCTATGCGCCGGAAGCCCGGGCAACCTACCCGAGCGACGGTAGACGACGGGCCGGGTGCTAGCCATTGGCCCTCAACTGGGCACACTTCAATTCGCCATAGTTGCGCAGGTTGCCGACGATGGCGTCGTCGACTGCCTATGCGCGCATCTACAACGCCGAGCCGAGAGCGTTCGGCCCGCGCGCCGCATCGAGACGCGCGGGCCCTGACGTCCTTCAGGCCTCCACCCGAAACTCCTGGAAGATCAGACCCTCACCGTATTCGGTCTGGGCCTCGAGCTTCAGAGCCAGCCTTCGCTTCAGCGGCGCGAAGAGCGGCGTCCCTTCCCCGAGAATGATCGGGGCCCGCTTGAGCCTGAGAACCTGGATCTTTCCGAGGTCGGCGATTGCCGATGCAAGCACGCCCCCGCCGCAAAGGTAGACAGGCGCGTCGGTGCTTTCGCGAAGTGCATCGATCCAGGCGCTGTCGATCGTTCGCTGGATCTCGACCTCTGCATCGGCGGGCAGGGTCAGCGTGCTCGACACGACGAGCGAGCGCGCATGAGGATAGGGATTGGCGCCGGGTGGAAGGCCGAAGCGATAGCCGAACTCGTAGGTCGAACGGCCCATGAGAACGGTTCGGTATCCGGACAAACGTTCCCTGTAGTCGTCGACGATCCTGCCGGAGTGCGGGAAGGAAGAAACGTCGGAACCGGCTCCTGCAATGAAGCCGTCGGCGGAAACCGCCACATCGTAGATGATCGGTTGCATGGGTGCTCCGAGGAGAGAAAGCCAAATGCCCGTGACGGGCGATTTATCGGATCAGGCTTTCTTGATCATCGGCAGGGTGCTCCTCGCTTCGCTGCGAGAGGTAACAGCGTGGACCCGTCATCACAAGGTGTTGTGCCATTTGACGGCAGACCAGCACCGACCTCTCGCGTAGACGAGAGAACCCTATGAGCGAGAAACGCGTCAGCATCCGCCTTGCCGCGGTCAGCGGGCGACCGATGCGCACCCGACTGGAATGCGCCGGTGAGGCCGAAGCTCGCGGTTTCCGGGCGGGTCGCCGGCGAGATTGACGCGGAGAAGGCCCGGCTCACTGGCTGCGCGCGCCGGGAGCGCGTCGCGCCAGTGGCGGCGGTCGCTGCCGCCAATGCGGCCGGCGGAGCGATGGACGGCTCCGACCTGCCGACGATCGACGCGCTGGTTATCCGATGGCTCCGTAATTGGAACCGCTTCACCCGGAAATCCGGAAAGAAGGTCATCGATGGTGGCCGCTGTCCACGACTGCTTCCTCGAGACGCTGGTGGTTCGGAAGATCGCTCAGGCCTTCCAGATCGCCTTGTCGCCATGTCGCTGCAAAGAGGGGTCTTGAATAAGGTTATAAGATAACATAACAGACGTGGAGGATACTTCGGCACAAGAACGAGCCCCCATGACCGCAGATGCGCGCTTGCCTGTCACCGTCCTCTCCGGCTTCCTCGGTGCCGGAAAGACAACACTTCTCAATCGCGTGCTCAACAACCGCGAGGGGCGTCGGGTCGCGGTGATCGTCAACGACATGTCGGAGGTGAACATCGACGCCGATCTCGTCCGTGCCGAGACCGAGCTCAGCCGCACCGACGAGACGCTGGTGGAAATGTCGAATGGCTGCATCTGCTGCACGCTGCGCGACGACCTGCTGAAGGAGGTGCGGCGACTGGCCGGCGAGGGACGGTTCGATTACCTGCTGATCGAGTCGACCGGAATTGCCGAGCCGCTGCCGGTCGCCGCGACCTTCGAGTTCCGAGACGAGGCGGGCGAAAGCCTGTCGGATGTCGCACGGCTCGACACGATGGTGACGGTGGTCGATGCGGTGAACCTGCTCACCGATTATTCCAGCCACGATTTCCTGCGCGACCGGGGCGAGGTGCTGGGCGAGGAGGATGAGCGCGCCCTGGTCCACCTGCTCACCGACCAGATAGAGTTCGCGGACGTGGTGATCCTCAACAAGATCGCCGATGCGGGGCCGGAACGCACCGATGCCGCACGCAAGATCATCCGCAGCCTGAATGCCGACGCCCGCATCATCGAGACGAACCACTCCGACGTTTCCGCTGGTGCGATCCTCGACACCGGGCTCTTCGATTTCGACCGGGCGCATGACCACCCGATGTGGGCCAAGGAGCTTTACGGCTTTGCCGAACATGTGCCGGAGACGGAGGAATATGGCGTCGCGAGTTTCGTCTACCGCGCCCGCCGGCCCTTTGCGCCCGCGGCGATCCATGAAGTCTTGAATGGCGATCTGCCGGGCGTAATCCGCGCCAAGGGTCATTTCTGGATTGCCACGCGGCCTGCTTGGGTGGCGGAGTTCTCGCTCGCCGGGGCGCTGTCATCGGTGAAGCCGCTCGGCACCTGGTGGGCCTGCGTGCCACGGGACCGCTGGCCTGACCACGAGGGCGCGCGCGCCTACATGGCCGCGCATTGGGTGGAGCCCTGGGGCGACCGGCGGCAGGAGATCGTCTTCATTGGCGCCGGGATCGACTGGCCGCGCCTCAAGGCCGGGCTCGATGCCTGTCTCTTGCCGGAAGAGATGGCCCCGGGGCCCGACGTGGTTCCGAACCTCCCCGATCCTTTCCCCGTCTGGCGGCGCGAGGAGACGGCATGACCCTCGTTCGGGACATCGTACGGGATGCCGCCATCGGTGTCGGCGTTGCCGACGCGCCCGAGGGGCTCTCGGCGATCCGCCATCCCGGCTGTGCGGCGGTGATATGGCGGCGCCAACCGTCGCCGGGCTTTCGATCCTGGCTCGACGGTCTTGCGCCGGACGTTCTGCCGAGGGGGCGGGTGATCCTGCGGCCCGCGGCGGTTCGCGACATCGTTTCCGAAGTCTGCAATGCCGGGGGCACGCCCCATGGACCCGAACGAGACCTGCTTGTCGACGACGTTGCTGCCTTGGCGGATATCTTCGCTTCGATCATGCGGGCCCGCTGGCTGCGGCTGCGCCTTGATGTCGTGACCACGAACGCCTGCCGGCGCTTCCATATCGACGCCGTGACGGCGCGGCTTGTCTGCACCTATCGCGGCTCCGGCACGCAATACGGCATCTCGACCGATGGGGCCGAGCCGCGTCGGATCTTCAGTGTCCCGAGCGGCGTCCCGATCTTGCTACGCGGCACGCTCTGGCCGGAATGTCCACGCTCGGGCCTCCTGCACCGCTCGCCCCCTATCGAAGGCACGGGCGAGACGCGACTGGTTCTGGTCCTCGATCCGCTGGACGACCCGGAGGAGGAAGTCTGATGGCGACCAACCGTGGCAAGACGAGCCTCAGGCTGAAGCGGCGGAATGCGGACCCGATGCGCGACTACGACCGCCTTCCGGCGGAACTGCGGGTCTGGCTCTCGAGGGCCGTGCTGCCCTGGCGGCCGCGGTCGGTTCGCCTTGCCTTCGAGCGCGCCCTTTCGCGCACGCGGGATGTGGACCGGGCCCTCGAAGAACTCGATCGCCTGCAGGCCCGTCTCTTGGCTGCGGATGCGCGCGCCGTGTGGGGCGCAGGACACCCCGACCAGCCCCCCATGTGACGCCGACAAAGGTACCGCGATCGCCAGGCCGCGTCCGGCGTGTTCTCACGGGTCGTTGGCCCTAGATCAAGGCTCCAACCCAAAGGCCCAGTGCGAAAACCGTGTGAGCGATGAGGTTCATCACGCGCACCTTCCACGGATTTTGAGCTTTGGACGCAGCCCAGCCGAGGCCCATGCCGGGCTGCAGCAGAAACCAGCCGAAGCCGACCGTCAGGATAGAGAAGAACAATGCGGGCGGAAACGTCGGCTGAGCCAGCCAACCGGGCCCCATTATCGCCGCCAGAGCGATGCCATAGGCGATCCCCACCGTGTAGTGAAAGGCCCAGCCGATCTGAAGTTCTCCGGGCACGTGGGCGGCCTCAGAGATTGAGTCGTGAAACACAGCCCCGCGGGCAAGATGTGTCACCCAGCGCCCGGGCATTGCCCAATTGGGCAACGGCTGCCCTGCAAATCGGTTGAGAGCCAGTGCCCACAGGTCCATTGCGCCTGTCGCCAGAACCCCCATGAGCACCCCGGCAATCACGATCTCGACCATTTTGCCCTCTTGGAAAGCTGCGGATCTTGTCCCAGTTTTCCGGCGCGCTGACCAGTGCCGCCTGGCATGAAGCGGGATGCCTGAACGACGACTTCGGCCTCAGGGCCGTCGATCGTGACGATCTTGAGGAAAGTCTGCCTGCGATCGGAACTGTCGTTGGCCTTCAGCGGCTGGTGGGAACGGATCGCGGACCTTCATGCCGATCGCCGAGCCCACGCGTGGGGCGCCGCAATCTCGAGGGTGCGCATCGCCACCCTGGCGTCCTTCATGCTCTTCGCGGTGCGGAGCAGGTCCTCGAAATGAAGCACCCGCGCGCCCTCGCCAAGCTCGACGGCCTGGCGGAAATCCGGATGCTGGCGCATCCTGCGGGCGATCGTCTTGATGTCCACACCCAGTTTTCCCGCGACGGCTGTCATGCTGTAGCCTTCGGCCATCAGCCGATGAAGCTCCGTGGCGTAGGCCGGTTCATAACCGACGGGACGAGGACGGTGCGCCGATCGCGGCCTTGGGCGCGCGTGGGGGGCGCCAGGGGGATGAGGAGGCGGCTCCAGGATGCGAAGGCTCCGCCCTGGGTGTTCGGTGCCACCGCGCGTGACGAATCGCGATGATCGGTAACCTGCCAATTGGGCCGATCGATGAACAATTCGCGGCGTTAACGCTCATTGTTTCCCGGCTTGCCCAGTTGGATTGGCCCGGAAGGCTGCAAACGACATCGCCTTGTCGATTATGACCAAAAGATAGTGACACACCGTCGAAATTAGGCATTTGGTAACCCTATTTGATGGGTCGGCATCCCTCGGCCCGTGACGCATTTGATGACCTGTGACGTTGGAGGCGGTGATGTCGCGCTATTTTGGCCGGAGCTGGAGCAAGGACTCGAAACCGGATTACGAGAAGCCAGTTTTTGGAACACATGGCGACGACACTCTGCTTGGCGGTGAGGGCGACAGCCTTCTGAAGGGCGGCTGGGGCAACGACTCGCTCCTTGGTGGCGAGGGCAACGACACGCTCCTTGGTGGCAAGGGCGACGACACGCTGGACGGTGGCGCCGGTCGCGACGTTCTTCGCGGTGACCATGGTGATGACCTCCTCCTCGGCGGGGCCGAGAACGACATTCTCGACGGCGGCTTCGGAGCGGACACGCTCGATGGCGGATCGGGGGAAGACCTGCTCATCGGGGGGGCCGGCGACGATATCCTGAACGGTGGCGAAGGCGACGATCTGATCAACGGCGGCACGGGGCGCGACAAGGCCATCTACCGCTCTGAGATCTCGCCGGGCGAAGACCTGGACGACCCCAGCGCCTTCTACGACGTTCAGGGCTACTCCTTCGAGGTCATCAAGAAACCCAACACCACGAAGGTCGTCATTACGGACACCGACGGCTCGGACGGCGACACCGGGACGGACAACCTGTTCGCGGTCGAGAGCGCCGTGTTCTCGGATGGCGATGCCGATGGTGACGGTGTCGAGGAACTCGTCGAGATCTTCTTCGACGGACGCAACAATGGCCCGCTCGCGACAGCCGACTACGGCGCACTCAGGGAGGACGCGGCAATCGTCTTCGAGGCGTCGGACCTCATCGGCAACGACCTGGAATTCGACGGCGACACGCTCACGCTGCTGTCGGTCCAGGATGCGGTGAATGGCACCGTCTCCCTCGGCCCTGACGGGCGCGTGACCTTCACTGCCGACCCGGATTATTCCGGCGAGGCCAGCTTTACCTACACCGTGTCGGACGGCCGGGGCGGCACCGACACCCAGATCGTACGCTTGACTGTCGAGGCGGTGGCGGATGTGCCGAACCTCTTCGTGGAGGATTCGTTCGGCGACGAGGACAGCGCCATCTCGCTCGACATCACCTCGGCGCTTACCGACACGGACGGCTCCGAGACGCTGGCGATCGAGATCTCCGGCGTTCCCGCCGGCGCCACGCTCTCGGCGGGTTCCGACCAGGGCGGCGGCATCTGGCTGCTCGCCCCGGGTGACCTGAGCGGCCTCACGATCACCCCGCCGGCGGACAGCGATGCGGACTTCACGCTGACCGTCACCGCAAGGTCGACCGAGGCCGCGAACAGCGATGTGGCGGAGACCGTGACCACGCTCGACGTCACGGTG
>JANSXY010000003.1 GCA_024742695.1 Paracoccaceae bacterium | reverse complement strand
GCGAAGGTGCCGCAATAGGTCCGCTTCACGATGTCGAGGATCTGCCGCATCGACGCCAGTTGCAGCCCCAGCACGTTGTCGATGAAGATCGGCCGGTCCATGTCGGCCTCGGTGAAGCCGTAGGATTTCGGGTCGAGCTCGGGGTGCGGGGTCTGGTCGCGCATCCCCAGCGGGTCGAGATCGGCGACGAGGTGGCCGCGGATCCGGTAGGCGCGGATCAGCATCAGCGCCCGGATCGAGTCCAGCACCGCGCGCTTGATCTGCTCCTCGGTCAGCGCCACGCCGGCGCCCTCGGCCTTCGCCTTGATCTTGTCGCCCGCGCCCTTCGCCTCCTTCGCCGCCGCCGGCCATTCGCCGGTCAGCGCCGCGGTCAGGTCGTCGGTCGGGGCCGGCGGCCAGTCGGCCCGCGCCCAAGACGGCCCCTCGGCCTCGCGGCGAACCTCCGTCGCATCGTCGCCCAGCGTGCGAAAGAACGCCGCCCAGGCCTCGTCGACCGCGTTCGGGTCGGCCGCGTAGCGGGCGTAGAGCTGTTCGACATATTCCGCGTTATGCCCCTGCAGGAAGGACGAGGCGTGGAACTGGTCGTTCGGGGATTGGTCGGTCATGGCTTTCGAGCCTCGCCTATTCGACTGCAATTAATGTGAAAGAACAGTCACTGTTCTTATAGGTGCCAACGGCAGTGCCGACATTCATTCCGCCAAACCCGTTACGAGCGCGGTATTTCATGAATATCGTGTGAGTGCCCTCGGCGGATACCGGGGTGACCCTCGTTTCCATATGCTCAAAGCTATCGGGATCGCGCATGCGATCTTGAACGGCGTCCCTGAAGGCGCTGTGTGATCCATCCCAGTTACTCAAGCAATGGAACCCTTTCATTTTGTCCTCGGCGGCCTCTAGCCGCTCGTTTGCCTCTCGCACCCGTCTTTCCTCTGGCGTCTCGGCAGGGCCCGACACGCACGAGTAGAGGGCAAACCCTAGTAAACAGAGCACTAGGAAACCTACGATTGGATTACCCTCTGACTTTCCACTCACTACGCGCACCTCGAAACAAGTCGACCGAAGGCCGACGTCACTACCCTACTCGCTACCTTCCCAGCGCCTTCAGCACCGCCTCGCCCAGTCCCGCGGGGCTGTCGGCCACCACGATCCCGGCCGATTTCATCGCCTCGATCTTGTCCTCGGCGCCGCCCTTGCCGCCGGCGACGATCGCGCCGGCGTGGCCCATCCGGCGGCCCGGCGGCGCGGTGCGCCCGGCGATGAAGCCCGCGGTCGGCTTCCAGCGGCCGCGCTTCTTCTCGTCGGCCAGGAACTGCGCCGCCTCTTCCTCGGCCGAGCCGCCGATCTCGCCGATCATGATGATGCTTTCGGTCTCGTCATCGGCGAGGAACCATTCCAGCACGTCGATATGCTCGGTGCCCTTGATCGGATCGCCGCCGATGCCCACGCAGGTCGACTGGCCCAGCCCCACGTCGGTGGTCTGCTTGACCGCCTCGTAGGTCAGTGTGCCCGAGCGGCTGACGACACCGACAGACCCGCGCTTGTGGATATGGCCGGGCATGATGCCGATCTTGCAGGCATCGGGGGTGATGACGCCGGGGCAGTTGGGGCCGATCAGGATCGACCCCGATCCTTCCAGCGCGCGCTTGACCTTCATCATGTCGAGCACCGGGATGCCCTCGGTGATGCAGACGATGAGCTCCATGTTCGCGTCGATCGCCTCGAGGATCGAGTCGGCCGCGAAGGGCGGCGGCACGTAGATCACGCTGGCATTCGCCCCGGTCGTGGCCTTCGCCTCGTGGACCGAGTTGAAGACCGGCAGGCCCAGATGCTCCTGCCCGCCCTTGCCCGGCGTCACGCCGCCGACCATCTTCGTGCCGTAGGCGATGGCCTGTTCCGAATGGAACGTGCCCTGCGAGCCGGTGAAGCCCTGGCAGATGACCTTGGTGTTTTCGTCTATGAGGACTGCCATGCGCGGCCTCTCCTTCGGTTCGGTTGAAATGTGGATCCGGCGCCGGCGCGGCAAGGGCGCGAAACGGCTGTGGTCGGGGGCATCGGGCGACGGCGCTGGATCATCCCGGCACCTCCACCCAGAACAGGTTCAGCCGGCGATCGGCGTGCGGCGCCGGATAGGGCAGCGCCATCGTGCGCGGCGCGGCAAGCTCGAGATCGCCGTAGCCCTTCGCCGCCAGCAGCGCGCGCAGGTCGGCCGGGGCCGGCGCGTCGGGCCGGTCGCGGCCCCACCAGACCACGACATCCGGCGCCCGCCCGCTGTCGACGGTCGGCGTTTTCGGCGTCACCACGGCCAGGCCCGGTTCGGCCAACCGAAGGTTGCCGCCGATCAGCACGTCGGAGGCATAGACCATGTCGCCCGCGCCGATCCCGATCGCATCGGGCACCGCCGCGAAAGGCGCCGACTGGGTCGAGGGATTGTCGCCCCCTTTGACGAGGTGCATAGGGTAGAAGACCAGCATCAGAAGCATCAGGCCCGCGGCAAGGGTGACGAACCCGGTGCGGCGCGGCGCGGTCATCCAGGGCGCCAGCCGCAGCGCCAGAACCGCCGGCGCGAAGATCGTCAGCGGCAAGAGCCAGCGATTGATCACCTCGGTGGCCCCCACGGCCATGGTCAGCACCAGCGTCAGCAGGAAGCTGAACAGCATCGTCCGTTCCACCAGCCGCCGATCCGCGGTGACCGCCGCGGTATCGGCCGCGGCGCGGCGGGCGCCAAGCCGGAAGACCGCCAGCATCACCAGGACGACCAGCGCGGTTTCGAGGGCATAGGCCTCCACCACCGCGGCGGCGGACCGGCCCATGAGCGGCAGGAGCGGCCCTCGCTCGATCTCGAAAGACCCGCGGTCGGCGACCGTGAGCGCCCAGTTCCGCGCCATCCAGGCGGTCGGCAGCGCGATCAGCGCCAGGGTCACCGCGGCGCTCAGGCCCCAAAGCCGGGTGCGGGCGCGCCGGTCACCGACGAGCGCGGCGGCCAGCCCGGCCATCACGATCGGATAGTTCCACTTCGCCAGACAGCCGGCGGCGAACACCGCGCCGACCAGCGCGAACGCCGCCGGCCCGGGCGCGCGCAGCGCGGCGATGACGGCCACCGGCGTCCAGATCGCCACGGCGGTCACCAGCACCAGGTGCGTGAGGTCGCGGTGGCATTCCCAGTAGAGCGTCGGCATCAGCAGGCCGCCGAACAGCGCCACCGCCGCGACCTGCCGCGAGGCGCCAAGCTGCCGCGCCAGCGCCCAGAGACCCAGGTAGATCGCGGCCAGAGCCAGATGCTTGACCAGCGCCATGCCGACCATGCCGGGCCCGGTCACCGCGAACACCGCCCACTGGATCCAGTTGTAAAGCGGCGGCTGCTGGCCGTAGCCAAGCGCCAGATCCTGCGTGACGACAAGCTGCTCGGCCTCGTCCCAGCTCATTCCGCCGGGAATGAGCGTGCGCAGCACGAAATGCAGGCCCAGATAGACCAGGATGATCGCCGGCGCGTGGCGCAACACCCACCCGGCCCGGTCGCGCGGGGCCGGGCCGGCGGTGGTATCGAGGTTTTGTGTCATCACCATGCCCAAGACCGTGCTCGCGCCCTATCGCCTGCGCACCGCGGGGGCGACGGCGATACCGGCGGCGTAACCGATCCGTGCCGCGCAGCCGGACGGCATGAGGATGGTGCGGTTGCGCCGGGTCATGTCTGCCGCCATCGTCGGGTCTCTCTTCGTTCGCTGGCCCGGTTGCCCGGACAGTTCATCCGTTGCCGCGCAGGATCCCGAGGACCAGGCGCGACGGTGTATGTGGCGTTCCGATCCGCTGGGTGAACAGGATCGAGCCGGTCTTGTCAGGAACCGCCCAGGCCTGTTCGACATCGGCCCCGACCGTTGCCGGGTCGATCGGGGTGGCGCCGGGGAAGCGGCGGGCGACGAGCGCCCGCACCCCGGTTGTCTGTCCGGTGCGCGCCTCGGCGGCGACGGAACAGCCCGCGCCGCCGTCCAGCAGCATCACGGCGGGGCGGCGGTCATCCACCACCCAGCTTTGCACCCTGGCACCGGCGCGGCGCGGCACGGGCACGTAGTCATCGGCCCGCAGCCGCGCGTCGATCTCGCCGGTCGCGTCATCGAGGCAGTAGCGTTCGAAGGCCCGCGTGAACCGCGCCGGGGTCGATTTCGGGACCACGTTGTCGGCGTAGATATTCGCGAGTTCGTAGGCCTCGGGCGACGGCGTGCCGCCAACGCAGGCGGCAAGCATGACAGGCGCAAGGAGCGCCGTCGCCGTCCCGCCATGTGCCGTCGCTGCCTGCTGTCGCATCGCGCCCGGCCTCAGCCCCTGACCGCCTTGACGATCTTCTGCGCGCCGTCCTTCAGGTCGTCGGCGGCGATCACGTTGAGGCCGGAGGCCGCGATGATCTCCTTGCCCTTTTCCACGTTCGTGCCTTCCAGCCGCACCACCAGCGGCACCTGAAGCCCGACCTCGCGGACCGCGGCGATCACGCCTTCGGCGATGATGTCGCAGCGCATGATCCCGCCGAAGATGTTGACCAGAATGCCCTTCACGTTCGGGTCGGAGGTGATGATCTTGAACGCCTCCGTCACCTTCTCCTTCGTCGCGCCGCCGCCGACGTCGAGGAAGTTGGCCGGTTCCGCGCCGTAAAGCTTGATGATGTCCATCGTCGCCATGGCGAGGCCCGCGCCGTTGACCATGCAGCCGATCTCGCCGTCCAGCGCGATGTAGTTCAGATCGAATTTCGAGGCCTGAAGCTCCTTGGGGTCTTCCTCGGTCGTGTCGCGCAGTTCCATGATGTCGGGATGGCGGTAAAGCGCGTTGCCGTCGAAGCCCATCTTGGCGTCGAGACACTTGAGATTGCCGTCGGGCGTGACGATCAGGGGATTGATCTCAAGCATCTCCATGTCCTTCTCGACGAAGAGCTTGTAGAGCGTTTTCACCAGCGCCACGCATTGCTTGACCTGGCCGCCCTCCAGCCCCAGCGCGAAGGCCACGCGGCGGCCGTGGAAATCCGACAGGCCCGAGGCCGGATCGACGGAGAACGACAGGATCTTCTCGGGCGTCGCGGCCGCGACCTCCTCGATGTCCATGCCGCCCTCGGTCGAGCAGACGAAGGCGATCCGGCTGGTCTGCCGGTCGACCAGCAGCGCGAGATAGAGTTCGCGCGCGATGTCCGATCCGTCCTCGATGTAGACGCGGCCGACCTGCTTGCCGACCGGGCCGGTCTGGTGCGTGACCAGCGTGCGGCCCAGCATCTGCTTGACCAGCGTCTCGGCCTCCTCGACCGATTTCGCCAGCCGCACGCCGCCCTTCTCGCCCGCCTCGGGTTCCTTGAACGATCCCTTGCCACGGCCGCCGGCGTGAATCTGCGCCTTGACGACCCACAACGGCCCGTCGAGCGCGCCCGCCGCCGTCTTCGCCTCTTCCGCGCGCAGCACGACGCGCCCGTCGGAAACCGGCGCGCCGTAGGACCGCAGAAGCGCCTTGGCCTGGTATTCATGGATGTTCATCGGCGTGTCCCGTACTGGTTCGATTTGCGCCCTGATGACATGGCCGCGCCGTGTTCCAAAGGGAATTCGGGCCGATCGGGCGAATGCGCCCCAAAAATCCGAATTTTGTGATCACACCCAAGAATTGTGTGATCACAAAATTCGGAACGGGGTGGAGTCGAATCGAAACCGGCGTGGGAATGCGACAAAGCATCACCCGCAAAAAGGCCGCGCGCCCGGCTTGGGGCGCGCGGCCGAAGGCTGTGCCTGTCGGGCCGGATCAGGCCAGCGTCGGGTCGATCCCCTTGCAGGCCTCGACCAGGCCCTTCACCGCGTCGACCGATTTCTGGAACATCGCCTGCTCGTCCTTGTTGAGCTTGATGTCCACGATCTTCTCGATGCCGCCGGCGCCGATGATCGTCGGCACGCCGACATACATGCCCTTCAGCCCGAATTCGCCGTCGCAGAAGGCGGCGCAGGGCAGCAGGCGTTTCTGGTCCTTCAGATAGGCCTCGGCCATTTCGATCGCCGAGGTGGCGGGCGCGTAGAAGGCGGACCCGGTCTTCAGCAACCCGACGATCTCGGCGCCGCCGTCACGGGTACGCTGCACGATCGCGTCCATCTTCTCCTGCTTGGTCCAGCCCATCTCGACCAGGTCGGGCAGCGGGATGCCCGCGACGGTCGAATAGCGCACCAGGGGCACCATCGTGTCGCCGTGGCCGCCAAGCACGAAGGCGGTGACGTCGCGCATCGACACGCCGAACTCGAGGCTGAGGAAGTGGCGGAACCGCGCGCTGTCCAGCACCCCGGCCATGCCCACGACCTTGGCATGCGGCAGGCCGGAAAACTCGCGCAGCGCCCAGACCATTGCATCGAGCGGGTTGGTGATGCAGATCACGAAGGCGTTCGGCGCGTGCGCCTTGATCCCCTCGCCCACCGCCTTCATGACCTTGAGGTTGATGCCCAGGAGGTCATCGCGGCTCATCCCCGGCTTGCGCGGCACGCCGGCGGTGACGATGCAGACATCGGCCCCGGCGATATCCTCGTAGGAATTGGTGCCCTTCATCGCGGCGTCGAAGCCCTCGGACGGGCCGCTTTCGGCGATATCGAGCGCCTTGCCCTGCGGGACGCCCTCGGCGATGTCGAACAGCACGACGTCGCCGAGTTCCTTGATCGCGGCGAGATGGGCGAGCGTTCCGCCGATCTGCCCCGCGCCGATCAGCGCGATCTTGGGTCTGGCCATGGTTTCCGGTCTCCGGGTCGGTTGACTATCGCCGGACTGCCTAAGGCCTCGCGCTCCTCCGCGCAAGCCTGCTGCGGCGCGGCAAGGCCGACGCGCGGCGCGAAGGCTTTGCGCCGCCGCAGGATTGCGCTAACGGCGATGATCCGGGCGGTGCGCGCCGCCCGTGATCGGCGGAAGGAGGCGAATCGGTTGGAAGGTCCGGCGTTCTGGGCGGCCGCCATCGTCGCGGCGATGCTGGTCGGGATGGGCAAGGGCGGCCTGCCAGTGGTGGCGATGCTGTCGGTGCCGCTGTTGTCGCTGTGGATCTCGCCGGTCACGGCGGCCGGCCTGCTTCTGCCGGTCTACGTCGTCTCGGACATCTTCGGCCTTTACGCCTACCGGCGCGCCTACGACCGGCGCGTGCTGTGGATCGTGGTTCCGGCGGCGGCGGTCGGCATCGCGATCGGCGGGCTGACCGCCTCGATCGTGCCGGAACGCGCGGTCGTGGCGCTGGTCGGGCTGATCGGCACGGTCTTCGCGCTATCGCTGATCCTGCGCCGCGGCCCGCCGCCCGAACCGCGACCGGCCCGCGTCGGCCCCGGCCTGTTCTGGGGCGCGGCCACCGGCTTCACCAGTTTCGTCAGCCATGCCGGCGGCCCGCCCTGGCAGGTCTACGTGCTGCCGCTGGGCCTGTCGAAGACCGTCTTCGCCGGCACCTCGACCATCGCCTTCGCCTGGATCAACGCGATCAAGCTGATCCCGTACTGGGCGCTGGGCCAGCTGTCGCCGGGCAACCTGAAGACCGCCGCCGTGCTGATGTTGCCGGCGGCGGGGTCGGTGTTCCTGGGCCTGTGGCTGGTACGGCGGCTGCCCGAGCGGCTGTTCTTCGCGCTGGTGACCTGGGCGCTCTTGGCAGTGTCGCTGCGATTGCTGTGGCAGGCGGCACGGCCGGCGGGCTAGGTTCGGCGCGGGCCGCAAGGGGACGGGACGATGGCGCAAAGGGTTCTGATCACGGCAGGGGGCAGCGGCATCGGCCGGGCGATGGGCCTGGCCTTCGCCGAGACCGGCGCGCGGGTCTGGGTCTGCGACGCCGACGCGGCGGCGCTGGCCGCCTGCCCGGCGGACTGGCGCCGCGACCGGGTGGACATCGCCGACGAGGCCGAGGTCGCCGCCCTGTTCGGCAGGATCGCGACGGACTGGGGCGGGCTCGACGTGCTGTGCTGCAACGCCGGAATCGCCGGGCCGACCGCGCGGATCGCGGATGTCGCGCTGGCGGACTGGCGCGCCTGCATGGCGGTGAATCTCGAAGGCGCGTTCCTGTGCACCAAGCACGCCGCGCCGATCCTCGTCGCTGCCGGGTCCGGCGCGATCGTCTACACGTCCTCCACGGCAGGGCAGTACGGCTTTCCGAACCGCGCGCCCTACGCGGCCTCGAAATGGGGGCTGCACGGGCTGATGAAGACCGCGGCGATGGAACTGGGACCGCACGGCATCCGCGCCAACGCGATCTGCCCCGGCGCCGTCGAGGGGCCGCGGATGGAAGGCGTTCTCGCGCGCGAGGCGGAGATCAAGGGCACGACGCGCGACGCGGTCTACCGGGGCTATGCCGCCGGCACCTCGATGCGCAGTTTCGTCACCGCCGAGGATATCGCGGCGATGGCGGTGTTCCTGGGCTCGCCCGCCGCGCGCCGGGTGTCCGGCCAGATCATCGCCGTCGACGGCCATACGGAGAACCCCGATCCCAAGGTTTGATCGCGCCCCGTTCCCATCGCCGCCGGGCTGGGCTATTTGAACGCCATGCGCTGGACCGTTCCGAACACGCTGACCGTTCTGCGCCTGCTCGCCGCGCCCGGCGTGCCGGTGATGTTTCTCTACTTCGCCCGGCCCTGGGCGGACTGGTTCGCGCTGGCGCTGTTCATCGTCGCCTCGGTCACCGACTGGTTCGACGGTTATCTCGCCCGCGCCTGGAAACAGGAAAGCCGGTTCGGGGCGATGCTCGACCCGATCGCCGACAAGGCGATGGTGGTGATCGCGCTGGTGGTGATCACCGGCTATTCCGGCATGAACCCGTGGCTGATCCTGCCGGTCACGGTGATCCTGTTCCGCGAGGTTTTCGTCAGCGGGCTGAGGGAATTCCTGGGCGCCGACGCCGGGCGGCTGAAAGTGACCGGCCTTGCGAAGTGGAAGACCACGGCCCAGATGGTCGCCATCGCGATCCTGTTTCTCGGCACCGGCCTCGCCTATCTCGAGGATGGCCGGCCGCCGCGGGTGGGCGAGGGCGATCTCAGGGCCGGTGTGTCCTGGGCGGCGCTGGCCACCCATGCCGGGCTAGTGCTGATCTGGATCGCGGCGCTTCTGACGGCGGTGTCCGGGTGGGATTACTTCCGCAAGGCGCTGCCCTATTTCGGAGAGGATCGCCGATGACCGAGATCGACGTGCTCTACTTCGCATGGGTGCGGGAGCGGATCGGCCTGCCGCGCGAACGGGTGACGACCGGGGCGGCGACCGTCGCCGGCCTCGTGGCCGAGCTTGCCGCGCGGGAAGAGCGCTACGCCGCCGCCTTCGCCGACATCTCGGCCCTGCGCGTCGCGCTCGACCAGGATCTGGCCGATTTCGATGCGGCGCTGGACGGGGTGCGCGAGGTGGCGTTCTTCCCGCCGATGACCGGGGGCTGAGGCGATGCGCGTCGCCGTGCAGGCCGAGCCGTTCGACTACGGCGCCGAATCCGCCGCCTTCGCCGCGGCGGCCGAGGGCGCCGGCGCGGTCGTCACCTTCCTCGGCGTCGTGCGCGACAACGGTGGCGCGCTGCGCGCGATGGAGATCGAGCATTATCCCGGCATGACCGAGAAGGCGATCGCCGGCATCGTCGAGGAGGCGGCCGGGCGCTGGCCCCTGACCGACGCGCTGGTGATCCATCGTCACGGCCGGCTGGCGCCGGGCGAGGCGATCATGATGGTCGCCACCGCCTCGCGCCACCGCGCCGCAGCCTTCGCGGCGGCCGATTTCCTGATGGACTACCTGAAATCCCGCGCGCCGTTCTGGAAGAAGGAAATCGGCTCGGACGGGGCCGAATGGGTCGCCGCGAAGGACGAGGACGAGGCCGCGCTGGGACGCTGGTAGCCTGCGCGCCGCGGCCCGCAGGCGGGCGTGATCCCCAAGGCGGCGCGGTCAGTCCCGCCCGCCCTGCTTCTCGATCCAGGCGCGCAGTTCCTCGGCCTCGGCGCGGGCCTCGCGCAGGCCTTCCATCGCGGCGCGCAGTTCCGCCTGTGTCTGGGTCAGCCGGCCGCCGAGGTCGCGTTCCGCCCGGTCCGCCTGTTCCAGCGCGCGGTCGCGATCTTCCTCGGCCTCGTGCAGGGCCTGCGCCATCTTGTCGAGTTCGCCCATCTCGGCCTGGGTGACGCGGGTGAGGCGATGAAACAGCCACGAGGCCGCCCAGCCGAGGCTGAAGGCCACGAACAGGATCACGGCGGTGACGGCGATGAATTCGGTCCGGTTCATGGCCTGTCGTCTCCTTCGCTGGTCTCGGTGCCGGGCCTTTCCGGGCGCGGCCGGGGACGGGGCGTATCCTCGGTCGCCGGGCGCAGGTCCACGCCCTCGGGGGCGGTTCGGGCCAACGCCGCGGCCGCGAGTTCGGCGGCGATCCGGCGGGCCCGGTCGGCGGCGGCCTTCAGCACGCTGTCCGGCACGGCGCGCGGTCGCGGGGTATCCTCGCCGGCCAGGGCGACGGGAACCGCCGGCGGCACGCCGGTGTCGGTCAATGGCGCAGCCGGTGTCTCGGCCGGCGGTTCGGTCGCGTCGGTCTCCGCGTCGGTCTCCGCGGCCGGTTCCGCCAGGTCCGGCGCGGCGTCTTCCGGCACGGCGTCTTCCGGCGCGGCATCGGCGGGCATGGCGGGATCGGGCGCGGCCGGGGCCGCCTCTGCCGGGTCCGGCAGCGCGGCCGTCGCCACGGCGAGGCTCTCGGGCCGGGGCCGCGGGGTGAGCGCGGGCGGTTCCGGGGCGTCCGGCGCCTCCGCATCATCCGGGGCCGCGTCATCCGGGGCCGCGGCTTGCGCATCCGGCGGCGCGGCACCGGCGGCGTCGGTGGCCTCTGCGGGTCTCTCGGCCGCGTCGTCGGCCACCGGGTCCACCGGCCCCGGTTCGGCGCCCGGCTGGGCCGCCGCCGTCGCCGCGGCATCATCCGGCGCGGGTTCCGGGGGCGCGGCTTCGGCGGGCGCGGCTTCGGGGGGCGCGGGTTCGCCTGCTTCGGCCTCTTCCCGCGCCGGATCGGCGGCATCGGCAGCCGCCGCTTCGGCATTGTCCGCCACCGCTTGCGGCGCCTCCGCAGCGGGTTCGGGCACTGCGTCGGGCGCGCCCGCGGGCGCGTCGCCCGCCTCGGCGCCGGCATCCGGCGGTCCGTCGCCGGGCGCGGGCGCTTCGGCCGCCTCGTCCGGGCCGGTTTCGGCCGGCTCCGCCGCAACCTCGGCCGACGCGGCGCTGCCGGCTTCCGAAGGGGCCGGCCCGGCACCCGTTTCCGGGCCCGTCTCGGGGCTGGCCGGCTCAGCCTCCGCCGGGCGGGGCGCGGCCGGCTCCGGCGTGTCGCCGGGCAGGGCGGGCCCGATGGCCGACAGCAGGGTGAACTCGATCCGGCGGTTCGCCTCGCGCCCCTCCTCGGTGTCGTTGTCGGCGACCGGCCGGGTCTCGCCATAGCCCTTGGCGACAAGGCTGCCGGTCAGCACCCGCCGGTCCAGCAGCGCCATGACGACCGATTGCGCCCGCGATTCGCTGAGCGCGAGGTTCATCTCGGCCCGGCCCTGGCTGTCGGTATGGCCGGCGACCTGCATCGGCACGTCGGGGCAGTCTCGCAGAACCTCCGCGATCCGGTCGAGCGTGGGGGCGCCGGACCGGGTGATCGTGGCGGACCCGGGTTCGAAGCTGATCTTGCCATCGTCGAGAATCGCCTGAACCCGGCCGATGCAATCCTCGGGCGTGGGTTTCAGCAGTTCGGGGTCGCGCGACGGATCGTAGCGCACCGCGATCGACACCGGCGCATCCTCGCCCAGCCTGAGCGCGAGGATCCGCGCCACCCGGTCGCCCGCCGAACGGTCGCCGGACAGCCCGCCGATCTCCAGCCGCTCGGCGGTGACCGTCAGCGTCCCGACCTCGAGTTCCGCCAGCGCCTCGATCCCGGCCAGAACCCGCACCGACCAGCCCTTCGGCAGCGTCGGGTCAAGTCGGGCGGCGGCGTAGACGGCGGCGTTGCCGAAGCGCGAGCGGGCGAAGTTCTCCACCGCCTCGCGGGTCAACTCGTCGGTCAGCCGGCCGCTGAGATCGACCTGCCCCTGTTCCGTCAGCCGCGCGGCGAAGACCGGCGGCGCGCCGGCGCGGGTGCCGGTTTCGGCCTGTTCCTCGCGCCGTGCGGTCAGCGCGATCACCTCGGGCAGGTTCGATTCCAGCGCGCCCACGGCCCGGTCGAAGGCCTCGGGCGACACGCTGGCCGGAACCAGAAGCGCCACGTCGGCATCCTTGAAGGTGACCGTCCCGGCGCCCAGGTCGCCCAGCGCACGCAGCGCCATGCCGACCGCCGTGGCCCAGTCGGGTGTCGGCACGCCAAGGCCCAGGGTGCAGTCGGACTTGCCTTCCAGCCCCGCGGCGGCGGCCGCCGCAAGAATCTGCGCCCGCGCGCGCTCGGTATCGGCCGCGCAGGCATCGAACCGCGCGCCGCGCTCGTCGATCACGAATCGCAGCGTGAACGGCGCGATCACCGGACGCGGCGCCGAGATGTCGACGGACAGGATCACCTCGGCAGGCCGACGACGGGCCAGCACCGACTCCAGCCTGCGCTTCTCGTCCTGGCTGTCGGCGACGGCGGTGACGGAAACGCGCCCCGCCCCGATCGAGACCTTGGCGCGCGGCAGGTCGGCCAGGGCCTCCAGCCCGAAGGCGAGCGCGTCGGTCCAGCCCTCGGGCACCGGGTGGCTTGCCGTCTCCAGCATGTCGGCGACCGCGCCGCCGGCGGCCGCTGTTTCCAGCCGCCGGGCGAGGTCGCCGCGATCCGTCGTTTCGGGCACCAGGCCGATCAATGTCACGCCGGAATCGTTGCGCAGGATTTCCACCGCATAGTCGGGCGGTGCCGGAGCCTCGGTCTCGACAACGTTCATCGCGTCGGTGATCCGCCCGGCATCGATCACGTCGCCGGCGAGGGTGAGGGCGGAAAACCGCTCCGCCTCGGTCGGTGCGGTACCGCTCAGCCGTACCCGCAGACCGTCGGCGCTGACCTCGGCCCAGTCGTGCCCCGCGACCGCAAGCTGGTCCGTCACCGCGCCGGTCGACCAGCGCTCGATCGCGTCGGCGGCCCGGATCGCGACGAATCCCGCCAGCGCGGCCGCGAGGGCGAAGGCCACGGGGGCGATCAGGTGGGGCGCAAGGCGCATCCGCAGGATTCCGTTCGGTTCAAATCGCCGGCCAGCCTTACGGGACCGGCGGGGGGCGTTCAATCAGGCCAGCGCGGCGGCGGCAAGAAACAGCGCAGCCAGCAGGCCCGCGTCGCGATTGGCGCGAAACAGCCGCAGGCAGACGTCCGGATCCTCGGTATCGAGCTGGCGCAGCTGCCACAGAAGATGCCAGCCCAGCGCCCAGGGCGCCACCAGCCCGAGCGCCAGCGCCAGCGGATCGTCGCCGGGCAGAAGCGCGGCAAGGACAGCCAGCGTCATCAGCCCCACGGTCAGCAGCAGGAACAGGCCCAGCCACGGTCCGGTGCGCGCGCCGAAGAGCCGCGCGGTGGATTTCACGCCGATCAGCGCGTCGTCCTCCTTGTCCTGGTGCGCATAGATCGTGTCGTAAAACAGCGTCCAGGCGATGCCCGACAGGTACAGCAGCACCGGCGGCCAGCCCAGGCTGCCGGCATGCGCCGCCCAGGCCAGCAGCGCACCCCAGTTGAACGCGAGGCCGAGAAACACCTGCGGCCACCAGGTGAAGCGCTTGGCGAAGGGATAGATCGCGACAAGACCGAGCGAGGCGATGCCAAGCGCGATCGCGGAGATGTCGAAGCTGAACAGGATCGCGGCGGCGATGAGCGATTGCACGACCATCCAGGCGGCGGCCTGCTTCACCGTCACCTGGCCCGAGGGGATCGGCCGTGACCGGGTGCGCGCCACCCGCGCGTCGAACTCGCGGTCGGTGATGTCGTTCCACGTGCACCCCGCGCCGCGCATCAGCCAGGCGCCGATGGCGCAGCCCGCGGCGATCCACAGATCCTCGGGGCGCGGCCGGTCGGCGGCGGCGGCCAGCGCCACGCCCCACCAGCACGGCATCAGCAAAAGCCAGGTGCCGATCGGCCGGTCGGCCCGCGACAGCCGCAGGTAGGGCCGCGTCGCGGGCGGGGCGATCCGGTCGACCCAGTTGCCCTTGACGGCGTCGGCGACGGTTCCGCCCGGCTCTGGCGTTCGGTTCGAGTGGCTCATATGGTCGGCCCCATGGCGCAGGCGAGGATCAGGCTTCATCTAGACCAGCCGCTCAGGCCGGAGCAACCGATTGCCCTGCCCGAGGCTGCGGCACATTACCTTTTCGCCGTCATGCGGCTGTCGACCGGGGCCGAGATCCTTGTCTTCAACGGCCGCGACGGCGAATGGCTGGCCGAGATCGCCGAAGCCGGCAAGCGGCGCGGCACGCTCCTGTGCCGCGACAGGCTGAGGGCCCCGGCGCCGCCACCCGACCTTTGGCTTCTGTTCGCGCCGCTGAAGAAGGCGCGCACCGATTTCGTGGTCGAGAAGGCCGTGGAACTGGGCGCGGCGCGGATCGTTCCGGTGCAGACCGAGTTCACCAATGCCGAGCGGATCCGGCAGGACCGGTTGCAGGCCCATGCCGTCGAGGCCGCCGAGCAATGCGGCGCGACCCACGTGCCCGAGGTGGCCGATCTGGCCCGCCTCGACCGGCTGCTGGCGGAGTGGGACACGGGCCGGCAACTGATCTGGGCCGACGAGGCGCAGGCGGGGCAGGCCGCCGGGCTGGCCGGTGTCGCGCCCGGTCCGGCGGCGATCCTGATCGGCCCGGAGGGCGGGTTTTCCCAGGCCGAACGGGCGCGGCTGGCCGCGGCACCTTTCGTGCGGAGGGTGGCGCTGGGGCCGCGCATCCTGCGCGCCGAAACGGCGGCGCTGGCGGCTCTGGTGCTGTGGCAGGCCGGCTTCGGGGATTGGCGATGACGCGGCCGGAGGACAGCGGGGGATGATGCGCAAGGCGACCGACGCGGATATCGGCCCGCTCGCGGCCTTCCTCGGCGCGCATGTCGAAACCTCGATGTTCCTGCTGGGCAACCTCGAGGTGCACGGGCTGGGCGACACCGCGCATCCGCACGGCACCACCTATTTCCTGCGCGAGGACGCGGCCGGGATCGCCGGGGTTCTGGGGGCGACGAACGGCGGTTTCCTGATGTGCCAGCTCCCCGGCCTGACACCGAAGGAGGCGGCGGCCTGCGCCTGGCTCTTGCAGGGCTACACCCTGCAGGGGATCACCGGCGCGGCGGCGCAGGTCGCCGGGATCGTCGCGGCGCTGCCGGTCCGGGCCGAAGACTGGCGGATGAACGCGGTGCAGCCGCTCTACCGCCGCGCCCTGTCCGACGTGCCGCCGGGCGGGCCGGTGCGGCCCGCCGCCGAGGCCGACCTGCCGCTGCTGGCGGACTGGTTCGCGGCCTACATGACGGAAACCGGAACCGCGCCGACGGACGGGCTGGCGGATCAGGCGCGCAGGCGGGCGCGGGCCGCGGTCGGGTCGCCCGACCTGCGGCTGATGGACGAGGATGGACGCCCCGTCGCGATGGCCGCGATCAATGCGCGGGCGGGCGACGCGGTACAGATCGGCGGGGTGTTCGTCCCGCCGCCCCTGCGCGGGCAGGGGCGCGCCGGCCGTGTCGTCGCCGGAGTTCTGGCCGAAGCGCGCCGCGAGGGGGCCGGGCTGGCGGTGCTGTTCGCCGCCTCGCCCGGCGCGGCGACGGCCTACGAGCGGATCGGCTTCGCGCGCTGCGGCGATTTCGGCGTGGCGCTGTTGCATGAACCGCAGACGCTGGGGAACCCCGCATGATCCGGCCCGAGGCCGCCCGCGCGCTGCGCCGCTGGCGCGAACCCGGCGCGGCGGCGGCGCTTCTGGGGCTGGGGCTGTGGCTGGGGCTTCGGGGCGGCTGGGTGATGGCCGGGGTCGGCGGGGCGCTGGCGCTTGCCGCGCTGTCCTGGGGCTTCGTCGCGCTGCGGCGATTGCGCTTCGCCGGGGCCGGCGATGCGCCCGGCATCGTCGAAGTGGTCGAGGGCCAGGTGGCCTATTTCGGCCCCGACGGCGGCGGATTCGTCGCGCTGCGCGACATCGTGGAAATCGCGCTCGTCGCGGGCCCGGCGGGTGCGGGCCGGGCCTGGCGCATCCGTCCGGCCGAGGGGCCGGCGCTTTACGTTCCGGTCGCGGCGGAGGGGGCCGCGCGGCTCTACGACGCCTTCGCGCAACTGCCGGGGATCGACATGGGCCGCATCGCGGCGGCGCCCGAGGCCGGCGTGACGGGCCGGCTGTGGCGGCACCCGGCACGGCCCGCCCTTGCGCCCGGAACGACGCGGGCGCTTGACTAGGCCCGCCGGTCGGGCCACCTGTGTGCCCCGGAAAAGCGAAGGATCGAGGCCAGCGATGTCCATTCCCCAGCAGGGCGGCGGCCCGATCGAACGGCACGAACAACTGGCCGAGTACCTCGCGAGCGGCTGCAAGCCCCGCGAAGACTGGCGGATCGGCACCGAGCACGAGAAGTTCGGCTATTGCCGGGACACGCAAAAGCCGCTGCCCTACGACGGGCCGCGCTCGATCAAGGCGATGCTGGAGGGGCTGGCGCGGCACTACGGCTGGGAACCGGTGCTGGAACAGGGCAACATCATCGGGCTGACCAAGGATGGCGCGAACGTCAGCCTTGAACCCGGCGGGCAGCTGGAACTGTCGGGCGCACCGCTGGAGACGATTCACCAGACCTGCGACGAGGTGAACGAGCACCTGCGCGAGGTGCAGACCGTGGCCGACGAGATCGGCGCGGGGTTCATCGGGCTGGGCACCGCGCCGATCTGGCGGCACGAGGACATGCCGATGATGCCCAAGGGGCGCTACCGGCTGATGACCGACTACATGCAGACGGTCGGCACCCACGGGCTGGAGATGATGTATCGCACCTGCACGGTGCAGGTGAACCTCGACTTCGCGTCCGAGGCCGACATGGTTCAGAAGCTGCGCGTCGCGCTGGCCCTGCAGCCGGTGGCCACCGCGCTGTTCGCGAACTCGCCGTTCCTGAACGGCCGGCCGAACGGCTTCAAGAGCTGGCGGTCGCGGATCTGGCGCGATCTCGATCCGGCGCGCACCGGCATGTTGCCCTTCGTCTTCGACGAGGGGTTCGGCTTCGAGGCCTATGTCGACTACGTGCTCGACGTGCCGATGTACTTCGTCTACCGCGACGGAAAGTACATCAACGCGCTGGGCCAGTCGTTCCGGGACTTCCTGAAGGGGAAGCTGCCCGCCCTGCCCGGCGAGATGCCGACGCTGAGCGACTGGGCCGATCACCTGACCACCGTCTTCCCCGAGGCGCGGGCGAAGAAGTACATCGAGATGCGCGGCGCCGATGGCGGGCCGTGGCGGCGGCTGTGCGCGCTGCCGGCGCTTTGGGTCGGGCTGATGTACGACCAGACCGCGCTGGATGCCGCCTGGGATCTCGTGAAATCCTGGGATGCCGAAACCCGCGAAGGGCTGCGCGTCGCGGCCTCGAAGCAGGCGTTGCAGGCCGAGGCGGGCGGGGTGAAGATGCACGACCTCGCGCGCGAGGTGGTGGCGATCGCCGAGGCCGGGCTGAAGGCCCGCGCGATGCCCGGCGCCGCCGGGATGATCCCCGACGAGACGCATTTCCTGGCCGCGCTGACCGAAAGCATCGAGACCGGCAAGGTTCCGGCCGACGAGTTGCTGGATCACTACAACGGCGACTGGCAGGGCGACCTGAGCCGGATCTATGCGGAATACTCCTACTGACACCTGCGCCCGTTCCGGCGTAGCCTGAGCCCGTCGAAACCGGGACAGGGAGGCATCCTCATGCGCGATTTCTTCATCGGCGCCTTCGAGAAACTCGTCAGCGTCATCGTCGTGGTGATGGCGATCGGCGTGCTGGTCGCCGCGGCGGCGGTCAGCTTCGGGCCGGGCATGGGGCCGGGCGGCGGCCAGGGCGGCATTCTTCTGGGGCTGTTCGTGCTGGTCGGCGGAAGCATCTACGTGATCTTCATCGGCGGCGCGATGTACCTGGGCCTTGGCATCTACCAGAACACGAAGCGTTCGGCCGAACTGCTGGAGCAGATCGCCGCGAAATAGGCTACTTGCCCGCGCCGATCCGCGGCTCCTCGCCCGCCACCAGGCGGCGGATGTTGGCCGCGTGGCGCAGCCAGACCAGCGCCGCCAGCGCCAGCGCCAGCGCCAGCGCATCGGCCCGGCCAAGAAGCGCCAGCCAGACCGGCGCCGCCGCCGCCGCGACCAGCGCCGACAGCGACGAGATGCGGGCCAGCACCGCCACCGCCAGCCATGTCGCGCAGGCCGCGAGCCCGGCCGGGAAGGCCAGCGCCAGCAGCACGCCCAGGAAGGTCGCCACCCCCTTGCCGCCCCGGAACCCCAGCCAGACCGGGTAGAGATGGCCAAGGAAGGCCGCGAGGCCCGCCAGTTGCGCCGCATCCGGCCCGACCGCCCAGCGCGCGATCAGCACCGCCGCCGCGCCCTTGCCGCCGTCGAGGACCAGCGTCGCCGCCGCCGCCGCCTTGTTGCCGGTCCTCAGAACGTTGGTCGCGCCGATATTGCCCGACCCGATCTTGCGCAGATCGCCCAGCCCGAGCGCGCGGGAGATCACCACGCCGAAGGGCACCGCGCCCAGCAGGTAGGCCAGCACCACGGTCAGGGCGAGAATGGCGGGGGCGGTGACGATCTCGGGCAGCATCGCGTCAGGCCGTGACCGTTACAGGGCCTTCGGGCAGCGGCGCCCCATGCACCTGCCGCCCGGCGACGAAGGTCGCCCGCACCCGGCCCTGCATCCGCGCCCCGTCGAACGGCGTGTTCTTGGACTTCGAGTTCAGCGCGAAACGGTCCAGCACGAAGGGCGCGTCGGGATCGAACAGCACGAGGTCGGCCGGCGCGCCGGGCGCCAGCCGGCCCTGCGACAGGCCAAGCCGCCGCGCGGGGTTCAGCGCCAGCGCGCGGAACAGCTGCGGCAGCGTCAGGTCGCCCGCGTGGTAAAGCCGCATCGCGGCGGGCAGGATCGTTTCCAGCCCCACCGCGCCGGGCGCGGCCTCTTCGAACGGCAGGCGCTTGGATTCCTCGTCGGCCGGCGTGTGGAAGGACGAGATCACGTCGATCAGCCCGTCGGCCACCGCCCGCACCATCGCCATGCGGTCCTCCTCGCAGCGCAGCGGCGGGGTCAGCTTGAAGAAGGTGCGATAGTCGCCGACGTCGAATTCGTTCAGCGTGAGGTGGTGGATGGACACGCCCGCCGTCACGTCGAGCCCGTTCGCCTTGGCCCGTACCAGCGCCGGCAGGGTGCGGGCCACGGTGACCTGGTCGGCGTGGTAGCGCGCGCCGGTCATCTCCGCCAATCCCATGTCGCGATCGAAGCCGATCCGTTCCGCCAGGGGCGAGACATGCGGCAGGCCGCGCAGGCTGGCGAACTTGCCCGCCGTCACCGCCGCGCCGCGGCTGAGGCCGGGATCCTGCGGATGGCCGACGACCAGCGCGCCAAGGCTGCGCGCGTAGGTCAGCGCGCGGGCCAGCACCTTTGTTTCCTCCACCACCCGGAACACGTCGGAAAACGCCACCGCGCCGGCATCGAGGAGAAAACCGATCTCCGTCATCTCGCGACCCGCCCGACCCTTGGTCAGCGCCGCCATGTGGCGGATGCGGACGGGCGAGGATTCCCGCGCCCGGCGGGTCACGAACTCCAGAACCTCGGGGCTGTCGATCGCCGGGTCGGTATCGGGCCGGGCGACGATCGTCGTCACCCCGCCCGCCGCCGCCGCGAGCCCCGCCGTGCGAAAGCTCTCGCGGTGCCGCTCGCCCGGCTCGCCGATCTTCACGCCCCAGTCGACGATGCCGGGCGCCAGGCAAAGCCCCCCGCAATCCAGCACCGCCGCGCCTTCGGGCACCGGCGCCGCACCCGCCGCCACGATCTGCCCGTCGTCATCGATCAGCACGCTGCCGATGGTCTCCGCCTGCGCCTCGGGATCGATCAGCCGCGCATTGGCCAGAACCGTGCCGCCCGTCATTCCGCCACCCTTTCCGCGCGGTCCGCCCGCGCCGCCATCACGGCGTCGATCACCCCCTGCGGGTCGGCCATGTGGCGCAACAGGTGCTTGCCGCCGCCGACCGTGACGATCTGCACGTCGCCCATCAGCCGGCGCGCCTGTTTCACCTCCAGCAGCATCATCGCCCGCGCCTGCGGGCCAAGCAGCCGCCTGTCGGTCAGCCGCCAGCGCCGGGCCAGCGCCTCCGAGCGGAAGAACACCGCGCGAAAGGCGATGGCCGCGAAGGCCGCCAGAACGCCGGTCACGATCTGGTCGGGTTTGCCGAGGATCAGCAGCACCACCATCGCCGCCGCGCCGAAGAACGCGGCGAGCGAGACATGGTCGCGCCAGTAGCGCGCCGGATCGGGTTCGAATGTCGCGATCAGGCGTTCGCCATCGTCGAGGCCGATCTCGCTTTCCGGGCCGGTGCGGTAGTTCAGGACGTCATCACGCTCAGACATCGGCACCCCCGGTCAGCGCCCGCCCGCGTTCGGCACGCAGGTTGCGGGCCAGAAGGTCCATCGCGGCCATGCGCACGGCGACGCCCATCTCCACCTGTTCCTGGATGACCGAGCGGTTGATGTCGTCGGCCAGCGTGCCATCGATCTCCACCCCCCGGTTCATCGGGCCGGGATGCATGACGATCGCGTCGGGCGCGGCGTGGGCCAGTTTCTCGGCATCAAGGCCGAAGCGGTGGTAGTACTCGCGCTCCGACGGGATGAAGCCGCCGTCCATCCGCTCCTTCTGAAGCCGGAGCATCATCACCACGTCGGCGCCCTTCAGCCCCTCGGACATGTCGTCGAAGACCTCGCAGCCGAACTCGGCCACGCCCGGCGGCATCAGCGTGGGCGGGCCGATCAGGCGGACGCGGTTCTCCATCTTGCCCAGCAGGATCAGGTTCGACCGCGCCACGCGGCTATGCGCGATGTCGCCGCAGATCGCCACCGTCAGGCGATGGATGCGGCCCTTGGCGCGGCGGATCGTGAGGGCATCCAGCAGCGCCTGCGTGGGATGTTCGTGCCGTCCGTCGCCCGCGTTCAGCACCGCGCAATTGACCTTCTCGGCCAGAAGGTTGACCGCGCCGGAATTCGGGTGCCGGACCACCAGCAGGTCGGGATGCATCGCGTTGAGCGTCAGCGCGGTGTCGATCAGCGTCTCGCCCTTCTTCACGCTCGATTGCGCGACGGCCATGTTCATCACGTCCGCGCCCAGCCGCTTGCCGGCCAGTTCGAAACTGGCCTGGGTGCGGGTCGAGGCCTCGAAGAACATGTTGATCTGCGTCATCCCCTCCAGCGCGTCGGCATGTTTCACCGTGCGGCGGTTGAGCTCGACATAGCGGTCGGCGAGGTCGAGGACGGTGCGGATTTCCTCGGGCGCGAGGGGTTCGATGCCCAGAAGATGGCGCGCGCGGAAGGTCATGGCTGCCCCGTGGTCGTGACAGGCCCGCTTATAGGAAGCGGGGCGGGGGGCGTCCATCGGCAATCTGGGGCTGGCGGGAAGCCTTCCGGCGCGCGGTCCGGCTCGTTTCGCGCCACGGATGACGCACGGGCGGCGACCGGCCCGAGGGGTGGGTGCGAAAGCGCCCGCCCCCGGGGGGCGGGTCGGGCGTTGCCCGTGCTGGCGCACGGGCGGCAGGATGCACCGGCATCCAAGACGGCCCCGGAACCGTTGCCGGCCCACTCCGGTTGCCGGCCCATTGCCGCGCCCTTCCGCGACGACTAGCTTCGCACCATGCAACCCGACCTCACCCGACTCGATCCTGTCACGATCCGCGCCATGCTTGACTGGCAGGCGGAACTCGGCGCCGACGAGGCGATCGGGGACAGCCCCTGCGACCGATATGCCGAACCCGCCGAAGCGCCGTTCTCGGGCGCAGTGAAACGGCCCGCCCCGCCGGCCGCCCCCACGCCGAAACTCGCGCCGCCGTCGGCCGCGCCCGCGCCCGCCGTCGATGCGATGGCCGAGGCGCGCCACCTCGCCGCCGCCGCGCATGACCTTGCCGCGCTGGCCGAGGCCGAGGCCGGATTCGACCATTGCGAGTTGAAGCGCGGCGCGCGCAACTTCGTCTTCGCCGACGGCAACCCCGCGGCCCGCGTGATGATCCTCGGCGAGGCGCCGGGCCGGGAAGAGGATATCCAGGGCAAGCCCTTCGTCGGCCGCGCCGGGCAGTTGCTGGACCGGATGTTCGCCGCCATCGACCTGGCGCGCGGCAGCCCCGATCCGGCCCACGCCCTCTACATCTCCAACATCATGCCATGGCGGCCGCCCGGCAACCGCGATCCCGACCCGGCCGAGATCGCGATGATGATGCCCTTCGTCGAACGCCATGTCGCGCTGGCCGATCCCGACGTGATCGTGCTGATGGGCAACACGCCCTGCGCCGCGCTGCTGGGCAAGCGCGGGATCCTGCGGCTGCGCGGCCATTGGACGCAAGCGCTTGGCAAACCGGTTCTGCCGATGACCCATCCGGCCTATCTGTTGCGCAACCCCGCCGCCAAGCGCGAGGCCTGGGCAGACCTGCTGTCGCTCCGGTCCCGCCTGAGAGAGGTGACATGAGCCGCATCGACGACAGCAAGGAATTCATCCCGGTCCGCTTCGCCGTGCTGACCGTTTCGGACAGCCGTACGCCGGGCACCGACAGGTCCGGCGACACGCTGGCCGGGCGGATCGAGGCCGCGGGCCATACCCTGGCCGCGCGGACGATCCTGCCCGATGAACGCGACCGGATCGCCGAGCAGTTGCGCGAATGGATCGCCGATCCCGGCATCGACGCGGTGCTGACCACCGGCGGCACCGGCCTTACCGGGCGCGACGTGACGGTCGAGGCGCATCGCGATGTCTACGAGAAGGAGATCGAGGCTTTCGGCACCGTCTTCACCATCGTCTCGATGAACAAGATCGGAACCTCGGCGGTGCAGTCGCGCGCCTGCGCGGGGGTGGCGGGCGGCACCTACCTGTTCGCCCTGCCCGGCAGCCCCGGCGCCTGCAAGGATGCCTGGGACGAGATCCTGTCGCTCCAGTTCGACTATCGCCACCGGCCCTGCAACTTCGTCGAGATCTTTCCGCGGCTGGAGGAACATCGGCGACGGAAGTGACGCGATGCCGCGTTCAATTCCCGGTGTCGGGTGTTGGATTGCCGGCCCGACCCGTTAAGTTACGCGCCGCGCGGCCCCGCCCGCGACCTGTCGAGGACGCCATCGAATGCGGTTCCTTATCCGCTCTCTCACCGGGCTGTTTCTGCTGTCGCTGACGCTGGGGCTTCTGGCGCTGGCGGGCTACACGGTGAAAAGCTCGATCGACGAGCGCATGGCGCGCGAGGCCCGCGCGCCGGTGGCGCGGGAACGCGTGTTCGCCGCGAACGTCCTGACCGTCACGCCGGGCAGCATCGTTCCCGAACTGTCGGCCTTCGGCCAGGTCGCAAGCCGCCGGACGCTTGAAATCCGCGCGCCGGTCGGCGGCCGGATCGTCGGCCTCGACCCGGATTTCGAAGAGGGCGCGGCGGTCGCCGCCGGGCAGGTGCTGATCCGCATCGATCCGGCCCCGGCACAAACCGCGCTGGAACTCGCGCGCGCCGCGCTGGCCGAGGCCGAGGCCGACGAGGCCGAGGCGCTGCGCGCGCTCGACCTTGCGCGCGACGATCTGGCCGTCGCGGAACGGCAGGCGGCGCTGCGCGAACAGGCACTGGCCCGGCAGCGCGAGATCGATGGCCGCGGCCTTGGCACCGCCGCCGACCTGGAGGCCGCGGACCTTGCCGCCGCCGGGGCCGCGCAGGCGGTGCTGTCGCGCCGGCAGGCCCTGGCGCAGGCCGAGGCGCGGCGCGACACCGCCGCGATCGCGCTGGCCCGGCAGCGGATCACCCTGGCCGAGACCGAGCGCGACCTCGCCGACACGGTGATCCGGGCGGGTTTCTCCGGGGCCCTTTCCGGCGTTTCGGCGGTCGAGGGCGGGCTGGTCAGCGTCAACGAGAAGCTTGCCGACCTGATCGATCCCGACGCGCTTGAAGTAAGCTTCCGCGTCTCTACCGCGCAATACGCCCGCCTGATCGACGCGGAGGGGCGGTTGCTGCCGGTCGGCGTGACGATCACGCTGGACGTTCTTGGGGCCGAGATCGTGGCCACGGGCCGGCTGTCACGGGTCGGCGCGGCGGTGGGCGAGGGCCAGACCGGCCGGATGATCCATGCCGCGCTGGATGCCGCGCCGGGCTTCCTGCCGGGCGATTTCGTCACCGTGCGGGTGGCCGAACCCGAATTGCGCGGCGTCGCGCGGGTTCCGGCGGCGGCGGTCGCGGCGGATGGCACCGTGCTGGCCCTGGGCGAGGACGACCGGCTGGAGGAAGTCGCGGTCGAGGTGTTGCGCCGGCAGGATGACGACGTGATCCTTCGCGCCGCCGCGCTGGCGGGGCGCGAGATCGTGGCCGAACGCTCGCCGCTGCTGGGCGCGGGCATCAAGGTGCGCCCGCTGCGGGTCACGCCCGAGGGCGGCGCCGCGGCACCGGCCGAACCCGAGTTCATCGAGTTGACGGCGGAACGGCGGGCCGAACTGATCGCCTTCATCGAGGGCAACGCCTTCATGCCGGCCGAGGCCAAGGCCCGCGTGCTCGCCCAGCTTCAGCAGGATCGGGTGCCGGCCCGCGTCGTGGCGCGGATCGAGGAGCGGATGGGGGGCTAGGCGATGGCGCTGCCGGGCAAGGGCGGCCGGGCCGCCGGGGGCATCCTGTCCTACTTCACCCGCCACGGCACTGCGGCGAACCTGCTGCTGGTGCTGATGCTGGCCGCCGGTTTCGCGGCGATTCCGAACATGCGGGCGCAGTTCTTTCCCGACGTGGTCGTGCAGGAGATCGACGTCTCGGTCGCCTGGGAGGGCGCGGGCGCAGAGGATGTCGACCGCGCGATCGTGCAGGTGCTGGAACCCGTGCTTCTGGTCGTCGAGGGGGTGGAGGCCACGCAGTCGACGGCGCGCGAGGGATCGGCCCGGATCTCGCTGGAATTCGAACCCGGCTGGGACATGAGCCGCGCGCTCGACGAGGTCGAAAGCGCCGTCGCCTCGGCCGAATCGAACCTGCCCGAGGATGCGGAAGATCCGACCGTGCGGCGCAGCGCCTGGCGCGACCGGGTGACCGATGTCGTGATCTCGGGGCCGGTGTCGGTCGACCAGTTGGGCCGGTTCACCGACGAATTCGTCGCCCGGCTTTATGCCGCCGGCGTCACCCGCACCACGATCCAGGGCCTCGCCGCGCCGCAGACGCTGGTCGAGGTGCCCTCTGCCAGCCTCGTCCGGCACGACATCTCGATGGCCGAGATCGCCGACGCGATCGCCGCCGAGGCCGCCGCCGATCCGGCGGGCGATGTCTCGGGCGGCGCGGCGCGGGTCCGCACCGGGGAAGAGAAGCGCGGCGCGGCCGAGATCGCCGCGATCGTGCTGCGCAGCGATCCCGACGGCTCGGCCCTGACCATCGGCGACGTGGCGACCGTGCGGGTGGAGGGGGCGAACCGCGCGCGCGCCTATTTCGCCGGTGACGATCCGGCGATGTCGGTGCGCGTCGACCGTTCCGACCTGGGCGATGCGATCGCGATGCAGCGCACCGTCGAGGAGGTGGCGGCCGCGATGCAGCCGACCCTGCCGCCCGGCGCCTCGATCGAACTGATCCGCTCGCGCGCGGAATACATCACCGGGCGGCTCGACCTGCTTGTGGACAACGGGCTTCTGGGTCTGTCGCTTGTCGTGATCCTGCTGTTCCTGTTTCTCAACGCCCGGATCGCCTTCTGGGTGGCCGCCGGCATCCCGGTCGCGATGACGGCGGCGATCGCGGCGATGTATGCCGCCGGGCTTACGCTCAACATGATCTCGCTCTTCGCGCTGATCATCACGCTCGGCATCGTCGTCGACGACGCGATCGTGGTCGGCGAACATGCCGATTTCCGCGCCCGCCGACTGCGGGAAAACCCTGTCGAGGCCGCCGAGAACGCGGCGAAGCGGATGTGGCAGCCGGTGCTTGCCTCGACCGTGACGACGATCATCGCGTTCTTCGGCCTCGTCGCGATCGGCGGGCGGTTCGGCGACCTGATCGCCGACATCCCGTTCACGGTGATCGTGGTCTTGCTGGCGTCGCTGGTCGAATGCTTCCTGATCCTGCCCAACCACATGCGCCACGCGCTGACCCATACCGCGAAGGAACACTGGTACGACTGGCCCAGCCGGCAGGTGAACAAGGGCTTTCGGGTGGTGCGCGACCGGGGTTTCCGGCCGCTGATGGCGCTGGTGATCCGTGCCCGCTACCCGGTGCTGGCCGGCGCGGTGGCGCTGCTCGCCTGGCAGGCGACGCTGCTGATTTCCGGCCAGGTGCAATGGCGGTTCTTCAACGCGCCGGAACAGACCTCGGTCACCGGCAATTTCGCGATGCTGCCCGGCGCCACGCGCGCGGACACGATGGCGCAACTGCGGGCGTTGCAGGAGAGCGTGGAGCGCGTGGCGGCGCGCTACGAGGCCGACCACGGGCTCAGCCCGGTCGACTATGTGCTGGCCGAGATCGGCGGCAATGCCGGCCGCTCGCTGTCGGGCGCCGACACCAAGGACGCCGATCAGCTGGGCGCGATCTCGATCGAGCTCATCGAACCCGACCTGAGACCCTACTCGAGCTTCGAGTTCGTCGCCGCGTTGCAGGACGAGGCGACGCGCCACCCGATGCTGGAAGAGCTGAGCTTTCGCGGCTGGCGCGCCGGGCCGGGCGGCGACTCGCTGTCTGTCCAGTTTTCCGGCGCCTCGGCGGACACGCTGAAGGCGGCGGCGGAGGCGCTCAAGACCGCGCTGTTGCCGTTCCCCGAGGTCTCGGCGGTGGAGGACAGCCTGGCCTACGACAAGGACGAGCTGGTGCTGGACCTGACCGCGCAGGGCCAGGCGCTGGGCTTCACCATCGACGGGCTGGGGCGGGTGCTGCGGCACCGGCTGAACGGAATCGAGGCGGCCAGTTTCCCGGACGGGCCGCGCAGCGCGACGATCCGGGTGGAATTGCCCGCCGGCGAACTCAGGGCCGATTTCCTTGAACGGACGTTCCTGCGCAGCCCCGCGGGCAACTACCTGCCGCTGGCCGATATCGTCACCGTCCGGACCGAGACCGGGTTCTCCACGATCCGGCGCGAGAACGGCCTCAGGCTGGTCTCCGTCACCGGCGACATCGCCGAGGACGACCCGGCCCGCGCGACGGAGATCATGACCGAACTGGAAACCGTGATCCTGCCCGACATCGCCGAGCGCCACGGCGTGGCGTTCCGGCTCGCCGGGCTGGCCGAGCAGGAGGGCGAGTTCCTCGCCGACGCGCGGTTCGGCCTGATCGCGGCGCTGACCGGCATCTTCCTGGTGCTGGCCTGGATCTTCGCCAGCTGGACCCGGCCGCTGGTGGTGATGGCGGTGATCCCCTTCGGCCTGATCGGCGCGATCTGGGGCCATGCGGTCTGGGATGTGCCGCTGTCGATGTTCTCGATCGTCGGACTGATCGGGATGTCGGGGATCATCATCAACGATTCGATCGTTCTGGTGACCACGGTGGACGACTACGCGAAGACCCGCGGCCTTGCGCCCGCGATCGTCGACGCGGCGGCGGACCGCCTGCGCCCGGTGCTGCTGACGACGCTGACCACGGTTCTGGGCCTCGCGCCGCTCTTGTACGAAACCTCCAGCCAGGCGCAGTTCCTCAAGCCGACGGTGATCACGCTGTCCTACGGGCTGGCCTTCGGCATGGTGCTTGTTCTCCTGGTGGTGCCCGCGCTGCTGGCCGCGCAGGCCGATGTCGGGCGGATGCTGACGGCGCTGCGCCGATCCTTCGCCGCGCCGGGCCTGCGCGGCTTGACGGGCGCGGCCGCGCTGGCGATGGCGGCGGTCTTCGCCGCGACGCTGGGCCGGGCGCTGTGGCAGGGCGACGCGGTGGCGCCGGCCTTCGGCCTGTTCGCGGCGGGCACGGCGGCGGTGGCGATCCTCGCCGCTGCGATCGGCGCGCTCGCCTTGCGCCGACGGCCGGCGGGCTGAGCCGGGTCAGGCGCGACCGGAGGCCGCGGACAGGGTGATCGGGTCGATCCCGAGCGTGCGCAACGCGCTTTCCCATTTCTGCGCGTTGTCGGAAGAGAACACGAGGCCGGGATCGGCCTCGACCGTCAGCCAGCCGTTCTCGAGGATTTCCGACTCCAGCTGCCCCGGCCCCCAGCCGGCATAGCCCAGCGCCAGAAGGGACGAGGCCGGGCCATCGCCCTGCGCGATGTCCTGCAGGATATCGAGCGTGGCGGTCATCCCGAACCGGGCATCGACCTTCAGCGTTCCGCCGGAGCCCTCGTAATCGGCCGAATGCAGCACGAACCCGCGGCCATGTTCCACCGGCCCGCCGAAATGCACGCGAATGTCGGTTCCGGCCCGGCCGGACGGGATATCCAGCTGGTCCAGCAGGTCGGCGAAGCGCAGGTCGGGCGCGGGCTTGTTGACGATCAGGCCCATCGCGCCCTCGGCCGAATGGGCGCACAGGAACACCACGCTGTGTTCGAAGCGCGGATCCCCCATGCCCGGCATTGCGACGAGCAGCTTTCCGGTCAGGTCCATGGCATCCCTCCTCGCCGATGATCCTCGCGCCCCGGCGGGCGGCGCGCAAGGCCCGCCGGACGGTTCGCGGCACCCTGCCGCGAATGTGACTTTTCATTGCAGGGCGCCTGCCCGATATCTCGGCGCATGACACGACGCCTGCTGACCACCCTCGCCACCCTCGCCGCCGTCGCGGCCCTCGCCGCCCCCGCCGCCGCGCAGACCGCCCCCGACGGGGTGCTGCAGGCCGAGCTTCTGGGCGGCTGGCGCACCGAGGCCGGCACCCAGATGGCCGGGCTGAAGCTTACCCTCGCGCCGGGCTGGAAGACCTACTGGCGCGCGCCCGGAGATGCCGGCATCCCGCCCCTGGCCGACTGGACCGGATCGGAGAATCTGGGCGCGGCCCGGTTCCACTGGCCGGTGCCCGAGGTCTTCGACCTGTCGGGGATGCGGAGCATCGGCTATGCCGGCGAGGTGGTTCTACCGCTGGAACTCGTGCCGCGCGACGGCGGTGGCGCGATCCGTCTGTCGGGCGTGGTCGACCTGGGCATCTGCGAGGAGATCTGCGTGCCGGTCAGCCTGCGGCTGGCCGCCGACCTGCCGGTGCCGGGCGCGCCCGATGCCGCGATCCGCGCCGCGCTCGACGCGGTTCCGCCGCAGGTCACGGCCCCAGTGCGCTGCCGGGTGGAGCCGATTCGCGACGGGCTGCGGGTGACCGCCGAGATCACGCATCCCGCGCTCGGCCCCGGCGAGGTCGCGGTGATCGAGGCCGGCGATCCCTCGGTCTGGGTCTCGGAGCCGGTGCTGGCGCGCGCCGGTCCGGTGCTGACCGCCGTCGCCGACCTGGTTCCGGCCGAGGCGCGGCCCTTCGCGCTGGACCGTTCGGCGGTGGTGATCACGCTGATCGGCGGCGGCAAGGCGGTGGAACTGAAGGGCTGCCCGGCCGGTTGAGCGGCCGGCCGGCGCCGGGCGGGGGCGCTGCCCCCGGGGGCCTGCCGGCCCCTCCCCCGGGATATTTCAAGGCCAAAATCCGGCTGACGCTCGTTATCGCGGGCGCGGCGCGGCGGCGCGGGCGAGACGATCGTTGATCGCGCGGCCGAGGCCGTGGCCGGGGATCGGGGCCACGGCGATCCGCCCCCCCGGCCCGGCCAGCGCATCGGCGCGGCGCAGGATGTCGAACAGGCCCGCCGCCGCCTCGGCGAGATCGCCGGAGGCCGAGAGGCTCAGCGCCGCGCCCGAACACGCCGGGCCGAAGCCGATCCAGACCTCGCCGGGCCGCGGGTCCGCAGCGTTCAGCCGCACCGGCGCGTCGGGCGCGTAATGCGAGGCAAGCCGGCCCGGCGCCTCGGGCCGATCCTGGTCTTCGGCCGCGGCGAGCAGCGGCTGGCCGAGACAGGCCTCGATCGCCTCCACCGGCAGCCCGCCGGGGCGCAAGAGCCGGGCCGCGCCGCCGGACAGGCCCACGATCGTCGATTCCACCCCGACCGGGCAGGGCCCGGCGTCGATCACCGCGGCGATGCGGCCCGCCAGCCCGGCCATCACATGCGCGGGCGTCGTCGGGCTGACCCGGCCCGAGGGATTGGCCGAGGGCGCGGCCAGCGGGCCGCCGAAGGCCGCGAGCAGCGCCTGCGCGACCGGGTGATCGGGCACCCGGAGCGCCACGCCCGGCAGGCCCGCGGTCACCGCCGGCGCCAGCCCGGCATCCTCCCGCAGCGGCAGGACCAGGGTCAGCGGACCGGGCCAGAAGGCATCGGCCAGCCGTTCCGCCAGGGCATCGAACCGGGCGAAGCGGCGCGCGGCGGCCGGATCGGCGACATGCACGATCAGCGGGTTCTTCGCCGGCCGGCCCTTGGCGGCGTAGATCGACGCCACCGCCGCGGCGCAGGTCGCATCGCCGCCAAGCCCGTAGACGGTTTCGGTGGGAAAGGCGACGAGCCGGCCCGCCGCCAGGAGCCGCGCCGCTTCGGCGAGGCCCGCGGCATCGGGCGGCAACAGGCGGGTGACTTCGGCCATGGCGTGACGCAGCGTCCGGGTTTCGCGCGGGGGCCCGGTGCGCTATCGCTGGGCCGTCCGGGTCAAATACGCGCCGGACCCGGCTTTGCCAAGGCGCGAGAGAGGCGACCGACGCGATGTCCTACCGTTCCCCAGTCTCCGATATCCGCTTCATCCTCGACCAGGTCGTGCCGCTCGCCCCGGTCGCGGCGACGGAGATGTTCGCCGAGGCCACGCAGGAGACGGCGGAGGCGATACTCGAGGGCGCCGCGAGGATGTGCGACGAGATCCTTGCGCCGCTGAACCAGGCGGGCGACCGGACGCCGGCGCGGCTTGAAAACGGTCTCGTACGGTCGCCGCCCGGGTTCCGCGAGGGCTTCGCCGCGATCGCCGGGGGCGGTTGGATCGGGCTTGCCGCGCCCGCGGACCACGGCGGCATGGGCCTGCCGCAGGCACTGAACATGGCGGTCGGCGAGATGATGGCGGGCGCCTGCCTGGCCCTGCAGATCAGCCCGCTTCTGACCCAGGGCCAGATCGAGGCGCTCGACCATCACGCCAGCGCCGCGCTGAAGGCGCTGTACCTGCCCCGGCTGATTTCGGGCGACTGGTCGGGCACGATGAACCTGACCGAGCCGCAGGCGGGCAGCGATGTCGGCGCGCTGCGGACCCGCGCCGAGCGCAACGGCGACGGCAGCTACGCGATCACCGGGCAGAAGATCTACATCTCCTGGGGCGACAGCGACATGGTGGAAAACGTCTGCCACCTGGTCCTGGCGCGGCTGCCCGACGGCGGCCCCGGCACCCGCGGGATCAGCCTGTTCATGGTGCCGAAGTTCATTCCCGACGCATCCGGCGCCCCCGGCGTCGCGAACAGCCTGAAGGTCGTCAGTCTCGAACACAAGCTGGGGCTGCACGGTTCGCCGACCTGCGTGATGTCCTACGAGGGCGCGACCGGCTGGCTGGTCGGCGAAGAGCACGGCGGCATGGCGGCGATGTTCACGATGATGAACAACGCGCGCCTTGCGGTGGGCATGCAGGGCGTGGGGATCGCCGAGGCAGCCTTCCAGAAGGCGCTGGCCCATGCCCGCGACCGCGAGCAGATGGGCCCGATCGTCGACCATGCCGATGTGCGCCGGATGCTGGCCGCGATGAAGGCCGAGGTTTTCGCCGCCCGCGCCATCGGGCTGGCCTGCGCCGTTGCGCTGGACATGGCGCGCGCGACCGGCGAGGACGATTGGCAGGCCCGCGCCGCCTTCCTGACCCCGATCGCCAAGGCCTACGGCACGGATACCGGCGTGTCGGTGGCGGAGGCCGGCATCCAGGTGCACGGCGGCATGGGCTTCGTCGAGGAGACGGGGGCGGCGCAGTTCTACCGCGACGTCCGGGTGACGACGATCTACGAGGGCACGAACGGCATCCAGGCCGCCGATCTCGTCGTCCGGAAGATGGCGGACGGCGGCGAGGCCGCGTTCCGGCTGTTGCAGGAGGTCGAGGACGCGGCAGAGGCGGCGCGGCCGCGCCTGCCCGAGCTTGCCGGCGAGGTCTGGCAGGCGGCGGAAAGCCTGCGCGAGACGACCGAGGCGCTGCTGGCCCGGCCGATGCCCGACCGGCTGGCGGGATCGGTGGCCTACCAGCGCGCCTTCGCGTTGGTGCTGGGGGCGCATTTCCACCTGCGGGCCGCGCTGGCCGAGGGCGCGGACGGGCCGCGCACGGCGCTGGCGCGGGTGTTCGTGCGGCGGCTGCTGCCGGGCCATGCCGCGGCCCTGGCCGAGGCGCGGGCGGGGGCCGACGACATCTTCGCGCTGTCGCCCGAAGACCTGGCCGCGTGATGGACGGCGGCGGGCAGATCCGGCATCCGTTCGCGGAACCGCCGGCGGAAGGCGCGGCCATCGAGGTTGCCGAGGGTGTGCTGTGGCTGCGCCTGCCGCTGCCGATGAAGCTTGACCATGTCAACGCCTACGCGCTGGACGAGGGCGACGGCTGGACCGTGGTCGACACCGGCTTCGACACCCGGCGCAGCCGCGCGATCTGGGAGGCGGCGCTGGCCGGGCCGCTGGCCGGCCGGCCGGTGCGGCGGGTGGTGGCGACGCATCACCATCCCGATCATATCGGCCTTGCGGGCTGGTTCCAGGCGCGCGGCGCGGAACTGGTCACCACCCGGACAAGCTGGCTGACGGCGCGGATGCTCACGCTCGACGAACAGGACAGGCCGGTGCCGGAAACCGTGGCGTTCTGGCGCGCGGCGGGCATGTCGCCGGATATCCTGGCGCAGCGGATGGCGGAACGGCCGTTCAACTTCGCCGATGTCGTGCACCCGCTGCCGCTGGGCTACACGCGGGTGGCCGAGGGCGGGCGGATCGATTTCGGCGGACGCCGCTGGCAGGTGCGCTGCGGCGACGGCCACGCGCCCGAACACGCGACGTTCTGGAGCCTCGAGGACGATGTCGTGCTGGGCGGCGACCAGTTGTTGCCGGGCATTTCCGCCAATCTCGGCGTCTACGCGACCGAGCCGATGGCCGATCCGGTGGCGGAATGGATCGCATCCTGCCGGCGGTTCATGGAGATCGCCGAGGATCGGCACCTGGTGCTGCCCGGCCACAAGCTGCCGTTCACCGGGCTGCCGTTCCGGCTGGTGCAGATGGTGGAGAACCACCTGTCCGCGCTGGATCGGCTGCGGGCGTTCCTGGCCGAACCGCGCACCGCGGCGGAGTGTTTCGCCCCGCTGTTCCAGCGCGGCATCGGGCCGGGAGAATACGGGCTTGCGCTGGTCGAGGCGGTGGCGCATCTCAACCACCTTCTGTCGCGCGGCGAGATCGCGCGGACGCGGCGCGACGACGGGGCCTGGGCATGGCGCGCCGCGTAGGCCCCGCGCCCGATCCCGCCCCCGAGGAGGAGGCGCAGGACATCGTGACGGAGGCGGCCGAATGCCCCGCGAGTTCCGCGCACGCCCGGCTGATCGCGGCGATCGCGGAATTCGAGGACGGGCTGGACGACACGCAGGAGGTGGCGCTGGGCCTTGCCGGCGGATCGGCCGGGGTCTTGCAGATCGAGGCGCTGGGCTGGATCGAACCGGACATCCTGACCTTCGACGGGATCGATGCCGAGGGCATCCGCACCCGGATGATCCAGCATGTCACGCAACTCAACGTCCTCCTCGTCGCCCTGCCGCGCGAGGACGAGGAAGGCGCGCCGCGGCGGATCGGGTTCCGTCTTGCCTCGGCCCGCGACGAGGCCGGGTCGGCCTGAAGTGCCGGAAGGTCGTGACAGCGTCACACCGATGCGCTAATCGATGCTCCGACAATCTGTTGACGGAGCGCGCAAATGGCCGATCACAAGCATGGCGACATGGATATCCGGGATCAGGAGAAGACCTTCGCGGGGTTCATGAAGTTCACCCAGGTTTCGGTGATCGTCATCCTCGGGCTGCTGATCTTCGTCGCGCTGGTCAACGGCTGACACGGCCACGACATGCGGCGTTTCTTGCTGGCCATCGTGCTGCCGGCCATCCTGGCCGGATGCGGCGCGGAACCCGTGTGGGCGCCGCAGGAGGTGGTGAGCCGGGCGCTCCACACCACGGGCGACGCGCCGTCGATCACGCTGTACACCGTGATCCGGACGGCGAGCGGCGAGGGCGCGCATTCCGCCCTGCTGGTCGACAACGATCACCGCGCGATCTTCGATCCCGCCGGAACCTGGCGGCACCGCGCGGCGCCGGAACGCAACGACGTGCATTTCGGCATGACGCCGCAGATGCTGGAGTTCTACATCGACTACCACGCCCGCGAGACCTACTACGTGGTCGAACAGCGGGTGCCGGTGTCCGCCGAGGTCGCGGCGCGGGCGATGCAGGAAATCCAGGCCTACGGGGCGGTGCCGAAGGCGATGTGCGCGGTCTCCGTCTCGGAGGTGCTGCGCAAGCTGCCGGGGTTCGAGGACATCCGCGGCACCTATTTCCCGCGCCGGCTGATGCGCGACTTCGCCCGCCGCCCCGGCGTGCAGGAGCGGATCATCACCGATGACGATTCCGACGACAACAAGACCCTGCTGGCCGTCCAGGCCGTGCGCGCCGACCAGGGCTGAGGCGCGCGGGCCGGGCACCGGCGCGCGAGGCATCCGATGACGTCGGTCGCGGCGCGGCCCGCCGCTGCGACGGTGTTCGTGACCGCGGGCTTTTCCGAAGCCGAGCGGCCCGAGATCGCGCGGCTTTACTGGCAGGCCTTCGGCGGCAAGCTGGGCCGGGTGCTGGGCCCCGGACCGCGGGCACGGGCCTACCTGGCGCGGGCGATCCGGCCAGGCCACGCGCTCGTCGCCCGCGATGCAGGCGGCCGGATTCTGGGCGTGGCGGGGTTCCGCACCGCCGAGGGCAGCTTCCTGGGCACCGAAAGGGCGGCGATGGCCGAGGTCTACGGCCGCGGCGGCGCGGCATTGCGCGCCGGCCTGATGGCGCTGCTGGCCAGCGACACCGACAATCGCCGCTTCCTCGTCGACGGGATCTTCGTCGCCCCCCCGGCGCGGGGGCGCGGCGTCGGCACCGCGCTGATCGCCGCGCTGGTGGCCGAGGCCGGGCGCCGGGGCCATGCCGAACTGCGCCTCGACGTCGCCGCCGGCAACATCCGGGCGCGCGCGCTTTACGAAAGGGTCGGCTTCGCGGAGGCCGGCGCGAGCCGAAGCCGGCTGTCGGGGCTGCTGTTCGCGCTGCCCGGTTGGGTCACGATGGTGCGCGCCGTCTGATCCTCAGTCGAAGGTGCCGGTCACCCGCCCGAGCAGCATGAAGGCCCGCGCGGTGCGGGTTTCGGCCAGCGCGGCGATCTCGGCATCGCTGATCCTGCCCTCGAGACTTGCGAAGGTCTGGTCGAACTGCCGCAGGAAATGATGCGCGGCATCGCGAAACACCGTGTCCTGGCGCATCCGCGCCGCGGACAGCGCCAGCGAACTGCGGTCGCGCACGCCGCCCAGCGCGGCAATCCCGCGGCCACGTTCGCCCTGCGCGAAACGCCGCCAGATTTCGGGCCGCGCCCGGTCGGGCGCGAGATCGTCCATGTAGATGCCGTCCTGGCTGAGCAGCGTCAGCACGTCCTGCGCCGCCCGCACCAGCCGCGAGGTGCCGCGGTCGTCCAACGCCCGGCGCAGCGCCCGAAACCCCTCGCGATCCTCGGCGCTGTCGGGAAAGTTCAGCGCGCGGATCAGGTCGGCGGTCGCCACCGGTTCGCGCAACGCGTCCGCCGGCGTGCCGAGCGCCAGCGCGGCCTGGTCGCCCTCGGCCGGCGGCGTGGCCTCGGGCGCGGCGAGCGCGGACTTGCGGTCGGCCGACGGCACGGATTGGGTGCCGTCCCGGCGCGAGGCGAAGGTCGCGCGCGCGTCTCCGGCGCCGGCCTCCGCATCCTCGGGCCGGGTCACGCGCCGGGGCTGGGCGACACGCCCCAGGCCGCCCTGCGCCTGGCTGACATAGGCGTGACGCATCGAATCGATCGCGGCCTGAAGCCGGCGCGCCTCTTCGCGCATGCTGCGGGCGGTGCGGGCGGTGATCGCGGCGATCCAGATCATCGCCACCGGCAGGAACACGGCGACAAGGGTCAGCACCGTGCCCAGGTTGCCGCCCGCCCCGCCGCCGCCGAGAATCCGGATCAGCGCGACCAGCGCCAGCCAGGCAAGGCTCAGGACACCGGCGACGATCTCGGTTCCGGTGATCGCCCTGGCATCGCTCGGCCGGGAATACAGGCCCGTGTCAAGCGGCGGGTCGTCCCTTTTTTCCGACATGGCCGTTTCGAAACCTCCGGCTCAGACGTACCTGACCTGCACCACCTCGTAGGACTTCTCGCCACCGGGGGTGCGCACCTCGACGCTATCACCTTCGTCCTTGCCAATCAGTGCACGCGCCAGGGGCGAGCGGATGTTCAGCAGCCCGCGCTCGATGTCGGCCTCCGGCTCGCCGACGATCTGGTAGGTTCTTTCCTCGTCGGTATCCTCGTCGACCAGCGTCACGGTCGCGCCGAACTTGATCGGGCCGGACAGCTTCGTCGGGTCGATCACCTCGGCCAGCGACAGCATCGCCTCGATCTCCTTGATCCGGCCCTCGATGAAGCTCTGCTTCTCGCGCGCGGCGTGATACTCGGCGTTCTCCGACAGGTCACCATGCTCGCGCGCCTCGGCGATCGCGCGGATCACGGCCGGGCGTTCCACCGACTTCAGCGTCTTCAACTCGCCGTCAAGCGCGGCATGCCCCGCGCGGGTCATCGGAATCTTGTCCATCTCGCTCCCGGGCAAAAAGATGCCACGGCCCTTGCGAGGGCCGCGGGCGGGTTCGTCACATCGGCCCACCACAACCGAGTGCGGCCACGATTGCAAGAGGGTCGCGGGCCCCGCAGGTCGCGAACCGGCGGCTTTGCGCCGCACCGGCGTTGCCTGACCCGTCCATTCACGCTAACGATCCCCGGACTTTGCGACACAATGCGCCCGCCCGCGGCCAGCCGGAGGACCAGATGAGCGAGATCGCCCGCGAAAGCATGGAATACGACGTCGTGATCGTGGGCGCCGGGCCCGCCGGCCTGTCGGCCGCGATCCGGCTGAAGCAGCTCGACGCCGATCTGAACGTCGTGGTTCTGGAAAAGGGCTCCGAGGTCGGGGCGCATATCCTGTCGGGCGCGGTGCTGGACCCGTCGGGCCTCGATGCGCTCTTGCCCGACTGGCGCAACATGGGCGCGCCGATCCATACCGAGGTGACGGAAGACAACTTCTACATTCTCGGCGAGGCCGGGCAGCTGCGGATCCCGAACTGGCCGATGCCGCCGCTGATGAACAACCACGGCAACTACATCGTCTCGATGGGCAATGTCTGCCGCTGGATGGCCGAAGTGGCCGAGGGGCTGGGGGTGGAAATCTTCCCCGGCATGTCCTGTTCCGAACTGGTCATGGACGGCGACAGGGTGGCCGGGGTCGTGGCCGGCGAGTTCGGCAAGAACCCCGATGGCACGACGGGCGACGCCTACGAACCGGGGATGGAACTGCTGGGCAAGTACGTTTTCCTGGCCGAGGGGGTGCGTGGCTCGCTCTCGAAGCAGGTGATCGCGAAATACGGCCTGTCGAAGGGCAAGTGCCCGCAGAAATTCGGCATCGGCATGAAGGAGATCTGGGAGATCGACCCGGCGAGGCACCGGCAGGGCACGGTCACCCACACGATGGGCTGGCCGCTGGGATCGAACGCCGGCGGCGGATCGTTCATCTACCACCTCGAAAACAACCAGGTCTACGTGGGTTTCGTGGTGCACCTGAACTACGAGAACCCGCACCTCTACCCCTACATGGAGTTCCAGCGCTTCAAGCATCATCCGATGGTCGCGGAGCTTCTGGAGGGCGGCAAGCGCGTGGCCTATGGCGCGCGGGCGATTTCCGAGGGCGGCTGGCAATCGATCCCGAAGGTGGTGTTCCCCGGCGGGGCGCTTCTGGGCTGTTCGGCGGGGCTGGTGAACGTGCCGCGGATCAAGGGCAACCACAACGCGATGCTGTCGGGCAAGGCCGCTGCCGAAGCCGCCTTCGAGGCGATCGGCGCCGGCCGCGCCGGCGACGAGCTGACCGGCTACGAGGACGAATTGCGCAGCGGGCCGATCGCGAAGGATCTCAAGCGGGTGCGCAACGTCAAGCCGATGTGGTCGAAATTCGGGCTCATGGCCTCGCTGATGGGCGGCGGGATCGACATGTGGGTGGCCAATGTCACCGGCTGGAACCCGTTCGGCACCCTCAGGCACGGCAAGTCCGACGCCGAGGCGACGGGCGCGGCGGCGGATTTCGCGCCGATCGACTATCCGAAACCGGACGGCCGGCTCAGCTTCGACCGGCTGACGAACGTGGCGTTCGCGGCCACCAACCACGACGAGGGCCAGCCCTGCCACCTGCGGCTGCGCGACGCCTCGATCCCGATCTCGGTCAACCTGCCGAAATACGCCGAACCGGCGCAGCGCTACTGCCCCGCCGGCGTCTACGAGGTGGTGCAGGAGGATGGCGGCGCACCGCGCTTCCAGATCAATTTCCAGAACTGCGTGCACTGCAAGACCTGCGACATCAAGGATCCCAGCCAGAACATCGACTGGGCGACGCCGCAGGGCGGCGACGGGCCGAATTATCCCAACATGTGACGTTCCGGTGAACCGGTGCGCCAGAACCACGCGCCGGATGGACAGGATCGGGGGCGGGGGCTAGGTTTCGTTCCATTGAGGAGGAACAGACCTTGCCAATGCCGCCCCGCGCCCATGCGATCATCCTTGCCGCCGGCCTTGCGCTGGTCTCTTTGCCGGGCAGCCTGGCCGCGTTCGAGGGGAGTGCGGGCGCCTACCTCGCCGGGCAAAGCGCCAGCGGCCACAACGATTACCGCGCGGCGGCCAGCTACTATACCCGCGCGCTGATCGAGGATCCGCGCAACCAGAGCCTGATGGAGAACGCGATCCTCGGCAACATCGGCCAGGGCGCGATCGACCGCGCGGTCCCGATCGCGATGCGGCTGGAAGGGACCGGCGGGCAAAGCCAGATCGCCGCGCTGGTGCTGCTGGCGGAAACCGCGGCCAGGGACGACTGGGAGAGGGCGCTGGAGCGACTGGACGCAAGCGGCGGCACCATCGGCCCGCTTGTCGTCGGCCTCGCGCGGGCCTGGGCGCTTCTCGGCGCCGGCCGGATGTCGGAGGCCGCGACCGCCTTCGACGAGATCGCCGCCACCGACGGGCTGCGCAGCTTCGCCCTGTATCACAAGGCGCTGGCGCTTGCGTCCGTGGGCGACCTCGAAGGCGCCGACGCGATCCTCGGCGGCGATGCGGGCGGCCCGATCCGCTCCTCCCGGCGCGGCGTTCTGGCCCATGCCCAGGTGCTGAGCCAGCTGGAGCGCGGCGCCGAGGCCACGGCGCTGATCGACACCGTCTTCGGCGTCAATCCCGACCCGGACATCGCCGCGCTGCGCGCCCGGATCGCGGCCGGAGAACCGGTGGGGTTCGACGTGGTGCGCGATGCTGGCGACGGGCTGGCGGAGGTGTTCTTCACCGTCGCGGGGGCGCTGAACGGCGAATCCTCGGACACGTTCACGCTGGTCTACGCCCGGCTTGCCGAATACCTGCGCCCCGACCTTGTCGACGCGCTGCTGCTGGCCGCCGACATCCTGGAACAGCAGGACCAGTTCGAACTGGCGACGGCGGTCTACAACAGGATCCCGCCCGGCGATCCCTCCTACCCTTCGGCCGAGATCGGCCGCGCCGACGCGCTGGTGCAGGCCGGCCGGATCGAGGCGGCGGTGGAGGCGCTGGAACAGCTGACCCGCTCGCATCCCGACCTGATGCTGCCCTGGGCCAAGAAGGGCGACGTGCTGCGCCGCGCCGAACGCTACGGCGAGGCGGCGGCAGCCTATGACGAGGCGATCGCCCGGCTCGGCCCGGAAGAGTCCGGCCAATGGTTCATCTACTATGCCCGCGGCATCTCGCACGAGCGCGAGAAGGAATGGCCGGCCGCCGAGGCCGATTTCCGCAAGGCGCTGGAGCTGAACCCCGACCAGCCGCAGGTTCTCAACTACCTCGGCTATTCGTTCCTCGAACTGAAGACCAATCTCGACGAGGCGCTGGACATGATCGAGCGCGCGGTCGCCGCCCGGCCCGACAGCGGCCATATCGTCGACTCGCTGGGCTGGGCCTATTACCGGCTCGGGCGTTACGACGAGGCGGTGGTGCAGATGGAGCGCGCGATCTCTCTGCTGCCCGACGACAGCATCGTCAACGATCACCTCGGCGACGTCTACTGGGCGGTGGGCCGCAAGCGCGAGGCGGAGTTCCAGTGGCGCCGCGCGCTGTCCTTCGGGCCGGAGACCGAGGACGAGGCGGAACGCATCCGCCGCAAGCTGGAGGTCGGGCTCGACGCGGTGCTGGCCGAGGAAGGCGCGCCGCCGCTGCAAGTGGTCAATGACGACGGTTAGCGTCTTCGCCCCGGCGAAGATCAACCTGTCGCTGCATGTCACCGGGCGGCGCGCGGATGGCTATCATCTGCTCGACAGCCTCGTAAGCTTCGCGCCGGTCGGCGACCGGATCACGGTTCGGCCCGGCACCGGCCTGTCGCTGACGGTGGAGGGGCCGGAGGCCGCCGGCGTGCCCGCCGATGGCACCAACCTTGCCCTGCGCGCCGCGGCGCTCGCCGCACCGGGAAGCGGCGCGGCACTGACGCTGGAAAAACACCTGCCCGCGGCCTCGGGGATCGGCGGCGGTTCGTCGGACGCGGCGGCGGCGTTTCGCGGGATGCTGGCCCTGGCCGCTGCGGGGAACGCGCCGGCGTGCGGGCCCCGGGCGATGCCGCCGGACACGCTGGAACGGCATGCCCCGGCGCTTGTCGCGCTGGGGGCCGACGTGCCGATGTGCCTGCATCCCGCACCCCTGCGTGCCCGCGGCATCGGCGAACGGCTTGATCGGGTGTCGCTTGCGCCGGTACCGGCCGTCCTGGTCAATCCGCGCGTGGCGGTCGCCACCCCGGCCGTGTTCGCCGCCCTGACATCGCCCGACAATCCGCCGATGCCCGACACGCTGCCCGACCTGGGCGATCGCGCGGCGCTGATCGGCTTTCTCGCCGCCTGCCGCAACGACCTCGAGACCCCGGCGATTTCGGTCGCCCCGATCATCGCCGAGGTGCTGGGCCGGATCGCGGCGACAGAGGGTTGCGGACTGGCGCGGATGTCGGGATCCGGCGCCACCTGCTTCGGGCTCTTTGAAACCGAACTCGCCGCGCAAGCGGCCGTGGACCGGTTGCATCGCGATCATCCCGGCTGGTGGGTCGCCGGCGGCGTTCTGGGGGACCAGACCCGCCCGGCGATGCCCCGGATCGGCGCCGCCTAGCTGATCCGCGCCACCACGTAGTCGGCCAGGTCGACCAGCGTGTCGCGCAGGTCGTGCCCGGGCAGACGGCGCATCGCGACCTTGGCCTTTTCCGCCCAGGCCAGCGCCTCGGCCCGCGTCTCGGCCATCGTGCCGTGCCGGTCGATGATCGCCAGCGCCGTGTCGAGATCGCCGTCGCGCTGGTCGCCCTTCTGGATGGTGCGCTGCCAGAAGGCGCGTTCCTCGGCCGTGGCGCGGGCGACGGCCTTGATCACCGGCAGCGTGAGCTTGCCCTCGCGGAAATCGTCGCCGACGTTCTTGCCGGTGGTCGCGGCGTCGCCGCCATAGTCCAGCAGGTCGTCGACGATCTGGAACGCGACGCCCAGCGCGTCGCCATAGGTGCGCAGCGCCGCCACCTGGGCGTCGGGCACCCCGGCGATCACCCCGCCCACCTCGGTCGCGGCGGCGAACAGCGCCGCCGTCTTGCCGCGCACCACCTTGAGATAGGTCTCCTCGGTGGTGGCGAGGTTCTGCGCCGCGGTCAGTTGCAGCACCTCGCCCTCGGCGATCGTCGCGGCGGCGTCGGCGAGGATGTCGAGCACCCGCAGGCTACCGGTTTCGACCATCAGCTGGAACGACCGGGCGAACAGGTAGTCGCCCACGAGAACGGAGGACTTGTTGTCCCACAGCAGGTTCGCCGTCGGGCGGCCGCGGCGTTGCGCGCTTTCGTCCACGACGTCGTCATGCAGCAGCGTCGCGGTATGGATGAATTCCACCGTGGCGGCGAGATGGACGTGGTAGGGCCCGGCGTAGCCGCACATCCGCGCCGCGGCCAGCGTCAGCATCGGCCGAAGCCGCTTGCCGCCGGCCTCGACCAGATGCGCCGTCACCTCGGGGATCCGCGGCGCATGGTCCGAGGCCATGCGCTCGCGGATCAGGGCGTTGACCGCGGCCATGTCGCCGGCCAGCATCCCGGACAGCCGATCGTGCGGTTTCTGTGTGGCGTCGGCCAGTGCCATCGGCGTTCCGTGATTGCTCGACAAACTCTCGGGTTTGTCCTTAAGTCCCATTCATGAAGGAGCTCCTGCGCACGACCGACCCCACGAAGATCGCGTTCGCCGAGGCGCTTCTCGAAGGCGAGGGTATAGCCGCCTTCCCGATGGACGTCCATATGAGCGTGCTGGAAGGGTCCATCGGCATTTTGCCGCGCCGGCTGATGGTGCGCGAGGCCGATCTCTTCCTCGCCCGTGCGATCCTGCGCGACAACGGCATCGACGCCGAGGGATGAGCTTTCCGCCCGAGGCGCTGACCGACGACGCCTTCCTTGACGGACGATTGCGCCTTTGGCAGCCGCGCACCGGCTACCGCGCGGCGATGGACCCGGTGCTGCTGGCCGCCTCGGTGCCCGCGGCGGCGGGCGAGGCGGTGCTGGACCTGGGCTGCGGGGCGGGCGCGGCGGTGCTGTGCCTTGGCGCGCGGCTGCCGGGCCTGGCGCTGACCGGGTTGGAACTGCAACCCGGCTACGCCGATCTCGCCCGTCGCAACGCCGTCCGGAACGGGATCGCGCTGGAAGTGGTGGAGGGCGACCTCGCCGCGATGCCGGCGGTCCTGAAGGGCCGGGCCTTCGACCACGTCATCGCCAACCCGCCCTACTACGGCACCGCCGCCCCCGCCGCCGCCGATCCGGGGCGCGACCGGGCGCTGCGCGAAGCCACGCCGCTGGCAGAATGGATCGCCGCCGGGCTGAAACGGCTGCGCCCCGGCGGGCGGATCACGCTGATTCAGGCCGCGGAGCGGCTACCGGACCTGCTGGCGGCCCTGGGCCGCGGCGCGGGGTCGGTGACGGTCCGGCCGGTCGCGCCGCGGGCCGGCCGGCCGGCGCGCCGGGTGATCGTGGCCGCGCGCAAGGGCGGGCGCGGCGCGTTCCGGCTGCTCGCGCCGCTGGTGCTGCACGCCGCGCCCGCTCATTCCGGCGACGGCGAGGATTTCACCGGCGAAGCGGCCGCCATTCTGCGTGATGGTGCGGCGATTTCGCTGTGACGCCGCCGCCGGGTAGGCAGTTGTTCATCGCGGCCGCCGGTTTGTGGTGACACGACTCGGGGTTTGTGATGGAATCGTGACAGGTATCCATTGGAGAGGAGGAGTCCATGTCGCTCGCGTCGCATCTTCAGGAACTGCGCAGGAAACACCAAAGCCTGTCCGAAGCCGTCGAACAGGCCCAGCGCAGCCCGGGCGCCGACGATCTTCAGATCTCCGAAATGAAGAAGCAGAAACTCCGCATCAAGGAGGAAATCACCCGGCTCAGCCAGGCCTGACACGGCGGGCCGCCCGGGCCGCAAGCACCGCGCCCGCGGTGATCAGCACCGTGGCCACGGCCAGATGCAGGCCCGGGTCCGCCGCGCCGGCGGCGACAAGGATCAGCGTCGACAGCAGCGGCGCGGCGTAGGAGGCCGTGCCAAGAAGCTGGATGTCGCCGCGCTTGACGCCGACGTCCCAGGTGTAGAAGGCCAGCCCGACGGGGCCGAGGCCAAGCCCCGCCACCGCCGCCCAGCCCAGCGCCGTTTCGGGCCAGGCGGTGGTTTCGGTGGCGATATGCGCGGGCACCGACAGCGCCGCGGCGGCCAGGCAGAACACGGTGACGGAGGCCGTGGGCACCGCGCCCAGCCGGCGCGACAGCACCGAGTAACCCGACCAGGTAAGTGCGCAGGCCAGCGCCAGCGCATAGCCCTGAAGCGCGGCGGCGTCGGCCGCCCCGGTCGCGCCGCGGGCCACGATCAGCGCCGCGCCCGCGAAGGCCAGCACCGCGCCAAGCACATGGCCCGCGCCCAGCCGCTCGCCCGGCAGGAGGCCCGAGAACAGCACGATCAGCAACGGCCAGAGATAGGCGATCAGCCCGGCCTCGGCCGCCGGCGCAAGGCGCAGTGCTGAGAAATAGAGCGCGTGGTAGCCGAACAGCCCCGCCGTGCCGAAGGCATAGACCGTCCAGGGAACCCGGGCCAGTTGCCCCAGCCCGCCGTTGCGGGCCGTCCACCACAGCCCCATCGCGCCGCCCAGCGCGAAACACAGCGCGTTGAGCTGGAACGGCGGCACCGGCGCGGAACCCACCGTGAACAGCGCCAGCAGCGCCCACATCAGGATCGCGGTGAAACCGATGGCGGTGGCGCGGGCGCGGGACAAGGCGAAACCTCCGGGGGGCCGCGTGCTGACTGCCCGATGCCGCCGGTCGCGGCAAGACCAAAGCAAGGGGCCGCCCCGAAGGACGGCCCCGAGCCGCGTTCGCCGATACGATCAGACGAAGAATTGCGCGCCGTTCGCCGAAATCGTGGACCCGTTGATGAAGCCCGACTGCTCGGCGGCGAGGAAGGTCACGCAACGGGCAATTTCCTCGGGCTCGCCGAGGCGGCCGGCGGGGATGCCCTTGATGATCTTCTCGCGCACGGACTCGTCGATCGCCATCACCATCTCGGTCGCGATGTAGCCCGGGCAGATCGCGTTGGCGGTGATGCCGAACTTCGCGCCCTCCTGGGCCAGCGACTTGACGATACCAAGGTCGCCCGCCTTGGTCGCGGCGTAGTTGACCTGGCCGGCCTGGCCCTTCTGCCCGTTGATCGACGAGATCACGATCACCCGGCCGAACTGGCGTTCGCGCATCCCCGGCCAGACCGGGTGAACGGTGTTGAAGACACCGGTGAGGTTGGTGTCGATCACTTCCTTCCACTGTTCGGGCGTCATCCGGTGGAACATCGCGTCGCGGGTGATCCCGGCGTTCGCCACCACGGTGTCGATCGGGCCAAGATCGGCCTCGACCTGCGCGATGCCGGCCTTCGAGGCCTCGTAATCGGCGACATTCCACTTGTAGGTCTTGATGCCGGTGGCCTCGGTGAAGGCGGCGGCCTTCGCGTCATTGCCGGCATAGGTCGCGGCGACGGCGTAGCCTTCGGCCTTCAGCGCCTTCGAGATCGCTTCGCCGATGCCCCGGCTGCCGCCGGTCACGAGTGCAACTCTTGCCATGGGGGTTCCTCCAGTCTTGGCATGTCAGGTTGGTAACTTCGTTACCGAATGGTTCTTGTGTGCGCAACATTGTTGCTGCGCTAACGGAGGGCCATGTGGTGTTTTCTTTTCTGGCCCCGGCCTCCCCATGTCAAAAGGGGCGCCGGTGGGCGCCCCTCTGGTCTGCGGTCGGGCCGTCAGGCCCGCTCGAGGCACATGGCCACGCCCATGCCGCCGCCGATGCACAGCGTCGCAAGGCCCTTCTTGGCGTCGCGGCGCTTCATCTCGAACAACAGCGTGTTCAGGATCCGCGCGCCGGAGGCGCCGATCGGGTGGCCGATTGCGATCGCACCGCCGTTCACGTTCACGATCTCCGGATCCCAGCCCATGTCCTTGTTGACCGCGCAGGCCTGCGCCGCGAAGGCCTCGTTCGCCTCGACCAGATCGAGGTCGCCGACCTTCCAGCCGGCCTTGTCCAGCGCCTTGCGGCTGGCGTGGATCGGGCCCACGCCCATGATCGACGGATCGAGCCCGGCGGTGGCGTAGGAGGCGATCCGGGCAAGCGGCTCCAGGCCGCGCTTCTCGGCCTCTTCGGCGGTCATCAGCAGCACCATCGCCGCGCCGTCGTTGATGCCGCTGGCGTTGCCGGCGGTGACGGACCCGTCCTTGGTGAAGGCCGGGCGCAGCTTCTGCATGTTCTCGATCACCGCGCCGTGGCGGATGTATTCGTCCTTGTCCACGACGATGTCGCCCTTGCGGGTCTTGATCGTGAAGGGCACGACCTCGTCATCGAACCTGCCGGCCTTCTGCGCGGCCTCGGCCTTGTTCTGGCTGGCCAGCGCGAATTCGTCCTGCTGGTCGCGGCTGATCTGCCATTGGGCGGCGACGTTCTCGGCCGTCTGGCCCATGTGGTAGCCGTTGAACGCGTCCCACAGCCCGTCCTTGATCATCGAGTCGATGAACTTCATGTCGCCCATCTTCTGGCCGGCCCGCAGATGCGCGACATGCGGCGAAAGCGACATGTTCTCCTGCCCGCCGGCGATGACGATCGCGGCATCGCCAAGCTGGATGTGCTGGGCCCCAAGCGCGACCGAGCGCAGGCCCGAGCCGCAGACCTGGTTGATCGACCAGGCCGCGCTTTCCTTCGGCAGACCGGCATTGATATGCGCCTGCCGGGCGGGGTTCTGGCCCTGGCCCGCGGTCAGCACCTGGCCGAGAATGGTTTCGGAAACCTCGGACTTGTCGATCCCCGCCCGGGCAACGACGGCCTCGATCGCGGCGGCGCCCAGATCATGGGCCGGGGTGTTGGCGAAAGAGCCGTTGAAGCTGCCCACGGCGGTGCGGGCGGCCGAGACGATTACGACATTGGTCATGATGGGTCCTCTCCCTTGGCGCGACGTGCGAAGCCTGCCGGGCGGGGCGCCCGTGCCGGCCGCGTTGCGTTTTGCCTAAGGGTTGCGGCGGAACCGCGCAAGCGGAACGACCCCTTCCGGGGTGCGTTTCTGCGCCGCAGCATGAGCCTGTTGCAGATCAGGCGCGCTTTTGCTCGGCCTCGACCTTCCAGGGCGGCATGATCGACGGCGCGCCGAAATAGTAGCCCTGCAGGCAGTCGACCCCGAGTTCGGTCAGAAACGCGGCATCCTGGCCGCTTTCCACGCCCTCGGCGACGGTGAACATGTCGAAATGCCGGGCGATCGACAACAGCGCCTGGGTCAGCACCTGGTTGTCGGGATTGTCGGCGATGCCCTTGCAGAACTGCCGGTCGATCTTGATCACGTCGAAATAGAACTGGCGCAGGTAGCGGAACGAGGTGAAGCCGGCGCCGAAATCGTCCAGCGCGAAGGTGACGCCCTCGACCTGCATCTCGTTCATGAAGACCGACACGATGTCGGGCACCACCATCGCCGAGGTTTCGGTGATCTCCAGGATCAGCCGTTCAGCGGCGGTTTCGTCGGCGGCCAGCCCCTTGTCCAGCGTCTGGCGCCAGCGCGGATAACCGATCGAGCGGGCCGACATGTTGATCGCCAGCCGCAACTCGGGATCCTCGGCGAGCGACAGAAGCCCCATCTCCAGCGCGAGGCAGTCGATGACGCGGCCCAGTTCGGTCGTCTCGATCGTGCTGATGAAGTTACGGGCGGGAATCACCCGGCCCTTCTCGTCGAGCACGCGGACAAGCCCCTCGTAGAAGGCCGGCTGGTCGGGACGGGCCGCCTGGACGATCGGCTGGAAGGCCAGCACGACATTGCGTTCCGCCACCGCCTTGCGCACCATGGCCAGCGTGTTGCGGTCGCGCTCGGAAACGGCGGCGTCCAGCGGGCTCTCGGAGCCGAGTTCCAGCAGTTCGAGATCGTCCACCTGAGTCCCGGCCATCGTCGTTCTCCAGCATCCGTTCGGCACAGGATCGACCGGAAGGGCTAAGATGCAGTAAACCGCCGCGGGTGCGGACGGATACGGAGGGGCGTGGAGATGCAGGCGACGACATCCGAAAGGCCAGGGGCGCGCTGCCCGTGGTGCGGCACCGATCCGCTCTACGTGCACTACCACGACACCGAGTGGGGAGTGCCCGAACGCGACCCCCGCGCGCTGTGGGAGAAACTGATGCTCGACGGCTTCCAGGCCGGGCTGGCCTGGATCACGATCCTGCGCAAGCGCGAAGCATTTCGCGAGCGATTCGAGGGGTTTGAACCCGATGTCGTGGCGCGCTGGGGAGAGCCGGAGATCGCCGCGGCGCTGGCCGATCCGGGCATCGTGCGCCACCGCGGCAAGATCGAGGCGACGATCGGAAACGCCCGCGCCTATCTCGATCTGCGCGACCGGACGGACTTCGCGGCGTTCCTGTGGGACTTCGTCGACGGCACGCCGCTTCAGAACCGGTTTCGGAAACAGTCCGATGTCCCGGCGGAAACGGACCTGTCGCGCCGGGTGTCGCGGGCGCTCAGGGCCGAAGGGTTTCGATTCGTCGGGCCCACCATCGTCTACGCCTTCATGCAGGCCTCGGGCCTGATCAACGATCACCTCGTGGACTGCCCCGCCCATGCCCGGGTCGCCGGCCTCGCCGGCCAGGATTAACCGGCCGGCCCGTCCAAGGTTAACACAGCTGAAAGCCCTTTGTGATCATCTGCCGCCCTGTGGGCATATTGGGCCCACCGGGAGACGTCAGGATGGCATCGGCACAAGGCGCACGGCATGACAGACCGGCGAAGGGCGAAGCCCCCTTCGGCCTCGACGAGATCTTCTTTTCGCGAACCGACGAGCGCGGTGTCATCCTGTCCGGCAACTCCGTGTTCCAGCGTGTCGCCGACTACAGCTGGGACAGGCTGATCGGCGCACCGCACAAGCTGATCCGGCACCCGGACATGCCGAAGGCGGTGTTCTGGCTGTTGTGGCACACGATCAAGCAGGGCAAGCCGATCGGCGCCTATGTCAAGAACCGGGCCGCCGACGGGTTACACTACTGGGTCTTCGCGATCGTCACGCCGACGCCGGGCGGCTACCTGTCCGTCCGCATCAAGCCGACGACCGAGGTGTTTCGCCTGGTCGAGAAGGAATATGCCGGCCTGCTGAAGATCGAGACCGAGCGAAAGCTGGATCCGGCCGACAGCGCGGCGCTGCTGCTCGACCGGCTGAAGGAACTGGGCTTTGCCGACTACGACGCCTTCCTCGCCCATGCCATCGCCGCCGAGATGGCGGCCCGCGACGCCGGGCTGAAGCGGCGGGTCGACGCGCGCTTCGCCGCCGTGGTGGACATCGCCGATCGGCTGGGCCGGATGCAGGGCGAACTGTCCGCGCTGTTCGCCAATTTCGAGGCGATCCGCGGCATACCCTCGAACATGCGGATCGTCGCCTCGCGGCTGGAACCCGCCGGCGGACCGATCAGCGCGATCTCTGAAAACTACCGGGTGATGTCCTACGACATCACCACGCATCTGCGCGCCTTCTCGAGCGGCGACAACTCGCACTACGCGGAAATGGCGCGGCTGGTGCGCGAGGGGCTCGTGCTGCTCGCGATCGCGCGGGTCCAGGCCGAAACCATCGCCCAGTGCAGGATCGAGATGGCCGAGGGTACGCTGCCCGAGGCCGAGACCGAGATCGAGCTTCTGCACCGCCAGGAGGAAACCTATCGCGACCAGTCGATGCAGGGCCTGCGCCGCATCGCCGAGGATGCCGCGAAACTTGCGCGCACCTGCACCGATCTGCGCCGGCTTGTCGTCGGGCTCGATTCGGTGCGGGTGATGTGCCGGGTCGAAAGCGGACGGTTGCGCGGCAAGGTCGACGGGCTGGCGGCGATCATCGATCAGCTGGACGTGTTCCACAGCGAAACCGACAAGCGGCTGGCCGAGATCACCGATCTCGCCGACAAGATCGCGCAGGGCGCGCAGGCGCTGTTGCCGCGCCGCAGCGCGGCCTCTGTCGCGGCGTGATCCGGAACCCGGCCACTCAGCCGAAGATCGCGAAACCCTGGTCGATTCTTCCGGCGATGCCATAGACCATCGCCGCAAGGATCAGGCACAGCAGAACCCCGCCGAACGTCAGGTATCCCAGCAGCCAGGCGACGTTGCCGCGCAGGGCGGCCTGTTCGGTCGCGTGGACGACGATCGGGGCAAGATGTCGCCGGATACCCCAGGCCAGCACCGCCAGCAACAGGTACACGCCGCCGACCGTGGCGGTGATCGCCACGAAGGTCGGCGTCTGCGGCGCGCGGCCCGGGATCGCCATGCTGCCCAGCACCAGAAGCCCCGCGGCCAATGCAAGCAGGCTGGCGCCGAGGTAGACCAGCCGGAAGACGATCAGCATCCCGCGCCCCCTTTCCGCGACCCGGTGGTGCCGCAATCATCGCACGGCGCGCGCGGCGGGGCGAGCCCCGGCAAGGCCGGCCTAGTCGGTGGCCAGAAGCGCGCCGATCACCGCCCGCGCGCTGTCGGAATGCCAGTCGGCATCGCCGGTCAGCCGCGCGATCTCGCGGCCCTCGCGGTCGAGGATCACGCTGACCGGCAGGCCCATCACCGCCATCTCGCGCGCCAGTTGCTGACGCGGGTCGCGCAGCAGCGGCAGGGTCTCGATCCCGGTTTCCTCGAAGAAGGCGGTCATCGCCTGCGGCGGGTTGCGGCCGGTGGCGACCGTCAGCACCTCGAAATTCTCCCCGCCGAACTCGGCGTTGAGCGCGTCGAGCGCCGGCATCTCCTCGCGGCAGGGCGCGCACCAGGTCGCCCAGAAGTTGACCAGCACGACCTTGCCCTGCCAGTCCGACAGCCGGAACTCGCCGTCCTCCATGTCCGTGAACGGCGTGTCGGACACCGGCGCCGGCTCGGCCGCGAAGACCAGCTTGCGCATGTCGCCCTCGATCAGCCCCTCCAGCGCCGCGGGCTGCGCCGCCGCCGCATTTGCACCGAGCGCGAGCGCCGTGTAGATCACGGCGAGACGAAGCAAAGACATGGCACCTCCCGAAAGGCCTGACGCGATGACCGACGCCCCGAAACCCGTTCCCCCCGAGGCCGCGAACGCCATGTGGGGCGGGCGCTTCGCCGCCGGGCCGGATGCGATCATGGAGGCGATCAACGCCTCGATCGGCTTCGACCGACGGCTCTACGCCCAGGATATCCGGGGCAGCCGGGCCCATGCGGCGATGCTCGCCGCCCGTGGCATCATGTCCAATAAGGATGCCGAGGCGATCGGGGAAGGGCTTCTCACGGTGTTGTCAGAGATCGAGGCGGGCAGCTTCCCGTTCCGCACCGAACTCGAGGACATCCACATGAACGTCGAGGCGCGGCTGCAGGAGCTGATCGGCGAACCCGCCGGGCGGCTGCATACCGCGCGGTCGCGCAACGACCAGGTGGCCACCGATTTCCGGCTGTGGGTGCGCGACCAGTGCGACGCGGCGACGCTGGGGCTGGAGGCGCTGATCCGCGCGCTGCTGGCCCAGGCCGAAACCGGCGCGGACTGGGTGATGCCCGGTTTCACGCATCTGCAAACCGCCCAGCCGGTGACATGGGGCCATCACATGATGGCCTATGTCGAGATGTTCGGCCGCGACATCGGCCGCTTCGCCGATGCGCGGGCGCGGATGAACGAATGCCCGCTGGGCGCGGCGGCGCTGGCCGGCACCTCGTTTCCGATCGACCGGATGATGACCGCCGAGATGCTGGGGTTCGACCGGCCGGCGGCCAACTCGCTCGACGCGGTGTCGGACCGCGATTTCGCGCTGGAATTCCTGTCCGCGGCGGCGATCTGCGCCATCCATCTGTCGCGGCTGGCCGAGGAACTGGTGATCTGGTCCTCCGCGCAGTTCCGCTTCGTGCGGATGTCGGACCGGTTTTCCACCGGATCGTCGATCATGCCGCAAAAGAAGAACCCCGACGCCGCCGAGTTGATCCGCGCCAAGATCGGCCGCATCCTTGGCGCCACGGTGGCGCTGTTCACCGTGATGAAGGGCCTGCCGCTGGCCTATTCGAAGGACATGCAGGAAGACAAGGAACAGGTCTTCGACGCGGCCGATACGCTGATGCTGGCGCTTGCGGCGATGGAGGGGATGATGCGCGACCTGCAGGCCGACCGCACCGCGCTGGAGGCGGCGGCGGCCAGCGGCTTTTCCACCGCGACCGACCTTGCCGACTGGCTGGTCCGCCGGCTGGGCCTGCCGTTCCGGCAGGCGCACCATGTCACCGGCACCCTCGTGGCGCGTGCCGAGGCACAGGGCTGCGACCTGCCCGACCTGACGCTGCAGGAGATGCGCGGCGTCCACAAGGGCATCACGGACGAGGTCTATTCGGTGCTGGGCGTGCGCAATTCGGTCGCCAGCCGGCGCAGCTACGGCGGCACCGCGCCCGACCAGGTGCGCGACCAGATCGCCCGCTGGAAGGAGATCCTGGGATGAGGCACATCGTCTTTCTCGGCCTCGCCGTACTCGCCGCCTGCACCGGGCAGCGGCAGGACGAGGATCTACAGCTCGACCTGGAGGGGCTGAGGCTGCGGCCGCTGGCGGCGCTGGGCCTTGGCGGTTTCGAACTCAGCGTGCGGCCATGATCCGCGTCAGCGTCCTGGCCGCCCTGCTCGCGCTCGCCGCCTGCGGTGTCGACGGCCCGCCGATACCACCGAAGGCTGAAACGACGCGCTGACCGGGTCATTTGCCTTGGAGCGGCGACGCACCATGCTAGGCTGCCGGCGGCCCGGCCGGCAGAGCCGGGGCCGCGTGACCAAGAGGGACCCCATGCTTCAGGAATTCCGCGCATTCATCGCCAAGGGCAATGTCATGGACATGGCCGTGGGCATCATCGTCGGCGCCGCCTTCACCGCGATCGTCTCGTCGCTTGTCGGCGACATCATAAACCCGATCATCGGCCTGTTCACCGGCGGGCTGGATTTCACCAACAACTACCTCGTGCTCTCGGGCGAGGTGCCGGCCGGCGCCAGCCTCGAGGCGGCGCGCGAGGCGGGTGCCTCGATCTTCGCCTACGGGGCCTTCCTGATGGCGGTGATCAACTTCCTGATCATCGCCTGGGTGGTGTTCCTGATGGTCAAGGCGGTCAACCGGATCAAGGCCGCCGCGGAACGCGAGAAGGTAGCGGAGCCGGAAGCCCCGAAGGGCCCGACGCAGGAAGACCTGCTGTCCGAGATCCGCGACCTTCTGAAAGAGCGCGCGGCCTGACGGCCGCGCCCCTCAGGCCTTCAGCGCCAGCGACGGCGACAGCACGTCGATGCCCAGCGCCTTGCCCACCGCGTAGTAGGTCAGCCGCCCGGCATGGACGTTGAGCCCGGCGAGAAGGTGCGGATCGTCCTCGCAGGCCTGGCGCCAGCCCTTGTCGGCAAGCGCCAGCATGAACGGCATTGTCGCGTTGCCCAGCGCCAGGGTGGAGGTCCGGGCGACCGCGCCGGGCATGTTGGCGACGCAGTAGTGCATGATGCCGTCGACCTCGTAGATCGGATCCTCGTGCGTCGTGGCGCGCGAGGTTTCGAAACAGCCGCCCTGGTCGATCGCCACGTCGACGATGGCCGCGCCGGGCTTCATCGTCGACAACTGCGCCCGTGACACCAGTTTCGGCGCCGCCGCGCCGGGGATCAGCACCGCGCCCACCACCATGTCGGCCTCCGCCACCAGTTCGGCATTGGCGCCGGCGCTGGCGTAGCGGGTGCGGAACCGGTCGCCGAACACGTCGTCGAGATAGCGCAGCCGCGGCAGCGAGCGATCGAGCACGGTGACATCGGCGCCCATCCCCGCCGCGATCCGCGCCGCATGGGTACCGACCACGCCGCCGCCGATCACCACGACCTTCGCCGGCCCGACGCCCGGCACCCCGCCCAGCAGAACCCCGCGCCCGCCGTTGGCCTTCTGCAAGGTCCAGGCGCCCACCTGCGGCGCCAGCCGGCCGGCGACCTCGGACATCGGCGCCAGCAGGGGCAGCCCGCCCTGGGCGTCGGTCACCGTCTCGTAGGCGATGCAGGTCGCACCCGAGGCGATCAGGTCATGCGTCTGGTCGGGATCGGGGGCGAGATGGAGGTAGGTGAACAGAAGCTGGCCCTCGCGCAGCATCCTGCGTTCGCCGGCCTGCGGCTCCTTCACCTTCACGATCATGTCGGCAAGGGCGAAGACCTCTTCGGCGGTGTCCACGATGCGCGCGCCGGCGGCGGTGTAGTCGGCATCGGAAAAGCCCGCGCCGGCACCCGCGCCGGTTTCCACGATCACCTCGTGGCCATGCGCCACCGCTTCGCGCGCGGCGTTCGGCGTCAGCCCGACGCGGAACTCCTGCGGCTTGATCTCCTTCGGGCATCCGATCTTCATGCTGTCCTCCCCGGTCGCACTGGCCTGCGACAAGAATGCCGCAACCGGCGCGCAATCGGCTTGAAATCTGGACTGTCAGCGGGGCCCTTTCGCGGTACAGTCTTCGCCGATCGGGACAAAATTTCGAAGGAGTTTGCGCGACGATGGCACTGGACGCGACAGATCGCCGGATTCTCGGGGTGCTGCAGAAGCAGGGGCGGATTTCGAACGCCGAACTGGCGGAGCGCATCCACCTGTCGCCCTCGGCCTGCCACCGGCGGGTGCAGCGGCTGGAGGCGGAGGGTTACATCGATGCCTATGTCGCGCTCCTGAACGCCCGCAAGCTGGACCGGCCGACCACCGTTTTCGTCGAGATCACGCTCTCTGGCCAGGCCGACGAGGTGCTGGAGGCGTTCGAGCGCGAGGTTCGCCGGGTACCCGACGTGCTGGAATGCCACCTGATGGCGGGCACGGCGGATTACCTGCTGAAGGTGGTGGCGCAGGACACCGAGGATTTCGCGCGCATTCACCGCCAGTACCTGGCGCGCCTGCCGGGCGTGGCGCAGATGCATTCGTCCTTCGCGCTGCGCACGGTGTTCAAGACCACCGCGATCCCGGTCTGAGCCCGCGCCGGCGGGGGGTTTCACACCCCCCGCACCCCCCGTGGGATATTTCGGGACCAAAATCGGGCGCGCCACGGCGCGCGGGCCGGGGCCGGGGCCGGGCTGGGGCGGGAAACGAAAAACCCCCGGCCTTGCGGACGGGGGTCATCGGTGCCCGGTGACCCGGGCCAGTGTCGCGGAACGCCTTACAGCGCGCCTTCGCGCTGGGCCTTCTTGCGGGCGAGCTTGCGGGCGCGGCGAATCGCCTCGGCCTTCTCGCGCGCCTTCTTGACCGACGGCTTCTCGAAATGCTGCTTGAGCTTCATTTCGCGGAAAACCCCTTCGCGCTGAAGTTTCTTCTTCAGGGCGCGAAGCGCCTGTTCGACGTTGTTGTCGCGGACGCTGACCTGCATGTGGTTGTCACCACCTTCCTAGGTTAGAGTTGCTGTCTTTGCAGGAAGCCGCCCTATATCAAGGGCCGGCGGCTTTGTCCACCGCCGCAACAGGAGGCCAGACCATGCCCGATCCGCACGTTTCGCCCGAACCGCGCCGCGCCGCGCTTCTGGACGCGGCGCTGATGCACGTGCCGTTCGACGGCTGGTCGGACGAGACGTTCCGCGCCGCCGCGCGCGACGCGGGGATCGACCTTGCCGAGGCCCGGCTTCTGTGCCCGCGCGGCGCGGTCGACCTGGCCGTCGACTGCCATCGTCGGGGCGACGCCGAGATGGCGGCGCGGCTGGCCGCCGATCCCGGTGCCGGGCTGCGATTTCGCGACCGGGTGGCGCGGGCGGTCCGGCTCAGGCTGGAGGGCGCGGATCGCGAGGTCGTGCGGCGCGGCGCCACGCTGTTCGCGCTGCCGCAGCACGCCGCGACCGGGGCGGAACTGGTCTGGGGCACGGCGGATGCGATCTGGCGGGCGCTGGGCGACGGTTCCGACGATCTGAACTGGTACACGAAGCGCGCCACGCTGTCGGCCGTTCATGCCGCGACGGTGCTCTACTGGCTGGGCGACGACAGCCCCGGCCAGGCCGAGACCTGGGCGTTTCTCGACCGTCGGATCGAGGATGTGATGCGGATCGAGAGCGCCAAGGCGAAGGCGCGCGAGAACCCGGTGCTGGGCCCGCTTCTGGCCGGGCCGATGAAGCTGGCCGAACGGATCCGCAAGCCGCGCGGCACCGGCGACCTGCCCGGCCGCGGCGCGGCGCGCTGACCGGGCCGTCGGCTGCCGTCTTTTCCCGGCGCCGCGACCTTGCTAGGAGGGCGTGAGCAGGGAGGCGCGCATGACCGACACGATGCAGGCGATCGAGATCACGGAACCGGGCGGGCCCGAGGTGCTGCGCCCGTGCCGGGTTCCGGTGCCGGAACCGGGCCACGGCCAGATCCTGATCCGCATCGCCTATGCCGGGGTGAACCGGCCCGACGCGCTGCAGCGCGCCGGCAGCTACGCGCCGCCGCCCGGCGCCTCGCCCCTGCCGGGGCTGGAGGCCGCCGGCCATGTCGCCGCCATCGGGCCGGGCGTGACCGGCTGGGCCGTGGGCGACGCGGTCTGCGCGCTGTTGCCCGGCGGCGGCTATGCCCAGTACGCGCTCACCCCCGCCGCCCATGCCCTGCCGGTGCCCGAGGGGCTGGACATGGCCGAGGCCGCCTGCCTGCCCGAGACCTGTTTCACGGTCTGGTCGAACGTCGTGATGCGCGGCGGGCTGACGGCCGGCGAACGGTTCCTCGTGCATGGCGGATCGTCGGGGATCGGCACCACCGCGATCCAGATCGCCGCGGCGCTGGGCGCGCGGGTCTTCGCCACCGCCGGCTCCGCCGAGAAATGCGCGGCCTGCACCGGTCTCGGCGCCGAGCGCGCGATCAACTACCGCGACGAGGATTTCGTCGCGATCCTGAAGGCCGAGGGCGGCGCGAACCTGATCCTCGACATGGTCGGCGGCCCCTACCTGCCGCGCAATGTCAGGGCGCTGGCCGATGACGGGCGGCTGGTGCAGATCGCCTTCCTGTCCGGCCCGAAGGTGGAGCTGAACTTCGCCGAGGTCATGGTCCGGCGACTGACGATCACCGGATCGACGCTGCGCCCGCAATCCGACCTCGCCAAGGCGCGGATCGCGGCGGAGGTCCGCGCCCATGTCTGGCCGATGATCGCGGCCGGCCGGCTGCGGCCGGTGATGGACAGCGAGTTTCCGCTGGCCGAGGCGGCGGCGGCGCATGCGCGGATGGAAAGCTCGGCCCATATCGGCAAGATCGTGCTGAAGGTGGCCTGACGGCGGCCCGGCACCGGGCCGCGGATTCCCTCTTTTCTTGCGCGGCGCGGCGGGCTATATCGCGGACCACCTTCCCCGAAAACGAGGATTGGCGGCCCACCGGGTCGCGGCCGTTCCACCGGCCCGGGGAGCGATCGAGAAGGAGTGACCCGATGACGAAGCCGCTCATGGCCAAGGCCACCGCTGTCTGGCTTGTCGACAACACCACGCTGAGCTTCAGGCAGATCGCGGATTTCTGCGGGCTGCACGAACTCGAGGTGCAGGGGATCGCGGATGGCGATGTCGCGACCGGCGTGAAGGGCTTCGACCCGATCGCCAACAACCAGCTCGAGCCCGAGGAAATCAGCAAGGGCGAGGCCGATCCGGCGCACGCGCTCAAGCTGAAGCACAACCCCGCGGCCCAGGGCGAGGAAAAGCGCCGCGGCCCGCGCTACACGCCCCTGTCGAAGCGGCAGGACCGGCCCGCGGCGATCCTGTGGCTGGTCAAGTTCCATCCCGAACTGACCGATGCGCAGGTCGGCAAGCTCGTCGGCACCACCAAGCCGACGATCCAGTCGATCCGCGACCGGACGCACTGGAACATCGGCCAGATCCAGCCGATCGACCCGGTCGCCCTGGGGCTGTGCAAGCAGTCGGAACTGGACGCGGCGGTGCAGAAGGCCGCGAAGAAGAAGGCCGCCGAGGGCGCGCTGATGTCGGATGACGAACGCCGCAAGCTGGTGTCCACCGAACAGTCGCTGGAAATGGCCCCGGAACCGCGGATGCCGACGGCGATCGCCGGGCTGGAAACCTTCTCGCTCACCGGCGGCGATGCCGACGAGACGCCGGAGGCGAAGGATTTCTCGGACGCCGAGAGCTTCTTCAACCTGCCGCATGGCGAGAACGACGAAGACGAGGACGAAGAGGACGACGGCATCGCCCGCTGAACCCGGCCGGGCGCGGGCCGTCAGACCCGGCGGCGCGCCCTGAGCGCGGCCGAGATCGTGCCTTCGTCGAGATAGTCCAGTTCACCGCCCACCGGAACGCCCTGCGCGAGCGTGGAAACCTCGACCGCGGCCTCCGCCAGCGCCTCGGCGATGTAATGCGCGGTGGTCTGGCCGTCGACCGTGGCGCCGAGCGCGAGGATCACCTCGCGCACGCCCTCATCGGCGATCCGGCGGATCAGGACCGGAATGCGCAGATCCTCCGGCCCGATCCCGTCCAGCGCCGACAGCGTGCCGCCCAGAACGTGATAGCGGCCGCGGAACACCTGCCCGCGTTCCAGCGCCCAGAGATCGGCCACGTCCTCGACCACGCAGATCTCGCCGGTGGCGCGGGCCGGATCGCGGCAGATGTCGCACAGGTCACCGGTCGCGAGATTGCCGCAGGCGGCGCAGTCGCGCACCGTGGCCGCGACCCGGCCCATCACCTCGGCCAGGGGCGCCATCACTTGCCCGCGCTTCTTGATCAGGTGCAGCGCCGCGCGCCGCGCCGAGCGCGGGCCAAGGCCCGGCAGCCGCGCCATCAGTTCGATCAGCCGCTCGATGTCGCGGTCGGCCTGCGTCATCGGCGGATCAGAACGGCAGTTTCATGTCGGCCGGCAGACCCATCGAGGCGGTCAGTTTACCCATTTCCTCCTGGGTCTTCTCGGCCGCGCGCTTCTGCGCATCCTTGATCGCGGCGAGGATCAGATCCTCGACCACTTCCTTGTCGTCGGCGTTGAAGATCGACGGGTCGATGTCGAGGCTTCTCAACTCCCCCTTCGCGCTGCAGACCGCCTTGACCAGCCCCGCGCCGGACTCGCCCGTCACCGTGATCTGGTGCAACTCCTCGGTCAGGGCGGCCATCTTGCCCTGCATCTCCTGCGCGGCCTTGAGCATCTTGCCCATGTCGCCCATCTGGCCCAGTCCCTTGAACATCGCCCTCTCCTAATCCCTTTCGAACGGATCCCAGCCGTCCTCGTCGCCGTCCTCGTCCTCGACGTCCGGCAGCGCGGCCTCGGCCGCGTCCGCCAGGGTTTCCGCGCCGGTGCGGATATCGCTGATCCTTGCGCCGGGAAAGGCCGCCATCACCGCCTGTACCAGCGGGTTCTGCCGCGCCTCTTCTTCCGCCGCCAGCCGGTCGGCATCGCGGCGTTCCGCGATCGTCGCCGCACCGCCCTCGGCCACGACCGACACGCCCCAGCGCACCCCGGTCCAGGCTTGCAGGCGCGCCGCCAGCGTCGCGGCAAGGTCGCGCGGGGCCTCCGGCGTCGGTTCGAACTCGATCCGTCCGGGCGCGTAGCGGGCCAGCCGCAGGTGGGTTTCGACCTCGACCAGAAGCTTGACGTCGCGGTTGGCGCGGATCAGGTCGACGACATCCTCGAACCGGGCATAGCGCGCCAGCGCCGTTTCGGGCGCGCGGGCCGGTGCCGTTGCCGCACCGCCGGGCTGGCCGATACCGCGCGCGGTCGCCCCACCGCCCGATCCGCCGCCACCGACACCGACGGTGCCGCCGATTGCGCCGCCGATTGCGCCGCCGGTGCCGCCCGCCGCCGGCGGCGGGCGCGGCACCGGCTGGCCGGAGTCCACCGCGTCGCCCAGCTCGCCCAGCCGCCGCAGCAGGCGTTCCGGATCCGGCAGGTCGGCGACATGGGTCAGCCGGATCACCGCCATCTCGGCCGCCATCATCGCGTTCGGCGCGGTCGAAACCTCGTCCAGCGCCTTGAGCAGCATCTGCCACATCCGCGCCAGCGCCCGCATGTTCAGCGCCTCGGCCATCGCCAGCCCGCGGGCACGTTCATCGGGCGCGACGGTGGGATCCTCGGCCGCCGCCGGGGTGATCCTGAGCATCGAGATCCAGTGCGTGACCTCGGCCAGGTCGCGCAGCACCGCGACCGGGTCGGCGCCATCGGCGTATTGCCCGGCCAGTTCCGCCAGCGCGCCGCCGGCGTCGCCCCTCATGATCAGGTCGAACAGGTCGAGCACCCGGCCCCGGTCGGCCAGCCCCAGCATCGCGCGTACCTGGTCGGCGCCGGTTTCCCCCGCGCCATGCGAAATCGCCTGGTCGAGCAGCGATTGCGCGTCACGGGCCGAGCCCTCGGCGGCGCGGGTGATCAGCGCCAGCGCGTCGTCGCCGATCTTCGCGCCCTCGGCCTCGGCGATCCGGCGCAGCATCGCCAGCATGTCCTCCGGCTCGATCCGGCGCAGGTCGAACCGCTGGCAGCGCGACAGCACCGTGACCGGCACCTTGCGGATTTCCGTGGTGGCGAAGATGAACTTCACATGCGCGGGCGGTTCTTCCAGCGTCTTGAGAAGCGCGTTGAACGCGCTTGTCGAGAGCATGTGAACCTCGTCGATGATGTAGACCTTGTAGCGCGCGCTGGCGGCCCGGTAGTGCACGCTGTCGATGATCTCGCGGATGTCGCCCACACCGGTGCGGCTGGCCGCGTCCATCTCCATCACGTCGACATGCCGGCCCTCGGCAATCGCGCGGCAATGGTCGCAGACCAGGCAGGGATCGGTCGTCGGCCCGCCCTGCCCGTCCGGGCCGATGCAGTTCAGCCCCTTGGCGATGATCCGCGCGGTCGTCGTCTTGCCGACCCCGCGCACCCCGGTCATGACGAAGGCATGGGCGATCCGGTCGGCGGCGAAGGCGTTCTTCAGCGTACGCACCATCGCTTCCTGGCCGACGAGATCGGCGAAGGTCTGCGGGCGGTATTTCCGGGCCAGAACCTGGTAGCCCTGATCTGTCGCGCCTGCCTCGGTCATCGGTCTTTCATGTCGCCCTTGCCCCCGTCCCTGAGTAGAACGGCGAGGGGCAAAAGGCGAGTCCCGGCAGGGAGGGCGACATGGCTTTCGGCATCGCGACGCTGACGCTGGAGGGCGGTGCGCGGATCGGCGTTTGCCGGCTGCCGGGCCGCGGCGGCCGGGCGCTGGAGGATCTGGCGGCGATCCGGGCCTGGGCACCCGGCATCGTCGTGTCGCTGACCGAACCGGCCGAGATGGCGCGCCACAACATGGGCGACCTCGCCGGGCTTCTGGCCCGCGACGGAATTGCCCATGCCAGCTTCCCGATTCGCGATTTCGGCGTGCCGCGGGGGATGGCCGGCTGGCCCGCCCTGTCGGCCCGCCTGCACGCCGTGCTGGACGCCGGCGGCGCGGTGCTGGTGCATTGCTACGGTGGGCAGGGACGGTCGGGGATGCTGGTGCTGCGGCTGATGGTGGAACGCGGGCGGAACCCGGACGCGGCGCTGGCGGACCTGCGCGCCGTACGCCCCGGCGCGGTCGAAACCCCCGCGCAGGAGGCCTGGGCGGGGGCCGGTCGGCCCGCGCCCTGAAACCCTAGCCCTTCAGCCCGCGGTCGCGCTTGTCGCGCATCACCGTGCGCACCATCTTGCCGAAGGCGCGGTCGCGGGCATGCGCCTCGGCCAGGGTTTTGGTGTTGCGCCGTTCCTCGCGCCGCAGCTTTTCCCAGCGCGCCAGCCGGTCGGCATCTATCTCGCCGGCGTCCAGCGCGGCCCGGACGGCGCAGCCCGGTTCGGTCTCGTGCCGGCAATCGGAGAACCGGCAGCGCGTCTCCAGGTCCGCCAGATCGGCGAAGACCGCGTCGATCCCCTCCGCCGCCTCGGTCAGCGCCAGTTCGCGCATCCCCGGCGTGTCGATGATCCAGCCGCCGGCCAGCGCCCGGCGCAGTGCGCGGTGGGTGGTCGTGTGGCGGCCCTTCGCGTCGTCCTCGCGGATGCCGCGCGTCGCTTCCGCAGCGCCGGTGAGCGCGTTGAGCAGCGTCGTCTTGCCGGTGCCGGACGACCCGGTCAGCGCCAGGGTCTGGCCCGGCCCGGCCCAGGCATCGAGGCGGCGCGCCTCCTCCGGGTCGCGGGCATCGAGCGCAAGCGCGGTGACCAGCGGCGACAGCCGCTGCGCCCGCCGCACCCAGTCGCGCGGATCGTCCACGAGGTCGGCCTTGGTCAGCACCACGAGCGGCAGGCAGCCGGCGGCCTCGGCCACAGCGAGATAGCGTTCCAGCCGCGCCGCGTTGAAATCGGCGTTGCAGGAGGTGACGATGGCCAGCGTGTCGACATTGGCGGCTATGAGCTGCCGCGCGGCCCCGGTTCCGGCGGCCCGGCGGGCGATTTCCGTCTGAGGCGCGAGCCGTTCGAGCGCCAGCACCCCGTCATGCAGCACGAAATCGCCCACGGCGTAGCCGCCGGCATGCCCCCTGGGCACGAGAGACAGCGGCCCGTCGGGCGACAGAACCTGCAGACGGTCGCGATGCACGGCGCTGATCCGCGCGGCGCGCGGCTCGGGCCCGCACTGGCGGGCGAAATGATCCGACCAGCCAAGGTCGGCAAGGGTTGGATGTGTCACTGTGAATGTCCCGAATAGATGACTTGCCCCGCAGGGCGGCCCATCGGGCCCGCACGGCACCTAGCGCCGGGCAAGGGCCCGGAGGGTGAACACGGCATCCATGCAACGGCCCTCCTGTTCGGGTTTCACGGGTGAGAGGCTGGACAACGACCCAGACGGGGCTCGTTACGGCTGCTTCCTTCCGGACCTGACCGGGTTGGCGAGGCGCCTGCCCGCGCCAACCTCTCGCCGGCAGATATAGTCGCCGCCGTGGCGCCGCGCAACCCGGCGCCGGCGACGCCGCAGGCCCCGATCCCCTGCCCGCCCGGCCTGTCGCGGATTCGCAGAATGCGGCGCGGGCTTGTCTTGCCCGCGTTCCGGGCGGGTGGCTAGCCTTGCGCGTGTGTAGAGAGTGACGAGTTCGATGGTCTTTGCGGGGGTGGCGCGATCCGGCGGAAACGCCGGTCGGCCGCTCCCGCGGGTTTTCGCCGCCACTGCCAGACATGCCGCCGCCGGGCACGCTACCGAAGCGGCAGGTGCAGCGGCAGCGCATCAATCCGCCGCTCTATCCGCTCCAGCATCTCCAGGTAGGCCGGGCTGTCGATCGAACCGTAGCGGGCGGCGAACTCCGCCTCGCCGATCCGGCCCGGCACGCCGTCGAAATCGGCCAGCACGTCGGCCTCGGTGACGATCTGCGCGCGCAGGGCGGGCCAGTCCGCCAACGGCGCGGCCATCATCCGGTCCGACAGCCGGATGCCGGAATTGTTCGCCGCGATATCGGTGAAGTCGAATCCGCCGCTGCCCGAAATCGTGTCGTGCAATTCCTTGAACTCGCCGATCGCGATGGCGAAGCCGCGGTTGCTGGCCGCCTTGATCGCCGCGGCGATCAGGAAATGCTTTCGCGTATCCTCGCGCCCCGCCAGCGTGACGGCATCGCATCCGGCCGGTCCCCGGCCGGGCGCGGCGGCGTCGGCGCCTGCCAGCCGGCCCACGATCAGCCGGAACTCCGCCGCGCCGCAGGCCTTGGCCAGCCCGAAGATCGCGACCGTGTAGGCGTCGGGGATGTCGGCATCGGTCGCCGCCTCCGCCTCGGCCAGTTCCAGGGCGAAGAGCAGATGCGGCAAGAGCGACCCCTCGGTGGGCAACGCGCCCGCCGCCATCGCCGCCACGATCCTGTCATGAACCGCGTCGATCCGCTCCGGCGCCGGCATCGAGGCGCCGCGCAGCGCCGCGAACACGCCGTCGAGAACCGCGCCCCGCGCCCCGGCGCCCGGACCCAGCGTGAAGATCAGCCGCTCGCCCTCGACCCGCATCGCCCGGGCGCTGCCGAGGATCGTGTCGCCGGCCCCGTTGCCCAGCAGGATATCGGCGGCCCGTCGGCCAAGCGCCAGGCTGGCCCCCGGCGGCAACGCGACCGGCCCAACGGATACCGCCGCCGGCGCGATCCGGCCCTCGAAGGGCGGCACCGTCGCGGCGAGGTTGACCCAGCGGTCGCCACCGAAGCCCGGCACCGGCAGCGCCGCGCGGCCCCGCACCGCGCCGTTCTCGATCCAGGCCTCGGCCCGGAGGCCGGGCAGGAACCGGGCGCCCAGCCGGATCAGCCCGCCCAGCGTCTCGACATCCATCGCAACCTCGGGCGTGGCCGCGCGCCCGTCGGAGACGGCGCGAATCTCCTGCACCGCCTGCCGCACGCCGCGCACGTCCTCGGCACTGGGCGCCGCCATGGCGGGCAGTGCCGGGCCGGACTCGGTCAGGACGGCGAACAGCCCCGCCAGCGTCACGGCGATCAGGCTCAGCAGATACAGCAGCAATCGCATCGGAAAAAAGCCTCTGCCGGGTCCGGGCCCGGCCCCGTCAAGTCCCGCGGTTGGCGGCGCTCTACCCCGGCCCCGGCGGTCTGTCCATGCCCGTCCGGGGCCGCGGCTGCCTTGGAACCGCCACGAAGGTTCCCCGGTTCGATCCCGATTTCTGCCCTGTTCGGGGCCCAGAACGGGACGCAACGAATGCAGGAGGCCCGAGATGAGGAAGACCGCGAACCACCGCCGGACCATGCGCCTGATTGCAGCCGCGGTGATCGGGATCGCGACGGCGGTGCCAGGCGTCGCCGCCGAACGTCACCCTGCCTTCCTCAAGGCCGGCGTCACCGTTTCGGCGCCGAAGGGCGCCGTCGGGCTGTGCGGCAAGTACGACTGGGCCTGCCGCGGCGGGTCCGGTGGCACGGCCTCGGCCCAGCAGGCGCTGGCGCTGGCCGACAAGGTGAACCGCGAGGTCAATCGCCGCGTCCGGCCGGTCAGCGACTCGGCGCAATACGGCCGCGAGGAATACTGGGCCCTGCCGGGCAAGCGCGGCGGCGACTGCGAGGACTACGCGCTGGAGAAGAAGCGCCAGCTGATGCAGATGGGGTTGAGCGGCCAGCAGCTCTTGCTGACCACCGTGCTGGATCGCAAGGGCGGGTCGCATGCCGTCCTGGTGCTGCGGACCGGCGCGGGCGACTACGTGCTCGACAATCTGACCAACCAGATCAAGCCCTGGGGCCGCACCGGCTACACCTTCCTCCGGATGCAGGATCCGCAGCGCCCGCATCAGTGGCGCGCGCTGTTTGCCGGCGGCCTGTTCAGCAACCCCACCGCCTCGGCCAACAACTGATCCGGCCGCGCCGGGCGATCAGTCCGGCCCGCCGCCCCCGGCCAACCGGTCGAGCAGCCGGTCCAGCATCTTGTCGCACAGGTCGAGCTGGGCGCGGGTGACGTATTCGTCGGGCTTGTGCCCCTGCGCCATCGAGCCCGGCCCGCACACCACCGTCGGAATTCCCAGCCGTTGGGAAAACAGCCCGCCCTCGGTGCCGAAGGCCACCTTGATAGTGCCGTTCGCCCCGGTCAGCGCCTTGACGAAGGCCACGACATCGGCGCCCGGCGGGGTGCCGAGGCCGGGATAGGCAAAGACCTGTTCGGTGCCGATCCGGGCCTCGGGCGCATGGCGCCGCGCCGCGTCCGCGATCCGCTGCGCTGCCGCCTCCAGCCGCCCCAGAATCATGGCGGGATCATCTTCGACGATGTTGCGAATCTCCCAGTCCACCGTGCAGCGGTTCGGCACGATGTTGAGCGCGGTTCCCCCCGCGATCTTCCCGACATGCAGCGTTGTATAGGGCACGTCGTAGTCGCCGTCGCGCGCGCCGCGTTCGGCCAGTTCGGCCTGCATGGCACGGAGTTCCGCCACGAAGTCCAGCGCGAGGTGAATCGCGTTCAGCGCCATCGGGGCCAGCGCCGAATGGCCCTCGCGTCCGATGCAGACGGTTTGCAGCGCGATCTTGCCCTTGTGGCCGGTGGCGACCTGCATCGCGGTCGGTTCGCCGACGATGCACATCGCGGGCCGCACCGGCGCGCCGTCGAGCAGGTCGATCAGCGTACGCACGCCAAGGCATCCGACCTCTTCGTCGCAGGAAAACGCCAGGTGCAGCGGCGTCTGCAGATCGCGCGCCGCCGCCGCCCGCGCCGCCCGGATCGCGGCGGCGACGAAACCCTTCATGTCGGTCGTGCCGCGACCGTAGAGCCGACCGTCCGACTCGGTCATCTCGAAGGCCGGGCGGGTCCAGTCCTGCCCGTCGACCGGCACGACGTCGGTATGCCCCGACAACATCACCCCGCCCCGGTCCGCCGGCCCGACGGTGGCGTAGAGGTTGAGCTTGGTGCCGGTCGGATCCGGCACCAGCTGCGGCGTGATCCCGGCCTCGGCCAGCAACCGGGCGACATGGTCCATCAGCGCGCGGTTGGTGTTGCGGCTGGTGGTGTCGAAGGCGATCAGATCGCGCAGGATGTCGACCGTGTTCATTCCGCCCCCCGGCCTTCGCCCGCCAACCGGGCGCGCAGGTCTGTCTTGAGCACCTTGCCATAGGCGTTCTTCGGCAATTCGCCCAGCGTGATGTAGTGCTTGGGCCGCTTGAAGCGCGCGATTTCCGCAAGGCAATGCGCGTCGAGCGCGGCGGGGTCGATCACCGCGCCCGGCGCCGGCACGACGAAGGCCACCACCTCCTCGCCCCATTCGGCCGAGGGCCGGCCGACGACCGAGGCCTCGTGCACCGCGGGATGGGTCAGCAGCACCTCCTCGATCTCGCGCGGGTAGATGTTGGACCCGCCCGAGATGATCATGTCCTTCGACCGGTCGACAAGGGTGAGATAGCCGTCGGCATCCAGCAGACCCACGTCACCGGTATGCAGCCAGCCGTCCTTCAGCGTCTTCGCCGTGGCCTCGGGGGCTTGCCAGTAGCCCGGCATCACCGGCAGGCCGCGCACCAGGATTTCGCCGGGTGTGCCGGGCGGCAGGATCGCGCCGTCGGGGCCGGAGATGCGGACCTCGACCGCCGATTGCGCGCGGCCCACCGATCCCAGCCGTTCGCGCCAGCGCGGATGCGTGCGGTCGGCCACCTCGCTTCGGCCCAGCGCGGTGATCGCCATCGGGCATTCGCCCTGGCCGTAGATCTGCACGAACCTCGGCCCGAACCAGTCCACCGCCTCGACGATGTCGGACAGATACATCGGCCCGCCGCCGTAGACGATCGTCTCGATCCCCGCGCCCCGGCTGCCGGCGGCTTTCGCCGCGTCGGTCAGCCGGCGCAGCATCGTCGGCGCCAGGAACATCGTGGCGGGACCAAGCCGGGCCGACAGGTCCAGCACCTCGGCCGGGTCGAACCCGCCCGAGGGCGGGCAGAGGTGACGCGCGCCCATCCGCACATGGATCGCGGCGTAAAGCCCGGCGCCGTGGCTCATCGGCGCGGCGTAAAGCGCGGCCTCCGCCCCGGTCACCGGCGTCACGTCGACCGGGTAGCAGAGCGAGGCGGCGGCGATCATCCCGTGGGTGATCCGCACGCCCTTTGGCCGCCCGGTGGTGCCCGAGGTGTAGAACAGCCAGGCGAGATCGTCGGCCCGGCGCGCTTCCGCATCGCGGGGCGGGGTGCCGCACATCGCGGCGAAAGCGTCGCCTCCGGCATCGATCAGGGGCACGGCGGAGTCCGCGCCGATGCCGTCGGCCAGGCTGTCCGAGACGAAGGCCAGCCGGGCGCCGGAATTGTCGAGGATGAATGCCACCTCGCGGGGATGAAGCTTCGCGTTCACCGGCACCGCCGCCGCGCCCGCATACCAGATGCCCCAGAGCGCCACGAGATAATCGGGCGCGTTCCGCATCACGATCGCCACCCGGTCACCCGGCGCGATGCCGCGCGCCGCCAGCGCCGCGCCCAGCCCGGCGGCGCGGGCCCGGAAGGTGGCGTAATCGGCCACCACCCGCGCCCCCAGCAGAAGCGCCGGTCGCGCGCCGCCCGACACGGCGGCGCGGTCAAGCCAAAGCGCGGTGTTCATCGCCTATTCCCCGTAGGGCACCCAGATCGTCTTGATCTGCGTCGCCCGGTCGAGGAAGCCGCGGCCCTGCCCGGCCGGCCCGCGCCAGTCGCGGTTTTCCGGGCACCACGTGACCTTGAGGTTGCCGGCGCTCCACCGCTCCACCGCCGCCCGGCCCTCGGGCGTGCCGCAGTACCAAAGCGCGGCCACCCCGTCATGCTCGGCCAGCGTCTGCACCAGCTCGTCGCGCGGGCCGGTGACGATGTTGACCACCCCGCCGGGCAGGTCGGAGGTGTCGAAGACCTGGTAAAGATCGGTCGCGGCCAGCGGCATCGACGGCGCCGGGATCGCCACCACCCGGTTGCCCATCGCGATGGCGGGCAGCACCAGCGATAGCAAGCCCAGCAGCGGCGCGTCGTTCGGGCAGGCCACGCCCATCACGCCGAAAGGTTCGGGCATCGCCAGCGTGACATGGGCGGACTTGGTGGCATGCACCGCGCCGTCGAACTTGTCGGCCTGCGCGGCATACCAGAAACAGCGCCGGATCGCGGCCGCGACCTCGCCCGACGCGTCCTTGACCCCGGCCGAGGCAAGGCGGGCGGCGAACTCCGCCTCTCGCGCGGCCAGGTTCTCGGCGATGTAGTAGATCACCTGCGCGCGGTTGTGGCCGGTGGCCTTGCCCCAGCCGGACGCGCCCGCCGCGGCCTCCACCGCGTTGCGGATGTCCTTGCGGTTGCCCAGCCCGGCCAGGCCCAGCACCGCGCCCTTCGCCCCGCGCACGGCATAGGACTGGCCCGAATCCGGCCGCCTCTGCTTGCCGCCGACATACATCTTCGCCGTGCGGTCGATCCCCGGCCGGGCCTTGCCGCCGGCCTCCGGTACCGGCGCGGCGGACAGGTCGGGCATCGGCGCCTCGGGCCGGGGCTTCGGCGCGGGCGTGGCGAGGTAATCGCGCAGCCCTTCCCGCGCGCCCTCGCGGCCGAAACCCGATTCGCGGTAGCCGCCGAAGGCCGCGCCGGCATCGAAGACGTTGGTCGCGTTGATCCAGACAACCCCGGCCTGCACCTTCGCGGCGATGTCGAGGCAGAGGTTCACGTTCTCCGACCAGATCGAGGCGGCGAGGCCGTAGCGCGTGTTGTTGGCCAGCTGCACCGCCTCGTCGGGGGTGCGGAACGTCGCCAGCGTCGCGACCGGGCCGAAGATTTCCACCTCGGACAGGATGTTGGCGGGCTGTACGTTGGTGGCGAAGGCGGGTGCGAAGAAGCTGCCCGTCGCGGGCAGCTGGCATTCCAGCCGGTGCAGCACCGCGCCCTGCGCCTCGCCCTCGGCCACCAGGTCGCGGATGCGCCGAAGCTGCACGGGATGCACGATCGCGCCGATGTCGGTGGACTTGTCCAGCGGGTCGCCCAACCGAAGCTTCGCCAGCCGCGCCTTCAGCCGGTCGGTGAAGGCCGCCGCCACCGGTTCGTGCACGAGAATGCGCGAACCGGCGCAACAGACCTGGCCCTGGTTGAACCAGATCGCATCGACCACGCCTTCCACCGCCGCATCCAGATCGGCATCGGCGAAGACCACGTAGGGCGATTTGCCGCCCAGTTCCAGCGTCAGGCTCTTGCCGCTTCCGGCGGTCGCCTGCCGGATCGCGCGGCCCACCTCGGTCGAGCCGGTGAAGGCGATCTTGTCGACCTCCGCCGCGACCAGCGCCGCGCCGGTGTCGCCATCGCCGGTGACGATGTTCACCACGCCCTTCGGCAGCCCGATCTCGGCGCAGATTTCCGCGAAGGCCAGTGCGGTCAGCGGCGTGTATTCCGCCGGTTTCAGCACCACGGTGTTGCCGGCGGCCAGCGCCGGCGCGATCTTCCACGCCAGCATCAGCAGCGGGAAGTTCCACGGGATGATCTGGCCGCAGACGCCCAAGGGCCGCGCGCCGGGAAACTCCTCTTCCAGCAGTTCGGCCCAGCCGGCGTGATGGTAGAAATGCCGCGCCACCAGGGGGATGTCGATGTCGCGCGTCTCGCGGATCGTCTTGCCGTTGTCGAGGGATTCCAGCACCGCGAGGAAGCGCTCGCGCTTCTGGATGTGCCGCGCGATGGCATAAAGCCATGTCGCGCGCTCGTGGCCGGGCAGCCGCGCCCAGCCCGGCTGCGCCGCGCGCGCGGCCTTCACCGCCGCGGCCACGTCGGCGGCGGTGCCCTGCGTGACCTCGGCCAGCGGTTCGCCGGTGGCGGGGTTGTCGGTGGCGAAGGTCTGGCCGGGCCGGGTGAAGCCGCCGTCGACGAAATGGCCGAACCGGCCGCGGGCCTTCAGCCAGTCCAGCACCGCGCCGGCGGCTTCGGGGGCGGGGCCGTAATCCATGGTTTCCAGTATCTCCTGAATTTTCGGCATGATCCCCTCAGGCCATCGCGTGGCGATAGGCGGCGGCGTAGCGCCCGGTGACATGGTGTTCCAGCTGCCGTTCGATATCGCCCAGCATCGAAGAGGCGCCAAGCCGGAACAGATCGGGGCGCAGCCAGTCGTTGCCCAGTTCCTCCTTCATCAGGATCTGCCAGGCGATCGCGTCCTTGGCGGTCTTCATCCCGCCGGCGGGCTTGAAGCCGATCCGGAAACCGGTGCGGTCGCCGTAGTCGCGCAGCGCCCGGCACATCACCAGCGACACCGGCAGGGTCGCGTTCACGCCCTCCTTGCCGGTCGAGGTCTTGATGAAATCGGCCCCGGCCTGCATCGCCACCATCGAGGCCTTGTAGACGTTCCTGAGCGTCTTGAGATCGCCGGTGGCGAGGATCGCCTTGAGATGCGCCGCCCCCGCCGCCTCGCGCATCGCGGCCACCTCGTCATGCAGCGCGGCCCACTCGCCCCCCAGCACATGCGCGCGGGTGATGACGATGTCGATCTCGTCGGCGCCCTGATCGACGGCATAGCGGATCTCGGCCAGCCGCAGATCCAGCGGCATCAGCCCGGCGGGAAAGCCCGTCGCGACCGAGGCGACGGGAATCTGGCTGCCCGCCAGCGCCCGCACCGCCGCCGCCACCATCGTCGGGTAAACGCAGACCGCGCCGACCGTCAGCGCCTCGAGCCCCAGGCCGGCCAGGATCGCGTCGCCCAGCGGCCGCCGCGCCTTGGCGCACAGCCGCGCGACGCGATCTTCGGTGTCGTCGCCCGACAGCGTCGTCAGGTCCATGCAGCGGATCGCGTTGACCAGCCAGGCCGCCTGCCAGGCCTTCTTGACCGTGCGCCGGGTGGTCAGCGTCGCGGCGCGCCGTTCGGCGGCGGGCGTGTTCACCGCGATGGCGTCGAACCAGTCGGTGTGCAGCCCGGTCCCGGCGTTGCGGGGCCGGTTCGGGCGGCCATGCTGCGATGTGGACATGCCTCTTCCCCTTTCACGGCCCCGGCAGGGCCGGCCCCGCGAGGCTAGCGAAAGGCCGGGCGCGCTTCAACGGCCCTGCGCGGGCGCGACGCGGTTAACCCTTCGTTAAAAAACGGTGCGATTGTGGGTTTCGCCGGACCGCGATTGCTGGGATTGTGGGGGTGCCGGGCATTGGCCCGGACCGATGGAATCAATTCATTGATTTAAGTGATTGGAACCGGCATGGGCTTGCCCTCTGCCACAACGGACATGGGCGTTTTCGCGCTGGAGCGGCTGATGGAAGGTCCGGCCGGCTGGCGTGGCCTGACGCGCGAAATGGCGCTGCGCTGGCCCGAGTCCTCGGCCGGCGAGATCATCTTCGCGCTGATGTCCGCCGCGCGCACGATCGAGGCGCATTTCCTGCAGGGCGGCCCGGCGCATGACGGCGCCGTGCAGGGCTACCGGTTGGCCGGGATGATCGGGCTTGACCTTTACGCGTTGCAGGTCGTCGGCATCTCGGCGCCCAAGGCGCGCGAGTTGCTGGACTGGTGGGAAATCGAGGGCGCGCGCGACGCCTGACGCGGCTCAGCGCGGCCAGAACCGGTTTCGCAGCCCCGCGCGCCAGTCGGCGAACCGGATCAGCGCGGGTTCGATCACCCGTTCGTGGAATTGCGCCAGCATCAGCCACAGCCAGACGGCCAGCGCCGCCAGCACCGCGAGGATCACCATGTTCAGCCACGGGATCAGCCGCTCCTCGGGCCCCTCGGCGGGGCGCACGGACACCGCGTTGGGGAAGATCGTCAGGAACTCGTTGCGCCAGCCGTAATGGGTCAGCACCACCCATTTCGGGGCCTCCGGCGTCGACTTGATGTCATCGGCCTCGGCCTGAAGGTTCGAGGAATCGAGCTTGAAATAGGGCGGCCACCCCCAGCCGGTATCCTCGTTGCGGTAGACGATGACCTTGCCGTTCGGCTTCACCGCGTTGATGAACCGCACGTCGCGGCTGGGGCTGGCCGCCGTTCCGACATCGGGCGCGGCCCAGAACACCGAGTTCTCGCCGAAATCGATCCGCCGCGTCTCGGTCGAGGTGATGCGCACGATGTCGCGGTCGGGCAGGGTGTAGTGCAGGAACGCCAGCACGACCAGCGCCAGCACCGCGACGAGGGACCATTTGACATACCGCATGCGGGCCTCAGGAATAGTTGGTGAAGTAGACCAGCGCCAGGATCAGAAGCGCCGGCACGATGTAGACCAGCCAGATCAGCCGGCGCCGAAGTCCGCGGTCGTAGTCCCGCAGGCCCTCTTCGATGAAGGCTTCGCGGGCCGGCGCGTCACCTTTCGGATCCGCATCCCACTCCTCCTCCAGCCTCTCGCGCCGCACCGAGCGCGAATAGGCCGACACCGACAGGAACACAACCGTCAGCGCCAGGAACAGAAACACCGCGAGTTTGCCAAAGGCCAGCATCGCCCCTTCCCTCCGGGCGCATCGCGTCGCCGCGCCCGCCCCACATGTGGGCCTTCCGGCCGCCGTGCGCCAGCCCTTTGTCCCGATACGTCCCTCGATTTGGCCGTTGCGCGGCCCCCGGCCCCGCCCTAGCCTGCCGCACCATGACCGCCGCCGTCCCCGACATCCTCGCCCAGATCGACGCCCGGCGCGACGCGCTTGTCGAGCTGACGCGGGATCTGATCCGGATTCCCACGCTGAACCCGCCGGGGCGCAATTACCGCGAGATCTGCGACTACCTCGCGGCGCGGCTGGCCCGGTCCGGCTACGCCTGCGAGGTTCTGCGCGCCACCGGCGCGCCCGGCGACAGCGATACCCATCCGCGCTGGAACCTCGTCGCCCGGCGCGAGGGCGCGCGGCCGGGCGACTGCGTGCATTTCAACGGCCATCACGACGTCGTCGAGGTCGGCCACGGATGGACCCGCGATCCCTTCGCCGCCGAGGTTGAGGGCGACCGGATCTACGGCCGCGGCGCCTGCGACATGAAGGGCGGGATCGCCGCCGCGGTGATCGCCGCCGAGGCCTTCGCGGCCGCCTGCCCCGACCATGCCGGCGCGATCGAGATATCCGCGACGGCGGACGAGGAATCGGGCGGCTACGGCGGCGTCGCCTGGCTGGCCGAACGGGGATATTTCGACCCGGCGCGGGTGCAGCACGTCATCATCCCCGAACCCTTGCACAAGGATCGCATCTGCCTGGGCCATCGCGGCGTCTGGTGGGCCGAGATCGAGACGAAGGGCCGCATCGCGCATGGCTCCATGCCGTTCCTCGGCGACAGCGCCATCCGCCACATGGGCGCGGTGCTGGAAGAGATGGAGCGGGTGCTCTACCCGCTTCTCGCCGGCAAGCGCACCGCGATGCCGGTGATCCCCGAGGGCGCCCGGCAATCGACGCTCAACATCAACTCGATCCACGGCGGCGAGGCCGAGCAGGAGGCGGGCTATACCGGCCTGCCCGCGCCCTGCGTCGCCGACCGCTGCCGCATCGTGATCGACCGGCGCTTCCTGATCGAGGAGGACGTGGCCGAGGTGAAGCGCGAGGTCACGCGGATGCTGGAGGCGGTGAAGGCGCGCCGTCCGTGCTTCGACTACGAGGTGCGCGACCTCTTCGAGGTGCAGCCCACGATGACCGATCGCGCCGCCCCGGTGGTCCGCGCCACCGCCCGCGCGGTGGAAACGGTGCTGGGCGCGCCGCCGGGCTTCGTCGTCTCGCCGGGAACCTACGATCAGAAGCATATCGACCGGATCGGGCGGCTGAAGAACTGCATCGCCTATGGCCCCGGCATTCTCGATCTCGCCCACCAGCCCGACGAATGGATCGGGATCGACGACATGATGGACAGTGCGCGCGTCATGGCGCTGGTGTTGAAAGAGTTGCTTTGCTGAGCGATCCGGGCGCAAGCTGGCGCCAGAGGGACACGGGGACAGGGAGAGAGAAAAAATGTTCACCCGTCTGAAGATCACCGCGACGGCATTCGCGCTGGCCGCGGGCGCGGCACAGGCGGCGCCCGATTCGATTACCATCGGCATGGTGCTGGAGCCGCCCAACCTAGATCCCACCGGCGGCGCCGCCGCGGCGATCGACGAGGTCGTCTATGCCAATGTCTTCGAGGGGCTGACCCGCTTCGGGCCGGACGGCGCGATCCTGCCGGCCCTGGCCGAACGCTGGGACGTGTCGGGCGACGGCACCGTCTACACCTTCCACCTGCACGACGGCGTGACCTTCCACGACGGCACCGCCTTCGACGCCGAAGACGTGAAGTTCAGCCTCGACCGCGCCCGCGCCGAAGACAGCGCCAACGCCCAGAAGGCGCTGTTCGCCGGGATCGAAAGCGTCGAGGTGGTGGACCCGCTGACCGTGACGGTCACCCTGTCGTCGCCGAACGGCAACTTCCCGTTCAACATGGCCTGGGGCGACGCGGTGATCCTCGCCCCGGAAAGCGCGGACGGGGCCGCCACCGCGCCGGTCGGCACCGGCCCGTTCAAGCTGGGCAACTGGGTCCAGGGCGACCGGGTGGAGTTGGTCGAGAACCCAGACTACTGGGGCACGAAACCGGCGCTGAAGCGCGCCACCTTCAAGTTCATCTCCGATCCGACGGCCGCCTTCGCGGCGATGATGGCCGGCGATGTCGATGCCTTCCCGAACTTCCCCGCGCCGGAAACCCTGCCGCAACTCGGGGCCGATCCGCGGTTTTCCGTGATCGTCGGCTCGACCGAGGGCGAAACGATCCTGGCGATGAACAACCGCCAGCCGGCGCTGTCGAACGCCAAGGTGCGCGCGGCCATCGCCCACGCGATCGACCGGCAGGAGATCATCGATGGCGCGATGTTCGGCTACGGCACGCCGATCGGCACCCATTTCGCCCCCCATAATCCCGACTATGTCGACCTCACCGGCCTGTCGGCGCACGACCCCGAAAAGGCGAAGGCGCTGCTGGCCGAGGCGGGGGTGAGCGACCTGACGCTGCGCCTGGCCCTGCCGCCGCCGACCTACGCCCGCCGCGGCGGCGAGATCATCGCCGCGCAGCTGCGCGAGGTCGGCATCGAAACCGAGATCACCAACCTCGAATGGGCGCAGTGGCTCGAACAGGTATTCCGGGGCAAGGATTTCGACCTGACCATCGTCAGCCATACCGAACCCGCCGACATCAACATCTATGCCCGGCCGGACTACTACTTCCAGTACGGCGACGCCGATTTCGTGGCGATCATGGACCGGCTGAACCTGACGACCGATCCGGCCCAGCGTTCGGACCTGCTGAAACAGGCGCAGACCAAGATCGCAGAGGACTACGTCAACGGCTACCTGTTCCAGCTGGCCAAGACCGGCGTCGCCAATGCGAAGATCGAAGGCCTGTGGGAAAACGCGCCGACCCAGGCCAACGACCTGACCGCCGTGCGCTGGACGGAATGACCGGCCGGGCGGGGAAAACTCTTCGCCCGAAGAGTTTTCCCCGGCCTGTCCAAGGTCTTTCGGCCGAAAGACCTTGGACCGCACCCGCAATATCTTTCGGCCGAAAGATATTGCCGACCGACACGCGCCACCCCGGCAAAATCCTTCGGCGAAGGATTTTGCCGTCGCCTGGTAAGGGGATGAACCGATGACCCGACTTCTGCCCGTGGACACCGACGGGATCGACCCCGAGACCGAACGCCCCGACCCCGGCAAGGTCGTCAAGGGCGACCCGGTCCACACCACCTGGAACATCGAGGAGCGCGACGGGCTTTATTGCGGCATCTGGCAATCGACGCCGGGGGCCTGGCGGGTGGCCTATGACGAGTGGGAATACATCCGTATCCTTGCGGGCCACTCGATCCTCACGCCCGACGGCGGCGCGCCCGTGCATCTGCGCGCCGGCGACAGCTACATCATCCGCCCCGGCTTCACCGGCGTCTGGGAGGTGGTGGAGACGACGCGCAAGGATTACGTGATCCGGCTCTAGCCGCCGGGCCTATCCGCCCTGTTTCAGCAGCCGCTGCTTCTGCCGGTTCCAGTCGCGCTTGGCCGCGGTCTCGCGCTTGTCGGCGACCTTCTTGCCCTTGGCGATGCCCAGCTTCAGCTTCACCCGGCCCTTGTCGTTGAAATACATCACCAGCGGCACCAGCGTCATGCCCTCGCGGCCGATCGCCTGCCACAGCCGCGACAACTCGCGCTTCGACACCAGAAGCTTGCGATGCCGCCGCTCCTCGTGGCCGAAGATGCCGGCCTGCTTGTAGGGCGCGATGTAGCTGTTGATCAGCCACAACTCGCCGTTCTCGACATTGGCGTAGCTGTCGGCGATGTTCGACTGCCCGGTGCGCAGCGCCTTGACCTCGGACCCGGTCAGCACGATCCCGACCTCCAGATCGTCCTCGATCGCATAGTCGAACCGCGCCCGCCGGTTCTCGGCGATCACCTTGTAGTTCGGATTGTCCTTCGGCTTGGCCATGATCGCGCCGGGATAGGCGAGCGGGCGGCCCGAGTCCAGATGCCGCAGGCCCGGGATTCAACCCGTGCCGCGCTGGACGCCGCCTTGCGCGCGCCGCTAGGATCGCACGCACCGCGGGAGGAGCCCTGCATGTTCATCCAGATCGCCATCGGAAGCCTGCTGATGGTCGCCTCGATCCTGTTCGCCGGGCTGGCCTACTGGGCGCTGGAGGCGTTGATCGCGCGCTCCGGTCCCTGGCTGATGCGCGATCCGCACCGGCCGAAGCTGGCACTGGTGCTGGCGGTCACCGTGCTTTGGGTTCTGGGCATGGTGACCGTCGGGGTCTGGCTATGGGCCTTCGCGCTCCGGCTGCTGGGCGTGTTCATCACGATGGAGGCCTCCGTCTACTTCTCGCTCGTGGCCTTCACGACGCTGGGATTCGGCGACATCCTGCTGCCGCAGGAATGGCGGCTCCTGTCCGGCATGGCCGCGGCGAACGGTCTTCTGAACATGGGGCTCTTGACCGCCATGCTGGTGGAAATCCTGCGCCATGTCCGGCTCGGCCAGATCGAGTGGCGCCGCCAGCAACTTCTGGAGGCCGCCGCCTCAGCCGCGGAAGGTCACACGCCCGCCGCAGATCGTGAGCACCGGCGCGAGGTCTGAGATCGCCTCGGGCGCCACCGCCTCGATATCGCCCGACAGCACCACGACATCGGCCGCCAGGCCGGGGCGCAGCGTGCCGGTCAGATGCTCGCGATGCGCCGCCCAGGCACCGCCGGCGGTATAGGCGCGCAGCGTGTCCATCAGCCCGACGCGCTGGTCCGTCGCGCCCGGATAGGTCGGCCGCGTCAGCGCCGCCCGGATGCCCCGGATCACCGAGATATCGGTCACCGGCCAGTCGGAGGCGAAGGCCAGCGCCGCGCCGGCCTCGGCCAGCGCGCGGCACAGGAAGGCATCGCCCAGCCGGCCCGCGCCGATCATGTCCAGCGTCGGATACATGTCGAAATCCATCGCTCCGGGCGCATGCGGCGGCTGCACCGAAGCGGTGATCCCCAGCGCGCCCAGCCGCGGGATGTCGGCCGGGTCGATCAGTTCGATATGCTCGATCCGGTGGCGCGCGTCACGCGGCCCGTTCGCCGCCCGCGCCGCGGCGTAACCGTCGATCGTGGTGCGCACCGCGCCGTCGCCGATCGCGTGAACGGCGATCTGCATGCCGCGGCGGTCGATCTCGGTCGCGATCTCGGCGAACCGGTCCGGCGCGAACAGCGGGACCGAACGATGGCCGGGCTGGCCCGGGTAATCGTTCAGCATATAGGCCGTGCCGCTGTCGATCACACCGTCCATGAACAGCTTGACGAAATTGCAGCTCAGCCAGTCGTCGTCGAACTCCGCCGTCATGGCGCTGGCGCGATCCAGCGCGGCAAGGTCCATGTGCGGCTTGAAATGGAAGGGCACCTTGACCCGCGCGGTCAGCCGCCCCTCGTCCCGCATCTCGGACAGCAGCGCGAGCGTGTAGCGGTTGCCATCCATGTTGACGATCGAGGTGATGCCGTGCCGCGCGGCATGGGCAAGACCGTTTGCCACCTTGGCCTTGTCGATGGCGCGCGCGGCGGCATCGGGCCATGGATCGGGTTCCTCGCCGGTGGCGATGCCCAGGTTCAGCCGCGCCTCGCCGCCCAGCGCGATCACCGGCGCGAAGGCCTCGAACTCGCGCAGCTCGCCCGTCGCGGTGCCGTCGGGGCCGATCACCACCTCGTGGCCATGCGGGGTATCAAGGCCGTGCAGGATGCCCGCGGCGGTCAGCGCGGCGGTATTGGCCCAGACCGTGTGATGATCATGCGCGGTGATCGCGATCGGCCGGTCGGCGATGATCGCGTCAAGGTCGTGCCGGGTCATCGGATGGTCGAGCATCGCGTAATGCCCGCCCTGGCCCATCAGAAGCGGCCGGTCGGGATGCTTCGCCGCGAAGTCGCGGAACGCCGCGGCCAGCGGCCCCGCGCCGTCGATTCCCGTCAGTTGCAGATGCGCCAGTTCCGCGCCGCCCAGCACCAGGTGCAGGTGGCTTTCGACGAAGCCGGGCAGCACCGTCGCACCGCCGCAATCCACCGTCTCGGTTCCCGGCCCGGCCATCGCCTCGATCAGCGCCCGCGGGCCGACCGCGGCGATCCGGCCACGGTCGATCGCCAGCGCCTCGGCCCGGGGATTGGCCGGATTCATCGTCAGGATGCGCGCATTCGTCAGGATCATGTCGGGGGTCATCGCGGCCTCGCGGGTGAAGAATGCCGCCAGCCTGCCCCCGCGCCGCGCCTCTCGCAAGCCCCGTCGCGCCAACCGTCACGCGGCGCGCCGGGCCCGCCACAGCGTGTAAAGCCCGCTGCCGACGATCAGCAGGCTGCCCAGGATCGTCGCCGCGTCGATCCGCTCGCCCAGCAGCGCCGCGGCCAGGGCCACGCCGAACAGCAGCCGGGTGTAGCGAAACGGCGTGACGACCGAAACCTCGCCGGTGCGCATCGCCCGGGTGAGCGCATAGTAGGCGCCGACACCCACCGCCGTGGCCCCGGCCAGCGCCGCCGCGGCCCCGGCGCCGGGCACGACCGGCGCGGTTCCGGTGGCGGCCATAACCGCCGCGCCGGCGGGCACCATCGCGGCGAAACCGTAGACACCCAGCGCAAGGCTCGACAGCGTCGGGGGCGCGGCGCGGGTGGCAAGGTCGCGCCCGGCGAAGCCCAGCATCCCCGCCACCGCCAAGAGCGCCACGGCGCTGAACGCCTCGGTCCCCGGCCGGAGCACGATCAGCACCCCGGCGAAGCCGACCGCGATCGCCGCCCAGCGCCGCCATCCGACGCGTTCGCCGAACAAGAGCGCCGCCCCCGCGACGACGACCAGCGGCGTGGCCTGCAACAGGGCCGAGACCAGCGCCAGCGGCACCACGGCCAGCGCCAGGGTGTGAAACAGCCGCCCCGCCATCTCGAACACCGCGCGCAAGAGGATCGGCCGCGACAGGATCGCCGGGCTCAGCACCCGGTCGCCGCGCCGGCGCGCCAGCACCGCGAAGGCCACCATCCCGACCGCGCCGAAGACGATCAGCACCTCGCCCACCGGCACCGTCCGCGCGGCGATCTTCAGAAACAGGTCCTCGACGGCGAACCCGGCCATCGCCGCGACCATCCAGAGGCTGCCGGCAAGGTTGGCCGACCGGTCGGCGGAACCGATCAGTTGATCAGCCCGGCGTGCCGCATCGCGGCGTCGATCTGGCCCTTGGTGGCGTCCAGAAGACCCGACAGCGGCAACCGCACCTCGTCCGAACACATCCCCAGACGCGACAGCGCGTATTTCGCCCCGCACAGCCCCGGCTCGACGAAGATCGCCTCGTGCAGGGGCATCAGCCGATCCTGGTAGTCCAGCGCGGTCGCATAGTCGCCCCTGAGCGTCGCCTCCTGGAATTCCGAACACAGCCGCGGCGCCACGTTCGCGGTGACCGAGATGCAGCCAGTGCCGCCATGCGCGTTGAAGCCCAGCGCGGTCGCATCCTCGCCCGACAACTGGATGAAATCGGCCCCGCAGGCCGCGCGCTGCTGGCTGACCCGTTCGATCTTGCCGGTCGCGTCCTTCACGCCGACGATCCGCGGCAGCTTCGCGAGTTCCGCCATCGTCTCGGGCAGCATGTCGACGACCGACCGGCCGGGAATGTTGTAGATGATGATCGGCAGGCCGCAGGCATCGTGCATCGCGGTGAAATGCGCGATCAGCCCGCGCTGCGTGGGCTTGTTGTAATAGGGCGTCACCACCAGCGCGGCATCGGCGCCCACGGCCTCGGCATGGCGGATCAGTTCGATCCCCTCGGCGGTGGAGTTCGATCCGGCGCCGGCGATTACCGGAATCCGGCCCGCCGCGGCCTTCACCACGGCGGCGATGACCTCGCCGTGCTCGGCATGGCTCAGCGTCGGGCTTTCGCCGGTGGTGCCCACCGGGACAAGCCCGTGGCTGCCTTCGGTAACGTGCCAGTCGACGAGTTTCTTCAGCGTGTCGAAATCCACGGCACCGTTGCTGAACGGGGTGACGAGGGCGGGCATGGACCCCTTGAACATGACACGCTCCTGCGGCTGGCGGGCAGACTCGCCCGGCGGAATGGCGCGGACCCTAGCCGGGTGCGCGGGGCTTGCCAAGTTTGTGTGTTGCGGGCAGCGCGGGGCGGGCTAGACTCGGGCTCAAGAAACGATCCGGGCAGGAAATCGTCAGATGGTCATGTTGCGCGTGCTGGGCCTTGTGCTGGCCCTTGGTCTTTCCCCCCAATCCGCCGGGGCCGAGGATGCCGCGCGGCTGGCCGACGCGATGGCGGCGGTCGGGCGCGGCGACTGGTCGGCGGCCTCCGCCGAGGCCGCGCGCTCCGGCCCGCTGGCGGTGGATATCGTCGCCTGGCACTGGCTGCGCGCGGGCGAGGGCCGGGCGCAGGATTACGCCGCCTTCCTGTCGAACCGGTCGGACTGGCCGGGCCTGCCGCTTCTGCAACGGCGCGGCGAGGCGGCGGTGGCCGCCGGCGCCGCACCGGCGGAGGTGGTGGCCTATTTCGCCAACCGCCCGCCACAGACCGCCGAGGGGTCGCTGGCCTACCATGCCGCGCTTACCGCCACCGGAGACCGTGCCGGGGCCGACCGCGAGGCGGTGCGCGCCTGGCGGGCGCTGCCGATGTCGGCCGCCGAACAGGCCGAATACCTCGATCGCGCCGGCGCCCTGCTGACCGACCATCACGGCGGCCGCATGGTGACGCTGCTGGCCGAAGGCTGGCTGGACAACGCCGAACGGCTTCTGCCGCTGACCACGCCGGGCACCCGCGCGGTGGCCGAGGCGCGGATCGCGCTGCAGGACGACCGGCCGGGGGTGGATGCGCTGATCGCCGCGGTGCCGGCCTCCATGGCGGACTCCGCCGGGCTGGCGCATGACCGGTTCCGCTGGCGGATCCGGCGCGACCGCTACGACGATGCCGCCGATCTCCTGCTGGAACGCTCCGGCAGCGCCGACGGCCTTGGCGTGCCCGAGGACTGGGCCACCTGGCGCGCGATCCTGGCCCGCCGCGAGATGCGCGAGGGCGACGCGGCCCGCGCCTACCGGATCGCCGCCAACCATCACCTGACCGAAGGCGGCAACTTCGCCGACCTGGAATTCCTCGCGGGCTACATCGCGCTGAGAAAGCTTGACGATCCGGCCCGCGCGCAGGGCCATTTCCGCACCCTGCGCGTCTCGGTCGGCAGCCCGATCAGCCTGTCGCGCGCCGGCTACTGGGAAGGCCGGGCGCTGGAACGGATGGGCCGGGCGGAAGAGGCGCGGACCGCCTATGCCTTCGCCGCCGAGTTCCAGACCGCGTTCTACGGCCTGCTGGCAGCCGAACGCGCCGGCCTGCCTTTCGACGCGCGGCTGGCGGGCGGCGAAAGCTTCCCGGACTGGCGGCAATCGCCGGCCGCGTCCTCCAGCGTCTTCGCCGCGGCGGTGCTGTTGCGCGAGGCGGGCGAGACGGCGCTGGCCGAACGGTTCCTTCTGCACCTGTCGGAATCGCTCGACGGGCGCGAGATCGGCGCGCTGGCGGGCCTCGCGCTGGACTGGGGCGAGCCGCACATGGCGCTGATGCTGGCCAAGGCGGCGGTGGACAAGGGCGTGATCTGGCCCACCGCCTATTTCCCGCTGACCGATCTGGCGCGGATGGATCTGCCGGTCAGGCCCGAGCTTGCGCTGGCGATCGCGCGGCGGGAAAGCGAGTTCGACCCCGCGGTGGTCTCGCCCGCCGGGGCGCTGGGGCTGATGCAGGTGATGCCGGGCACCGCGAAACTGATGGCCGGAGAGCTTGGCATCGCCTACGATCTCGGCAAGCTGACCGGCGACTGGGCCTACAACGCCCGGCTTGGGGCCGGCTACCTTGCCCGGCTGATCGCCGAATTCGGCGACGTGCCGGTTCTGGTGGCGGCGGGCTACAATGCCGGGCCGGGACGGCCGCGGCGCTGGATCGAGGAACTGGGCGATCCGCGCGCGGGCGACGATGCGACGCTGGTGGACTGGATCGAGCACATCCCCTTCACCGAAACCCGCAACTACGTCATGCGGGTGGGAGAAAGCCTGCCGGTCTACCGCGCGCGGCTGGGCCGGCCGGACGCGGTGCCGCGACTGGCCGCGGAAATGGTGGGGCGGTAGCGGCGGCGGACGCCGGCCTCAGCCCTGCTCCTCCGCGGCCCGCACCCGCGCGCGCCACAGCGTGAAGATCCCCGCCGCCACGACCACCGCGGCCCCGATCGCGACCGGCAGTTCCAGATCCTCGCCGAAGACCAGCATCCCCAGCCCGGTGGCGAAGACCAGTTGCAGGTAGGCGAAGGGCTGCACCGCGCTCGCCTCGGCCACTTCCAGCGCCTTGATCAGCAGGAAGTGCCCGGTCGCCGCGGTCAGGCACAAGACCCCCATCCAGGCCCAGTCGCGGCCGGTCATCGGCTCCCAGAACCACATGCCGACCAGGGTCATCGCCACCGCGCCGGTCACGCCGGTCCAGAAGAAGCTGACCGCCGCGCTGTCAAGCCGCGCCGCGTAGCGCGTCAGAAGCCCGTAAAGCGCGAACATCAGCGCCGAGACGAAGGGGATCAGCGCCGCCGGGTCGAAGACCGCGTAGCCGGGCCGCAGGATGATCAGCACGCCGAGAAACCCGATGCCGATCGCCGTCCAGCGCCGCCAGCCCACGGTTTCGCCCAGGACCGGCCCGGACAGCAACGCCACCAGGAGCGGATAGGCCGCGAAGACCGCGTGGCTTTCGACCAGGCCGAGGATCGTGAAGGCCTGCACCATCACGCAGATCTCGGCCGCCAGCAGAAGGCCCCGGAAAATCTGCAACCTCGGCTGCCGCGTCGCCGCCGCGGCACGCAACCCGCCCGCCTGCCGGCCGGCCACCACGATCACGAAGGCGGCGAAGAACCAGTAGCGGATCATCACCACCATGTAGGTGTTGTAGGTGCTCGCGAGATGGCGCGAGATCCCGTCCTGCATCGCGAAGACGAAGCTTGTCGCGATCATCAGAAGGATGCCGAGGCGAAGGTTCTGCGTGGTCATGGCGTTCCGTTCAGGCGCCCCCGGCTCATGTGCCGCTTGGCGCCGTGGCCCGGAACCCGCTCTACCTGAAAGCCCGCCGCCTGCAAGGCCCGGCGCACCGCGCCAGCCGCGCTGTAGGTCGCGAAACTGCCGCCCGGCGCGGTATGGCGCGCGACCTCGGCCAGCAGCGCGGGGCCCCACAGCTCCGGGTTCTTCGCCGGCGAAAACCCGTCAAGGAACCAGGCATCCGCCCGGCCCGGCCAGCCCGGCAGGGTCGCGCGGGCATCGCCCTCGATCACCCGTACCGAAACCGGGCCGAGATCGAAGCCGCGCAGGCCTGCCGCCCAGGCGGCCAGGAACGGTGCGGCGATGTCCGCTGCCTCGGGGAAGGCGCCCAGCGCGCGGGCGATGTCGGCGGCCGGCAGGGGGTAGGCCTCGAAGCTGGTGAAATGCAGCCGGCCGGGGATGCCGGCCGCTTGCCAGGCGAGGCAGGTGGCAAGAAGGTTCAGCCCGGTGCCGAAGCCCAGCTCCGCGACGTGAAAGCCGTCGCGGAACCGCGCCGGCAGATCGTTGCCGGCAAGGAAGACATGCCGGGTTTCCGACAGGCCGTCGACCAGCGAGAAATACGGGTCGTCGAAGCGGCGCGAGACCGGCACGCCGCCCGGTTTCCAGTCCACCCCGCTCTGGTTCTCGCCGCGCATCTGCCCTATCCCCGGTCGCGGCGACACTGGCGGGGGGCCGGGGCGATGGCAAGGCCGGACGTGACGGTGATGGGGGCGGGCATTCTCGGCCTGTCGGCGGCCTGGGCCTGCGCGGTCCGCGGCGCGCGCCTGCGGATCGTCGAGGCCCGGTATCCCGGTGCCGGGGCCTCGGGCGGCACCGTGGGCGCGCTGGCGCCGCATGTGCCCGACCCGTGGAACCCCAAGAAGGCGCTGCAGTTGCGGTCGCTGCTGATGGCCGAAGCCTTCTGGGCCGAAATCGCGGAGCTGTCCGGGCAGGATCCGGGCTATGCGCGGACCGGCCGGTTGCAGCCGCTTGCCGATGCCGCCGCGCTGGCCCGCGCCCGCGACCGGCAGATGGCAGCGGCGCGGCACTGGGGCGCGGCCGCTGTCTGGCGGGTGGCCCCGGCGGCGGAATTCGGCGCCTGGGCGCCGGACAGCCCCTCCGGTTACGTGATCCACGACACGCTGACGGCGCGGATCGCCCCGCGCCGGGCGGTCGCGGCCCTGGCGGCGGCGCTCGCGGCGCGCGGCGTCGTGATCGAACCGGGCACGGCGCCGCCCGACGCCGACGGCCCCGTGATCTGGGCCACCGGCGTGGCCGGGCTGGCCGCCTTGCCCGCCGCGCCGGGGCGCCCCGCCGGGCAGGCGGTGAAGGGGCAATCGGCGCTCTTGCGCCATGACGCGCGCGATCTGCCGCAGATCGGGGCGGAGGGGCTGCACGTGGTTCCGCATGGCGACGGCACCGTGGCGGTCGGCTCCACCTCCGAGAACGCCTTCGAGGACGCGGCCGCGACCGACGCGCTGCTGGAGGACAGGATCGCCGCGGCGCGGGCGCTGTGCCCGGCCCTGGCCGATGCGCCGGTGATCGCGCGCTGGGCGGGGCTGCGGCCCCGCGCCCGGTCGCGCGCGCCGATGCTGGGGCCGTGGCCCGGCCGGCCGGGGCACCACGTGCTGAACGGCGGCTTCAAGATCGGCTTCGGCCTCGCCCCGGTGCTGGGCGAGATGGCGGCGGACATCGTGCTGGACGGCGCCGAAGCGCCGGACTGGATGCGGGTGGAGGCGAGCCTTTAGGCCGGGCCGGTTCAGGCGCCGACCAGCGGCGGCACCGTCTCGGCACCGATCCCGCGCATCGGCTGGAACGGCGGCCAGGGGATGTTGCCGGCCTGGATCTGCTCCTGCACGTCGCGCGGGAAGGTGGCGATCGGCACCATCAGCCCGGCGGCGTTTTCCACCATCGGGTCTTCCGCGACCATCGATTCCTCGCGCGAGCGGACATGCACGTAGGTGCCCGGCTGAACCCGGTCGTAAAGGTCGATGATGTCCTGGTTGAACAGCCGCACGCAGCCCGCCGATGTCGCCCGCCCGATGGTGGACGCGTTGTTGGTGCCGTGGATGCGGTACATCGTGTCGCGCCCGCCGCGATAAAGATACAGCGCCCGCGCGCCAAGCGGGTTTTCCAGCCCGCCGGGCAGGCCCGCGGCCACCGGGCCATAGACCTCGGGTTCGCGCCGGATCATGTTGCGCGTCGGTGTCCAGCGCGGCCATTCGGCCTTGCGCCTGACCGTCGCGTTGCCGCGAAAACCGTACCCCTCGCGCCCGACGGCGATCCCGTAGCGGATAGCGCGGCCGCCATCCTCGATGTAGTACAGAAGCCGCGCGAACGGATCGACGACGATCGTGCCGGGCCGGTCGGGCCCGTAGTAATAGACCTCGATCCTTGAATTCTGGCCGGTCAGGTAGCCGGGGTTCACCGCCGGGATGGTGAAGCCGCCATCGTCCAGCGCGCCGTAGCGGGCCAGAACGGCGGGCGACGGGCGCCGCGCCATCGTCACCTCGTTCATCTCCACGGTCTGCGCCGAGCAGGCCGCGAGTGCCGCGCCGGGCGCCAGCGCAAGGAAGGATCGTCGAGTGAACTCGGTCATGGGCAGCAGAATCGGTGTGAGTGGCAGCAACCCGTGTATCAGTGGCAAGCGGGCCGCCCGCGTCAAGTCTGCCGAGGCAAATGGGTAAACGCAAAGGGCCCCCGCGTTGCGCGGAGGCCCCGGTTTTCAGGCGTTTGGCCGGTTCAGAGCTTGCCGATCGACCAGAAGAACGTCTCGCCGGAACTGTCGTCCACGCCATCGTTGTCGGTCGAGACCCAGGCGGTTCCATCCTCGAAGATCGCCAGCCCCTCGACCTTGTCGACGACGTAGCCGTTCTGCGCCTTCAGGTCGGGGATCAGGTCGCGGACCTCTTCCTTCGACACCACCGGCAGGTCGCCGCCGATAGCGGCCGGCACCATCTCGGCCGCCGGGATGCGGTAGATCTTCTTGGTCACCGCCGCATCCGCGATCTGGTTGTCGCGCTCGATCACGTAGACCCAGTCGCCATGCGCCACGATCTCCGACAGGCCGACCCAGCCGGTGGCCGGTTCCGCCTTGGGATAGTGCACCGCGCCCCATTCCTTGGTCTCGGTGTTGTAGGCGACCAGCTTGACGTGGTTCTTCGGATCGTCCTTCCACTCGCGCTGAACCGCCATCCACAGCGTATCGCCGACCTTGGTGATACCCTCGAAGCCGAAGCGGATTTCGGCGGCCATCAGTTCCGGCGGCAGGCCGATCTCGGCCTTGATCTCGCCCCCGGCGTCGATGTGATAGAGCGCGTGCGGGGTCACCCGGTCGGTCCGGCCCTCGGACGCGACCCAGAACCCGCCCTCGCCATCGAGCGTGATGCCTTCCATGTCGAGCTTCTGCGCCGGGCGGTCCGCACGGGTCACCGGCAGGGCCGCGGTGATCCGGGCCGGGGTCTGGGTGGTGTCCACGGTGAAGATCGTCGGCTGGAAGCCGTAGAAGCTGTCGTTGACGAAGTAGACCGTGCCGGGTTCACCGGCGACCATGCCCGAATTCGCGCCCCAGCCGATCAGCGTGTCGGCCCCGGCCGAGGTCAGCTGCGGATAGGCCGCCGGCGCGTCCTGGTATTCGTAGATCATGACATGAGCGGGGGCCAAACCGTCCTCGCGCAGGTCGACCTCGTTGGCGGTGGCCAGAAGGTTCCGGCCCGGAATCGCGACCGCGCCTTCGGGCGAGACGCCCGAGGGCAGCATCTGCTTGAGCACCGGGGCGGCCGGGTCGGTCATGTCGTAGACGCCCACGACCGAGGCGCGTTCGGCCAGCAGGAACAGGTAGGGCGTGCCGCCGAAGGTCGCGAATTCCATCCCTTCCGGTTCCACGCCCTTCGCGTCGGACCGGCGGTCGGGGTAGTGGCCGATCTGCACCACCGCATGTTCGAAGCTGGCGGCGGATTCGTGGACCACGGTGCCGTCCTTGCGGAACACGGTGAAGCCGCGCGAACCGCCGTCCATGTCGCCCTCGTTGGCGGTGGCGAAATGGTCGGCGTCGATCCACTGGATGCCATCGGGTTCGCGCAGGCGGCCCGGCTGGCTTTCGTCGAACACCAGCGCGGCGCGCTCGTCGGTCAGGTCGACATTCTTGAGGTCGACCGAACCGGCCGGGAAATGGCTGACCACCTCGCCCGCCGACGACAGCACGACGATGTGGTTGTTTTCCTGAAGCGTCACGACGATCTCGCCCGCCGGGCTCACGTCGACGAATTCCGGCTCCGGGTCTTCCCCGGCGATGTCGGCCAGGCCGGTGACATCGGCCTTGATCATGCCCGCGCAGTTCATCGCGCCATCCACGATCGGCACGATCGCGACATGGCCCGCGGGCATCTGCGGCACCCGGCCGTCGCCGGCATCCTCGTCACGCTCGTTTTCCACGGCAACCACGACGAACGATCCGTCGGGCGCGACGGCGGTCGAATCCGGCTGGCCGCCAAGGTCGCAGCGCCCGGCCTCGGCGCGGCTGGCAAGGTCGATATGGACCAGGTGGCCCGAGGGCGCGGTGTAGCTTTCCGAGGTGTTCACGCCGGCAAACACGGTGTTGCCCAGCGTCGACACCGCCGTCGGTTCGCCATCCAGCGCGATGGTGCCCGCCGGTTGCGGGTTCGCCGGATCGGCGATGTCGATCAGGCCGATCACGCCCAGCGGGCTGTCGGAATAGACCAGCGTCATCCCGTCGGCGGTGGCCGCGATGATCTCGGCCGAGGATTCCTCGGCCGCGCGGTCGCCGTTGTTCAGCGGCGTGGCGAAACTCGCGATCCGGTTGAAGTTCATTTCGGCGAATGCCGGCATGGCGGTCGCAAGCGCCAGCACCGAGGTCGCGGCGGCGTAACGGATGGTCATGGGCCCGTCCCTGTCCTTGGTTGAAATCGGCCGACAGATGACCCCGCCCATTCACGCCGACATGACGCCGGAATGAAGCTTTTGTAACGCCCCGTCCCGGCCCGGCGCGCGGTCTCGCGCGATCCGTGTGCCGGTCGGGCGGCCCGCAACTGCCGGGCCGCCCGCCGCGCGTCAGGCGACGATGTTGAACCCCGGTCCGTAGGGATAGCCGGTGATGTTCTCGTTGCCGTCCTCGGTAATCACCAGGATGTCGTGTTCCCGGTAGCCGCCGGCACCCGGCTGGCCCTCGGCGATGGTCAGCATCGGCTCCATCGAGATCACCATCCCGGGCTCCAGCACCGTGTCGATATCCTCGCGCAGTTCCAGCCCGGCCTCGCGCCCGTAGTAGTGGCTCAGCACGCCGAAGGAATGGCCGTAGCCGAAGGTCCGGTACTGCAGGAGGTCGCGCTCGGCGAAGAAATCGTTGATCCGCGCCGTGACCTCGGCGCAGGACGCGCCCGGCTTCAGCAGGCTGATGCCCAGTTCGTGCGCGGCGACGTTCGCCTCCCAGATCGCCAGGCTCGCCGGGTCGCACGTGCCCACGAACAGCGTGCGTTCCAGCGCGGTGTAGTAGCCCGAGATCATCGGGAAGCAGTTCAGGCTCAGGATGTCGCCCTGCTTCAGCACCCGGCCGGTCACCGGGTTGTGCGCCCCGTCCGTGTTCAGCCCGGACTGGAACCAGACCCAGGTGTCGCGATACTCGGCATCCGGGAACCGCTTCGCGATCTCCAGTTCCATCGCGTCGCGGCCCGCCATCGCCACGTCGATCTCGCGCACGCCCTCGCGCACCGCGTCGCGGATCGCGTAGCCGCCGGCGTCGGCCACCGCCGCCCCGGCCCGGATCAGCACGATCTCCGCCGCGCTCTTGACCATCCGCTGCGCCATCGTCGCCGGCGCCACGTCGACGCCGCGCGCGGGCTTGAGGAAGGCGTTGAGCTTTTCCGCCTGCACCATCGTCAGGTGGTCGGCCTCCACCCCCACGGCCTTGCCCTCGCCGGCGACCTGGGCGACCGCGCGCCAGAAGTTGTCGCGCTGCCAGTCGGTATAGGTGATGTTGTCGCCGTGGCAGCGCCGCCAGGGTTGCCCGGCATCGATCCCGGCCGACACCGTCACGCTGTCGGTGGCGGTGACGACAAGCCCGTAGGGCCGCCCGAACGAACAGTACAGAAAGCCCGAGTAATAGGCGACGTTGTGCATCGAGGTCAGCACCACGGCGTCGAGCCCGTGCATCTCCATGATGTCGCGCAGCCCGGCAAGGCGGGCCTCGTATTCCTCGGCGGCGAAGGGCAGCGGCGCCTTCGCGCCGTTGTGAAAGCGGTAGCTCGTCGGACGTTCCATCGGTCAGACCCTTGTCGAAAGGGGGCGGTCGCGCCGGGCCCCCGAAAGGTCCCGGCGTACAGGACGAAGGCGGGCAGGCCCGCAAGCGTCGGGGTCCGTCGCGGCAGGCAGGCCCGCCCGGCCCCTGCGGCGACGCCATCGCCGCGGCTCGCCCCGATCCTTGCCGCAGCGCCGACAGCCCCGCAAGCCCCTTGCGATTTTGGTCCTCAAATATCCTCGGGGGGCGCCGCGTGGCCCCCGGCACGGGGGCCGCGCGGCCGGGGGGGCAGACAGCCCCCCGCGCTCCGGCGCCCAGCCCGCTGGACGCGCGCCATGGGGCCGTCTAGCCTCGCCGCCGAAATCCCGGGTTCGGACATGATCGCCTATCTCGCCCGCCGCCTCGTCTCTCTCGCGCTGTCGCTCGCGGCCGCCTCGGTCGCGATCTTCGCGGTGATCGAGGTGATTCCGGGCGACCCGGCGGCCTTCATGCTCGGCCTCAACGCCAGCCCCGAAACCGTCGCCGCGCTGCGCGCGGAACTGGGGCTCGAGGGCGGGCCGGTGGACCGTTACCTCGCCTGGGCGGGGGGGATGCTGACCGGCGATTTCGGCGTCTCCTACACCTATCGCACCCCGGTCGCCGACCTGGTGGCCGACCGGCTCGCGGTCTCCGGCCCGCTGGCGCTGCTGGCGCTGGCGCTGGCAGCGGGGCTGGCCCTGCCCGTGGGCCTCCTGGCGGCCGCGCGGCGCGGCAGGGCGGCGGATGTCGCGGTGATGGGCGCGACGCAGATCGGCATATCCGTGCCGAATTTCTGGTTCGCGATGCTGCTGGTGCTGGTCTTCGCGGTGAACTGGCAGGTTCTGCCGGCGGGCGGCTTTCCCGGCTGGCAGGCCGGGGCCGGGCCGGCGCTGGCCGCGCTGATCCTGCCCGCGGTGGCGCTGGCGCTGCCGCAGGCCGCGATCCTTGCCCGCGTGCTGCGCTCGGCGCTGATCGAGACGCTGGGGCAGGACTATATCCGCACCGCGCGCGCCAAGGGCCTCAGCCGGGGCCAGGCGCTGCGCCGCCACGCCTTTCGCAACGCGCTGATCCCGGTCCTCACGATCCTCGGGATGCAGTTTTCCTTCCTGCTCGCCGGCGCGATCATCATCGAGAACGTGTTCTACCTGCCCGGCCTCGGGCGGCTGGTGTTCCAGGCGATCACCCAGCGCGACCTCGTCGTGGTGGAATCGGTGGTGATGCTGCTGGTGGCCGCCGTGATCCTCGTCACCTTCCTCGTCGATCTCGCCTATGCCGCGGTCGATCCCCGGCTGAGGCACCGGGCATGAGGATCGGGTTTGGCCTTGGCATCCTGCTGTCGCTCGCCGCGCTGGTCGCGGCGCTGGTGTCCTTCGTCTGGACACCGGCGGACCCGACCGCGATGGCGATCGCCCAGCGGCTGCAGCCGCCCTCGGCCGCACACTGGGCCGGCACCGATCATTTCGGCCGCGACATCGCCTCGATGCTGATGGTCGGCGCGCGCACCTCGCTGGCCGTGGCGCTGCTGGCGGTGGGCATCGGCATGGCGGTGGGCGTACCGCTGGGCCTGCTTGCCGCCGCCCGCCGCGGCGGGCTGATCGACGAGGCGGTGATGCGGATGAACGACCTGATCTTCGCCTTCCCCTCGCTGGTCATCGCGATCCTGATCACGGCGGTCTTCGGCCCGTCGGCGGTGAACGCGATCCTCGCGATCGGGATCTTCAACATTCCGGTCTTCGCCCGCGTCACCCGGGGCGGCGCTCTCAGCCTGTGGACGCTGGACTACATCCGCGCGGCGCGGGTGGCGGGCAAGGGCATGGCCCGGATCAGCCTCGAACACATCCTGCCGAACATCGCCAACCTCTTGATCGTGCAGGGCACGATCCAGTTCTCGCTCGGCATCCTCGCCGAGGCGGGGCTGAGCTACGTGGGCCTTGGCGCGCAGCCGCCGACACCGTCCTGGGGCCGGATGCTGGCCGAGGCGCAGACGATGGTCACGCTCGCGCCGCATGTTGCGATCTTTCCCGGCCTCGCCATCGTCGCCACCGTGCTGGGGCTGAACCTGATGGGCGACGGGCTGCGCGACGCGCTCGACCCGCGGCTGAGGCGGGCGCGATGACCCTGCTCAGGCTTCGCGATCTGGATGTCGCGATCGGCGGCACGCCGATCCTTGCCGGCGTCGGCTTCGACCTTGCCGAAGGCGCGGTGATGGGGCTGGTCGGCGAAAGCGGATCGGGCAAGTCGATGACGGCGCTGGCGCTGATGGGCCTTTTGCCCGAGGGCGCGACGGTCACCGGCCGGGCGGACTTCGCCGGCCGCGACCTGCTGGCGCTGTCCGAAACCGCGCTGTGCGGGCTGCGCGGCCGCGAGATCGGGATGATCTTCCAGGAGCCGATGACGGCGCTCAACCCGTTGCAGACGATCGGTGACCAGGTGGCCGAAACGCTGATCGTGCATGGCGCCGCCCGGCGGGCGGAGGCGCGCGGCGTCGCCGCCGAACGGCTGGCCCGCGTCGGCCTGCCGCAAGACAGGTTCCCGCTGTCGCTCTACCCGCACGAACTCTCGGGCGGGCAACGCCAGCGGGTCTGCATCGCGATGGCCGTCGCGCTGCGCCCGAAGCTGCTGATCGCCGACGAGCCGACCACCGCGCTCGACGTCACCACCCAGGCGCAGATCCTCGATCTGCTGACCGGGCTGGTGGCGGAGGAACGGATGGCGATGCTGCTGATCACCCACGATCTTGCCGTCGTCTCCGGCACCGCCGACCATGTCGCGGTGATGCAGGCCGGCCGGATCGTCGAGGCCGGCGCGACCGAGGCGGTGTTCCGCACCCGCGCGCATGACTATACCCGCCGGCTGTTCGCCGCCTCCGCGCACCGCCCCGATCGCCGCCCGCCGCCGCCGGGGGGCGAAGCGCCGCCGCTGCTGGAGGTCCGCGGCGCGGTGCGCGAATACCGCCTGCCGCGCCCCGGGCCCTTCGCGCCGCATCCCGCGCTGCGCGCGGTCGACGGGGTCAGCTTCGCCCTCGGGCCGGGCGAAAGCCTTGGCCTGGTGGGCGAATCGGGCTGCGGGAAATCCACGCTGACGCGCGCGATCCTCGGCCTCGACGCCCTGCAGGGCGGCGAGATTCGGCTCGCCGGGGTACCCGTGGGGCCGGGCATGGATCCCGCCCTGCGGGCGCGCGTTCAGGTGGTGTTCCAGGATCCCTACGGCAGCTTCGATCCGCGCTGGAGAGTGGAGCGGCTGGTGGCCGAACCCTTCCACCTGACCGGCCGGCCGGACGACTGGCGCGACCGCGTCGGCGCCGCGCTGCGGGAGGTCGGGCTCGCGCCCGGCGACGGGGCGAAATTCATCCACGAGTTCTCCGGCGGCCAGCGCCAGCGCATCGCCATCGCCCGCGCGCTGATCATCCGGCCCGACCTCATCGTTCTGGACGAGGCCGTCTCGGCGCTCGACGTGCGGGTGCGGGCGCAGATCCTCGACCTGCTGGCGGCGCTGCAGGACAGCCACGGCCTCGCCTACCTGTTCATCAGCCACGACCTGTCGGTGGTTCGCGCGGTGACCGACCGGGTGCTGGTGATGCAGGCTGGCCGGATCGTCGAGGATGGCGCGGCGGAGGCGGTGCTGACCGCGCCGCGGCACGCCTACACGCAACAACTGGTGGCGGCGACGCCGAAAATCCCCGAAGACTGGATGTAACGGAGGAGGATTGCGGATGGACAGGCTCTGGTTCGATCCCGCGAAGGTGCTGATCGGCGGGCGCTGGCTGGTCCCGGACGGCGGCGGCACGCTGCCGCTGGAGGATCCGTCGACGGGGGCCGAGATCGGCGCCATCGCCCGCGGCACCCCGGCCGATATCGACGCCGCCGTGGCCGCGGCCGAGGCCGCGCGGGCGGGCGACTGGGGCCGGATGACGGCGGTGGACCGCGGCCGGGTGTTGACCCGGATGGGCCAGCTCGTGGCCGAGCGGGTCGACGATCTGGCCGTGATCGAGGCGACGGATGTCGGCAAACCGCTGAAACAGGCCCGCGCCGATGCCGTCGCGCTGGCGCGCTACCTCGAATTCTACGGCGGCGCGGCCGACAAGGTGATGGGAGAGACGATCCCCTATCTCGACGGCTACACGGTCTACACGCTGCGCGAACCGCACGGGGTGACCGGGCATATCGTGCCGTGGAACTACCCGATGCAGATCATCGGCCGGTCGGTCGGCGCGGCGCTGGCCATGGGCAACGCGGCAGTGCTGAAACCGGCGGAGGAGGCGTGCCTGACCGCGCTCGCCTTCGCCGCGCTGGCGGCGGAGGCCGGGCTGCCGCCCGGCGCGCTCAACGTCGTGCCGGGGCTGGGCGAAGAAGCCGGCGCGGCGCTTGCCGCGCATCCCGGCGTTCACCACGTCTCGTTCACCGGCTCGGTGGGCGTCGGGATCGCCGTGCAGGCGGCGGCGGCGCGCAACGTGGTGCCGGTGACGCTGGAACTGGGCGGCAAGTCGCCGCAAGTCGTCTTCGACGACGCCGATCTCGACAAGGCGCTGCCGTTCCTCGTGAACGCCGGCATCCAGAACGCCGGGCAGACCTGTTCGGCGGCCTCGCGCATCCTGGTGCAGCGCGCGCGGCTGGACGAGGTGGTGGCGCGGATGGCGGACCGCTACGCCGCGCTGCGCGTCGGCCCCGCGCTGGACGATCTGGACGTCGGCCCGGTGATCTCGGCCCGCCAGAAGGAGATCGTCGAGGGGTTCCTCGCGCTCGGGTCGGACCTGACCGTGGCCGCGCGCGGGCAGGTGGTGGCCGGGGCCCCGGCGGGCGGGCACTACGTCGCGCCGACGCTGTTCGCCGATGTGCGGCCGGGCCACCGGCTGGCGCAGGAGGAAATCTTCGGCCCCGCGCAGGTGGTGATCCCGTTCGAGGACGAGGCCGAGGCGGTGGCGATCGCCAACGGCACCTGCTACGGCCTCGTCGCCGGGGTCTGGACGGAAAACGCCTCGCGCGCGATGCGGATGGCGCGGGCGGTGCGCACCGGGCAGGTGTTTCTCAACAACTACGGCGCCGGCGGCGGGGTGGAACTGCCCTTCGGCGGGATCGGCAAGTCGGGCCACGGCCGGGAAAAGGGGTTCGAGGCGCTTTACGGCTTCTCGGTGCTCAAGACCGTCGCGGCCCATCACGGATAGGGGGAAGACATGTCGCTTGAGGGAAAACGCGCGATCGTCACCGGCGCGGGGTCGGGATTCGGTGCGGGCATCGCGCGGGAATTCGCGGCCCAGGGCGCACGGGTGATGGTCGCCGACATCAACGAGGACGCCGCCCGCGCGGTGGCGGCGGAACTGGACGGCGTGGCCCAGCGCGTGGACGTGGCCGACGGGGCAAGCGTTCAGGCGATGGCCGAAGCCGCGCAGGCGGCCTTCGGACGGGTCGACATCCTGGTGAACAACGCCGGGATCACCCATCTGCCGGCGCCGATGGAAGAGATCGACGAAGCCGAGTTCGACCGGGTCTTCGCGGTCAACTGCAAGTCGGTCTACCTGACCGCGCGGGCGCTGGTGCCGGAGATGAAGGCGCAGGGCGCGGGGGCGATCCTGAACGTGGCCTCCACCGCCGGCCTGTCGCCGCGGCCCCGGCTGAACTGGTACAACGCCTCGAAGGGCTGGATGATCACCGCGACCAAGGCGATGGCGGTGGAACTGGCGCCCGCGGGCGTGCGCGTGAACGCGATCTGCCCGGTGGCGGGCGAGACGCCCTTGCTGAAAAGCTTCATGGGCGAGGACACGCCCGAGATCCGCGCGAAGTTCCTTGCCACGATTCCGCTGGGGCGGTTCTCGACCCCGGCCGACATGGGGGCGGCGGCGGCTTTCCTGTGTTCCGACGCGGCGGGGATGATCACCGGCGTGGCGCTCGAGGTCGATGGCGGGCGCTGCATCTGAGGGTGCGCGGGGGGCGCTGCCCCCCGGCCGTCGCCGGAGCCTCGACGGCTCCGGCGACGGCACCCCCCGGGATACTTGAGGACCAAAATCGAAGGGGCGATCAATGAAACCGGGGCCGAGGAACCTGATCACCGATGTCGCCGGGCTGACCGTCGGCAACGCCGCGGACCCGGGGCTGAAGAGCGGCGCGACGGTTGTGCTGGCCGACCGGGCCGCGGTGGCGGCGGTCAGCGTGATGGGCGGGGCGCCCGGCACGCGGGAAACCGATCTGCTGGCCCCCGACAAGCTGGTGCAGGAGGTGGACGCGGTGGTGCTGTCGGGCGGCTCGGCCTTCGGGCTTGACGCGGCCTCGGGCGTGGCCGACGGGCTCAGGGCGATGGGCCGGGGGTTCGCGGTGGGCGACCAGAGGGTGCCGATCGTGCCCGGCGCGATCCTGTTCGACCTTCTGAACGGCGGCGACAAGGACTGGGCGGAAAACCCCTACAAGGCGCTTGGCCGCGCCGCGCTGGCGGCGGCGGCGGCGGATTTCGCGATCGGCACCGAGGGGGCCGGCGCGGGGGCGACGACGGACGGGCTGAAGGGCGGTCTCGGGTCCGCCTCGGCGGTGCTGGAGGGCGGGCTGACGGTGGGCGCGCTGGTTGCGGTGAACGCGCTGGGTTCGGTGACCGTGGGCGGCGGACCGCGGTTCTGGGCCGCGCCCTGGGAGATGGCGGACGAGTTCGGCGGGCTGGGCCCGGCCGACAGCTTCGATCCCGCGCGCGAACCGCGGCCGGGCAAGCGGCTGGGCGAGGCCACCACCATCGCGGTGGTGGCGACCGATGCCGCGCTGAGCCAGGCGCAGGCGCTCAGGATGGCGACGGCGGCGCAGGACGGGCTGGCGCGCGCGATCGTGCCCAGCCACACGCCCTTCGACGGCGACCTCGTGTTCGCGCTGGCCACCGGGCGCCGGGCGCTGGCCGATCCGATGGCCGATCCGTTCGTGCTGGGCCATGCGGCAGCCACGGTCCTGGCGCGGGCGGTGGCGCGCGGCGTTTTCGCGGCGCGGGCCGAACCCGGCGACCTGGTGCACACCTGGGCTGCGAAATTCGCGACCTGAGCGCGGTTTTCCCCTGCCCGCGCGCGGGCTAGGAAGGGCCTTCACCGACGAAGGGGTAGCCCATGACCACGCTTGCCGATTTCCCGATCACCCGCCGCTGGCCGCCGCGCGATGCGACCGCGATCCAGCTTTATTCCTTTCCGACGCCGAATGGCGTGAAGGTCTCGATCGCGCTGGAGGAGATGGGGCTGGCCTATGACGCGCACACCGTGAAATTCGCCAGCCGGGACCAGATGAGCACGGCGTTCCTGTCGCTTGCCCCGAACAACAAGATCCCGGCGATCATCGACCCCGACGGGCCGGGTGGCGCGCCCATGCCGCTCTTTGAATCCGGGGCGATCCTGCTCTACCTCGCGGAAAAGACCGGCAGGCTGATCGGGTCCGGCCCGCACGACCGTTGGCGGATCACCCAGTGGCTGATGTTCCAGATGGGCGGGATCGGGCCGATGTTCGGGCAGGTCGGGTTCTTCCACGCCTTCGCCGGCAAGGAGATCGAGGATCCGCGGCCGCGGCAGCGCTACTACGGCGAGGCCGCGCGGCTTCTGCGGGTGCTGGACGGGCAACTGGCCGGGCAGGACTGGATCGCCGGCGACTACTCGATCGCCGATATCGCGATCTGCCCCTGGCTTCGGACGATGCGCGACGGTTACGCGGCGGGCGCGCAGGTCGGCTGGGACGGGCTGGCGCATGTGCCCGGCTATCTCGACAGGTTCCTGGCCCGGCCGGCGGTGCAGCGCGGGCTGGTTCAGCCGCCGCGCGACTGACCCGACAGCATCCGCGCCACGGCGTCGTCGGCGACCTGGTCGAAGACCCGGTAATGCGCGCCGACGGCGTAGAACGGATCGGGGGTGTCGAGGCAGACCGCCCGATCGACCAGCGGCGCGAGATCGGCGATCACCTCGGCCGGCGCCACCGGCACGGCAAGGATCACCCGCGCCGGGCCGCGCGCCGCGAGGCCCCGCAGCGCCGCGCGCATCGTCGCGCCCGTGGCGATCCCGTCGTCGACCACCACCGCGGTGCGGCCCGCCACCGGCACCGGATCGCGCCCGGCCAGCCAGAGCGCGCGCCGCGCCGCGATCTCGGCGCGTTTCGCATCGACCTGCGCGGCGAGATCGCCGGGCGCAAGGCCGAAGGCCCGCAGGACGGAGGCGTTGATCACCGGCTCGGCACCCTCCACCACGGCGCCGACGGCGAGTTCCGGCTGGCCCGGCGCGCCGAGCTTGCGCACCAGCAGAAGATCGAGGGGCGCGTTCAGCCGGTCCGCCACCGGCAGCGCCACCGGCACCCCGCCGCGCGGCAGGGCGAAGATCACCGGATCGGCCAAGTCCATGCCGGCCAGCCTGTCTGCCAGCGCCCGGCCGGCCTCGGTTCGATCCGCGAACATCGCGCCTCCTCCCCGCGCCAGTCTGCCAGCGCGGGGGGCGATTGCAAGCTCAGCCGCGCAGCGCGCCGCCGGTGGCCTTGACGACCTTCTCGACGATCTTCGCGGCCACCGCCTCGATCTCGTCCTCGGTCAGGGTCTTGTCGCGCGGTTGCAGCCGCACGGTGATCGCCAGCGATTTCTTGCCGGCGCCCATCTGCGCATGGGCCCTTTCGCCGCGGAACTCGTCGAAGACCGACACCCGCTCGATCAGCGCCTTGTCGGCGCCGGCGGCGGCATTGACCAGCGCCAGCGCCTCCACCCCGTCATCCACCACGAAGGCGAAATCGCGTTCCACCGCCGGCAGATCGGATTGCGCCAGCGCGGGGCGGGTTGCGCCGCGTGCCTTGGGGAAGGGCGCGGCCTCGACGAAGACGGTGAAGGCCACCGCCGGGCCCTTCACGTCGAAGCCGCGCAGGATGCGGGGATGCACCTCGCCGAAGGTGGCCAGAACGGTCTTGCCCAGCCGCATCGCGCCGGAGCGGCCGGGATGCCACCAGCCCGGCACGTCGCGGGTGATCTGCGTCTTCGCCGGCGCGCCGATCGCGGCCAGCACTGCCTCGGCGTCGGCCTTGGCGTCGTAGACATCGACCGCCCGGCGCGAACCGAAGGGATCACGCGGCGCGGTCGCGCCGACCAAGAGCCCGGTGGCGTGAAGGCCCTGTTCCTCCGGTTCGCCGCCGTGGAACGCCGGGCCGACCTCGAACAGCGCGAGGTCGGCATGGCCGCGGGCCTGGTTGCGTGCCGCGGCCTGCAAAAGCGCGGGCAGCAGATCGGGCCGCATATGCGTCATTTCCGACGAGATCGGGTTTTCCAGCCGCGTCGCCTCTGCCCCGCCGCCGAAGAGTTCCGCCGAACGCGCGTCGATGAAGCTGTAGGTGACGCATTCGTTGTAGCCCAGCGCCGCGATCGTCCGCCGCGCCGCGGCCTCGCGCCGCTGCATCGGCGTCAGCACCGGTTCGGGCACGCCGGCGCGGGCGCGCGGCAGCGGTTTGCCCTGCAGCCGGGTGAGCGAGGCGATGCGCGCCACCTCTTCCACCAGGTCGGCTTCGCCCAGGATATCGGGCCGCCAGCCGGGCGGATGCGCCATCGCGCCCTCCAGCCGGAAGCCCAGCGCGGCAAGCGTCGCGCGCTGCGTTTCGGCCGGGATGTCCATCCCGACAAGCCGGATCACCCGGTCGGGATCGAACGGATAGGCGCGGTCGGTCACCGGCACCGCGCCGTCGATCACCACCTCCGAAGGCTCGCCGCCGCACAGGTCGAGGATCATCCGCGTCGCGGCCTCAAGCCCCGGCAGGGTATGGGCCGGATCGACCCCGCGTTCGAACCGGTAGCGCGCGTCGGAATTGATCTTCAGCGCCCGGCCGGTGGCGGCGATGGTGATCGGATCCCAGAAGGCGCTTTCGAGGAACACGTCGGTCGTTTCGCCGGAGCAGCCGGACTGCGCGCCGCCCATGATCCCGGCGATGCTTTCGGGGCCTTCGTCGTCCGAGATCACCATCATGCCGGGGCGCAGCCTGTAGGTCTTGTCGTCGAGCGCGACGATCTCCTCGCCGCCCGCCGCGGGATGGATGCGCAGCCCGCCCTTCACCTTGCCCGCGTCGAAGACATGCAGCGGGCGGTTCTGGTCGAAGGTGAAGAAATTGGTGATGTCGACCAGCGCCGAGATCGGGCGCAGCCCGATCGCCTTAAGCCGCGCCTGAAGCCAGGCGGGCGAGGGGCCGTTCGTCACGCCGCGAATGAGCCGCCCGGCGAACAGCGGGCAGCCCGTGTCCTTCAGCGCGGGATCGATGGTCACGCCGACGGGGCAGGGAAAGCCGCCCTTGACCGGTTCGATATGCAACGGCTTCAGCCGGCCGAGACCGCGGGCGGCGAGGTCGCGGGCGATGCCATGCACGCCCAGCGCGTCGGGGCGGTTCGGGGTGATCTTGATGTAGATCATCGGGTCGATGTCATCGGGCCGGTGGTCCGCCATCCAGTCGGCAAAGCTTTGGCCGACCTCGCCCGAGGGCAATTCGATGATCCCGTCGTGTTCGTCCGACAGTTCCAGCTCGCGTTCGGAACACATCATGCCGTGGCTTTCGACGCCGCGGATCTTGCCGACGCCAAGCGTGGTGTCGATGCCGGGCACGTAGTCGCCGGGCTTGGCGAGCACCACGGTGATCCCCGCGCGGGCGTTGGGCGCGCCGCAGACGATCTGGCGTTCGCCCTCGTCCGTCAGCACCCGGCAGACGCGCAGCCGGTCGGCATCGGGATGCTGTTCGGCGTGAAGAACCTTCGCCAGCGTGAACGGCGCCAGCCGGGCGGCGGGGTTCGACACCTCCTCGACCTCCAGCCCGAGATCGGTCAGCGCCTCGGCGATCTCGTCGACCGTGGCGGTGGTGTCGAGATGATCCTTCAGCCAGGAGAGGGTGAATTTCATTTGGAGAGCCCCCCTGCGACGCTGGGAACATCAAGTGCGCTGAACCCGTAGTGCCTGAGCCACCGCAGGTCGCTGTCGAAGAACGCGCGCAAATCGGGGATGCCATATTTCAGCATCGCCAGCCGGTCGATCCCCATGCCGAAGGCGAAGCCCTGCCACTCGGCCGGGTCGATCCCGCCGGCGGCCAGCACCTTCGGGTGCACCATGCCCGACCCGAGGATTTCCATCCAGGAATTGCCCTCGCCGATCTTCAGCTGCCCGCCCTCCCAGCTGCACCGGAGCGCGACCTCGGCCGAGGGGTCGGTGAACGGGAAATGCGAGGCGCGGAACCGCAGTTCGACCTCGTCCACCTCGAAAAAGGCGCGGCAGAATTCCTCCAGCACCCATTTCAGCTGCGCCATCGAGATGTCGCGGTCGATCGCCAGCCCCTCGACCTGGTGGAACATCGGCGCGTGCGTCTGGTCCATGTCCATCCGGTAGACACGGCCCGGCGCGATCACCCGGATCGGTGCGCCGGCGGCCATCATCGCGCGGATCTGCACCGGCGAGGTGTGGGTGCGCAGCACGTGCGGGGGCCGGTTGTCGCCCTCGGCGCGGGCCATGAAGAACGTGTCATGCTCCTGCCGCGCGGGATGTTCCGGCGGGATGTTGAGCGCGTCGAAATTCATCCAGTCGCTTTCGATCTGCGGCCCCTCGGCGACGGCAAAGCCCATGTCGGCGAAGATCGCGGTGACCTCCTCGGTCACCTGGCTGACCGGGTGGATCGTGCCTTGCCGGCGCGGCCGGCCCGGCAGGGTGACGTCCAGCCATTCGGTGGCCAGCCGGGCATCCAGCGCGGCATCGGCAAGCGCCGATTTCTTGGCGCGCAGCGCGGCGTCGATCTCGTCCTTCAGCGCGTTCAGCACCTTGCCCGCCGCCGTCCGCTCCTCCGGCGACATCCGGCCCAGTTCGCGCATCTTCAGGCTGATCTCGCCCTTCTTGCCCAGCGCGGCGAGGCGAATTTCCTCCAGCGCGGCCTCGTCGCCCGCCTCGGCGATCCGGTTCAGGTAGCCCTGTTTCAGCGCGTCCAAGCCGTCCATCGTCATCCTCCGGGCCCGTTCGGGCCGATCTGGCGCCACGGACCGCAAGCAATCATCGCCGTCGCCTTAGCCAGCACGGGCGCGGGTTTCAAGGGCGGGCACGGAAAAGCCCCGCGCGGGGCTGCCGCGCGGGGCCGAACCTTTCAGTCCGCCTGGGGGCGGATCAGGCCATCGCGGCCTTGGCGCGCTGCACGATGGCGTCGAAGGCCGCCGGTTCATGCACGGCCAGATCGGCCAGCACCTTGCGGTCCACCTCGACGCCGGCCTTCGCCAGCCCGTTGATGAAGCGCGAATAGGTCATCGTCTCGTCGATCGCGCGGACCGCGGCGTTGATCCGCTGGATCCACAGCGCGCGGAAGTTGCGCTTGCGCACCTTGCGGTCGCGCGTGGCGTACTGGTTGGCCTTGTCGACCGCCTGGGTGGCGGTGCGGAAATTGCGCGAGCGCGCGGCGTAATAGCCCTTCGCGGCCTTGACGACCTTGCGATGACGGGCGTGGGTGACCTTGCCGGATTTGACGCGGGACATCTCTCAAGCCTCCTCAGCGATCGTAGGGCATGTATTTCTTGACGATCTTGGCGTCGCAATCGGCCAGGATCGACATGCCGCGGGCATCGCGGATGAACTTCGTCGTGCGCTTGATCATGCCGTGGCGCTTGCCGGCCTGGGTGAATTTCACCTTGCCGGTCGCAGTCATCCGAAACCGCTTCTTGGCGCCGGATTTCGTCTTCATCTTGGGCATTTCGCTCTCCTGTTCGGGACGTGAACGCACGACTCGGCATGCCTCTTCGGCCGGCCGCGCGGGTAGAGAGCGGGCGTATAGCGGCGGCGGGGCGGCATGGCAAGGGCTTTCGCGCCGCCGGCCTCAGCCGAAGATGCGCACCATGACGCGGACGACGGCATCGGGTATCTGGCCCGGTCCATAGCCTTCGGGACCATGCGCGATCGCCAGGATAACGAGCGTGAGACCGGTGAGAAGCAGCGCGATCGACGCCACCGGCGACCGGCTTTCGGCAAAGGCGGACACCGTCGCGGCGATCGAGACGGCCACGAAACTCAATCCCAGAACGGTCAACAGGTCACTGTCCACACGGACACCCCGGCACCCTAAACGAAAGGATGCTACTCCGGGTCGGTGCGGAAGATCAATCGCTCGTCGCAGGGCGCCACGCGGATGATGTTGGTCGATCCCTGCACGTTGAACGGCACACCGGCGATCACGACGATCTTGTGATGCTCGTCGGCGAAGCCGAATTCGCGCGCCGCGCGCACGGCGCCGACCACGGCCTGCTTGAACCGCTCCAGTTCGCCCGCGTAGACACAGTGCACCCCCCAGGTCAGGCACAGGCGGCGCAGCACCGAGGTGATCGGGCTCATCGCCAGGATCGGAACCCGCGGCCGTTCCCGTGCCACCAGGCTCACCGTCGTGCCCGACTGGGTGAAACAGCAGATCGCGTTCACATCGGTCGTCTCGGCGATCTCGCGCGCGGCGGCGACCATCGCGTCGGCCACCGTGCGGCGCTGCGCCTTGCGGCTGGCCTCGATCACCTCGCGATAGGTCTGGTCGCCCTCGACCGAGATCGCGACGTTGTTCATCGTCTCGACCGCGTCGACCGGGTACTGCCCGGCCGCGCTTTCGGCCGACAGCATCACCGCGTCGGCACCCTCGTAGATCGCGGTCGCGACGTCGGACACCTCGGCCCGCGTCGGCATCGGGCTTTCGATCATGCTTTCCAGCATCTGGGTGGCCACGATCACCGGCTTGCCGGCGGCCCGGCAGGCCCGCACCAACTGCTTCTGGATCGGCGGCACCGAATGGACGGGCAATTCCACGCCAAGGTCGCCGCGCGCCACCATGATCCCGTCGGAAACCGACAGGATCTCGTTGAAGCTGCGCACCGCGGCGGGCTTCTCGATCTTCGACAGGATCGCGGCGCGGCCGCGGGCGAGGCCGCGCGCCTCGACCACGTCCTCGGGCCGCTGCACGAAGGACAGCGCCAGCCAGTCCGCCCCGATCTCGCAGGCGAATTCGAGGTCTTCGCGGTCCTTGTCCGACAACGCGCGCAGCGGCAGCACCACGTCGGGCACGTTCACCCCCTTGCGGTCGGAGATCGTACCGCCCGCGGTGACCACGCAATCGGCGAAATCGGCGCCGCAGGCCTCGACCCGCATGCGGATCTTGCCGTCGTTGACCAGAAGCCGCGCGCCGGGTTCCAGCGCCGCGAAGATCTCGGGATGCGGCAGGCCGACGCGATGGCCGTCGCCCGGCGCCTCGGACAGGTCGAAGCGGAAATGCTGGCCTTCCTCGAGGTCGGCGGCGCCGGCGGCAAAGGTGCCGACCCTGAGCTTCGGCCCCTGAAGGTCGGCCAGGACGGCGATCGGGCGGTTCAGGTCCGCCTCGATCCGGCGAATGATGTCGTAGCGCGCCCGCTGCTCGTCATGCGTGCCGTGGCTCATGTTCAGGCGGAACACGTCGGCCCCGGCCTCGAACAGCGCCCGGATCGTGTCGTAGTCATTCGAAGAGGGGCCCAGTGTGGCCACGATCTTCACGTTGCGAAGGCGTCTCATCCTGCCTCGTCCCTTGATCTCGTTCGATTGTCGTGGTGGGCCGCGCCCTGTATGGAGCAATTCCGGAACCGGAGCAACGCCTGCCCGGGCCGGCGACAGAGATGACGGGAAGCGACGACAGCGGCATGACGATCCAGGCCTTCGACATCCTCGGCGCGGACCGGCCCGGCCGCTGGCTGGTCACCTGCGACCACGCCACCAACATCGTGCCCGACTGGATCGGCGGTGGCAGCCTGGGCATCTCGGCGGCGGACATGGAGCGCCACATCGCGCTCGATGTCGGGGCGGCGGGCCTGACCCGCGACCTGGCCCGCCGGCTGGATGCGCCGGCGATCCTCAGCCGGTTCTCGCGGCTGGTGATCGACCCGAATCGCGGCGAGGACGACCCGACGCTGCTGATGAAGCTTTACGACGGTACGGTGATCCCCGCGAACCGCCACGCCGGCCCGGAGGAAACGGAGCGCCGGCTCGACCGGCTCTACCGCCCCTATCACGCCGCCTACGCGGCGCTGGCCGCGCGCCGGCCCGACACGGCGATCTGCGCGATCCACAGTTTCACCCCGCAGCTTGCCGGCCGGCCGCCGCGGCCCTGGCATGTCGCGGTGCTGTACTCGCATCGCGACGACCGGCTTGCGCGGGCGATGATCGACCGGCTGCGGGCGGAACCGGACCTGTGCGTGGGCGACAACCAGCCCTATCTAGGACATCTGGAGGGCGACTCGATCGATCGGCACGCGCTGACGCCGGGGCGGCCGAACCTGCTGATCGAGCTGCGCAACGACCTGATCGGCACCGAGGCCGCGCAGGCGCACTGGGCCGCGCGGCTGGCGCCGATGCTGCAAGAGGTGCTCGGCGCCTCGGGACTTTAGGCGAACGGAGGACGCAATGGACAAGATCGACGACCGCACCATGACGGAGCTGGAGGCCGCGGCCTTCCGCACCCTGCGCGAACACCTGATGGAAAAGCGCGCCGACGTGCAGAACATCGACCTGATGAACCTGGCCGGCTTTTGCCGCAACTGCCTGTCGCGCTGGCTGCAGGAGGCCGCGGCGGACCGCGGCATCGCGATGTCGAAGGACGAGGCGCGCGAGCTTTACTACGGCATGCCCTACGACGACTGGAAGGCGCGGAACCAGACCGAGGCCGACGCGGCCAAGCAGGCCGCCTTCGAGGTCGCGTTCCGCGAGAACGTCGGCCCCGACCGCGGCTGAACCCGCGGCCGGGCGACGGTCAGATCGCCGCCCGGCGGCTTTCCTCGATGTAGATTTCCCGCAGCCGGGTGGCGACCGGGCCGGGCGTGCCGGCGCCCACCGCCTGCCCGTCGATCTCCACCACCGGCATCACGAAGGTCGAGGCCGAGGTGATGAACGCCTCGTCCGCCGCCTGCGCCTCGGCCAGCGTGAAGGGCCGTTCCTCGACTTCCATCTGCGCCTCGCGGGCGAAACGCAGCACCGCGGCGCGGGTGATACCGTGCAGGATGTCGCTGGACAGGTCGCGGGTGACGATCCGGCCGCCGGTGACGATATAGGCGTTGTTCGACGTGCCCTCGGTCACCAGCCCGTCCTCGATCATCCAGGCATCGTCGCAGCCGGCCTTCTTCGCCAGCATCTTGCCCATCGAGGGGTAAAGCAGCTGCACCGTCTTGATGTCGCGCCGGCCCCAGCGGATGTCGGGGATCGAGATCACCCTGATCCCGGTCTTCGCCGCCGGGCTTTCGGCCAGGCCGGGCTTGGACTGGGTGAACAGCACCACCGTGGGCGGCGTTGCGGCCGGATCGGGGAACACGAAATCCCGGTCGCCGGGATTGCCGCGGGTGACCTGAAGATAGACCATCCCCTCGTCGATCCCGTTCTTCGCGACGATCTCGCGGTGGATCGCCAGCAGGTCGTCGCGACCCAGCGGGCAATCCATGTCCAGTTCCTTCAGCGACCGGACGAGGCGGGCATAGTGGCCGTCGTAATCCATCAGCCTGCCGCCCAGAACGCTGGTCACCTCGTAGACCCCGTCGGCCATCAGGAACCCGCGGTCGAAGACCGAAACCTTCGCCTCGGCCTCGGGCAGCCAGTCTCCGTTGACGTAAACGATGCGGCTCATGCGCCAGTCCTTTCCTCGTCAGCCCCAAAGCGCCGCTTCGGGCGGGTGCACCCCGGCCTCGTCGTAGTGCAGCGGATGGTCGCGGTCTTCGGCCAGCAGAAGCGGCCCGTCAAGATCGACGACCATCGCGCCCTGCGCGACCAGCACCGCGGGCGCCATCGCGAGGCTCGACCCGACCATGCAGCCGACCATGATCCCGTAGCCCTTGGACTGCGCCAGATCGCGCAGCGCCAGCGCCTCGGTCAGCCCGCCGGTCTTGTCGAGCTTGATGTTGATCACGTCGTACTTGCCGGCCAGGTCGGTCAGCGAGGCGCGGTCATGGCAGCTTTCGTCGGCGCAGACCGGCAGCGGGCGCTCGATCTCGGCCAGCATCTCGTCGGCGCCGGCGGGCAGCGGCTGTTCGACCAGCGCGACGCCGAGGCGGACGAGGTGCGGCGCGAGGTCTTCGTAGATCTCGGCCGTCCAGCCCTCGTTGGCGTCGACGATGATCCTCGATCGCGGCGCGCCGGCGCGCACCGCCTCCAGCCGCGCCATGTCGTCGGGCGTGCCCAGCTTGATCTTCAGAAGCGGCCGGTGCGCGTGTTTCGCGGCCTGGGCGCGCATCGCCTCGGGCGTGTCCAGCGACAGCGTGTAGGCGGTGATCATCGGCCCCGGCGCGGGCAGGCCCGCCAGGTGCCAGGCCCGCTTGCCGGCGCGCTTGGCCTCCATGTCCCACAGCGCGCAGTCGACCGCGTTGCGGGCCGCGCCGGGTTCCATCGCCTCTTGCAGGCGGTGCCGGTCGATGCCCTCGGGCAGGCCCTCGATCTGCGCGGTCACGCTGTCGAGCGTTTCGCCGTAGCGGGCATAGGGCACGCATTCACCCCATCCAGTCACACCGCCGTCCATGGCGCGCACGGTCAACACCCGCGCCTCGGTCCGGCTGCCGCGGGAAATCGTGAAGACCTGCGCAAGCCGGAAGGTTTCGGGCGTGACGGTGAACATCGGGCGGTCCTCCTGCAGCGGGCCAAGGCGGCGCGGCCCGGCGCGCGGGCCCCGGGTCTTCGCCGAAAGTTCGCGATCAGATCGCGGCGAGCGCATCCACCAGCTTGCCCGCGCCGAAGCGGAACGGGTCGGTCGCCGGCAGGGCCATCTTCGCCTCCAGTTCCGCCAGGTAGGCCTTGGCCGCCGCCTCGTCCATGTGCTGGGTGTTGACCGAGATGCCGACGACCTGGCAGGCCGGGTTGGCGATCCGCGCCATCCGCAGCGCCAGGTCGCGCAGGTCTTCCATGCCGGGCATGGCGTAGCCGGGCAGGCCGCGCATGTGCGGGCGGGTGGGTTCGTGGCACAGGATCAGCGCGTCGGGCTGCCCGCCGTGGATCAGCGCCAGCGTCACCCCGGAATAGGACACGTGGAACAGGCTGCCCTGCCCCTCGATCAGATCCCAGTGATCGGCTTCGTTGTCGGGCGTCAGGTACTCGATCGAGCCGGCCATGAAATCGGCGATCACCGCGTCCAGCGGCACGCCGTCGCCGGTGATCAGGATGCCGGTCTGGCCGGTGGCGCGGAAGCTGGCCTTCATCCCGCGCGCCCGCATCTCGCGTTCCATGCAAAGCGCGGTGTACATCTTGCCGACCGAGCAATCGGTGCCCACGGCAAGACAGCGCTTGCCGGTCCGCTTGATCCCGTTGGCGATCGGGTAGTCGACCTCGGGCACCCGCACGTCATGCAGGGCGCGGCCGGTGGCCCGGGCGACCGCGGCAAGGTCTTCCTCGTCCCTGAGCAGGTTGTGCAGGCCCGACGCCAGGTCGAACCCCTCTTCCAGCGCCTGCACCAGAACCTTCTTCCAGGCCTGGCTGATCACGCCGCCGCGGTTCGCCACGCCGATCACCAGCGTCTTGCAGCCCGCCGCCTTCGCTTCTGCCAGGGTAATGTCGGGCAGGCCCATGTCGGCCTTGCACCCCTCCATCCGGTACTGGCCCAGGGCGAAATCCGGCCGCCAGTCCTTGATCCCCTGCGCGACCTTGGCGGCCAGCGGATCGGGCGCGTCGCCGAGAAAGAGAAGGTACGGCGTCTGGATCATGCGAGTCACTCCGGCAGCTAGGGGGCAGTCGGCCAGATGCTACCGGGGATGCGCGAAATGTCTTGGGAAACATGGCGCGAACGGGACCGCGGGGCGCAAGAATCTTCGACGATCACGGAAGTTTGCCGAAGATTTGAGCGTGTGGAACGGGGCGCCGGGGGAATTGCCGCGCCGCCGCATTTTCGCTGCACCTGCGAATGCAGCCTTGCATGCGGGGGCGCAATAATCTACCCGCTTGGCCCGTCAGAACGAAACGTCCTTGCCAATGGAGCCCGCATGAGCTTCCGCATCCAGCCCACGCCGCCCGCCCGCCCGAACCGATGCCAGCTCTTCGGCCCCGGCTCTCGCCCCGCGATCTTCGAGAAGATGGCGGCCTCGGCGGCGGATGTGATCAACCTCGATCTCGAGGATTCGGTCGCGCCGGACGACAAGGCCGAGGCCCGGCGCAACATCATCGCCGCGATCGGCGATGTCGACTGGGGCAACAAGTGGCTGAGCGTGCGGATCAACGGGCTGGATACGCCGTACTGGTACCGTGATGTCGTGGACCTTCTGGAACAGGCCTCCGACCGGCTGAACCAGATCATGATCCCCAAGGTCGGCTGCGCGGCCGACCTCTATGCCGTCGATGCGCTGGTGACGGCGGTGGAACGCGCCAAGGGCCGCGCGAAACCCGTCGCCTTCGAGGTGATCATCGAAAGCGCCGCCGGCATCGCCCATGTCGAGGAGATCGCCGCGGCCAGCCCCCGGCTTCAGGCGATGAGCCTGGGCGCGGCGGATTTCGCCGCCTCGATGGGGATGCAGACCACCGGCATCGGCGGCACCCAGGAAGACTATTACATGATCCGCGAGGGCGCGAAGTACTGGGCCGATCCCTGGCACTGGGCGCAGGCCGCCATCGTCGCCGCCTGCCGCACCCACGGCGTGCTGCCGGTCGACGGGCCGTTCGGCGACTTTTCCGATGACGCGGGCTTCGTCGCGCAGGCGAAACGCTCGGCCACGCTGGGCATGGTCGGCAAATGGGCGATCCACCCGAAACAGGTGGCGCTTGCCAACGAGGTCTTCACCCCCTCGGCCGAGAAGGTCGCCGAGGCGCGCGAGATCCTCGACGCGATGGCCGCCGCAAAGGCCCGCGGCGAGGGCGCGACGGTCTACAAGGGCCGGCTGGTGGATATCGCCTCGATCAAGCAGGCCGAGGTGATCGTGCGCCAGGCCGAGATGATCGCGGGCGGCTGACGGCCCGGCCCCGGCGTTGCAATCCGGCCCGGCCGCCGTCATATAGGCCCGGTGGCCGATCAGGGATGCCCGGATGAACTATCTCGAGTTTGAAAAGCCGCTGGCCGAGATCGAGGGCAAGGCCGAGGAACTGCGCGCCATGGCGCGGCAGAACAAGGGCATGGATGTCGAGAAGGAGGCCGCGGCGCTCGACCGCAAGGCGGCCGACATGCTCAAGGATCTCTACAAGAGCCTCGATCCCTGGCGCAAATGCCAGGTCGCGCGGCATCCCGACCGGCCGCATTGCCGCGACTACATCGACGCGCTGTTCACCGAATACACGCCGCTCGCCGGCGACCGGAACTTCGCCGACGACCACGCCGTGATGGGCGGCATGGCGCGGCTGGATGGCCGGCCCGTGGTGGTGATCGGGCACGAGAAGGGCCACGACACCAAGACCCGGATCGAACGCAACTTCGGCATGGCCCGGCCCGAGGGCTACCGCAAGGCGATCCGGCTGATGGACCTTGCCCATCGCTTTGGCCTGCCGGTGATCACGCTGGTCGACACGCCCGGCGCCTATCCCGGCAAGGGCGCCGAGGAACGCGGCCAGGCCGAGGCGATCGCGCGGTCCACCCAGAAATGCCTGGAAATCGGCGTGCCGCTCGTGTCGGTCATCATCGGCGAGGGCGGGTCGGGCGGCGCGGTGGCCTTCGCCACCGCCAACCGGATCGCGATGCTGGAACATTCGATCTACTCGGTGATCTCGCCCGAGGGCTGCGCCTCGATCCTTTGGAAGGATGCCGAGAAGATGCGCGAGGCGGCCGAGGCGCTGCGGCTGACCGCGCAGGATCTGCAGAAACTCGGCGTGATCGACCGGATCGTGGCCGAACCGCTGGGCGGCGCGCAGCGCGGCCGGGCCGACACCATCGCCGCCGTCGGCAAGGCGATCGAGACGATGCTGAAGGAATTGTCGGGCCGGTCGCCCGAGCGCCTGGTGCGCGACCGGCGCGAGAAGTTCCTGGCGATGGGTCAGAAGGGGCTCGCGGCCTGATCCGGCGGTCCGGCCGCTACCCCGCCGCGAAGCCGGCCTCGGCCATCAGCCGGTTCGACGCCTCCTCGACCCGCTCTTCCAGCTCTTCCATGAACCCGTCCATCTGCCGGCCCGGCGGGATCGGATCGAGGAATTCGACGACCGCGAGGCCCGGCTTGCGGTAGATGCCGGTGCGCGGCCAGAACACCCCGACATTCGTCGCCGCCGGCACGCAGGGCTGACGAAGCTGATCATAAAGGACGCCGGTGCCGATCTTGTAGGGCCGCGCCGCGCCCGGCGCGACGCGGGTGCCCTGCGGATAGATGATCAGCTGGCCGGGCTGCGCGGTGCCGGCCTTCACATCCTCGATCATCTGCCCGATCGCCTGGCCGCGCTTGCCGCGATCGACCGGCACGCAGCCGATCCGGCGCGCGTACCAGCCCAGGATCGGCGCGCGCAGCAGTTCCTTCTTCATGATGAACTTCGGCCGCGGCAGGACCGAAACGAGGATGATGATGTCGAAGAAGGACTGGTGCTTGGAAGCGACGAGCACCTCGCCCGACGGCACCGCGCCGCGCACCTCCGACCGCAGGCCGACCATGTGATGCGCGGACCAGCGCACCCAGCGGCAATAGGCGTGCACCGCGTCGAAGGCGGCTTCGCGCCGGATCAGCACGATCGGCGTGAACCACAGCGCGAGGATCGGCATCATCAGGTACATCTGCCCCACGAACAGCAGCGAGCGCAGGGCCTGGAAGGCGGTTGTCACGGCGTCCTCCTGAGTGTCCGGGCGGCCGCGACGCGGGTTGCGGCATAGGCCAGCGCCGCCGCCGCCGCCGGCACGACCAGCGGCCAGAGCCAGGCGCTGCCGGACAGCCCGAGCCCGGCCAGAAGCCCGACATCCGCCGCCGCGCGCGGCATCAGGGCCACTGCGCCAAGCCCGGCCAGCGTCCCGGCGAGCGATCCGGCCAGCGCCCGCGCGGTGAAGCGCCGCACGAAGGCCGCCGAGATGAACCGATCCTCCGCGCCCACCAGCCGAAGCACCCGGATCACCTGCCCGTTGGCGGCCAGCGCGGCCTGCGCGGCAAGCGTGACCATCGCCGCCAGCACCAGCGCGATCAGCACCAGCGCCACCAGCGACACCGCCCGCAACCGTTCCGCCGCGGCGACAAGCGGGCGGCGCCAGCGCGCGTGATCGTCCAGCACCGCGCCCGGCGCCTCGGCCGCCAGCCGCAACCGCAGACCCTCGGCATCGAATCCCGCACCGGTTTCCGTCACTTCGATCAGACGCGGCAGCGGCAGCGCCTCGACCGGCAGGTCGGTGCCGAACCAGGGCGCGAGCAGCCCGCGCATCTCGTTGTCGTCCAGCCGCCGCGCCGCGCCCACGCCCGGCGTCGTCTCCAGCACCCGCAGGACGGCGGCGGTCTGCGCCTCGATCTGGTCGGCGGGGGCCGAGACACGGATCGTCGCGCTTTGCGACAGCGCCGCCTGCCAGCGGTCGGCCAACTGCCCCGCCGCCAGCGCCATCGCGATGGCGAAGACTGCCAGGAAGCTCATCGCGGCGGCGGTGAACACGGTGAGCTGCGCGGTGAAGCCGGTCGGCGGAACCACCCGCGCGGCCGGCGTGTCGGCCCGGCCGGGCAGGCGCGCCGCGAGCACGCCCAGGGGGCCCGAGGGCGCGCTCACAATTCTGCCCCCGCCGCCTGCACCTGGCGATCGCGAATCCGCAGGAGGCGCGCGGAGACCTGCGATTTCGACGCCCGGATCAGGTTCAGGTCGTGCGTGGCGATCAGCACCGCCTTGCCCATCCGGTTCAGATCGACCAGCAGTTCCAGCAGCCGGACCGCCATTTCCCAGTCGACATTGCCGGTCGGCTCGTCGGCGAGGATCAGGTCGGGCGCGGTGATCACCGCGCGGGCCAGCGCCGCCCTTTGCCGCTCGCCGCCCGACAGTTCCGGCGGCCGGGCATCCGCATGGTCCGTCAGCCCGACCCAGGCCATCAGATCGGCAAGATCACGCTCAGGCACCGGTCGCCCGGCGACGGTCAGCGGCAGCGTCACGTTCTCGGTCAGGGTCAGATGGTCGAGAAACTGGCAATCCTGGTGCACCACGCCGATCCGCCGGCGGGCCGCGGCGATACCGTCGCGATCCATCTGCCGCACGTCCGTCCCGAACAGCGTCACGCCGCCCTCGGTCGCGACCAGTTCGCCGTAACACAGCTTCAGGAAAGTGGTTTTTCCCGCACCCGAGGGCCCGGTGAGGAAATGGAACGACCCGGCGGGCAACGCCAGGTCGAGCCCGGTCAGCAGCGGGCGCGCGCCCGCATAGCCAAACCCTGCCGAGGAAAACCCGATCACCCTGCCCCCGCGCGTTTTCGCGCCCGTCGATTGCCCCGCCGGGCACCACCGAAGGCCCACCAAGCCTTGGACAACACCCCCTTGCTTGCTACAACAGCTTGCAGATAAACGCCAGAACGGGCGAACGGTCACGGCCGCGGACCCGACGGTGGGGGAATATGCGATGCGGCTTGTCTGTCCGAACTGTGCGGCCCAGTACGATGTCGATGACCGCGTGATCCCGCCCGGCGGGCGCGATGTGCAGTGCTCGAACTGCGGCCATAGCTGGTTCCAGCCGCCCGCGGCGGCCGAACCCGCCGCACCGGCCCCGCCCGAAACCGGGGCGGCGCCCGAAGCGGCCCCTGAAACGCCGGCCCCCGAAACGCCGGCCACGCAGGACGCCGGAGGCGATGTCGCGGACGGGGCGGATACCGCGCCCGAAACCGGACGCCGCCTGCCGCACCCCGAGGAAGACGCCGCTTGGGAAGACGACGAGCCGGTGGATCACCTGCCCGGAGCCGATTCGCTGGGCGCCGAACCCGCCGCCGCGCGCGACGGCGACGCGCCGGAGACAGGAACCGATCAGAACCGCCGCGCGATGGACGAAGCCGTTCTGTCGATCCTGCGCGAGGAGGCCGAGCGCGAAGCCCGCGCCCGCAAGGCCGAGGCGGAACGCGGCATGGAGGAACAGGGCGAACTGGGTCTGCCGCCGCCCGCGCCGGTGCCGCGCCGGCCCGAACCGGCCACGGAACCGGCGGTCGAGCCGACCGAAACGGCGCCGGAACCGGCCGCGGAAACGCCGCTGCCCGATGCCGACGCGATCACGGCGACGCTGGCGGCGCAGGAACCGCCGGCCACCGGGCCGGAAGAACCGGTGCCGGCCGCCGCCTCCGGCCGGTCGGGCTTTCGCACCGGGTTCTCGCTGATGCTGGCGCTGGGGCTGCTGGCGCTGACCGCCTATGTCCTGGCCCCGGCGCTGTCGACGATCTTTCCGGGGATGGCCGGGCCGCTGGCCGACTACGTCGCCTGGGTGAACGAGTTGCGGCTCGCTCTCGACGCCACGCTGCGCGGCCTCGTCGCCGGCGATACCGGCGGCGCCTGATCAGAACCGTTCGAGCAACCGGCCAAGGTAGTCGAGTTCCAGGTCCGGGCGTTCGCGTTCGGCCGACCGGCGGCGGATTTCGTCCAGCAGATCCTGCGCCCGGCGGTAGACATCGCCCTCGCCCACCATTTCCTCGTCGGTGCCGAAGCGGCCGCCCTGCCCGGTTTCGCGGCCCAGGGGGTCGCGCGGCACCTCCTGCCCGGGTTCGCCCTGCGCCTGCCCCTGCTGGCCCTGCTGGGCGCCCTGTTCCTGCGCCAGCGCCTCGCCCAGCGACCGCATGCCCTCGCGCAGGCGTTCGATCGCCTCGGCCTGTTCGTCGATCGCGCCGGGCAGATCTCCGTCGCGCAGCGCCTGTTCGGCTTCGCGCATCGCGCGGCCGGCCTCTTCCAGCGCGCGGCGCGCGGCCTCGCCCTCTTCGCTGTTCTGGCCGGGCAGGTTGCCGATCTGTCCGCCCAGCATGTCGCGCAGCGCCCGCTGCCGGTCGGCCAGGCTGCCGCCGGGGCCGCCGGGCTGATCGCCCTCCTGCCCCTCGCCGGGCGCACCGGGCTGGCCCTGGCCGGGCTGCTGCCCCTGTTGGCCCTGTTGGCCTTGCTGGCCCTGTTGGCCCTGCTGGCCGGGCTGGTTCTGGCCGAACTGTTCCTGCAGGTCGCGGAACGCCTCGTCCGACAGGCCCTGTTGCTGGCGGAGCGTGTCCTGCAAGTCGCGCATCGCCTGCTGGCCCGGCCCGCCCTGCACCGGGTCGCCGCCCTGGCCCTGGGTGACCTGGAGGTTTTCCAGCATCCGCTGCAACTGCTCGAGCAGTTCCTGCGCCTCGGCCATCCGGCCTTCTTCCATCAGGCGCTGGATCTCGTCCATCATCTGCTGAAGCTGGTCACCGGTGATCTGCTGGCCCTGTTGCTGGTCTTGCGGCGTATCGGTGCCGTCGCCGTCCTGTTCCATGCCGCGTTCGGCGAGCATGCGGATGTAATCCTGCGTCGCCTCGCGCAACTCGCGCATCAGTTCCTCGATCTCCTCGGGGCTGGCGCCGTTGCGGATCGCCTCGGACAGCCGTTCCTGCGCGCGCTGCATCCGCTCCAGCGCGTCAGCCAGCCCGCCGTCCTCGATCAGGATCGCGATCTCCCACAGCGCCTCGGCCAGTTCGTCGCGCAATTCCTCGGTCAGCGCGGCCTGCTGCAACCCGGCGTCGAGCTGGCGCATCGCCGCCCTGAGCATCAGGAAGGCGCGCTCGTTGCGAAACAGCCCCTCGGGCCGGTGCGTCAGCGCCCGCAGGATGCCCTGCACGTCCGGCGCGGTTTCACGCGACCACAGCAGGTCGCGCCGCATTTCGGCCACGGCGGCGGCGAGCGGGTCGAAGAACCGCTTGCCGGGCAGCGACAGCGCGCGGGTTTCGCTTTGCCCTTCCTGCCCGCGCCCATCCTCGACGAACAGCGTGACCTTTACCGGCAGGTTCGCCCAGGGATGCTTCGAGGCGTCTTCCAGCAGGAACTCGGTGAACTCCGCCCGGCTGCCGGAGAACGGCAACGGCAGATCGTAGATCAGGGGGGCCAGCGGCTCGGGCTCGTAGGCCAGCCCGTAGCGGCGGTCGACGGCGGCTAGGTCGAGCCGGATCTCGGCGCGCCCGGCGGTCACCGCATAGTCATCCGTGGCGCGGAAGGCCTGGCGCATCTGGCCGTCGGCCTCGCGGCCCATGTCGCCCTCGAAGGCCACGGTCGGCCCGTCGTCGGGCAGCACCGCGATCTGCCATGTCCGCCCGCCGGTCCCGGCAACCGTCACCTCGCCCGATTGCAGGGCGTCGAACGCGATGGCGCGCACCGGTTCGTCGGCGGCGGCAGCGCCGGCCTCGGGCAGCGGGTTGCCCGATACCGTCTCGCTCACCGACAGGCCGTCACCGCCGTAAAGCCGGAAGGTGATGCGGCTACCCTCGGGAACCTCGACCGGCCCCGCGACGATGGCGTTGAGGTACAGGCTGGGCCGGCCGGTATAGGCCGGCGGCTCCGCCCAGCCCTCCCAGGCCGGGCCGGCGGCCACGGCCGTGCCGGGCCCGGTGGCGATTCCGGCGACCTCGGCCACCCGGCCCGGCAGGCCGAAGGCCAGCGCGACGACGAAGCCGGTGAGCGCGGCATAGCGCAGCGCCAGCGGATCGCGCGCGGCCAGCCGCAGGTCGGGCGCGGCGGGCCGGGCCTTGCGGGCGCGTTCGGTCATCCGGGCGATATGGGCGGCCCAGACGCCGCGCGTGGCCGGGTCGGCCTCGCCCAGCGCCAGCGCATCGCCCAGCGCCGCGATCGGACGGCCCGGCAACCGCCGGTCGATCCGGTCCAGCGCCTCGACGCGGCGCGGCCAGCGGAACCGCCGCAGGCCAAGCGCAAGGGTGACGAGCACGGCGAGGGCCACGGCGGCGACCGCCGCCAGCAGCGCGCCGCGACCCAGCAGATCATGCGCGCCGAAGGCCAGCGCCGCCGCCGCCGCAAGCAGGATCGTCCAGGCCGGCCAGAAGGCCCGCGTTGCGCGTTCGGCGACCATGCCCGCCAGGGTGAGCCGAACCTTCCAGCCCAGCCCGCCGGTCATCTCCGCCTTCAGTGCGCCCCTGTCATCCATCGCCGCCGGGCCGTCCCTTCCGTGCCGCCTGCGGCCCGCCCGCGCGGATCGTGCGGATCAAAGCCATGGGGGGATCGTATCGCGTGCGAGGATATCGTCAAATGTCGGACGCGGCCGGATGACGGCGAAGTGATCCCCGCTGACCAGAACCTCCGGCACCAGCGGCCGCGTGTTGTATTCCGACGCCATGACCGCGCCATAGGCTCCGGCGGAGCGGAACGCGACCAGATCACCCGCCGCGACCGGCGGCATCGGCCGGCCGCGCGCGAAGGTATCGCCGGTCTCGCAGACCGGGCCGACGATGTCGTAGACATGCTGCGGCGCACCGGGTTCGGGTTCCGTCACAGGCACGATATCGTGATGCGCGCCGTACATCGCCGGGCGGATCAGGTCGTTCATCGCCGCGTCGAGGATCAGGAAATCCCGCCCCTCGCCGGATTTCACGTAGATCACGCCGGAGACCAGGAGCCCGGCATTGCCGGCGATCAGCCGGCCCGGCTCGATCTCGATCTCGCAGCCCAGGTCGCCCAGCACCTGCTTGACCATCGCGCCGTAGTCGAGCGGCAGCGGCGGCGCCTCGTTCGCGCGGGTGTAGGGAATGCCCAGCCCGCCGCCGAGGTCGAGCCGGCCGATCCGGTGGCCATCCTGCCGCAGCGCCCATGTCAGGTCGCGCACCTTCAGATAGGCCTGCCGGAACGGTTCCAGTTCGGTCAGCTGGCTGCCGATATGCACGTCGATCCCGACGACCTCGATTGCCGGCAGGGCGGCGGCCTCGGCATAGATCGCGCGGGCGCGGTCGATCGGGATGCCGAACTTGTTCTCCTTCTTGCCGGTGGCGATCTTCTCGTGCGTCTTCGCATCGACATCGGGGTTCACCCGGATCGCGATCTGCGCCGTGCGGCCCAGCCCAGCGGCGACTTCGGACAGCGCCAAAAGCTCCGGTTCGCTTTCGACGTTGAACTGCCGCACCCCGCCCGACAAGGCGATCCGCATCTCCTCGCGGGTCTTGCCGACGCCGGAGAACACGATCCGCTCGCCCGGAACGCCGGCGGCCTTCGCGCGCAGGTATTCGCCGGCCGACACCACGTCCATCCCGGCGCCGAGATCGCCCAGAACCTTCAGCACCGCGAGGTTCGAATTGGCCTTCACCGCGTAGCAGATCAGGTGATCGGTGCCCGCCAGCGCCTCTTCGAACAGCCCGTAGTGGCGTTCCAGCGTCGCCCGCGAATACAGGTAGAAGGGCGTGCCGACGGTGGCGGCGATATCGGCCACCGGCACGTCCTCGGCATGCAGGGTACCGCCCCGGTAGACGAAGTGATCCATCAGTCGATCCTGCGGGTGCGAAGGAACAGGTAAAGCGGCAGGCCGCAGCTGACCCCGATGCAATAGGTCGCCGGGATCGCGAACAGCGCCAGCCAGTTGCGGCGCACGACCGTCTCGACCAGGATCCAGACCGTCAGCGTGATCGCCGCGATCGTCAGATCCCACACCAGCCCCTCGGTCGCGCGGTTCACGAACCAGGCATCGATCATGCCCGACAGGCTCCAGCCGTTTTCCATGAACCACGCCACGAAATGCCGCATCGGGATGATCGCGCCCGCGACGGCGAGGGCGAGGTAGATCAGGCGGATCAGGGACATCGGCGACTCCGTTCTCGACACGGCTGATGTAGCCCGGCAGGCGCGCGGGGAAAAGCGCTCAGCGTTCGGTGAGTTTCAGCTCGATCCGGCGGTTCTGCGCCAGCGCCTCGGGGCTTTCCCCCTCGGCCACCGGGCGGTATTCGCCGAAGCCGGTCGCCGCCATCCGGTCGGGCGGGAATCCCAGATCGTCCTGCAGGAAGCGCACGACCGACAGCGCCCGCGCCTGGCTCAGTTCCCAGTTGTCGGCGTATTCGCCGCCGCGCAGGGGCACGTTGTCGGTATGGCCGTCGATCCGGATGATCCAGTCGATTTCCGGCGGGATCTGGTCGGAGATGTCCAGCAGCGTCTGCGCGACGCGTTCGATCTGCCCCCGGCCCTCGGGCAGGAGTTCTGCGGAGCCCGGTTCGAACAACACTTCGGAGGAGAACACGAACCGGTCGCCGACCACCCGCACGCCCTCGCGCCCTTCCAGAACCTGCGACAGCTTTGCGAAGAAATCCGACCGGTAGCGCGCCAGCTGTTGCGCCTCGTCCTGAAGCAGTTCGGCCTCGGCGGCGAGCCGGCGCGCCTCCTCCTCCAGCCGGCGTCGCTCGGCCTCTTCCAGTTCGCGGCGGCGGCGCTCTTCGGCCGCGACCCGCGCCAGCGCGGCGTTGAGCTGGCTGCCCAGCGCCTCGATCTGCACCTTCGAGGCGCGGTCGGCCTCTGCCGAGGCGTCCAGCAGGGCCTGCAGGGAACCCAGCTGCGTGCGCAGCGAGGCGATCTGTTCGTTCAGCACGGCCATCCGGCGGGCATCCTCGGCCGACATCGCCTCCTGCTCGGCGATCCGGTCGCGCGCCGCGGCCAGCAGTGCGGCGCGCTCTTCCGCCTCGGTCAGCCGATCCTCGGCGGCCTGCTCGGCGGCCAGCCGGGCGGCCAGTGCGGCGGCCAGCTGGCGTTGCAGATCGGCGCGGTCGGGCATCTCGCCGGTCAGCCGCGCGACCTCGGCCTCCGCCGCCGCCGCGCGGCCCTCGGCGGCATCGCGCTCCGCCAGCGCCGCGGCCAGCCGGCGTTCCAGGTCTTCACGGTCGGGCAGGGTTTCGGCCAGCCGCGCCGCCTCGGCCTCGGCGGCCTGCTGCGCCTCCAGCGCCGATTGCTGTTGCGTCTCGGCGCGCTGGCGCGCGGCCTCGGCCACCGCCTGCGCCTCGCGCGCCGTGTCGCGCGCCCGCTCAGCGGCCAACAGCGTCGCCAGCGCCTCGGCCAGCCTGAGGTCGAGATCCTCGCGCGCGGCCTCGGCGGCGGCCAGCATCGTCAGCGTTTCCTCGGCCTTCCGGCGCTGTTCCTCCAGCGCCAGCGTCATCGCCGTCAGTTCGGCATCGGCCGATTGCAGCCGCTCGCGCAGCGCCTCGGCGGCCGCGGCCTCGGCCAGCCGCGCCGCCTCTTCCTCGCTCAGCGCGGCGCGGGTTTCGTCCAGCTCGCCCTGAAGCGCGGCGATGGCGGCCCGGTTTTCCTCGCCCGTGCGTTCCAGATCGGTGACCAGCGCCTCCAGCGCCGCGCGGCGGGCGGCGGCCAGCCTCGCCTGTTCGGTCTGCGCATCGATCTCCGACCGGGCCTGCGCCAGCGCGAGGTTCAGCGCCTCCTGCGCGCTGATCAGCTCCGCGCGTTCCTCGGTCAGCGCCGCGACCTCGCCGCGCGCCGCGTCGCGCTCGGCCAGCAGCCCGGCGACCTGCGCCTCGAACGCCGTGATCCGCTCCGACGCCGCGTCCAGTTCCGCCTCGCGCGCCGTGAGATCGGCGCTGAGCGCCGCGATCAGCGCCGATTGCCGCGTCGCCTCCGCCTCGGCGGCGTCGATGTTCTCTTCCAGCCCGACGATCTGGTCGCGAAGCGCGGCGGTGCGGCCCTGTTCCACGCCCAGCGCCTCGGCCAGCCCGGCGACCTGCGCGGCCAGCGCGTCCAGCTCGGTATCCTGGGTGGAGATCTGGTCGCGCAGCACCGACTGGACGACCATGAAGATCGTCAGCACGAACATCAGCACCAGCAAGAGCGCGGTCATCGCATCCACGAAGCCCGGCCAGATCGTGGCCGAGAACCGCTGCTGCCCGCGCCCCGGCGCCGCCATGCTACGGCCCCCGGCGGGCCTGGCCCGTCGTGCCGAGCCCGCGCACCGCCTTGGTCAGTTGCGCGATGTCGGCGCGCAGGTCGGCCACGCTTTCCTGCCGGCCGGCGGCGACCTCTTCCAAAAGCCGCAGAAGCTGCACGTCGATCGAGCGCAGCCGCATCCGGCTTTCGGCGTCGATCCCGCCGTCGCCGCCGCCGCCCTCCTCGATCCGCCGGGCCAGCAGCTCGGCGATCCGGTCCTGGCCCTCGGCGATCCGGTCCAGCGCCGCCAGCTGGCCGACATCGTCCTCCAGCCGGCTGGTCAGCCCCTCGACCGCATCGGCGAGCGCCGCGATCCGCTGGTTGACCATCGTGCGGCCGGCATCGGCCTGGGCATGCAGCGCGCGCAGCGCGTCCATCTGCTCGACCATGCTGTCGAGAACCTCGGCCACCACGCTGGCCTCGCCACCGCCGCCGCCATCGCCCTCGGCCGCGGAAAAGCTGAGCCGGGTGATCGACGACAGCCATTCCTCCAGCTCCCGGTAGAACCGGTTCTGCCCGTGCGTCGCGAAGAGTTCCAGCAACCCCACGACGAGCGATCCGGCAAGACCCAGCAACGACGAGGAAAACGCCGTGCCCATGCCGCCCAGCTGCTGTTCCAGCCCGCTCATCAGCTTGTCGAAGACCTGAAGCGGGCTTTCACCCTCCTGCGGGGCCAGCGCGCGGATCGTGTCCACCACCGCCGGAACGGTCGTGGCGAGGCCGTAGAACGTGCCCAGCAGACCCAGGAAAATCAGAAGGTTGGCCATGTAGCGCGTGATGTCGCGCGCCTCGTCGATCCGGGTGGCGACGGATTCGAGGATCGACCGGGCCGAGGAATTGGCGATCTGCGCCCGGCTGCCCCGCGCCCGCAGCAGCGCGGCCAGCGCCACCAGCAATTGCGGCGGCCGGGTCAGTTCGTGGCCCGGGCGCTGCACCGCGAACCCCTCGATCCAGCTGACCGAGCGCACCAGCTGCGCGACCTGCCAGAAGGTCGACAGAACGCCCAGCACGAACACCCCGAGGATCACCCCGTTCAGCCAGACATTGGCGAAGAAGATCGGGAAGATCCGGCCGTATGCGAGAATCCCGCCTGCCGCCACGAGTCCGACCACGGCGAGCATCATGAGGATTTGCCGGACGGGTTGCGTGAAGGAGATCGCGGCCTGACGGTCGAGGGTGTCCATTGCGGTTCCGGCACGGGTGCTTGTCGGGCGCACCATAGGCGCGGGTCCGGGGCTTGCCAACCGTCAATGCCCGGCCAGAAGCGCCCGCACCCGCGCCGACAGCCATTCGAGATCCGGGTCGGGCAGACCGAGTTCGGCAAGATGGGCGGCGGTGTTGAACAGGTAGTCCGCATTCGGCCCGCGCCCGCCGGTGGCGGTGGCGATGATCCGGGCCTGTTCCTCGCGCGCCAGGCCGCCGCAATACTGTTCGTGGTCCGGGTCGATGACATAGGTCACCGCCTCGACCGTGCCGCCGTCCTCGAAGGCGACGGTCTGCACCGTCTCCAGATAGGCAGAGGAAACAAGCTCGCGTTCGCGCAGGTAGGCCATCACCGCGGCCTCGTCCCCCGGCCCCACGGCATAGGCGACACCGTGGCAGGCCGCCGCCGCCGCCCGGTCGAGCGCCAGCACCAGCCCCGGCTGTTCCGGGGTGCCGCGATGGTGGATCGAGCGCATGCAGAAGCTGCGGTGCCAGCCGTCCAGCCGCGCCAGCCGCCGCGCGGCCGGTTCGAACCCCGGCTGCCAGATCAGCGATCCGTAGCCGAAGACCCACATGAAGTTGTCCGTCATCCGCTGGCCCTCCGCGACCGGCCCCTGTAAACAGGCTTTCACCGCCGGGGAAAAGGGGAAGTCATGCGGCTGTTGACGATGATCGCGGGGGTTCTGGCGCTGCTCTACGGCGGCTACTGGCTGGTCGCCTCGCGCAGCGTCGAGGCCGCCGTCCGGGCCGAGGTGGAGCGGCTGAGCGCCGCCGGGCTCGGATCGGCCGCGGAGGTCCGGCTGGAGGGATTCCCCAGCCGCTTCGATCTGACCTTCGAAGCACCCGAGGTGCTGGACCGCAGCGGGCTCACCGGCTGGCGGGCGCCGTTCCTGCAGGTCTTCGCGCTGGCCTACCAGCCGAACCACGTGATCGTCGTCTGGCCAAACGAGCAGGAGGTGATGCTGGCAGGCCTGCCGCTTGCGGTGACCAGCGCCGACATGCGCGCCTCCGCCGTCGTCGCGGGCACCGATATCGCGCTCGATCACATGACCTACGTCGCGAAGGATCTGCGGCTGTCGCCGCCCGATGGCGCCGGGATCGGGCTAGGCGAGGCGCGGCTGGCCACCCGCCGCGCGCCGGCGCTGGACAACGGCCACGATCTGGGTGTCGCGCTGCTCGGCCTCACGCCCGATCCGGCGCTACGCGCGACGCTGGATCCCGGCGGCACGCTTCCCGACAGCCTGGACTGGCTGCGGCTGGACGCGGGGCTGGCCTTCGACCGGCCGATCGACCGCTTCGCCGGCGCCGGCGACGGGCCGCGCGTGACGGCGGTGGACCTGCGCGAGGTCTCGCTGCGCTGGGGAACCCTGTCGCTGGAAGGCAAGGGCCGCGTCGCCGCCGATTCCGCCGGGCTGGCCGAGGGCCGGATCGACCTTGTGGCGCGCGACTGGCGCCGCCTCGTCGCGCTGGCGACGCAGGCGGGAATGGTGAAACCGGAACTCGCGCCGACCTTCGAGGCGATGCTGGACCAGATCGACGCGGCCGATGGCGACCCCGATGCATTGCGCGCGCCGCTGGTCTGGAAGGATGGCCGCACCCGGCTTGGCCCGATCCCGCTGGGCCCCGCGCCGCGGTTCTGACGGCACCCGCCTATCCGGCGTCCAGCTTCACCCGGCCGAAATCCGGTGCGTCGGTATCCTGCCCGGCCTCGACGATGCCGCGGCGGATCGCGCGGGTGCGGGTGAAATAGTCCTGCAGATGCTGCCCGTCGCCCAGCCGGATCGCGCGTTGCAGGGCAAAGAGTTCCTCGGTGAAGCGACCGAGGATTTCCAGCGTCGCCTCCTTGTTGGTCAGGAACACGTCGCGCCACATCACCGGGTCGGAGGCCGCGATCCGGGTAAAATCGCGGAAACCGGCGGCGGAATACTTGATCACCTCGCTGTCGGTCACGCGGCGCAGGTCGTCGGCGACGCCGACCATCGTGTAGGCGATCAGGTGCGGCGTGTGGCTGGTGACGGCCAGAACGAGGTCGTGATGCGCGGCATCCATCTCGTCGACATGGGCGCCCATCGCCTCGCACAGCCGGCGGAACCGCGCGACCGCCGCCGGGTCGGTCCCGGCCGCGGGCGTCAGCAGCCACCAGCGGTTGCGAAACAGCGTCGCGAAACCGGAGCGGGGGCCGGAATGCTCCGTCCCGGCGATCGGATGGCCGGGGATGAACGCCACGCCCGGCGGCATGTGCGGCGCGACCGCCTCGATCACCGCCTGCTTGACCGATCCGACATCGGTGACCGTCGCGCCGGGGGCGAGATGCGGGCCGATCTCGGCCGCGATCGGGCCCATCGCGCAGACCGGCACCGCCAGCACCACGAGATCGGCGCCCGCGACCGCCGCCGCGGCGCTGTCGTGGACGGTATCGCAAAACCCGATCTCCAGCGCCGCGGCGCGGCTTTCGGCGCTCTTGGCATGCCCGGCGATCTCGCGGGCAAGGCCCTGCGCCTTCATCGCATGCGCCATCGACGAGGCGATCAGCCCCAGCCCGATCAGCGCGACCCTGTCGTAGATCGGCGTCATTGCGCGGCCTCGCCGGCCTTGAACCGGCCCACGGCATGCGCGACCCGGCGGCACGACGCCTCGTCGCCCACCGTGATCCGCAGGCAATGCGGCAGGCCGTAGCCGGCGACCCGGCGCACGATCAGCCCCTCGGCCTTCAGGAACGCGTCGCAGGCCTCGGCCTCGGCCGCGTCGGCGAAGCGGGCGAGCACGAAATTGGCCGTCGAGGTATCCGACGGCACGCCATGTTCGGCCAGCGCCTCGGCCAGCCAGGCGCGGAGCCGGGTGTTTTCCGCCCGGCAGCGGGCGACGTGATCATGGTCGCGCACCGCGGCCTCGGCGGTATCCAGTTGCGCGGTGGACAGGTTGAACGGTCCGCGGATACGGTTCAGCACATCGACGACGTGACGCGGCGCGTAGCCCCAGCCGATCCGCAGCCCGCCCAGCCCGTAGATCTTGGAGAACGTGCGGGTCATCACCACGTTCTGCCGCGCCTCGACCAGGGCCGCACCGCCGTCGTAGCCCTCGACATACTCGGCATAGGCGCCGTCAAGCACCAGCAGCGCCCGCGGCGGCAACCCCTCGGCCAGGCGCTGCACCTCGGCCACGCCGATCATCGTGCCGGTCGGGTTGTTCGGGTTGGCGAGAAACACGATCCGCGTCTTCGGCCCGCAGGCGGCGAGGATCGCGTCCACATCCGCCGTCCGCTCGCGTTCGGGCACCCTGACCGGGGTGGCGCCGGCGGCACGGGCATAGATCGGGTACATCAGGAACCCGTGCTCGGTATGCACCACCTCGTCGCCGGGCCCGGCATAGGCCTGGCACAGAAGCCCGATGATCTCGTCCGAGCCGACGCCGCAGACGATCCGCGCGGGATCGAGCCCGTGCGCCTCGCCGATCGCGGCGCGCAGCGCGGCATGGTCGGTCGGCGGGTAGCGGTGCAGGTTGTGCACCGCGCGCTGGAAGGCCACGCGCGCGGCCTCGGACGCGCCGAAGGGGTTTTCGTTCGACGACAGCTTGACCGCGTTCTCGACCCCGGCGACATGCGCGGCCCCGCCCTCGTAGAGCGCGATGTCGAGGATGCCGGGTTGCGGGCGGATCGGATTGTCATCGGTCATTGGCGGAACTCCGGGGGCCGGGGCCGTCTTAGCCGCTCGCCCCGGCCAAGGCCAGCGCCGGATGCGGGGCCGGACACGCAAAAGGGCCGCGGCGATGCCGCGGCCCTCCGTTCTCCGGCCTGCGGCGCGGGATCAGTTCTTGGCGTAGTATTCGACCACGAGGTTCGGTTCCATCTGCACCGCGAAGGGCACGTCGCCCAGCGACGGCTGGCGCACGAAGGTCGCGGTCATCTTCGAATGGTCGGCCTCGATGTAGTCGGGCACGTCACGCTCGGCCAGGCCCACGGCCTCGAGCACGATCGCCAGCTGCTTGGACCGGTCGCGCACCGCCACCACGTCGCCTTCCTTCAGGCGGTAGGACGGGATGTTCACGCGCTTGCCGTTCACGGTGACATGGCCGTGGTTCACGAACTGCCGCGCGGCGAAGATCGTCGGCACGAACTTGGCGCGGTACACGACGGCGTCGAGCCGGCGCTCCAGCAGGCCGATCAGGTTCTCGCCGGTGTCGCCCTTGACGCGCTCGGCCTCGGCGTAGATGCGGCGGAACTGCTTTTCGGTCAGATCGCCGTAGTGGCCCTTCAGTTTCTGCTTGGCGCGCAGCTGGGTGCCGAAATCCGACATCTTGCCCTTGCGGCGCTGGCCATGCTGGCCGGGGCCGTATTCACGGCGGTTGACCGGCGATTTCGGGCGCCCCCAGATGTTTTCGCCCATCCGGCGGTCGAGCTTGTACTTGGCAGAAGTGCGTTTGGTCACCCCTGATCTCCTTGCTGTTCGGGCCGCGCGGGGCGCGGCCGGTTGCGAAGGGCGTTGTCCTTTGGGCCGAAGCCCCGACAGGCATCCCCTTGCGGGGGCCGCCAACACCAATGGTCGTCACGGGGCGCGAACCCCGGGACGGGCGGCTTATAGACGCCCCGGCGCGGGAGTCAATGGCCCGTTCGGGGGCCGGGGCCGGCCGCGGCGCAACCCAGCGCGCGGGCATGAACGAGCCGCGCGGCCTCTGTCGGGGTCAGGGGGCGCGGCGGCCGCGGGCAGGGGCCGGCGGCCAGCGCCTCGGGCCAGGGCCCCGGCGCGGGCGGCGGCAGCGCGCTGGCGCAGACCATGCCCTCGGCCAGCACGAGGTCGGGCGCATCCAGCACGAGCCGCACGAAATGCCCACCGGCGCCGCCCGAGGCGGCGACCACGCCCGGCAGCCCGGCAAGCCGGGCGGCGGGCACCAGTACCCGCGACGCGCCGAACAGGGCGCGCACCTCTGGCCCGCCGACCGCGACGATCTGGCCCGGCGCAAGCCGCAGCGGCCGGGCCGGATGACCGGGACCGAAGGCGCCGGGCCGGATCGTCACCGCGCGCAGCCCCGGCGCCAGCCGCGCCGCGCCGCCACCGGCCTGCCAGTGGACCGTGCAGACGACCTGCCGCAGCCCGCCGTCGCGCGCCAGCACGCGGTCCCCCGGTGCGAGGTAGTCCACCGCGATCATGCCCTCCGGCGTGGCGATTGCGGTGCCCGCCGCGAAGCCGCCGGGCAGGAAGACCGGCGCGCCGAGACGCAGCGGCAGCCCGGGCACCCGGACCGACAGCAGCACCAGCGGCCGACAGGCGGCCGGCGGACCGTCGGGAAACACCAGCCAGGGCCGGCCCGGCACCCCCGAGGCCATCAGCATGACCCGGTGCCGGCGCGCACCGTCGGCCACCACGAACTCGCCCTGCCCGGACCATCCGGCCGGCGATTCCGCCCGCCGCCGCGCCGGATCGGGCCGGGTCGCACCGGGCACCCCGGCGGCGAGACGCCAGGCCCGGCTGGCGACGCGCGCCCGCTCGGCGTCCCCGGCACCCACCGGGCGCGCCGCGAGCGCGAGGCTCGTCGCGGGATCGAGCCGCGCCACCGCCCCCGCCCATTGCCAGGTCGCGCCGCAACGCAGGGCGGCGGGCGGCGCCCCCGGCACGCCGTCGATCCGGGTCTGGGCCCAGGAAATGCTTGCAAGACCGGTCAGTCCGGCTGTCATCTGCACACTGCCTCGTCCGGCCTGTTCCGGCCGTTACGGGCAGGCTAGCACCTGCTCGCCGGCGCGGCCAGCGCGATCATGAACCTTGATAGCGGGGACAAGGCGCGGGGCTGAACGCGCGGGCGAGGGGGCGCGGCCGATCCAGCCGATCGGGATCAGCCGTTGCCGAACGACGCCTGGCGATAGGTGCCTTCGACATCGGCGCCGGACTGGATCGTCACCGTTTCATAGGTCACGTCGGCGCGGACCACGGATTCCGCCAGAAGGGTGATCGTCTGTCCCGCGATCGCCCCGTCGAGCCGGCCGGAGACGGTGACGGTGCGGGCCCGAACCTGCCCGGCGACCGTGCCCGTGGGGCCGATCACCAGCGTCTCGGCGGCGATGTCGCCCTGCACGTTGCCGTCGATCTCCACCACCCCCGCACAGGACAGGTCGCCGCGAACGTCCAGCCCGGCATGGATGTAGGACCGTCCGTTCTGCCCGGCGGACGCGCTGCTGTTTGCCATGATCGTTCCAGCCTCCCGGTGCGGCGCGCCCCGGATCGACTCGTCCGGGCAAGCCACGCGCCGGGAAACAGTAAGGAAGGCAGCGGGCATGTCGACCGTTTTTCGCCCCCGGCGCCGGCTTTCGTCGCGAACCATGTCCCTTCCGGCACGGTGGCGTCCACGGTCGCGCCCCGCGCGCCGCGGTCGCTGACCCGATGCCGGGCGCATCGGCGGGCCGATCCGCTCGCGCTTTACGGGAAATCAACTCCCGCGATGCGAGAACGGCGGGCACCGGGACGATCCCGGTTTCCGCACGGGCAAGCCCCGGCAACACCGAATTCGAACAGACAATTTCGCGGGCCAAAGATGCATTCCAAAGACCAAAGCCTTCATGACGTGCAGGCGCAGGCCGCGCGGCGAATCGCCCTGATCGCCTGGGCGGGCCTGCCGCTGACGGTTCTTGCCGCGCTCCTGTTCACCGGGGCGAACCCGGTGATTCCCGGCGTGATCTCGGCCGTCTTCGCCCTCGTCGGGCAGATCGGCACGCGGCTGCCGGACGCGCGCACCGGCCGCATCCTGGCCGGGCAGGCGCTGGTCGGGCAGGCCATCGCGCTGACGGCGGCCTTCGCCGGGCACGCCTGGCAGGTCGACACGCACATGGCCTTCTTCGCGGTGCTCGCGGTGCTGGTGGCGCTGGTCGATATCCGCGCGATCCTGTTCGGCGCGGCGACGATCGTGGTGCACCACCTGTCGCTGAGCCTGTTCATGCCCTCGCTGCTCTATCCCAGCGTGGAACTCTTCGCCAACGTCCAGCGCACGCTTCTGCACGGCGCGATCGTGGCCGGCGAAACCTTCGCGCTGGTCCAGGCGGTGCGGGTGCGGCTGCAGATGGATACCCTTGCCGCGACCCGCGCGACCGAACTGGAGGCCGCGATGACCGCCGCCGAGGCGGCGCAGGCCGAGGCCGAGGCGGCGCAGCAGGCCGCCGAGGCCGACAAGACCGCCGCCGAGGCCGCGCGCGCCGAGGCCGAGCGCGCGCACCAGGACATCATCCGCCAGCAGGCCGAGGCCGATGCCGCGCGCCGCAGCGCCGCCGAGGCGCAGGGCCGCGAGGCCGAAAGCCGCGCGCGCATCGCCGCGCAGCAGGCCGGCGTGGTCGAACGCCTGGGCGCGGCGCTGGGTGACCTCGCGCAGGGCCGGCTGGACGCCCGGATCGACGAGGCGTTCCCGGAGGATTACGAGGCGCTGCGGCGCGATTTCAACGCCGCCGCCGAAACCCTGGCCGAGGCCATCGCGCTGGTGGTCGAGAGCGCCGAGTCGATCCGCAACGAGGCCAACGAGATCGCGACGGCCTCGACCGACCTCAACCGCCGGACCGAACAGCAGGCCGCCACGCTGGAGGAAACCGCCGCCGCGCTCGACCAGCTGACGGCCTCGGTCAAATCCGCCGCCGAGGTCGCCGAAACCGCGAGCGACATGGTCAAGGGCATGCAGGAACGCGCCCAGCGGTCGGGCAGCGTGATGCGTGACACGATCGCGGCGATGGAGGAAATCGCCGACGGGTCGGGCAAGATTTCCAAGATCACCGGCGTGATCGACGAGATCGCCTTCCAGACCAACCTGCTGGCGCTGAACGCGGGGGTCGAGGCGGCGCGGGCCGGCGAGGCGGGGCGCGGTTTCGCCGTCGTCGCGTCCGAGGTGCGGGCGCTGGCGCAGCGATCCTCGGACGCGGCGCGCGAGATCGCGGACCTGATCGACCTGTCGTCGAGCCAGGTCAGCCGCGGCGTCAGCCTTGTCGGCGAGGCGGGCGAGGCGATCGGCTCGATCGAGGAAAGCGTCGCCGACATCAAGGAACGGGTGGGCGAGATCGCGGTTTCCGCCTCTGAACAGGCGACCGGGATCCAGGAGATCAACGTCGCGGTCAACCAGCTCGACCAGGCCACGCAGCAGAACGCGGCCCTGTCGGAAGAGACCAACGCGGCCACGCAATCGCTTCTGTCGATGTCCTCGGCGCTGATCGCCAATACCGCGCGGTTCGACCTGGGCGCCGGCGGCATGCGCCGGGCGTCGCGGACCGCGACGGCCGCGCCGGCGCCCGCACAGGCCCCGGTGCAGGCGGCCCCGAAACGCGCGGTCGCCGGCGGCGGCGGGGCTCCGGCGGCGGCCGCCGCCGAGGACTGGCAGGATTTCTGAGCCGCCTCCCGGCGCGTCCCGGACCGCCGCCTAGAACACGATCCGGTAGCCCAGGCCGGCGACGAACCCGTCGTCGGCCGCGTCATCCAGCCGCCGGGTCAGGGCAAGACCGACCTGGCCGGAGCCGGCGGGCAGGCTGTAGCGCAGTTCAAGGTCGGTGGGCGCGCGCGCCGGGTCGAGATCGACACTGGCGTGTTCCATAACCACGCCCATCGTCTTCTGCCCGGCCTCCGCCGCCGTCCGCGCCACCGGCACCCGCAGGTCGAGCCGGCCGCCGGTCACGTCCAGCGCACGGCGAACCCCCACGCCCAGCCGCGCGCCGCGCGCGCCGACATCGGCCATCTCGAAGCTGACGCCGAGGCTGCGGCTGCCGATCCCGCTGCCCGACTGCACGAGTCCGTCGCCGGAAAACCCGGTCACGCCCTCGGTGTAGGACAGGGCCATGCGCCCCTGCCCGACTGCAAGCCCCGCGCCCAGGCTGACGAAGGCGGTTTCCGCCGCGACGGAACTGCCGAAGGCGCCGCGCAGATCGGTTCCGAGGAACCCGCCGCTTTCCTGCAAAACCCCGGCGCCGACCGACAGGCTGGCCCCGCCCCCCAGCGCCAGGGCGAGCTTGCCGCCCAGGTAGCGGCCGTCCGTCGCTCCGGCGCTGGCCGAACCCATCGGCCCAGCGGCCTGCACCATGCCGGTCAGCCCGCCGCCCAGATCGCCCTGCCAAGTCAGCGCCGCGCCGCCGGTCAGCACCGCGGTTTCCGGCGCGTGCAGGTCGCCCAGGGTGCCGGGCATCGCCAGCGCCTCGGACCCGTAGGGCGAAAACCGCAACTCGCTCTGGCCGTCGCCGAACGCCACGACGCGGGCCTGCGCGGTCGCGAAGGCCTCGACCCGCTGGCGCTGTGCGCCGCTGTCGTCGGCCTCGGCCACGAAACCGGCGGCCGACAGCGTGTAGCCGCGATCGTACCGGTCGGTGACCATCAGCCGCTGCGGCGCCAGCGCCGCACCCAGCGCCCGGCCCATGCCGCCGGTCGCCACCACCGCCGAGGCCGCCGCCGGGCGGGCATCGACATCCAGCGTATCGGCAAGCTGGACCATCAGCGCGCCCTGCGGCCTGACCGCGTTCTCGAGGTTCAGCAGGCCGTGGCCGTAGACCTCGTCCACACCCGGCGCGCCGATGTCGGTGGCGGTGTCCTTGATGATCTGCAGCGCGTCCGCCGCCGTCAGTTCGGCGTATTCGGACAGCAGCAGCGCGATGGAGCCGGTGACGTGCGGCGCGGCCATCGAGGTGCCGCTCATGTAATCGTAATCCTCGAACTGCCGTTCGGCGCCGTCGCCGTCCGTCACCACCCGTTCGATGGTGGAATAGATGTAGGCCCCCGGCGCGGCGAGACAGGAATCCTTCGCCTTGCCGCACTGGTTCGAGAAGCTGGAAAGGTTGCCGTCGGGATCGGTCGAGACGACGGTGACGATATGGCGGGCGAAATCGCTGTTCTCCCCGCCGAAGTAGGGCAGGCCAGCGAAGACGCCGGGTTCCGACAGGTCGGAATTGCCCGCCGCGAAGACATGAACCATACCGCCGGTGATCGTGGTCTGGTCGAGGTAGTAGTGATCGTCTTCCTCCACGGTGTCGGGTGTGCCGGGGTCGTCACCCCTCCTGAGGACCGTTATGTCGCCGCCCGAGACAGTCGCCGCGATCGCGTCGAAGATAAGCGGACGCAGGTAGGCCCTGACGCCTCGGATCCCGCCGGCATCGTCGATGGAAAAGTCGTAGCCGAACTGGCTCATGAATCCCCAGCTGTGGTTCATCACCTCCACGCTGCGTTCCCAGGCCCAGTGCATACCGTCGGAAAAGATGATCTCGAACGGGTCGATGGCGTTGGGTTCGAAGTCCTCGATGTCGAATTCGGCCGCGTAGGTGAACCCGTCGTACTTCGCCCAGGGTCGCGCGGTGTCCGCGAGACCCCGAATGCCGTAGAGCGTGGCCATCGGCGCGACGCCGTGCATGCCGTTGCCGTCGCGCGCCGCGCCGATGATCCCGGCGACATGGGTGCCGTGATTGCCCTCCGTGGTCCAGTTCGGGATCGTCGCGTAGCCGTTGTAGACCTGGTTCCAGTTGTCGCCCTCGGTCGTGCCGAAGGATTGCCGCAACTCGCTGTGGAAGGTGTAGAACCCGTCGTCGAAGACGCCGAGATTGACCCCCTCGCCGAAGCCCGGCGCGCCGTCTTCCTCCGTCACCGCGTAGCGTTCGGCGGCGCAGATCACGCCAAGGCCGTAGCTGGCGTAGTATTCGGTCGTCTCGTAGGCGCTGCGGGCGGGGTTGGCGGTGGTGCAGCCGTCCAGCACGTCGCCGGCCCAGCCGCTGCCGCCATCGCCACCGCCGCCACCGTCATCCCCGCCGTCGCCACCACCGCCACCCGCCGCGGCAGCCAGGCCGAGGCCCACGCCCAGCGCCAGAAGGCCGGTCATCATCGGCGAGGCTGCCGCACCGGCGGCCGCTTCGCCCAGGCCGAAGCCGAGGCCGGGCTCGACCGGCGCGAGGCCGATTGGGTCCATATCGGGCGTCAGCAGATCGGGATTTTCGAAGAACCCCTGCGCCAGGGCCGGTTCGGCCGTCACGGCAAGGGACACGGCGGCCAGCCCGGCCGCGGGGATGCGATACACACGCAACTCGTCACCTATCAACTGTCACTGCTCGGCGGGGCCGGCTGCGCCCGATCTGCGCCGGGTCGGCGGCCCCTCTGTGGATAACTCTAGGAACGCCCGGACCTGGCGGTCAAGCCCGCCGGCGGGACCGGGCCGGCGGCGGCGGCGGCCCCTGTTGCGCGCCTGCGTCAGTCCGGCAGGGGCGGCGCCGGGCCACGATAGCGGGCGAGATCCTCGTCGCTGGCCCCGCTTTCGTCCCAGACGCCCAGCAGCACCCCCTTGCGGCGCGACTTGCCGCGCCGGGCGGCGATCTCGGCATCCGAAATCGCGGTGCGCTGCGACATCCGCCGCGCCCAGCGGTTCAGGTGGCCGTACATCTCGGCGATCACCGCGGCATGTTCGGGATCGTCGCCAAGGTCGCGCAACTCCCGCGGGTCGGAGGCGAGATCGAACAGCATCGGGCGGAACCCGCCCTCGGCATGAACCATCTTCCAGCGCTCCGTCGCGACCATCATCAGCCGGCAATCCTTCGGCTCCAGCCCCAGCAGGGTGGCCACCGGCGAGGCGGAATAATCGTATTCGCTGATCGCCGCCGCGCGCCAGGCGACATCCTCGCCGCGCAGCAGCGGCAGGAGCGAGCGGCCCTCGACGACATGACCGGGCACGGTGCCGCCGGCGGCCTCGATGAAGGTGGCGGCAAGGTCGATCGATTCCACCAGCGCGGTCGAGACGGTGCCGCGCGTCGCATGGGCCTCGGGCCTGGGATCGACGACGATCATCGGGACCCGCACCGAGGGATCGTGGAACAGGTCCTTCTCGCCCATCCAGTGATCGCCCAGGTAATCGCCGTGATCCGAGGTCAGCACGATCATCGTGTCGGCCAGTTGCCCGGACTCTTCGAGGTAATCGAGCAGCCGCCCCAACTGGTCGTCGCATTGCTTCACGAGGCCCATGTAGGCCGGGATCACCGCCGCGCGCACCTCGTCGCGGTGAAAGGCGCGGCCGATCGTGCCGTTCAGGAACGCGCCGTAGACCGGATGCGGATCCTGCAGTTCGGCGGGGCTGCGGACCGCCGGCAGAACGTGTTCGGGCCCGAACATCGCGTGGTAGGGCGCGGGCACGATGTAGGGCCAGTGCGGCTTGATGTAGGACAGATGCGCCAGCCAGGGCCGGCCCGATCCGCGCCGATCCTCGATGAAGTCGATGGCGCGCGAGGTCAGCCACGGGGTTTCGCTGTCTTCCTCCTTCACATGGGCGGGCAGGACGGCGTTCTTCATCAGGAAACCCGAGGCGATGTCCCCCGCCGGGTCGACACCGGAATTGGCATGGTCGTGCCAGGGGTTTTCGCCGCCGTAGCCGCGCGCCTTGAGGTATGCGTTGTAGGGCGAGCGGCGGCTGTCGTAGAACCCGCCGGGCCCCTCGGCCCAAAGCCCGTCGTCCCGGATCCAGACGTCGAAGCCGCATTCGGCCACCCGCGCGCCGATCACGCCGTCGCGGGAAATCCCCAGCCGGTCCATCCCGGCCGCGTCGACGCTCATGTGGGTCTTGCCGATCAGCACCGCCTCCATCCCCAGCGGACGCAGATGATCGCCCAGCGTCGTCTCGCCGACCTTCAGGGGATAGTTGTTGTAGCTGGCCCCGTGGCTGTGGACGTAGCGCCCGGTGTAGAAGCTCATCCGGCTCGCGCCGCAGACCGGGGACTGGCAATAGGCGCGGTCGAACCGCACGCCCATCGCCGCGACACGGTCGAAGTTCGGCGTGTCGAGATGCGGGTGGCCGGCGCAGGACAGGTAGTCGAACCGCAACTGGTCATACATGACGAACAGGATGTTCATGCCGCCGCCCTCCGCAGGATCGGCGCCAGCCTAGACGCCCGCGACGGGCAGGGCCAGAGCCCGCGCCCCGTGGTGCCGGGGCGGGCGTGTCACGGGGGCTTCGCGCCCCCGGGGCCGGCTGCGCCGGCCCTCCCCCGCGGGATATTTGCGGACCAAAATCGGGCGCGGGCGGGCGGGACGGGCGGGCTTGCCAGCCCCGGCACAAGGTGCGAGGTTCCCCGCACCCTGTCACGATGGTGCCGATGACCCCGCATGTTCCGCCGGTCCGGACGCCGCCCGCCGCGGCGCCCGAGACATTCACCGACCCCGCCGCCGCCGTCGCGCGCCTCGAGGCGCTATACGGCGAGGCGGTGGGCTTCCTCGTGCGCGCCTTCGAGGGCGTCGTGGCCTCGGGCCGGCCGGAGGCCCGGTTCCGCGCCTTCTACCCCGAGATCCGGCTGACCACGACGAGCCATGCCAAGACCGACAGCCGGCTGAGTTTCGGCCATGTCGCGATGCCGGGCACCTATGCCGCGACGGTCACCCGGCCCGACCTGTTTCGCAACTACCTTACCCAGCAGATCGGCATCCTGATGCGCAACCACGGCGTCGGCGTCAGCATCGGCGCCTCGGCCACGCCGATGCCGGTGCATTTCGCCGTGGCCAACAACCCCGCCGTCACCGTGCCGCAGGAGGGCGTGCTGGATTTCTCGCTGCGCGACGTCTTCGACGTGCCGGACCTGTCGACGACGAACGACGACATCGTCAACGGCACCTCGCCCGGCCATCCCGACGGGTCCGGCCACCTGGCCCCGTTCACCGCGCAGCGGGTGGACTATTCGCTCGCCCGGCTGTCGCATTACACGGCGACGGCGGCGGAGCATTTCCAGAACCACGTGCTGTTCACCAACTACCAGTTCTACGTCGACGAGTTCGAGGCCTTCGCGCGGCAGGCGCTGGCCGATCCGGACAGCGGCTATGTCGGGTTCGTCGGCCCCGGAAACCACGAGATCACCGATCCCTCGGCGCCGCTGCCGCAGTTGGCGAAGATGCCGCAGATGCCGTCCTACCACCTCAGGCGCGAAGGCGGCGCCGGGATCACGCTGGTCAACATCGGCGTCGGCCCGTCGAACGCCAAGACCGCGACGGATCATATCGCGGTGCTGCGGCCGCATGCCTGGATGATGGTGGGCCATTGCGCCGGGTTGAGGAACTCGCAGTCGCTGGGCGATTTCGTGCTGGCCCATGCCTACCTGCGCGAGGACAGGGTGCTGGACGACGATCTGCCGGTCTGGGTGCCGATCCCGGCGCTGGCGGAGATCCAGATCGCGCTGGAGCAGGCGGTGGCCGATGTCACGCGGCTGGAGGGCTACGAACTCAAGCGGATCATGCGCACCGGCACGGTCGCCACGCTGGACAACCGCAACTGGGAATTGCGCGACCAGTCCGGCCCGGTGCAACGGCTGAGCCAGTCCCGCGCGATCGCGCTGGACATGGAAAGCGCGACGATCGCGGCCAACGGATTCCGCTTTCGCGTGCCCTATGGCACGCTCCTGTGCGTCTCCGACAAGCCGCTGCACGGCGAGCTGAAGCTGCCCGGCATGGCGACGGAGTTCTACAAGACCCAGGTGGCGCGGCATCTGTTGATCGGGATCCGGGCGATGGAACGCCTGCGCGAGATGCCGCTGGAACGGATCCACAGCCGGAAACTGCGGTCGTTCGAGGAGACGGCCTTCCTTTGAGGGCCGGCGGGGGCGAAAAAACGCCGAAATGTCTAGAAAAACGCTTGCCAGCCGCCACAAAACATTGTGTAGCCCCCCCATATGACGTTTAAATCCCGAAATGACCCCCAAAACGCGGGGCTGAGTGAGGAGACAGAGCCATGTCGAAACCGATGACCAAGACCCAGCTTGTTGCGGCGCTCGCCGAAGAAATGGGTTCGGACAAGAAGACCGCCGGTGCCGCGCTCGACGCGATTTCCGCGGTGATCACCAGCGAAGTCGCCGGCGGCGGCGCCGTGACGATCCCGGGGATCGGCAAGATCATGTGCCGCGCCCGGCCGGAGCGCCAGGTGCGCAACCCGGCGACCGGCGAAACCTTCACCAAGCCGGCCGACAAGCAGGTCAAGATGACCATCGCCAAGGCGCTGAAGGACAGCGTCAACGGCTGATCGTTCCGCCGTTCGCGGCACCGGCCCTTGCGGCCGGCGCCGGTCGCGATAGGGTCGCCCCGGGGCGGCCCTTTTCGTTGCCGACATCCTAGTTCAAGCGGGGGCACCGAATGGATCTGCGCGCGATCGGCATGGGGCTGGCCTTTGCCCTGATGTGGTCCTCGGCGTTTTCCTCTGCCCGGATGATCGTGGCGGATGCCCCGCCGCTGACCGCGCTGGCGATCCGGTTCCTGATTTCCGGCGCGCTGGGCGTGATGATCGCGCGGGCGATGGGGCAGACCTGGCGGCTGACGCGGCCGCAATGGCTGGCCGTCGTCGTCTTCGGTGTCTGCCAGAACGCGCTCTACCTCGGGCTCAACTTCGTCGCGATGCAGTGGGTCGAGGCCTCGCTGGCCTCGATCATCGCCTCGACCATGCCGCTGATGGTCGCCGGGATCGGCTGGGCGGCCTGGGGCGACCGGGTAGGCCGGCTGGGGCTGGCGGGGCTGGTGGCGGGGTTCGTCGGTGTGGCGCTGATCATGGGCACGCGGCTGTCGGGCGGGGCCGATGCGGCCGGCGTGGCGCTGTGCGTTCTGGGCGCGCTGGCGCTGTCGGTCGCCACCCTGGCGGTGCGGTCGACCGGGTCGGGCGGCAACGTGCTGATGATCGTCGGACTGCAGATGTTCGTCGGCTCGGCGGTGCTGGCCGTCTTCGCCGTGGCGCTGGAAAGCTGGGAGGTGACCTGGACCCTGCGGCTGGGCCTTGCCTTCGCCTACACCACGCTGGTGCCGGGCCTGCTGGCGACGCTGGTGTGGTTCCTGCTGGTCAACCGGATCGGCGCGATCAAGGCCGCGACCTTCCATTTCCTCAACCCGTTCTTCGGCGTGGCGATCGCCGCGGCGATCCTCGGCGAGGGGCTGGGGCCCTGGGACATCGTCGGCGTTGTGATCGTGGCGGCCGGGATTCTCGCCGTGCAACTGTCGAAACAATCTCTCGCGGCGAAGTGACGGGCCGCGCGCGGCTTGTCATGTGACATCGCCGAACGGGCGCGGCAGTCTTCGCCCCATGTTCGATCTTGTCCTTGCCTATGCCGCGGGCCTTCTGACACTCATCAACCCGTGCGTCCTGCCGGTTCTGCCGATCGTGCTGGCGACCGCCTTGCAGGCCGGGCGCTGGGGCCCCGCGGCGCTGGCCGTGGGCATGGCGGTGGCCTTCGTCGCCTTCGGCTTCGGCGTTACCGTGGCCGGGCGCAGCATCGGGCTGACCGAAGACAGCGTGATCCGCGCCGCCGCCGTGCTGATGGTGCTGTTCGGCCTCACGATGCTGGTGCCGGCGATGGGCGCGCGGTTCGCCACGGCGACCGCGGGCGTGGCGGGCCGCGCCGATGCCGGGCTGGACCGGGTCGACCGGTCCAGCCTGTCGGGGCAGGTCGTGGGCGGCATGCTGCTGGGCGCGGTCTGGTCGCCCTGCATCGGCCCGACGCTGGGCAGCGCCATCGCGCTGGCCTCGCAGGGGGCCGACCTTGGCCGCGCCTTCGCGATCATGCTGGCCTTCGCCGGCGGGGTCGCCACCATCGTGCTGGCGCTGGGCTACGGGGCGCGCGGGCTGCTGGCCCGCAACCGCGCCGCGGCGCAGGCCTTGGCGCTGCGCGCCCGCCCGATCCTCGGCGCCGTGTTCGTCGCCGTGGGCACGGCGATCTTCTTCCAGCTTCACCACCGGATCGAGGCCTGGGCGCTCGACGTGCTGCCGCCCTGGCTGATCGACCTTTCCGTATCCATCTGACACCGGAGAACCATAGATGCATCGCCGCGACTTTCTCGCCCTCACCGCCGCCGTCAGCCTTGCCATGCCGCTTTCGGCACGGGCCGAGGGGATGGCCTACACGCCCGACCTGCTCGACAAGCACCTCGCCGCCGGCGACGTGGTGTTTCTCGACTTCAAGGCCGCGTGGTGCGGCACCTGCAAGGCGCAGGGCCGGGTGCTGGCCGCGCTGAAAGAGGAAAACCCGGCCTACGAGGAAAACGTCGCCTTCATCGATGTCGACTGGGATACCTGGAAGGACGACATGATCGTCGCCGAGATGAACATCCCCCGCCGCTCCACCCTCGTGGTGCTGAAGGGCGCGGAGGAACTGGGCCGGATCGTCGCCGGAACCGGCCGCGACGAGATCAAGGCGCTGATGGACACCGCGCTCGCCGCCGCCGTCGAAAGCTGAGGCAAGCCGAAAATTCTTCGTCCGAAGAATTTTCGGCGCTCCGCCAAGGTCTTTCGGACGAAAGACCTTGGCCCGCACGGGTGGCCCTGAAATCTTTCATCCGAAAGATTTCAGGGCGACGGCGCGCAAATCCTTCGGACGAAGGATTTACGCGCCCGGCCCGATCCGGCCGCCCGCCTCGCCGACCTGGCCACGGTGCAACAGCAGGTGGTCGAGGATCACGCAGGCCATCATCGCCTCGCCCACCGGCACCGCGCGGATACCGACGCAGGGATCGTGGCGGCCCTTGGTCACCAGTTCGGTCTCATGCCCCCGCTTCGTGATCGTGCGGCGCGGGGTAAGGATCGACGAGGTCGGCTTGACCGCGAAGCGCACCACCACGTCCTGCCCGGTGGAAATGCCGCCGAGGATGCCGCCGGCATGGTTCGACCGGTATTCCGGGCCGTCCGGGCCCATCGCTATCTCGTCGGCATTCTCCACGCCGGTCAGCGCGGCGGCCGCCATGCCGTCGCCGATCTCGACGCCCTTGACCGCGTTAATCGACATCATCGCGGCGGCCAGATCGGCGTCGAGCTTGCCGTAGATCGGCGCGCCCAGCCCCGCGGGCACCCCCCGCGCCACCACTTCGATCACCGCACCGACCGAGTTGCCGGACTTCCGCAACTCGTCGAGATAGCCGGCCCAGTCCGCCGCCGCCCGCGCATCGGGCACCCAGAACGGGTTCCTTCCGATCTCGGCCGCGTCGAAGCGGGCGCGGTCGATCGCGTGCGGCCCCATCTGCACCATGTAGCCGCTGATCGTCAGCCCCGGGGCCAGCGCGGCCAGCGCCGCGCGCGCCACGCCGCCGGCGGCCACCCGCGCCGCCGTCTCGCGCGCGGATGACCGGCCGCCGCCGCGATAGTCACGGATGCCGTACTTCTGCCAATAGGTGATATCGGCATGGCCGGGGCGGAACGCCTCGGCAATCTCGCCGTAGTCCTTCGACCGCTGGTCGGTGTTCTCGATCATCAGCTGGATCGGCGTCCCCGTCGTCTGCCCCTCGAAGGTGCCGGACAGGATGCGCACCGCGTCGGCCTCGCGCCGCTGCGTCGTGAACCGGTTCTGCCCCGGCTTGCGCCGGTCGAGCCAGTGTTGCAGCCCGGCCTCGTCGACCGCGATGCCCGGCGGGCAGCCATCGACCGTGGCGCCCAGCGCCGGCCCGTGGCTTTCGCCCCAGGTCGTGACGCGGAAGAGATGGCCGAAGGTGTTGAGGCTCATGGTGCGGGCTCCCTGTTCGCCCCGCGGCATAGCCCCCGCCCCGCCACGGCTCAAGCGGTTTCGGCTTGCGCGCGGCGCGCGGCGGGCTATGGTCTTCGCTACCTCGGGGTGCCCGCAAGGGCTGAGACGCAGGCTGCGAACCCGTTGAACCTGATCCGGTTAACACCGGCGGAGGGAAGGTCGGACATCCATCCACCCGAATCTCCGCCCCTGGCCTTTGGAGGATGTGATGCGTCCCTTTCTGATCGCTGCGGGCCTGACCCTTGCCACACAGGCGATGGCGCAGACGCCCGTTCTGACCGTCTATACCTACGACAGCTTCGTTTCCGACTGGGGCCCCGGCCCCGCCGTCGAAGCCGCCTTCGAAGCCGAGTGCGGCTGCGATCTGCGCTTCGTCGCCGCCGGCGACGGCGCGGCGCTGCTGGCCCGGCTGGAGCTTGAGGGCGCGACGACCGATGCCGACGTGGTTCTCGGCCTCGACACCAACCTGACGGGCCGCGCCGCGGCCACCGGGCTGTTCGCGCCGCACGGGCTGACGCCGGCGCTCGACCTGCCGATCGGCTGGGACGACCCGCTGTTCCTGCCCTTCGACTGGGGGCATTTCGCCTTCGTCTACGACAGCACGAAACTGGCCGATCCGCCGGGCAGCTTCGCCGCGCTCGCGGCCTCGGATATCTCGATCCTGATCCAGGATCCCCGCTCCTCCACCCCCGGCCTCGGCCTGCTGATGTGGGTGAAGGCCGCCGAGGGTGCGGACGCCGCCGCGATGTGGGAGGCGCTGGCCGACAATATCGTGACGGTCACGCCCGGCTGGTCGGAAGCCTACGGCATGTTCCTTGAGGGCGAGGCGGACATGGTCCTGTCCTACACCTCGTCGCCAGCCTATCACCGGATCGCCGAGGGCGACGACACCAAGGCCTATGCCGCGTTCGCCGAGGGCCATTACCTTCAGGTCGAGGTCGCCGGCAAGCTGGCCGCGACCGACGCGCCGGAGCTGGCCGACGCCTTCCTCGCCTTCATGCTGTCCGACGGCTTCCAGGCGGTGATCCCGGAAACCAACTGGATGTTCCCCGCCGTCACCCCGGCGGGCGGGCTGCCCGAGGGCTTCGGAGACCCTGTGCCGGCGGAGCGCACGCTCTACCTGCCACCGGAAGAGGCCGCGGCGGTTCGCGACGCGGCGCTGGCCGAATGGCGCGACGCGCTGGCACGCTGAACCTGGCCGCCGGCGCGGCGGCGGCGGGGGTGGGGTTGCTCACCCTCGTGCCGCTCGCCGCGGTGGCCTGGCGCGCGGGTGGCCTGCCCGCGCCCGGCCCGGCCGACTGGGCCGTCCTGCGTTTCACGCTTTGGCAGGCGGTCCTGTCGGCCACCCTGTCCGCCGGGCTGGCGGTGCCCGTGGCCCGCGCGCTGGCGCGGCGGCGGTTTGCCGGCCGGGGGCTGATCATCACGCTGCTGGGCGCGCCGTTCCTGCTGCCGGTGATCGTGGCCGTCCTCGGCCTTGTCGCGATCTTCGGGCGGGCCGGGCTGATGAACGCGGGGCTGTCGGCGCTGGGGCTGCCGACGGTGTCGGTCTACGGGTTGGGCGGCGTGGTGCTGGCGCATGTGTTCCTGAACCTGCCGCTGGCCACCCGGCTGATCCTGCAAGGCTGGCTGTCGATCCCATCCGAACGCTTCCGGCTGGCCGAGAGCCTGGGCATGGGGCCGGCCGAGGTGCGCCGCTTCCTTGAAGCGCCGATGCTGGCCGCCGTGATGCCCGGCGCGTGGCTGGCGATCTTCCTTGTCTGCCTGACCTCCTTCGCGGTGGCGCTGGTGCTGGGCGGCGGGCCGGGCGCGACGACGCTGGAGGTGGCGATCTACCAGGCCTTCCGGTTCGAGTTCGACCTCGGCCGCGCCGCCGCGCTCGCGCTGATGCAGGCGGCGCTGTGCCTCGCCGCCGTCACCGTCGCGGGGCGCGCGGCGAGCCGGCCGGGGCCGGGCGCCGGGCTCGACCGCGCCGGGGCACGGGTTCCGGCGGGCGGCATCTGGCGGCGCGCGGTCGACACGCTTGCGATCGGGCTGGCAACGGCCTTCCTGCTGGCGCCCCTGGCCGCGGTCGTCGTTTCGGGCCTGCCGAACGTGGCGGGCCTGCCGCCCGCCGTCTGGGCCGCGGCGGGCCGGTCGCTGGCGATGGCGCTGGCCGCCACCGGCCTGGCGCTGGCGCTGGCGCTGCCGCTGGCGCTGGCCGCGGCACGGGCCGAGGGTCGCGGAACGGGCTGGGGCGCCATCGCGATGCTGCCGCTGGCCGTCTCGCCGATGGTGGTGGGCACCGGGCTGTTCCTGCTGCTGCGCGGCCTTGCGCCGCCCGCCGTGCTGGCGCTGCCGGTCACCGTGGCGGTCAACGCGGCGATGGCGCTGCCCTTCGCCTTCCATGCGCTTCTGCCCGCCGCACGGGCGCTGACGGCCGATTACGGCCGGCTGGCCGACAGTCTTGGCATGGCGGGGCTGGCCCGGCTTCGGCTGCTGACCCTGCCGCGCCTGCGCCGGCCGCTGGGGTTTTCCGCGGGAATCGCCGCGGCCTTCGCGATGGGCGACCTTGGCGTGGTGGCCTTGTTCGGCGATCCCGACCGCGCGACGCTGCCCCTGCAGCTGTACCGGTTGATGGGCGCCTACCGGATGGAGGCGGCGGCGGGGGCCGCCGTGCTGCTGATGGCGCTGACGCTGGGGCTGTTCTGGATCTTCGACCGCGGGGGGCGCGCGGATGCTTGAACTCGACGCCGTGCGGATCGAACAGGACGGGTTCCGCCTGGCCGCCGACCTTGCCGTGCCGCGCGGCGCGCTCGTCGCGGTGATCGGGCCGTCGGGGGCGGGCAAGTCAACGCTGCTGGGCGCGATCGCCGGTTTCGTGCCGGTGGCCGACGGCCGGATCCTGTGGGACGGGCGGGACATCGGGGCGCTTGCCCCCGGCGCACGGCCGCTTTCGATCCTGTTCCAGGACCAGAACCTGTTTCCGCACCTGACACTGGCCGAGAACGTCGGGCTGGGCCTGCATCCGGGGCTTCGGCTGACCGGATCGGACCGGGCGCAGGTGGCCGAGGCGCTGGCGCGCACCGGTCTGTCGGCGCTGGCCGGGCGCCGGCCGGGCCAGGTTTCGGGCGGCGAACAGGGCCGCGCGGCGCTGGCGCGGCTGCTCTTGCGGCGGCGGCCGCTGTGGCTGCTGGACGAACCCTTCGCCGCGCTCGGTCCGGCCTTGAAGGCCGAGATGCTGGATCTCTGCGCGGGGATCGCGGCCGAGACAGGCGCCACCGTGCTGATGGTCAGCCACGATCCCGCCGACGCGCGCCGCTTCGCCCCCGAAACGATCCTCGTCGCCGGCGGGCGGGCGGAACCGCCGCGGCCCACCGCCGCGCTTCTGGCCGATCCGCCGCCGGCGCTGGCCGACTACCTCGGGCAATGAAAAACGCGCCCCGCGGGGCGCGTTTCAATGATTTCGAACGGTCCGGCGCGGGCTCAGGCGACCTTCTTGCCCTTCACCGGCGCCCACAGGCGCTTGTTGGTGAGGTACAAAAGCACCGTCAGCAAACCCAGGAACAGGACCGACACGAAGCCGACCTGCTTGCGCGCCATCATCTTCGGTTCCGCCGACCACATCAGGAAGGCCGCGACATCCTCGGCCATGTGCGACGTCGTCGCCTCGCTGCCGTCGGCATATTCCACCATCTCGTCGAACAGCGGCGGGGCCATCGCGATCCAGCCGCCCGGGAAGGCCTTGTTCTCGTAGAAGATCGTGCCGGCCTCTTCCTTTTCCTCGCCGGTGTAGCCGGTGAGGATCGAGTAGATGTATTCCGGCCCGCCCATGCCGTTGATGAACTGGCTGATGCCGGTGCCGTAGGGGCCGTGGAAGCCCGCGCGCGCCTTGGCCATCATGCTCAGGTCGGGGCCCATGCCGTCACCCGACCGGGCGGGGAAATGATCCGTCCACTCGCGCGGGCGTTCCTCGAAATCGGGCAACATCACCGGATCGAGGTTCGCCGCATAGGCGCGGACCTGGTCGGCCGGCAGATGCGGGCCGCCCTCGTCTGCGAGCGTGCGGATCGGCACCTGCTTGAGCCCGTGGCAACCCGAGCAGCTTTCGGTATAGACCTGAAGGCCGCGCTGAAGCTGCAACTGGTCGAAGGTGCCGAACGGCCCCTCGAAGCTGAAGGCGACGTCCTTGACCTCGCCCGCGGCCCCGGCGGCGAGCGCGGCGCCCGCCGACAGGCCCAGGGCCGCGATGGTCGTGATCGCAAGGTTTCTCATCTTTCGCGTCCTTTCCATCACTCGGCCGGCTGCGTCTTGGCGCCGTAGTGGGCGTTGAAATCGTCCTCGATCGTGGCCGGCTGCGGCAGCGGCTTCTCGATCACCCCGAGAAGCGGCAGGATCACCAGGAAGTAGGCGAACCAGTAGGCCGAGCCGATCAGCGCGATGGTCGGGTAGATCCCCTCGGCCGGCATCGCGCCCGCCCACATCAGCACCACGAAGTCGATCACCAGGAGCCAGAACCACCACTTGAACATCGGGCGATAGCGGCCCGACCGCACCGACGAGGTGTCAAGCCAGGGCGCCAGCGCCATCACCGCGATCGCGCCGAACATCGCCAGCACGCCGAAGAACTTGGCGTCGATAATCCCGAAGCTGAGCCAGTTGGCGGCGATCACCACCCAGACGTCGCCGTCGAAGGCGCGCAGGATCGCGTAGAACGGCAGGAAGTACCATTCCGGAACGATATGCGCGGGCGTCACCAGCGGGTTCGCCTCGACGTAGTTGTCGGGGTGGCCCAGGTAGTTCGGCATGAAGCCGACGATCGCGAAGAACACCAGCAGGATCAGCGCCAGCGCGAACAGATCCTTGATCACGTAGTAGGGCCAGAACGGCAGCGTGTCCTTCTCGGCCTCGGCCTTCGCGGTGCGGCGCACCTCGACCCCGGTGGGGTTGTTGTTGCCGGTGGTGTGGAACGCCCAGATATGCACCGCCACCAGCGCCGCGATGACGAAGGGCAGCAGGTAGTGCAGCGAGAAGAAGCGGTTCAGCGTGGCGTTGTCCACCGCCGGGCCGCCCAGCAGCCAGGTCTGGATCGCGTCGCCGATGCCCGGGATCGCACCGAACAGACCGGTGATCACGGTGGCGCCCCAGAACGACATCTGCCCCCAGGGCAGCACGTAGCCCATGAAGGCGGTGCCCATCATCAGCAGGTAGATCAGCATGCCGATGATCCAGGTGATCTCGCGCGGGGCCTTGTAGCTGCCGTAGTAGAGACCGCGGAAGATATGCATGTAGACCGCGAAGAAGAACAGCGAGGCCCCGTTCATGTGCAGATAGCGCAGCATGTGGCCGCCGTTCACGTTGCGCATGATGTGCTCGATCGAACCGAAGGCGAGATCGACATGCGGCGTGTAATGCATCGCCAGGATGATCCCGGTTACGATCTGCAGCGCAAGGCAGAAGGTCAGGACGATGCCCCAGATCCACATCCAGTTGAGGTTCTTGGGCGTCGGGATCATGATCGTGTCGTAGGCGAGCGCGACGATCGGCAGACGCCGATGCAGCCAGCGCTCGAAGCCCGATCCGGGCTCGTAGTGGTCGTGCGGAATACCAGCCATAGGTCGTCCCCTCAGCCCAGAAGGATGGTCGTTTCGTCGGTGAACTGCGCCACCGGGATGTCGAGATTGCGCGGCGCCGGCCCGCGGCGGATCCGGCCCGACGTATCGTAGTGCGACCCGTGGCAGGGGCAGAACCAGCCGCCGAAATCGCCCGCGCCGTTGCCGATCGGCACGCAGCCGAGATGGGTGCACACGCCGATCATCACCAGCCATTCGCCGGCCTCGTCAAGCGCGCGGTTCTCGTCCGCGGCGGAGGCGTCATCGGGCAGGTTGGCGTTCTGCGCGAACTTGTCGATCTCGAGATCCTCGACGTTCACGGCGCGCGCATCGGCGATCTCGTCCTCGGTGCGGCGGCGGATGAACACCGGCTTGCCGCGCCATTTCACGGTCAGCTGGGTGCCGGTTTCGACGCCGCTGACGTCGACGAAGATCGCCGACAGGGCCTGAACGTCTGCCGAGGGATTCATCTGGTTGACCAGCGGCCAGACGGCGGCGCCGGTCGCCACCGCGCCCGCGCCGGCGGTCGCGTAATAGAGGAAATCCCGCCGGGTGCCTGCGTGATCGTCTGCGTGAGACACGTGTCGCTCTCCTTACCTCAGGGCCGTGCGGAGCCCTACAAGACTGCCGGGCCACGGTCTCCCGCAGCCTTCCCGCGTGGCTTTTAGCCACCACGCGCGCCCGCGTCCAGCGCGCATTCGGCCACACCGTGGGCCTGTGTCGCACCGGGATGCCCTTGCCCGTCGCGCTCGGCGATCCATCTTGTGATGTCTGCCGTGGCGGTCAGCCGGCCGTGCCGAGCGCCTCGGCCACGAGGACGGCGGCGAAGGACAGGAAGAACAGCCCGGTCGCACCGCTGACGATCCAGGCATGCCGCAGGTAGAACCGGGCCGCCGGCGGCGTCGAGAATGCCAGCGCGTAGACCGTGTGGATCGAGAACGACAGGGTGCAGGCGCCGGCGCAGAGCAGTGCGATGTCGCCGCCGCGGGCGCGGGCCACCGGGAAGATCGCGACGATGGCCAGCCACGAGGTCAACGCCTTCGGATTGAGCAGGTTCACCGCCAGCGACCGCCGGAACCCCGCGCCAAGGCCCATGCCCTGCTGTTCGGCAAGTCCGCCCGTGCCACGCCGGTTGTAGCCGGCCCAGGCGGTGCGCAGGTAGCGCGCCGCGAACCACACCAGCAGCGCGATGGCGAGCCCGGTCAGCACGGTGCGCGCCACCGGCAGCATGGCGAAGACGGCGGCCATGCCCAGCGCCATGCCGAGACACCAGGCCCCGATGCCGAGGCCCACGCCCAGCGCCGCGCCCATCCCCGCGGCGCGGCCCGATCCCATGGCGGTGGCGATGGTGTTGAGCACGTTCGGACCCGGCGATGCGATGTTGACCGCCAGGATCGTCCAGACCGTCAGGAACTCCGCCCAGGGCAGCGTCATCGGGGATCAGGCGGCAGGCGGCACCGTCGCCTGCATGCTGGGGCGGGCGGCGAACCCCTCGTACCAGGCCGCGAGCGCGGGGCAGGCGCCGCGCCAGTTGCGGTCGTGATGCCGGAAATCGAGGTAGCCCAGGGCACAGCCCACCGCGACCTGCCCCATGTCGAGCGGGCCGGCCAGGTGGCTCATCCAGCGCCCCTCGATCGCGTCGAGCGACCGCGCGACCTTGGCCCACTGGCCCTCGACCCAGGGTTCGTGGCGGGCGGTTTCGGGCCGGACGCGCCATTCGTAGACCATCAGGATCGCGGCATCGACGATCCCGTCGGCCGTCGCCTCGAGCACCAGCGTGTCCCAAAGCCGCGGAGCGGCCGGGTAAAGCCGGCCGCCGGCACGGTCGTCAAGGTATCGGCAGATCACCCGGCTGTCGTAGAGCGCCGGGCCCTCGGGCCGTTCCAGCGCCGGGATCTTGCCCAGCGGGTTCTGCGCCAGCGGCATCGATCCGGCGTCGACCGGCGTGCCGGTGGCGGGCACCAGCGTCACGTCGTCCTGCTGCCCGGTTTCGGCCAGAAGAACCATGACCTTGCGCACGTAGGGCGAGGTCGGGGAATGGTAGAGCTTCATCGGGGCCTCCCTGTCGTTGGCGCGACATTAGGAGCGGGTTTCATCCCTGTCCATCGGTCTCGGGCGGCTGGCGCATCAGGGCCGCCAGTTGCGCCGCGCCCGCCGCCGCCAGCCCGTCGGCCGCGCCCAGCCGCGCCGCCTCGGGCTTGTTCTGGCCCAGTTTCCAGGTGCTTTCGATCTCGGCGATCTCCAGCCGGTAGGGCAGGATCTGCCGCATCATCCGCGCCATCGCCTCGGCCGGCATCTTCGCGCTGGTCCAGGCCGGTTTCGGCGCCAGCCGCGCCTCGAACGCGTCCGACAGACGGTCGAGCATGCCGCGCAGCGCGGCCTGCGGACACCGTTCCAGCCGGCCGTGCAGATGGACGGCGACATAGTTCCAGGTCGGCACCTGGTCGGGAATGCCGTACCAGTCGGGCGAGACGTAGCCCTCCGGGCCGGTCACCGCCAGCACCGCGGGCACCGGCCCCGCGCCCAGCCGGGCGATCGCCGTGGAGCGGACCAGGTGCAACTCTGCCCTTCGGCCGTCTTCGGACAGAAGGAACGGCACGTGCGACAGGAGCGGTCCGTCCGGCCCGTTGACGGCCAGAACCCCGAAGCCGCGGCCCCGCGCGAAGGCAAGGCTGATCTCGTCAGGGGTCTGGCGATAGGCGGGATTGGGGTGCATCGGCGGCCTCCTGGCCGCCGACGCTAGGCCCTGCCCGGCGCGAAGGAAAGCCGGTTCCTCCCGCGGCTGCCGCCGGCCGGGCGCGGGCCCTGTGGGTGCGCCTACTTCTGGATCGACTCGAGATACATCGCCAGCGACAGGACGCGGCCGCGCGCCTCGAGGACCGAGCCGTAGGGGTTGGCCTCGTCGGCGCTGGAAAACACCCGCCCGAAGACCGGCATCATGCCGCCATGCGCGCGCACGCCGGTGCGCCCATCGACGATGTGGATCACGTCGAGCATCGGGAAGACGCCGTCGTTGTTCTGCGCCAGCAGCGTGAGGTTCGGGGACGGGATCGTCATCACCCCGGCCATGTCGCCATCGCCAAGCCCGCTCGCGCCGTGGCAGGCGGCACACCACTCACCGTAAAGCGCCGCGCCGACGCCGGCATCCTCCGCCGTGGCCGATCCGGCCAGCAGGGCACTCGTCACAGAAAAGGCCATACCGAGTACTGTCGCTCGCATCCTGAAGTCCTCCGCTTTAGGCGCGTTTCCAGGTCGGAGCCTAGCACAGTCCTTTTGGATGGCTATAGCCTTGTGGTTGGGCCAGGGCGGTCGGTTTCAGGTTGTGGTTGCCACGGGTTCGATGGCCCTGGCCGTCGGCGCCGCGATGCCGAACGGCTCGCGGCCAAATGCCGCGATCAGGCCGCCAGCCGCCCCTCGGCCGTCCCGTGAATCGTCGCGGACACGATCCGCCCTTCCGGCCGATCGGCGGCGAAGGCGACCTCGGTGAAGTCCTCGGCCCGGCCCAGCCGCGGCCCCTCGACCAGCACCTCCAGCCGGCGGCCGACCTGCGCGGCCAGGTGCGCCGCCAGCCGCACCTGCCCGGCCGCGCGCAGCCGCCGCGCCCGATCCTTCACCGCGGTCCCCGGCACCTGCGGCATCCGCGCGGCGGGCGTGCCCTTGCGCGGGCTGAACGGGAAGACATGCAGGAAGGTCAGGCCGCAGTCGTCGACCAGGTTCAGCGAGTTCTGGAACATCGCCTCGGTCTCGGTCGGGAACCCCGCGATGATGTCGGCGCCGAAGACGATGCCGGGGCGCAGCCGCCGCGCCTCTTCGCAGAACCGGATCGCGTCGTCGCGGGAATGCCGGCGCTTCATCCGCTTCAGGATCATGTCGTCGCCGGCCTGCAGGCTGAGGTGCAGATGCGGCATCAGCCGCGCTTCGGTCGCGATGGCCAGCATCAGGTTCTCGTCCGCCTCGATCGAATCGATCGAGGAAATCCGCAACCGCGCGAGGTCGGGCACCAGCCGCAGGATCCGCATCACCAGGTCGCCCAGCCGGGGCGTGCCGGGCAGGTCGGCGCCCCAGCTTGTCAGATCGACCCCGGTGAGCACGACTTCTGCGAAGCCACGGTCCACCAGCCGCCGGATCTGGTCGACCACCACGCCGGCGGGAACCGACCGCGAGTTGCCGCGGCCATAGGGGATGATGCAGAAGGTGCAGCGATGGTCGCAGCCGTTCTGCACCTGCACATAGGCCCGGTGCCGGCCGAACCCGTCGATCAGGTGACCCGCGGTTTCCCGCACGCTCATGATGTCGTCGACCTGCACGCGCTCGGTCGCGCCGATCAGGTCGGGCACGGCGAGGCCGGCCCAGGTTTCGGGGCGCATCTTCTCGGCGTTGCCGATCACGCGGGCAACCTCGGGCATCGCGGCGAAGGTTTCCGGTTCCGTCTGCGCCGCGCAGCCGGTGACGATCACCGGCGCGCCGGGATTGGCGCGCGCCAGCCGCCGGATATCCTGCTTGGCCTTGCGCACGGCTTCGGCCGTCACCGCGCAGGTGTTGACCACGACCGCGCCGGTCAGCCCCGCCGCCTCGGCCATCTCGCGCATCGCCTCGCTCTCGTAGGCGTTCAGGCGACAGCCGTGGGTCGAGATCACCGGCGCGCTCATCCGGCAGCCCCGAGGAAGGCGGGGGTCAGCACACCATCGGCGACATGCGCGGTCGGCCCGGTCATCCAGACCCCGTCGTCGCGCCAGTCGATCGCCAGCGTGCCGCCGTCAAGCTCGACCGTCACCGCGCGGCCCGTCAGCCCGCGCCGCGCCGCGGCCACCGCCACCGCGCAGGTCGAGGAGCCGGAGGCCAGCGTGATCCCCGCCCCGCGTTCCCAGACCCGCATCCGAAGCCGGTCAGGCCCCGTGACCTGCACGACCTGCACGTTGGTCCGTTCGGGAAACAGCGGGTGATGTTCGTGTGCGGGGCCGAATTCCTCCAGCCGCACGGCGGCCACGTCCTCGACGAAGAAGCTGCAATGCGGGTTGCCCATGCCGGTCGCCACCGGCGCACCGGCGATCGGCAGGTGCAGCGTGTCGGTCGCTTCGGCCAGCGGAATGTCGCGCCAGTCCAGAAGCGGCACGCCCATGTTCACCCGGGTCAGCCCGCCGCCCGCATCCTCGCAGGCCAAGAGCCCGCGTTCGGTGCGCAGCGCGAGCGCGGGCCGCCCGGTCTCGTCCATCAGCATCCGCGCGATGCAGCGGGTGGCATTGCCGCAGGCGCCCGCCTGGCTGCCGTCGGCGTTCCAGAACACCAGCCGCGCGGCGGCGTCCGCGTCCGGCCAGATCTCCGCCAGCTGGTCGAAGCCGATGCCGCGATGCCGGTCGCCGATGGCACGGACGAGCGGTTCTGCCAGGCGCACGGGCGCGCTTCGCTGGTCGATGACCACGAAGTCGTTGCCCAGCCCGTGCCACTTGGCGAACGGCAGGCCTGCGGGGGCGCGCGGATCCGTCATGGCGGCGCATATATACGCGCGCCCGCGCCGAATCCAGCGCCGCCCTCGCGGGCTTCCGTGGCCCGGCGGTTGCGCCTATGGTCCCGCGCGGCGGCCCGCCGCCCCGAATCACCCCGCCGGATCGCCGGCGGCCGCAGGACGAGCCGATGGCCGAGACCACCATAGACCTCAGCGTCGTGATCCCGATGAAGAACGAGGCGGGCAACATCGCCGGCCTTCTGGCCGAGATCGCCGCGCTCGACGGCACCCTGCCGCATTTCGAGGTGATCGTCGTCGACGACGGTTCGACCGACGGCACCGGTGCGGCCGGTCGCGCGGCCTGGACGCTGGCGCCCGACCGGCTGCGGGTGATCCGCCACCCGACCTCGGGCGGGCAAAGCGCGGCGGTCCATACCGGCGTCCTGGCGGCGCGCGGCGCGCTGTGCTGCACGCTGGATGGCGACGGGCAGAACCCGCCCTCGGAACTGCCCGGCCTCGTCGCGCCGCTTCTGGCGCCGGGGGCGGAGGCGGTGGGCCTTGTCGCCGGGCAGCGCGTCGCGCGGCAGGACACGCTGTCGAAGCGGCTCGCCTCGCGCTTCGCCAACCGGCTGCGGGCGTGGCTTCTGAAGGACGGCACGCGCGACACCGGCTGCGGGCTCAAGGCGTTCCGGCGCGCGGCGTTCCTGCGGCTGCCCTATTTCGACCACATGCATCGCTACCTGCCGGCGCTGTTCAAGCGCGACGGCTGGCAGGTGGCGCTGGTCGACGTCAGCCACCGCGAACGCGGCGCGGGCCGGTCGAAATACACCAACTTCGGCCGCGCGATGGTCGGCATCTACGACCTGATCGGCGTGGCCTGGCTGATCAAGAGGCGCAAGAAGGCACGGCCGGACCCCGAGGAGGCCGGGCATGGCTGAGACGCTGTTCAGGGTTCTGCACGTCGAGAACTGGACGGAATTCTGGTGGGTGATCTTCGGGCTCGCCGGGCAGTTGCTGTTCATGGGCCGGTTCCTGGTGCAGTGGATCGCCTCGGAACGGGCGCGCAAGTCGGTGGTGCCGGTGGCGTTCTGGTATTTCTCGATCGGCGGCGGGCTGATCCTGCTCAGCTACGCGATCTACCGCGCCGACCCGGTGTTCATCCTCGGCCAGTCGCTGGGGGTGTTCATCTACGCGCGCAATCTCTGGCTGATCCGGGCCGAGGCGCGGAATGCCTGACAGGCGGGGCTGGCTTGGCCCCGCTGTCGCCATCGTCGCCGCGGTCACCGCGGCGCGGATCGTCCTGCTGGCGCTGAACCGCACCGATCTGTTCGTGGACGAGGCGCAGTACTGGCTCTGGGGGCAGGAACCGGCCTTCGGCTACTATTCCAAGCCGCCGCTGATCGGCTGGGTGATCCGCGCAGCGACCGATCTGGCGGGCAGCGACACGGCGTTCTGGGTGCGGCTGCCCGCGCCGTTGCTGCATGCCGCCACCGCCCTGATCCTGGGCCGGATCGCGGCGGGGCTGTGGGGCCGGAAGGCGGGCATCCTTGCCGCTGCGGTCTACGTGACGCTGCCGATGGTGGCGCTGGGCAGCCTGCTGATCTCGACCGATACGGTGATGCTGCCGTTTCTCGCGCTGGCGCTGGGCCTGTGGCTGGCGCTGCTGAACGGCACGCCGGCGCGGCCCGCGGTGCTGGCCGCCGGGGCGGGCGCGGCGCTGGGCCTTGCCTTCCTCGCCAAGTACGCCGCGGCCTATGCGCTGATCCTCGCCGCGCTGGCGGCGCTGCATCCGCGCTGGCGGCCCGGCGCGGTGGCGGGTGCGGCGGCGCTTGCGGCCTTCGCCGCGGTGATCGCGCCGAATGTCGCGTGGAACCTCGCCAACGGGCTGACCACGCTTCAGCACACGATGGACAATGCCGGCTGGGTGCGCGGCGGGCCGGACACGCTCGATCCCGCGCGGATGGTCGAGTTCCTTGTCGCGCAATTCGCGGTGATCGGCCCGGTGCCCTTCGCCGCGCTGCTGGCGCTTGGCATCCGGCGGCTGGCGGGGCCACTGCCGCAGGTTCCGGGGCTGCTGCTGTGGCTGGCCTGGCCGATCGTCCTTGCCGTCGGCGTCCAGGCGCTGCTGGAGGGCGCCTATGCCAACTGGGCGGTTGCCGCCTATGCCGCGGGCACGCTGGCCGTGGTGCCCTGGCTGGCGGCCCGTCCGCGCTGGTGCGTGGCCTCGTTCGCCATCAACGGCGCGATCTGCCTCGCGCTGCCGCTGGCCGCGGCGTTCCCCGAGGCGATCCGCCGCGGCGGCGACCCCCTGCTGGATCGCTACCTCGGCCGGGCGGACCTCAGCCGGCAGATCATCGACGCCGCGACGGCCGCCGGGGCGACCGCGATCGTCGCGAACAACCGCGACATCCTTGCCGATCTCTTCCACACCGGGCGCGACGCCGGGATCGCGTTCTACGCGCCGCCGCGGCCCGGCCGGCCGCCGCACTACTACGCACAGCTTCATTCCCTGCCCGGCGCGGTCGCGGGGCCGATCCTCGTGGCCGGGATCGACGCCGCGGCCCTGCCCTGCGCCGCCGTCCCGCACCCGGACGGTCCGATCACTGCCGGCCCCGGCGCCCATGCCGGGCGGGAGATCGCGCTGTGGATCGTTCCGGGCGATTGCTGGGCCGGGGGATAGTGGCGCGCGCCGGGGAATCTGCCGCGCCGGGCGGTTTTGTCCTTGACCGTCCATCGCGCATTTTCTAGAGGGAGCCACCGTGCAGGGCCTTGCCTTGCAGGAGATGTGTGGGCGGGTAGCTCAGTTGGTTAGAGCACGTGACTTTTAATCATGGGGTCGAGGGTTCGAATCCCTCCCCGCTCACCACTCTCCTCCGGGTCTTCCCGACAAACTGACGCCGGTTCAGGGTCTTGCACCCTGACCGCCGGCGCGCGAGGATCGCCACGGCCCCGGGGGAGGGGCCCGGGGAGAGACACGGATGGATATCTTCCGGCTGGACGGCAAGCGCGCGCTGGTGACCGGCGCCTCCGGCGGGCTGGGCCTGCATTTCGCCTGGGTGCTGGCCCGGCAGGGGGCGGACGTGCGGCTGGCGGCGCGGCGGATGGCCGAGCTTGAACAGGCGGTCGACGCGATCCGCGGCGCGGGGCTGAAGGCCGAGGCCGTGGCGCTGGACGTGACCGACCCGGCCTCTGTCGAGGCGGCCTTTGCCGGGTGGGCGCCCGGGATCGTCGTCAACAATGCCGGCATCGCCCGGTCCGGCGCGGCTTTGACGCTGGACGACGCCGACTGGCAGGCGGTGGTCGACACCAACCTCACCGGGGTGTTCCGGATCGCGCAGGCGGCGGCGCGGGCGATGAAGGGCGCAGGCCACGGCGGCGCGATCGTCAACATCGCCTCGATCCTCGGCCATCGCGTCGCGGGCGGGGTGGCCGCCTATGCCGCCGCCAAGGCCGGCGTGGTGCAGCTGACCGCCGCGCTGGCGCTGGAATGGGCGCGGCACGGCATCCGCGTCAACGCGCTCAGCCCCGGCTACATCGAGACCGACATCAACCGCGACTTCTTCGCCACCGAGGCGGGCGAGGCGCTGATCCGCCGGATCCCGCAGCGCCGGCTGGGTCATCCGCAGGATCTGGACGGCGCGCTTCTGCTGCTGGCTTCGGATGCCGGGCGCTACATCACCGGGGTCAGCCTGCCCGTCGACGGCGGGCACCTGATCTCAAGCCTTTAGAGGATCGCGATGGATTTCACCGTCTCCCCCCGGATCGAGGACTTCCGCCGCCGGATCGCCGGGTTCGTCGACGCACATATCCTGCCGCTGGAATCCGATCCGGCCAGCTACGACGCGCATCAGAACATCCGGCTCGACCTTGCGCGGCAGGTGCAAGCTCGGGCGCGGGCAGAGGGGCTGTGGAACCTGCAACTGCCGCCCGAACACGGTGGGCAGGGCCTGGGCCGAGTCGGCATGGCGGTGTGCTACGAGGCGATGAACCGGTCGATCTTCGGCCCGGTCTGCTTCAACTCCGCCGCGCCGGACGATGGCAACATGATGGTGCTGGCCGCCGCCGGCACGCCCGAGCAGCAGGCGCGCTGGCTTGTCCCCATCGCCTCGGGCGCGGTGCGGTCGGCCTTCGCGATGACCGAACCCGCGCCGGGCGGCGGATCCGATCCCGGCATGATCGGCACGCGGGCCGAGAAGCGCGGCGACCGCTACGTGATCCACGGCCGGAAATGGTTCATCACCGGGGCGGGCGAGGCCGCGCATTTCATCCTGGTCGCCCGCACCTCGGACGATCCGCGCCACGGGCTGACGGCCTTCCTGCATCACCGCGACGATCCCGGCTGGAAGATCGAGCGCCGGATCCCGATCATGGGGCCCGAGGAACACGGCGGGCATTGCGAGATCACCTATGACGGGCTGGAGGTGCCCGCCGAGAACGTGCTGATGGGCGAGGGGCGCGGGCTGAAGATCACCCAGATGCGGCTTGGCCCGGCGCGGCTGACGCATTGCATGCGCTGGCTGGGGCTGGCCAAACGCTGCGTCGAGATCGCGCGCGACTATGCCGAGCGGCGCGAGGGGTTCGGCGTGCGGCTGGCCGACCGGGAAAGCATCCAGCTGATGCTGGGCAACCTGGCGATGCAGATCGAGATCGGGCGGATGCTGACGATGAAGGCGGCCTGGGAACTGGACCGCGGCGGATACGCGAAGAAAGAGGTGTCGATGGCCAAGGTGCAGGTGGCCAACGTGCTGCACCTTGCCGCCGACACGGCGATCCAGATCAACGGCGCGCGCGGCTATTCCGGCGACACGGTGCTGGAATGGATCTACCGCTACGCCCGGCAGGCGCGGCTGGTCGACGGTGCCGACGAGGTGCACAAGATGGTGCTGAACCGGCACCTCGCCGCCGAGGGCGGGGATTTCTGGCAATGGCCGGTGGCGGAGTGAGCGGGCTGGACGAGGCGCGGCTGGAGGCCTGGCTGCGCGCCGCCCTGCCCGGCCATGCACCGGGCTTCACGCTCACCCCGATCGCGGGCGGGCAATCGAACCCGACCTATTTCCTGACGCTGGGGGGCGAGCGGCTGGTCCTGCGCAAGCAGCCGGAGGGGGCGCTTCTGCCCTCCGCCCATGCGATCGACCGGGAATACCGCGTGATCTCGGCCCTGGCCGGGACCGACGTGCCGGTGCCGCGCCCGGTGCTTTATTGCGAGGATCGCGGCGTCATCGGCACGCCATTCTACCTGATGTGCCGGGTCGATGGCCGGGTCTTCGCCACGGCCGACCTGCCCGGCGTCGCGCCCGAAGACCGGCGCGCGATGTACCGGGCGCTGGCCGAGGCGCTGGGACGGCTGCACCGCGTCGACCCCGACGCGGTGGGCCTGGGCGACTACGGCCGGAAGGGCGGCTATTTCGCCCGCCAGATCGCCCGCTGGACCCGGCAGTGGGAGGCGACGAAACAGGCCGAGAACCCCGATATCGACTGGCTGATCGCCACCCTGCCCGGCGCGATAGGCGAGGATGCCGCGACCGCGATCTCGCATGGCGACTACCGGGTGGGCAACGTGATGTTCGCACCCGAGGGGCCGGAGGTGGCGGCAGTGCTGGACTGGGAACTCTCGACGCTGGGGCATCCCCTGGCCGATCTGGCGCATCTGTGCATGGCCTGGCATTCCGCGCCCGAGGAATATGGCGGCATCGCCGGGCTCGACCGTCCCGCGCTTGGCCTGCCCGAACAGGCAGAGGTGGAGGAATGGTACGGCGCCGCGGCCGGGCACGGGCTGCGGCTGGAACCGGTGCACATGGCCTTCGCGCTGTTTCGCTTCGCGGTGGTGTTCGAGGGCATCGCCGCCCGCGCGAAGGCGGGCAACGCCGCCGGGGCGAACGCCGCCGAGGTGGCGCATCTGTCCGCCGTCTTCGCGCGGCACGCGCGGCGGGCGATGGACTGACGTGGCCGCCTCAGCGCGGGCCGGGTTCCGGAGTTGCGTTGTCCATTCCCTTGGCCCCGATGTAGACCGCGAGGATGCGCACCGGCTCGGTTCCCTCGTTTCGGCCATTGTGCGGCCAGTCCACCGCCTCGATCAGCGCATCGCCCTGCCGGTAGACACGGGTGCCACGGGTGCCGTAGTCGACCGTCAGCACACCGTCGATGATGTGCCCGACAAGCGGCACCTCATGGCTGTGCCAGCCGGTTTCCGCACCCGGCGGCAGCGTGACGACGGCAACGGTCACATCGGGTGCACCGGTCGGATAGGCCAGTGGCCGGCCTAGAATATCGGTGCCGCCCCGCGTCAGCAGTTCCGCGCTCGCCCCGGCGTCTTCGGACATGGCGGCGAGGGGCAGCAGGCCGCACAGGACGGCCAGGCAAAGCGCTTTCATCCGCAAGACTCCCATTCCTTGCCGCCGGGCCAGACTCTGCCCCGGCGGCGTGGCTGTCCATGGTGCGAAAGTGCAGGCGGCCGTGCGAATGGGGGCTGGCCTCGTGTTGCAGCTACCCTCTTTCCCGGTCCGATGCGATTCGGCATCGGCCATTCAGGCGCATCGGCGGGATCCCGGACAGCGCGGCCCAATCGGGCCTGCGGCGGCGTCCCGCCGAACCGGCAAGACTCGGGCGGCGGCATGTTGCCGGTTCCCGGCAAAGCGGGCGACTGCACGGTCCCTGCCAGCCGACAGCCGCATTCCCGCCAGATTTCCCGTGCTAACCTCGCCCCATTCCAGAGACGCGCTTGAAGAAGGGGATTGATCATGTCCATTGCAACGGATGTCGAACGCCAGATGCTCGACCTGATCAATGCGGCGCGGGCCAATGCCGGGCTGCCGCCCCTGCAACTCGCGCTCGACCTCAACGAGGCGGCCGAGGACCACAGCACCTGGATGCTGGAGACCGACCGCTTCTCGCATACCGGCATCGGCGGCTCCTCCGCCGGGGACCGGATGGCGGATGCCGGGTTCGACTTCGCGGGCAGCTGGAGCTGGGGCGAGAACATCGCCTGGCAAAGCGAACGCGGCGCGCCGGGCATTTCCGACGACGTGGCGGACCTGTTCGAGGCGCTGATGAACAGCCCCGGCCACCGGGCCAACATCCTGTCGCCGAATTTCGACTATGTCGGGATCGGCGTCGAGATTGGCGAGTTCAACGGGTGGACGGCCGTGATGGTGACGCAGAAATTCGCCTCGACCGATGCGGCCGTGGCCCTCGACACCGGCGCGGCGCCGCAAGCCGCCGCCCCGCCGCAGCCGGACTTCCTGCTTGACGGGACGCCTGCGGACGTTTCGGGCTTTGGCGGCAATCAGGACGCGGGCACCTACACGGTTTCCGACGACGGCAGCGCGATCCGGTTGGAAAACAACGCCTGGAAGCAGCTGATGCAAAACATCGTGGTCGAGGACGACACGGTGCTCGGCTTCAGCTTCGCCTCGGACGTCAAGGGCGAGATCCACGGCATCGGCTTCGAAACCGATGGCCGGCTCAGCAGCAACCGTATCTTCCAACTGGATGGCACACAAAGCTGGGGTATCCAGGCCTTCGACGGGCGCTACACCACCGGCAGCGGCGCGCAGGAATACGAAATCCCCGTCGGCCAGTTCTTCACCGGCAGTTTCGACCGGATCGTCCTGGTGATGGACGACGATGCCGGCCTCGGGGCTGACAGCACGTTCTCCGACATTTCGATCGACACCGCGCCGGATTTCCTGCTCGACGGCGCGCCCGCCGCGGTCTCGGGCTTCGGCGGCAGCCAGGATGCGGGGCACTACATCGTCTCGGACGACGGCAGCGCGATCCGTCTGGAAAACAACGCCTGGAAGCAGCTGATGCAAAACATCGTGGTCGAGGACGACACGGTGCTGCGCTTCAGCTTCGCCTCTGATGTCGAGGGCGAAATCCACGGGATCGGCTTCGAAACCGATGGCCGGCTCAGCAGCAACCGTATCTTCCAACTCGACGGCACACAAAGCTGGGGCATCCAGGCCTTCGACGGGCGCTACACCACCGGCAGCGGCGCGCAGGAGTACGAGATCCCGGTCGGGCAATTCTTCACCGGAACCTTCGACCGGCTCGTCCTCGTCATGGACGACGATGCCGGCGTCGGGGCCGACAGCACGTTCGCCGACATCTCGATCGACACCGCGCCGGATTTCCTGCTCGACGGCGCACCCGCCGCGGTCTCGGGCTTCGGCGGCAGCCAGGATGCGGGGCACTACATCGTCTCGGACGACGGCAGCGCGATCCGGCTGGAGAACAACGCCTGGAAGCAGCTGATGCAAAACATCGTGGTCGAGGACGACACGGTGCTCCGCTTCAGCTTCGCCTCTGATGTCGAGGGCGAAATCCACGGGATCGGCTTCGAAACCGATGGCCGCCTCACAAGCAGCCGAGTGTTCCAGCTCGACGGTACCCAAAGCTGGGGCATCCAGGCCTTCGACGAGCTTTACACCACCGGCAGCGGCGCGCGGGCCTACGAGATACCGGTCGGGCAGTTCTTCACCGGAACCTTCGACCGGCTCGTCCTCGTCATGGACGACGATGCCGGAGTCGGGGCCGACAGCACGTTCGCCGATATCATGATCGAGGACACGATCTTCATCTAGACCCGGCCACTGGTCAGGTTCGGCACGTCTGCGGCGTCGCCCCACCGGAGCGGGTTGGGGCGTCTGCCCTTGGCAAGACGGCGCGGGTCAGAGCCCCAGCGCCAGCTTGCGCCCCTCGTGGAAGGCATAGGGTGCCTGCCGCGGCGCCACGCAATCGCCGATCCGGTGCAGGTGCTTTCCGGGGATCGCCTCGGGGAACGGATCGAAGGCGCGGTTGGTGGTGGCCATCACCAGCGCCGAGGCCTCGATCACCTCTTCCGCGCCGGTCAGGAAGCTCGCCACGGTGGCGCCGTTGCCGTGCCAGCGCCGGATGCAATGCTCGGCCAGCATCCGCACCCCCAGCCGCCCCAGCCGCTGCCTGAGCGGCATGTCGGCCGAGGTGCGGGTGATCTCCTTGCCCACGTAGGCATCGGGCGTGACCAGCACGACTTGCCGGCCCTGCTCGGCCAGGTGCCAGGCGGTGCCCGCGCCGCGCCAGGTGCCGCCCTCGTCGTAGACGACCACGGTATCGCCCAGCTTCGCATCGCGCCGCATCACCGCCTCCGGCGACCAGACGCCGCCCAAGTCGATCCCAGGCAGGCGCGCCGCGCCCGGCATCCAGCGCTGGAACCCGTCTTCGTCGGGCTGGCTGCCGGTGGCGATCACGACATCCTGCGCCGGATGCCCGGCGATATCTGCCTCGTCGAGATAGGAGTTGAGGTGCAGCGCCACGCCCAGCCGGGCGAACTGGCGCTCGTACCAGTCCAGCAGGTCGAGGATCTGCGCGCGGCGCGGCTGCATCCCCGCCAGCCGGAACTGCCCGCCGATCTGGGCCGCGGCCTCGTGCAACTCCACCCGGTGGCCACGTTCCGCCGCCGCCCGCGCGGCCTCCAGCCCCGCCGGGCCGGCGCCCACCACCAGCACGTCGCGCGGCGCCTCGGCCGGCGTGAAACGGTCGCCGCCCCATTCCCATTCCCGCCCGGCGGACGGGTTGATCAGGCAGGAAATCCAGTAGTCGCGTGACCGGCGGCCCCAGCACATCTGGTTGCAGGAGATGCAGCCGCGCACGTCCCCCGCCCGCCCTTCGGCCGTCTTGCGGGCCAGGTGCGGATCGGCGATCTGCCCGCGCACGATCGACACCAGATCGGCTTGGCCCGAGGCGATGACAGCCTCGGCATTCTCCGGGGTCCGCACATGCGCCTCGGATGTCACCAGCGCGTGGCGCACGGCCCCCTTCAGCACCTCGGTCACCGGCGCGGTCAGCTTTTCGGCGAACAGGAAGGTCGGCATCAGCCGCTCGAAATCCAGATAGCCGCCATGCCCGCAGGTGACGTAGTCGATCATCCCGGTCGCGTCATGCAGCGCCACGATCTCGGCCAGCGCCTCGACCGACAACAGAACGTCATGACTGTCCGAGGTGGACACCGCGAGCCCAACCACGAAATCCTCGCCGCAGTCCCGGCGGATGCCCTCGACGATCCGGCGGGAGAACCGCGTGCGGTTCTCCAGGCTGCCGCCCCAGTCATCGTCGCGGGTGTTGGACCAGGGCGTCCAGAACTGGTCCAGCAGCGAATGATAAGCCGCCCAGACCTCGACCCCGTCGAAACCCGCCGCCTTGCAGCGCACCGCGGCGGCGACATGGGCCGCGATCATCTCCTCGATCTCCGCCACCGTCATCCGGTGCGAGCCGTCGCTGTCGTGGTAGCTGGGCGCGCCCGAAGGCGACCAGTGCGGCGCGAACGAGAGGTCGGAATCGCCATGCGCGCCGATGTGGTAAAGCTGCTGCAGGATCACCGCGCCCTCGGCCTTTACCGCCTCGGTGATCGGCCGGAAGGCGGGGATCACGCTGTCGTCGGAATGCCGGAAGTTGCCGCGCGTCAGCACCCCGGTGCGATGCACCGGCATCGGTTCGGCCACGATCATCGCCGCGCCGCCCTTTGCGCGTTCCAGCAGGTAGGCGCCGAACTGGCGGCCCGGCAGGCCGGCTTCGGACATGTTCGCGGTATGCGCGCCGAAGACGATGCGGTTACGGAGCGTGTGGCCGCGCAACTGGACGGGGGACATCAGCCGGGGATGTTCGGTCGCCATCCTCCGCCCTCCGGTCAGTACCACATGTCCGGCATCTCGGCCTTGCGGCGGGCCACGAAGTCGTCCAGCGCCGCGCGGATCCCGTCATCCAGCGGCGGGGCCTCGAACTCCGCCAGCTTCTTCTTCCACAGCGCGTTCGCCCGCGTCGCGGCATCGACGGACCCGGCCGCCTCCCATTTCTCGAAGGGCTCGTTGTCGGCGGTCTCGCTGTCCCAGAAGGCGGATTCGTAATGCGCCATCGTGTGCGAACAGCCGAAGAAATGGTTGCCCGGCCCGACCTCGGCGAAGGCGTCGACGGCCAGCTGATCGTCGTCGATCTTCACCCCGTCGAGATAGCTGTGCAGCGCCATGCACAGATCCGCGTCCAGCATGAACTTCTCGTAGGACATGCTCAGAAGCCCGTCGAGGAAGCCGGCGGAATGCAGGATGAAGTTCGCGCCGCAATGGATCGCGGACAGCATCGACATCGTGCCCTCTGTCATCGCCTGCGCGTCGGGCAGCTTCGAGGTGGTGAAATTGCCCGCGCAGCGCAGCGGCAAGTTCAGCCGCCGGCAGAGCTGGCCAATCACCATGCTGCCGATCGCCGGTTCCGGCGTGCCGAAGGTGGGCGCGCCGGACCTGAGCGACATCGACGACAGGAAGTTGCCGAAGATCACCGGCGCGCCGGGCCGTTCCAGCTGCGTGAGCGCGCAGCCCGCCATCGTCTCGGCCAGGCTTTGCGCGATCGCGCCGGCGTTGGTCACCGGCCCCATCGCGCCGCCAAGGATGAAGGGCACCACCACCGCTGCCTGGTTGGCGCGGGCATAGGCGCGCAAGCTGCGCGTCATCGTCCCGTCCCAGACCAGCGGCGAGTTGACGTTCACGTTGCCGAGGATCACGCAATTGGCGTCCACGAAATCGCGGCCGAAGACGATGCGCGCCATCTCGATCGAGTCTTCGCTCCGCTCCTCCGCGGTGACCGAGCCCATGAACGGCCGGTCCGACAGCGTCAGATGCGCCAGCACCATGTCGAGATGGCGCTTGTTCACCGGCACGTCGGTGGGTTCGCAGATCGTGCCACCGGAATGGTGCAGGCCGGGCGAGGATTGCGCCAGCATCACGAAGTTGCGGAAATCCTCGATCGTGCCGAAACGCCGCCCGCGGTCCAGGTCCATCACGAAGGGGCTGCCATAGGCCGGCGAGAACACCACGTTGCGGCCGCCGATCCGCACCGATTTCTGCGGGTTGCGGGCCACTTGCGTGAATTCCGCCGGCGCGGTGGCGAGGATCTCGCGCAGCATGCCGGGCGGGAACTTCACCAGCAGCCCGTCGACTTCGGCCCCCGCCCGCTTCCAGTGGTCGAGCGCCTGCGGATCGTCGCGGAACTCGATCCCGGTTTCGGCGAGGATCCGGTCCGCCGCCGCCTCGATCCGCACGAGGTTGTCTTCCGACAGCACGTCGTAGGGCGGGATGTTCCGCACCACATAGGGCCGCGCGATCCCGCCGCCCCGCTGCGCCCGATCCCGCCGCCGCGCCTCGCGCCCGCCGCGCGCCCGTGTCGTTGTGTCCGCGTCCATGATCCGCCCTCCCCTGAGTGCCCGATCATGCTAGGGCCGCGCGGCGGGTCACGAAAAGGCCCCGGAACGACATTCCGGGGCCGTCAGGTGTCGGATTCGAATCCACGCGCCCGATCGGGGCCGGGCGGGATCATTCGTCATTTTGGTCGCGAAATATCCTGGGGGGAGGGGCCGAAGGCACCCGGGGGGCAACGCCCCCCGCCGCGACGCCGCTCAGGCCTCCACCTCCCAGCCCGAGATCGCCTTGATGTCGCAGAACTCCTCGATCCCCCAATGGCCGCCCTCGCGCGCCCGGCCCGAGGCCTTGACGCCGCCGAAGGGCGCGCCCGCGCCGCGCGACTTGCCGTTCATCTCCACCATGCCCGAGCGCAGGCGGCGGGCGACGCGGTTGCGCTTCGCCCCGTCCTGGCTTTGCACGTAGTTCGTGAGGCCGTAGACCGTGTCGTTGGCGATCGCGATCGCCTCCTCCTCGGTGTCGAAGGGCAGGATCGACAGCACCGGGCCGAAGATTTCCTCGCGTTCGATCGTCATGCCGGGGCGGACATCGGCGAAGACGGTAGGCCGCACGAAATAGCCGCGGTTCACGCCCTCGGGCCGGCCGGGGCCGCCGGCCACCAGCCGCGCGCCCTCGGCGATGCCGGCCTCGATCAGCGACTGGATCTTGTTGTACTGCGCTTCCGACACGACCGGGCCGATGTGCCGGCCCTCTTCGGCCGAGGGGCCGACCTTGGTGGCCTCGGCCACTTCGCGCGCGATTTCCACGGCCTGGTCGTAGACCGGGCGCTGCACGAGCATCCGTGTCGGCGCGTTGCAGGACTGGCCGGTGTTGTTGAAGCAGTGCAGCACGCCGCGCTTCACCGCCTTATCGTCGGCATCGGCGAAGATCAGGTTGGCGCCCTTGCCGCCCAGTTCCAGGCAGACGCGCTTGAGCGTATCGGCCGCGGCCTTGGTGATCGCGATGCCCGCGCGGGTCGATCCGGTGAACGAGATCATGTCGACATCCGGGTGGGTCGACATCTGCGTGCCCACGCCCAGCCCATCGCCGTTGACAAGGTTGAACACGCCCTTCGGCACCCCGGCCTCTTCCAGCACCTCGGCCCAGACAAGGCCGGAGAGCGGCGCGATTTCCGAGGGCTTCAGGATCATCGTGCAGCCCGCGAGAAGCGCCGGGATGGTCTTGAGCGAGATCTGGTTCATCGGCCAGTTCCACGGCGTGATCAGGCCGACCACGCCCACCGGCTCCATCGCGATCATCGTGTCGGGCGCATGCGATCCCAGCGGGCGGATCCACTGGAACTCCTTCGCGGCCTTCAGGAAATTGCCGATATGCCAGGTGCCGGATTCGAACTGCTGGGTGCGGGCAAGGTCGATCGGCGCGCCCATCTCCATGCTGATGGCGCGGGCCATGTCTTCCTTGCGGGCCTCGTAGACCTTCAGGATCCTCTCCACCAGCGCGATCCGTTCGGCGGGATCGGAGAACGCCCAGCCCTCGAACGCGGCCTTGGCCGCCGCCACCGCGCGATCGGTATCGGCCTGACCGCCCAGCGAAATCACCGCGCAGGGCTCTTCCGTCGAGGGATCGATCACCTCTAAGTCGCGGGGTTGCGCCGGCTCGACCCAGGCGCCGTCGATGTAGAACTTGCGTTTGTCGATCATGGAACCCTCCATCTTTGGCCGGCACAGTGTCACCGGCGAGTGGGGGCCGCAAGGGTGGGGAGTGGTGGCGACAGACATATGGGGAATGGGTTCCCATCGAGCCGGCCAACCCCGGCCGGACCGACATGGTAAGCCGGTGCCCGATGCCCCCTGGCGACACCCCGTGGCTGCGTCGGGCCCCAAACCCACTGAGACTCACCGAGCGCCGGCGGGAATCCCGGACGAACCAGCCAGGCATCCGGCAGCGTCGCAGGTTTCGAGGCGCTGCGCCCGCCGAGCCTGTCCGAAAACCACCCTAGCAGCACGGCTGCCGGCGTGACCTTGCACGGGGCGGGGCACGTGCTATGAAGGAACAAGCCGGGTGTTGCCCCATGAATTGCATACCCATCAATCGAGACAGTGCAAATACGATTCCAAGCCGCTCCGACCCGACACGGGCTTCTGATCGCCTTTCGCCGCGTATGTCGTGGGCCGGCATGTGGTATCGACGAACTACGTTCCGAACGAACGCCAGATCTTGCGAGATCATTGAACCATGTCCATCACGGCCAGTTTTCTCACTCCGATCAAAGCCAGGTGGAAAGCGCGCTGGCATTCCGCGCGGATGCGGACGACGGAGGAACTTGCTGCCGCCATCGAGCAGCAGGATAAGCCATCGAAATGGATCGCTGAGCAGTTGAGAAAGCGACGCGGCGCCTCTGACGGGGATGTCGTGAAGGCTTTGCAACTGCTTCTCGACAAGCGCAGCGTCGTACTCACCCAGTTGTTCAGGGAAAATGCCGGCACCAGCATCGAAACGCTTCCGGATGCGTGGATAGCACTGAAACGCGCCGAACTCGCCAGAACGCCGCTGAGCGGCGCAGAGTTCGAAACAATCCGATCACTCTTGCCTGACCGGCCGGAGAAAGCCCGCGCTGCCAAGATCGTTTCCCGCCTGATGCTCAGCGCCATTATCGCGCAGGGATCGTGCGACGACCTCGCCATGCATCTGGACACGCTACCGTCCGAAGCTCTGGACAAGCTTCCACTGTCGGTCAGGCTACGGCTTGTTCAGCGACTGAGAAACTGTCCGGACAGCCATGAGAACCTGCAACGAGCGCTCGAATCCGTCGAACGGGAAACGAGTGAGTTCAACCGGCTTAAACTGAAGAATGTCGACTATCTCAGCCAAATCACCGACAACGACTGGCTGCATTCCGAGGCGGAGGCCGATTTCGCCAGAACGGCCAACCCGCTATTGGCCGCGCAATACAAGGAAAGGATCCAATCCCTTTACGACGGCCTTCGCCCCAGAATGACGCATATGGAGGTGCGCAGCAATATCGGCCAAAGGGAGCAGATCCTCAATATGTTCCTTGCCGCGATCGAACGCCGGGAACCCCTGTCCCTGCTCCGGCTCAGCGACGGTGAGGGGTACCTATTCCCGGACGATTCCGATGGTTTTCTCGAGGATGTGAGAAACCGGGAACGTCATTGGTGGGGCTGCGAGCTTGATGACGTCTTGCGTAGTGAAATCCGGTCGGGCGCCCTCGAAGCGGTGGCGTCTGCCGACGTCGTGGGGATACCTTCCGTCTTTCGGCTCTTTCGTGACTTCATGGACTTCAGCAAGAGCCTTGAACAAACACCACAGACACGCGGTCTTGTAAGGGCCCTGTCAGGTGTTCCCGCGAGCGTGGGAAGCAGCGCCGTCATTACGGAAGACAAGGTGAACGTTGCCCTTTTTTCCGACATTCAGAGCGTTGCGACACTGGCGGGCATCGCGGACAAAGTAATCGTCGTTTCCAGCATGCGCCAGACTGCCCTGCCAAGGGAACTGCAGGAGATTCCTGCACTTCAGACATTCAACATTCCCACACACAACTACACGGTCACCAACCCGATGTACTACGCGGGCGATCGGAAACTTCCCTTCGTTTATGGCGAGACGATGCGGAAACTCGATCAATCCGTGACACCGGGAACCCTCGTGATCGTTGCCGGCGGGATCATCGGAAAGATATTCGTCGGCAGGGTGAGGAAGCTTGGGGGCGTGGCCATCGACATCGGCCACGTTCTGGATGACTGGTGCGCCCAGTCGCTTCCGGGGCTACGCTAGGGCGTCGGACGCCGTTGCGCGCCCGCCGCGGCGTTCGACCGTGGCGTAGCTGGCGCCCCGTGGGTAGGCTGATCGCCCGGGCTTCCCGCCTCTGCGCGAGGCTGCAGGTTGCGCCAACGATCCTGCCGGGCGCCCAACCCAAGTCGAGGACGAGGTTGCGCAACCGGTTACGATGCTGGGAAGCCTTGCATTCGGCTAGCGCAGGGTTCCCAACCCGCCCGTCAACCAGTCGTCGAGCACATTTCCCAAGTCGATCGCGACCGCACCGTGCTGACGCGCCGTGTGCATGAAGCGCTTGCCGGCAATTCCCGCCGAGACCAGAAAGATCACCCCCGGTCCCGCCGCCTCTGCGATCTGCCGGTCAATGTCGTCCGCGACGAACGGAAGGGCCACGTCAGAGCTGTGGAAGGCGGCATTCGCACCGGTCCGCATATGCGTCGGAATCTGCACGAACCGCAGACCTGAGAGAGCTGTCAGGGCCTCGGGAATGAACTCCGGCTTCACCGAACCGACGATGACTACGGATTCGGCGAATTGGGCCAGATCGACCACATCCTGCGGGTCCGAGAACAGGGCGACATTCACCTTGTCCTCCGTAATCACCGCACCCCTGCCCAGATGCTGGCGGAAATGCGCCAGTACCTCCAGAAGTCCGCGCCCCTGAAGGGTCTCAAGAAGACTAGAGCGGTTTGGGTTGAAGTCCCGAATGAACCGAAAGATGCTGGGGACACCCACCACATCCGCCGTTGCGACAGCGGGAAGCGCCATGTCGATCAGTCGGTCTCTCATATCCGGCTCAAGGCGGCACCCCCACCAGTGAAGCTCGCAATTCGCGACGTCCTCCGCTGTGAAGAAGTAGCCCGGCCGCGCGAACAGATATCCCTCTCTGTCGCTCAATCTGAGCAGACTAAACGGGGAACGCGAGACCAGCGCATCGCGGATACGCACCAGCAATTCGGCCCTCTGCCGCGCGTTGCTCCGCACGTCGAAAAACTCGGGCTGAACGTCATTGGAACCGTAGGCGGGCAGCACCAGCGCCTCGAGTTCTTCGGATATCTCGGGCCTGACCGCGTCCCTGAACAGGATTGCGGCACGCTCGTGGGTCCAGTCTTCCGCAGCCCGGCCGTCAAGCGCTTCCGAATTTCGCACTTTCAAGGCGTCGATCGGGGCCCAAGTTTCGGAAAACAGGGCGCGCACCCTCGCGTATTCCTCGGGCTCGCCATTCGTGGACAGGCGTCGAAGCAGGTTGATCTGCTGCGCCAACGACAGTCTCCAGCGGCCATCCTGATTGTTGGACTGCGCAAATCGATAGACCTGCGAAATGCTCCCGGTGGCAAGGGCCCGGGTGATCAACATGGATTCGAGCTTCTTGCGCACCGAAAGGGCAAGATCGGCTTCGCAAATGTAGTGGAAGATGGCGTCCAAGGCGGACTCTGTCAGAGGTTCCTTGTTCCATTCGGCCCGCTTCATGGCCATCCACGCCCCCACGGCCGAGCGCACGGGAAACCAATCGCGACCACCGAAAATCGCAAGCAAATCCGGATCCCGAACCGCGAACCGTTCCTCGAACAACTCAATCAACGACCGCTCAGCGAAGGAAGCCGTGCGCGCATTCTGTTCAAGCCAGGCAGGCAGGTCATTGGCCTCTCTGAGGGCCTGCCAAAGAAGGTACCTTTGTGGCCCGGTCAGCCTGGCCGACGCCAGATCGGCTTCCTGAGACGGCGCAATGTCGCCCTTGGCGGTCTTGCCGGCCCCCGCCTTTCCACGAGACTTCAATAACCGCTCAGCCAGCCCAAGTCGGGCCAGAAGCGACTCGATCCGTCGGCCGAACTTCTTTTGCTTCTTCTTCGCCTTTCTCTTCAGATACGCAAGAACGCTGTTCTCCGGGCTGGCGCCCGGCATGCTTTCCGGCATGCGTACGTGCTTGATGCCGTAGCTCGAAATCTTGGCGCGCAATCTGCTTCGGATCAGCTCCTGATCCGGCATTCCGCCCGGATCGAGCCGTCGATACGCATCCCACCACGCCTCGTCGAGGTCATAGGGTACCCAGAACGCCGCTGAAAGCCGCTGTGACGGCGCTTCGATCGTGAGCCCGCGTGAAACGAAACCGTAGTAGTCGGAAAGAACGGGATCGAAACTGAAGTTCTGGTACACCGGAATTCCCGCACGCAGGAGTTCGACCGCGATGGATGAATTCCCCACGATCGCGATATGGTCGTCATCCGGAATGTCAGAGATCATTTCGACGGGTTCAGTCACGACCTTGTCGAGCGGCGGAGACGACCCGGGATGCGGCTTGATCGCAACATGCTTGATGCCCGGATTGCCGTTTAGCGTCGCGATCAACGTGTTCAGAGCACCCGGGATCACGCGGGCAGTCGGGTAGATGACAACGCGAACCGGTGCTTCACGGCGCCTTGACAGGCTTTCTGATCGCGGCGGGTTGTTTCCCCGCGCCACTACAAACACATTTCCGGCGACCGGACCGATTTGTCGATACAGTTCCAGCGAGGCCGCATTTCTCAGGATGCTCACTTCGAAATCGAGCGGCGGGAAGGTGGGCGATATTTCGGCATGTTGCACATAGACGCGCGGCACACCCAGATCCTTCATCACCATCGAAACCGCGACCGGAACGGGGGAATGGTCGTTGGCGACGATGAAAAGCTTCGGTCGAACCGCCGAAGCGTCGCGAAAGGACATGGTGAACCCGAGGTAGGAGCGGCTGTACAGGATCTGCTGTTGAACCAGTGGGCGACTTATGTTCGACCGTCCCTCATAATAGGGTCTGATATCCTTCATCATCGACGAGATCAGGTCTTGCGCCTCTTCCAGTATCGGCGCCTTAATCTTTTCGCATTTGGCATAATTATCGAGATCATTCTGGAATGGAACTTCACAGATCTCCGAAAAGAAACGGAACTCCCTGAGATTATTTGCTGTCGATCCGTAGTAGGCCACCTCGGTGGTTGGATGGATCAACCTGAGCGGCCCTTTCAACAAGGATTGGCGGCAAACCTCGATTGCCCGCTCGATCTTTTCCGATAACGGCGCGTCAGAGTCAAAATACTCCAACTCGGGTTTCGGCTGCCTGCGATTGACTATGGTGTGGTAGTTTGGATTGGCGTCGATAATCCTGGTGAACCTGTCAAAGCCGGCGGCATGGCCACTTGTAAACGCATCGTGTTTCATGCCAACCTCTTCCGACCCGCGTGTGGGTTTATGATTGCATATTTTCTTCGGACCGCAACCGCAAGCGTGATCGCCTGCGGCACTGCAATGCGGGCAAGTTGTCGCGCGAATTTATTGGGCGAAGGCCATATGACGTACACCATCGTGTCGACCTACCCGGTCGAGGGAACCAAGAACATCGGCGACAGGCTGATCGAGTACTGCACGAAACGACTGGTCGAGGACGTCAAGGGGGCGGCGGAGTACTTCACCGTGTTCCGGGCCGACGATCTGGACAGCAAGGTGCGGGAAATGAACGACACGGCGGCTGTGATCTTCGCCTGTCTCGCCATCCGCCGCGACATGGTGCCCAAGGTCTACAACATGAAGAAGGCGGTCGATCAGGTGCGGGTGCCGTTCGTGCCGCTCGCGTCGGGTACCAGCCTGCGCACCGCCGAACTGGCGGTCGATGGACTCGGCGCGCGAACGGAGTTCGATCCGGGCACTGCCGAGTTCGTACGCGCGATCGCCCGACGCGCGGAGGTCTTCTCCTGCCGCGGCGAGGCTACATACAACGCCGTGAAATCATTCGGCGTCGGCAATGCGGCGATGACCGGAGATGTCGCGTTCTACGAGCGCCGTTTCGATGGCCTGCGGTTCAAGGCCAGGCGCGGGATCGATCGAATTGCGATTTCCACGCCGCATCAGCCGCAGATCTACGCCGATCAGTTCTACACCCTTGTCGAAAAATGTGCCGAGACCTTCCCGCAGGCGGAACGCGTGATCGTCGTGCACGGATTGTCGGAATGGCTGGATGCCGATCGGGTGGAGGCCTCGGGCGCGACGATCCGCAACATCTTCGCGGAGGATCTGGAAGCGCTGGACGTGTATTCGGACTTCGACGTTCATATCGGCTACCGGGTGCACGGCCATGTCTCGGCGCTGAAACGCCGGGTTCCTAGCTACATTCTGGCGACAGACGGGCGCGGCTACGATTATGGCATGACGCTGCGCCTGGGCACGATCTGGAATGCCTGGCGCGTGGTTCCCTCGATCCGGACCCTCCCCTCCGACGAGGGCGAGACCGGCCCGCCGAAGCGCGAGGCGCGTCTTCTGACCCGCGCCGATATGGATGTCGTGGACTACATGCTAGACGTCGTGAAGAGGGACGAGAAAGACGGGTTCGACCGCTTCCTCGGCTTCGAGCACGAGATCGAGAAGATCGGTCGCCGGCTCGTCGAGTTTGTCGAACTCATGCCGTGAAGTCAGGCCGCAGCCGTCGGCATTGGGAAACGGCGTCTAGCTTTCGAGAGCGTCGAACGTGACCGGCGTGTTCGACGCCACGTCCCTCGCGACCTTCTTTCCGATCACGTCGTCGGTGAACTTGGGCGGTACGCCGAAACCGGGCCGAACGCTGCGGATCGCGTCCGCCGTCACGACCTCGCCGGCCGCAAGATCCCTGACGAAGTACAGCGATCGCCGGAACTTGACGTTCCCCTGCTCGCTGGACTTCCGGCCGTAGTCGATCTTCCCCAGCGCCTCCCAGGCCGTGCGGGCGCCGTGACACAGCGCGGCGAATTCCTTCGGCTCCAGCGAAAAGGCATCGTCGGGGCCGTCCCCGGAACGATCCAGCGTCATGTGCTTTTCGATGATATCCGCCCCCAGCGCCACGCTGGCGATGGCGGTCGTGTTGTCGAGCGTATGGTCGGACAGCCCGGTCACCAGGCCGAAACGCTCCTTCATGTCGCGCAGGGTAAGCAGATTGTACTCCGCCGCCGGGGCCGGGTAGCCCGATACGCAATGCAACAGCGCAAGCTCCTTGCACCCCCCTTGCCTCGCGGCGTCCACGGCTTCGCGCGTCTCTTCAAGATCGGCCATCCCGGTCGAGATGATCATCGGTTTGCCCTTCGACGCGATGTAGCGAATGAGCGGCAGATCGACTGCCTCGAACGAGGCGACCTTGTAGGCCGGGGCCCCGAGACTTTCGAGCAGGTCGACCGCCGTCGGATCGAACGGCGAGCTGAACAGCGTGATGCCAAGGCTGCGGGCATGTTCGAAAAGCGCGCCGTGCCAATCCCATGGCGTCTGCGCCCAGTCATATAGTTCGAAGAGCGTGCGCCCCTTCCATGGGCCCTCACTGATCTGGAAGTCGGGGGCCGAACTGTTCAGCGTGATCGTGTCGGGCCGGTAGGTCTGGATCTTGATCGCGTCCGCGCCGGCCTTGGCGGCCTCGTTCATCAGTCGCAGCGCGGCATCGAGGTTGCCATTGTGGTTGGCCGACATCTCGGCGATCACGTAGGGTGGTTGTCCGTTACCGATTTCGCGGCCATCGATCTTCATGGTTTTCGATCTCTCGGGATGCGTGTGAACCTTGCCGTGCGCGCCTGCGACCCGTCAGGCCGGGCCGGGGCGATCGCCCAGAACATACGAGATAAAGTCCGCCTCCGCACCCAGTTCCGTGAAACCGAGCCTCTGGAACAACTTCCGCGAGGTGCCGTTGTCGCGATGCACTTCGGCCAGAAAGCGGTCAATACCCCGGCTGCGCCCGTATTCCAGGGCAGTTTGCAGGGCGGGGCCCGACAGACCGCGCCCGCGCTGCGCCGGATCGAGGCAAACGCTGACCCAGGCGGTTGCCTGCGCCTCGGGATCCCGATCCAACCGCACATGGGCGACGGCCCGATCCTCATGCTCGACGATCAGGAGATCACGGTCGTGGCCTTGCAACGCCTTGGAAACCCATGCCAGGTGATCCGCGTAGGCCGGCACCGCCGGCTGCCGGTAGAACGTGGCGGCTGCCCCGGCATAGCGCCAATCATAGATGCTTCTCGCATCCTCGACCGTGGCGCGACGGACCACGAAGGGCCGATCCATCATCGTTCGAACCACTCGCGCAACACCTTTCCCGTCCAGAACCGCCGCCGCCCGTTCGGATCGTAGCCGCAGCGTGTCGGGGTCCGCCAGCCGATCGATGGCCTTGCAAAGCGTCGCGCCAAACCCGCCGGAGAACGGGTTGCCGATAAACTCTCCGGCTCCGACAGCGTCGAAGGCGGCAGCGATGCGGTCCTGGTTGCTGGCGATCGACACCAGCAGGGTCGGCAGGCCCAGGCAACACCGTTCGAGGGCCGAGCTTCCGGCGGCCCCGATCGCGAGATCCGCATCGACCATCAGGTCCGACATCCGCGCGACATCGACCTTGAGTTCGGTGGGAACCGGCATGGCATGCGCGCGCGCGGCCACCTCCGCCTTCCATGGCGCGTTGCGCCCAAGGACGACCGAAATCCTGCAACCAGCGGGCAGGGAGCATGCCGCGAGGCCGTCGAGAACACGCCCCGTGGCATTGTCCTTGTCGACACCGCCCAGGGAAACCAGCAACCGGCCGATGCCGCGGCCACGGCGACCGTCAAGGCTTGCACCCCTCTGATCTCCGAATTCCTGCCGCAAGAGTGCGAACCGCGGGCCGGCGAGGCGCCGGCAGGCCCCGGGAACCAGCGCGTCATAATCCGCGGCGTCGCGGCCCACGTTCTGATCGAGGAGCAGGTCGCAGCCATGCGGCCGATCGGCCAGATCGTCGATCACCATGATCCGACCTGCCGTCGGGCAGACCGAATCCTCCCAGATCCGGTCCAGCGCATAATGGTCGACAATGATCCATGCCGGCCGCAACGGCCCGAGAACCTTGAGGCAGTCCTCGGCGTCGCGCTTCTGGCCTACGGACAGCCAGGCCGAATGGGCGGTAGTTCGGTCGTCTTCGGCAACAAGAGGCCGTTCCAGCAGATCACACGGGAAGCCGCGCTCCCTGATCAAGGGGGCAAGATTGCCCTCGAGATCGCGGCAGATGAAGCGGCACGCAAAGCCCTCGGAAGACAAGGCATCGGCGAGGGTCAGGCAGCGCTGCACATGCCCGGTTCCGATCGCGAGCGAGGCGTCGACTCGAAAGACAATGATGTCGCCGCCCGTCATCACTGTCGCAGCCGCATGGCCTTGAACATCGACTCGGCCACGGCCCAGTCTTCCTCGGTGTCGATATCCTGAACGCGGGTGCGAGGAACCCTCAGGCCGCAGGCTCCGGCGCCGAGGATCGGCTCGTCCTTGTGCCACTGATCGGCGGCGGCCCAGTAGAATTGCCCGGCGTCGTGAAACGCCTCCTCTAGATCCTGTGACCGGGTCATCGCCATCTCGGCATCGACCATGCGCAGCGCGCCATCCTCGGACATCCGCAGCGCGCGCTCGATCGGAAAAGCAAAACTCGTGACGGGGAAGACGTAACGACAGGGTCTTTCCCGGAGGATGCGCAACCCCGCCAGGATGTCATTCGCTTCCAGGAAGGGCGCAGTGGCGTAGATACAGCACACCTCCGCGGCCTCAGACCCCTGCGATGCCAATGCGCGGATGGCATGCGAAACCACGGGCCGCGTTGGCGTGTGATCACCGGAAAGCTCGGCCGGCCGGCAAAAGGGAACTTCCGCACCGAGAGCCCTGGCGGTCTCCGCGATCTCGTCGTCATCCGTCGAGACGACGATCCTGTCGAACGCCCCGCTCTCTCGCGCCGCCGAAATCGACCAGGCGATCATCGGGCGCCCGCAGAAGTCCCTAACATTCTTTCGCGGCACGCGCTTGCTGCCGCCCCGGGCTGGAATGACCGCCAGTCTCAATCCGCTATCTCCGACCGGATCGCCGCGATGACATCATCCTGCATGGCCTGCGTCATGGTCGGAAACAGCGGGATGCTGATGGCTTCCCGGTAGTATTGTTCGGCTGCGGGGAAATCGCCCTCGGCGAACCCCATGGCACGATAGTATGGCTGCAGGTGGACGGGGATATAGTGCAGGTTGACGCCAATCCCCCGCGCCCGCAGGCCCTCGAAGACGCTGCGATGGCGCTCTTGTACGACGCGGATGACGTACAGGTGGAACGCCGAAAGGCAGTCTTCCGCCCGCCCCGCAAGGCCGATCGGCAGTTCCCCGAGTTCGGCGTCATATCGATCCGCCAGACGGTTGCGCGCGGCGACGTAGTCCGTAAGCCGCGTCATCTGGCTTGCCCCCAAGGCCGCCTGGATGTCGGTCAGCCGGTAGTTCCAGCCCAGTTCAAGCTGCTGATAGTACCACGGCCCATCTGGGTCATGGGTCATCAGGCCTGGATCGCGGGTAATCCCGTGACTGCGCAGGCGCTCCATGCGGGCCGCCAGCGCATCGTCACGCGTCACCGCCGCGCCGCCCTCGCCAGAGGTCACGATCTTGACCGGGTGAAAGCTGAAAACCGTGATGTCGCTGTGGCTGCAGGCGCCCACCGGCACGCCATGGTAGCGCCCGCCGATCGCATGCGATGCGTCTTCGATCACACGCACGCCGTAATCGCGGGCCAGCGCGCCGATCCGCGCCATGTCGCAGGACAGCCCGGCAAGGTGAACGGGCACGATGATCTTGGGCAACCGGCCGGCCGCCTTGGCCGCCGCCAGCTTCTCGGCCAGCCGGTCCGGGCACATGTTTGCAGTCTGCGGGTCGATATCGACGAAATCGACATCCGCACCGCAATAACGCGCGCAATTGGCAGAGGCGACGAAGGTGATCGGAGAGGTCCAAAGAAGATCGCCGGGCCCAAGGTCGAGGGCCATGCAGGCCAGATGCAAGGCAGAGGTCGCGCTGTTGCACGCGACCGCATGGGGGACGTCCGCCGCCCGCGCCACAGCGGCCTCGAAGCGCGGCACTGCAGGCCCCTGGGTCAGGTAGTCGGATCTGAGAACCGCGACGACAGCCTCGATGTCGTCATCGAGAATATCCTGCCTGCCATAGGGTATCATCAGATCGTCCCGATCTTGTGCTCGTTGGCCTTTATCCAGGTCCGAAGTTCATCGTCCGTCATCCAATGATCGTTCCTGTCGCTTGAATAGATGAAATCCTCGGGAACCTTTTTCCCTTCCTTGATCCGGAACGGATCGGCCGACCAGTTGTGAATCGCCGGAAGGATCTTCAGATGATCGGCATATTCGTAGGTGTATGGCGCATCCTCGATGCCCACCATCTGCTCGTGAACCTTTTCGCCCGGCCGGATGCCGATTATCTCCTGCTTTGCTTCAGGCGCAACGACACTGGCTATATCCGTCACCTTCATGGACGGGATTTTCTTCACATATATCTCACCACCCAGCATATCCTCGAAGGCATGCCAAACCAATTCGACGCCCTGTTCAAGAGATATCATGAACCGTGTCATGCGGGGGTCGGTGATCGGCAGAATTCCCTTTTCCCGGATCGACAGGAAGAATGGAATGACCGACCCGCGCGACCCCATTACATTGCCGTAACGCACCACGGAGAAACGCGTTTCATGCTCGCCGGAATAGGAATTCCCAGCCACGAACAGCTTGTCCGACGCAAGTTTCGACGCACCGTAAAGGTTGATCGGGCTCGATGCCTTGTCCGTCGACAGGGCAACAACACGTTTCACGCCCTTGTCGATTGCGGCGTCGATCAGGTTCATCGCACCATTGACATTGGTCTTGATGCATTCGAACGGGTTGTACTCGGCCGTTGGAACAATCTTGGTCGCCGCCGCATGCACCACGTAATCGACGCCGTCCAGCGCGCGATACAGTCGATCCCTGTCGCGCACGTCGCCGATGAAAAACCGCAGCCGTGGATCGCCGTCGAACTTCTTCGCCATCTCCCATTGCTTCATCTCATCGCGCGAAAGCACGATGATACGCTTGGGATTGTATTTCTCGAGGGTCATCGGAATGAACGTATTCCCGAAGGAACCCGTCCCTCCCGTGACAAGGATCGATGAACCACTGAGCATTTCGCGCCGGACTTCTTCCATGTGATCTTGGCCCCGCGACAGACCATGTTAGCGGATTGGTGTCAATCCGACCGGACCGTGCTGGGGCCCGGCCAGACAAGGCAAGGCGCAACAGGCGGCCCGAGGCACCCGGAGGATCGCGAGTTGCCGACCGGAGCGCGCCATTGCGGTCGCCCGAGCCATGTGGTTGGCTCTTTGCGTGTGTCCGTAACGAGTAGCGTGCCCCATGGCGTCCGTGTTGCCCGCCCTTGCCGCAAGGGCTCGTGTCCTGATTGCCCGTCTGTCGGGCGCATCCGGGCAAAAGGCTCTTCTTTCCAGCGCAAGGCGCAACCTCGCCGCTCAGCGTCCCGAAGCGGCACTGGCCGATGTCGAGGCGGTGCTGGCGGTCAATCCCCGAGCCAGCCGGGCACTGCAATTGCGAGGCCGGGCGCTGATCTTGCTTGGCCGGCGAGACGAGGCCATCGCGGCGGCGCGGGCCACGCTGGAGATTTATCCCCTCGATCCCGAAGCCCCGAAACAGCTGATGTCACTCGGCATCGCGCCCCCGCAGCGTTCGCTCGACACCGCACTCGACTACATTCGCAAGCGGGGCGGGCGCAGCGGACACTACGTGGAGGGTGCCCGCTATCTCCACGACGGGCGTTTTTACCAGGAAGCGATCTGGCTGTGCGATGAGGCCCTCGCCGCAGTCGCAGACGGGCCAATGCCCGGCGAAAGGGACAGGCACAACCTCGATATGCTGCGCCATCACAAGGCCTTGGCCCTCGAGGCGGTGGGCGAGCATGAAGCGGCGCAAGACATCTACCAAGGCCTACTTGAAAACATGCAACTGAAGGAGAAGGCAGCCGCAGGCCTGCTCCGGTCCACAAGACGCTCGCTTCTGTCCAGCGCCAAGCGGAACTTGGCGGCTTGGCGTCTCGACGCGGCGTTGGCCGATGTCGATCAGGTGCTGGCGGTCGATCCCCGCGCCAGCCGGGCGCTGCACCTTCGCGGCCGGGTGCTGATCCTGCTCGGCCGGCGGGACGAGGCCATCGCGGCGGCGCGGGCCACGCTGGCGATTTACCCGCTCGACCTCGAGGCCCGGAAACAGCTGATGTCACTCGGCATCGCACCGCCGCAGCATTCGCTCGACACCGCACTCGACTACATTCGAAGCCGGGGCAACGGCAGCGGGCATTTCGTGCAAGGGGCCCTCTATCTCTACAATGGCGGGCTGTTCCGGGATGCGATCCGGCTGTGCGATGAGGCCCTCGCCGCAGTCGCGGACGGTCCAACGCCCAGCGAAAGGGACAGGCAAAACCTCGATACGCTGCTTCATCACAAGGCCTTGGCCCTCGAGTCGTTGGACGAACACGAGGCGGCCTTGGCCCTCTATCAGGCCTTGCTGGATCGAAACCATCTGCAGCCGAAGGCGGCAGCTGGCATCGCGCGATGCAGTCTGTCCCTTGGCAAGCCGGATGTCGCGATCACAGCCCTCCGGTCCGCCGGGAGCGCGACGGGTGAGGATCCGTTTCCGTTCACACCACTCCACTTCGAAGCATTGCTGGATCTGGGCGATATCCAAGGCGCCTACAGGCTCTATCGAAAGAAGCCTGTGAGCCGCGCAATAGCAGAGGCTTTCGCAAAGCCCGATCCCATGGACCTCCACCTACTGAACGACGACACCCTCGCGCGCTCGGCCCTTGTCATCGCCGAGGGCGGGCCGGGTGACGAACTGCGCATGGCGCAGATCTATCCCGAGATCGCCGAACGATTTCGGGCGGCGACCTTCACCTGTGATCCACGCCTCCTGACCATCCTGCAACGCAGCTTTCCGGCGCTGCGGTTCCTGCCCACACCCCGCACCCGTCGTGAACTAGCGCGCGACCTTTCGGACAGACGATCGCTACCCAACGAACGCCTGTATCAATGCCTGAATGACGAGGCGCTCCGGTTCGGGCAAACCGTCGACTATGTCTTCTCGGTCCTCGACAGCCTTGCGGATATCCGCCCGAACCGGGGCAGTTTTCTCAACGCAAGATCCCGCCGCCTGACGCCCGACCCGAAACTGGCCGCCGACTGGAAGCGACAGATGCCGGCGGACCGGCCCCAGATCGGTCTCGCCTGGCGCAGCATGCTTCAATCGGTGGCAAGGGATCGCCACTATCTTCAAGCGACCGATCTGGACCGGCTTGCGGACGTGGACGCCGATTTCTGGATTCTTCAACCGAAGGCCAGCACGGAGGAACTGGACCATCTTGCGCGTCATCTGTCGCTTCGGATACCGGAGGGCCTCGATCTCGTCGATGACCTCGAAGGCCAACTGGCCATCGTCTGCATGTTGGACTGCGTGGTCTCCCCGTTCACCACGACAGCCGAGCTGGGCGGGGCTGCGGGAACGCCAACACTGATGCTGTCGACCCTCTATTCGACGCGGTGGCGCGACGCCGGCGAGCGCGACATATGGCACCCCGCGGCGCGCGTCGTTTCGGGCACACCGTCTTGGGATCGCAAGAGCATGATGGCCAGGGTTGCCAGTGCGCTTGCCGACTTGCCAGCACGGCACGGCGCCCGAACCGGCGCGGCCGCCAGACCCGGCCGGATCAGCGGTACCGCATCACCAGCACCTGCCGCTCATGACCAGGATCCTGCGGCAGGCCGCGATGCACACCGCTCTGATCGCTCAGGATGATCGCCCCCTTCGGCGCGACGCAGGGCAGGATCATCGCCGGATCGACGAACGGCGCCTCGGTCGAGGCCTTGGTCAACTCGGCGATTTTCTGGTTGGCCCGGCGCCACGGCCCGTCGACATGGGTGCGGCGCACGTAGCAGTAGGGCCCGAACGACAGGCTCGAGACATCCGAGACGTAGCAAAGGCCCTTCACCGTCCGGTCGAAACTGTCGGCATGGAAGCCGCGCGTATGCGTGATATCGCGGTTCAGATACAGGTTGAGATTGGCGGGGCGGAGGTCGCCGTCATCATCCGACAGCAGTTCGAGAAGCAGCGGGTTCTCAAACGGCGCGCGCAGGGCCGCCTGCCGTTCCAGGCTGATCTTGTCGAAGTTGAACACGTCGATCATCCCCGCGTCCGCACCCCGCCGAACATTCGCGACCGCCTTGGGATGTTTCGAAAGCCCGCCGTAGCCCGTGACAACGCGCTCCGCGGACTGGATCAGCAGGGTTTCGGTTTCATGGTTGGCGCTTTCCGTCGCATGCGGCAGTTCGGCCTTCAGATCGGAGACCGACCTGGCCGCGGCATCAAGCGCCTCGCCCCCCAGAAAGTCGAGAATGACCACAACACCTTCACGCGCGAGGATAGCCTGTGCCCGACGCATCGCGCTCTCGCTGTCAAGCCGTTCCACCGCGACCTCGCCAAGCCGGCGCGATATCTCGCCATCGGGAAGACCGCGGATGTAGGAGAGTGTGCTGGCGTTCAATTCATCCAGCTCGGCAGGCGTGATTTCCCTGTCCGCTTCCTTCGGGGCTCCGTCGTGCATCTGGGCCGATCTCCTTTGCCGCGTCGTCCACGCGTCTTTGCATGACCGTGAAGGGCCACCGTGGGCCGCTCGACGGGTCACGGCCCCGCCCGGTCGGCGCAGACGCATCGAAATCGAATATGGACTGGTATTTGCCACACGCTTACGGATGCCTTATCCGAACGGGTAGATAAATGGCAAGTAGACCGAAATCAAACACGGGTGTCCTTGACGGGCTGCTGCAGGCCGAAACCCCGCGCCGTGACACTGCCGTTCGGGTTTCGGCCTATGCCGGAACCAGCGGCCATGTGCGTCGCGAAACCGCCCGCGCCAACTGGCTGGCAATGTCGGGCGATCAAGCCGGCGCGGTCCTTCCACTTGCGCATTGCGCCGCACGCTTTCCGTTTGAATCGGGTCCGCGCACATCCCTTGGCTTTCTGCTCTCGCAAGACGGGGCGCGAAACGCGGCGAAGGTCTGGGACGTGCTTCGCGGTCCGTGGCGTGATCTGCGGGACAGCGGTGAGTTGACAACGCGCAACTTCGGCTTCTTCTCGCTGGGTATCGAGGCGGCCATGGCGGCAGGTTCCGAAGACGGTGAGCGTGCAATCCGGGACGTCTATCTTCCCTTCATCCGTCGCACCGAGATCAAGACCAAGCGCTCCGACGCCCCGATCCTGCTGTGGCACCTGCCAAAGACCGGTGGCACCTCTCTGGCTGCGGTGCTGAGCGCCCATTTCTACAACTCGGGCATGGCCGCCCTACCGTCCTACACCACGCGCAGGTTCCTGCGATGGCTTGTCGAACACCAGGACGGGCTCTTTCCATTCCTCAGTTCCGCGCATCTTTGCGCCGCGCAACTGGGCCTGACATCACCCCGGGGATACCATGAGATCGTGATCCTGAGGGATCCGGCGTCGCGTGCGATCTCGGCCTGGCGTCAATACCGCGTTCGACCAAGGAACCGCCTGTGGACCCTGCCGCAGCACGGGGCGATGTGGCGCTTCTTCCCCGTTTGCGGATTGGGCGAGTGGGCACGAAGAGTGCCGCAGGATGTCGTCGCTCCGCTTTGCGGAACCTTCGCTGGAAGAAGCCAGCGGATCGACGATGTGGACACGGTTCTGAAGCTTTCCGAACTCGATGACAGCGTCAACCATTTGATGGAACGCTTCGGCGTTACGATCGATGGCGACAGCATCAGGGAAAGACGGAACGCCACCGACAAGACGATCGCGTATGAGCCCGAGGAAAGAGCGCTTCTCGAAACCGCCGTCCAGATCGATCGCGACTTCCTGAACCATCTGCCCGAGCATCGCCGCCCGTGACACGAAGCATGCAGTCGCCCTTGATGCGCAACGGCGCGGACAGGCCCGACCACGGCCGCCATCAAGCTGCGGCGCCGTTGGTTCAAGGCCGGTGGCGGCACCCAACATGCATCCAAATCGCGCAACCATCCCACTCAGGGTCCATCCGGTGAAGCAAGGGCAGGGCTATCGTGGGGATCTGGACGGTCTGCGTGCGATCGCGGTTGTGTCGGTCGTCGCATTTCACCTAGATCCGAAACTCCTCCCGGGTGGCTTTCTAGGGGTTGATGTCTTCTTCGTGATTTCCGGTTTCCTGATGACGCAGAAAGTCGTCACGGGTCTGGAGGAGCGCAGGTTCAACTTCGCGGACTATCTGGTCCGGCGGGCACGCCGCATCGTGCCGGCTCTGCTCGCCTGGTGTTTCATCAGCCTTTGCGTCGGCGTGTTTATGCTCGGACCCGACGATCTGCTCGACTTGGCCAAGAGTGCACTGACCGCAGTGATGTTCGTTTCGAACGTCTACTTCTATGCGAACACGGGCTACTTCGACGCCGATGCCGCGAGCATGCCGCTCTTGCACACATGGTCGTTGGGTGTGGAAGGGCAGTTCTATCTGCTGTGGCCGGTTCTTCTGGTGGCTGGCGCCCTCTTTCTGAAGCGAAGGACAAGCCTCGGTTTCGCGCCCTGGATCCTCGCGATCCTCGTTATCAGCTTTCTGTATGACCTGTACTTGAGATCAAGCGATCCTCAGATGGCCTTCTTCCTTCCGTTCAGCCGGTTATGGGAGTTCGGCGCCGGCGGGTTGATCGCGGCCGGTTCCGGGCCGATCCATGCCTATCTTTCATCCCGAAGCCGAATTGCGACAACGATCAGCCGTGTTTGTGTGGCTGTCCTGGTATCCGTAATCCTCGCCTTCGGTTGGCTTTCGGAGCATTCTGCCCTGCTGTCGTTTGTCTGCGTCTTGGCGACCGCCCTGCTGATTGCTGTTGGAAGGTACCAGGATCGGCACGGCAACCCACTGTGCTTCGGCCCCATCCGCGGTCTGGGGATCATTTCATACTCGCTCTACCTCGCGCACTGGCCGATCATCGTCTTCTACCATCACTACACCGGCTTCGAGCGGCTGCGGTTGAGTGAACAGGCTGTCCTGCTGGCGCTCATCCTCTTGGCCGGCGCATTGTCCTGGCGCTTCATCGAGACACCGTTCCGGAGCAAACCGAACGGTTGGCTGAAGCCCGTCCTCGGCGTTCTGGCGACCACGGGTTTCGGGCTGACCGCCGTGGTCATCATGATGACATCCGGGTTGCCCGGGCGCCTGCCGGTCGAGTTGCGGGATCTCGCCGACCGAGACGTAATGTGGTCCTGGGAATGCCCGCACCCGACAAACGGCCTGCTATCCGGGAAGGCCTGCGTGGTTGGGGTGCCGTGGACGGAAGCGCGCCAACGGGCAATCCTTTGGGGCGACAGCCATGCCCTTCACTACGCACCACTGATCGACCTTGCGGCGCGAGACAGCGATGTGGCCGTCCTCGTCGCCTATGGCTGCCCGGCGGTCGTCGACAACCGGATTGCCGCAAGAACCATTGAATCGAGGCCGGAATACTCCAAGGAATGCGCGGCCGACCGGGCCGAGATACTTGATTTGATCGCAAATCAGGGGGTGGATCAGTTGCTCCTCGCTGCCTTCTGGTCCAGCCTTCCGCGCCATCTGCATGGCCCGACGGAGATCCCGGGCGGGTCCGACGGCCTGGACCTGTTTCGGCGTGCGCTCATGGCGATTGTTGTCGAGCCTTCCCTGTCTCACACCTCGATCGTTTTTCTCGGCGAAGTCCCGAGAGGAGAACACAATCTGTTGGATTGCTACCGCCGCGTCTCCGCCAGGCTCCTGCGGCGCCCCTGCGATCTTGATGTTCTTGCACTGCCGCGATCGGTGGTGGACAGGTTGCACGGACCTACCCGAAACATTCTTGCATCCGTGGGTTCGTCAAACGACAACGTCCGGTTTCACGATGTCGATGACCTGTGGTGCACCGAAGCGTCGTGTCCAACGACATTGAATGGAGAATTCCTATACCGGGATTCACATCACATCCGGCGCAATCTGAGCGATGAAACAAAGGCCGAACTATCGGGGCTTCTGCGATTGCGTGACATCTTCATCCCCGACCGGTCGAACGAACCGTAGCGCCCCGGCATCCGCCTGCGCGCCTGTCCATGGCTTTGAAAGGGGCAGTCTCACACCCCGAACACGTCGCCCATCACTGCGTTTCACCGCTCAGATCGAACAAGCGGCGAAAGTCCTCGGACGTGGATTCGATCGCTTTGGCTGTGTCGATTGCCACAAGTCGCCCGTCCTGCAACATGATCACGCGATCGACGAAAGAGATGGTGGAGATACGGTGCGTGATGAACAGAACTGTCACATCCTGCATCTTCTCCAGATTGACCATGATCCGCCGTTCGTTCTCCACGTCCAGCGCGCTTGTCGCCTCGTCGAAAACATAGATCTTGGCCCGTTTCACCATCGCACGCGCGATACCGATCCTCTGCCTTTGCCCGCCTGACAAGGCTCCCCCATTCGGCCCCACCACCTTCTCAAGCTTCGGATCCTCGGCAAGCAGATCGTCCAGGGCCGCCAGCCGCGCGGCCTCGAAGGCCTCGGCTTCGGTCGCATTGGGGTTTCCGTCCAGTATGTTCTCGAGGATCGTGCCGTCGAACAGGAATACGTCTTGCGAAATCAGGGCAATCGAATCCCGCAGCGAGTCCTCCGCGACCTCGGTCAGAGGGACGCCGCCGATTGATACGACCCCGCTGGTCGGATCGTAGAACCGCAGAACGAGATCGACCAGGGTGCTCTTGCCGGCGCCGGACTTGCCGACGACGGCCACGCGCTCACCCGGTTGAATCTCGAAATCGACATCCCGCAGTGCCGGCGCCTTGGCGCTGTAACGAAAGCTCACGTGATCGAACCTGATCGACGGCAAGACCTCTGCAAGGGATCGGTCGCCGCCGGCGGGCCTGCGCGGCGGCTTGTCGATAAGGCTGTACATGCTGCCGACCTGGATCAATGCGCGCTGCAGTTCCACCCATGTGTGGGACACGCGCTCGGCCGGTTGATATGCCATCAGGAACGCCGTGATGAATGCCGTGAACTCACCGGGCGTCTTGCCATGCGTGATCGTTTGCCAGGACGCATAGACAACGAATAGGCCGATCACCAATCCACCGAGGAACTCCATGATCGGCACGGTCGCCGAGGTGACCTTCGCGATGCTCAGCAACCGCTTCTCGAGAACCTTCAGCGCCTCGTCGAATTTCCTGATTGATTTCTTCTCGAGCTTGTAGCTCTTGACCGTCTTGATCCCGCTGAACGCCTCCGAACCGATCGCGAAGAATGCCCCGGTCAGTTCGGTTTCGGCGTTCGCAATGGCCCTGATCCGGTTGGACAGATTGGATACAAGAAGGAAAATGACAGGAAGCAGGACACACGACACCAGCGTCATCAGCGGGTCTTGAAACAACATCACCGTGAACAGGGCGATCAGGGTGAGAAGGTCCGTGGGCAGCTTGTTGGAGAAGTTCACCACCGTCTTCCCGGCCGCCGACCCCAGAACCCGCACTTGCGCCATCTGCGCGGCAGAGTGTTTCTTGTCAAAATGCCAGATGTCCTTCGCGAGAAGATTTCTGAAGACAAGTCTCTGGTAGTCGTTCGCAACCGATCGGTTGAACACTGTCTGAATGACCGAGTTTCCGTACTGGAAGACACTCTTCATCAGGGAAACGAACACGACGAAGCCGGCGACACGGTAAGCGGCCGACGCGTCGGCCGCCACGAAGACGTCGTTGACAATCAGCTTTGTCGAATAGGCCAGCGCCCCGGTGAAACCCGCCGCGCCGATCATGAACACGATTGACAGGAGGTACGTCTTCCACCGTAGAGGCAGAGCCTCGCGCAGGACCCGTGCGGCAATCCGAAGCGGTGGTGTGTTCTTTGAAATGGACTCGTCGTCCATAGTCACTTCCTTGTCTCAGGATCTTGTTGGCCGATTCGCTGATCTCGCGGACAACGACGCCGTAGCGGTTTATGGAACTGGGCGCCTGTCTCCTCGCCGATCCTAAAGCTTCCTGTTCCATCGCGGTTGATTTGAAAGACAGTCGCGCCACCCCGAAACCATGCGGCGCTGCCGACGGTTCTCGACGCTGCCCTAAACACCAACGGCCCCGCGACCTCTTAGCAAGATAGCCATCATGGTCAACACGGACCAGTGGGCGGGCGTTCTGTAGCGTGTTCCGCCCGCAGCGTTTCGGCCGCTTCGAATGCGAATCTTCAAGGCAGATGCCTCCTCAGGCCCCCGTCACCTTCGTGTAAAGCTCCGAACGCCGCCCCCTCAGCGCCCCGATCCGCCCGGCGATCCAGCCGGCGGAGCGCGCGATGTCCAGCATCCTCGCGCCGCGGTCGAAGGGCAGCGTCAGGGCCATCGCCAGGATGAAGACCGCCCGCACCGGGACCGAGACCAGAACCGACAGCCGCGCGGCGGGGCTGTCCTCGATCTTGCGGCGAAAGTGGGTCATCGACTGGTCGCGCCCGCGCCGGTACTGGTAGCCCAGCGTCAGCCGGTCCGCCGGGATCGTCTCGTAGACCACCGCGTCCGGGGCCCAGCCGGTCGCGATCCCGCGGCGGCGGGCGTCGGCATGGAACTTGGCGTCGGTGCCGCCGGTGAACCGCATCTCCTCGTCGAACCAGATCCCGTCCTCGGTGAAGAGCGTCAATTCGCCCAGCCAGTTGTTGGTGACGATGGTCACCCCGTCGTCGGTGCCGGCGGCGTGGCGGCGCGCGGCCTTTGCCTCCTTGCGCGCATAGCGGTCGGTGACGCCGCGATAGACCATGCGTTGCGCCAGCCCCGCGCCCGGCGGCTGCGGGGCCACCCGCACCGGCCCGCCCAGAAGCCGCAGCTCGCGCCCCCGGTAGGCGGCGACAAGGCGCACCAGCCAGTCCGCCGCCACCGTCTCGTCATCGTCGACGAAGGCCAGAAGATCCGCGCCAAGCGCGATCGCCTCCCGCGCCGCGCGGTTACGAGCGAAGGGGATGCCCAGCTCGGGTTCGTGGACGTAGCGCAGCGCGCCGCCGGGAAACGCCGCGGCCCTGGCGGTGACAAGGCCCTCGCAGCGCGCGGCCTCGTCGTTCTCGACGACAAGGAAGGTGACCTCGGTTCCCTCGGGCCGCTCCATCGCCGCCCAGGAGGCGATCAGCTCGGCCAGCATTTCGGGCCGGTTCCGGGTGCCGGCGGCCACGACGACCTTGAGCGGCCCGGTGCGCAGCCCGGTGCCCGCCGCGGCGCTCGCCCCTCCCGGATTGTCGATCGTCATGGCCCTGGTCCCGATTGCCGCGCCCGCCGTGGCTATAGCCCAAGCCGCCGGTCAAGGCCACCGCCCGGCAGGCTATCGGCCGCCACCCGCCGGCACACCCTACGCCCCGTAGTACTCCCGGTACCACGCGACGAACTTCGCGATGCCGTCGCGGAACCCGGTCTCAGGCCGATAGCCCGTCAGCCGGTGCAGCAGCGTCGCATCCGCCCAGGTGGCATGCACGTCGCCCTTCTGCATCGGCATGTAGTTGCGGATCGCCTTCTTCCCCAGGCTGTCCTCGATCGCCTCGATGAAATCCAGCAGCAGGATCTTCTCGGAATTGCCGATGTTCACCACCCGGTAGGGCGCCACCGGCGACAGGCTGTCGCCCGGTTCGATCTGGTCCGCCGAGGCCGGCCGCTCCGGCACCACGTCGATCAGCAGGCGGATGCCGCGCACCAGGTCGTCGACATAGGTGAAATCGCGGTACATCTGGCCGTTGTTGTAGATGTCGATCGGCCGCCCCGCGAGGATCGCCTCGGCGAACTTGAAATAGGCCAGGTCCGGCCGCCCCCAGGTGCCGTAGACGGTGAAGAACCGGAACATCGTGGTGGGCAGGGCCCACAGATGCGCATAGGCATGCGCCATGCTCTCGTTGGCCTTCTTCGTCGCGGCGTAGATCGTCAGCTGGGTGTCGGCCTTGTCGGTCTCGCGGAACGGCATCTCCTCGTTCGCGCCGTAGATCGACGAGGTCGAGGCCATCAGGAGGTGCCGCACCTCCAGCCGCCGCGCCGCCTCCATCACGTTGAAGGTGCCGATCACGTTGGCGTCGAGATAGGCGCGCGGGTTTTCCAGGCTGTAGCGCACCCCGGCCTGCGCGGCGAGGTGGATGATCACGTCGGGGCGGAAGTCATCGGCGACGGCATCGAAGGCGGCCTGATCCTCCAGCATCGCCTCGGTCGCGGTGAAGCCCGGGGTTTGCAGAAGCATCGCGTGCCGGCGCCGCTTCAGCGCGACGTCGTAGTAATCCGTCATCCCGTCGTAGCCGTGAACGCGGAACCCCTCGTCCAGCAACAGCCGCGCCAGGTGGAACCCGATGAACCCGGCCGTTCCGGTGATGAGAACTCGTCGCGTCACGCCCTGCGCCTCGCCCCTTTGGATCATCGGCAGGGCTACTGCATTCGGTGGCGCGAGGCCAGTGTCGAAAGCGCCGGGGCCGGCCACCTCAGGTGTCGGCCAGCCCTTGCCGCACCGCGCCCAGCGCCCGTCGCAGCAGCGCGGCGGCCGCGCCGGGCGCTTCGGCCTCGACGTAGACCCGGAGTTCCGGCGCGTTGCCCGAGGGGCGCAGGTGCACGATCCGGCCCGAGGCGCAGATCGCCCGCAGCCCGTCGGTGCGGTCGGTGACCGACAGGGTTTCGCCCAGCCCGCCGATGAACCCGGTCAGCGCCGCCGGATCGTCCAGCCCGGCGATCAGGGCGGCGGAGGCCTCTGTCGGCACCTCCTGCAACCGGTCCGCGGCGGTGACGCGGGCGGGTTCCTCGGCCACGCGGGCGGCCACGCTTCCGGCGCGCCGGGCCTCGGCCAGCATGGCAACGATCGGCAGCAGGCTGTCGCGGGTGGCCAGCGCCGGCAGCGGCCCGGCCGGGCCGGTGGCGTCGAACCCCAGAAGGAAGCCGCCGTTCGCCTCGTAGCCCGCCACCCGGCCGCCGGCCCCGGCCATCCCGGCGATCACGTAGGGCGACCCGATGCGGGTGCGCGCCACCCGGTCGAAACGGCCCGACAGGTCCACACCGGAATTCGAACTGACCGGCGTCACGACCGCCTCGGCCCCGACCGCGGCGGCGGTGACCTGGCCCAGGATATCGCCGGGGATCACCCGGCCATCGCCATCGGCCAGAAGCGGCCGGTCGCCGTCGCCATCGGTCGAAACCAGCGCATCCAGCCCGTGTTCGGCCACCCAGCCCGAAATCTTCTGCCGCGCCCAGTCCGGCACCGCCTCGGTATCGACGGGGATGAAGTCCTCCGACCGGCCCAGCGCCACGACCCTGGCGCCCAGCCCGGCCAGCGCCTCGGCCAGCAGATCGCGGCTGACGGCGCTGTGCTGCCAGACACCGACGGTCAGACCGGCCAGGGCGCCTGCCCCGTAGGCATCGACGATCCGCGCGACCCAGGCCGCGCCTGCACCCCCTTCGATCCGCGCGCCTGCCGCGCCGGGCAGGTCCGGCGCGGGGCCAAGCGCGGCGAGGATCGCGGCCTCCTCGGCCTTGGTGATCTCGCCCGCCGGGGTGTAGAACTTCAGCCCGTTTCGGTCGGCCGGGATGTGGCTGCCGGTCACCATCACCGCCGCCGCGCCCGCGCCCATCGCCGCCAGCGCCAGCGCCGGGGTGGGTACCGCGCCGCAATCACTCACCTCCAGCCCCGCCGCGCGGCCCGCGCGCAGCACCACATCGGCCAGATCGGGCGAGGACGGGCGCAGATCGCGCCCGACGAAAAGGCCGGTGCCCACCGGGCAGGCCCGCGCGAAGGCCGCGACATGGGCGGCGACCAGCGCCGGCGTCAGCTCCACCACAAGGCCGCGCAGGCCCGAGGTTCCGAACTTCGGCGCCATCTCAGCCCTTCGCCCCCTGGCCGCGGGCATAGCGATCCTCGTAGCGGACGATGTCGTCCTCGCCCAGGTAGACGCCGGTCTGCACCTCGATCAGCACCATCGGCACCTTGCCGGGGTTTTCCAGCCGGTGCTTCGCGCCCAGCGGGATGTAGACCGACTGGTTTTCGGTCACCAGCCGCACGGTCTCGTCGATCGTCACCTCGGCGGTGCCGGAGACCACGATCCAGTGCTCCGCCCGGTGGACATGGCTTTGCAGACTGAGCGCCGCGCCGGGTTTCACCACGATCCGCTTGACCTGGAACCTGTCGCCCAGCGCCAGCGTCTCGAACCAGCCCCAGGGCCGGTGGTCGCGGGCGAAGGCCTCGGCCTGTTTCGCGCCCTTGTCCTTCAGCGCGTCGACGGCGCGGCGCACCTCCTGCGCGCGCGACCGGTCGGCCACCAGCACCGCGTCGTTCATCGCCACGACGACGAGATTGTCCAGCCCGATGCCCACAAGCTCCACATCCGGCCGTTCGGAACGCAGCAGCGACGCACGGCAGTCGATCGCGGTGACCGGCCCGGCCAGCGACAGGCCCTCCGCATCCGGCCCCATCTCGCGCGCCACCGCGTCCCAGTCGCCCAGGTCGGTCCAGGCGCCGGCATAGGGCACGGCGGTCAGGTTGCGGGCCTTTTCCATCACGGCGTAGTCGATCGAGATCGATTGCGCCTCGGCCCAGGGATCGGGCGCCAGCCGCAGGAAGCCAAGGTCGGCCGCGGCCCCCTCCACCGCCGCGCGTACCGGCGGCAGAAGGCCGGGCGCATGCGCCGCGGCCGCATCGAGGATCGCACGGGCCGAGAACAGGAAGATGCCGGCATTCCAGAGGTAGGTGCCGGCGGCCAGCATCTCTTCGGCCCGCGCGCGATCCGGCTTTTCCACGAAACGGCGCATCGGCACCGGCCCGGCATCGGCCGGCCCGTCCAGCTCCAGCCAGCCATAACCGGTTTCGGGCCGGTCCGGGGCGATGCCGAAGGTCACGATCCGCCCGGCCCGCGCCGCCGGAACCCCGGCCTTGACCGCGTCGCGGAATGCCTGCGGATCGGCGATGGCGTGATCCGACGGCGCGACGAGCAGCAGCGCGTCGGGATCGGATCGCGCGACATGCAGCGCCGCCGCCAGCACCGCGGGCGCGGTGTTCCGGGGCTCGGGTTCGATCAGGACCGTGCCGGGGTCGATGCCCACGGCCTGCGCCTGTTCGGTCGCGATGAACCGGAAATCCGAGGCGGTCACGATCACCGGCGCCGCGAAACCGTCGCCCGACAGCCGCCGCGCCGAGGCCTGGAACAGGCTTTCCTCGCCGATCAGTTGCGCGAACTGCTTGGGGAACCCCTTGCGCGACAGCGGCCAAAGCCGCGTGCCGGACCCGCCGCACAGAAGGATCGGTGTGATCATCGCCGTCGCCTCGCCCTGGTCCCGCCTCGCCCCTGTTATGGGTGCGACAGGCCGGGGCTGCAAGCCTGCGGGCTTTCGCCGGGCGGGGCGGCGCGCAGCGGTTGGACAAGCGCGGGCGATGTGCCAATGTCCCGCGGTGATGCGGCGCGGCACGGGCGCGCGTTCGCGCATAAGGGACCGGAATGGCGAAGGAAGCGGCAGGCAAGACGGCAACGGCGCGGGATCTCGCCGAAAACCTGCTGTTGCGGGCGGCGATCGGCGGCGCGCTGGCCCTGCCCCGGCGCTGGCGGGTTCCGGCCTTCGGCTGGCTGGTCAGCCGCACCATCGCGCCGCTCGCGGGCTTCCGAGAACGGATTCGCGGCAACCTGGCCTATGTGCTGCCCGATCTCGACGCCGGCGAGGTGACGGCGCTGTGCCGCGACGTGCCGGACAATTTCGCCCGCACCCTGATCGAGAACTACGCGACCGAGGAGTTGCGCGAGATCGGCCATCGCACGCCGCTGACCGGGCCGGGCCTGGCGGCGATGGAAGAGGCCCGCGCGGCGGGCCGGCCGATCCTGCTGCTGACCGGGCATTTCGGGAATTACGAGGTGCCGCGCGCCGCGCTGATCGCGCGGGGCTGGACGGTCGGCGGGCTCTATCGTCCGATGAACAACCGCTACTTCAACGCCCATTACGCCGCCACCATGCACCGGCTGGGCGAACCGGTGTTCCCGCGCGGCCGCGCCGGAACCGCCGGGTTCCTGCGGCACCTGCGCGGCGGCGGCGCCGGGGTTCTGCTGATCGACCAGTATTTCCGCTCGGGGGCGGAGATCGACTTTCTCGGCAAGCCCGCGCCCACCGCGCTGTCGGCGGCCGAGATCGCGCTGAAGATCGACGCGCTGCTGGTGCCGTTCTTCGGCATCCGCCAGCCCGACGGGCTGAGTTTCGAGGCGGTGTTCGAGGCGCCGATCCCGCATACCACGGCGATGGAGATGACATCGGCCTTCAACGCGGTGCTGGAGGAGAAGGTGCTGGCGCACATGGACCAGTGGTTCTGGATCCACCGCCGCTGGAAGCCCGAGCGCCGCCGCCCGAAGGCGCGGACGCGCAAGGAAAACGGCCCCGGCGTTTCCGCCGGGGCCGCAAAGCCGGGTTAGGCCGGGATCACGCCTCTTCGGCGTTCTCCTTCTCGCGCTTCTCGGGCGCGATCTCTTCGCCGGTCTCCTGGTCGACCATCTTCATGCCCAGCCGGACCTTGCCGCGATCGTCGAAGCCCAGCAGCTTGACCTTCACTTCCTGGCCTTCCTTGAGCAGGTCGGAGGGATGGTTCAGCCGCTTGTTGGCGATCTGGCTGACATGGACGAGGCCATCGCGCTTGCCGAAGAAGTTCACGAAGGCGCCGAAATCGACCAGCTTGACGACCTTGCCGGTGTAGATCTTGCCCTCTTCCGGCTCGGCCACGATCGAGTGGATCATGTCATAGGCCTTCTGGATCGCCTCGGCATTCGGCGAGGCGATCTTGATCACGCCGTCGTCGTTGATGTCGACCTTGGCGCCCGAAACCTCGACGATCTCGCGGATCACCTTGCCGCCGGACCCGATCACTTCGCGGATCTTGTCGGTCGGGATCGTCATCGTCTCGATCCGCGGGGCGTGGGCGGAGAACTCCGTCCGGCCCGCCGACAGCGCCTTGGCCATCTCGCCGAGGATGTGCATCCGGCCATCCTTGGCCTGGGCCAGCGCCTGGGCCATGATCTCGGGCGTGATGCCCGCGACCTTGATGTCCATCTGGAGCGAGGTGATCCCGGCTTCCGTCCCGGCGACCTTGAAGTCCATGTCGCCCAGGTGATCCTCGTCGCCGAGGATGTCGGTCAGCACCGCCCACGAGCCGTCATCTTCCAGGATCAGGCCCATCGCGACGCCGGCGACCGGCGCCTTCAGCGGCACGCCCGCATCCATCATCGAAAGCGACCCGCCGCAGACCGACGCCATCGACGACGACCCGTTCGACTCGGTGATCTCCGACACGACGCGGATCGTGTAGGGGAAATCGGTCGGGGCCGGCAGAACCGCCTGCAGCGCCCGCCAAGCCAGCTTGCCGTGGCCGATCTCGCGCCGGCCCGGCGGGCCGAAGCGGCCAACCTCGCCGACCGAATAGGGCGGGAAGTTGTAGTGCAGCAGGAAGTTGGAGCGGAAGTTGCCGTGCAGCGCGTCGATGATCTGCTCGTCCTCGCCGGTGCCCAGCGTGGTGATCACCAGGCCCTGCGTCTCGCCGCGGGTGAACAGCGCCGAGCCGTGGGTCCGCGGCAGGATGCCGACCTCGGACACGATCGGGCGCACCGTCTTGGTGTCGCGCCCGTCGATCCGCTTGCCGGTCTTCACGACATCGCCACGCAGGATCGAGGATTCCAGCTTCTTGATCGCCGAGCCGAGGTTCTCGTCGGCCAGGTCATCCTCGGACAGCGCGGCCTTGATCGCCGCCACCGCGGCGGAGATCGCCGAGGTGCGTTCCTGCTTGTCGGTGATCGCGAAAGCGGCGCGCATCTGCGTTTCGCCCGCGGCCTTCACCTTGGCGTAGAGGTCCGAATAGTCCGCCGGCTGGAAATCGAACGGTTCCTTGGCGGCATCCTCGGCCAGGTCGATGATCAGGTCGATCACCGGCTGCATCTGCTCGTGGCCGAACTTGACCGCGCCCAGCATCTCGTCCTCGGACAGCTCGTAAGCTTCCGATTCCACCATCATCACGGCGTCCTTGGTGCCCGCCACGACAAGGTCGAGCCGCTGCTCTGGGTTCATCCGCAGCTGGTCCATGTCGGCCACTTCGGGGTTCAGCACGTACTGCCCGTTCGAGAAGCCGACACGCGCCGCGCCGATCGGGCCCATGAAGGGCACGCCCGAGATCGTCAGCGCCGCCGAGGCCGCGATCATCGCGACGATATCGGGATCGTTGACGAGGTCGTGGCTCAGCACGGTGCAGATCACCAGCACCTCGTGCTTGAACCCGGGCACGAACAGCGGTCGGATCGGCCGGTCGATCAGCCGCGAGGTCAGCGTTTCCTTCTCGGTCGGCCGGCCTTCACGCTTGAAGAAGCCGCCGGGCACCTTGCCCGCGGCATAGTATTTTTCCTGGTAGTGGACGGTGAGCGGGAAGAAATCCTGCCCCGGCTTCGCCGTCTTGGCGAAGGTCACGTTGGCCATCACCGAGGTTTCGCCGAGCGTGGCGATCACCGAGCCGTCGGCCTGGCGCGCAACCTTCCCGGTTTCCAGTGTGAGCGTTTCCTGGCCCCACTGGATCGATTTCGTAGTCACGTTGAACATCTAGCGTATCCTGTCTGGGAGCACTCCCGGCCCTCCGGGTCTCCCGTTTGCATGGCGGCCCCATTGCCGCCGCCCCTATCCTTCGCATGTGCCCGGGGCCTGGGCCTCACGTCGCAGATGGCGGGGCCATACAGGAAAGCGCCTCGTTTGGGAAGGGCCTGCGGCAAGGCCCCGGCGGGGCCGGCCCGGCGCGCGGCGGGGCCGGCCCGGTCTCAGCGATCGGCCGGGTAGGCCTGGTCGGGGCGGATCGTGTAGCTCCAGCCAAGGCCGGCGTTGCGCCAGCCGTTCACGATCCGCCGGCCCTTGCCCGGGCCCTCGCGGGCCTTGTCGCCCTCGAAGCCGTCGATCATCGAGTAGACGTTGCGATAGCCCATCTCCGACAGCAGGTCGGCGGCGCGGGCGCTGCGGGTGCCCGACCGGCACATCAGCACGATCCGGGTGTCCGGGCCCACGCCGTTGGCCTCGGCCCAGTCGCGGAAGTCGCCGGGAAAGTCGGGGTTGATCTCCAACCCGTAGCCGCCGAACTCGGCGCTGTACTCGGCCATCATCGGCATCACCATGTAGGGGATGTGCACGTCCACGCGCTCCGGCAGGCCCAGAAAGGCGACCTCGGCGCGGCTGCGCAGGTCCACCAGCACCGCGCCGGGCTCCGCCAGCGCACCGGCGGCCTCGGCCGCGGTCAGGTAAAGGCCCAGCTTCGTCCGCTTCTGCTCGGGCACGTCCTGCGCCAGCGCGGCGACGACGCCGAGGGCCAAGACGATCGCCGGCGCGGCCGCCCGGCGCAACAGGGTATGGCACATGGTTCGATCTCCTGGTCGTTCTGCACCACGCCACCGACCCCGCGCCCCGCGCATTGGGTGGCGGCCCCCATACCATTGGACAGGTTCACCAGGGCCGCCCCTCCCAGATGGGGGGGCGGCGGCGCGCTCAGGCCGACCACAGCAGCCGGCAGACCCGGCTGGCCAGTTCCGCCTGGGAATGAACGCCGAGCTTCGACTGCACGTTCTTGAGATGCCAGCGCACGGTGCCGACGCTGCTGCCGGTGGCGCGCGCGATGCCGGCCGGGCTTTCACCCAGGCCGATGGCGCGCGCCACGGCCTCTTCCGTCGCCGTCAGGCCGTAAATGTCGGCCAGCAGCCCCGGCCGCGCCTGCCTGTCGCGGGGCCGGAACGGGTCATGCACGGTCACCAGGCAGGCCGGCCCGCCGGGCCCGTCGCCGTCGGGCAGGCGGAATGGCACCACCTCGAGAAACCGGGGCGCGGGGCCGTCGGTATCGAGCGGAACGATCCCGGCGGGCGCGGCGGGATCCGCGCCCGAGCGGCCCAGCGCGGCGCGCAGCCGCTCCGCGGCGGCCGGGACGGTCGCGCGCAGCCGGCCGCCCCGCGTGCTCAGCCCACCCAGCGCGATGGCCGCGTCGCTGGCGGCGTTGCCGCCGAGGATCCGGCCGCGCGCGTCGACCACCAGCGCCGCCAGAGGCAGCGCATCCAGCATCGCGGCCAGCCGCGCGCCCGCGGCCTCTGCCGCACCCAGCCTGCGGGCGATCCGCAAGGCGCGCCCGACATGCGGCAGCACCGCGTCGAAACGGCGCGACTCGGCCTCGGTGAAGGCCCCGCGGCGCGCCGGGCGCAGGTAGGCCATCAGAACCAGGTGGCGGTCGGACCGTTCCACCAGCGCACCCACGGCGCGCCGGTAGCCCTGCGGACGGACCCATTCGTTGAAGAAGGCCGAGTCGGCGAAACCGGGCGGTTCGGCATGATCGGCGACGGCGCGGCCCGCCGGGAACCGTTTCAACCCCTCGACCCAGAGGTTCGCGCCCAGGAAATCCGCGTCATAGCTGTCGCGCAGCGCCGGATCGAAGCCCAGCGTGCCCAGCGCCCGCGCCGCGCCGGCGGCGTAATCCTCGATCACCAGGTCGCCGGCCTCCGCGCCCAGCGTGTCGGCCAGCGCCTCGGTCACCGTCTGCCACAGCTGCGGCTCCTCGACGGTGCGGTAGCACAGATCGACTAGGTCGGGCACAGCGGCTGCCGGCATGGTCGGCTCTCCGGGCGGTACGGTCAGGAACCCCGTCCACTGGGACTGCACGGGGGTCAGCCTGCCGAACCGGGCCGAACCGGTCAAGCCGCGAAGAGGCCGACGACCGGCAAGGCCACCGCGCCGGCCGCCAGAAGCGCCCCGGCCAGCGCCGGAACCGGCGGTTCGCGCCGTGCCACCCCGACCAGGCCCGACAGAACCGCCAGCCCGGCCAGCCCGCCCGCCACCGCCGCCAGAACGCGATCGACGGTCCAGCGCGGCGGCGCGGCGCCCGCCGCCTCGCCGGTCAGCAGCCGGCGCGCGAAGGCCAGACCCTCCACCGCGATCTCGGCGATGGTGCCGGCCCCTTCCGGCCGGGGCGCGAACGGCCCGGCCCAGCCATGCGCAAGAACGATGAGAAACGCCGCCAGCCCGAGGACGAGGCCAAGCCGCCCCAGCACCGCACGCGGCCTTGGCCGCAGATCGAGCGTCATTGTCCGGCCTCCCGTCGCTGCCGTCGATCGCGCCCATCCTGTCAGGAAACCGGGCTTGGGCCAACCGGGGGCAAATCCGCTGGCGGAATCGAAAACGCCCGCTCGGTCGAGCGGGCGTTCCGGGATGCCGTGGCGGCGGCGCTCAGCGGCGGATGCCGAGGCGCTTGATGACTTCCTGGTAGCGGGCCTCTTCCTTGCCGCGCAGGTAGTCCAGCAGCTTGCGGCGCTGTGCGACGAGCTTCAGCAGGCCGCGGCGCGAATGGTTGTCCTTCGCGTGGGTCTTGAAATGCTCGGTCAGCGCGGTGATCCGGGTGGTCAGGATCGCGATCTGCACTTCCGGGGAGCCGGTATCGCCCTCCTTGGTGCCGAATTCCTTGATCACGCGGGCCTTGTCTTCGGCGGTAATCGACATCGGGGTCTCCTTTTCCGTCTGATGGCGCAAGCCGGGATGTCGTCCAGCAGGGCCCGTGGAGCAGCCGCGGGATCGCGGCAGATGCGGGCGTATAGGGGAAAACCCCCGGCATGGGAAGCGATTCTTGGCAGGCCCGGCGGGGCGCGGCGGGGCAGCGCATGGACAGGACGGCCCCGGCGCACATATTGAGGGGCATGAACAGGGATTACGAGGTGATCATCGCGGGCGGCGGGCTGAACGGCCCGGCGCTGGGGCTGGCGCTGGCCGGGGCGGGGCTGTCCGTTCTGGTCGTCGATGCCCAGCCCGCCCGCGCCCGCGCCAAGGCCGAGTTCGACGGACGCGCCTATGCGCTGGCGCTTGCCTCGCGGCGGCTGCTGGAGGGGCTGGGGCTGTGGGACCGCCTCGAACCGCTGTCGCAGCCGATCCGGCAGATCAAGGCCTCCGACGGGCGGCCGGGCGAGGGCGCCGCGCCGTTCCTTCTGCATTTCGACAGCGCCGAACTGGAAGAAGGCGCGATGGGCCACATGCTGGAGGACCGGCATCTTTACGCCGCCTTCGCCGACGCGATGGCCGCGCAGCCCGGCCTGACCCACCTGCCGGCAACCGAGGTGACCGGGCAGGAACCGGAAGGCACCGGCATCGCGGTGACCCTGTCGGACGGGCGGCGACTGACGGCGGCGCTTCTGGCGGGCTGCGACGGGCGCGCCTCGGGCACCGCGGCGCGGGCCGGCATCCGGCGCACCGGCTGGGGCTATGACCAGACCGCGCTGGTCTGCGCGATCCGCCACGAATTGCCGCACGAGGGCACGGCGCACCAGTTCTTTATGCCGGGCGGGCCGCTGGCGATCCTGCCCTTGCCGCCGGGCGACCGGTCCTCGATCGTGTGGAGCGAGGAGGCCGGCGCGGCCGCGCGGATCGCGGCGCTGGGCGACGATGCGTTCCTCGACGTGCTGCGCCCCCGGTTCGGCGATTTCCTGGGCCGGATCGAACTGGCCGGGCCGCGGTTTTCCTATCCTCTGTCGCTGAGCCTGGCGGAGTCCTACGTCGCGCCGCGGCTGGCGCTGGTGGGCGATGCCGCGCATGGCGTCCACCCGATCGCCGGGCAGGGGCTGAACCTTGGCCTGCGCGACGTCGCCGCGCTGGCCGAAGTCGTGGTGGATGCCCGCCGGCGCGGCGAGGATATCGGCGCGGTCGACGTGCTGGCGCGCTACCAGAGCTGGCGGCGGTTCGACGCGACCGCGCTGGCGCTGGGCATGGATGCGGTGAACCGGCTGTTTTCCAACGACAACCCCATCCTGCGCGCGGGCCGCGACCTCGGGCTGGGCGTGGTGAACGCGGTGCCGGGGCTGCGCCGCCGCTTCATGCGGCAGGCCGCCGGGCTGTCCGGGCCGCTGCCGCGGCTGATGGCGGGGCGCGCGCTGTAGCAGCCGAAAGGACGGACCGGCCGCTCAGTCGATCTGGCGCGCCTCGTCGACCAGCATGATCGGGATGCCGCCGCGGATCGGGAAGGCCAGATGCGCGGCGCGCGACACCAGTTCCTGCCGGTCGGCATCGAAATGCAGCATCGCATGCGTCACCGGGCAGACCAGCGCCTCCAGCATCCGGCGGTCGAACTCCGGCCCCTCGACCGCATCGGCCGGTTCGACCCCGGTCACTGCATGACCTCTTCCTCGCCGCCGCCCCGCAGCGCGTATTCCATCAGGGTCACCAGCGTCTCGCGCCGCGTGGCCAGCGTCGGCGCCTCCAGCAGCGCCTGCTTGTCCTCGGGTTCGAACGGGCACAGCATCGACAGCGAGTTGATCAGCAACTCGTCCTCGGCCTCCTTCAGCGCGTCCCAGTCGGTCGACAGCTGCTGTGCCGCGAAATAGCGGCCCAGCAGATCGGTGAAGGCGGGCCGGTCGAAGCCCCGGTCATGTTCCACCTTGCCCAGATCGCGGGAAAAATCGCCCCATGTCACCTCGCCACGCCGGTAGGGCGAGAAGCCCTCGACCTCTCGGGCGAGGCGGAACCGGGAAATCCCGGTCAGGGTGATCATGTAGCGCCCGTCCTCGGTTTCCGAGAACGCGGTCAGGCGGCCGGCGCAGCCGATCGCGCACAGCTTCTTCTCGCCGCCGGGCGCGGACCGCGGCTGGATCATCCCGATCAGCCGCGTCCGGGTCTTCATCGTATCTTCGAGCATCTGCAGATACCGCGGCTCGAAGATGTGCAGGGGCAGCCGCGCGCGGGGCAGCAGCAGCGCCCCGGGAAGGGGAAACAGCGGGATCGTTTCGGGCAGATCGGCGGCAGTGATCATGGCCGGGAACCTAGGCCGCGCCCTGCGTCAGGCAAATATCATCGACGACAGCTTGCGCCGGCCCTTCAGCACGATCGGATCCTGCGGCTTCAGCGAATCGAAGATCTTGAACAACTGCGCCTTGGCGGCCCCGTCGTTCCACTCGCGGTCGCGGCGGAACAGTTCCAGCAGTTCCTCGACGGCGGCCTCGACCTTGCCCGAGGCGTGCAGCGCCAGCGCCAGGTCGTAGCGGGCCTGGTGGTTGTCGGGCTCGGCCAGGACCGTGGCCAGCAGATCGGTCACCGGGCCGGCGGCCTCGGCCTGTTTCGCCAGGTCGATCTGGGCGCGCACCGCCTCGATCTCGGGCGCCGTCGCGATCTCTGCCGGCGCGGCGGCAAGCATCGCCTCGGCCTGCGCGTCGTTGCCGGCGGCGAGGTGCGCGCGCACCAGCCCGGCATAGGCACGGGCGTTGCCCGGCTCTTCGCCGAGGATCGCGGCGTAGGTTTCGGCGGCATCGGCCGCCGCGCCCTGTTCCAGCATCTCGTCGGCCGCGTCCAGCGCCTCGGAAAGCCCGCCGTCCCCGGCGAGGCCCGCGACCTTGTCGATGAACTTCTTGATCTCGGAGGCCGGCAACGCGCCCTGGAACCCGTCGACAGGCTGGCCCTGCCAGAAGGCATAGACGGTGGGGATCGACTGGATCCGCATCTGTCCGGCGATCATCTGGTTCTCGTCGACATTGACCTTGGCCATCCGGACCTTGCCGCCCGCCGCCGTGACGGCGGCCTCCAGCGCGGGGCCCAGCGTCTTGCACGGCCCGCACCACGGCGCCCAGAAATCGACGATCACGGGCACCTGCATGCTCGCGTCGACGACTTCGGCCATGAAATCGGCTTCGGTGACGTCCTTGATCAGCGCGCCCGCGGCGGTGGCCTTTTGACCCAGTTCCAGCATCTGAAGCTCCTCGATATCGTGTTGCGCCCTATATGCGCCCGGCGCCGCGGCGTGCCAAGGGGCGTCGGGTCAGAGGTCGAAACTCGCGAAGACCGGGGCGTGATCGCTGGGTTGTTCCCAGCCGCGCACCTCGCGCAGGATCCGGCTGGAATGCGCCGCCGCCGCGATGTCGGACGAGGCCCAGACATGGTCCAGCCGGCGGCCCTTGTCGGCGGCGTCCCAGTCCGGCGAGCGGTAGGACCACCAGGAATACAGCAGGCCCTCGGGAATGTCGGCGCGGGTCACGTCGACCCAGCCGCCGGCCTCCATCGCGTCGCCGAAATGCGCCACCTCGATCGGCGTGTGGCTGACGATCTTGAGCAGCTGCCTGTGGTTCCACACGTCATCCTCGCGCGGCGCGATGTTCAGATCGCCCACCAGGATCGTGCGTGCCGGCCGGCTGTCGCGGAAATGGTCACGCAGATGCGCCATGTAGTCGAGCTTCTGGCCGAACTTGTCGTTCACGGCGCGGTCGGGCACGTCGCCGCCGGCGGGAACGTAGCAATTGTGGATCACCACGCCGTTTTCCAGCCGCGCGGCGACATGGCGGGCATGGCCCAGCCCGGCGAAGTCGATGTCGCCCATGTCCTCCAACGGCAGCTTCGACAGGATCGCGACACCGTTGTAGCCCTTCTGCCCGCGCGCCACCATGTGCGGATAACCCAGCGCCGCGAAGCCCTCGGTCGGGATCTTCTCCACCGGGCTCTTGCATTCCTGAAGGCACAGGATGTCCGGCGCCGTGTCGGCCAGAAGCCGAGCCACGAGCGCCTCGCGCAGACGGACGGAGTTGATGTTCCAGGTGGCGAGGGTGAAGGCCATGCGTCTCTCCGGGTTCGGGCGGGGCGAGACATAGCGCAGCCGCGCGCGGGATGCGAGCCGCCCCGCGCGCGGTTGTGAAGGCCCGGCGCTGGACCTGCCGCGCCATGCGTGCGAGGAACGCCCCGCCCAAGACCGGAGCCCCCGATGCGCCTGTTCGCCGTTCTGTGCCTGTTCGCCCTCACCGCCCTTCCCGCCGCCGCCCGGCCGCTGGACCGCGCCGAGATGCGCGGGTTGCAGGATGCGCTCGATACCTATTCCGATGCGCTGACATCCGGCGATGCCACGGCGCTGACCGGCAGTCTGCCGCCCCGGCTGATGCGCTTTCACGCCCGGTCGGCCGGCCTGTCGGCAGAGGAACTGGCCGATGCGATGGTCCAGCAGACCCGCGCGATGATGGCCGGCACGCGTTTCGGCGCGCTGCGGGCCGATCCGGCCGGTGCGAACGCGGCGGACACGACCCTGCAGGACGGCACGCGGGTGACCTGGGCGATCCTGCCGGCGTCGTTCGAGATGGCGCAGGGCGGCAAGCGCAGCCGCGTCTCGCAGCCGGTGCTGGCGCTTCGCGACGGACGCGCCTGGTACCTGATCCGGATCGATGCGGGCCAGCAGGCGGTGCTGGCCACGGTCTACCCGTTTCTCGCCGATGTCGCGCTGCCCGCCGCGTCGATCGAACCGCTGAACTAGCCCCATCCGCACGGACGGGTTTCTTGACGCGCGCGGTGCGTGTTCACTCCGCGCCGGAGGGGTGCGGATGACAGGCTTCGACATCACCACGCCCGAATGGGCGACGATCCGGCCGGTCGCGCCGGGGGACATGCCCGCGCTCGCGGCGCTGGTGGCGGGCCTTGGCGCCCATCATGGCGATTCGGTCGCACCCGACCAGGGCGCGCTGGCGCGCGACGTTCTGGGCCCGGCGCCGTGGCTGCGCGTGCTGGTGGCCGAGTCGGGCGGCGCGCTGGTCGGCTACGCGGCGCTTTGCCCGCGCGCGCAGTTGCAGTTCGGATTGCGCGGGATCGACATCCACCATCTCTACGTCGCGCCGGATGCGCGCGGCTGGGGTCTTGGCCGCCGGTTGATCGACGCCTGCCTCGATCTCGCAACGACGCTGGGCTGCGGGTTTGTCACCGTCGACGCGGCGCCGGAAAATCGTTCTGCGCAAGCGGTTTACGCGGCCTGCGGCTTCGAACGGTACGACCCGGACGCGGCGCGGTTCCGGCTGCGCCTGCCTGCCCGGCAAGGCGGCTGAACGAAAAAAAGGCCCGGCGCGAGGCCGGGCCAGTCCAACAGGGAGGTTCCGCGCTTGCCCCGCGCGGAGGGGGTCCGTATTCGAAGATGTATCCTCGCCGCAAGAAAAGATTCCTTGACCTGAGTCAATTTCCAGCGGCCGATCGCGACGCAATGCCGCGCCCGTCCCGATGGCCGGGTCAGGCCACCAGGCGGTAGCCGCCGCTTTCGGTCACCAGCAGCCGGGCGTTCGAGGGATCGGGCTCGATCTTCTGGCGCAGCCGGTAGATGTGGGTTTCCAGCGTATGCGTCGTCACCCCGGCAGTGTAGCCCCAGACCTCGTGCAACAGCACGTCGCGCGGCACCACGCCATCCGGCGCGCGATAGAGGAACTTCAGGATGTTGGTTTCCTTCTCGGTCAGCCGGATCTTCCGCTCGCGCTCGTCGATCAGCATCTTCATCGAGGGCTTGAACGTGTAGGGGCCAAGCTGGAAGACCGCGTCCTCGGATTGTTCGTGCTGGCGCAACTGGGCGCGGATCCGGGCCAGAAGCACGGGAAACTTGAACGGCTTGGTGACATAGTCGTTCGCGCCCGCATCGAGGCCGAGGATCGTGTCGGCATCGCTGTCATGGCCGGTCAGCATCAGCACCGGGCACTTGACGCCCTGCTTGCGCATCCGCTTGCACAGTTCGCGCCCGTCGGTATCGGGCAGGCCCACGTCGAGGATCACGAGATCGTAGAGACCGGCCTTGACCTTCTCCATCGCCTCGGCCCCGTCGCCGGCCTCGAACACGTCGAAATCCTCGGTGGACAAGAGTTGCTCTGCAAGCGCCTCGCGCAGGTCGGCATCGTCGTCGACAAGCAGGATCTTCTTGAGGTTGGCCATCTGGAACGTCTCCGTTGACTTGATGACGGACAGATCGGGCGGCCTCACGCGGCCGGCAAGGATTGCAACAGAGGTTTCACGCGGACGTGTCGCGAGCGCCGCTCATGTTTCAATTTGCCGATCCGGCGTCTAGATAGATGAGCCTTGAACAGGGAAACCGATGCCGCTGGGACCGAGCCCGACCGAACTGCTGAACCGCGCCCGCGCCGATTTGCGAATGGGCGTGCCGGTTCTGCTGTGCGCCGGTGGCCGGGCGGCGCTGGCCGCGGCGGCGGAAAACCTGTCGTCGGAACGGCAGGCGGCGCTGGCCGCCGAAGGGCCGCTGGTGCTGGCGATCACCGCGCGGCGGGCCGAGACGCTGAAGGCCCGCGCCTATGACGGCGATCTGGCCCGCGTCGCGGTGCCGGCCGGGGCGGGGGCGGACTGGCTGCGCAATGTGGCCGATCCCGCCGACGATCTCGACATGCCGATGAAGGGGCCGCTGGCGACGCTGAGGGACGGCGAGGCGGGGTTGGCCCGCGCGGCGCTGGCCCTGGCGAAATCGGCGCGGCTTCTGCCGGCGGCGGTGCTGGTCGATGTCGCCGAAGGCCCGGCGCTGGCCGCGGCGCGGGGCCTGACGGCCATCGATCTCGACACCGCCGGCCCGGCGCTGTCGGCGGACCCGGCGCTGCACCCGGTCGCCGCGGCGCGGCTGCCGATGGCCGCGGCCGGGGCCGGGCGCCTGCATGTGTTCCGGCCCGGCGACGGCGGCGAGGAACACTACGCGATCCTCGTGGGCCGGCCCGATCCCGGCGGCGCGGTGCTGACCCGGCTGCATTCGGCCTGTTTCACCGGCGACGTGCTGGGCAGCCTGAAATGCGACTGCGGCGCGCAACTCGACGCCGCGCTGCGGCAGATGGGGGCGGAGGGCGCGGGCGTGCTGCTTTACCTCAACCAGGAGGGCCGCGGCATCGGGCTGGCGAACAAGATGCGCGCCTACCGGCTGCAGGACCAGGGCTTCGACACGGTGGAGGCGAACCATCGGCTGGGCTTCGAGGACGACGAGCGGGATTTCCGGATCGGCGCGGCGATCCTGAAGGAACTGGGGATCGGCGCGGTTCGGCTGATGACGAACAATCCCGCCAAGGTCGCGATGATGCGGGCGCAGGGCATCGCGGTGGCCGAACGCGTACCGCTGGCCGTGGGCGCGACCGATCAGAACGCCGCCTATCTCGCCACCAAGGCCGCGAAATCGGGGCATCTGCTGTGACCCGCGCCGATCTGGTGGTGACGCCGAAGGGCGTGCGGTTCATGGGCCGGCTGTTTCCCGCGCGGCTGGGGCGCGGCGGGATCACGGCGGCCAAGCGCGAGGGCGACGGCGCGACGCCGGTGGGCGTGCACCGGTTCATCGGGCTTCTGTACCGGCCCGAACGGGTGGCGCGGGCCGATCTGCCGGGCTGGGCGCGGCCGATCGGGCTGCGGCAGCTGTGGTGCGACGATCCCGACCACGCGGATTACAACCTGCCCGTCACCGCGCCGTTCCCGGCCAGCCACGAGCGGCTGCGGCGGGTCGATCCGCAATATGACCTCGTGCTGCTGACCGACTGGAACTGGCCCGAGGCGCGGCCGGGGCGCGGATCGGCAATCTTCGTACACATCCGGCGCGGGCCGGGGCACCCGACGGCGGGGTGCGTGGCGCTCAGGCGCGACCACCTGATCTGGATCGCGCGGCGCATCCGGCCGCACAGCCGGCTGGTGGTGCCGGGGGTTCTGGCGCGGAAATAGCCCGGACATCACGGCTGCTCCCGCCCGGGGCGGCAGCCCCGGGCAGCGCCCGCCCCGCCCCCCAAGGCGGGCGCTTCTCGCCCACCCTCGGGCCGGGCGCTGCCCTCTCGCCCAAACCCGCAACGGGTCGTTCCCGATGGCCGCTCTTGCGCTACCGCCCCGCCAGTTCCACCGCCGCGCTGTCGGCCCGGCCCGCCGCGTCGATCACCGTCAGCGTCACGAAACCCGGCCCCGGCATCGGCAGCGCCACTTCGCGCGCGCGGTCGGCCACCGCCAGCGGCACGCCGTTCGCCAGCCAGGTATAGGGCGCCTGCCCGCCCCGCACCCGCGCGGCGAGCGTGCCGTCGAGAAGCTCCACCACCGCGCCCTCGGGCGGAAAGGCGAGGTCCGGCCCCGCGCCGGTCTCGACCGTCCCGCGCGGCCGGAAGTGCCGCAGCGGCGCCGGCAACAGCCGGTTGGGCAGCAACAACGCACCGGGCGGCGGCGCGGGCAGCGGTTCCGCCGCCGGCTTCGCCCGTGCGAAGACCTGAAACAGCACCGGCGCGGCCAGGTCCGCGCCGAAGGCGCCGGGCACCGGCGTGCCGTCCGCCCGGCCCAGCCATACCCCGGCGACATGGCCGCCGTCGAAGCCCAGCGCCCAGGCGTCGCGATGGCCGTAGCTCGTGCCGGTCTTCCAGGCGATCCGGCCCGCGGCCCCGCCGCCGGGCGGCGCGATCCCGGCCAGCACATGGCCGACCTGCCAGGCCGCCTCGGCCCCGAACAGCCGCGCACCGGGCGGCGGTGGCGCGCCGGGGGTGACATGCAACGCCACCGGATCGCCGAGCCGCGCCAGCGCGGCATAGGCCTGCACCAGATCCTCAAGGCTCATCCCCACCCCGCCAAGCGCCACCGCCAGCCCCGGCGGCGCCCGTCCGGGGATTTCCGGCCTCACGCCCGCGCGCTTCAGCGCCGCGACCAGCCGCACCGGGCCCAGCGCCTCGGTCAGCGCCACCACCGGCAGGTTTAGCGAGGCCTCCAGCGCCTCGGCCAGCCGCACCGTGCCGCGGAACGCGCCGTCGAAATTCTGCGGCGCGTAGCCGCCGAACGCCATCGGCCGATCCTCGATCAGCGTTTCGGGATGGGCGAGCCCGTCGTCGAAGGCCAGCGCGTAGACGAACGGCTTCAGCGTGGACCCGGGCGAACGGACCGCCCGGGTGAGATCGACATAGCCACCACGCGCCGGATCGCCCCACGCCGCCCCGCCGACCGAGGCGAGGATTTCGCCGGTCCGGTGATCGGCCAGCACAATCGCCGCCGACAGCCGCGCCTCCCGGCCCCGCACCGCCTCGGCCGCCACCCGTTCCAGCGCCGCCTGCAACCGCGCGTCGATCGTGGTGGCATGGCGGCCCGCCAGCGGATCGGCGGCGCGCAGCCGGTCGGCCAGGTGCGGGGCCAGCGCCGGGAACGCCCGGCGCGCCCGCGGCACCGGTTCGGTGCGCGCCGCCGATGCGGCCTCGGGGGTGATCACCCCAAGCTCGGCCATCCGGCCCAGCACCCGATCGCGCGCCGCCTCGGCCGCGCCCGGCGCGCGGTCGGGGCGCCGGGCCTCGGGCGCCTGCGGCAGGGCCACCAGCAGCGCCGCCTCCGCCGGGGTCAGCCGTGCGGGTTCCTTGCCCAGCCAGACGAGCGTCGCGGCGCGCAGCCCCTCGATATTGCCGCCGTAGGGTGCAAGCCGCAGGTAGAGATCGAGAATCTGGTCCTTGGTCAGCCGCCGTTCCAGCGCCAGCGCCACCCGCAGTTGCCGCAGCTTGCCCGAAAGCCGCCCGGTCCCGCCCTGTTCCAGAAGCCGCGCGACCTGCATCGTCAGCGTCGAACCGCCCGAGACGACCCGCCCGGCCCGCAGCGCCTGCCAGCCGGCGCGCAGCATCGCGCGCGGGTCCACCCCGGCATGATCGCGAAAGCGCCGGTCCTCCCAGCCGATCAGCATCTCCAGGAACAGCGGATCGACCGCGCCGGGCCGCATCCGCCAGCGCCCGTCGGCCACGGTATAGGCGCGCAAGAGGCTGCCGTCGCGCGCCGTCACCTCGACCGAGGTTTCCACCGCCAGCGCCGGCAGATCGGTGCGCGCGATCCACAGCTCGGTGGCGTCGCGCAGCCCCGCCGCCAGCGCCAGCGCCGCGGCCAGCGCGAAGACCGCCCGCGCCCGGATCACGGCGTCACGGTCACCCGGCCCGCATCGGTCCAGGCGCGGCGGTCGGGGCGATACATGTCCTCCACGCTTGCCGCCGGATGGTGGAACGAACCGGGCGACACGGCGCGCACGACATAGGCCAGGCGGAACGGCGCGGTGCCGCCCCAGTCCACCGCGGCGCGGAACCGGTCGGCGCGGAACTCCGCCATGCGTGTCCCCGCCGTCGCGCCGAGCCAGGCGAAGCCGCCGGTCTCGCCGCCCGCGATCAGCGCGGGATTGTCGATCTCGAATCCCGCCGGCAGCGGGGCGTCCACGATCAGCCGGCCCTCGGCCTCTTCGAAGGGCGTGACCTCGATCACCGTGACCAGCCGGGTGCCGCGCGGCACAAGCGCCGGGTCCACCGGCTCGCCATCGGTCGTGAAATGGTCGCGCCGGATCGCATAGCCGCGCCCGCCCGCCGGGTCCGGGGTTTCGGGCACCCCGAACGTGGTCAGCGTCAGCACCTCGTCGCGCATGGTGCCGTTGCCGACCGCGATCGGGCCGTGCAGCGCTTCGGCCTCCAGCATCCGTACCAGCGGGCCGGTCACCGGCGCGCCATTCAGCGTGACGCCGTCAGCACCCGGCGCGTCGATCAGCGCGCGGGTGGCCAGCAGCGCCCAGACCTGCTCCTGCGTCGACAGGCGGCTCGCGCCCAGCCCCTCCGACAGCGCGGCTTCCAGCGCCGGCGCGCCGGCGGTGGCGGAACCGGCCTCGGACGCCAGCGCAAGAACGCCCGCCGCGTCACGCAGCGCGCTGCCGTAATCGGCCCGCCAAAGCCGCGTCTCTTCCGCGCCCTCGGCCATCCGCAGGGCGCGGGCGAACATCGCCTCGGCCCGCGTGGGATCGCCATAGGCCGCCAGCGCCGCGCCCAGTTGCGCCAGCGCCAGCGGGCTGCCGAAGGCATCGGCCTTGACGTCGGCATAGTAGCGCAGATCGCCCACCGCCGCCGCGCCCTCGCGCGCCAGAACCATCAAGGCATAGGCCAGATCGGCCCCGCCGCGGTCGAAATCGGGCGCGTAGTTCACCCGGTTGCGCAGGTTGTCGAGCGCCATGCGGAACGCGGCGTCGGGCACCGCATGGCCCTCGGCCCGCGCGCGGCTCAGGAAATCCGTCACGTAGGCATCCAGCCAGAAATCCCCCGAATCCGGCCGCCACAGGCCGAAGCCGCCGGCGGCGGACTGGTTCAGAAGCACCGCGCCAATCGCCTCGTCGATCCGGCGGTCGATATCGGCCGCCGTTCCCAGCCCCATCGCTTGCGCCACCGACGAAAGGTAAAGCAGCGGCAGCGCGCGCGAGGTCACCTGTTCGGTGCAGCCGTAGGGATAGCGGTCCAGCGCGGCCAGAAGGCCCGGCGCGTCGAACCGCGCCACCGGCCCGATCGCCAGCACCGCCTGGCCGGATCCGGGGCGGAAGCCCGCGAAGACATCCGGCGTGACGGTGAACTCCTGCCCCGCGGCCAGGGTGAACCGGCTTTGCCGCAGCACCGGCGGATCGGTCGCGCGGATCTCCAGCGGCAATTCCCGGGTCAGCACCCGGCCCGCCGGCGTGGTCAGGGATACCCGGATCGCCCCCGTTCCGGTCGCCCCGGGGGCGATCAGCGGCAATTCCAGCGCCGCGCGGCCGCCCTCGGCCAGGTCGAGGCCGGACGGCACCGGGCCAAGCGCCACGCCCTGTGCCGTGACATCCAGCCCCATGCGCCCGGCCGGGCCGGTGGCATGGGCGAATTCCAGCAGAAGGCGGCTTTCGTCGCCCGGCGCGAGGAAGCGCGGGGCAGAGGCGGTGACGACGACCGGATCGCGCACCAGCACGTCGGCGCTGGCCTGCCCCACCCCGGTGTCCGACCAGGCCACCGCCATCAGCCGCACCGTGCCGTTGAAGGCCGGCAGGTCGAACACCGTTTCCACCCGGCCATCGGGGCCGACCGGCAGGGGGCCGGCGAAGAACGCCACCAGATCCTCGGTCGGCGGCGGCGCCTCGCCGCGCGCGGCGCTGCCGGCGTCGCCGCCCTGCCGGATCCGGCCCATCGCGCCGACCTGCCCGTCGATCAACCGGCCGTAAAGGTCGCGGATCGCCACGCCAAGCCGGCGCTGGCCGAAGTAGTGGCCCTGCGGGTCCGGCGCCTCGTGACCGGTGAGGTTCAGGATCCCCAGGTCGACCGCGGCGATGGTGGCAAAGGCCGTCTCGCCCTCGGCGACGCCCGCGACGGTCAGGGCCACCGGCAACGGCCCGCGCGGGTCGGCCTCGGCCGGCACCTCGAACCGCGCCCGCAGCGCCCGGTCGCCGGGATCGACGGCGGCATGGGCGATGCCCAGCGCCCGGACCGGCGCGCGGCCGGCCTCGGCGGCAAGCGGCCGGATGACGGAGGCCGCGACATAGGCGCCCGCGCCCCAGTCCTCGGTCACCGGCAGGTCGACGGTGTTCTCCCCGGCCGTCACCGGCACCGCGACCATGTCGATCAGCCGGCTGCCCAGCACCGTGACCAGCGCCACGCCATCGGCCGGCGCCTCGATCCGCGCCACGGCGGTGTCGCCGGGCCGGTAGGCCGGCCGATCCAGCCCAACGGTCAGCGCATCGGGCGTCTCGGCCGCCGCGCCCTCGGCCACGTACCAGCCCGCGGTGAACGGGACCGAGGCGGCGGCCGCCCCGCCGCGGGTTTCCAGCACCAGTTCGTATTCGCCGCGGCCGACCGGCACCGCGATGTCCTGCGGCGCGCCCGGCACAAGGTCGATCTCGGCGCCGGCGACGCGGCTGCGGCGGGTCGTGACCTCCCAGTTCCACTGGCCGTAGAGCGCATACCACTGGTAGCGCCGCTCGACCCGGTTCAGCACCCAGCGCGCCGCCAGCGCGGCCCCGGCCCCGTCCGGGCCGATGGCGGCCAGCCGGAACCGCGCCTCGCCGCCATCGGGCACCGCGCCACCCTCGAACAGCGGGCGGATCGCCGGCAGCGGCCGGTCGGGCAGCGCCAACCGCTCGATCCGGCGTTCGACCGGGCGGCCCGATCCCTCGCTGAGCCGCAGCGCCACGCGCGCCAGCATCGGCTGCATCGCCTCCGGCAGGTCGGGCAGCGCCAGCGTGACCGTCGCCCGGCCCTCGGCATCGGTCACCGCACCGGGCGTCGCATCGCCCCAGCGCGGGCCGGTTTCGTCATGCCGGCCAAAGCGGTAGCCTTCCCAGCCCGGCACGGTATCGGCGGGCACGATCCGCAAATCGCCCTCCACCGCCAGCCCGCCGCCCGGCGCGCCGAAAAGATAGCGCGCCGCGACATCGATCTCGGCCCGGCCGCCCAGCCGCAGCGGCGCCTCGGCAAGGGTCAGCTCGGCGTCAATCCGCTCGGGCAGGAAATCCTCCACCAGAACCCGCGTGGCCGCCAGCGGCGGCGCCTCCGGATCCGCCAGAACCTCCAGCCGCCAGGCGCCGCGCGGCACCGTGGGCGCCAGATCGAAGGCCAGCGCCAGCCCGCCCGCCGGCCCGGCGGTCAAGGTCCGGCGCAGATGCTCCACCCCGTCGGGGCGGATCAGCCGCGCGGTCAGCGGCAGGCCGGGGATCGCGCGCGCCCCGGGATCACGGGCCAGCGCCGTGGCGCGCACCACCTCGCCGGGCCGGTAGGCGCCCCGGTCGGTGGCCAGGAACAGGTCGATCGGCGGCGCCGGCGCGCGCCCCGCAACCCCCCGGTCAGACAGGTCGAATTCCGGATCGGTCAGCGGCAGGAAGGCGAAATCGGCATCCCCGGCGGCAACGGTGACAAGCGCCGGGGCCGCGCCGCCGCGGCCCGCGGCCAGCGCCGCGCCGAAGACGGCGTGGCCCGCCGCATCGGTTTCCGCCTCGGCCAGAACCGCGTTCGCGGTCGAGATCAGCCGCACCGACAGGCCCGCGCGCGCCGCGGCATCCGACAGGCCGCGCACGAAAACATGCAGCCCGTCGGTGCCCTGAAGAACCGTCATCCCGAGGTCGGACACGACGAACCACTGCGTCGCCGCCGGCCGGTCCCAGGTGTTCTGGCCGGGCACCTGCGCCTCCAGCGCGTAGACGCCGGGCGCCAGCGCCCCGGCGAGCCCCGCCACCGGCAGCCGCGCGGTCATCTCGCGGTTGACCTGCATCGGCACCTCGGCCGCGCCGCGCCAGATTTCCTCGGCCACGTCGGTGGCGAAGACCTCGGTTTCCCAGGCGTCGAGCGGGCGGGCGAACCAGCCCTCGCGCAGCGCCCGCACCAGGTTGCGATCCGACACCCGGCGCAGCACCAGCGCGATCTCGTCGGCGTTGACGGTGACCACCGGCAACCCGGCATCGGGCGTCTGCGGCAGCACGTAGGCGCGGCCGGGGAACCGCACGGCGGGCGCCCGGTCGCGGACATAGGCGGTGATTTCCACGTCGCCGGCCGTGACCTCGCCCGACGCCGCGGGCAGACCCGCGCGAAACACCAGCCGATAGCGCTTGCCATGCTCGACGCCGGACACGCACAGCCGCGTGCCTTCCGGTTCGACGGCAAGGCCGGCCTCCGGCAGCGCCACGAAGGGCGCGAATTCCACCCCGCCCGCCAGCGGCGCGCTGAACTCCGCGCAGATCCGCGGCAGCGCGGCATCGCTTTCGACCGCGTGATCGACGATCCGGAAGCCGAAGCGCGCCCGCGCGTCGGCCAGCCGTTCGGCGATATCCGCGCGCGGCGACAGCGCCTGCGCCAGCCGCAGCGTGGCCACCGTGTCGGCGCCGCGCCCGACCGCCTCCAGCGCATCGGCCATCACCAGCAGCGCCGCCGCCGCGATGCGGTCGTCCCCGGCACGGAGGTAGGCGTTGACCGACGCCGTCAGCGCCCGGCGATCCGCCGCGGCACGATCGGCCCCGTCGCCAAGCGGTTGCGCCAGCATCAGCCGCGCATCGTCGGCCCAGAGATCGGCCGCGTCCGACAGCGCCACGGCCCCGGCCGTGAACCGCGCCGCGGCGGCGAGGTTGCCGGCGGTCTCGGCGCGCCGCGCCGCATCGACGAGGTCCGCCGCCGTGACCCCGCCCGGCACCGGATCGCGGCCGATCGCCAGCGCCCGGTCCAGCGCCGCCGACAGGTCGGCCGGCCCGAGCACGTCGAGCGCGGCGGCACGGTCGCGCGCCGTCGCCTCCGCCCCGGCGGCGGGCTTCACCACCTTGCCGGAAACCGCACCGGCGAACCCCACCGGCGCCGCGGCGGCGGATTTCGGGAAACAGGCCCGCGCCCGGCTGTTGAACGTGAAGGCGAGGCAATCGGGATCGGCAAGGCAGGCGGCCTCGCAGCCCGGCAGCGAGGTGTCGAGGATCTGGGCAAGATCGTTGCCGGGCAGGTCGACATCCTCGGCCAGCACGACGCGGCGTTCCGGCAGCAGCCGCTGCTCCTGCGCCAGCCCCGGCGCGGCGGCGGCAAGAACCGCGACGACAAGAACCGGGATCCGCGAAATGACGCCTGCCAGCATGGCTTGCACCCCTTGGTTGTGCGTGGTGGGGATGGTCGCACCGCGCCGTCCGGCTGGCAAGGCGCGGGTGGCACGGACCCGCCGCGCTTAAGGCGATGTTCACCGTCTTTGGACCAAGGTGCGGCATGCCCCTGCCCGGCGGTTCCGGCGCGGGCGGAGAACGGTATGGACCTTGTAGAAAAGCTTGCCAACGAGCGCCGCGCGCGACTGGCCGCCGAGCGCCTGCTCGAACAGAAGAAGCGGGAACTGTTCAAGGCGAACCAGCAGCTCGCCGTGCATGCGCGCGCGCTTTCGGACCAGGTCGTGGCCCAGCGCGAGGGCCTGCAACGCGCCATCGGCGAGGCCGAGACGCTGAAGGGCGAGAATGTCCGCGCCAAGGGCGAGGTGGTGGCGGCGCAATCGGCCGCGCAAAGCGCCCAGCGCCGGCTGTGGCAGGCCCTTGAAACCGTGCCCGACGGCTTCGCCGTGTTCGACGGCAAGATGCGGCTGGTGGTGGCGAACCGCGCCTACCTGCAACTCTTCGACGGTGTCGAGGGGATCGAGCCGGGGATGACCTACGACATGATCCTCAAGATCTTCGCGACCGAGGGGATCGTCGACCTCGAGGGGATGGAACCGGTCGACTGGCATCACGAGATGGTCGCGCGGGTCTCGTTGCAGCAGATCCCGGCCAAGACGATGCGGCTGTACAACGGCCAATACGTCAAGCTGATCGACCGGCGCGGCGAGGATGGCGACCTTGTCTGCCTGGTGCAGGACATCACGCCGATGATCCAGCGCGAGGCCGAACTGCGCGAGGCCCGCGACGCCGCCGAATCCGCGAACCGCGCCAAGTCGGCCTTCCTGGCGAACATGAGCCACGAGATCCGCACACCGATGAACGGCGTCGTCGGGATGGCGGAACTCCTGTGCGAATCGGATCTGTCCGAGGAACAGCGGCTTTACGCCGAAACCATCAAGTCCTCGGGCGAGGCGCTGCTGGTCATCATCAACGACGTGCTCGACTATTCGAAGATCGAGGCGGAGAAGATGAAGCTCTACCCCGAGCCCTTCGATCTGGAACGCTGCATCCACGAGGTTCTGGTTCTGTTGCAGCCCTCCGCCCGCGATCGCGGCGTCCGGTTGCTGGTCGATTTCGACATGTTCCTGCCGACGCGATACATCGCCGATCCGGGGCGGATGCGGCAGGTGCTGACCAACCTGATCGGCAACGCGGTCAAGTTCACGCAGGAGGGCCACGTCCTCGTCCGGGTCGTCGGCGCCGGCACCGCCGACGGCACGCAGGAATTGCACATCACCGTCGAGGATACCGGCATCGGCATCGCGCCCGAGCACATCGATCACATCTTCGGCGAGTTCAACCAGGTCGAAAGCCAGTCGAACCGCAAGTACGAGGGCACCGGGCTCGGCCTCGCGATCACCCGGCAACTGATCGAGATGATGGGCGGGTCGGTCTGGGTCGAAAGCGAGCTGGGCGAGGGATCGTGCTTCGGCTTCAAGCTGCTCCTGCCGGTCGCGGAGGAACCGCTGGTCGAAACCCCGGCGGCGCCGCTCAACCTGCGCTGCGCGCTGGTGGTCGACGACCTGCTGATCAACCGCGTGATCCTCGAACGCCAGCTTCAGACCTACGGCATGGAGGTCACGCTGTGCCGCTCCGGCGACGAGGCGTTGCGCGCGGTCGAGGAGGGCGGCACCGGGTTCGACATCGTCCTGACCGACCACGAGATGCCCGACATGAACGGGCTGGAACTGGCCGAGAAGCTGCGCGAACGCGGGCTGGAAAAGCCGATCCTGCTGCTGTCCTCGAACCCTGACCGGGCGCAGGACTCGCCCGGCAAGGCCGCGGTCGCGGCCCTTCTGAAGAAGCCGATCCTGCGGTCCGACCTGTTCCGGGTGTTGCAGGAGATCTCCGGCGCCGTGCCGGAAGAGCCGCCGAAACCCGCGCGGGCCGCGCCGCCCGCGCCCGCGCCGGTCGAACGCCGCCAGATGCGGGTTCTGGCCGCCGAGGACAATCGCACCAACCAGCTTGTCTTCCGCAAGATGGTCAAGGAATTCGATATCGAGCTCGAATTCGCCAACAACGGCCGCGAGGCGGTGAACCTTTACCAGAGCTTCCGGCCCGACCTCGTGTTCATGGATATCTCGATGCCCGAGATGGACGGGCGCGAGGCAACCCGCGCGATCCGCGAGATCGAGGCGACGGGCGGCCTGGCCCGCACCCCGATCGTGGCGCTGACCGCGCATGCGATGGACGGTGACAGCGAGTCGATCTTCGCGGCCGGGGTCGACCACTACCTGACCAAGCCGCTGAAGAAGGCCGCCATCGCCGAACGCATCTGCGCCGCCGCCACCGCAGACTGCCGCCCGCCGGCGACCGAGTCCGAAACCGCAGCGCAATAGCGCCGGCGACGGGTTACGCCTCGTCGATCACGGCCAGGAACGCCGCGCCGAACCGGTCGAGCCGGGCCGGGCCGAGATTGCCGGCGCGGTCGAGTTCCTCGATCGACCGGGGCCGGGCGCGGGCGATCCGCCTGAGCGCGGCGGGCGAGCAGGACAACGGCCGGTGGGTGCCGTCCGCACCGCGGGCCAGCCGCGCCTCGGCCTCCGCCAGACGGTCGAAAAGCGCCCCGGCGGGCTGACCGGCCAGGCTGCGGCGCGCGGGATGGACGGGCCCGGCGGCATCCTCACCGGCGATGACGGCGAGGAAATCGGCGCCATAGCGTTCCAGCTTCTTGGCGCCGACCCCGGTGATCCCGGCCATCTGATCGAGCGTCGCGGGCCGGCGCTCGGCCATCTCGATCAGCGTGCGGTCGGGGAAAATCACGTAGGCCGGCACCCCCGCCGCCTCGGCCAGCGCCCGGCGCCTGGCCTTCAGCGCGGACAGCAGCGGCGCGTCCTCCTCCGCCACCAGCGTGCGCACCGCCGGGGTGCGCGCGGCCTTCCGCACGCTGTCACGGCGCAGCGTCACGCCGGCCTCGCCGCGCAGCACCGGGCGCGCGGCCTCGGTCATCCTGAGCGCGCCGTGGCGTTCGGGATCGGGGCGCACGAGATCGTGGCCCATCATCTGCCGGAACACCGCCGCCCATTCCGTGCGGCCAAGGTCGCGGCCGACGCCGAAGGTGGGCAGCTCGTCATGCCGCCGGGCGCGGACCTTGTCGGTCAGCGTTCCGGTCAGGATATCGGTCAGGTGGCCGACGCCGAAGCTTTCGCCGGTGCGCAGGATCGCCGACAGCGCCTTGCGCACCGGTTCGGTCGCATCGAAGGTTTCGGGCGGCGCGTCGCACAGGTCGCAGGCCCCGCAGGGCGCGCTGTCCTCTCCGAAATAGGCCAGGAGCCGCTGGCGGCGGCAGGAGATCGCCTCGGCCAGTCCCAGCAGCGCGTTCAGCCGCGCGTGATCGGCGGCCTTGCGTTCGGGCGGCGCCAGCCCCTCGTCGATCTGGCTGCGGCGCAGGCGGATGTCGTCGGCGCCGAAGAGCGTGAGCGTTTCGGCCGGCGCGCCATCGCGGCCGGCGCGGCCGATCTCCTGGTAATAGGCCTCGATCGATTTCGGCAGGTCGGCATGGGCGACCCAGCGGATGTCGGGCTTGTCGATCCCCATGCCGAAGGCCACGGTGGCGACCACGATCAGCCCGTCCTCGCGCTGGAAGCGGGTTTCCACCAGCCGCCGGTCCTCGGCCTCCATGCCGCCATGGTAGTGGCAGGCGGCGTGGCCGGCCTCGGTCAGCGCGCGGGCCAGGGTTTCGGTCTTGGCCCGCGTGCCGCAATAGACGATGCCGGACTGGCCCTTGCGCGCCGCCGCGAAGGCCAGGATCTGGCGGCGCGGTTCGTCCTTGGCGGCGAAGGCCAGGTGGATGTTCGGGCGGTCGAAACCGCGCAGGTAGGTTTCCGGCCGGCTGCCGCCGAAGAGCCGCGCGACGATCTCCTCGCGCGTCTCGGCGTCGGCGGTGGCGGTGAAGGCGGCCAGCGGCACGTCGAGCGCCCGCCGCAACTCGCCGATGCGCAGGTAGTCGGGGCGAAAATCATGGCCCCACTGGCTGACGCAATGCGCCTCGTCCACCGCGATGAGCGACGTTCCGATCCGCCGCAACAGCCCCGCCGTCGCCGACGAGGCAAGCCGTTCCGGCGCCATGTAGAGAAGCTTGAGCCGGCCGTCGTCGAGCGCGGCGAAGACCTCGTCGGTTTCCTCGGCGGTGTTGCCCGAGGTCAGCGCCCCGGCTTCCACCCCCGCCTCGCGCAGGCTGCGGACCTGGTCGCGCATCAGCGCGATCAGCGGCGAGATCACCACCGTCACGCCATCACGGCAGAGCGCCGGCAACTGGAAACACAGCGACTTGCCGCCACCGGTGGGCATGATCGCCAGCGTATCGCGCCCCGCCGTCACCGCCTCGACGATCTCGCGCTGACCCGGGCGGAACTCGGCGAAGCCGAAGACGCGGGCAAGAAGCTCGTCGGGGCGGGTGTGCATGGGATCTGTCAGGCTGCTCGTTTTGCCCGACCATTCCACAGGGCCGCGGCGCGGGCAAGGCCGCGCCGCCGCACCGTCAGTAGCCGTAGAAGAAGCCCGCGTTGTTGCGCAGCGCCTGCTGAAGGATGATCAGCGCGATGAAGGCCACGAGCGGCGCAAGGTCCAGCGGGCCGGTATTGGGCAGGATCCGCCGGATCGGCGCGTAGACCGGCTCCAGCAGGCGGCTGAGCCCGTCCCAGATCTGCGCGACGACAGGCTGGCGCATGTTCAGAACCTGGAAGCTGATCAGCCACGACAGGATGATATGCGCGATCATGATGAACCAGATCACGTCGAGGATCAGCATCAGGGCCTGGTAGAGGGTGGTCATGCGGGTCTCCGTTCCTCGGTTGGCACAGAGGTAGGCCGGGCGCGCGCCACGCGCAACAGCCGAAGGGCGGAAAGCCGGGTCGCGTGGCGCCGGCGCAGCGCGACGCGACGTCGCCGGTTGACCTTCGCCGCCCGCCGCGTCACCCCGGCGCCGGAGGTGCCGCCGATGTATCCGTTCTTTCGCCTTGCCCTGCAGTCGCTCCGGTTTCGCGCCGCCCCTCGCCTCGGCCTGACCGAGCCGCATGTCACCACGGTGATCTGCTGGCCCTGGGATCTCGACCCCTGGCGCGAACTCAACAACGGCCGCACGCTGACGCTGTACGATCTCGGCCGGATCCCGATGGCCCAGCGCAGCGGGCTGGTCGAGGCCGTGCGGCGCATGGGCTGGGGGATCACGGTAGCGGGAAACACCACCCGCTACCGCCGTCGGGTGCGGGCCTTCGACCGGCTCACCCTGCACAGCCGCTGCATCGGCTGGGATGCGCGGTTCCTCTACATCGAGCAGTCGATGTGGCGCGGCGGGGACTGCACAAGCCATATCCTGATCCGCTCCGCCGTGACCTCGGCCAGCGGCATCGTGGCGCCGGAAAGGGTTCTGGCCGCGATGGGCCAGCCGGCGGAAAGCCCGCCATTGCCCGGCTGGGTCACGGCCTGGATCACGGCGGAGGCCGGGCGCCCGTGGCCGCCGAAGCTTGCCTGAGGGTCCGGTTTCGGGCTTGATCGCCCGGCGGCAACGGGAGCGCGGGCAATGACGGCGGAACGGCGCAGGCTGTGGGGCTGGTACTTCTTCGACTGGGCCAGCCAGCCCTACAACACGCTCCTGCTGACCTTCATCTTCGGCCCCTATGTGACCGAGCTTCTGGGCGACGGCAGCGCCGCGCAGGCGGCCTGGGGCTACGGCGTGGGCGCGGCGGGCCTGTTGATCGCGCTGTGCGCGCCGGTGCTGGGCGCGGTGGCGGACCGGTCGGGCGCACGGATGGGATTCGTCGCGCTGTTCTCGGTTTTCTACATCCTCGGCGCGGCGGGGCTTTGGCTGGCCGCGCCGGGCGACTTTCCGCTGGTCACGGTTCTGGCCTTCTTCGCGCTTGGCCTGATCGGAATGGAATTCGCCACGATCTTCACCAACGCGATGCTGCCCGATCTTGGCCCGCGCGAGCGGCTGGGGCGCATATCGGGCAGCGGCTGGGCGTTCGGCTACCTTGGCGGGCTGGTGGCGCTGGTCATGATGCTGGCGCTCTTTGCCGAAAGCGCCGCGACCGGGCGCACGCTGATCGGGATCGAGCCGGTGCTCGGCCTTGACCCGGCGGCGCGCGAGGGTACCCGCGCCGTGGGGCCGCTGACGGCGGTGTGGTACGCGCTGTTCATGGTGCCGTTCTTCCTGTGGGTCCGCGATGTGCGCCCCGCCGCGCCGGTGCCGGTGGCGCAGGCCGCGCGGCAGGCGCTGCCCGATCTGCTGGCGACGCTGCTCGGCCTGCAGGCGCGGCATCCCAGCCTGACCGCCTACCTCGCCTCGTCGATGCTGTACCGCGACGCTCTGAACGGGATGTACGTGTTCGGCGGCATCTACGCCGCCGGGGTGCTGGGCTGGTCGGTGACCGACGTGGGCGTGTTCGGCATCCTCGCCGTGATCACCGGCGCGATCTTTGCCTGGGCGGGCGGCTTCGCCGACGACCGGTTCGGCCCCAAGCGGGTGATCGCGGCGGGCGTCGGCGTACTGGCGCTGGTGGCCGTGGCGGTGACGCAGGTGGATCGCACGGCGGTGTTCGGCATCGCCGCCGGCCCCGACAGCCGGCTGCCCGACATCGCGTTCTACCTGCTCGGCGCGACGATCGGCGCGGCGGGCGGCGTTCTGCAATCGGCCAGCCGGACGATGATGGTGCGCCAGGCGATTCCGGGGCGCATGACCGAGGGCTTCGGCCTCTATGCGCTGGCGGGCAAGGCGACCTCGTTCCTCGCCCCGCTCGCCATCGGGATCACGACGGACCTGACGGGCAGCCAGCAGGCAGGTATCCTGCCGCTGGTGGGGCTTTTCCTGCTGGGCCTCGTCCTGCTTTACTGGGTGCGCGCGGAGGGAGACACATGATCCGGACACTGGCGCTTGCCCTGGCCCTGCCGGTCCTCGCGGCTTCGGCGGCGGCGGAACCCCTGGCGAAGGATCTGTTCGGCGCCCACCGGTCGGCGACGCCGGGCGCGCCCGCGGTGATCGGAAGCTATGCCAAGGGCTGCGCCGCCGGCCTTGTGCAGCTTCCCGAATCCGGCCCGACATGGCAGGCGATGCGGCTGTCGCGGAACCGCAACTGGGGCCATCCCGAGACGATCGACTACCTGGTCGACCTGTCCGAAACCGCCCGCGACCTGGGATGGGCGGGGCTTTACGTCGGCGACATCAGCCAGCCGCGCGGCGGGCCGATGACCTCGGGCCATTCCAGCCACCAGGTCGGGCTGGACGCCGATATCTGGATGCTGCCGCCCGACCGTCTGAACCTGAGCCGGGCGGAGCGCGAGACCATCTCGTCGATCTCGGTCCGGACCGAGGACCAGACGCGGGTGAACGGCAACTGGACGCCGGCCCATGCCGCGCTGCTGAGGGCGGCGGCGGAGGATCCGCGGCTTGACCGGCTGTTCGTTGCCGCCGCGGTGAAGCTGGAACTGTGCAAGACCGCGACACGCGCGGATCGCGCCTGGTTGCAGAAGGTCCGGCCGCTTTACGGCCACAACACCCATTTTCACGTCCGTCTGAAATGCCCGAAAGGGTCGCCGGACTGCCAGCGCCAGACACCCACGGTGGCGGAGCTGTCGAAGAACGGCGACGGCTGCGACGAGACGCTGGACTGGTGGGTGACCGACTATCTGGAGGCGCTGAAGAACCCGCCCAAGAAGCGCAAGGAGCCGACCGGCCCGCCGCCGAAGACCGCGCGGACCTACACCCTGGCCGACCTGCCGTCGGGCTGCCGGGCGGTGCTGGCGGCGGATTGATCCGGGCTTGACGGGGCCGCGGGCGCGGCGTAGGTGCGCGCCGTTCCGCCGGATCGGAACCAAGTCTCCGCAACCTTGCCAAAACGGACCCAGAGATGAAAACGATCCACCTGCCCGGCATCCTTGCCATGGCCGCCATCGTCGTGGCCTCGAACATTCTCGTGCAGTTCCTGTTCGGCCAGTGGCTGACCTGGGGCGCCTTCACCTACCCGCTGGCCTTTCTCGTCACCGACGTGATGAACCGCGTCTACGGCCCGGCCGCCGCGCGTCGGGTGGTGGTGGCGGGGTTCGCCACCGGGGTGATCTGTTCGCTGATCGGCACCCAGATCACGGGCGAATTCGGCCCGCTGGTGACGCTCCGGATCGCCATCGGATCGGGCCTTGCCTTCCTCGTGGCGCAGATGACCGACGTCGCGCTGTTCGACCGGCTGCGCGGGGGATCGTGGTGGCGGGCGCCGCTGGTGTCCACCCTTGTCGGATCGACGCTGGACACCGCGATCTTCTTCACCGTCGCGTTCTCCGCGATGCTGGCGTTCGTGGAACCGGCCAACGACGTCGCATGGGCGAACGAGGCGCTGCCGCTTCTGGGCCTTGGCCCGGTGGTGCCGCTGTGGGTCTCGCTGGCCGTGGCGGACTGGGGCGTCAAGCTGATGCTCGCTTTGGCGGCACTTGTGCCGTTTCGCGTCATCGTGCGGCGGCTTACCGCAGGGATTGCGTGAAAAGGCTTGCCAAACACAAAATCTGTGGCAGCCTGTGGATAACGGCAATCAAGGAAAGGAGGTGGTCCAGTGTCTAGAGTGATATTGGAGAGAGGTGTCGGGACAGCCAGGGGGGCCGTGACCTGAGGGCAGACCCACAGGTTCAGAACCCGGGCTGGGCTAGGCCCTAACTGGCCCATCTCCGTAGATCTCGGGGGCCGCCTGATCGGGCGGCCCTTCCCGTTTGTGCCGCTTGCGACTAGAAGATTGCCACCGGTCGCGCCCCTTGGGGGCACGGGCGAAAAGCTTCACCGGCTCACCCGGCCATTCGACGGTTTCGCCTGACCCATGCTGCGCATCACCGACCAGATCGCGATCGAGGATTGGGAACTGACCGAACAGTTCACCCGCGCGCAGGGCCCCGGCGGGCAGAACGTGAACAAGGTGTCCACCGCCGTGGAACTGCGCTTCGAGGCGGAGCGCAGCCCGAACCTCCCGCCGCCCGTCAAGACCCGGCTGCGGCGCCTCGCCGGCCGGCGCTGGACCGCGGAGGGCGCGATCGTGATCCGCGCCGAGGAAACCCGCAGCCAGGCCCGCAACCGCGAGATCGCGCGCGAACGGCTGGCAGAGATGATCCGCGCGGCGCTGGTGGCGCCGAAGAAGAGAATCGCCACCCGTCCGACGCTGGGCAGCCAGCGCCGGCGGCTGGCGGCCAAGACGATCCGGGGCGGCGTGAAGGCGCTTCGCGGAAAGGTGGAGAATGACGACGACTGACCTCTTGGCCCGGCGCGCGGCGCTTCTGGGCCCGAACGTGCCGACCTTCTACGACACCCCGCTGCACATCGTGCGCGGCGAAGGCGTGTGGCTGTGGGACGCGGCCGGCAACCGCTACCTCGACTGCTACAACAACGTGCCGCATGTCGGGCACGGGCACCCGAAGGTGGTGGAGGCGATCTGCCGGCAGGCGGCGACGCTGAACACCCATACCCGCTACCTGCACGAGGGCATCCTCGACTATGCCGAACGCCTGGTGGCGACGCTGGGCCACGACCTGCGGCAGGTGATCATGGTCTGCACCGGATCGGAGGCGAACGACATCGCGCTCAGGATGGCGCAGGCCGCGACCGGCAAGACGGGGATCATCGCGACCGACAACACCTATCACGGCAACACCGCGGCGGTGTCGCAGCTGTCCACCCGGCGCCCGCCGATCGGCGGACGGCCGGGCAACGTGCGGCTGGTGCCGGCGCCCGACCGGCTGTTGCCGGTGGGCGGCAGCCGCGCGGCGGAACCGGTGGCCTTCGCGGCCAACGTGTCGCGGGCGATCGAGGAGCTGGAGGCCGCGGGCCACGGCTTCGCCGGGATCATGCTGTGTTCGATCTTCGCCAACGAGGGGCTGCCGGTGACCGAACCGGGCTTCCTCGACCCCACGGTCGAGGTGGTGCGCAAGGCCGGCGGGCTGATCCTGGCCGACGAGGTGCAGCCGGGCTTCGGCCGGGTCGGCAGCCATTTCTGGGGGCATGACTGGCTGGGCTTCGCGCCCGACGTGGTGACGCTGGGCAAGCCAATGGGCAACGGCCATCCGGTGGCCGCCGTCGTCGCGCGGCCCGAGGTGATGGCGGCCTTCCGCGAGGCCTTCGGCTATTTCAACACCTTCGGCGGCAATCCGGTGTCCTGCGCCGCGGCGGCGGCGGTGCTGGACGTGATCGCCGAGGAGGACTTGCAGGAGAATGCGCGCCAAACCGGGGCCTACATGCTGGGCCTCTTGCGCGGGCTCGATCACCCGGCGATCGCGGATGTGCGCGGGATCGGGTTGTTCTTCGGCGTGGAGCTTGCGACCGATGGCAAGCCCCGCCCCGACATCGCCGCGAAGGCGGTCGAGGGGATGAAGGCGGCGGGGGTGCTGATGGGCCGGATCGGGCGCGCCCAGCATATCCTGAAGCTGCGCCCGCCGATGCCATTCGGTCGCGATCATGCCGATCTTGTCGCCGACCGTCTGGCCGGGGTTCTCGCCGCATGTCCGGCCTGAACACGGCAGAGGCCGAGGTCGCGGCCGGGGCGGCGCTGGCCGCCTGGGGCGGGGCCGCCGCGCCGCCCCGGCTGGTGAAGATTCGCGAGAACGTGGTGTTCGAGGCGAGGCTGGCGGACGGCCGCCACGTCGCCCTGCGCCTGCACCGGCCGGGCTACCAGAGCGCCGAAGCCATCGCGGCCGAGATGGACTGGACCGCCGCGCTGGCCCGCGCCGGCCAGCCGGTACCCGACCCGGTGCCGACCGCGGCGGGCGGCTGGACCGCGCCGGCGGGCGACCGGCTGGCCACCTGCGTGGGCTGGATCGCGGGCGCGCCATTGGGCGCGGGCGGGGTGCCGCTGGCCGGCGATCCGGTGGCGCTGATGGCCGGGATCGGCCGGCTTCTGGCCGGGCTGCATGACAAGACGGACGTGCTGGCGCTGCCGGCAGCCTTCCCGCGCCCGGCCTGGGATGCGGCCGGGCTGCTGGGCGCGGCGGCGCTTTGGGGCCGGTTCTGGGAAACGCCGGCAACGGACGATGCGGGCCGCGCGCTTCTGCGGGCGGCGCGGGAAGCCGCCGGGGCGCGGCTGGCCGCCATGGCCCGGCTGGGGGCGGATTACGGGCTGATACATGCCGACGTGCTGCGCGAGAACGTGCTGGCCGGGCCGCGGGGCCTTTGCCTGATCGATTTCGACGATTCCGGATGGGGCTTCCGGATGTACGACCTCGGCACCGCGATGGTGCAGAACCTGGACGAGCCGCGCGCGGGCGAGATGGCCGCGGCGCTGCTGGCGGGCTACGCGGCAGCCAGGCCGCTGCCGGGAGACGCCGGCGACCTCGTGCTGTTCACCGCGCTCAGGGCCTTCGCCTCGGCGGGATGGATCCTCAGCCGGACCGGGCCGGACGATCCGCGCCGGGCAAGCCATACCGACCGGGCGCTCAGGATGGCGCGCTGCCTGCTGGACGGAACCGCGCCCTGGGACGGTTAGACCGGACCGGGCCTACACCTGCACCGGCCGCGCCACCTGCGCGCCCACGCCGAAGATGCGGCGGTAGCGCGCGATCTCGTCGGCCGGCCCCGTCGCCTTTTCCGGGTTGTCCGAAAGTTTCACGGTCGGCCGGCCGTTCGCCGCCACCGCCTTGCACACCAGGCTGAACGGCGCGAGCCCGTCGCCCGGCACCAGCCCGCGGAAATCGTTCGTCATCAGCGTGCCCCAGCCGAACGAAACCTTCACCCGCCCCGCGAAGCGGGTGTGCAACTCCTCGATCAAGTCGACGTCGAGCCCGTCGGAAAAGATCACCAGCTTCTGCCGCGGATCCTCGCCGCGCGCCCGCCACCAGGCGATGGCGGTCTCCGCGCCCTCGACCGGGTCACCGGAATCGATGCGCACCCCGGTCCAGCCCGCCAGCCAGTCGGGCGCGTTTTCCAGGAACCCCTTCGTGCCGTAGGTGTCGGGCAGGATGATCCGCAGGTTGCCCTCGTGCTCTTCGTGCCAATCGGCCAGCACCCGGTAGGGGGCCTGTTTCAGCTCCTCCTCGGTCTCGGCCAGGGCGCAATAGACCATCGGCAGTTCATGCGCGTTGGTGCCGATCGCCTCGATATCGCGGCGCATCGCGATCAGGCAGTTCGAGGTGCCGACGAAGGAGTTGCCCAATCCCTCCATCATCGCCTGCACGCACCAGTCCTGCCACAGGAAGGAATGGCGCCGCCGCGTGCCGAAATCGGCGACCTTGAGCCCCTCGATCCGGCGCAGCCGCTTCACCTTTTCCCACAGCTTGGTCATCGCCTGGGCGTAGAGCACCTGAAGCTCGAACCGGCCCATGTCTTTCAGCACGGCGCGGGAGCGCAGTTCCATCAGCACGGCGAGCGCGGGAATCTCCCACATCATCACTTCGGGCCAGGGGCCCTCGAAGGTCAGTTCGTACTGGCCGTCACGCTTTTCCAGCGAATAGGCCGGCAGGCGCAGGTTCTCGAACCATTCCATGAAATCGGAGCGGAACATCTGCCGCTTGCCGTAGAAGGTGTTGCCCCGCAGCCAGGTCGATTCCCCGCGCGCGAGGCTTAGCGAACGGATGTGATCGAGTTGCTCGCGCAACTCGCCCTCGTCGATCAGCTCCGCCAGGCGGATCGACTTGGTCCGGTTGATCAGCGAGAAGGTGACCTGGGTGTCGGGCTTGTTGCGAAACACCGACTGGCACATCAGAAGCTTGTAGAAATCGGTGTCGATCAGCGACCGCACGATCGGGTCGATCTTCCACTTGTGATTATAGACGCGCGTGGCGATGTCGACCATGGCGGGCTCCCTTCCGCCTCTTGCTGGCAGAAACCGGGGGGCAAGGGCAAGCGAAAGCCATCCTTTCGCCGCCGCGCCTGCGGGCGGCTGCCCCGCGTCGCGCGACGCAAGCGACCGCGCTGCCTCAGTCCGTCAGCCGCACCCCGGCCGCGCGCATTGCCGCGCGCGCGGCGTCGAGCGACCCGTCGAGGTCGATAGCCCGGCAGGCGCCTTCCAGCACCGTCGCGCCGAAGCCCAGCCGCGCCGCATCCATCGCGGACCAGGCGACGCAGAAATCGGTGGCGAGGCCGACGAAGGTCAGATCGCTGACACCGCGCTCGCGCAGATAGCCGGCAAGGCCGGTCGCGGTGGTCTTGTCGTTCTCGAAGAAGGCGGAATAGCTGTCGATCGCGGGCCGAAATCCCTTGCGCAGGATCAGGTCGGCCGGATCGGTGCGCAGGCCGGGATGGAACGCGGCGCCGGGCGTGCCCTGCACGCAGTGATCGGGCCACAGCGTTTGCGGCCCGTAGGGCATGTCCACCTGCCCGAAGGGCGCGGCGCCCGGGTGGCTGCCGGCGAAGGAGGAATGGCCGGCGGGATGCCAATCCTGGGTCAGCACGACCACCGCGAACTCGTCCATCAGGGCGTTGACGCGGGGCACGATCTCGTCGCCGCCGGCCACGGCAAGCGCGCCCTCCGGGCAGAAATCGTTCTGGATGTCTATCACGATCAACGCTTCGTGCGGCGCGCGCATCGGGGCCTCCCTCGGTTTTGGCAAAGGCTAGCCCATCGGCGGGCCGGATTGAAGACGATCGCCGCAGCCGCCGGCGCTTGCCCCGCCGCCCCGGTTCGTCCTATGGCGGGGCCATGCTGACCGTGGCCGCGCTCTATCGCTTCACCCGCTTCGCCGAACCCGCGGCACTGATCCCGGGCATCCGCGCGGCCTGCGAGGCGGGCGCCGTGAAGGGAACGTTGCTGGTCGCCGAAGAAGGGATCAACGGCACCATCGCCGGCCCGGCGGCGGGGATCGCGGCGGTGCTTGCGCATCTGCGCACCCTGCCCGGCTGCACCGATCTCGACTGGAAGGAAAGCCGGGCCGAAACCATGCCGTTCGGCCGCCTCAAGGTTCGGCTGAAGCGCGAGATCGTGACGATGGGCCTGCCGGGCGTCGATCCGAACGCGGGCGTCGGCGCCTATGTGGCGCCAGAAGACTGGAACGCGCTGATCGCCGCGCCGGATGTCGCGGTGATCGACACGCGAAGCGGGTTCGAGGTGGCCGCCGGCAGCTTCGCCGGCGCGGTCGATCCCGGCATCGACAGCTTTCGCGATTTCCCCGCGTGGTGGGCGGAAAACGCACCCCGCTTCGCCGGCAAGCGGCTGGCGCTCTTCTGCACCGGCGGCATCCGCTGTGAAAAGGCGACGGCCTGGCTGGTGGCGCAAGGCGTTCCGGGGGTGCATCACCTCGACGGCGGCATCCTGCGCTACCTCGAAACCGTGCCGGAGGCCGAAAGCCTCTGGCACGGCGGCTGTTTCGTGTTCGACGAGCGCGGCACGCTGGGCCACGGCCTGCGCATCGAAGGCCCGCCGCCGCCCTGAGGCGGCAGCGCTATTGCACGATGAATTCGGCGTGCAGAGCCCCGGCGGAGTTGATGCTTTTCAGGATGTCGATCATGTCGCGCGGCGAGACGCCGAGCGCATTGAGCCCCGCGACAACCTGCGACAGCGACGCGTTGTCGGGGATCTCGGCCATGTTGAGGCCGGGCTCCTCCTCCAGCTGGGCGCGGGTGCGGGGCACGACGATGGTTTCACCCTCGGAGAACGGGTTGGGCTGGATCGCCTGCGGCGCTTCCTCAACCCGCAGCGTCAGGTTGCCCTGGCTGACCGCGACGCGGGAAATCCGCACGTCCTCGCCCATCACGATGGTTCCCGAACGCTGGTCGACCACGACGCGGGCGCGGCGCTGCGGCTCGACCCGGATGTTCTCGACCCGGCCCAGCGCATGCGCGGCCGATTGCATCCGCGTCGCCCCGATGTCGAGCGCGACGGTCCCGGCATCGAGCATCTGCGCCACCTGGCGGCCGAACTCGCCGTTGATCGCCTGTTCGATCCGCGCGGCGGTGGTGAAATCGGGGGTGCGGAGCGCCAGCCGGATCGCGTTGAGGCTGCCGAAGTCGAAATCGATCTCGCGTTCCACCCGCGCGCCGGAGGGGATCGAGCCGGAGGTCGGCACGCCCTGCACGACCTGCGCCGCCTCGCCCTCGGCCTGCGCGCCGCCGGCGATGATCGTGCCCTGCGCGACTGCATAGATCTGGCCGTCGGCGGCATTCAGCGGCGTCATGATCAGGGTGCCGCCCAGAAGGCTTTTCGCATCGCCGATCGCGGAGACCGTGACGTCGATCTGGCTGCCGGCGCGCGCGAAGGGTGGCAGCGTGGCGGTCACGAAGACCGCGGCCACGTTCTTCGGCCGGAATTGCTCTCCATTAACGTTAACGCCCAGCCGTTCGAGAATGTTGGCCATGATCTCTTCGGTGAAGGGCGAGTTGCGGATGCCGTCGCCGGTACCGTTCAGGCCGACGACAAGCCCGTAACCCACGAGGTCGTTGCCGCGCACGCCGTCGAATTCGACAAGATCCTTGAGCCGGATCGGCGTGGCCGCGGCGGCCGTCGCCCAGACCGTCAGGGCGCAAAGCAGGATCGGAAGCAGCCGTGTCATCGCATGTAATCCGTGAAATTCAGGCGCGAAACTCGCGCGGTCAGGGTGTAAAGGCTTTCCATCTGCACCATCAGCGCCTGAAGCGCCGTCGAGGTGTCGAACGGATCGACGGAAACCTGGTCGACGCGCGCCAGTTCCAGCGCGGCGCGCTCGGCCGAGTTGCGGGTCTGCGCCTCGGCGATCTGCGACTCGGCGGTGCCGATATCGGCACGCAGGCCGATCAGCCTGCTGTCGGCACCGATGATCGTCGTGCCGGCGGCGTTCGCGATGGCGGAACGCGTGCTCATGTCGGTGCCGAACACGCCCTCGGCCAGAAGCGCGCCCATCGCCAGCCCCTTGAGGGTTTCGCGGATCGGCACGTCCGCGGCGGTCACGGTCGCCCGCGCCTCCTCGTCGGGGCCGACGCGGAACGGCGCCAGCGGCTGATCGGACCCGCCGTAGGCGAGGTCGAGATAGCCACCGCCGCCCGCGGGCGCGTCGAACCAGGCGCTGACAGCGGTGATGAAGCTGTCGGCATCCGTGGCGCCAGCGGTCGCGGTCATCAGTTCGGCGATCATCGTCTCGGCGTTGACCAGCGGCCGCGTGTCGCTTGCGACGCCGGAGAAGGCGTAGCGCCCGGCCACCTGCGTGTTGAGCGCCGAGATCGCGGCCTCCAGGCTTTGCCGCGCATCGTTGGCGACCGCCTGCTGCGAGGTATAGCTGGAATTCGTCACCGACGAGATCAACAGCGGCGCGACATCCGAGGCGACCTCGTGCACCACGCCCAGCGCCGCCTGCGCGCTGGAGGTGAACAGTTCCGCCTCCGTCGCGGTGGTATCGAAGGAATCGAGCATCTTCAGCGACCGGTCGATCGCGGCCAGCGGCATGAAATCGCCCGTCACGCGCTTGCCGAGGTCGGCGGCCTGGCCGGTCACCACCTCCTGGTTCAGCTGGTTCATCTCGGTCTTCAGCTGCGCGTTCTGCTTGCGCAGCTGGAACGCCATCGCCATGTCCCCGACGCTTAGCATGCTCATGGCTACAATCCGATCAGCTGCTGGATGAGTTCGTCCGCGGCCTTCAGCACGCGGGCATTGGCGGCATAGGCCTGTTCGACGATCAGGAGCATCTGCATCTCCTGGTCGGTATCGACGCCGTCCTGAAGCTGAAGCTCGGTCAGCGCGTCCTGCCGTGTCGTGGCGAAGACCTCCGTCTGCTCGGCGCGCTGCCGGCCGCCGGAAATCTGCGACAGCACGTCGGCGGCCAGCGCCGAGCTTGTCCGCGCCGCGCCGATGAAGCTGCCCGAGGCCGGCACGACCGGTGCGCTCAGCGCATCGGCGAGGCGGTTGAGCTGGCTGGCATCGCCGACCGGTCCGGGCGCGGCGGCGCCAAGCCCGTCGCGCAGCCGCCACAGGTCGCCGCCTTGCGCGGGATCGACCAGCGCGTTGAGGCTGATACGCCCGGCCAGCCCGACCTCGTCGAGCGGATCGAAGGCACCGGAGCCGTCGGTGAACAGCCCCGCGTCGCCGGGCCCCAGCGTCGGATCGGTCGTGGTGGACTGGAACCGCCCGACAAGGTCGCGCGCGAAGGCGTCGACCTGGGTCTGGACGTCGGTCGCGATATCGTCGCGGATCGCGAAGAGCGCGCCGAGCGTGCCGCCGCCCAGCACGCCGGAATCGGAGGGCGAAACCGGCAGGCCGTTGATCGTCAACCCGCCAAGGATGCCGCCGCCGCCATAGCTCATGTCGGCGGTGATGACGCCCGAGGGCGTGAAGCCGATCTCGGCCGGGTTGCCCTCCAGAAGGATCGCGCCACCGGTGGTGAACAGCGCCACCTGGTCGTTCTGGCGCGCGACCTCGCGCACCGGCACGATCTCGGCGATCCGGTCGATCATCCGCTGGCGTTCGTCCATCAGCCCGTTCGCGTCGCGGCCCGAGGACCGGGCGGCGAGGATTTCGGCGTTCAGCCGGTCGACGCCGACGAGATATTCGTTGAGCTGTTCGACCTGCTGGCCGATCTTCTGGTCGGCATCGGTCCGCGCGCCCTGGATGACCCTGGTCACCTGGTTGAGCTTCGTCGCCAGATCGTCGGCCGAGGACACGACGTTCTGCAGCCGGGTTTCGCTGTCGGGGCGGCTGGCCGCCTCCACCAACGCGGATTCCAGCGCCGCGATCCGCGACGACAGCGAGCCCGGATCCTCCGGGGTGCCCAGCGTCTTCTCGATCTGCTGGTAAAGATCGGCCTTCAGCCCGGCGTTGCCGCTTTCGGCATCCGCCAGCCGCCGGTCGGCCAGGACGACCTTGTTGACGTTCCGGGTGACGCTGTCGACCTTCACGCCCGAACCGTCGCCGCCGACGGACTGCGACGACAGGTTCACCTGCCGCCGCGCATAGCCGTCGGTCATCGCGTTCGAGACGTTTTGCGAAACCACGTCCGCCTGCCGTGACACGGCCGTGAGGCCGGACAGGGCATTGTTCATGGTGGCCGTGATGCTCATCGATCAGCCTCCGGCAGGTCCGGCAGCGGCAGGGCGCCCGGATCACCGCTTGATGTTGGTGGTCTCCTGCAGCATCTCGTCGACGGTCTGGATCACCTTGGCGTTCGACGAATAGGCGCGCTGGGTCTGGATCAGCGCGGTCAGTTCCGCCGCCACGTCGGTGGTGGAGCCTTCGCGGGCATAGCCCACCACGGCGCCCGTCGGCCCGTCGCCGGCATCCCACAGGAAGAACGACCCCGAGTCGGGCGAGACCTGGTAGGTCTGGTTGTTCAGCGCGATCAGGCCGTTCGGGTTGGGCACGTCGACCAGCGGGATCTGGTAGATCCGCCGGGTGAACCCGGTGTCGTAGGTCGCCGTCACGAAGCCGTTCTCGTCGACCTCCACCGCGGTCAGGTTACCCACCGGCGACCCGTCCTTGGTGATCGAGGTCGGCGCGAAGCTGTCGGACAGCTGGGTCAGGCCGTTCGGGTCGCCGACCCGGCCGATCGTCACGTCCAGCGGCCCGCCCTCGACGTCGAGCGTCAGGCTGCCGTTGGTCGAATCGTAGGCCGGGCTGCCGCCGATCGGCGTCACCGAGGCAAGGGTGCCGCCGTTGCCGCGGGTGTCGTCGAAGACCAGCGTGTATTCGCCGATCACCCCGGTCCCAAGACCGAGCGGATCGGTGATCGTGGCGGAATCGGTGATCACCATCGTCCATTCGTTCGACGAGCCGGAGCCCGGAACCGTCGGCGTGAAGGTGATGTCCAGCGTCTCGGAGGTGCCGAGGTTGCCGAAGTATTCGACCGACAGCGGCAGCGCGTCGCCCGAGGCGCCGGCCTCGGTCTCGGTCGCCGGCAGGTTGACGCCGAGGTTCATCTGCGTGGTCGGGTCGCCGGCGGTCTGGTTGGCGTTGATCACCACGGGTTCCAGACCGGCCATCGTGTCGCGCGGGAAAGTCGGGATCTCGCCGTCGGCATTGGCCGGCCAGCCCAGAAGCACGAGGCCCGATTCCGTCCGCAGGATGCCCTCCGAGTCGGTCCGGAACGAACCGGTGGTGGTCATCATCATCGGCAGGTCGCCCGACTGCGCCTCAAGCGCGACGGACTGCGTGACCGGCAGCATGCCGCGGCCGCCGACCGCGAGATCGAGCGCGTTCGAGGTGGCGACCAGCGCCCCGCGTTCCTCGATCAGGCGCGCGGTCGAGGCGCGCACGCCGCCGGCGGAATAGGTGCCCGCGCCGCGCGTGTCCTTGACCACGAAGCTTTCGAAATCGGCCACGGCGCGCTTGTAGCCGTAGGTGCCCGAGTTGGCGATGTTGTCGGAAATGGTCGCAAGCTTGGTGGCATTGGCACTCAGGCCAGCCACGCCAGCGTTCAGCGAGGAGGAGATGGACATGGAATAGCGCCTTTCTGCTGCTGACGTCCGTCACTGGACAGCAGAGTGCACCGCCGCGCCTTAATGTTGCCCTAATGCGAAAAAGGCGCGGCATTTCCTTACTGGTCGGATCGCAGCAGGATCACCTCGATACGGTTGTTGCGGACCGCCATCGGGTTGCGCAGAGACGGCTTGCGATCGGCAAAGCCCGTCACCCGCTGAACCCGGCGCGGCGGGAAACCCGCCTGCTCGATCAGGTCGCGCATCGCCAGCGCCCGGTCCGTCGTCAGATCCCAGGACGGATTGGTCTTGAGCACCTCGGGCAGCGCCCGGATATGGCCGTTGATCGCGACCTCGTTGTCGACCAGTTCGAAGACCCGCGTGATCATGTTCGCCAGTTCGCCGGTGATCGGCGTCGGTCGCGCCGTGCCGGTCTCGAACAGCGCCTCGTCCTCGGTATCGAAGAACTCCACGATCAGCCCTTCGTCGGTCAGCCGGGTGACGATGTGCCGGGCCAGCTGCTCGCTCACCATGGATTCGCCGCCGACGCCCAGAAGCGCCTCCTCGATCCGGCGCAGATCCTGGTCGGCCAGGCCGGGCTTCGAATCGGCGTCGATCGACTGGGTGCCGGTCTGGCCCACCGCCTGCAACTCCTGCGTCGGCTTGAAGTTCGAGGCCCCGGTGCCGTTCTGCGCCACCGTATCCTCTGAAAACACGCTGTCGCCGCCGAAGGCGCCCTCGCCGCCGCCGGAGATCCGGTTGATCGGGATCGTCGGATTGAAGTAATCCGCGATGCCCTTTCTCTGCTTCTCGGTCGTTGCGTTCAGCAGCCACATCAACAGGAAGAAGGCCATCATGGCGGTCACGAAGTCGGCATAGGCGACCTTCCACGCACCGCCGTGGTGTCCGCCGCCGCCGGCGACCTTCTTGCGCTTGATGATGATTGGTGCCGCGTTGTCCCGCGCGCCCATCCACCACACCCGTTTTCTTTCACCCGGGATCAGGGGTAGCAGGCCGGGGCTAACGCGGGTTTAACCGTTGCAATTGTCGGCATTCACCCGGCGGCGCGGATCATCTCGGCCGCCTTTTCGGCGATCATGATCGTCGGAGAGTTGGTATTGCCCGAGGTGATCGCCGGCATCACCGAGGCATCGGCCACCCACAGCGCGTCCAGCCCCCTCAGCCTGAGCTCGGGGTCCACCACCGCGCCCGCGTCGCTGCCCATCCGCACCGTGCCGACCGGATGGAAGATGGTCGAGGCGATGCGCCCCGCGGCCTCGGCCAGCGCTACGTCGTCTTCCGGGCCGGGGCCGGGGCGGAATTCCTCGGGCCGGAAGCGCGCCAGCGGCGGCTGCGCCATGATCCGCCGCGTCAGCCGGATCGCCCGCGCCGCCACCGCCCGGTCGGCCGGTGCGGACAGGTAGTTCGGCGCGATCTCGGGATGCACGCGGGGATCGGGTGCGGTGATCCGCACGTGGCCGCGGCTTTCGGGTCGCAGGTGACACACGCTGGCGGTGATCGCCGGGAAATCGTGCAGCGGCTCGCCGAAGGCATCCAGGCTCAGCGGCTGGACATGGTATTCGAGGTCGGGTGTCGCCACGTCGGGGCCCGAGCGGGCGAAGGCGCCCAGCTGGCTTGGCGACATCGACATCGGGCCGGAACGGAACAGGGCGTATTCCGCCGCGATCCGCGCCTTGCCCAGAAGGCTGCCGGCCAGCGTGTTCAGCGTCTTCGCCCCGGTGACGCGATAGGCGCAGCGGATCTGCAGATGGTCTTGCAGGTTTTCGCCCACCGCGGCGTCGCGGATCACCGGGATGCCCATGGTCTGCAGCAGCGCTCCGGGGCCGATCCCCGAAAGCTGCAGGATCTGCGCCGACCCGATCGACCCGGCCGACAGGATCACGCCGCGCCGCGCCCTCGGTTCCTCCGCCGCGCCGTCGCGCAGGAACCGGATGCCGGTGGCGCGGCCGGCCTTGATCAGCACCCGCTCGACCAGCGCGTGGGTTTCGACCTTCAGGTTCGGCCGGCCCAGCGCCGGGCGCAGGAACGCCTTCGCCGTCGATACCCGCCAGCCGCCGCGCTGGTTGACCTTGAAATAGCCCACGCCCTCGTTGTCGCCGCGGTTGAAATCGCCGGTGCGCGGGATGCCCGCCGCAACCGCCGCGTCGGCCCAGGCATCGAGAATGTCCCAGCGCAGGCGCTGGTTCTCCACCCGCCATTCGCCGCCCCGACCATGATCCTCGTCCCCCGGCGCGCCGGCCGCGTAGTCCTCGGACTTCAGGAAATGCGGTTTCACGTCGTCCCAGCCCCAGCCGGGATTGCCCAGCTGCCGCCAGTGATCGTAGTCCGCGGCCTGGCCGCGCAGGTAGAGCATGCCGTTGATCGCCGAACAGCCGCCCAGCACCCGCCCGCGCGGGTACAGCAGGCGGCGCCCGCCCAGCCCGGCCTCGGCCGCGGTGCGGTAACCCCAGTCGGTGCGCGGATTTCCGATGCAGTAGAGATAGCCGATCGGGATATGCAGCCAGGGATAGTCGTCGCGCCCGCCCGCCTCGATCAGCAGCACCCGGACATCCGGATCGGCGCTCAGCCGGTTCGCCAGCACGCAGCCGGCGCTGCCGGCGCCCACGATGATATAGTCCCAGTCGGCCATCCGCCCTCCCCCGGCATGCCGGGCCAGCCTAGCCGGGCGGGAACCGGGCGCAAGCCGGGCGCGGATCGCCATGCCGATTTTGGCCCGGAAATATCTGCGGGGGGGGGCCGCCGCAGGCGGCCGGGGGGCAGCCGGCCCCCCGCGCGCCCCGGCTAGAAGTAGCTGCGCACCAGCGCGCCGGAAATCAGCGCCCAGCCATCGGCCACGACGAAGAAGGCCAGCTTGAACGGCAGCGCCACGATCGCCGGCGGCACCATCATCATCCCCATCGACATCAGCACCGCCGAGACGACGAGGTCGATGATCAGGAACGGCAGGAAGATCAGGAAGCCGATCTCGAAGGCCCGCGCGACCTCCGACAGCAGGAACGACGGCACCAGCACCGACAGCGGCGCCTGCGCGATGTCCGCGCCGGTCTCCACGTTCGGGCGCAGCGAGGCGAGTTCCACGAAGGTGCCCTCGTCGACCCGGCCGGCCATGAAGACGCGGAACGGTTCGATGCCGGCGGCGAAGGCGGCCTCGATATCCAGCTGGCCGTCGAGCAGCGGCTGTATCCCGACGGTCCAGGCCTCGAGGAACACCGGCTCCATGATGTACCAGGTCAGGAAAAGCGCGAGGCTGACGATCAGCATGTTCGGCGGCGAGGCCTGCAGCCCCAGCGCCTGCCGCAGGATCGACAGCACCGTCACGATGAACGGAAAGCAGGTGACCATGATCGCGAGGCCGGGCGCGATCGACAGCACCGTCAGCAGCGCGATCAGCAGGATCGAGCGGCCGGTGAGCGAGGCGTCGTCGCCCAGCGACAGCGTGATCTCCTGCGCCGATGCGGCGCCGGACACAAGGATCAGGGCCGCCGCGAGAAGCGGCAGCAGAACGGGGGCTCTGGACATGGTCTCAAAGACCGTTCTGCAGGTCGATCACTTCGGTCAGCCGCACACCGAGCTTGCCCGGCTGGTCGTCGTCCAGTTCGGTCAGTTCGCCGCGCGCGATCAGCTTGTCGCCGACGTAAAGCTCCACCGGGTCGTCGACCTTGCGGTCGAGCGGCAGGATCGCGTCGCGCTTCAGCCTGAGAAGTTCGCGCACCTGCGGCCGGGCCTTGCCCACCGAGATCGTGATCTCGACCGGGACCTGGGTGAACGGGTTGCTCCCGCCAGGGGTCTGAGTGCCGTCATCCATCGTCTTTCACCTCGTTCTGCATGGCGAAGAAGCCCGCGACGGCATCGCCGATCGCGGCTATGACCCCGTCCAGGTCGATGCGGCTTTCCGCTTCGCCCATCCGGAGGTAGACCTGACCTTCCCCGAGACTCGGTTCCTCGACGAAGGTCAGCGGCAGTGATTTGCCGGCCGTCAGCAATTCCTCGACGGCCGGGCGGTTGATCGGGTTCACGACCACGGTGATCGCGGCGCCGGACATTTCCTCGGCCAGCGGCATCACCGTCTCCAGCACGACCCGCGCCAGGGACTCGCGCGCGATCGCCGGCAGCACCTTGGCGACCATGTCGCGCAAGAGCGGCTGCATCGCGCTCAGCACATGATGGCGCGCCTCGTGGTAGGTGAAGCCGAGCTCCTCGAGGTTCTTGGCCAGGTCGGTCCGCAGCTTCGAGGATTCGGCATCCTGCGCCGCGACGGCATCGTCCCAGCCGGCCGTGTAGCCCTTCTCGAAGGCCGCAAGGCGCATTTCCTCGAAATCGGCGGCCGAACAATCGACCTTCTCGCCCGTCACGTCGGGCAGTTCGAAAACCTCGAGCTGGAACCGGGAACCCATCAGGCCTTCTCCCCCTCGCCCTGCATCCAGCCCTTCAGGATCTCGACCGATTCGTCCTGGCGCTCCTCGATCAGCCGCTTGAGCCGGTTGACGGGATCGGCATCGTCACCGCCGCCCATGCCGCCGAAATCGCCCATCCCCATCGACATCTGCGGCAGGCCGCCCGAGTCGCCGATGTTGAAATCGGACACGGTATTCATCGCCGGCATGAAATCGCCGTCATCGATCTCGCCGGTCAGGGCCGGCGGCCCGTCGCCAAGCGCGGGCGGCGGCGCGGCCGAGGCGGTCGTGCGCTGCGGCGCCGCGGGCGCGGCCAGCAGCAGCGGGCGCAGCACGAACAGGCCCAGCACCAGCGCCACCAGCGCGAGGATCGCGGTCTGGATGATCTTCATGATGTCGAATTCCAGCGGCGGCAGGATCGAGGCCGGCACCGGGCCGGACCCCTGCTCCGCCACCGGCTCGAACGGCAGCGACTTCAGCGTAATCACGTCGCCGCGCGACTCGTCGTAGCCGACGGCGGAGGCGACGAGATCGCGCAGCGCCGCCAGTTCCTCCTCCGGGCGCGGCTGCCAGACCGGCGCGCCGTCCTCGCCGATCGTCTCGACGCCGTCGACCAGCACCGCGACGGTCAGCCGGCGCACCGAACCGGGCGTGCGCAAGACCTCGCGCGTCGTTTCCGACACCTCGTAGTTGGTGCGTTCCAGGGTTTCGCTGTCCTGGCTTTGCGACCGGCTGCCATCCTCGTTGGCGGCATCGCCCGCCGGCAGGTTCGACGCCACGGTCACGGTGCCGGAGCGGTTGTTGGTGGCGGAATTGGTGCGTTCCTCGACCTCGGTCGAGATCGCGACGCGGCCCTCCGGGTCGAAGCGGCGCTCCACGATCGCCTCGCGTTCGGTCACCGTGTCGACGGCGACCTCGACGACCGCGTTGCCGAAGCCGACATGCGCCTCCAGCAGGCGTTCGACGTTGCGCTTGAGTTCCGCGGCGCGGTCGTCGGCCCCGGTCAGCAGCGCGGTTTCGTCGCCGGACATGACCAGGCCGCCCTCGCGGTCGATCACCGACACGTCATCGGGCAGCATCCCGGCCACGGCCGAGGCGACGAGGTACTTCAGCGCCTTGCCCTGCGCGGGCGTCAGCACCCCGGCCGCCGAGGTGACGGTGACCGAGGCTGTGGGCCGCTGATCGCGCCGGAACGGCTGGCCGGAGGCGGCCGCGATATGCACCCGCGCCTCGCGGATATGCGGGCTTGCGACGATGGTGCGGGCCAGTTCGCCCTCTTTCGCGCGCCAGTATGCGGCATCGAACATCTGCGAGGTGGTGCCGAATCCCGACAGGCCGTCCAGCAGTTCGTAACCGGCGCCGCCGTTGGCCGGCAGTCCCTCGCCCGCCAGGCTCATCCTGAGCGAGTCGCGCTCGGTCACCGGCACGTAGATCGAATCGCCGCGCACCTCGTAGGTGACACCGCGCTGGTCCAGCGCCGCGATCACGTCGCCCGATCGTGACGGATCGAGGCCGGCATAAAGCAGCCCCATCGTCGGTTTCCCGGCCATGCCCGAAAGCGCCAGAACCGCTGCAAACATGGCGACCGTCGCGCCCACGACGATCATCCTGCGGCGAGTATCGAACCCTTCCCACACGGCAAACAATTGCTGCACGACGCACCTCCTTGGAGCGGACCTTCTGCCCTGTCGTCTGCCCAATGCTTCGCCGAACGCGCTTAACAATCGGTTAGTGTCCTTGGGTCATTCTCTGCCCAGGTCATTTGCGGACGGATAGGTCATGGCAGAGCCTCAGGGCGGGGAAGAAGAGGCCCCCAAGAAAAAATCGAAGCTGCCCCTGATCGTCGGCCTCGTGCTGATGCTGGGGCTGGGCGGAGGCGGGTTCTACGCCGTCTACTCGGGCATGATCCTGGGGACGGAGAAGGCCGACGACCACGCCAAGGAGGATCCGGTGAAGGTAGAGGCCTTGCCGGACATCGCCTACGTGCCGGTCGACCCGCTGGTGGTGACGCTGAACGGCGAGGGCCGCGACCGGCACCTGCGGTTCACCGCGCAACTGGAGGTCGCGAAGAGCTACCAGGAAGATGTCGCGCTGCTGATGCCGCGCATCCTCGATGTACTGAACGGCTACCTGCGCGCGATCGAGGTCGCCGAGCTCGAGGATCCGACCGCGTTGACCCGGCTGCGGGCGCAGATGCTGCGCCGGGTCCAGATCGTGTCGGGCGAAGGTCGCGTGCGCGATCTGCTCGTCACCGAATTCGTGCTGAACTGACGGAGGCTAGAATGGGTTTCATGGATTTCTTCGCCGATATCCTTCTCGCGGCCGGAGCGATCGGGGCGGGCGTGTATTGCATGGTCCTGTCGCGCCGTCTCAAGCAGTTCAACCAGCTGGAGAACGGCATGGGCGGGGCGATCGCCGTCCTGTCCGCACAGGTCGACGACATGACCAAGGCGCTGGAACGCGCCCGCGCCACCGCATCGGCCTCGGCCTCCAGCCTCGAAAGCCTGAACGCGCGGGCGCAGCAATCGGCCGAGCGGCTGGAACTGCTGCTGGCCTCGCTGCACGATCTGCCCGAGGCCGACACCGAGGGCCAGCGCAAGATGCGGGTCGCCCGCCGCCGGCATCGGCATGACGATCTGGAGGCCGCCGAATGATCCGGCCGAAAAAGCCCGCCGCGGGCGATGCCGGTGGCAAGACCGGCGGAAGGACCGGCGAGAAGACCGGGCGTGTCCCGCGGCCAAGGGCCCGCGGGACGCTTCTGATCATCGCCACGCTGCTCGCCGGGTCCGGCCTGATGCGGCTGGGCGAGGGCGCGGGCCACGCATTCGCCCGCGCCGCGGAACCCGAGGAGATGGCCCAGGGCATCGGCGCCGCGGCGCAGGTCTGCGAACCGGAACCGGGCGCGCTGGCAATGCTCGAAGCGATCCAGAAGCGCGAGGCGCGTCTGGCGGAGCGCGAAGCGACGCTGGCCGACCGGATGCAGGCCCTGGCGCTGGCCGAGGAGCAGATCGAGGCGCGGCTGGCCGCGCTTGTCGCCGCCGAGGAGGACCTGGCCGCGACGATCTCCGTTGCCGACAGCGCGGCGGAAGAGGACATCGCGCGCCTGACCGCGGTCTACGAGAACATGAAGCCCAAGGATGCCGCGGCGCTGTTCGAGGAAATGGCCCCCGAATTCGCCGCCGGATTCCTTGGCCGGATGCGGCCCGACGCGGCCGGTGCGGTGATGGCGGGCCTCGATCCGAAGACCGCCTACACGATCAGCGTTCTGCTGGCGGGGCGCAACGCGGACGTTCCGAAAAACTAGCGAAAATCAGGCTTTGTTAACCCTGGCCTGCAAGGGTCTTCCCATGGGGCTGGAGCCGGACCGGAGTTTGTCTGAATGATCGGCATCATCGGGATCGTTGTCATCTTCGGGATGGTGTTCGGCGGCTACCTGCTGGCCGGCGGCAAGCTGGGCATCATCATCAAGGCGCTGCCGTTCGAGATGATGATGATCGGCGGCGCGGCGATCGGCGCCTTCTTCCTTGCCAACGACATGGGCACGATCAAGCACACCGGCAAGGACATCGCCAAGGTGTTCAAGGGGCCGAAGTGGAAGCCGCAGGACTATCGCGACCTGCTGTGCCTGCTGTTCGAACTGATCCGGCTGGCCCGGCAGAACCCGGTCGCGATCGAGGAACATATCGAGCAGCCGCCCGACTCGTCGATCTTCGGCAAGTATCCGAAAATCCAGCATGATCACGAGGCGGTCGAGCTGATCTGCGACACGATGCGCTCGGCCTCGATGAACTACGACGATCCCCACCAGGTCGAAGAGGTGCTGGAAAAGCAGCTCGAGGCGAACCTGCACCACGCGCTGCACACCAGCCATGCCCTGCAGACGGTGGCCGACGGCCTGCCCGCGCTCGGCATCGTCGCGGCGGTTCTGGGCGTCATCAAGACGATGGCCTCGATCGACCAGCCGCCCGAGATCCTCGGCAAGATGATCGGCGGCGCGCTCGTCGGGACGTTCCTGGGGGTGTTCCTGTCCTACGGCTTCGTCGGCCCCTTCGCCAACAAGGTGAAGGCCGTGACCGAGGAGGACTCGCATTTCTACAAGCTCATCCGCGAGGTGCTGGTCGCCAATCTTCACAATCACGCGACCAACATCTGCATCGAAGTCGGCCGTCAGAACACGCCGCACCACATCCGCCCGAGCTATTCGGAACTGGAGGAGGCGCTGAAGGCCATCAAGCAGGACGCCGCATGATCCGTGCCGCCAGCCTTTGTGCCTTCCTGAGCCTCGCGGCGCTGCCCGCGACGGCCGAAACCGCCGCGATCCGGTCGGGCGAGCACACCGATCATTCCCGCATCGTCGTCGAGCCGGGCGAACCGACAAGCTGGGTGCTGGGGCGCTCCGAGTCGGGCTACGTGCTGCGCTTCGACAGGGCGGGGATCGATTTCGATACCGCGGACGTATTCCGGCTGATCCCGCGCACGCGGCTTTCGGCCCTGGCGCCGGCGGGCGACTCCGCGCTGGCCCTGACCGTGGCACCCGGGCACCATGCCCGCGCCTTCGAAACCCCGCGCGGCGTCGCGATCGACATCTACACCGGCCCCGCGCCGGCCGATTCCCCGTTCGAGGCACCGTTGCCGGCACCCGGCACGGCCACGGCGGCGCAGGCGCCGGTGCAGGCGCCCGCCGCGCTGGCGTCCACCGTGCCGACGCAGGCCGCCGCGGCCCCTCTGGTCGGTCCGGCGAGCGCGCCGGCCCAACCCGCCACCGATCCCTCCGCGATGCCGGAACGGGCGCGGATCAGCCCGCCGTCACGGCCTCCGGTCATCGCGGCGCTCGCCAGCGCCGCCGCCGCGATCCGCGGCGAGCCCGCGCTTGCCGCGCCGGCCCCGGCGACCATGCCGACGCCCCGGCCCAGGCCCGAACCCGTCGCGACCGTCGCCCAGCCGCCACAGCCTGCGCCGGTCGGCGAGCCTGAGACAGCGCCAGCCACCGCCCCGGCACCGCAGACGGTGATCGCGCAACGCCCCGCGCGCACGCCCGTCGCGCCCGACCCGCTGCTTGACCTTTACTGGCGCTCGACCCTTGCGCCCGAAACGGCCGCGGCGGCGCCATCGCCCGCGCCGGCACCCGTGGCAGAGGCCGCGCAGATCCCCGCGCCGGAGCCGGCAGCCGCGCCGCAGACGCTTCCGATCACCGTCAACCCGCGGGTGGCCGAGGCGGAAACCGAGCTTCTGCGCCAGCTCAGCCGCGCCGCGTCGCAGGGCCTTGTGCGGGCCGACGTGCCGGAACTGCGGCCTACCGCGCCGGAGACGGAGATGGCGACCGGGACCACGGCGGAGGAGGAGGCGCCTGCCGCGACCGCAGAGGACAGGCTGGCGGACCACCTCAACATCCATTCCAACACCAGCATCGATCGCGAACTCGCCGGCGTGCGGGGCAATGGCCCCGTGACCGCCGAGGGCCGGGAATGCCTGCCCGACTCGGCGCTGGCCGTCAGCGACTGGGCCGACGAGCGGCCGATGCTGCTGCAACTTTCGGAACTGCGCACCGGGCTGCTGGGCGAATTCGACCGGCCCTCGCCCGAGGCGGTCGAGGCGCTGGTGAAACTCTACCTGCATTTCGGCTTCGGCGCCGAGGCGCGCACCAGCATCGAGGCCTTCGGCGACAACGGCCGCCTTGACGACGTCTATCTCGACATCGCCGCAATCCTGGATTTCGGCCATGGCGACCCGGGCGGCCGGCTGGCCACGATGATCGATTGCGATACCAGCGCCACGCTTTGGGGCCTTCTGGCCCGCGAGGATGTCGGCCCCGCCGACACCGTGAACGAGGAGGCCGCGCTGCGCGCCTTCTCGGCCCTGCCCCTGCATCTGCGCCGGACCCTGGGCGAGCTTCTGGCCGAACGCTTCCTGCAGATCGGCGAACCGGGCCGGGCGCGGGCGGTGCGCGACGCGATCCTGCGCGCGCCGGGTGAACACGGCATCGCGATCAGCATGATCGACGCGCGGCTGGAACTGACCCGCGGCGACGGCCGCGCCGCCGAACCGCTGCTGGAGGAAGTGGCGCGGGCGAACGGCCCGCAGGCCACCGAAGCGGTGATCCTTTACATCGACAGCCGGCTGCGCGACGGCCTGCCCGTCGATCGCGGCATGGTGACCAATGCCGGCGCGCTGGCCTTCGAGAGCAAGGGCGCGCCCGAGGCCCCGGCGCTGGAGCGCGCGCATGTGCTCGGCCTCGCTTCGAACGGCGACTTCGCCGAGGCCTTCGCGGCACTGGCGCGCTGGCGGAAGGACGGGCTGCACCCGTTGCAGGCGACGGTGAAGGACGAGTTGTTCGCGATGCTCGCCGCGCCGGAAGCCAGCGGCCTGTTCCTGACCCACTACTTCGCCAATCGCGACCTGATCCGCCCCGAAGAGGCCAGCGCAGACTTGCGGCTGGCGCTGTCCGAGCGGCTGCTGTCCTTCGGTCTTACCGACGAGGCGCGGCGGATGCGCGGCAACGACGCCAGCCGGACCGAGACCGGGCGCCTGTTCCTGGCCCGCGCGGCATTGGCCGATTACGACGGCGCCGAGGCCTTGCGGCAGATCGACGGCTTCGACGGAACCGAGGCCCGGCGGCTGCGCGCCGACGCCCTGCGCCTTCTGGGCCTGCATCACGAAGCGGTCGAAGCCTATCTGGCCTCCGGTGCGCCGGCGCAGGCAGGGCAGGAAGCCTGGCGCGCGGGCGACTGGGAAGAGGTCGCCGAACTCGATGACGGGCTGCGCCGCGAGGCGGTCACCGCCTTCGGCCTGGTGCCCGGCGTCACGCCGCCGCCCCTGGCCCCGCCGGCCGAGCCCGGACCCGATGGCGAACCGCCCGGACCGCTTGCGCAGAACCGCGCCCTGCTGGAGGAAAGCCGCGCCGCGCGGGCGATGATCGACGCGCTGCTGGCCGATGCCGGAACGTTGATCGAGACGCCGGAGGGCGACGACGGCTGAGACCCGGCACCGCCGGCCGTGCCCGGCCGGCGCTAACGCTTTCTCAACCGTCCCTGCCGTAACCTTTCCCGAAAGCGGCAGAATTGCAGCGGGTGGACCAGAATGGTTTCCAAGAACGGCCGGAATGCCCGGTCCCGGCGCATCGCGCGCCCTGTCCTGGCCGGCGCCATCGGCGCCTGGCTTGTTCTGGCCGCCGCGACGCAGGCCAGCACACCCGACGGCGCCGCCGATCCAGCGCAGCTTTGCGAACAGGCGGCCTGGCAGGCCAGCCAGGCCACCGGCGTGCCGCTGACGGTCTTGCAGGCGATCTCGCTCACCGAGACCGGACGCAAGCGCGGCGGCGCCTTCCGGCCCTGGCCCTGGACGGTCAACATGGAGGGCAAGGGCGCCTGGTTCGACAGCCGCGCCGAGGCCCATGACTTCGTCAGCAAGCATCACGATCGCGGCGCGCGCAGCTTCGACGTCGGCTGCTTCCAGATCAACTACAAGTGGCACGGGCAGCATTTCGCCTCGATCGAGCAGATGTTCGACCCGCTGGCCAATGCCTTCTACGCCGCGCGGTTCCTCACCGAACTGCACGCCGAGACCGGCAGCTGGACGGAGGCCGCCGGCGCCTACCATTCCCGCACCCCGGAACATGCCGAGCGCTACACCGCGATCTTCGAACGCCATCGGGCGCGGATCGCCGCCGATCCGAACGCCGACATCCCGGTGATCCCCGACATCGTGGCCCGCGCCAACGGCCACGCCGTGGCGCTGCCCGGCGCGCCGGTCCGTCCTGCCGCGCCGCGGGTCAACACCTATCCGCTGCTGCAGGCCGGGGCGGTGACGATGCCCGGCTCGCTCGTGCCGGTGGCGAACGGCAACGGCGCCAGCCTGTTCACCGGCCGCACCGCCGGCAGCCTGTTCGGCGGAGGCGACGGCTGATGCCGCAGATCACCGTCCAGACCCTGTTCAAGCCGACCGTCCTGCTGGCGCTGGCGCTGATGGCGGTCATCGTGATGATGATCCTGCCGATGCCGGCCTGGGTGCTGGACGTCGGCCTCGCCGCCTCGTTCGCGCTGGCGATCCTGATCTTCACCGTGACGCTGTTCATCGAGCGGCCGCTGGATTTCTCGGCCTTCCCGACGATCCTGCTGGCCTCGCTTATGCTGCGGCTGTCGCTCAACGTCTCGTCGACGAAGCTGATCATCGGCGAGGGCCATACCGGCACCGACGCCGCGGGCGAGGTGATCCAGGGCTTCGCGATGTTCATCATGGGCGGATCGGTTCTGATCGGCCTCGTGGTGTTCTGCGTGCTCCTGATCGTGAACTTCATCGTGATCACCAAGGGCGCGGGCCGGATGGCCGAGGTCGGCGCGCGCTTCGCGCTCGACGCGATGCCGGGCAAGCAGCTGGCGATCGACAGCGACATGAACGCCGGCGCCATCGACCATGCCGAGGCGAAGGCCCGGCGCGAACGCGAACAGGCGGAGACCACGTTCTTCGGCTCGCTCGACGGCGCGTCGAAATTCGTCAAGGGCGACGCGATCGCCGGCCTGCTGATCACGCTTCTCAACCTCGTCATGGGGCTGATCATCGGCGTGATCATCCACGACATGCCGCTGGGAACGGCGCTGGAAACCTACGCGATCCTGACCGTCGGCGACGGCCTGGTCAGCCAGATCCCGGCCGTGATCATCTCGATCGCCGCGGCGATCCTTCTGTCGCGCGGCGGGTCCACCGGCGCGGCGGATATCGACCTGTTCAAGCAGTTGGGCAAGTATCCCCCGGCGCTGGCGACGGTCGCGTTCCTGATGGCGCTGTTCGCGCTGGTGCCGGGCCTGCCGTTCCTGCCCTTCATCGCCGGCGCGGGGGTTCTGGGCTGGTCGGCCTACGCCGTGCACATGGCGGCGCAGAAGCGCGCCCGGGCCGAGGCGATGAAGATGCCGCCGAAAGAGGAGGCGCCGAAGGAGAAATCGCTGGGCGACATTCTCGATCTCGACGAGATCCACGTCGAATTCGCGCCCAACCTCGTCAACATGGTGCTCGATCCGGCCACCGGGCTCGACGCGCGGATCGCCAACATGCGCAACCATGTCGCCGCCGTCTACGGGCTGATCCTGCCGGAAATCCGGCTGACCGACGACGCGAGCCTTGGCAGCGGCGAATACCGGATCCGGATCCAGGGGGTCGAGCAGGCGCGCGACCGGCTGCAGCCGGAGCGGGTGTTGGCGCTGGTGTCGGACAATGCCGCGATGCTGCCCTCCGGCGAGGACGTGCGCGAACCGGTCTACGGCGCGCCCGCCCGCTGGATCGGCGCCGCCGAACAGGAAGAGGCGGCCCTCGCAGGGTCCACCGTGGTGAACCCGACCGAAGTCCTGGCCACGCATCTTCTGGAGGTGATCAAGCGCAATTTCGCCCGGCTTCTGTCGCTGCGCGCGCTGCGCCGTCTGCTGGAAGAGGTCACGAACCTGTCCGACCCGGCACGCGCCGAGGCGAACCGCAAGCTGCTCGAGGAGCTGGTGCCCGACAAGGTGCCGGTGGACCTGCTGCTGTCGGTCCTGAGGCTCTTGCTGGAGGAACGGGTATCGATCCGCAACCTGCCGCTGATCCTCGAGGCGATCGCCGAGGTCCGCGGGCTGGGCAATGCCGAGGCAATCTGCGAACACGTCCGACAGCGCCTGGGCTTCCAGCTGGTGGCCGAGATCCGGCGCCCCGACGGAACGATCCCGCTGCTGCAACTGGCCCCGGAATGGGAAGACACGTTCCGCAACTTCCAGGTGGAGGGCGAACGCGGCCAGGCCGATGTCGCGCTGCCGCCGGACAAGTTCAACCGCCTTGCCCAGGCCGTGGCCGAGAAGGTGGCGCGCGCCGGCGAGCAGGGGGTCTTCCCCGCGCTGGTCACATCGGCCCGGCGCCGGCGGTTCCTGCGCACCGTGCTGGGCGCGAAGGGCGTGTCCGCCCCGGTGCTGTCCTTCGAGGAAATCGGCACCGATGCGCGCCCCTCGCTTGTCGGCATGGTGCCGGTATGAACGAGGTTCTGTCGCAGATCCTCGATAGCTGGGCGGCCGGGTTCCTGACCGGGTTCATCGTGTTCCTGCGCGTCGGCGGCGCGATGGCGGTGCTTCCGGCCTTCGGCGAACAGACGGTTCCGGCGCGGGTGCGGCTGATCCTCGCGCTCGGCTTCACGGTGATCGTCGCGCCGGCGGTGGCCGGCCAGGTCGCGCCGATCGCGGCCGAGGGCCGGGTGCTGGGCATGTTCATCGCCACCGAGGCGTTCGCGGGCGTGCTGATCGGCCTGGTGCTGCGGATGTTCGTGCTGTGCCTTCAGATCGCCGGAACGATGGCCGCGCAGGCAACCTCGCTGGCGCAGATCTTCGGCGGAATGGGCGGCGATCCGATGCCGGCGGTGTCGCAGCTTCTGCTGATCGGCGGGCTGGCGCTGGCGGTGATGGCGGGGTTGCACGTCAAGATCGTCGAGCTTCTGGTCCTGTCCTACGATCTGTTGCCGGCCGGGCGGTTCCCCGGCGCGGGCGACGTGCTGTCCTGGGGTCTGGGCAATGTCAGCCGGGCCTTCACGCTGGCGTTTTCGCTGGCCGCGCCCTTCGTCATCGCCTCGCTGATCTACAACGCCGCGCTTGGCGCGATCAACCGCGCGATGCCGACGCTGATGGTCGCCTTCGTCGGCGCCCCGGCGCTGACCTTGGGCGGGCTGATGCTGATGGCCGTGGCGCTGCCTGTCGGCCTTGCGGTCTGGGCGCAGGCGCTTGACGGCTGGTTCGCCGATCCGTTCCGGGTGCCCTGATGGCCGAGGAAGAAGACAGCGCCGAAAAGGAATACGAGCCAACGGAGCGAAAGCTTCAGAAGGCGCGCGAACGCGGCGAGGTTCCAAAATCCACCGAACTGACGGTCGCCGCCGCCTATGGCGGCGTGCTGATCGCCGGTTTTGGCGTGGGTGCCGCGGCCTTCGGCGCCTTCGGCACCTCGGCGATGGTCCTGCTCGACCAGGCCGACACGCTCGCGCCGCTGTTTCTGGGCGGCCATACCGGGCCGGTGGCCGGGCTTCTGGGCGAAGTGCTGATCGCGATCGCACCCTGGTTCGTGATTCCCTTCCTGCTGGTTCTCGCCACGGTCTTCGCGCAGCAGGCGATGGTCTTCGCACCCGAAAAGCTCCAGCCGAAGCTGTCGCGGATCTCGCCGATCGCGACCGCCAAGCAGAAGTTCGGGGCCGACGGCCTGTTCGAATTCGCCAAGAGCTCCGGCAAGCTGATCGTCATCTCGGCGATCCTCGGCATCTTCCTGATGAGCCGGCTGCACGAGATCCTCGAGACGATCTACTTCACCCCCGGCATGATCGCCGTGCGGCTGATGGAGCTGATCGCCGAGTTCCTGTTCATCGTCCTTGTCCTCGCCGTGGTGATCGGCTGCGTGGATTTCTTCTACCAGCGCGCCAGCCACATCCGGAAGAACCGGATGTCGCGCAAGGAAATGATGGACGAGATGAAGAGCAGCGAGGGCGACCCGCACATGAAGGCCCAGCGCCGTCAGCGGGCCTACGACATCGCCACCAACCGCATGCTGAACGATGTGCCGAAGGCCGACGTGGTGATCGTCAACCCGACGCACTACGCCGTCGCGCTGAAATGGAACCGCGCCTCGGGCCGGGCGCCGATCTGCGTGGCCAAGGGCGTGGACGAGATCGCCGCGCGGATCCGCGAACGGGCGATGGAGGCCGGCGTGCCGATCCACTCCGATCCGCCGACGGCGCGGGCGCTTCACGCCGCGATCGACATCGGCAAGGAAATCTGGCCCGAGCACTACCGCGCCGTGGCCGCCGCGATCCGCTTCGCCGAGAAGATGCGCGCCCGCGCACGGTCGAGGATGTGGTGAACCGGGCGCGCCGCCTCGCTGCGCTGGCCGAACTCGCCGCGATCCGCCGCGAGGCCGAACTCGCCGCGCTCAGCCGCGCCTCGCAGGCGCGGCGCGCGGCCGAGGACCGGGTGGCCGAGATCGATGCCGCGCGCGGCAAGGCCCGCGCCGCGCTGGCCGGCGAAGACGCCCCCGCGCTGGCCGTCGCCGCCGACCGGTTCGAACGCTGGGCCCTGGCCGAACGCGCGCAGCGCAACATGGACCTGGCGCGGCTGACCGCCGAATGGATGGATCAGCGCGCAAGGGCGGCACAGGCCCACGGCCAGAACCAGGTGCTGGAACGGCTTGCCGAACGCGCGCGGGCCGAGGCGCGGGCCCAGGCCGAACGCCGCCGCATCGCCAACCAGCCCCCCGATCTCGCGGCGCCACGCTGACCGCGCCGCGAAACGGAAAACGGGGCCGGCCCAACGCGTGGGCCGGCCCCGTCCGTTCCGGTGCCCCGGTTCAGGTATCCTGACGGACGATATCGACGATCAGGACGTCGGACACGAGGTCGCCCAGCGACTTGCGGGCGACGTCCAGCATCGCGCGGCGCAGCGCCGCCATGTTCGCGGCCTCGGTGAAGGCCCCCTTGAACCCGCCGGCATTGGCATGATCGAACAGCACCTGCAGGAACCCGTCGCGCAGCTTCGGTTCCTTGGCAAACACCTGTTCGGACCCGCCGATCTGTGTTTCCAGGCTGACGGTCAGGATCACCAGCGCGGCGACCCGCCCGGATTCCACCACCGGAACCACGAACTGGTTGTTCAGCTTGACGTAGTCGAAGGACGCGTTTTCTTCCTCCTTGCCGTCCCCCGCCTCGTCGGTTTCGTCCTTGGCGTGATCCTGGGCCATGCTGTCGTCACCGCAGGGATCGATGACCACCTGTTCCGGGGCGGGCCGCAGCATCAGGCCGGCGCCGACACCGCCACCGAGGCCGACAAGAGCGAGAAGGATTGGCAGGAGCTTACGCATCGGCGACCCTCAGAACGGCAGGATGATGTCGGCGATCTGCTGCCCGTAACGGGGCTGCTGAACATCGGTGATCTGGCCGCGGCCGCCGTAGGAGATTCGCGCGCCGGCGATCTTGTCGTAGGTGATCTCGTTCTGGCGGCTGATATCCTGCGGCCGCACGAAGCCGGTGACGATCAGCTCGCGCACCTCGAAGTTCACCCGAACCTCCTGGCTGCCCTGGATCCGCAGAACGCCGTTCGGCAGCGTCTCGATGATCGTGGCGGCGACCCGCAGCGTCAGCTTCTCGCGCCGCCGCACGTCGCCGTCGCCCTGGTAGCTGGAATCGGAATCGGTATTGACGGCGTCGCCCATCGTCGCGCCCATCGGCAGGGTGTTGTTGATCCGTTGCGGGATGCCCAGCAACCCGGTGATCCCCATCCGGTCGGAACTGGATCGGCTGCGATTGGTGGTGTTGGAGATCTCGGCGCTTTCGTTGATCTCGATGACCACGGTCAGGATGTCGCCGCGCTGCACCGCCCGGCGGTCGCCCAGAAGCGAGGTGCGCGACCCGCTCCACAGCGAGGCGCGATCGGTCGCGGTACGACGATCCAGCGAGGCCTGCAACGGCGCCCCCGCCATCGCGTAATACTCGTCCGAGGTTTCGACCGCCGTGAATGCGGGTGCCTTTCCGACGTTTTCGAAACGGCTGCATCCCGCCGTGGCAGCGAGGACGATGAGAAAGAGCGCGGTCGGTTTCATGTTGGTCCCCAATGGTTCAGTTTCCGCCGATCACGCGGATCGTGCCGTCCTCGGCCACGTAGCCCGAGACGGTGCTGCGCGACGCGAGGTTCATCACGCGGACAAGATCGCCGACGCCGCCGCGTGCCATCGCGCGGCCCTCGGTGACGATGGTGATCGACCCCTTGCGATAGGTCAGAAGAACGATCTGGTTGCGGTCGACAAGCGCCGGCGGGCCGATGTCGGACGGGCCGATCGGCCGCCCGGCGAAGATCGCCACCCGCGCCTCCTGGCCGACGACCTCGGCGGGCGTGGTGAACATGCCGGGGATCTCGGCCTCGGAAACCGTCACATCCTCGGGCATGATGATCGCCTGCGGCCGGATCGTGCGCGTCGCCACCAGCGTCTCGGCCAGCGCCGCGCCCGGCCCGGCGGCCAGCACCAGGGCAAGGAGAATCGCGCGGCGCATCACCGCACCTGCGTCGTCGCGCCGAGCATCTGGTCGGCGGCGGTTATGACCTTGGCGTTCAGCTCGTAGCCGCGCTGCGCCTCGATCAGTTCGGTGATCTCGCGGACCGCGTCGACGGAGCTGTCCTCAAGGTAGCCCTGGCGCACCGTGCCCAGGCCGTTCTGGCCCGGCGGCGCGATATCGGCCGCGCCGGAGGCGGCGGTTTCGAGAAACAGGTTCGAGCCGATCGCCTCCAGCCCCTTTTCGTTGGCGAATCCGGCCAGGTTGAACTGGCCCAGCAGTTCCGGTTCCACCCGGTCGTCGAAATAGGCCCAGACCTCGCCGGAGGCGTTGATCGCGATCGAGCGGGCGTCGAGCGGGATCGTGATGTTCGGCTGCACCGGGAAACCATCGGCGGTGACGATCTGGCCGTCGGCCGACCGTTGCAGGCCACCGTCGCGGGTATAGGCCGAGATCCCCGAGGGCAGCGTCACCTCGATATAGCCATTGCCCTCGATCGCGATGTCGAGGTCGCCGCCGGTCTGGGCGATCGAACCCTGCGCCAGCTGAACGCTGACGGAGGCCGGGCGCACGCCGAGGCCGATCTGCACGCCGGTGGGCAGGATCGTGCCGTCGTCGGCATTGATCGTGCCGGGCCGGGTAACCTGCTGGTAGTGCAGGTCGGCGAAATCCGCCCGGCGGGCATTGTAGGCCGTGGTCGACATGTTGGCGAGGTTGTTCGAGATGACCTCGACCCGCATCTGCTGGGCGCTCATCCCGGTGGCGGCGATTTGAAGGGCACGCATGGGTCAGGCTCCTTAGCGTTTCACGGCGAGGGTTTCGATGGCGGCGCGGATCCGTTCGTCTTCGGCGGTCAGGTAGGTCTGGCCCATCTCGTAGGCGCGCTGCACCTGGATCATCCGGGCGATCTCGGTGATCGGATTGACATTGGAGTTTTCCAGGAATCCCTGAAGCAGAACGGGCTGTTCCAGGGGCGCGATCTCGCCGTCGACGGCGAAGCTGGTGCCGCCGGCGCGGGTCATCTCGTTCGTGTCGGCGGGCAGGAACACCCCGACCTGGGCGAAGGGCACGCCGTCGGCCGACAGCGTGCCATCGTTGGCCAGGTCGATTTTCTGCGACCCGGCGGGAATCGCGATCGGCGCCTCGCCAAGGTCGAGCACCGGGTTGCCATCGACGGTGACAAGCACGTTCTCCTCGTTCGGGGTGAACATGCCGGCCCGGGTCAGGCGCTGTCCCTCGGGCGTCTGGATCATGAAGAAGCCTTCGCCCTCGATCGCGAAATCGTAGGTGCCCTTGGTCTGTGACAGCGGCCCCTGCAGCAGGTTGGTCCAGCGACCGCTGGCATCGGCCATCGACAGCGACGGTTCCTGCCCTTCGAGCGTGTGGACATGTTCAGCGAAGATCACCCGCTCCTTGCGGAAGCCGGTGGTCGAGAGGTTGGCGATGTTGTTCGCGACCGACTGCATCTCGGCCAGAAGGCCGGACTGGCGGTTCAGCGTCGTGTAGGTGGTATTGTCCATGTCCTAGCCCCCCGCGATCAGCGGCACGATGCGGTCGGTGAAGAACGCCACCAGCGCACCGGACATGAAGGTCATCGACATCCAGAACACGGCGATCATCGCGCCGACCTTGGGCACGAAGGTCAGCGTGAGTTCCTGGACCGATGTGAGGGCCTGGAACAGGCCCACGGCGAGGCCCGCGACCAGCGCGACGGACAGCATCGGCGCGGCCATCATCACCGCGATCCAAAGCCCCTGGCGCATGGTGTCGAAAAAGATGATCTCGTCCATCACACCGGCATCCTCAGGATTTCCTGGTATGCCTCGACGACACGGTCGCGCACCGTCACCGCGGTTTCGACCGCAAGCTGCGAGGACGCGAGCGCCTGCACCAGCGCATGCGGATCGGCATCGCCGACCATCGCCGCCTTCGCGGTTTCCTCGCCCGCCTTCAGCGTCTGGGCGAAGTCGCCTACCGCCTGGCTGAAGGCGGATTTCTCGCCAGACCCGGCCGGCGCGGCGGTTGGCGCCGTCGCCGGACGAGCCTGAGCGTAGGTCTGTGCAGCGAAAGAGGTTTTGACGTCCATTCTGGACCTCCCCTATTCAGATCATCGGCGAATGAGTTCCATCAGCGCGGACGACATTTGCCGTGCCTGATCGAACATCTTCAGGTTCGCCTCGTAGCTGCGCTGCGCTTCGCGCGCGTCAGCAAGTTCGACCACCAGATCGACATTCGAGCCGTCGTAGTAGCCGGTTTCATCGGCCAGCGGATGGCCCGGATCGTAAATCCGGGTCAGTTCCTTCCGGTCGAGTTCCACGGGGCCAAGCTCCACCTTCCCGGTCGACCGGCCGCGTTCGATGACCTCGTCGAAGGACACCGTCTTGCGCTGGTAGCCGGGGGTATCGGCATTGGCGATGTTTTCGGACACGTGGCGCAGGCGCATCGCCTGGGCCTTCATTGCGCTGGCCGAAAGGTCGAGGGAGTTTGAAAGTTCACTCATGTCTCAGCCTCCCGTCAGCGCCCGCGCCCAAGCGAGGTGCGCAGCATGTCCAGCGAATAGCGGTAGATGGTCAGCGCCCGGTCGTGCTGGCGCTTGACCTCGACGGCATTGACCATCTCGAGTTCCAGCGACACCGAGTTGCCGTTCGGCGACATGGTGCCCGCGTCGTTGCGTTCGACGCTGCGCACCTGCGAGCGGAAGTCGTCGGACCCCATCGCGACATGACCCTCGCGCGTGGCGCGCTGGGTCCAGTCTCCGTTCATCTTCTGGTAGGTATCCGCGAACGATGCGACATCGCGCGCCCGGTAGAAGGGCGTGTCGGCATTCGCGATGTTCTGCGCGACGGCGCTTTGGCGCACGGAAGCGTGCGACGCCATCGCCTGCGCCATCTGCAATATCTCTAGCTTGTCGAACATCGGGGTTTCTCCTCCGAAGCTTTCAATCAAGCCTTAACCCCCAAACCTTTAGAAAGCGTAATCGGGAAACAATGGAGGCCAGAATGGCTTACGGTGGCTTCGATCGGCTTATCGGCGAAATCGCGGGAATGGATGCGGTGCATCGCGCCGGGCGCGTCGTCAGCCTCGGGCGCGGCACGGTCGAGGTCGCCGGCTTCGGCAGCCACGCCGCGCTTGGCGACAGGGTGCGAATCCACGGCGCGCGCGGCGACAGCCTCGAGGGCGAGATCGTCAGCCTCACGCCCGGCCGCGTCACCGTCCTGCCCGACAGCGCCGCCGATGGCGTCGGCCTGGGATCGACCGTGGAACATGTCGGCCAGGCCGGGATCAGCCCGGATGACAGCTGGGTGGGCCGCGTCGTCGACCCCTTCGGCCGGCCGCTGGACGGTCGACCGCTGCTTCGCGGCCGGGCCGAACGGCCGCTGCGGGCCGCGCCGCCCGCCGCCGCCCAGCGTCGCCGGCTTGGCGAACGGCTGGAAACCCGGGTCGCTGTGTTCAACACGCTCCTGCCCCTGGTGCGCGGCCAGCGGATCGGCCTTTTCGCCGGGTCCGGCGTCGGCAAGTCCTCGTTGCTGGGCAAGTTCGCGCGGGGGGTCACCGCCGATGTCGTCGTCGTCGCCCTGATCGGCGAACGCGGGCGCGAGTTGCGCGAATTCGTGGAAAAGACGATGGGGCCGGACGGCATGGCGCGTTCCGTCATCGTCGCCGCCACGTCGGACCAGTCGCCGCTGGTGCGCCGTCGCTGCGCCTGGGCGGCGATGTCGGTGGCCGAACATTTCCGCGACCAGGGCAAGCACGTGCTGTTCCTCGCCGATTCGATCACCCGCTTCGCCGAGGCGCATCGCGAGGTCGCGCTGGCCGGGGGCGAACCCCCCAGCCTGCGCGGCTTCCCGCCCTCGACCTCGCACCAGATCATGTCGCTGGCCGAACGCGCCGGGCCCGGCGCCGAAGGCGCGGGCGACATCACCGCGGTGTTCTCCGTCCTCGTCGCCGGATCGGACATGGAAGAACCGGTGGCCGACATCCTGCGCGGCGTGCTCGACGGCCACGTGGTGATGGATCGCGCCATCGCCGAGCGCGGCCGGTTCCCGGCGATCGATCTCCTGCGCTCCGTCTCGCGGTCGCTGCCCGATGCCGCCACGGCGGAGGAAAACACCCTGATCGCGCAGGCCCGCCGCCTTCTGGGCGCCTACGACCGGGCGGAGATGATGATCCAGGCGGGGCTTTACACGCCCGGAACCGATTCCCTTGTCGACGAGGCGATCCGCATCTGGCCCGAACTCGACGCTTTCCTCGCCGAGGATGCGCCTGACGGAACCGCGGCAAGCTTCGACCGGCTCGCCGGGATTCTCGCGCCACCCAACGCCATGCCGACACCGCGCTGACCGCGCGCAGCCGCGCCCCGGTGCGCCCCGGTGCGCCGAGGGCCGGGACCGGCAGGCCTTGAGGGAATGTTTACCAACACTTCCTACCCATGGACGGGATGGCAAAGCCGTCGTTCACGGGTTGGCGCCCGCCGGGGTGTGCCGCAGGGCAAGGAGTGCAGAATGGCCATTTTCCGATTTCGTGACCGCGTGATCTTCTTCGCCCATGTTCCCAAATGCGGCGGCACGTCGGTGGAAGCGTATCTCGGTGCGATCGGGCGGGGCAGCCTCGCCTTCGTCGAGGACAACTATCTCGCCATCCCGGCCGAAAAGCGTTGGAGCGTGTCGTCGCCGCAGCATATCGACGGCGAATCCCTGGCCCGGCTGTTTCCGCCGGATTTCTTCGACGAGTTCCTCGCGGTCGTGCGCGACCCGATCCGGCGGTTCCGCAGCGCCTTCACCTTTCAAAAGCTCGTCGAACACACGATCGACCCGGCGATGACGGCCAGCGCCTTTGCCAAGAGCCTGACGCCCGAGGCGATTGCCCGGATCGGCTGGATGGACAACCACTTCATGCCGCAGACCCGGTTTCTCTATCCCAACCAGCCGCATCGCGCCTTCAAGCTCGAACTCGGCGGGATGGCCGAGCTGAAGGACTATCTCGACAGCGTGCTCGTGGGCGCGCCGCTGGCACGGCAGATGCCGCATGCCAACAATTCCGAACCGCTGCGCCGCGCGGCGCAGGATCCCGCGGCCTTCGAACTCGACGCGGCGGCCGAGGCGCACCTGGCCGCGCTCTATGCCTGCGACTACGAGACCTTCGGCTTCGAACGGGCCGAACGGGCCGCCCCGGCGGCCTGACCCGGCCACACGGATCGACGGAGCGCGCCGCCTTGCTCACCCATACGCCCCTGCCGCTGGCCGGCCCCGGCCCCGCCACCGTGCTGATCGTCTCGCCGAAGGGCTACGCCCACGCCCAGGCCTTCGAGGAACTGGCGCTGGCGCTGGCCTGGGCGCTGGAACAGGCCGGGCGAACGGCGCGGATCGTGCGCCGGCCCGATCAATGCGCCGGCCCGACCGTGGTGCTGGGCGGCAACCTTCTGCCGCAGATGGGCGTCACCCGCCTGCCGCCGAACTTCATCCTCTACAATCTCGAGCAGGTGCAGGACGGATCCGACTGGATCACCGGCGGCTATCTCGACCTGATGCGCCGGCACCCCTGCTGGGACTACAGCGGCCAGAACATCGCACGGCTCGCGGCGCTGGGGCTGAACCACGTCCGGCACTGCCCGATCGGCTACGCGCCGACGCTGACGCGGATCGCGCCGGCCGCCGAGCGCGACATCGACGTGCTGTTCTACGGCTCGATGAACCCGCGCCGGGCGACGGTGATCCGGGGGCTGATCGACACCGGCCTGAAGGTCCATGCCGTCTTCGGCGCCTATGGCGAGGCGCGCGACCGGCTGATCGCGCGATCCCGGATCGTGCTGAACCTGCATTTCTACGAGGCCGCGGTCTTCGAGATCGTCCGGGTGTCCTACCTGCTGGCGAACCGCGCCTGCGTGGTCTCGGAAACCGGGGGCGACCGGCAGCTCGAGGCACCGTTTGCACAGGCCGTCGCCTTCGCGGAACATGACGGCCTTGTCGCGCGCTGCCAGGCGCTGATCGCCGACGCGGCCGCGCGCGACGAGATCGCGCAGCGCGGCTTCGACACGTTCGCGGCGATGCCGCAGCGCGTGCCGGAATACGCCTGATCCGCGCCCGGCGCAGGTCGCCGACAGCGCGAAACGGATAGTTCCCGCCGTTCAGAAAATCAGGAATACCGGTGCGCCGTTGCCCTAGGCCGCCAAAGGGTGCCGCAGCGCCGTGATGCGCTGGTCGAGATAGGCGCAATCCTCGGGCGACAGTTCCTCGCGGTGGCCGCCGACCTTGCCCTTGCGCACCTTCGGCGCGCCGTTGCGCAACCGCAGCCAGGGCTGCGGAAAGCGCCCGGTACGCTCGACCTCGCGCATGTTGTCGAACCGCGCCGCCTCGCTCACGCGGGCGATGTCGGCGGTGGTGAGGCCCAGGTCCATGTGCTCTGCCACCGCCCCGAAACTGCGGGCGAAATCCTCGGCCATGTCCTCGTACCAAACGACCATGCCCTTCGGCTGCATCTCGACGATCTGAAGCCAGATCATCTGGAATCGCACGATGTTGTCGATGCCGAAATAGCCGTCGCGGATGAAGGCGCCGATATCGCCCGAATACTGGAAGAAATCCCGAAACCGCCCGGTGACCTGGTGATAGAGGCTGACGGCCACGTCGCGCGGGTCGCGGGCGACGAAGACGAAACGGTCGACATGCGCGACATGGGCGAGGTGATAGGGCAGCGAGAAGTTCAGCGGCGGGCGCAGGCCGTCGTTATACTCGAAACCGCTGTGGGTATAGACGATCGACGTGCGCGGCGCGGCATGCAGCAGGGCGTAGCGCAGCCAGGTCCGGCCCGATTTCGGAAAGGAGATCACCGCTCGTTTCATCACTTCACCTCGGCACGTTTCCAGATCCGCAGGGCGCCCTGACCGGGCAGAACACCGGGCCGCTGCGAGACGGGTTGCAATCCGGCACCGGCCAGAACCTCGGCCAGCCCCTCCTGTTCGAACAGATCGTCGGGCATGCGGATCACCATGCGGCCGCCGCACCGCTCGATCAGTCCCGCCAGCGCCCGTTGCCGTTCAGCGCCATGAAGATGCTGGTGCACCGCCAGGTAGAGGACGGTGTCGTAGCGCGGCAGAAGCCACCGGGTCTTTTCGACGAACCGGCCCCAGGGGGTCAGCGACCCCTGCGCGATCTCGACCCGGTCGGCATGTGCGGCGGTCAGCTTGCGGGCCATCAGCACGCGGCTTTCCTCCAGTTCGTTCATGTGCACCAGCCGCGCGCCGTGTTCGAGGGCGGTGAGGGTTATCACCCCCTCCGCGCCGCCGACATCCAGCACGGTTTCCCCCGAGATGGTCGCGAAGACCTCTTCCAGCCCGGCGATGCGCGCGCCGACCGGCCACTTGCCGAACATTCCAAGTTCCGGGCAGGCGAGGTAGTGAAACAGCCCATCCTCGCGGATCGCGGCGCCCATCTGCCCGGCGTAGGCCGACCAGGAAAAGGCGCCTATCCGCTCGCGCGCCGCGGCGGCAAGACGGGTGCGCAACGCCGTGTCGCCGGTCAGCCGCGCGACCGCGGCGGCCACTTCGGCCGCGTCGGGCGCGGCGAGGACGATGGCGGTTTCGCCATCCTCGGCAAAGCCTTCCGTGCCCGCCCGCGTCGCGATCACGGGGATGCCGCAGGCCATCGCCTCGGCCGCGATATTGGCCCAGCCGGCGTTGACGTCGAGGTGCAGCACCGCGTCGAGCCCGGCATAGAACCCCTTCGGCAGGTCGGCATCGCCCTGCGCGCCGACATACTCGACCCGCTCGCCTGCCACCCGCGCCTCGGGCGGAACGGTACCCAGCACCCGCAGCCGTACCGCCTCCGGCAGGTTTGCCAGAAGCGCCGGCACATGCCCGTGCGCCTTGGCCTGAAGCCCGACCCGGAACACCCCGTCGCCGGGATCGAGCCGTGGCACGGGCGCGAACGCCACGCTGTCCACCGCACCGACGACGGTGTGAAACCGGCGGGCCGAGAAATCGGTGAAGCTGCCGGGTTCCCAGGCCTGGGTGTTGAAGATCACGACATCGGGCGCGAAGGCGCGGTTGACGCGCAGGAAGGCGTCATGCCGGCTGCGATCGTTCAGGACATGCTGCACCCGGCAGCCGGTCTTGAAGTTCCGGATCTCCGACAGCGCCTTGACGAAACCGGGCGAGAACCCCGCGCCGGGCACCGATGTCGCCTCCCAGCTGCGCTCCATCGCATCGGGCAGCGACAGCGCCTCGAAGCCCTGGAACCGGCCATCGCCCGGCGGCTGGACGAAGGCGAAGCTGGTGCGGCGGCCGGTTTCGGCCGCGGCGCGCGCCAGCCGAACGAACCGCATGAGCCCGCCGCTCAGAACCGGGGTTTCGGCCAGCACCAGATGCGTCTGCGGCATCGGCCAAAGTCGCACCGCGTCATCGATCGGCTTGCGCAGGAAGGTGATCTTGCCGACCACCCCGACCCGCTCGATCCCGGCCCCGACCAGTTCGTCGCACAACCGCTTCGATCCGGCGCCGGCCTGAACGCTGTCGTCCAGGGCGATGATGCCGCCCGGCACGACATGCGGATACCACCGGACGAAATCCTCGAACACCGCCGCGTAGCGATGGTCGCCGTCGATGAACAGGAAGCCGACCGGCTCGCCCCATCCCGCGGCCACCTGCTCGGCCGGCAGGTTGATCAGCGCGACCTCGTTGAAGGCGGCGTGTTCCAGCATCAGCGTGTAGAAGTCGCCGCGATCGACCGGGCCGAACTGGCCGCCGAACTGGCCCACGAACTCCCGGTGCGGATCGATCGCGTAGATCCGCGGTCGCTTGCCGGGGGCAAGGCCGCGCACGCCCATCGCCATCGCAAGGCTCGACTTGCCCTTGTAGCTGCCGATCTCGACGATGCATCCCAGCGTCGTCCGCGCCGCCTGGCGGGCAAGCGCCAGCCCTTCCTGGGGCGAGATGCCGCCCTTCACCTGCGCGAGGCAGTGTTTCAGATGGTCCGTTTCGATCGCTTCGTGCAGCATTGGGTCTTCTCCTGGGCGCATTGCCCGTGTCTCTTCGCGCGCGGCACGCCCTGTCGATCGGGCGCGCCGGCTGTCAGCCCGCGGCCCTCCGCAGGCCGGTCGTGCCCGGCTCCGCCGGCACCCGCAGGTCGGCCGGGGCCGCGCCGCTCAGCGCCCGGTCGAAGGCGATGTCGTAGGCCGCTTCCAGCGTTCGGGTGAAGGCGGCTGTGTCGAACAGCGGCGCGGTCAGCCGGCGCGCGGCCAGCCGGTCGCGCAGCCTCGTCGCGAAATCCGCATCGGTCGCGTAGCGCAGCGCCGTCGCCTCGTAGTCCTGCGCGGTCTCGGCCACCAGTTCGGGCAGGCCCACGGCCCGCACAAGGCTGGCGCCGACCCTGGCGGCGAACTGTTCTCCGGCCTTCGTCAGCACCGGAAGGCCGCCCCAAAGGGCGTCGCTGGCCGTCGTGTGGGCGTTCACGACGAAACTGTCGAGGAACAGATCGGCATGGCGCTGTCGGGCCAGATGTTCCGCCTGGTCCAGCCGTGGCGCGAAGACCAGCCGATCGGCGTCCACGCCGCGCCGCGCCGCCGCCTCGCGCAGCCGCGCGTTCGGGGCCTCGCCCGCGTCCAGAAGCCACAGTACGCTGCCCGGCACCGCCTGCAGAAGCCGCATCCAGATGTCGAATTCTGCCGGCGTGATCTTGTAGGTCGCGTTGAACGAGCAGAAGACGAACCCCTCCTCGGGCAGCCCGGCCTCGGCCCGGCTGGCGGGCCGATCGGCGATGGCGCGCGCGTCGTCGTTGGGCTGGTAGCAGTCGGGCAGGTAGAGGATCGCCTCGCTGTAGGCCGGGCGCAGCCGCTCGGGGATCACCACCGGATCGGCGATCATGTAGTCGATGAAATCCGCGCCGGTGGTGCCGGGATAGCCCAGCCAGGCGATCTGCAGCGGCGCCAGCCGTTCGGCGAACAGGCCCAGCCGCGCCTCCCGCGTGTAGCCCTTGAGATCCACCGCGATGTCGAGCCCGCCGCGGTCGACAAGTTGCACGACCTCGCCGTCGCTCAGGCGCGACACGTCGTGGAAATGGTCGAACAGGTCGCGCGTCCGGCCATGCACGGCATCCCGCCGTTGCAGGCCGTAGCTGAAAGCCGAGATCTCGAACCGCTCGCGGTCGTGCATCCGCAGCACCCCGCTGAGCAGATGCATCGTCGCGTGGTTCCAGATGTCGGCGGTGAAATAGCCGATCCGCAGCCGCGCCGGGCGCGACCGGGGCAGCGCCGGCAGCCGCGCCGGCTGGCGGGTGTAGTGTTGCCGCGCCCAGCGCTCCGACCGGATCAGCTGGCGCATCGGCGCGTCCTCGGCCACCAGGCCGGTGAAGGGCGGGATGATCGGCCCCTCGATCCCCAGCGTTTCGGCGTAGCGGGCGCTGCGCCCGGTCTGGTCCCAGATCGCGAGGTAGCCGCCGAGGTAGAGGTTCATGCCGTTGGCGAGGCCGTGACCCGGATCGACGTCCAGCACCCGGCCGATATGGCGGATGCCCTCTTCCTTCGCGCCCAGATCCCAAAGCAGCGTGCCAAGCTGGTAATGCGCGTCCGCGTGATCCGGATCGGCGGCGAGCGCCAGTTCCAGCGCCGCCCGCGCCTCGGCCGCGTGACCCATTTCCATCAGCACGATGCCAAGCTGCTTGGCGGCGTCGGCATTGCCCGGCTCGGCGGCGAGGATCGTCTCGAAACTCTGGCGGGCCTGCGGCAATTGTCCGGTGCGCCACTGCACGAGACCCAGGTTGAACCGCGACCGCTGGTCACCCGGATGCAGCGCCAGCGCCGCCTCGAAGCTGTGCGCCGCGGCGGCCATGTCGCCCGACTCGCCCTGATGCTTGCCAAGATCACGCAGGATCTCGACGTTCAGCGGGGCAAGCTGGCCGGCCAGCGCCAGTGTCGCGACCGCGCCGGCGCTGTCGCCGGACTGCGCGAGGGCCAGACCCTTGAGGTGCAGAAGCCCCGCGTCGCCCGGATCGGCGTCGAGCAACAGGTCGAGGCGATCCCTTGCCTCCGCGCCGCGGCCCTCCTGGACCAGCAGCTGGCACAGGTTGACCACCGCGTTGCGATAGTCGGGACGGGCGGTGACGATCGCCTCGAACAGGCGGATCGCGGCATCGGTGCGGCCGGCGGCCTTGTGGCACAGCGCGAGGTTGTTTCGGGCATCGACAAGCCCGGGCGCCAGGCTTGCGGCCCGGTCGAAATCCGCCGCCGCCGCATCCCAGTCGCCCTGCGCGAAATGCAGGTTGCCGCGGCTGTAGAGGGCATCCGCGTGGTCAGGACGCAGCCGCAGGGCACGGTTGTAGCAGGCCAGCGCCGCGGCCGCGTCGCCCTGGGCGCGCAGAACCTTGCCCAGCCCGGCATGGGCGGACGCCACGCCGGGTTCGCGGGCGATCGCCGCCTCGTAGGCGGCGCGGGCCGCCGCAAGGTCACCGTCCTGCATCCGCAGTCCGCCGGCGGCGGTCCAGGCGATTGCGCCGGCGCCGGGCCGGGCCACCATGGACTCTGCGGCCTGTCGCGCCGCGGCGACCTGCCCGGCGCGTGCCAGCCGCTCGATCTCGGCGATTTCGCGCGCCTCCGGCCCCGCCACGCCGCGGCCCTGCGTGGCTTTCGCCCGCAACGCGTCAAGGGCGCGGCGCGCGCGCTTGTCGGCCGGGAAGGTCGAAAGGATCTGCCGGTAGGCCGCGACGGCCGCGTCCGTCGCGCCGGAGCGTTCAAGCTTGCGGGCCTGCTGCAGCAACCCGTCGAGCGAGCGTTTCGCCATGGGGAGTTCTTCCCTGGTTTGGTCGCCGCCAAGTCTTTCCGTGAAGCGCTAATTTTCGCTTAACCACGGCCGGGCCGGGATCAGAAGAAGCGGCCACCCGCTTGCAGGATCGACAGCGCTGCGGCACCGGGCGACGACAGCGACGGACCGGCCTGGATCGAGCTGCGCACCAGGAACAGCTTCGCGAGTTCCTCGATCTTCGCGGGATCCTTGAACATCGCCGGATCGGAAGACCCCAGGAAGGTCTCCGCCCGTTCCTTGAACACGCCAAGCTGCTGGTCGAGGTCGGCACTGCCGAACTGCTTGGGCAGGCCCAGCGCGGTCTCGAACACCTGCCGCAGGGGCGCATTGCCCATGATCGTGAACCACTTGGTGTTCTCGCTGTTCGATTTCTCGGCGATCTTCGCCAGCTCCCGCTCGGCGTTCATCGCCAACCGCAGCGACTGGTCCTGCTCGCCCACGGCGCGTTCGAACTGCCGCGTCTTGAACGCGCCGATGATCTGGTCGGGGAAGGTCGACAGCTCGGTGTTCGGCGTATCCGGGAAATCCCCGAAGCCGAAGGCCTTGGCCATCTCCACGTAGCGTTTGTCGGACAGCTTGTTGGCCAGCGACGACGGCTCGAGCGTGTTGCTTTCCAGAACCTTCTTGATGAAGAACTTGGAATTGATGTCGTCGTCGAGCCCGAAGGCGCCCAGCGCCACGGTCAGAAGGCGGCGATCCGCAACAAGGTCTTCGGCGTTGCGGATCTTGCCGATATTGGCGCGGAAGTACTCCTCGTTGGTCTTCATCGCCGGCGTCGCGGCAAGCGCCGCCTGCTGGGCCTCGCGGGTCCGCTCGATGAATTTCCAGCCGGCATAGCCGGACAGGGGTACTGCCGCGATGAAGGTCACTGCTCGCGCACGGCCAGAAGCCGTTCCTCCCGTGGCAGGAGCGCCCGCAGCGCCTTGAGCGCCTGGTAGTGCTGCGAATCCAGCACCGCGCGCGTCGCCTGGGTCAGTTGGTCGCGGCTGTGATGATCCGTCAGCGCCTGGCTGAGTTGCTCGATCCCGCGCAGAAGCTGAAGCCGGGCATCCTCTGCCGTCACGTCGCCCGACAGGACGAGCTGGCAGATGTAGCAGACGCGGCGCACCGGCGTGTTGACCTCGTCGGGGTGGATCGCGTCGCGAAGCCGCAGGATATGCGCGTTCGGCGTCATGATCGCCAGGCGCGAGCGGCGCTCGCCGTTCTCGATCACCGCGCCGTTGATCAGGACACGTTCGTGCGGCGCCAGTTTCAGGACAAGTCCGCTCATGCCGGGCCCCCTTGCCTGAGGCCGCGCATCACGGCGGTATTGATGTCGATCAGCACGTCAGGCCTGGCATCGCCCGCCAGCACCTTCGAGGTGTGCTGCATCGTGAATTCGTAAAGGTAGATGATCTGGGCGCGAAGCTGGGGGGGAAGCCCGTTTCCCGAACCGGCGACATCGGCGGCCAGGATCGTCCAGAGTTCGCGATTTTCGTGAAGGGCGCGGACCAGCGAGGAAAACCCGCTCTTGTCCAGGGCCGCGGCGGCCTTGAGCCGGTGCGTGATGCGCGCGAATGCTTCGTATTCGGTCGTGCGCGGGGTCCGGGTGGGCTGTCCGGGATTGGAGTAGGCCGTTTTGGCCATGGTATGAGCGTACACGTGGATACCTTCCAGCGACGGTTTCTGTTGCAAGGCGGCTTCGCCGCCGTGAGGAAACCGGGGCGCCGTTCAGGCGCCCCGGCTCGTTGCCCGTTAGCGGAACAGCGACAGCAGGGTCTGCGGCGACTGGTTCGCGATCGAGAGCGCCTGCACGCCCAGCTGCTGCTGCACCTGCAGCGCCTGGAGCCGTGCCGAAGCCTCTTCCATGTCGGCATCCACGAGGGTGCCGATCCCGGCCTTGAAGCTGTCGGTCAGCTTCGAGACGAAGTCGGCCTGGATGTCGATCCGTTTCTCGGCGGAACCGAGTTCCGCAGCGGCGGCGATCGAGTACTGGATCATGTTCTCGATGTCGTTGAGCGCCTGCGCGGCATTCGTGTCGTCGGTCACGTCAAGCGTTGCCAGATCGGCCAGGCCGCCCTGCCCGCGGGTTGCCGCGAAGCTCACGTCGGCATCCGCATCGCTGTTGTTGACGATGCTGAGATCAGCCCCGTCGAAGGACAGCGTGAAGTCCGAGTCGAGACCCGAGGCTTCCAGGCTGCTCATCAGGCCGGCAAGGATCGCCGAACCGGTGTCACCCTGGCGCACGGTGTAGGACACTTCCTTGTCGTCCGTCCCGTCCTGGTCGAAGTCGAAGCCAACCGACACGCGGTCACCCGCGACAAGGCTGGTCACGGCCTCGGTGCCGGTGAACTCGGTCGAATCCAGGGCCGAGGCGCTGGTCCCGGTCCAGTCGGCGCCCATGAAGGCAAAGTCGGCACCGGCGAGCGAGGCCGAGGAACCGGCCGAGACCGTCGCGTCGGCCGGCAGCGCCGAGGCGCCGATGTCGGTACCGGCAGTGGTCGACAGGTCGGTGTTGTCGAGGTTGATCTCGATGCTGGCCGATTCGACCGTGCCATCGGCCGAGCGGTTGAGGGACGACAGGATCTGCACCGGCGACTCGGCCGTGCCGTTGACGAGGTTCAGGCCGTTGAACTGCGCCGCCGAGACGATCGATTCGACCTGCTCGGTCAGCCGGTCGATGTCGTCCTGGATCTTCGCCTTGTCGACGTTCTCTTCCTGAGCGGACACGACGAGACCCTTGATGTCGGTCAGAAGGTCGGTGACCGACTCGGCCGCGTTGCGGGCGACGGCGATGGTCGACTGGCCCAGCGCGAGGCTGTTCGAGATCTGTTCGAAGCCCTTGGTGTCGGAGTCCATCACTTTCGAGATCGCCCAGACCGCGGCGTTGTCGCGGGCCGAGGAAATGGTCTTGCCCGAGGCGATTTCCTGCTGCGTCTTGTTCAGGTTGATATTGGTTGCCTTGAGCGTCTGCAGCGCGTTCATGGCGCTGGTATTCGTCAGAATGCTCGTCATGTGCACTTCCTTCGATAGGCGGCGCTTTGCGCCCCGGTTTCGATTTCCGCCCCCACGGGCGACACGCTTGGCGTTCTGACCAATGCGGCCGAGGGAACCTGGATCCCTGCCGCGCCACCCCCTTCAGGATGCAAGGCCGACTTTTGCGCGCGAACCTCTAAGAGAACGCTAAACCGACAAGGGCACCGAAACGGAAATTGGCGACAATTCTTTCGAATAGGTCGGGCTGTTCATGCCCTGCGTTCGATACGTCCGGACAGGCTTCCGATCGTGGTCGCGCGGCCGGCGGAATCGTAGGTGTTGAGCGGGCGCGCCGCGCGGCGGATCGCGTCGAGCCGGCGCTGCGCGGCCTTCACCCCGCTCATCGCCGCGGCCAGCAGCCGCTGGTTTTCCGACGTGCGCGACTGGATCCGGGCCAGCAGCTCGCGCTGGTCCGGCGCCGCGCCGGAATGCGCGGAAATGACATCGATCAGCCGCGCCTTTTCGTCGGCGAGCCGTGCCAGCCCCTCGAACTCGCCGGCGCGGATCGCCCGGCGCTCGGCATCGAGAAGGCCCTCGAGCGCATGAAGCGCGCGGGTCAGGTCAGAGCTGGACATCCGTCTTCTCCTTGAGTGCCTCGAACAGGCTTTCGGCCAGGCCGATTCCCCCGGCCCTGACCATCTCGGTCGCCTGCGCATCGCGCAGGAACGACGAGAACTGGTCTTCCCCGACGCCGCCGCCCATCGCGTCACGCGACTTGCCGAAGCCGGCGGCCTTCAGCATCTCGGTCAGGAAACCCGCCTCCAGTTTCTGCGCGGCGTCCCAAAGCGCCTGATCCTCGGGCGTACGCAACTCGGGCCCCCGGCCGGGCGCCCGGGTCGACGCCAGCGCGGCGTGGACGGATGTCAGATCGGTCATCGCCCGAAACCTCCAATTGCAGGCATTCGCCGCGATCATGGCGCTGCGCGGGTAAAGAACCGGTAACCTCCTTGGCGCATTGTCGGCGTATTGGCGGCAGAAAGTCGGCGTGAGACATGTTCGGTTCCCTTCTGATCGACTCCCTTCTGGGCAATGGAAAGGGGCGCGGCGCGCCCGCAGCAGGCGAATCGGGTCAAGCGCCAGAGGGCGAAACCGCCTTTCACACCGCCGTTGCCGAGAATTTCGCAACCGGGACCGAAACCGTCCCGGCCGATGCGGCCGATGCGCCGATCGAGATCGCCGCGGCGGTTTCGGGCGGCGCCGGCGATTCGGGTGGGCTGGCGGCCCAGCACGGCTTCAGCTTCACCTTCGAACTGCCCGAGGATGTGCCGAACGGTCAGGCGGGTACGCCCGGCGCGGCGGGTCTCGGCCTTTCTGATGTCGGCGCGCCGGACAGTGCGATGCCGGGTGCCGGATCGATCGTCGCCCGGTTCTCCGCGCCGGTTGCCCCGCCGGCCGCCACCGCCGTCGCCATCCCGCTTCCCGAAGCCGCCCGCGCCGAGAGCGCGCCGTCCCGCCCGGCAATCGACGGCGGGGACACCGCGCCGCACACCCGGTCGGCGGCCGAGGCCACACTTCAGCCGGCGGTGCCGGGCCAGGCCCCGATCACCGCGGACCTGCCGGCGTCCGCCGCCACCGCGGCTGGCCGCGCCGGCGGCGCGGCCCCGGCCGATAGCCCCGCGGCATCCGTTGCATCGGCCGGGTCATCGGCAGCCTTCGGCACGGCGGCGACCGCCGCAACGCAGACGACGGGCCCGGCCACCCCGGCAGCAGCGGTGCTCCCCGCCACCGCGGGAACCGCCACCACGACGGCGCGCCCCGATACCGCCGCGTTGCCCATGGCGGCATCGCCCGGCCAACCGGAACCGCGCGCCGCCGGGAGCGCCGGACAGACCGTGACGACCGCAACGACGCCCGCACCCGTCGAGGCGCGCGGCACGGCCGACGGGGCGCAGCGGGCAGAGACGCAAACCGCCGCCGCCGCGAACGGCCGGGCCGCCGACCCCGGCCCCGCATGGCCTAACGGCAACGCACGGCCCGCCGCGACGGACGTGCGGCAAGGCGAACCGCCTGCCGCGACGCCGGCCAGGCCGCGCACCGAAACCACCGCGGCGCAGACCCAGGGCCAGATACCCTCCAAGCCGGGCCCGGACGCAACACTCGCCACGGGCCAGCCGCCGGTTCAGCAGGCAGCGGCACAGCACCCGTCGGGCGAAAGACCGATCCTGCCCGAGGCCGAAACCCACACCGGCCCGGCGCAGCCCGCCACGGCGCCACGCGCCGAAGCGGCTGCGCCCACACAGTCGGCCGGCGCCGCTGCGGGCGGCCCGGCGCAGCCGACACCCCCGGTGGCCGGCCTGCTGGAGACCGCGCCCGCGCGTCCCGGCGGCGAACAGCCGGCCCGGACCGAACCGGCGCCCGCCGCGCCGGCAGCTCCCGCCAGCAGCCCGACCGCCGCACCGCCTGCGGCCTCGGCCACGCCCCAGCCCGCCGTGGCCTTCGCCGCCACGACGGAGCGGCAGCAGGCCGCGCAGCGCGGCGCCGAACGCAGCCCGCGGGCCGAACGCATCGAGGCGCTTTCGAACCCCGCGCCGCAGTCCGCGACCAGCGCCGCGACGCCCGCCGCCGCAACTGCCCAGCCGATCGCCCCGCCGGCGGGCATGGCCTTCGCGCCGGCCCAGCCGGGCATGGTGGCGGCCGGCGAACGCGGACAGGATCGGTGGGTGCCGGGCGACATCGGCGCGGACCCGGCGCTGATCGGCGGGTCGGATCGGGCCGGCGGCACCCCCACCGGGATCGAGCGGGCGGCGCAGCAGATCGCCACCGGGCTGTCCGAACTGCCGCGTGGCGTCGGGCTGCAACTTGCCGAGGCGGCCAGCCGGTTCCCGGACCGGCCCGTGGAACTGACGCTGTCGCCCGAGGAACTGGGGCGGGTGCGGATGACCCTGTCCGCGGCCGACGGCGCGCTGACCCTGTCGCTCAGCGCCGAACGGCCCGAAACGCTGGAACTTCTGCGCCGCCACATCGACGAGCTTGCCCGCGATTTCCGTGCGCTGGGCTATGCCGACGTGTCGTTCAGCTTCCAGGACCAGCCCGCCGGACGCGACCCGTCGGCCGGTGAGCACGCCGAAGCCGGCGATACCGACGGCAGCGATCCCGCCAATCCGGTCGCGCCGGCGGCGCCGGCCTCCCAACCCGTCCGCCTTGCCCTTGCCCCGGGGCAGGGCCTCGACCTGCGCTTCTGAAGGAGCCCGCCATGACCACCGTCACCCCGGCCACCCCCACCCAGCAGCAGCCGCAACCCTCCGCGTCCGCGGCGACGCCGGCCACCGAAACCGAAACCGCCGCCGCCGAGACCAGTTCGCCGGTCGGCAACGCCCTGATCGACAGCGATTTCGAAACCTTCCTGCTGATGCTGACCACGCAATTGCAGAACCAGGACCCGCTGAACCCGATGGAATCGCAGGAATTCGCCGTGCAACTGGCGACCTTCTCGGGTGTCGAGCAGCAGGTTCGCTCGAACGATCTGCTCGAATCGATCCAGAGCCAGTTGAACCAGATGTCAATGACGCAGCTGGCCGGCTGGGTCGGGATGGAGGCGCGGGTGAACGCCCCGGCCTGGTTCGACGGCGGGCCGATCACCCTGATGCCCGAACCCGCCCCGGCCGCCGACCGCGCGGAACTGGTGGTCTACAACGAGGCCAACACCGAGGTCGGGCGCTATCCCGTCACGCCCTCGTCGGACCCGATCGCCTGGTACGGCATGCAGCAAACCGGCGAGCCCTATCCCCAGGGGCTCTACAGCTTCAAGCTGGAAAGCTACATCGGCAGCGAGCTTCTGTCGGCCAAGGAGGTCGAGGTCTACTCCGAGATCGTCGAGGCGCGGAACGAGGATGGCGCGACCATGCTCGTCCTCGAAGGCGGCGCCAGCATCTCTTCCGACGAGATCATGGCGCTGCGCCGGCCCGAGGTTCAGAGCGCGGCGTAGGCCAGCGCGCCCAGCAGCGCCCCCGCCGCGCCCAGCGCGGCGTAGCCCGCCGCGGCGCGCCACGGCAGGCCGCCCGGCGCCTCGGACGGCTCACCGGTGCCTTGCCGCGTCAAGGCCTCCTCGGCGATCTGCGGCAGCTTCGGCCCGAACCGCGACAGCACCCGCGCGGTGCGCACGAGGTCGCGCAACGCCGCGTCGGGGCCCAGATTCTCGCGGATGTAGCGTTCCACGATCGGGCGCGCGACCTCCCAGATGTTGATATGCGGATCGAGCGAGCGGGCCACGCCCTCGACCACCACCATCGTGCGCTGCAGCAGGATCAGCTCGGTCCGGGTCTGCATCCCGAACCGTTCCGTCACCTCGAACAGGTAGGCCAGAAGCCGCGCCATCGAGATCCGGCTGGCATCCATCCCGAAGATCGGCTCACCCACCGCCCTGAGCGCGCGGGCGAACTCGCCCACGTCGCGGTCGCGCGGCACGTAGCCGGCCTCGAAATGCACCTCGGCCACGCGCCGGTAGTCGCGCTTGATGAAGCCCATCAGGATCTCGGCATAGACCCGGCGGGTGTATTCGTCGATCTGGCCCATGATGCCGAAGTCGTAGGCGATGATGTCGCCGTTCGCGGCGACCTTCAGGTTGCCCTGGTGCATATCGGCATGGAAATAGCCGTCACGCAGCGCGTGGCTCAGGAACAGTTCCAGCACCCGCGCGCCCAGCGCCTGCGTGTCGTGCCCGGCGGCACGGATCGCCGCGACATCGCCCATCGGGATGCCCTCGGCCCAGCCCAGCGTCATCACCCGCCGGTTCGACAGGAACCACTGCGGCTGCGGCACCTGGAACCCCGCATCGGCCTCGGTATTGGCCGCGAATTCGGATGCGGCCGCGCTTTCCAGACGCAGATCCAGCTCGCCCATCACCACGCTTTCGAAATGCGCGATCACGTCGGATGGCCGCAGCCGTCGCGAGGCGGGCGACAGGGCCTCGATCATCGCGGCGGCGAAATGGAAGGCGTCGATATCTCTCTGGAACGCGCGCTCGATCCCCGGCCGCAGCACCTTGACCGCCACCGGCTCCCCGGTGTCGGCGATCCGCGCCTTGTGGACCTGCGCGATCGAGGCCGCCGCCACCGGTTCTGAGAACTCGGAAAACAGCGCGTCGGTCGGCGTCTCAAGCTCCGCCTCGATCGTCTGCTTGGCGACCGAGGTCGGGAACGGCGGCAGCTTGTCCTGCAGCACGGTCAGCTGGCGGGCAAGGTCTTCGCCCACCACGTCCGGACGGGTCGACAGCACCTGCCCGAACTTGATGTAGGCCGGTCCCAGGGCGGTCAGCGCCCGCGTCACCGGCGGCAGCGCCGGGTCGCCCGGATAGCCCAGCCAGCGGAACGGCCGGCCCATCACGCGCGCCACCAGCCTGAGCCGCGGCGGCGCCTGCATCGCCTCCAGCGCGACGGTCATCGCCCCGGTGCGCTCGAAGGTCGCGCCGGTGCGGATCAGCCGCCAGATGTTGTGCGGGCCCCGCACGTCAGAGTTTCCAGCCCGAGTGCAGCGCGGCGACGCCCATCGTCAGGTTGCGGTATTTCACCTGCTCGAACCCGGCCGCGCGGATCATGCCGGCGAAGGTCTCCTGGTCCGGAAAGCGCCGGATCGATTCGACCAGATACTGGTAACTGTCGCGATCCCGCGCCACGACCTGCCCCATCGCCGGGATGACGTTGAAGGAATAGCGGTCATAGGCCCATTGCAGCGCGGCGTTGGGGATCTGGCTGAACTCCAGCACCATCAGCCGCCCGCCCGGTTTCAGCACGCGCCAGGCCTCGGCCAGCGCCACGTCGATCCGGGTCACGTTCCGGATGCCGAAGCTGATCGTGTAGACGTCGAACACGGCATCGGCGAAGGGCAGCGCCATCGCGTCGCCCACCACCCAGTCCAGCCGGTCGCCGAGGCTTTCGGCCCCGGCCCGGGCCTGGCCCTCGGCCAGCATGCTCTCGGTCAGGTCGCAGACCGTGGCGCTGGCCCCCGGGGCGCGGCGCAGGAAGCGGAACGCGATGTCGCCGGTGCCGCCCGCGACATCCAGCAGGCGCTGGCCGGGGCGCGGCGCCAGCCAGTCCATCATCGCGTCCTTCCAAAGCCGGTGCACGCCGCCCGACATCAGGTCGTTCATCAGGTCGTAGCGATTGGCCACGCGGGTGAAGACGCCGTGCACGAGGCCGGCCTTCTCCTCTTCGGCCACCGTGCGGAAACCGAAATGCGTCGTCCTGTCGTCGTGGTCGGTCATGGGCCTTGCCGTTTGCGCCAACTCGCCCTCCTTATAGGCTTCCGCGCCCCGGAGACAATGCGACAGGAACCCCGATGCCCGAACTGCCCGAGGTCGAGACGGTCCGCCGCGGCCTTGCGCCGCTGATGGAGGGCCGGGTGATCGAACGAGCCGAGGCGCGGCGGCCGGACCTGCGCTGGCCCCTGCCCGAGCGGATGGACGAGCGGCTGACCGGCGCGCGGGTGGACCGGCTGCGGCGGCGGTCGAAATACATCCTCGCCGATCTCTCGACCGGCGAGACGCTTCTGATCCATCTCGGCATGTCGGGGCGGATGCTGATTTCCGGCGCGACGGTGGGGGAGTTCCACCATCCGCAGGCCGTCGCCGGCAAGCATGACCATGTCATCCTCGACATGGAAGGCGGCGCCCGGATCACCTTCAACGACGCGCGCCGCTTCGGCGCGATGGACCTGATCGAGACGGGGCGGGAGGCCGACCACTGGCTGCTGAAGGCGCTGGGGCCGGAACCCTTCAGCAACGATTTCCACGAGGACTACCTGATGGCGCGGTTCGCCGGACGGCAGATGCCGGCGAAGGCCGCGCTGCTGGACCAGCGGATCGTCGCGGGGCTGGGCAACATCTATGTCTGCGAGGTTCTGCACCGCGGCCGCATCCATCCCCGGCGCAAGGCCGGCCGGATCGGTGCGGCACGGGTGGCCGCGATCGTGCCGATCATCCGGCAGGTTCTGTCCGAGGCGATCGAGGCGGGCGGATCGTCCTTGCGCGACTATCGGCAGGCCGACGGCGAACTGGGCTATTTCCAGCACGCCTTCCGGGTCTACGACCGGGAGGGCGAGCCCTGCCCGGAACCCGGCTGCGCCGGCACGATCCGGCGGATCGTGCAATCGGGCCGGTCAAGCTTCTACTGTCCCGCCTGCCAGAGATGACTTGATCCGCGCGGCCACCCTGCGTAGGAGTCGGCCCCGGTTCGCGAAAGGATGCCGAGATGGCCTATGAAACGCTGATCGTCGAGATCGAGGACGAGGTCGCGCTGATCCGCCTCAACCGGCCCGACGCGCTGAACGCGCTGAATTCGAAGCTGTTGGGCGAGTTGGCCAGGGCCGTCGCGGCGGCCGAAACCGACGAAAAGGTTCGCTGCATCGTCCTGACCGGGTCGGAAAAGGCCTTCGCCGCGGGCGCCGACATCAGGGAGATGTCCGGCAAGACCTTCGTCGAGGTCTTCGGCGAGGATCTGTTCCAGCCCGAAACCGCGGTGATCAAGCGCTGCCGCAAGCCGATCATCGCCGCCGTGGCGGGCTACGCGCTGGGCGGCGGCTGCGAACTGGCGATGCTGTGCGATTTCATCATCGCCGCCGACAACGCGAAGTTCGGCCAGCCGGAAATCAACCTCGGCGTCATCGCCGGGATCGGCGGCACCCAGCGGCTGACACGCTTCGTCGGCAAGTCCAAGGCGATGGACATGCATCTGACGGGCCGGTTCATGGATGCCGCCGAAGCCGAACGCTCGGGGCTCGTCAGCCGGGTGGTGCCGGCCGCCAAGCTGGTCGCCGAGGCGACCGGCGCGGCGCGCAAGATCGCCGAAAAGTCTATGATCGCGACGATGGCGGCCAAGGAGGCGGTCAACCGTGCCTACGAGACGACGCTGGAAGAGGGGCTGCTGTTCGAGCGCCGGCTCTTTCATTCGCTGTTCGCGACGGAGGATCAGAAGGAAGGCATGCAGGCTTTCCTGGACAAGCGCGAGGCCCAGTTCCGCGACCGCTGATCGCAGCCCGCGCAAGGCCCGGATTTTCGCCGCGCCGGATGTTGACAGGGCCGCGACTCGGCCCTAGAAGCGCGGCTTCAGAATACACGAACCGAAGAACCGGAACCGATACATGGCCAATACGCCCCAGTCCAAGAAGCGCGCCCGCCAGAACGAGCGTCGCTACGCCGTGAACAAGGCGCGCCGCTCGCGGATCCGTACGTTCCTGCGCAAGGTCGAAGAGGCGATCGCCTCGGGCAATGCCGAGGCGGCAGTTGCCGCGCTGCGCGCCGCTCAGCCGGAAATTGCCCGCGGCGTGACCAAGGGCGTGCTGCACAAGAACACGGTGGCCCGCAAGATGTCGCGCCTGAACGCGCGGGTGAAGTCGCTGGCCGTCTGATAAAGATGATCAGATCCGCCTTCGAAAGGCGCGGCCCCGGCCGCGCCTTTCGCGTTTTCGGACCCCCGCCGAAGGGACTGCGGCACGTCTGCATCGGGTTCGGGATTCGGTCCGGCAAAGGCTGAGTCAAGCGTGAAGTTCTGTTGCGGGCGCGCGCGGGCAGTTGCTAGCGTCTTCGTGCGATTCACGTCGTCTTGGGGGGACACGCCAGGCCCCGGCACCGCGTTCGCGATCGATTCGCATGGTGTCGCTGTCAGCCGGTCATCCGGCAGGGGTAGGGTTTGTCTGACCGTTGGCGGAAGGGGTTCCGCATTCGGTCATGTCTGTTGCACCTGTCCGCCCGGGCGTGAGCCCGGTCACGGACGGCTTGCCCTGTTCCCTGCATCCTGCCGGATGCTGCCGCGACGGCCTTTGGCCCTGGCGACAGCGTCGGGCGGACGCCACGATGACCGATGTGTCGCACAAGAACGGCACGAGGCAGGACCGGTTCGGTCCGTATGCCATCCAGAAGGTTGGGCGCAGGATAATGAACGAAGACACCTGGGAGCAGGTTTGCAACGAGTTGAAGAAGACGATTGGCACGAACAACTTCGTCACCTGGATCGAACCTCTGCGGCTGTCTGGCCTGCGTGACGGGATCGCACGGTTCGAGGTGCCGACAAGTTTCATGGGCGACTGGGTCGCCCGCAACTACGCCGAACAGATCCGCCAGCATATCGCCAGGACCGGCGCGGCGGTGGACCGGGTGGAATTCCACCTTCCCGCCGCACGCCCCGCGCCCGGCGCCGGCGCGGCCCCGGCCCGGCGGCCCGGCGCCCGCCGGACATCGGCGCCCTTGCGCGCGGGCGACGAGGCCGACCTGCCCGGCGCGCCGCTTGACGCGCGCTTCACCTTCGACAGTTTCGTTGTCGGCAAGCCCAACGAACTGGCCCATGCCGCCGCGCGCCGCGTCGCCGAAGGCGGGCCGGTCACGTTCAACCCGCTGTTCCTTTACGGCGGCGTGGGGCTCGGCAAGACGCACCTGATGCACGCCATCGCGCACGAGCTGCAGGCGCGCAGCCCGGAACTGCGCGTGCTCTACCTGTCCGCCGAACAGTTCATGTATCGCTTCGTGCAGGCGCTTCGCGAAAAGCAGATCATGGATTTCAAGGGTCTGTTCCGGTCCGTCGACGTGCTGATGGTCGACGACGTGCAGTTCATCGCCGGCAAGGAATCCACGCAGGAGGAATTCTTCCACACCTTCAACGCGCTGGTGGACCAGAACAAGCAGATCGTGATTTCCGCCGATCGCGCGCCGGGCGAGATCAAGGATCTCGAGGACCGGATCAAGAGCCGGCTGCAATGCGGCCTCGTCGTCGACCTGCATCCCACCGACTACGAGCTTCGGCTGGGCATCCTGCAGCAGAAGGCCGATCACTACCGCCAGCAATACGGCGGGCTTTCGGTGGCCGAGGGCGTGCTGGAGTTCCTCGCCCACCGGATCACCACCAACGTGCGGGTGCTGGAAGGCGCGCTGACCCGGCTGTTCGCCTTCGCCAGCCTCGTGGGGCGCGAGATCACGCTCGACCTCGCGCAGGATTGCCTGGCCGACATCCTGCGCGCCTCCGACCGCAAGGTGACCGTTGAAGAGATCCAGCGCCGGGTGAGCGAGCACTACAACATCCGCCTGTCGGACATGATCGGGCCGAAGCGGCTGCGCGCCATCGCCCGGCCCCGGCAGATCGCGATGTACCTCGCCAAGCAGATGACGACGCGGTCGCTGCCCGAGATCGGCCGCCGGTTCGGCGGTCGCGATCACACCACGATCATGCACGGCATCCGGAAGATCGAGGAGCTGAGATCCACCGACAGCCAGCTGGCCGAGGATCTCGAACTCCTGCGCCGGCTGCTGGAGGCCTGATCACGCGCTCCGCGGGCGGGCTTGACGCCCCCCGCATCTCGCCCCACAGTCCCGAAAAATCTTGTTCCGGCGGGAAAATCGGCTAGGTTCTTCCTCCCGGAACCTTGGGGGACGAGGATGAAGATCAGTATCGAACGCGCCGCGCTTCTGAAAGCCGTCGGGCAGGCGCAGTCGGTCGTGGAGCGGCGCAACACGATTCCGATCCTCGCCAATGTCCTGATCGAGGCCGAGGGCGACCAGGTATCGTTCCGGGCCACCGATCTCGACATCGAGGTGGTCGATCGGGCGCCCGCGATGGTCGAGCGCGCCGGAGCCACCACCGTCTCGGCGGTCACCCTGCACGAGATCGTGCGCAAGCTGCCCGATGGCGCGCTGGTGCAACTGGCCGACGACGGCGTCGCGGGCCGGCTGTCGGTGCAGGCGGGGCGGTCGCATTTCTCGCTCGCCACGCTGCCGAAGGAAGACTTTCCGGTGATGGCCTCGTCGGAATACACGGCGAATTTCACCGCGCCGGCGCAGGTTCTGCGGCGGCTGTTCGACAAGTCGAAATTCGCGATCTCGACCGAGGAGACGCGCTATTACCTCAACGGCGTGTACATGCACGTCGCCGAGGGCGAGGACGGCGCGGTGCTGCGCTGCGTCGCGACCGACGGGCATCGCCTGGCGCGGATCGACGCGGACCTGCCGGAGGGCGCGCAGGGCATGCCGGGCGTGATCGTGCCGCGCAAGACGGTGGGAGAGTTGCGCAAGCTTCTGGACGAGGACGACACCGCCATCGCCGTGTCGGTTTCGGAAACCAAGGTGCGCTTCGCCACGCCCGCGATCACGCTGACCTCGAAGGTGATCGATGGCACCTTCCCGGACTATTCCCGCGTGATCCCGACCGGCAACACCCGCCGCCTCGAGGTCGACGCGCAGGATTTCGCCAAGGCGGTGGACCGGGTCGCAACCGTGTCCTCGGAACGCTCGCGCGCCGTCAAGTTGCAGCTTGACGAGGATCGGCTGGTCCTGTCGGTCAACGCGCCCGATGCCGGCGCGGCGGAAGAGGAACTGGCCGTCGCCTATGGCGACGAGCGGCTGGAGATCGGTTTCAACGCGAAATACCTGCTGGAGATCGCCAGCCAGGTCGACCGCGAGAACGCGGTCTTCCTGTTCAACTCCGCCGGCGATCCGACGCTGATGCGCGAGGGCGACGATACCTCGGCGGTCTATGTCGTGATGCCGATGCGGGTCTGACGGCCGTCGCGCCGGGGGCTCTGCCCCCGGACCCCCGGGATACTTGATGACCAAAATGAGGTGGGGCGGGTGATCCTGACGGAGCTTCGCCTGAGCCATTTCCGCAGCCACCGCGCGTTTCGGCTTGCGCCCGATCCGCGGCCGGTCGCGATCTTCGGGCCGAACGGCGCGGGCAAGACCAATATCCTGGAGGCGATATCGCTGCTGTCGCCCGGGCGCGGCCTGCGCCGCGCCGCCCCCGACGAATTCATGCGCCGGCCCGAACGGCTGGGCTGGAAGATCGGCGCCGCGATCGCCGCCGGCGGTGACGGCCACGAGATCGAGACCTTCGCCGAACCGGGCCAGCCCCGCACCGTCACGATTGACGGCAAGCCGGCGCCGCAGGCGGCGCTGGCGCGGCTGTTGCGGGTGCTGTGGCTGGTGCCGGCGATGGACCGGCTTTGGATCGAGGCCGCCGAGGGCCGGCGGCGGTTCCTCGACCGGATGACGATGACGTTCGAGCCCGGCCATGCCGAGGCGGCGCTGGCCTGGGAAAAGGCGATGCGCGAACGCAACCGGCTGTTGAAGGAGGGCGTGCGGGATCCGGCCTGGTATGGCGCGCTGGAGGCGCAGATGGCCGAGGCCGGCGCGGCGATGCGGGAGAACCGGCTGGCCGCGCTCGACCGGCTGGACCGGGCGCAGGCCGGGGCCGACACCGCCTTTCCGGCAGCCAACCTCGCGCTGGTCGAGCCCGAGGACGCGCCGGCGGAACCCGGCGCCGGGGCGCTGGCCGCCGCGCTGGCCGCCGGGCGCGGCCGCGACATGGCCGCGGGCCGGACGCTGGTGGGGCCGCACCGCGCCGATCTGGGCGCGCATTATGCCGACAAGGGCATGCCCGCCGACCAGTGTTCGACGGGTGAGCAGAAGGCGCTGCTGATCTCGCTCGTGCTGGCCAATGCCCGCGCGCTGGCCGCCGGGACCGGGCAGGCGCCGGTGCTGCTTCTCGACGAGGTGGCCGCGCATCTCGACGCGGGCCGGCGCGCCGCGCTCTACGACGAGATCTGCACGCTCGGCCTGCAGGCCTGGATGACCGGAACGGGGCCGGAACTCTTCGCCGAACTGGGCGCGCGGGCGCAACGCGTCACGGTATCCGAAGGCCCCGACGGATCGGTGGCGAAGATGGAAGGCTGATCCCCCGCCCGGCCACCAAATCTTGTGGTGCAAGCGTGACAACCCTACGCGAAACCCCTATAAGATGGGCAACAAGAGGCGGGCGGGCGAGAATGACCGAAGAACCCCAGGAACAGGCTGACTACGGCGCGGAATCCATCAAGGTTCTCAAGGGCCTGGAGGCGGTACGCAAGCGGCCGGGCATGTATATCGGCGACACCGACGACGGGTCGGGCCTGCATCACATGGTCTACGAGGTCGTCGACAACGGCATCGACGAGGCGCTGGCCGGCCACGCCGACCGGGTCACGGTGACGATCCATGCCGACAGCTCGGTTTCGGTGCGCGACAACGGCCGTGGAATCCCGACCGAGATCCACAAGGAAGAGGGGGTATCCGCCGCCGAGGTGATCATGACCCAGCTGCACGCCGGCGGGAAGTTCGACCAGAACAGCTACAAGGTCTCCGGCGGTCTGCACGGCGTTGGCGTCTCCGTCGTCAACGCGCTGTCGGACTGGCTGGAACTGCGGATCTGGCGCGGCGGCAAGGAGCATGTTGCCCGGTTCGAGAACGGCGAAACGGTGGAACCGCTGCGCGTCGTCGGCGATGCGGCGCCCGGCGAGAAGGGCACCGAGGTGCGGTTCCTCGCCTCGGCCAAGATCAATCGCGAGGACGGCACGTTTTCCAACCTCGACTACAGCTTCAAGACGCTGGAAACACGGCTGCGGGAACTGGCGTTCCTGAATTCCGGCGTGCGCATCCTGCTGACCGACGAACGGCCCGCCGACCCGCTGCGCACGGAACTCTACTACGAGGGCGGCGTGCGGGAATTCGTGCGCTACCTCGACCGGCACAAGACCGGCCTGATGGCCGAACCGATCTTCATCACCGGCGAGCGCGGCGGCATCGGCGTGGAGGTGGCGATGTGGTGGAACGACAGCTACCACGAGACGGTGCTGCCCTTCACCAACAACATCCCGCAGCGCGATGGTGGCACGCATATGGCCGGCTTCCGCGCCGCGCTGACGCGCAGCCTGACGAAATACGCCCAGGAAACCGGGATCGCGAAGCGCGAGAAGGTGGATTTCACCGGCGACGACGCGCGCGAGGGGCTGACCTGCGTATTGTCGGTCAAGGTGCCGGACCCGAAGTTCTCGTCCCAGACCAAGGACAAGCTGGTGTCTTCCGAGGTGCGCCCGGCGGTCGAGACGCTGGTGGGCGAGAAGCTGGGCGACTGGTTCGGCGAGCACCCGGCCGAGGCCAAGGTGATCGTCGGCAAGATCATCGAGGCGGCGCTGGCGCGCGAGGCGGCGCGCAAGGCCCGTGAACTGACCCGGCGCAAGACGGCGATGGACGTGGCCAGCCTGCCCGGCAAGCTGGCCGACTGCCAGGAAAAGGATCCGGCGCTGTCGGAACTGTTCCTCGTCGAGGGCGACAGCGCCGGGGGGTCGGCCAAGCAGGGGCGTGAGCGCAAGAACCAGGCGGTGCTGCCGCTGCGCGGCAAGATCCTCAACGTGGAACGCGCGCGGTTCGACAGGATGCTGTCGTCCGACCAGATCGGTACGCTGATCACCGCGCTCGGCACCGGGATCGGGCGCGACGAGTTCAACCTCGACAAGCTCAGGTACCACAAGATCATCATCATGACGGATGCCGATGTCGACGGCGCGCACATCCGTACGCTGCTGTTGACCTTCTTCTTCCGGCAGATGCCGGACCTGATCGAGCACGGCCATCTCTTCATCGCGCAGCCGCCCCTGTACAAGGTCGCGCGCGGCAAGTCCGAGGTCTACCTCAAGGACCAGGCCGCGCTGGAGGATTTCCTGATCGCCCAGGGTGTCGAGGGGGCGATCCTGCGGCTGGGATCGGGCGAGGAGATCACAGGCGCCGACCTTGCCCGCGTGGTCGACGAGGCGCGGGTGACCCGGCGCATCCTGCAGGCCTTTCCCACGCATTACCCGGCCCATATCCTCGAACAGGCGGCAATCGCCGGCGCGCTGGTGCCGGGCCGGATCGATGCCGATGCCCAGGGCATCGCCGACCGGGTCGCGGCGCGGCTGGACCTCGTGGCGGTGGAATACGAACGCGGCTGGCAGGGGCGACCGACGCAGGATCACGGGCTCAGGTTCTCGCGGTCGCTGCGCGGGGTGGAAGAGGTTCGCACGCTTGACGGGCCGGTGCTGCGTTCGGGCGAGGCGCGGCGGCTTGCGGCGCATACCGACAGCCTGCGGGAGGTTTACGGCGCCCCGGCCCGGCTTGTCCGCAAGGATCGCGAGCAGCCGATCCACGGGCCGATGGCGCTGTTGCAGGCGATCCTCGAAGAGGGCGAGAAGGGGCTGACCCTGCAGCGCTACAAGGGGCTGGGCGAGATGAACCCCGACCAGCTGTGGGAAACCACGCTCGACCCCGCCGCGCGCACGCTTCTGCAGGTAAAGATCGACGACGTGGCCGAGGCCGACGACATCTTCACCAAGCTGATGGGCGACGTTGTGGAACCACGGCGCGAGTTCATCCAGCAAAACGCCCTGTCGGTGGAAAACCTCGACTTCTGATCGCCGCGCGGGCAAGCGCCAGCGGCGACTGCAGGCAGGGTTACTGCACCGCGAGGGTCGCGACGTTGCCGTGTGCATGTATTCCGCCGGATCATGCGCGCCCGGCTCCATCCAGCCGGTTCCGGTCGGGCTCGTGACGATCAGGACCGCCCGTTCGCCCCGGTCGCGGGGTTCTCGCGTTGGCCCGCCCGACATGAAACCGGATCGGATCCGGCCCGGGCCGGCCGGTGAAGGCCGATATCGCCTCGGCGCCCGGCCCGGAGGTGATGACGTCGCGCCCGGGCCTTTCGATCGCGCGCCAATCGACCGCCGAGGCGGCGCTGCCGGTTCTCGCCGGGTCCGCCGGCGGCGGCGGCGCATCGGTCAGTCGGCCGCGCGCGGCGGCTCCGGCTGCAATTGCCACAGATTGGGGCCGCGCCGTGTCAGGTTCCGCCGGTCCCCGGGGCGAAGGCCGCCTGCGAGCAACTGGTTCAGATCCTGCCCCACGACACGGCTGTGGATGTGATAGAGATGGCCGGTGGGGCCGTCGCCGGGCAATTCGCCAAGGTCGATGACATCGACCTCCGGCAGGGTGCCGACATCGTTGCCCGACTGCCCGAGACGCGGGTAGCCGTGCAACTGCGCCGACAGCGCCAGCGGCCGGTCCCCGGACGCGACATAGATCGTGATGTTGTCGGCGACCGGCCGGATCCGCGGCAGGATCCTTTCGAAGATGGCGAAATCCATGTCCGGCGCGATCAGCACCACCTCGCGCGCCCGGATATCCGGCCGCCGGTTCGCGACCTCGTAAAGCGCCAGCACGATGCCCCGCGCGCCAAGGCTGTGCCCGGCCAGGTCGAACCCGCCCGGCCCGAAACGGTCGTGCATCCCGACGATCACCTCGGCGAGGTCGGGCACGCTCCAGTACAGGTCGGCCTCGTCGTGGGTGTAGTTGATCAGCGCCCCGTCCGACGGCCAGCTGAACCACAGCAAGCGCCCCGAAAGCCCCGCGTTCTCCTGAAGCAGGGTGGCCCGGCGGCAGCCCTTCTCGAACCCGATGAAATAGCCGTGGGTGTAAAGCACCGGCACGCGCCCCGCCGCGCTTTCCCAAAGTGCGTCCAGCGCCGACGCGACGGGCAGTTCGCGGACCGCTGCCACGCGAAGCAACTCTTCCCGCAGATAGGAGGGAACGGCCTCGACCATCGGCGCGAAGACATCCAGATCGAGTTCGCGGATCGTGCACCTGCCGGCCTTCAGATCGCTGCGCTCGTCGCCATAGAAGGCATCGGGTGTCGTGGCGCCGGTTCGGTTCCTGAGCGTGAGAAACGGAACGCCACGCCCGTCATCGACCTGCTGGGCCGCCGAAGGGCCCGGCCAGGCGACGGCCGCTGGTACGGCCAGACAGGCCGCGACGATGCCGCGCAGCAGGCGCGACAGGCGGCGCATCCGTCCTTTCCGATCCCTGGTCACGCGTTCGATCTCCGCATCCTCGGGCGCAACGGCCCGGCACCGGTCAATGGATGATATGCTTGAGCAAGGCGAGCGCCAGCCCTACCCCGCCGGCGAACAACGCCCCGAGAACCGCGGACAGCCAGGAGGTATCGAGACGCCATCCAACCCGGCCTCCGACAAGCATGAGAAGGCCGATACAGTAGATCTGGGACAGCGCTATCGCGCTCCCGGTCGTCCCGAGACCGGCGGCAGCGGCGACAAAGAAGAGCGTGGGCAGGTTGGCGGCGATCAGGGTGGTCTGGGCGTGCGCCCATGACCGGGCGAAGGCCTGCCGCGAAATCCGCGCGCGCGCTTCGATGGCGTCCGACATGACCTCGGCAAAGGCCTTGGCCAGCGCGATGCCAAGGATGGATCCGAACAGGGCCGCGGCCGAGGTCAGGGCCGATCCCGGATGCGATCCCATCGCCATCAGCAGGGCAAGCACCGTGACCGACCCGTAGATTATCCCGAAGGCCGCCGAGTCGAGCCGCTGCCAGGGATCGCCCGGTTGCGCGTGATGTTCGCCGGCCATGAACCGCCTCCATGGATTGCCCGCCGCGCCGTTCGCACCCGCATCAGGGATGGCAACCCCGGCTGCCATGTTCCCCGCGCGCGATGGCGCCGGTCGGCACCGGGTGACCCGGCCCCGATCCCATTCAAGACGCGGGCCATGCCATCCGCAACAGCAGAATGCATCGGCCGATGCAATCCTGTCCCATCCCGGGATGGGTTCGGGCCGCGCCCCCGGCTGCCGTTCATCCCGGTTTCCGGAATCGCGACGCTCTTGATCTCGTCTGCCGGACCCGAACGCGCATCGGCAGCAGGTAGTCGCGTCGTGACGGACCAGGGGCCGGCTCCGGTCGCGCAGCCGCCAGGGGATCACACGAACGGCCAAGACCGGGCGGCCACGCGGAAGGTTGCGGCCCACTTCGGGGCCTCGAGGGTTAACCAAGCGTTAACTTCTCGCTCGACCGGAGACATGCGTCGGACCTAGATATGGTGCCGAAGCACTTGGTTCGGCCGTTGGCGGCATGAGGCGAAGGGCATCGGTTTTATTTCGGCGGGATTTCCATGACCCAACTTCAGGCAGCCTTCGATCTTCTCGGCGTTTCCCCCGACAGCGACCCCGCGACCGTCAAGAAGGCGTGGCATGTCTTGGTGCGCAGCTATCATCCCGACATGGCCAACACGGATCCGCAGGCCGCCAACCGTCGGCTGGCGGAGATCAACGCGGCCTATGACGCCGTCTGCGCCAGCACGAAAGCCGATCGGAGCCACCTGAGGTCCGCCAGCGCCAGCCCCGAGACCGATCCGAACCGCCGAACGGTCGCCCGCACCGGGGTCGCCACCGATCGCGAACGCCGGAGAGCCGAAGCCACGGAGCGCGCCCGCCAAAGGGCCGAGGCCGCCGAGCGCGCCCGCCTCGCGGCGCTGGGGATTCGCGAAATGGCGCAGCAAAGGGCGGCACGCGCGGCATTCACCGAACCGGGGGCGAAGCCCTCGAAGACAGGGAAACACCCCGACAGCGCGGCAAGGCGGGGTGCCGTGGATGCCGGGCGCGAAACAGCCGGATCACGACCGTCGGCCGATCCGTCCGCTTCGCGGGATCGAGCCGCTGCCTGGAACCTGGCGAAACGGGCTGCGGCGACCCTCAAGGCGGTTCGGACGATGTGTTCCCGAGAGCGCAAGGCCGGCGCAGGAACCGTCAGCATCTGACGGACGGCCGAAGCCGCCCGTATCGGGGGTTCCGAGTTCCCCGACCCGACTGGCCGACCCGGGTAGCGCCTTCGGCTGCCGTGCGGGCGGCGTGGGCCGCCCGACCAGGGTGAGCGATCCGCCGCACCCATCCCCGGCCGCGAGCCCGAGGCAGACCGCCCGAACCCGAAGTGGCTGACCGGCTTCACCTGCATCCGGGTGGCGGCGGGCTGGCGCTTCGCCCTGCCTGTCTTCGGCTGGTCGATCCGGGGATCGGTGCCCTTTTCTTCTACGCGGCCGTGACGGCCCGCAGGGGCCTGGGGAACGCGGCCTGCGATCGGGCCGCGCCGTCGACATTTCCGTGATTGGCGGGTCAGGGCCGCTCGCGGTACGCTATGCGCGCGACGGTCCGCTTCATGATCGCCGTCGACATGGCCGGGCGGACGGTCGCGTCGCACTGTGCCACCGGCACGCTCGACGATTTCAACGGCATCTTGGAACGAAGGGAACAGGTCCGGATCGACGGCGGCATCGTGGTGGTGGTGCGCGGTCGCGAAGCCGAGGCGAAGGCAGGTAAGATGGCTACGGCGATCGAAGGCTACATATTCTACGAGATCGCCGCACTTCTCGTGCTGGCGGCAGGGGTGGGGTTCGTGGGGCTCCTGCTGCGCCAGCCGTTGATCGTCAGCTTCATCGCCGTGGGAATCCTCGCCGGCCCATCTGTCCTGAACATCGCGCAATCCGATGAGCAGATCGACCTTCTGGCGGAGCTTGGCATCGCGGTCCTGCTTTTCCTCGTGGGGCTGAAGCTCGATTTCAACCTCGTGCGAACGCTGGGGCCGGTCGCGTTGGTCACCGGCCTCGGGCAAGTGGTCTTCACCACGGTCTTCGGCTTCCTGATCGCGCTGGCGCTCGGGCTTGACGCGGTGACCGCGATATATGTCGCGATTGCGCTGACCTTCTCGTCAACGATCATCATCGTGAAGCTGCTGTCCGACAAGCGCGAGATCGACTCCCTGCATGGACGGATCGCGCTCGGCTTCCTGATCGTGCAGGACATCGTCGTCGTGGTGGCCATGATCGCCCTTTCGGCCATTGGCATGGGGGGCGCCGCCGCGGAAGGAGAGACCGCCCTGGCCGAGGTTCTGGGCGTTCTGGGCTACGGTATGGCCATGTTGGCCTTCGTCGTTCTCTTCATTCGCTACCTGGCCAACCCACTGGTGGAGCGGTTGTCGCGTGCGCCCGAGCTTCTGGTCTCCTTCGCCATCGGCTGGGCGGCGCTGCTGGCCGCGGTCGGCCATTACCTTGGGTTCGGCAAGGAACTCGGCGGCCTTCTCGCCGGGGTCTCGCTGGCATCGACTCCCTTCCGGGAGGCCATCGCGGCGCGGCTCGCGTCCCTGCGCGACTTCCTGCTCCTGTTCTTCTTCATCGCGCTCGGCGCCTCGCTCGACCTGTCGGTCCTGGGCGCGAGTGTCGGGCCCGCCATCGTCCTTTCGCTCTTCGTGCTGATCGGCAACCCGCTGATCGTGCTCGCGATCATGGGGGCAATGGGCTATCGCAAGCGGACCGGGTTCCTCGCCGGTTTGACGGTTGCGCAGATCAGCGAGTTTTCCCTCATCTTCATGGCGATGGGCGTCGCGATCGGGCACGTGGCGGAAGACGCTCTCGGGCTGGTCACGCTCGTGGGTCTGGTGACCATCGCCGCATCGACCTACATGATTACCTACTCCCATCAACTCTACGGGCTATTCGAGCCGGTGCTCGGCGTCTTCGAGCGCCACCGCAAGACGGCGGAAGACGCCGATCCGCCCGGCGCTGCCAGCCCCCATGACGTGATCCTGTTCGGGCTTGGCCGCTATGGGCTGGGCATCGCATCGGCGCTGCGCGACAGCGGCCGCAGGATCCTTGGCGTCGACTTCAGCCCCGAGGCGGTGCGCCATGCCCGCGCGCAGGGGTTCGACGTGGTGTTCGGAGATGCGACCGATCCCGAATTCCTGGCACACCTGCCCCTTGCACGAGCGGATTGGCTGGTCATGGCCGTGCCGGAACACGACACCGGCCTGACCCATGACGATCCGCGCCAGGCACTGCTCAGAGCCGTGCGCGACATGGGCTTTGATGGTAGGATCGCCGTGGCGGCGCATCGGGATGCCACCGCGATGATGCTTCAGGCGGAACGGGCGGACCTGATCCTGATGCCCTATCGCGACGCGGCCTTCGCGGCGGCCAGAATGATCACGGACGATACGCGGGCGCCCGATCGCATCGTGGCGGACCCCGAAGGCCAGAAGGAGTTGCCGGCATGACGACGGGCCCCGGAAAACCCCGGAAGATCCTGGTGGTCGCGGACACGAGCGAGGTGCAGATCGCCCTCCAGAGCGCGTTGACGCTTGCTGAAAGGCACGGCGCATCGCTGGAGGTTATCGCCTGCGTGGACCCGCCGCGCGATCTCTCGATCCTGTCTCGCTTGTCCGGCGAGGATCCCGACAGGTTGATCGAGGAAGCCGTAGAGCATACCCGAAAGGAGATTCGCGCGCGGCTGGACGCGACCGCGCCCGACCGCCGGTTCAACCTCTCCGTAGCCGTTGGCAAGGCTTACCTCGAGATCATCCGGCACGTCGCGAGAACGGAATGCGATTTCGTCGTCAAGAAGGCCGAACCGCTCTCCGGGATCGATCGTTTCCTTTTCGCCAGCACCGATCAGCATCTGCTGCGCAAGTGTCCATGTCCTGTTTGGTTGCAGACGCCGACGGCATCGAGCGCCCCCAGGCGCATTCTGGCCGCGGTCGATCTCGATATCCGGGACGCGGCCGAACCCGAGACGCTTGCGGCGCTGAACCGGCGCGTGGTCGATGCGGCGTGCATGGTTGCGGGCGCGCCGGACGCCGAGGTCATCGTTCTCCATGCGTGGGATGCCATTGGCGAGGGGATGATCTGGACGTTTTCCGGTGGCAGCGATCCGCGCATGTCCGCCGATCGATACGTCAACGAGATCCTCGACACCCGGCACGAGGCGATGAACCGGCTCCTCGCGCAGGTCCGCACCGGGATCGGCCCGGAACCCCGTCTGGTTCCGCGCCTGGTACGCGGCGCGCCGGAGACGATCATCCATGAACAGAGCCGCCAGGTTGCCGCGGATCTCGTCGTGATGGGCACGGTGGCGCGGACGGGGCTGAGTGGCGTGTTCATCGGGAACACGGCCGAGAACATCATCAACAGCCTCGACTGTCCGATCCTCGCCGTGAAACCCGAGGGCTTCGCAAGTCCGCTCCTCGCCGGGTGAGCTTGCGGCGGATCACGGAAGCTGGACGCCCGCGCCTGCTTCCGCATCACGGCAAACACGGTTCGTGAAGCCGCTGAAGCTCGCCTCCGCCGAAGCGTCTCTCCTCCGTAGTCCGAAAGCTTGTCGGGTGGCTCGGTGCGGGCGGCGCCGGGCGACTTCCCGATGTCCTGCCGCGAACAGCCGCGGCCCGGGCCGCGAGGGCGCCGGGCCGCGGTATGGCCGAGGGTCACGTGATGGCCCGCCGACGGGTTGGAAACCGGCGCCGGGTTGTCAACGCGCGGCCGGCTTGCGGCCGGTCAGCATCGCCCGCGCCAGGTTCTCGCCATGGACCCGGCTGGCCCAGAGCACCCCGGCCACGTGCAGCGCGATCAGTAAGAGCGTGGCATTGGCGGCGAGTTCGTGGATCTCCTCCAGTGCGTCCGCCTCTTCGCCCCGCGCGCGGTGCTCGTGTTCGTCCTCTTCCATCTCCATCGCCCAGGCGGGCAGGCTTTGCGCGGTGACGATCCCGGCCAGCGGGCCGCGGCCTTCCTCGACCGCCAGCGTTGCCATGCCCGTCAGCGCGGTGATCGACAGGGCGGCCAGCAGCGCCAGTGTCATCGCGCCGCCGGCCGGGCTGTGGCCGAGATGCCGTTCGGCCCGTCCGGCGGCGAGGTCGCGCAGATAGGCGATGACCCGGCCCGGCCCGGTGACGAAGTCGGAAAACCGCGCGCGCCGCGGGCCGGCAAAGCCCCACAGGATCCGCAGCGCGACGGTGCCGGCGATGGCGTAGCCGGCCCAGCTGTGCAGCCATTCCGGCTCGCCCTCGGTCAGGTAGGCGGTGGCGAAGGCCGCCACCAGCACCCAGTGACCGATGCGGACCAGGGGATCCCAGACCCGCACCATGCCATCCGTGTCCGACGCGACCATCAGTCGTCGTCCCGGTCGCGATACCCGTCGCGGTCGCGATCATCGTCGCGGTCGCGGTAGCCGTCGCGGTCGTCATCGTCGCGGTAGGGCAGCACCTCTCCGGTGACGGCATCCAGATAGGCCTCGACGCGCATGCCATTGGCATCCGTCATCTCGACCTCGTAGACACCGCGCTCCAGTTCGATCTCGCGCAGCAGGTAGCCCTGCTCCTCCAGCCGGGTCGCGACCTCGGCGATCGTCATGATCCGGGCCTGCGCCTGGACCTGCGCCTGCGCGCCGCCCTGAACCTGGGCTTGCTGCTGGCCCTGCGCCTCGGCGCCCAAGGCGAAAAGCCCCACGGCGCTGGCCAGCGAGGCGGTGAAGAGGATGGTGCGGATCATTGTCTGTCTCCTTGGTGTCGGGCAGCGCCCTTGGCTGCGATGCCGGCTTTCTGCACCGACTCGCCTGACGGCCCCCTGACCGGTCCTGTCAGCTTGCTGTCAGCGCGCGGCGGGTAGAGACTGCGGCCATGATCCGCCTCGCCCTTCTCCTCTCGCTGATCGCCGGCCCGGCCTTGGCCGACCGGGACGATCACGACCGCGCCCGCCGGGCGCTGGAGGCGGGCGAGGTTCTGCCGCTGTCGGAGATCCTGGCCGCGGTCGAGGCCGCGCAGCCGGGCCGGGTGATCGAGGTCGAGCTGGAACGCGACGACGGTCGCTGGGTCTACGAGCTGGAACTGGTCGCGCCGGACGGACGGATCCTGGAGATCGAGATCGACGCGGCGACGGCCGATATCCTCGACATCGATCGCGAGGAGGCGGACGACTGACATGCGCGCCCTGGCCGTCGAGGACGATCCCCGCATCGCCGCCGATCTTCGCGCCGCGCTGACCTCGGCCGGGTTCCGGGTGGAGACATGCGGCGATGGCGAGGAGGCGTGGTTCCGCGGCGATACCGAGGATTATGACCTCGTGGTGCTCGATCTCGGCCTGCCGGGGCTTGACGGGCTGGCGGTGCTCAAGCGCTGGCGCGCCGCGGGGCGGGCGATGCCGGTGCTGGTGCTGACCGCGCGCGGCACATGGCAGGAACGGGTCGAGGGGATCGAGGCCGGGGCCGACGATTACCTGCCCAAGCCGTTCCGGATGGAGGAACTGATCGCCCGCGCTCGCGCGCTGGTGCGCCGCGCCGGCGGCCACGCGGCGGCGTTGCAGGAGGCCGGGGCGCTGGCCCTGGATACCAACCGAATGGGGGTGGCGGTGCGCGGCGTGCCGGTGCAGGTCACCGCGTTGGAATATCGGCTGCTGTCCTACCTGATGCTGCACCGCGACCGGGTGGTGCCGTCCACCGAACTTCTGGAGCATCTTTACGGCGACGACGACGCGCGCGAGGCGAATGCGCTGGAGGCGGTGATAGCGCGGCTGAGGCGCAAGCTGGGGCCGGGCATCATCGCGACGCGCCGCGGCTTCGGCTATTTCCTGGAGCCGGCATGAGCCTGCGGCTGCGGCTGGCGCTGGCCGGCGCGGCGGCGATCCTGCTGGCGCTGGGCCTTGCGGCGCTGGCGCTGGGCCAGCTGTTCGCGGCGCATGTGGAACGCCGCGCCGTGGCCGAGATGACGGTGCAACTCGATCAGGTGCTGGCGGGGCTGGAACGCGGCGCGGCGGGGCTTTCGCTGGCCCGGCCGCCGGCCGATCCGCGCTTCGCGATGCCCTATGGCGGGCTTTACTGGCAGATCGAGGGACCGGGCGGGATGCTCCGCTCCCGCTCGCTCTGGGACGGGGTGATCGCGCTGCCGCCCGATGCGCTGGCCGACGGTCAGGTGCATGTGCATCGACTCGCCGGGCCGCGCGGGGCGGAACTGCTGGTGCTCGAACGCTCCGTGACGCTGCCGGCGCGGTTGGGCGGCGAGACGGCGCGCGCCGCCGTCGCGATGGAGGCCGGCGAACTGGACGCGGCCAGCGCCGCGTTCCTGGCCGATCTCTTGCCCTATCTGGGGCTGCTCGCGGCGGCGCTGACGCTGGCGGGCTGGGCGCAGCTTGCCATCGGCCTGCGGCCGCTTCGCGGGCTGAAGGGCCGGGTCGCGGCGCTTCGGGCGGGGCGGGCGGCGCGGATGGGGGGCGACTGGCCGGCCGAGGTGCGGCCGCTGGCCGGCGAGATCGACGCGCTCCTGTCCGCCCGCACCGCCGAGACCGAGCGGGCCCGCGCCCGCGCGGCGGACCTGGCGCACGGGCTTAAGACGCCGTTGCAGGCGCTGATGGGCGAGGCCGCGCGGCTGCGCGCAGCCGGCGCCGACAGCCGGGCCGAGGGGATCGAGGATATCGCCGGCGCGATGCGCCGCACGGTGGACCGGGAACTGGCCCGCGCCCGCACCGCCGCACGGGCGGCCGATGCGCGCGCCGACCCGGCCGAGGTCGCCGCCCGGCTGATCGCCGTGTTGCGCCGCACGCCGGCCGGATCGGGGCTTGACTGGCGGATGCAGGTGCCTGCCGGCCTTGCCGTTGCGCTGGACGAGGCCGACCTTGCCGAGGCGCTGGGCGCGCTGGCCGAGAATGCCGCGCGCCACGCCCGCGCGACGGTGGTCTTCCGGGCCGAACCCGCCGGGCCGCTGCTGCGCCTGACCGTTGCCGACGACGGGCCGGGCATGCCGGGGCCGCAACGCGCGGCGCTTGTCCGCCGCTTCGCCCGCGCCGATGAAACCGGCACCGGCCTCGGCCTGGCCATCGCGGCCGAGATCGCCGAGGCGGCGGGCGGCGCACTGGACCTCGACGAGGCCGGGCCGGGGCTGGCCGCCACGCTGGCCCTGCCGTGGGCGGATCAGCCGAGGACGTGAGAAGGTGGTCCCAAGGGCCCCGGCGTTCCGCAGGCATTTGCGCGAGTATCGGCCGTGTGCCGCCTTGCAGCTTGACCGTCAGGCGAGCCAGCAGTGTTGGGCGGTTTGCTTCCACGGGCTGCTCAAACGCCAACGCCGCCCCGGAGGGCGGCGCTTAAGCGTTTGGAAACGCGTGTTGATTTGGTTGCGGGGGCAGGATTTGGCCTGAACCGAACAATCGTTCATCTGGGCTGACCACCCCATGCGATCATCGGCGCGACAGCGCGACTAGCCGAAAGCAGCCATTGGAATCCACCGCAGCGAAGGTCCGGAACGAGCCCTTTCCGGAAGTGGCCTGGCCGGAGCCCTTGCACGCGCAGCATGAACGCCTCTGATCCTGACCACTGCGGCGCGGAAGGAAAAGCGGTCATTCGAGACCGGCGCAGCAAGGTCTCAGACCCCAAGGTCCGGGTTGCGGACGAAGGTGCCGTCCGGCAAGTGTCAGCTTTCGTTCAAGGGACGCAAATGGTCGTGTTCGTCGGCAAACCTATTCGCGTCACTTCGGCTCGACCAAGTTTCGATTGGCAAAGAACTGACGCGGCTCGTTACCGGCAACGGTCGGATTGTAGGTGCAGGTGAGGCGCCCCACCGTGGGTCTAGCGGGAACCACAACGCGGGGGCTCTGGCCGTCTCGCCCCATGAGATCGCGGATCAACTCGTCCAGGATCGTGCTTAGCAGGCTACGCGGACGGCATGTTACCTGCGCGGCCGCCCAGGCTCGACCGAGGTTGCAGGATTGCCTGCGTAGCTCGATCGTGACCGTATCGCTCGAGGCGCGCCAACTTAGGCGGCCGTCGCAAACTAGCCGAGGTCCGCGCACCGAGTAGTCTCCACGGCCCCAGCCTCTGAGGCAGAAGGTGAGGCCGTAAGGCCCATAAAGTGGTCTGTCGGCCCGGTAGCAGCCTGAAACGAGGGCCCCGCCCGGTGTGTCTGGAACCGCGACGCGCGGTTCCGGGGCCTGCGCCTGCGAGGGAGGCGTTGCGGCAATAACCAGAATCGCCAAAATTGCTAGTCTTGCGAGCATCGCCTTACCCCCGATCTATAGACGGAACCTTTCTTGCCGTTTGGGACTTCCCTCAGCGCAACCAGTACTTTTGATACAGCCCGGTAGACCGTCAGCGCGGTCGCTTCGAAGTTGTGAGATAGCATCGATCAATCCGTTCAGGGCGCGCGGGTTCTGCTCGCCTGCGTTGAACACCTCACCCCCCAAACGGATCGCATTCCACGCCCAAAGCGTAGACTGACGCCGTTGACTCTCAATCACCTTGTCACCCAAATTGGGTGGATTGCGCCGGAAAGACGTCGCCATGCCCACGAAAGCCCCGCCCCGCACCGGCATCGTCGAGGACAACTTCGGCGTGATCTGGCCGGTCCATGTGGCCGCCTTCAGCAATTTGCTGATCCGGTTGCGGGCGCGGTTCGACGGGGATC